>NZ_CP058394.1:0-1664567 GCF_049262675.1 Gardnerella sp. DNF00747 | reverse complement strand
TTAAATTCGCATTGTTCTGTGCTTGATGAGATAAAGAATTTGAAGAATTTTGTGCAGCTTTTTCCTGATATTCAGATTGAGGGACGATCCTAAAAGCAGGAAACATATCTTTACCAGTGCAAATTTTTAATGCTGTAAGTAGAGGAGAATTTAATTCATTTTGCAAAGCTTGTTGCGTTTCAGCATTGGATACGCACAAAACAATGGTCGTTCCAAAGATTGCTTCTGGTTTAACACCTTCAAACCAACCTTTATCGCGCGCAGTTAAAAGGGCGTTATGCTGTAAAACAGTAAGCGTATTAGACCATACCAAAGCAGCTTGCGATGTAGAATCGCCTAATGTATCAGCCATTTCACCCCCAAACTTGCATTTAGCACATGTAATAATGCTGATTCTGTTTACGCGCGCACGTGTGTAATAAGTATCAGTAAGATATGTTTACTCTGACCCTACGAAGTTATCCACAGTCTAGCGTGTTGAAATTGTTTAATTGTGAATAACATGTGTGTAATTTGTGGATAAGTTTAAAGCTGAGATTTGGCTATTTTTCAACGATTTTGCGTGTACAATAAATTGTAATAGAAATGTGAATAAATCATTTTTATTTATATCTGACAATGTTGATTCTTCAATAAGAAAATGTGGAGTTTTGAGCATTGGTGAGGGGTAATAGTATTTTGGTATAGCTTGACTCATACGGGGCCATGCTTTTGCGTGGCTGAATACAGGAGCATTAGTTATGAAGAGGACATTTCAGCCGAATAATCGTCGTCGTCACATGAAGCACGGCTTCCGCGTTCGCATGCGTACGCGTGCAGGTCGCGCAGTAATTAATCGTCGTCGTGCCAAGGGCCGCAAGTCACTGTCTGCCTGAGTTAAGGTAGCGTCGTAAGGCATGGAAAGGCTGAAAAGCCACCGTGATTTTGTTGCGGTGCTAAAAAAACGGCGCAAGGTGAGTTCTCGGGATATCGTCGCGCATTACATTATGCGTGACGATATAGCCGTGCAGAGCACACTTAACGAAGATAGAAGTGCAAGTTTAGATTATATTGCCACGGGTTTTGAAAGTGATACTCCCGCGGCATTTTCTGATACCTTCTTACATGATCAAAAATTTGAACATGTAAAGAGGCTAGGTCTTGCTGTATCTAAATCAGTGGGGAAAGCTGTAGTTCGCAATAAGGTAAAAAGACGTCTGCGAGTAATCGCAAAAAATTATGAATCTTTATTACCTGCAGGTTGTGATGTGGTGCTAAGAGCAAAACCTTCTGCAGCTCAATCTTCATTTGATTCGTTACAATGCCAGATACAAAAGCTTTTTGGCAAAATTAGTGCAGATTTATGTTCTACACAAAATTGCAAAATGCATGAGAATAATCAGAATCAAGGATAATTGAAATATATTATTTTGAGTAAATGGTGGTTATTGTTATGCGTAGTAAAAAAAGTTTAAGTTCTAAGTTTGTAATTAGTGCAATTAGATGGTATCAGCGCACGATTTCTGCAAATAGACCAGCTTGCTGTAGATACTATCCTACGTGTTCGCGTTATGCTATTGAAGCAATTGCTAGGTATGGCACGTTTAAAGGTGGTATTCTTGCATTATTACGCCTTCTACGCTGTAGACCTTGGACAAGCTGCAGTATTGATGATGTACCCCGCAAATATTCGATTTTTTACAGATGTGCTTGGTCTAAAGCACATGAAGAGCCACGGCTAACTCCCTTGGCTGAAGAAGACAAGGAAAACTAATGTTTAATCAAGATAACTTCATACTTGATAATGGATTCTTGGGATGGTTTTATAAAATCTTGACGCCAGTTGAGTGGCTCATGACTCAAATTATGTCATTATTCCATAAGTTATTAACTCTTCTGGGAATGAATGAAGTTGGCTTCTCTTGGGTTTTTTCCATCGTATTCTTGGTATTAGTTGTGCATGCGTGCATTTTCCCTGCATTTATTAAAAGCATTAAAGGCATGCGCAAAATGCAAGCTATTGCGCCTAAGATTAAGAAAATACAGCAAAAATATAAAGGCAAAAATGATCCTGCAAGTAAAGAAGCTATGCAGCGTGAAATGATGAAGCTTTATCAAGATAACAAAGCCAATCCTGCTGGTTCGTGCCTACCTATGATGATTCAGGGTCCTGCGTTTATGAGTATTTGGTATACGCTTTCCGTTATTCCTTTTATTGCTCGTGGTAAGCATGCAGCTCTTGGTGCCTTTGATATTGCAACAGCACAGCAATTCATTAAAACTCGCGTATTTGGGGTTGGTGTTGCAGATACTTTTATGACAACTGCTGGCGCAGGTAAAATTGTCATAGTTATATTTGTTGTACTTATGTGTGCTGCAATGTGGTACATGCAATTCAATAATATTCGTAAGAATCTTCCGCCTGAGTCTAAGCAGGGTAGCCAATATACTGTACAAAAGCTCATGATGTGGGGATTCCCGTTGATTTACGTTTTCTCTGCGTTTGCTATGCCATTTGCAATGTTGGTTTACTGGTTAGTAAACAATGTTATAAATATGTTGCGTTCAATTTGGCAGGTTTACGCATTCCCAACTCCTGGATCTCCTGCAGCTGAAGAAAAAGAAAAGCGTGACTATCAAAAAGAAACTGCTCGTCGTGAGCGCGAAGGGTTGCCTTCTATTGAAGAAGAGAATCTTCAAAAAGCTCGTGAAGAAGCTGAGCGTAGAGAGATTGAGGGATTCCAGCGCAAACAGCCACAACGTAAACGTAAGGTGGCAAAGCGCTAGTATTTAGATACATTTTGCGGATATATAAAGTCATTTTTATGACTTGAAAATAAGTTAGTAACTTGGCTTTATTATCCGCTAAACTAGACTTCAGGAATTTGTAAAACGTGAATTTTCTCACGATAAGGAGTAATTAATGGTACAAGATGAGAAGAGGACGGTTGATCAACTCAATGAAGAAGCTGATATTGCCGCAGATTATTTAGAAGGCTTACTCGATATTGCTGATTATGAGGGTGATATTGAGATGGGTGTGCGCAATAATCGCCCAATGATTCAGATTGTTGCAGATGATGACACTGATATTAAGAATTTAATTGGTCGCAATGGTGAGGTTGTCGATGCCTTGCAGCAATTGAGTCGTCTTGCTGTTCAACAAAAAACTAGTGATCGTTCGCATCTTATAGTTGATGTAGATGGATTCTTAAAGCGTAAGCGCCAGCATTTGCGCGATATTGCGTTAGATGCTGTTGATGAGGTGCGTGAAACTGGTGAACCTGTGAATTTGAAGCCAATGAATTCTTTTGAGCGTAAAGTTGTGCATGATACTGTACGTGATGAAGGTTTGCGCTCCCGTTCACATGGGGAAGAACCACGCCGCTATGTAACTGTTTACATGCCTTCAGTTGCTTCTGAAGATGAGAATATTGATGAAATTGACGATGTAGAAGGCGAATATTCTGAAGAATAATTAATTTTTATTTAATTGTTTCTTTTCGAAGGAAAAGAGAAATAAAATGAAAAGTAACACAATGGAACAAAAAATGTTTTGTTGTGTTACTTTTTATTTATTTTTTATATTGCTTTTATTTGTTTTGGGGAAAATATGGAAGCTAATTTAGATAAAAAATACGAGGAAAATACACAAAAAATAGCGGACGAATTGGAAGGATCCCCGTTGCTGAACGAGGTTTTAGGTGAAGCATTAGAAAAGTGTAAGCTGTTTCACGTGAAACTTCAGCAAGAAGGATTAATAAGAGGTCTTATCGGTCCTAGAGATATGAATATTCTCTGGGAAAGGCATATATTAAATTCTGCAGCAGTTGTTCCTTTTATT
Source organism: Gardnerella sp. DNF00747 (assembly GCF_049262675.1). Taxonomy (NCBI): domain Bacteria; kingdom Bacillati; phylum Actinomycetota; class Actinomycetes; order Bifidobacteriales; family Bifidobacteriaceae; genus Gardnerella; species Gardnerella sp. DNF00747. The sequence continues at coordinate 1,660,744 of NZ_CP058394.1, read as the reverse complement.
AAAGAAGCAATAGTTGGTAGAAAAAATAAAAGAGTTGCAGATGTAGGTAGCGGCGGAGGTTTTCCTGGTCTAGTTTTAGCTGCGTGCTTACCTGATTATGACGTTACTTTGATTGAACCTATGGAGCGTCGTGTTGATTGGTTGCGTGAGTGCGTTGCTCTTATGAAATTAAAAAATGTTACTATATTTCACGGCAGATCAGATGAAGTTATTGACAAAGTTAAGTCACATGAAATTCCAGCGTTTGATGTAGTAACATGCAGGGCTGTAGCTCCTATGACGAAATTAGCTGGATGGACTATTCCTCTATTGAATAAGCACGGGAAATTAATAGCATTAAAGGGTAAATCTGCTCAAGCAGAAGTAGAAAAAGCTGTAAAAATGATTCGAAAAGCCGGTGGAATAGATACTCATGTTTTTGAGGCACCTGTTGCATCTGGCTTACAACCAACTACAGTTGTAATAGTAAATAAAGCCTAATTTTTTAATTAAAATTTGTGTTTGCGCAAGTTTTCGTTTAGTATGATGCAATTTTATTTGCGATGTTCTTGCGTATCGTCTATGAGTTTTGACTGGTGTTTTCTGAAAACGGTCTGATGAGCCTCGAAAGTTCTTGTTTGGCGTGGCGTGAGTTTTAGCGGGTGTTTGGCTGGCGGGTTTCTTTGTGTGGCTGTGTGAGATAGGAATTACTTGTCTCGCAGCGCTCCGCTCTTATACCTTATTTGGACTTAGCGGTTGTGTAGTTAAGTTTAGTTTTTTACTTACTTTTTCTGCAAAAATAGTATTCATCAACAAGATTATTACTATCGTTCCGCTTTTATATTGCTCGACCAAGCAATTCCTATCTCCCACTATTAGTAAAACCGCTAGTGTTTTTGGTGTGGTAGGAGTGCCTGGTGTGACGTGCGCAGCAGCACGGATGCTAGTGTTCTCTATGCGATAAATATTCAACGTCCGCAGAGCAATACTGTTAAAGTTTGCTAATCAATAAATAATCGCCGTTTGCAAAGCATTACTGCAAAGCTACATAATCGCCGTTTGCAAAGCATTACTGCAAAGCTTCATGTGCAACGTTTGCAAAGCATTGGCGCAAAGCTACAGAAACATACAAGCATCCAATCAATGCGAAAAATCTCACACATGAATATAAATTGTTCAATTAGGTTTTGGGGAGGGCGAGGCATTGATTGTTTCTATTTTGTAGTGTGCAGTAGCATTAATATTAGTGTTCTATGATTAGAAAAATATGTAGTTAGTTATGGAATAAGGTGTTGATGTTTCATGTGAAACATCAAAAAATTTGTGCTTTTTATGTCCATGGAAACGACGAAACTTAAAACACGATATTTTTGTTTTAAGAGTTTCGCATATTTAATTGGGGGTGATACGTCGTGGAATCAGCTGCTGAAACGATTCAACGAATTTTTGGAGATTCAAAATCCTCCCTAGGTATTGAATTGGCAGATTTGACATCTCGTTTTCATTCCATTGAACAAGCGAAATATCCTAAGCCTAAGCAAACGCGTTTTATTGCTGTTGCTAATCAAAAAGGTGGAGTAGGAAAAACAAGTTCTGCTGTAAATCTTGCTGCAGCTATGGCAGTAAGTGGATCAAAAGTACTTCTTATTGATATGGATCCACAAGGGAATGCGTCAACTGCATTAAATACTCCTCATGCTTCTGGTAATTTGTCGGTTTACGATGTTCTTGAAGGGCGAAAAAGTATCGCTGAAGTAAAACATGCTTGCCCAGATATTGAAGGACTTGATGTTGTGCCAGCATCCATTGATTTAAGTGGTGCTGAATTAGAGCTTGCAGATATGGATAATCGTAATAATCTGTTAAAGGATGCCTTGCAAGAATATCTTGATAATAGCAGCGAACATTACGATTATGTTTTTATTGATTGTCCTCCGTCGCTTGGCTTGTTAGTGATTAATGCCATGTGTGCAGCACGTGAAATGCTTATACCAATTCAAGCTGAGTATTATGCTCTTGAAGGTTTAGGACAGCTTATAAGAACTATTGGTTTAGTCCAGCAACATTACAATCCAATTTTAGTTGTTTCTACAATGCTTGTTACTATGTTTGACAAGCGAACTTTATTAGGCAGAGAAGTTTTCCAAGAAGTTAAAAAACATTATCCAAATATTGTGCTTGAGACTACGATTCCTCGTACTGTGAAAATACCTGAAGCGCCAAGTTTTAACCAAAGTGTTATTACTTATGATCCTCATGGATCAGGAGCGATTTCTTATCGCGAAGCTGCGTTAGAAATAGCGAAAAGGTCTAAGACAGTATTATCTGTTATTGCAGCAAAGCAAGATGCTAATCGACAAGAACAACAACAGGAGAATCAATAATGAGTGGAAATAAGTCTCGCCTGGGTAAAGGTTTAGGTGCTTTGTTCCCAGCTTTGCCTGGCGAGGATGCGCTTGCCGATGCATCTAATAATTTGCAATTTAATGTTTCACATGAAACAAAAAAATCCGAATCTGTGGATAGTCAATTAGAAGAACAAGCAAAAGTTTCACGTGAAACGTTACATAAAGATAATAATCAATCAAAAAATGTTTCACATGAAACAAAGGTCCCTAGTATGAGCAATTCAATTGCTCCTCACGCGGATAAGAATAATAACAAAATAAAGAATGTTTCACGTGAAACCGTGCCGTCAATTCATACTAACAAGCATTCTCATAAACGTTCAACTATGCCATCTCTTGGAGATGTCACTAGACCTATGGATTTCTTTTTTGGAGATTCAGCATCAACGACATTTATGTCGTCTAAGGCAAAAAATAATGAAGAAACCGTTATTGGTGAAAAAAATAACGCTGCTGAAAAATCGAATAAAACCGCAAAAAATGAGCCTTTGAAGCCAGTAAAAGGTGGATATTTAGCTTATCTTAAGCCGTTAGATATTGTTCCTAATGCGCATCAACCTCGAACAATTTTTGATGAAGATGAGCTGCGAGAACTTGCGTCATCTATTAAAGAAGTCGGCGTTTTACAGCCTATAGTTGTGCGACCTATTGTTGATGCAGATAAAAATGATGAACAAATTGCACATTATGAACTTATTATGGGCGAGAGAAGATGGCGTGCTTCTCAGCTAGCTGAACTTGATACAGTTCCAGCGATTGTGCGCACAACTGCTGATGAAAATATGTTAAGAGATGCATTGCTTGAAAATCTTCATCGCGTTGCTCTTAATCCTCTTGAAGAAGCGGCAGCATATTCTCAGATGATAGATGATTTTGGTTTAACACAGATTCAGCTTTCTCAGTCTGTATCAAAATCACGTCCACAAATTGCTAATACTTTAAGACTTCTCAATCTTCCTGCTAGCGTGCAAAAACATGTCGCCTCAGGTGTGCTTTCTGCAGGTCACGCACGAGCACTACTTGGCTTGGAAAATCCAGAAGATATGGAAAGTCTAGCCAATCGCATTATTGCAGAAGGATTGTCAGTTCGTAGTACTGAAGAGATTGTTTCGTTGAAGAATGAAGATACATCTCATGGAGCAGTACGTACGCGTGTGCGTCGCAATAATCAGTGGTCTTCTTCGCCTGTGCGCAAGCAGCTTGAGGAGCATTTTGCTACCAAAGTTTCTATTAAGGGCACAGAAAATCATGGAAGAATCGAGATTGTCTTTTCTTCTCCTGAAGAAATGCAACGAATTATTGGTTTACTTGTTTCTAAAAAAGAATAGTAGTTTTAATAAAATACGTGTGACATTTGTCTACAATATAATAGCTTAGACTGTAATGTCACACGTAAATTTAATTGTATTTATGCTTTTACTTTTAGTAAGCCTTTGTGTAATGAGTAAGATTTAAGCGTATTTTTCGTTAAGATAAGTTTGAGCATCAAGAGCTGCTCTGCATCCCATTCCTGCTGCAGAAATTGCTTGACGATACATGTTGTCGACAACATCTCCCGCAGCAAAAACGCCTTCAACAGAAGTGCGAGTAGTTGCACCATCAACAACAATTGTTCCATCTTCATTAAGTTTTAATTGGCCGTTTAAAAACTTTGTTGCAGGAGTGTGACCAATTGCCACAAACAATCCAGCTGACTCAACTTCTTGAGTTTCTCCTGTAATAACATTGCGAACAGTAAGTGAAGTAGCTTCTACATCGTTGCCGTGCACTTCATCTACAACGCTATTTGTAATAAATTTGATTTTTTCGTTTTCTTTTGCTCTGTCAACCATAATCTTTGAAGCGCGGAATTCATTTCTGCGGTGAATTAAAGTAACAGAAGAACCAAATCGTGTGAGGAACAATGCTTCTTCAAAAGCAGAATCTCCTCCACCAACTACAGTAATTGGTTTTCCTCGGAAGAAGAAGCCGTCACAAGTTGCGCAATAAGATACACCTCTGCCGGAGTACTCGAGTTCTCCCGGAATGCCCAATTTGCGCACTTGCGAGCCCGTAGAGACAATAACTGCGTCGGACTCATAAGTTATACCGTCATCGGTAGTAACGAGCTTTACAGCACTTTTAAAGTCTACAGAAGTGACATCGTTCAGCAATATTTCTGCACCAAATTTTTCAGCTTGTTTTTGCATAGACTCCATTAAGTCAGGGCCTAAAATACCTTCTGGGAATCCTGGATAATTCTCTACTTCCGTTGTGTTCATCAATTGACCGCCTGGAGTAAGAGCTCCAGCAATAACAAGTGGTTTGTACCCAGCGCGACCCAAATATATTGCAGCAGTGTATCCTGCAGGTCCGGATCCAATTATGATAACTTTTCGAAGTTTATTTTCCATTACTTATTTCCTTAAAAGCACTTATTATAAGAGATTCAATACAGTTTTACAGAATTGATGTACAAACTGTTCTTAGGCATGCTATCTTTTGGAACCCATAGCATGAAATCTTGAGATTTTACAATCTTCTTAAGTTTTACATCTGTTGTTCCGCTTTCATCGAATGTAAATTCTGCTACTTGAGTTCCCTTAGTTGGATCATCCTTAGTATCTGCCAACAAATATGCGTGACCTCCAGAGGAACGTATCGAAACAACGAAGCGATACACAGTTTGTGGTTCGGTTAAGTGAATATAGTATCCATATCCAGCTTGATTAGCCGGGAAGCTTAAGAATTGATAACGATCAGCTTCGTAAGCAACGTTATTAGTAGGAATTTTAGGCTTAGGCACAGGTTTTACTTGCTTACGACCCATATTTTTCTTAACAGGTTGTTTTTCTTGAGGAAGAATACCTTGGCTACCAAACGGAACATTTTCTAGACTAGTGCTATCCCATGAGCCGTTGTTTCCGAAGCTACCTGTGCTTTCATGATTGCCAAATAAACCATGTAATGCCAAAGCTAATCCAGCTACAAGGAGTAACGAAACAGCCCCGATAACAATAACTTTGGTTGAAAGACCCCACCAAATCTTAGCATCTGCAATAGTGTTGTTATTTTGTGTATTCTGCTTTTGTTTGTGCAAATTAGCAGTTTGTTCCAGAGGCTGGAAGCTTGGCGGCAAAGAAAGTGCTCCATTTTCTTGGATATCGTCGTTTTGGTCATTGTTTATTTCGTCTCTAAGTGCTCTTGCTGATTCCTCTCCAGGAGCTACAAATCTTCCGTGAGAATCAACAACAGGAACGCGACCAGTAGCTTCGCCTTCTGAAGTTAAGTTTTGTGGTCTTGAGATTAATTCTGTGTGTTGATTATTTTCAGTAAGAAGATGCCCAAAATCAAAACTACTAACTACGCCTGTTTCGCTAATAGTATTTTTGGAAGTTTGATTTCTTGTATTTTCAACGTGATCAAAAATATTTTTAGACGTAGCAGTATCGGGAAAATGTTTATATGAAGCAGACAATGTTGGGAAAAGAGCATCGTCTGTATCAAGTTCTGTAGGAGCGAGAATGCTAGCCATTTCTGCTGCTGCAATATCATGAAAATCTATATCTGTATTAGTGTTAGTTTCGTCACTAAAACTATTGTTACCAATGCCTTCAGAATCTGAGTTAGTATTGCTTCTTTTAAGAAGAGATCCCAATGTTCTTCCAGCATTTTTGAAGCTATCACTTAACTTAGCGGATCCATTTGTATTATTTGAAATAGTGTTGGCTGAATTAGTTGAAGAAAAATCGTTAGAATCCTGATTATTTCTTTGCATTAATTGTGCATCAAATTCTTCTTCACTTTGTGAAAGACCTTCAGGCAAAGGTAGTATACAATCATCTTTTGCTTCGCGAAGTCGAACATTGCTAATAGAAGCAACACTTGTTTTACCATCAAGCACAATATCTCTTGTTGTGAGCTTCGATAAAGGCGTGTATGAACCTAATAATGCTACTAATTCTGCAATAGACGCCATAGGTATTACGTTGTTATTTTTATTTGAAGCTAGGCTTCTTGTGCAAATCATCCTAAATTCTGAAGGAGTATTATCTGGCAAAAGAGACGCATCAAAACGAGCTTGTATTCGAGAAGAAGTTCTAGTAATCAAAGTGTATAACAATGATGCAAGTTGCTTAGTTGCAATATGTTCAACATTTTGCCTTGGAATTTGATCATCATCTTTTTGAGTCACATCTTCCAAAAGAGGACTTACTGGAGTATCTGCTAACTCAATTCCTGAAGAACTTATGCGAACAGTGTCACTAGAAACAGCGTGGTGAGTAATATTGCTAGCAAGTAATCTGCTTAAAGCTTGTGCAGTTTCTGCAACAATAGTTCTTATTGCTTCGTAGCTTAAAGGTGCTTTTTTAAGAGCCAAATAATCATTGATAGTAATACCGCGATCTAAAGCTGTAACAATAATTGCAACAGAATCATGATGCCGTAATTGAAGTACTTGCGTAAACTTGCGGCTATGCGATAAAGCCAAGGTTGATGCAATTGTATTTACTTGCGGCAAAAAACGTGAATCTCGTACAATAAAAAGCTGGCAATCCTGCGTAAGTATGCGGTCATTGGCTTGCCATACTTGCAAGCCTGCTTCGTTGCGCAAAAGCGATACTAGTACGTATCGATTTAGTACAATATCTCCTAACCGAGGTTCCATTTGTTCCTCATCTTCCTACGCATGTGCAATAAGTAACTTAACATTTTTTACTAACACATAATTGTACTGGTGAGCCGTCATGTTATGTACAGCATTTTGCTGTTATTGAAATAATTTCCCAAATAATCACATATTTTAAGGAAAAGCTCAATATGAAACTACGCTCTTAGAAGTTTTTGCTGTTAGAAGAATCATGATATTTTGCATCGGATTGTATTCTACGCGGAATTCTAAGATTTTTCTGTTCGTGCTGTGATTGACTTTTTGCAGTTTCTTCAAAAATTTTAGCAAGAGGAGCAAGAGCAGGAATCTTTTGGGCAAGCTTACTAATTATTGGGGCAGACAAATCTACAAGTTCTCTGGTCTTCAAAAGTAAGAGTGCTGACAGATAAACAACAGCAATAATAATTGTTGTTATTGCGCAAATAAGTATTGCGTATACCCACCTTAATATTCCATGCATATGTGGGGAATTGAAGTTTAAAACATGCAATAGCGGTTTACTCACTAAGAGACCAACAACAATAGATACTATTGAAGCAATAGTAATTTTTATATGCGTAATTGCAAGATTTCGATCATCTAAGTCATTGTTGAAACGATTTCGAAGCATATGAACAAGTGATGGGAAAGTCAAGAAGTAGCTTATTGAAACTGATGAGCCTAAAGCTGTAACCCAATAAGTAGGTGGCAGTACATTAATGCAACATACAAAGGCAAAAAGCTCAGTAAGAAGTTGCGCTGCTGCGAAAATAAAAGGACTTTTACCGTCTTCAAAAGCAAAGAATGTGCGTTGAATAATCAAATAGCTACTAGTTAAAGGCAAGCCAAAAGCTAGCATCATTAGAGGTGCAGACATAAGGTTTGCTTCTTGAACACTTATTGATGGTATTAAAGCTAACGAAATAGGTGTCGGAATAACAATAAAAATGACTGTAAAGAAGCACATAATTATGCTTACATGCCTGAGTGCTTCACTTAAATCATTGCGCGCGCTATGTAAATCGTGAGATGCAATGGAGCGTGAAATTTTAGGGAAAATTGCTGTTGCAACAGATACTGCAACTAAAGAGTAGGGCAATAGGAACATTGTGTAAGCGTTTTGATAAGTAGCATTACCTGCTACTTCAAACTGATCTAATCCTAAACGTTTTTCGGCAACAAATGGGACGCTTGTTGTTATATGCGTAGTAATCATTACAACTATTTGTGTAACAATAACAATGCCCATGCTCCATGCAGCAACAGGGCCCATTGATCTTAAACCGATATCTCGTATACCAAAACTTGGCTTGTAGTGTATTCCGCATTTTATAAGAGGTAGGAATAACACTAAGGCTTGTGCTGCTACGCCAATAGTCCAGAATCCTGCAGTGAGCAAAAGAGTATTGCCATTCCAAAAACTTAGTGGCATCCTATTTGCTTTACCAAAGATGATGATAAAAACGCCAAAGCCTAGGCAACTAATAATATTTGCTGCAACTGAACTCCACGCGTACATGGCAAAATGCTCTTTTGCTGCCAAAACTTGCCCAAGTACTGTATAAATACCGTAAAAGAAAATTTGAGGCATGCACCATAAAGTAAATGAACATGTTAATGTTTGCATTTCGGCGCTTCCGCCGGCGTATAGCATAGTGAGCACAGGCGTTGCTATAGACATAAGAACTGTTAGCGCGAGAAGCAGAAGAATTGCAAATGTAATAAGTTTATTTAAGCGTTCCTCGGCATTTTTCTTTTCGAGAGTGCGAACAATTTGCGGTACTAATACAGCGTTGAAAATTCCACCTGAAACAAGCGTATATATTAGCTGTGGAATCATAGATCCAGCTTGATATGCGTTTGCTGCTAAACCTGTTGTTCCAAGGGCTGCTGCTAATAAGATAGTACGTATTTGACCTGTAATGCGTGATGCGGCTGTTCCGCTAGCCATAATTACAGAATTTCGACCTACTGAACTCATTCGTCTGGATCCTTCTTACGGTGGAATTGCCTCCAAAGGCCAAGAAGACCAAGAATGAAAGCAAATACTATAATAATCGTACCGCTTTTATCACTAATTTGCAGTGTACTAGTAATAAGTGTGCTTTGTTCTTTTGCAAATACGCGATGCTGATTGTCTTCAAGCACAAAAGTAGCTTTTGTGTGAATTGATGTAGTGATTCTCAGTGGTAAAGTTACTTGAGTTTCGCTATTAGCTGGAATTTTTACTAAAGTTTTACGGCGTGTAACAATTTCCATAGCATGAGTATTTGCAGATAAATACACTTGCACAGGGTAAGAGTATGTGTTGCTTATCGTAATAGGCATGCTTGCTGTTTCGCTTACGGCAGTAATATCATGCGGTGGGATTATGTGAATGCCATTCATCAGTGTATTTGCAAAAGTCTTAGCAGTATTTTTACTTATACAAGACTTGTTATTTTTCTTGCTGTGTGCAGTAGTTTTGGCTGAATCTTGCTGCTCGATCGTATTATTGGTAAATTCGTGCAAAGAAATATCGTCGTATAAGCGTAATAAATACTTTTCTAAGTCTTTTATGTTAATAAGTTTTTTTGTTTTGGCTGTTTGTTTTGCAAGTGCTTGAGCGTCACCCTCAGTATTATGAGGATGCTTAGCGGAACTATAGTCGAGAATATTCTTAGTAAAACGTAAAACGTCTTTCCTTGAATGTGACAAATCGTTTAGGCAAGAGCGTCGTTTTTCAGTAATATTCTCGCTTATAGAGCTGTTGCGAGATATTTCACGCATTATGGAATTTTTCTTCCAGTCAGGCAAGGCATTTTGCTTCGTATTTGCCATTGTTTGCAAGTCGCTTAACGACAGCCAAGGAGATTGTTCTAATGCGTTCATAACAGCATCAATATTTGAATTAGATGCATTATTCGAAAAAGTAATGAGAATATGTCTATCAACATACGGCTGTTCCATTTGGTAGAACGCGCTTTGTGCCACTAAACGATTAATGCGCCCAGCCTGAGTTCGTTCGCTTGTTGCGTTATCGCTTGTAGGCTTTCCGTTTGCCAGAAGAGTAAGCACTGATTGAGGTGACAAAACTCGCACATTCCCTGCAGGCGTATCTATATCGTATATGCCATTTCTAACAGCAAACTGTGAAGCATTATTGTCAAATTCGTCTGTTGCAATAACAGTTTCATATCCATTACGTTTTGCTTGCTCTAGTGCATGAATAGTCCATTTGCCGTATGTTTGCCATGCATAAGCTTTATTTAAATTATGATTAGTTGAGTCTGTTTGTTTTGAATTATTTGCTTTAGTAATATTTTTCTGCGATTGCGAATTTTTTGCAGACCATTTTTCTTTAGTAATTCCTGCCGATTTATACAAATCGTCATTATTGTCATCTGCATAAGCACTGATATCAAAACCAGATTGTTGCATATAAGCGCTTGGTTTGAGTGTTAAATGCGATGCTTGTATTGTGCTTAAATCTGCGATTGTTTGTAATTTTGAGTGTTTATTTGCTAAATCAGCTTTCCCAATAATGTTGTGAATACTATCTTTGTCTGCTCTAAGTAACGTTTCTAAATGATCGCTAGGTTGAATGTTATTAGCTTTAAAATTGCGTAAATCGTTTTGTGTACGAATTAATATTGGCATGAGCGCAGTAAGTTTCATCGCTGGTAAGTTAGCTGAGTGCATGCCAATATTTGCTCTTGTCAAAAAAGAATGTATCGATTTGTATTTTGAATAATCTTGTGAGAAATACGTAATTTTTAATGGTTTGGGACCCCAATTCAGGATGGAACGTAATTCTTGTTTATCTGCAGGTATGTTAAAGCTAAGAGTGCACGTGTGACCGGAAGCTAAACTTGGAGTTTTTACGGAATCTAAAATTTGAGGAGTTGGTATAAGAGATTCCTCTTGCGACCAATTTTGCACGTCCGTGCGCGAAACAAAAGTGTAATTGGAATTTATAGAAAGTTGTAAAGTGCCTTCTGGAAGTGCCGTTTTTACGGCTTTTAGTGTTGCAGTAAGGTGGTATCCGCTTTTATCTGTTACTACAGGCGTTGCTTGAGTTATATCTATTTCAATGCCCTTGCTATGCGGATTTTCATACGTAGATTGTTTTTTATTTTGTCTTGTAGAAGTTTTGTCAGATAAATCTGCTTTTTTCGTGTTTGCATATGCGTAATTTGCTAATCCTGCATATTTTGCTGTTGGAAAAGCAAAAATTGTTGCAAATACTACGAATAATATAAAAATAAAACGTGCAGAAATTAAGCAAGTATGTAACGTAATTCGTAATAAAGAAAATACGTATGAAAGTGCCTTCTGCTTTAGAACAGTAGACGCATTTGTGGTCTGATGTTTACGCGTGAGTTTCTTCACTGTTAGACCGCCTATGTGCTTTTTTGGCATAAAGCCATGCAATTTTACGTTCATTTGGATAGCTTAGTATTGCATTAAGTTCTTTAAAATTCACCCATATTGCATCTTCTGCTTCGTGATCGGGATCTCCTAATACAGATAAGTCGCCACTTACGTAACGTAACGCAAAATGGTGCACTAGCTTGTGTACTCTATGCGTTGTGCCTGTAAACCAATAGTCGATTGTGGCAATCGAATCTACTACTTCGCCAACTATACCCGTTTCCTCATGAATTTCGCGAACTGCTGTTTCTTGGGGTGTTTCACCTTTTTCTATATGTCCTTTTGGTAGACACCATTCAAGGTGTCCGCTTCTTGAATGACGAGCAATAATTGCGACACGCCCGAGAGAGTCAAATACTAAACCGCCTGCGGAATATTCTCGAATAATTGGCAAGTCTTGCGCATCTAAAGAAGCAAAAGTTGTAGGAGTATCTGCCTGTCTGCGTGGTGGCATAAGTGCTGGAGATACGCCTGAGAAAGAAGATGTTTTTTGAAGATTATCTTCCGGTGATCCTGAGTCTTGCGCAGTGCTGTCATCCTTAGAAAACAGCGGAATATCAACAACATTTTGTTCTTCACAACTGTCTTGCTGGCAAGACTTTTTTCTATGCATTTTAGCTAAATCAAGTGGCGTAATAACAGGAGCAGCTTGATTTTGGGCATGATTATCCGCAAGCTTGGCGAGCGTACGTCGTAAGTCTGCAGGAGTAATCATATAGTCAACATTACTCAATCCGCTGTGCATTGGGGTAACGGTATGCTGGAATATAGATTGATTTTTGCTGAAAGGGTGTCGGTAAGGGTGACTGAGAACTTCGAAGTTTGGCCTGAAGCTATAGAGTTGGGGCGACTTTTTGCTGAGCGTCATTATGAACTTGCATTAGTTGGTGGTCCTGTGAGAGATATGCTACTGCATCGCGTGTCGCATGATCTTGATTTTTGTACATCAGCTCGACCCGAAGAGTTTGAACCTATTTTGCGTCGTTGGGGACATGATGGTTTTTGGGATATGGGTCGCAAATTTGGCACGTTGGGAGCTATGCGTCGACGTGCTGATGGTACAGAAGTAAAAGTTGAAATTACTACATACCGTTCTGATGTGTACGATCCAGATTCTCGTAAACCTGAAGTGCAATATGGCGATACTTTAGAAGGTGATCTTTCTAGGCGTGATTTTACTGTCAACGCAATGGCGTTGCGCGTGCCAGATTTACAGTTTGTAGATCCTTTTGGCGGTGCTAGTGATTTAGCTAAAGGCGTGTTGCGAACCCCGGTTGATCCTCGTCAATCTTTTGATGACGATCCTTTGCGTATGATGCGTGCAGTTCGTTTTGTTGCGCAACTTGGGTTTAGTATCGAAGCAAATACTGCTGAAGCGATTGTGGACATGGCAGATAGGTTAGATATTGTTTCTGCTGAAAGAATTCGCGACGAAATTACTAAAATGTTACTTTCGGACAGACCTCGTAAAGGATTAGAAGCTCTTGTTGAATCTGGTATAGCTCAGCGTGTTCTTCCGGAGATTCCAGCTTTACAGCTTGAAATTGACGAGCATCATCGTCATAAGGACGTTTTTGAACACACAATGATGGTTCTTGAGCGCGCTATAGCTTTGGAAACAGATCAGGAAGGTCCAGTGCCGTCTCCAGATTTAACGTTGCGTCTAGCTGCTTTATTGCATGATATTGGGAAGCCAAAAACTCGAAAATTTGAAGATGGAGGGAAAGTTAGTTTCCACCACCATGATGTTGTTGGCGCAAAAATGACTCGTAAACGTTTGAAAGCACTGCATTTTGATCATCATCTTATCGAAGATGTTACTGAATTAGTGAATTTGCATTTGCGTTTTCATGGGTATGTTGATGAACCGTGGACTGATTCTGCAGTTCGTCGTTACGTAAAAGATTCAGGACATCTGTATGAGCGGTTGAACCGACTTACTAGAGCAGATGCAACCACTCAGAATCGTCGCAAATCGTTAATGTTTGAGCATGCGATGGACGAGATGGAAGAGCGCGTAAAGGAGCTTAAAAAGCAGGAAGATTTTAACGCTATTAGACCTGATGTAGACGGTAATGAAATAATGCAATTATTGCATTTGCAACCAGGTCCAACAGTTGGTGAGGCTTATAAGCATATGCTTGATTACCGTCTCGATAATGGTCCGGTAGACCATGATATTGCTGTAGAAGAATTACAGCGATGGTATGAGGAAACGTACAAAAAGTAAAAGTTTCTTCACTTAAATAAAGAGTAGCAGTATAAAATATTTTACTGCTACTTTTTTTATTTAACTTCCTTATGCTGATCTGCCTTAGGAATGTTTTTCATAAGATCAGCTCTTATACATCCTTGCACTTCATGTATTGTTGCGCCTGCTGCTGGAACATCTACTTTAGGGCGAAGATTATTAAAAGTAGAGCCAAGCACAATATCGACGAGCTTATCTTTTCTATCATCCATTCGCATAATTGCATCGGTAAAATTAGCGTTTACTGTATAAGCTTCATTAATAGCGTTTTTTCCAAAGTAAATGATTGTTCGTTTAATGTTACTGGATTTGTTATTGTTAACTTCTGTTAAGTTAAATCCGCGAGCGTTTAAAGCTTCGCCAACCGCGCGAGCAAGGCCGCGGAACTTTGTGCCGTTGAGAACTCTGATTGCTACAGCTCTATTATCTACGTAAGGGGCTTTGGCTCCTTCTTTTCCTATTATTGCGCATGGAGCTGGAACGCCGTAATTTGGGTTATCTTTTGGAGCACGCACAGAATTTATGCCAAAAGCGTGGAATTGCACAAGTAAAGCAAATATAAAAGTGACGCCCAAGCCTACGCCCACTGTAGTGAGTACAGATCTTTTTCTTTGATACATGAAAGCTTTACGAGCAATACGTTCGTCGTATTCTTGCGTCATGTTCACTTCCGATCTGTGGTTTGTAACTTTGTTAGCAGCAAGTTTACACAAGCTGCAGAATATACGTAATATTTCATTGCGTAATATTTTATTTTGCATATTTATTCAACGAATAAATATGCGTTTTATTTATAATTTACAATCTTTGCATGCGCGATATAAAGCAATAAATTCATCGCAAGTAAGCGTCTCGCCGCGTCTAGTTGGGTCAATTCCAGAATTTTTATATGCTTCTTCTGGAACTTGATTTTTAAGAGCTGCGTGCAATGTCTTACGTCGTTGCTGGAAGGCGGCATCAATGAAAGCGAATACTCCCTCACGTTCATTATTGTCACCTTTACCTGTGCAATTGCGAGTAAAAGAAACTAATGTTGAATCAACGTTTGGCGATGGCCAAAATACATTACGACCGATAAGCCCTGCGCGTTGGGCTTTGCCGTACCACGCCAACTTAACACTTGGTGTGCCATATACTTTATTCCCAGGTTGTGCGCATAAACGATCTGCTACCTCTTTTTGAACCATAACTAGAAAATTCTGTAAGTTACTAAATTTTTCTAGCAAAGTAAGAATAATAGGCGTCGCAACGTTGTATGGCAGGTTTGCAACAAGAGTAAATTGTTTAGCCTGCGCAATCTGTGGAACATCATCGGCATTTACTGTCAAAGCGTCTTTTAGAATGACGTTAAATTTTTGCATTGATTGAGGCATAAATTCTTCTACAGTATGCGGCAATCGTCGAGCTAGCGGAGGGTCTATTTCTACTGCAGTAAGCTGTGCTCCTGTTTGCAATATTGCAAGAGTAAGAGAACCAAGACCAGGCCCTACTTCCATAACGATATCGCCAGATTTAACTTCAGCTGCCGCTACTATTTTTCGCACTGTACCAGGATCAATAACGAAATTTTGACCAAACTTTTTGGTAGGAGTAATGCCTTCCTCGGCAGCAATACGTCTAATATCTGCTGCACCTAAAAGCTGACCTTCATTTTCAATGCTGATTTCTGTCAAAGTTTTACCGTCCAAATTTCGTAACAATTAATCCGTTGCGCCAAAGTGCGTTAAAACACGCTGCTGCCTTTTAATACCAGCCAATTTCGCGCGAATGCTTTACTGCTCCACTAGGTGTTTTATATTTGCTCTTAATGTAACTTAGACCCCAGCTAATTTGTATTGCGGCATCTTCATGCCAATTAGCTCCTGCACTGCTCATTTTATTTGCAGGAAGAGCTTGAGGAATGCCATAAGCGTGTGAGCTAGGATTTTCTGCGTTCCATCTCCATCCAGATTCCCTATTCCATAACCATAAAAGATCTTCCCATTCTTTACCGGTCCAACCCATTTGCGCAGCTGCGCCCTGAGCGAATAGTTTAGCTTGTTCTGGAGTAGCATGTACAAGGCTATCGGGATTAGAGCTTGGAGCGGGTGCAGGTGGATTAGCTGCAGGTGCGGGAGCTGCAGATGCGGTTTGTTGTTGAGTTGGCTGTTGGCTGTTTTTCTTCTCCTGTTTTGCAGGTTGCTCAGTATTCTGCTTTTTGGGTTGAGAGTTTGTTTGTTGTTTGGATTGTTTTGACTTTTGCGTATTTGTATTATTTTTGTGAATTGGTGCAGGAGCAGCCTTACCTACAGCAATAACTTGATTAACTGCAGGCTTTACCAAATTTTGCGAAACTAAAGTTGCGCTTTCTGCTTTGCCATCTACGTATGTAACGTTATAAACATCTTCGCGCTCACCATTCACGCCAACTTGTTGTACAACGCGAGAATTCGCTGGAAGTTTAGGATCTACTACAGTTTGTGTGGCAAAAGGTAATGAAACTGTACGAGTTTCTTTGCCATGAGTAACTCGAGAAACACGTAAAACAGTATTTCCATCATCTTCTTCTACGCTTACGCGATCTTCCTTGCCGAGCACTATACCTTGAGAATCAAGAATTGCGCTCGCAGGTAAGTCTCCATTTTGCACAATGCGTGTTTTCCTGTCAGCGATAACGCTAATTGGACCTTTTTTATTAATTGATAAGCCGCAAGTGAGTTTATCGTAAATATTTTGCAAATTTACTGTAATTCGTGAAGCGTTCTTAGCATTAGCTTTAAAAAAGCCGATTAATTGATCGACACTAGTTGCAACAGTCCAGAACGGTATAGTTACTCCATCTACAGTGATAGAAGTTTGATAAGCACTGCGAACTGTTACAGTAGAATGATTTGTGAGAATATCTCCAGAAGAAGAAATAATTTGATCGTGAGTTTTTACTGGCACGTGTTGTTCTTCCAATAAACGTATTGGATTTGTTGAATAAGTGCTTACAATATGCGTTTTTCCATTTATGATCATTGCAACAGATTTTTTAGCTGTAAATATAAACAAGCTTGTTGCTGTGAGTGATATAGATAAAACGCAGGCGATTATTCTTGCACGACGCATCACTATTAATCGTCTAGGCGTCCATCGACGTGCCATACAATCACTCCCTTTGCAATAATGCTAACTTCTCTATTATACCTTCAGTATTGCATTCAAAATTGAGTGCAAAACAAAATAAAAGTGGGGGCGGGAGAGAAGGGGATATTCCCGCCCCCTATGAGGTGGAGCTGGTTGGGGGACGCTCCACTCTCACCTCGGAAACCCTGAGTTGGGGGAAGGTTCCCGAGTTCTTACTCGCGAAAAGTTTTGTTATAAAGATGATCATGTGCACAGATATAGATTTGTTATTTTCATAATACGCCATAATTTGGCACTGTATATGAAAAATAAAAATCTTTTCTATTTTTGAATAGTTAATTAGCCACTATCCCCTCTGCTTTAATCATTTCACGTCATTATATGTGATACGAAAGATAACAAAACTATAGTTCTGGAATATGTGAATGGAAAATAAGAAATACTCGCGAAACGAGTGGAATAAAAATGGAGCCTCCTGCCGGGATCGAACCGGCGACCTGCCGCTTACAAGGCGGCCGCTCTGGCCATCTGAGCTAAGGAGGCGAAGTTTCTCGTTAGCATGACGAATCATGCTAAGTAGAACAATTGATTAGTGTACCATATGCCACGTCATTACAAAATTACGGCGATGTTGAATATAGAAACGGCGTGTTTTTTGTTGTTTATATTTGCGTATTTGGCAATATAAGGCATTAACATAATGCAGTATGGAAGATACAAGCATGTTCGATTTGCAACCAGGGACTAATGTAGGCGGATACACGCTTATTTCTAGGCTTGGCGGCGGCGCAATGGGGTCAGTTTGGCGCGTTAATGACGATGGCGGCAATCAATATGCTATGAAAATATTACGTGCTTCTGTTCATGCAAAACAGAGTGAAGATGAAGATTCTGAGCAGGAACGTGCTCGAATACGTTTAAAACGTGAAGCTTTGGCTTTGCAGAGGATTCATCATCCAGGTGTTTGCGCGATAGTGGATATGGAATTAGATGCTTCAATCGCTTTTATTGTGACAGAGTTGATTGAAGGACATAATTTGCGCGAAGACGTGGATGAGAATGGACCTTATATTGCAGATGATTTGGAGCGTCTTGCGCATAAGCTTATTGAAGCTGTTAAAGCAGTTCATGAAGCCGGTATTGTTCATCGCGATATTAAACCAACTAATGTAATGATTTCTGCTACTGGACCTGTATTGGTAGATTTTGGGATTGCGATGGGCGAAGGTGAAAGCCATGTTACTCGCACGGGATTAGTGATGGGCACTCCTGGTTTTATTGCTCCAGAAATTATTGAAGGCGGAGATTCAGATGAACTTACAGATTGGTGGTCTGTTGCTGCTGTGCTTGCATTTGCGGCTACCGGTAAGCCTGTTTTTGGCACAAAGCCTATGATGGCGGTTTTGGAGCGTGCTGCCTCAGGCAATGCAGATTTAACTGGGTTACCTCCTAGAACAATGGCTGCTTTTCGTAAGGCTTTGAATCCGATTCGAGAGCAGCGTTGCATGCCATCTGATTTAGAAAATGCAATTAGTCAAGATGCTATGGATCCTTTAGCCTGGCCGGAGGCGAACCGCCCTTTTGACCGTAATGCCACTAACATAACTATGCGTAAAATGTGGTGTGAAACAAGTCGTGAAACAAAAGAAAAAACTGCTATACTAACAAATTCTCGTACCTGCGATGCAGCTGGTACAGCTGGCATAACAAATCTTAATTCTGATGGAGAAATGCCAACCGTAACTGTTCGTTCTACTACTGTTATGCCACATTCATTAGATAATAGTGAAGACGATAAAACATTTTGTGTGGATGAAAAAACACGAATTAATGCGTTAAACGATGTAGATTTTCAGAATATACAGGACGACAATTCAAACAATTCACGCATTGCACAATCTTCAAAACTTATTCGTTCTTCTGATAACACTTTTGATAATGGCAATATTGAAAATGAAGCAGGTGATTCTCTACACGTTAAAAGTGATGAAGTGTCTTCTGTTGATCCTGCTCTTAATAAACATGATTATGCGCGTAGAGGAACATGGATACTGCTGATTTGTATAATTCTTCATTTAGCCATTGCTTGCTTAAGCATTCTCGATTCTATTGGTTTTGCGATGGTTTTTATGTGGATTAGTGCAACATCCGGCTACAGTATTTCATCAAGCTTGCGAAGATGGCAACTTAACGATGGAATAATTCCTCGCCATGATTCTGTAGTGCTTATTGCAACTTTACCGTGGCATATTATTCGAGGATTTGTTTACATGCTTCCACGAGTTATAGCTATTGTTGTTTCTGGAGGTATTGGAGCTGTTATATATCCATTTTTCTGCGGTAATAATCCTGAATTACTTTCTATAGATGTTGGATCCTTGCGTATTCTTTTACCAACTTACTCACCTAATATTTTTTCAAGTACTGCAGTTGGATATGCTCTAGGATTTATTGTTGCATGGGTTGTTTTTGCTGCAGTTAAGTGGACTACAAAATTCCGTTTAGGATTAGGTGCGTTATTTTATTCTGGAAAATCATTTGAAAAATAAAAATAGTATGATACGTAATGTGTATTTTCCGTTGATGCCATCTACTAAACTGTGGTGAAGTTATTATTTCATTAGCAAGAATGCTGCTAGGAACGAGTCTTAGTGTGCGAAATAAATGGTTGAAGGATAACAATGCCTAAAATTCAGATGCGTGATAATAAGCAGGGAGATTCATCTGCTACTCGCCTACAAAGAACTATAGAAAATCGCGAACGTGCAGCGCGTGCGGCGCGTGAGCGTCGTCAGCAAGCAATTATCGGCGTTATTGTAGTAATTATTGTTGCGGCTATGTTGGCTGCTGTAGGCATTACTGCGTATCAGGCAGCTTACGTTCAGCCTCAGAAAAAAATAGAGCAATCTGCAAAATCTAATCATAATTTGGATAATATTGATCCAAGTATTCGTCCAAGCGGTGTTAATTCTAAGAATGGCATTCTTTTTAGCAAGGATGGGTACGGCAAGCAAGCTGCTGGTGCTCCTACAGTTGCCACTTATTTTGATCCTTTGTGCCCTGGTTGTGGATCCTTTAATCGTACTGTTGATGAAACTTTAATTAAAATGGTTGAAGCAGGTCAAATTAACCTAGAACTTCACCCAATGTCATTCTTGGATGGACTTTCTACTGACCATTACTCGACTCGTGTTTCTAGTGCTATTGCTTATATCGCTTCATATGATAACAATCCAAAGCATTTGCTTCAGTTTATCAATGGCATTTTTAACGAAAAATTCCAGCCGGAAGAAAGCGAGGGATATAAGCCTGTAAGCAATAAAGAGTTGATTAAACTGGCTAAGAAATCTGGAATTCCAAACGAAATTGCAAGTAAAGCTTTTAACCGCCAATATTTGAAGTGGCAGCTGCTAGTTAATAAATACACTCCTGATCGTAAGGAATTGTGGAATGTCAGCGGTCCAAATAAAGGATCTATGACAACGCCGACTGTAACTATTAACGATAAATTGCTTGATATGAATGCCATTAATGAGAAAAAAATGAAGGTGCTTGATGCTCTGCTTCATTGCATCGGCCTGGATAAAAAACAAGTTGGAGTTGCAGGTCAGATGCCTAAAGTGTCTGACACTAGTTCCCCTATTGCATTGTAAATAAGCTAAATTATAGAAATCTAAATTATTAAATAAAAACGGACGTTAAGTGTATTCTTAACGTCCGTTTTAGTATAGAGATTACTTAATTTTATTTATAATTCAAGCGGCTTACTCTTATACGTAACTTTCGGCATATGACCAGATTTGCCAACATATTTTTTATCGATTCCCAAAGACTTTAATATAGCTTCCAAAGGATCCATTTGCTTTTCAGAAGCTGCATTGAGATCTACTAGCTTACCGTTAATTGTTACTGTTGGAGTTGTCATAGCGCCTTTATTAGAGCCAGAAACATTCCATAAAGCTTTTTCTTCTGGAGTATTCTCATTAATAACTTCTTGCCACTTAACATAGTGTAGGTTAAATGCTTCATTCGCAATCTTATCTGCAACTCCAGCATCTTCAGCTAAATCAATAAGAGCTTTATTTGGTGTTGCTTGGTATCCGTCGCCTTCTTCTGGCTGGAATCTTTCGCTAAAAATACTATTGATGAACTTAAGCAAATGCTTTGGATCGTTGTCGTGCGAAGCGATATAGGCAATACCGCCTGAGACGCGATAAGAATATTGATCTGAGCTAAAACGATTTAAGAATGACATTGGGTGAAGTTCTAGGTTAATTTGACCTGCTTCAACCATTTTAATTAAAGTTTCATCAACAGTACGATTAAAGGATCCGCAACCAGGGCACAAAGGATCAAAATAAGTGGCAACTGTAGGAGCACCAGCAGCTTGCTTGCCGTACCCATCTTTGCTAAGAAGAATTCCGCCTTGTAAATTAGATGCTGGTGGGATGTCAGAAGAAGGCAGTTTTTTAATCTCTTTGGTTATTTGGGAGTCTGCTGTATCCTCAGTTTGTGTATCTGGCTTATTGGTTGTTGGATTTTCAATTTTTACTTGTGGTTTATTGATTGAATTGTAATAAGTCATAAACCCAGCTCCTGCAGCGAATGCAAGAATAATTAGTGCTATTACGATGCCAATTAAGCTTTTACTATAAGGGGTATTTGATTTTTGCATTTCATTATTTGTTGTTTCTTGTTGTTGATCCATAGTTATTCTCCTTTTGTGCGCCTTACTCGACACGCCGAGTTTATGCAAAATACTGATTTTTTGCTGTTTTTCTAAGATAAACATGATATATTAAGGCATGGCTCAACGAAGAGAACCTTCAATGGACCAGGTAAGTAAACTGTGGACGATTGATACCCGCCGATGTAGGAATTGGGGTCATGAGTGCACACCCTTCACTACGGATCGTTCGGCACGTACCTGCCGATGAAAGGACATATCATGGCAGAAGTTGTATTTGATCATGTGACTCGTATATACCCGGGCAACGATAAGCCTTCGGTTGATGACTTGAACATGACTATTAAAGATGGTGAGTTCCTCGTACTCGTTGGTCCATCTGGTTGCGGTAAGTCAACTACTTTGCGTATGTTGGCAGGTCTTGAAGAGGTTAACAAAGGACGTATCCTCATCGGTGGTCAGGATGTTACTACAATGCAGCCAAAGGATCGCGATATTGCAATGGTCTTCCAGAATTATGCACTGTATCCGCATATGACAGTTGCTGATAACATGGGCTTTGCTTTGAAGATTGCTGGTGTTCCTAAGGAAGAAATCCGCAAGCGTGTTGAAAAAGCTGCAGAAGTGTTGGATTTGACAGAGTATTTGGATCGTAAGCCGAAGGCTTTGTCTGGTGGTCAGCGTCAGCGTGTTGCTATGGGTCGCGCAATTGTTCGTGAACCAAAAGTCTTCCTCATGGATGAGCCTCTTTCCAACCTCGACGCTAAGCTCCGCGTTCAGACTCGTACTCAGATTGCTGCTTTGCAGCGTCAGCTTGGTGTTACTACTCTGTACGTTACCCACGATCAGACCGAAGCTTTGACCATGGGCGATCGCATTGCAGTGATTAAGCTTGGCGTATTGCAGCAGGTTGGAGCTCCTACTGAGCTTTATGACCGCCCTGCAAACGTATTCGTTGCAGGCTTCATTGGTTCACCATCTATGAATATCAATCAGCATCCAGTTGTAAACGGTCGAGCTCAGATTGGTGAGGATTCTATACTTCTTCCAGCTGAGGCTGTTGACAAGCTCACTGCAGAAGATAACGGACAGATTATTGTTGGCTTCCGTCCAGAAGATGCAAGCTTGGCAACATCCGATGATCCAAATGCGTTCTCCTTGAAGGTAATGAACGTGGAAGATCTCGGTTCTGATGGCTATATCTATGGCAATATCATCACCGATGGTTCTCCTGAGGAAGCATCTACTATGATGTCTGATCAAAATAAGCTCACGACTATTCGCGTGAACCCACGTGCTCTTCCAAAGGTTGGCGACACCGTGAAGATCAAGATTGATCCATCTAAGATGCATCTGTTCGCACCTTCTACGGAGTTGCGTTTGAACTAAAACGTTGGTTTGCCTGCTTATATAAGCTAATGAGCAAACTTTCGGTATAAGGTATAGAGCGGGGTTCGCAATATGACGCGAACCCCGTTTTTGGCACAAAAAAGCAGCATAATAAGTGTACAATAATACATCATTACAATGCATCGCTTATTATATATAGTTGTTATCAATAATTCGTCGGTGGTTGAGCTGTGTTTATCTGGAATGCAGTGATATCGTTGGCATGAGCTTGATTGGTAAATAAACTTTATGGAATGGAATGACGCTCCTCAATTAGACCCGCGTGCTGTGCAAGCAACTTCGGTATCTGCACAGGACGAGAATGCGTCTTCTCAAGAGCCGCAGGCACTGAAGATTACTGCGGCTAGTTCAAATCCAAAAATGTTTACACTGCCTTGGGAATTACCACTTTCTCAATGGCCTGCTGATTTATTCGTGAATTTGCCGCGTGGTATTTCTCGCCACGTTGTGCGATTTGTTCACGTTGGCGATGAAGTGTATGCAATGAAGGAAATTACTCGTCAAGTTGCAGAACGTGAGTATGAGCTTTTGCGTAGGCTTCGTAAACTTGAGTTGCCTACAGTTACTCCTATAGCTGTTGTTGCAGGACGCCATGACGCTAATGGTGAAAAGCTTGAGGCAATGTTAGTTACGAAACATTTGAAGTTCTCACTACCATATCGTGCATTATTTGCTCGTACGTTGCGTCCGGATACTGCAGAGCGCCTTATCGATGCGCTTGCTGTTCTTATGGTGCGCTTGCATCTTTCTGGCTTCTATTGGGGCGATGTATCGCTTTCCAACGTGCTGTTTTTGCGAGATGCAGATGCTTTTTCTGCATTCCTAGTTGACGCAGAAACTGGTGATTTGCATGGAAGTTTAACAGAAGGTCAACGAGAATACGATATCGATTTAGCTCGAACCAACATTATTGGTGAGCTTATGGATTTGAGCTCCGGTCAGCTTTTACCGACAGAAGTAGATGAAATCAGTATAGGCAATCGTCTAGTAGATCGCTATCATTCGCTTTGGAGTACGCTTACTGACGTTGATAAGTTCAGTCCTGATGAGATGTGGCGAATTGAACGTCGTGTTAATCGTCTAAATGAGCTTGGTTTCGATGTTGATGAGTTGGAGATGAAGACTTCAGAAGATGGTCGAAGGGTTTTGGTTCGACCTCGAGTTGTGGATGCTGGCTATGCTTCCCGCAAGCTTCTTCGTCTTACTGGATTGGATGTTCAAGAGAATCAGGCTCGAAGGCTGCTAAACGATTTGGATGCATATCGCACTTCTACATGGCGTCAAGGTGAAGAGCTGGAAATCGTCGCAACTGATTGGATGCGTGAAATTTTCGAGCCAACAGTTCGTATGATACCTCCTGAATTCCGTTCGCAAATTGAACCAGCTCAGTTCTTCCATGAAGTGTTGGATCATCGTTGGTTTATGGCAGAAAAAGTTGGCCATGACGTTGCTATGCAAGATGCTGTGACAAGCTATATTAAAAATGTGCTTCCTCAGTACAAAATGGATAAGCATGTTCTTGCTGCTATTAATGCAGATGCTGATTCTGGCGTTGTGGATGATGAATACACGTATTCTTCTCCAGCACCTGTAGGTCACGATATAGATGAAGATGATCAAGATGCTAGTGTTTGGGCAAGTTGAGTATTGTGTTATATAAGTAATTAGCTAATTCTCAATAAGTACGGCATTGATTGCCGTCTTTGATTTTAAGTGAATTTTTCGTCGGGGAGTTCAACTCCCCGTTTTTTTTTATTGCAGTTTACTCGCTTACCCTAAATTTGGGTATAAAAAAGTGCCCCCTGTGGGACTCGAACCCACAACCCAAGACTTAAAAGGACTCTGCTCTGCCAATTGAGCTAAAGGGGCAACAAATGCTAAGTATACTACATTCAATCGACGAAGTGAATATCGTGTTAACTTATGCGTGTTACATATATTTATTGCAGTATTCCGAGTGACTCAAGTTTTGCTTTTATTTGTGTTGCTGATGGCTCAACCATAAAAGTATTATCTGCAAAAGTAACAACTGGAATATGCTTTTGATTGCTAATTTCAATCGCTTTTTCTTCAGCATCCTCTTCTGTTTCAATATCGTGCCAAACGAATGCCACACCATACTGGATTAGCGCAGCTTTCGCACGTTTGCAATCTCCACACCAATCTGCACCGTATACATTTACGGTAGGCTGATCTGACATAAAATCCTCCTCAATGATTTTGTGAATTCAAATTTTGCGTAATAAATAGCTCGTACTATTTATTACTACTTTTACTAGTGTAATAGATGCAGGTGTACCTAAGCATATTGACGTTGAAGTGTAACAAAGATGAGAAAAAATAGTGAAATATATTGCTAGTGTCCCTTGACTTTCATAGTCTTGATGTCATGAATATGGTTATGGATATGAACATGCTAATTTGGTTTGCGGCTGCGGCTGTTGTTATTGTCATCTTATTAGTAACAGTTGCAGTGATTTTGCGCATTCACAGCAATAGTCATGGACCAGTAATTCCTGAAAGCGTTGATAGTGCAATCGATACAAGCAAAACTAAAGCGCGTGGAACAAAAAAATCTGAAAAACAGATAGAAAGTAACGTCGCTATTGTACCTAATGAAGAAGTAAAGTCTGAATTATTGCCAGAAAGTACTTCTTCGCGTATTAAACGTCTTCGTGAACGTTTGGCTCATAGTGCAAATCCATTTGGTCGTGCATTGTTTAATATCATAAGCAAGGACCATCTTTCGGAAGAAGATTGGGAAGATGTAGAAGATACTCTTCTTATGGCCGATGTTGGTTCTCGAGCTAGTGAAGAATTAGTAGAAGATCTACGCAAAGATGCACGCATTGCTGGTACCTCTAATTCAGAAGATGTGCATTCAGCATTGCGTACAAAACTATTGAAAATAGTAGATGAAGACGCTGATCGACGCTTAAATGTAGATAAATCAAATGCGCATCATCCTAGCGTTATTATGATGGTCGGCGTTAATGGCACCGGTAAAACCACTACTGCTGGTAAATTAGCGCGATTGTTTATTGCCAAAAAACGTTCAGTAATGTTTGCTGCAGCAGATACTTTTCGTGCGGCTGCAGCTGATCAACTTGAAACTTGGGCGTCTGCAGTAAGCGTGCCAGTTGTTCGTGCAAATAAAGATGGTGCTGATCCTGCTTCTGTTGCTTTTATTGCTGCGAATAAGGCAAAAGAAGAGCAAACTGATTTATTGATTGTAGATACTGCTGGTCGTTTGCAGAATAAAGCAAATTTAATGGAAGAGCTTGGCAAAATTCGTAGGGTTATAGAAAAAACTATGCCTGTTGATGAAGTATTGCTGGTATTGGATGCTACTACTGGTCAAAATGGCATGTCTCAAGCAAAAGTATTTGCTGAAGCTATTGGCATTACGGGCGTAGTCCTTACTAAGCTTGATGGTTCCGCTAAAGGTGGAATTGTTATAGCTGTACAGCATGAACTTGGTGTACCGGTTAAGCTAGTAGGTCTTGGCGAAGGACCAGATGATTTAGTGCCGTTTGATGCTCAAAGCTTCGTAGACGGTTTGCTCGCTTAATGCTGAGCATTGATGTAGTTGCATGAGTGGTAGTTTTTAATGTTCCACTAAAGTCTTTATGAGTTTTGGCTATAAGAGTTTCTCGGTACAATAGTTATATAAAGTAATACTTAAGCTGCAATGATGTTATTGTTGCGCTGTTTCAAATAATTGAGGTGAAAAATGACCACAATGGATCCGCAATGGGCATTGTTGGCTGGCGCGTTGGTGTTTATTATTACGCCGGGTATTGCCCTGTTCTATGGAGGCCGTGAACGCGCTACTTCCATGGTGAATATGATGATGCTTTCAGCTGGCGCTATTGCTGTAACCACACTGGTTTGGACGCTGTGGGGATGGTCGTTAGCTTTTGCTGGCAAAGATATGGCTGGTGGTGTTATAGGTGATCCATTGAGTGGTTTGCTATTCCGTGATTCGATGGTGGCAGATCATGGTGTGTTTACGTCTATGGACGCAAATTCCGGATTATCTGGCGGCATTCCTGCAGCTTTTCGTTTAGCATGTGCTGTTGTTGCAGTAGCGCTTATTACTGGAGCTCTAGCCGGTCGAGTGCGTTACGCTATTTGGCTTATTTTCGTAGCTGTGTGGATTACTTTAGTATTCGCTCCATTAGCACATATGGTGTGCGGTGGTGGATTGCTTTCGCCTAATGGTGCTATTTCACAGGCGTTAGGTATTTCAGTGCATGACTTCGCAGGTGGCTCTATATTGCATATTGCTGCGGCTGTTTCGGCTTTTGCAATTGTTATGATTATTGGCGGACATGCTCACTTCCCTCTTAAGCGTTTTGTTTTGCATATTAAGAATGTTGCGCATACGAGTGGCAATGCTAATTCTGGAGCTACTAATTCGCGTAATCCTAAAAGTCGTTTATCGCGCGCATTGTGGGCTGATGTTGAGCATGCTAAAAATGCTGCTAGTGAGACTGTTGTCTCTCCAGTTGCTACAGTGACTGAGGTTGCTGCTGAATCCACTGCAACGCAGTCAGCCGTTGAAAATGGTGTTGCTGCTCGCCATCCGCATAATGTTCCTTTCGTTATGCTTGGCGTTTTCTTGATTTGGTTCGGTTGGCTTGGGTTAATGATTGGTTCTTCTGCAGGCGTTCCTGGAGTTGCAGGTTATGCTTGGGTGAGTTCCACAATAACTGCTTCTGCTTCAATGCTTGCCTGGGGTGTGACTGAACGTTTACACTCTGGATGCTTTACTGCTTTGGGAGCTGCGTCTGGTGTTATGGCTGGATTGGCTGCAAGTGCTGCAGCCGCGGATGTTATTGCTCCATTGTGGGCTTTAGTTTTGGGTGTTCTTTCTGGTGTTATTACTTCTCTAGTGACTCACTCTCGTACTTTTGTGCGCTACGATGGTGCCTTGCATGTAGTTAGCGTGAATGGTGTTGCTGCGCTTATTGGTGTGCTTGCAGTAGGCTTATTTGCTGATGGTTCTGGATTACTTGCTGTTGGTGATTGGCATCAGTTAGTTGCACAACTGTGCTTAATTGGGATTACGGTGCTTTATGCAGGTGCTGTAACTGCAGTATTAGCTTTTGTTCTTGAAAAGCTTTTTGGATGGCGTATTTCGGAAGCTAAGGAACGTAAGGGCGTTGATTTGGTTGATCAAGGAGAGCGTGCTTACGATTTTTCTTCTATTGCACAAAGTCATGATGGCGCTGTAGTTGCTGTTGCAGATGATGATGCAAATAAAACTCAAATGGCTGTTCTTACTTCTGTTGATATTGATATGGGTGAAAACGAGGTTGAACAATCTGATTTTATGGTTAATCAATCTGAGGCAAATCCTGAGCAAGGCGATTCTGAGGTTGATTCTAAATCTGAAGTTGAGCAAAAAGAGTCTTCTTCTGAAGAAGAGTTTGAAACTGTAAAAAAAGATGAATCATCGCAAAAGAATAAAAAAACAGAAAAACGAAATAATAGTGCTAAAGAATAGACGCATGTGCGTAAGCGTTATGATTTAGCAGCAAGTTCGAATTATGTTGGTATAAACCGCATGTCTTATCTAAGATATGCGGTTTTGCTATTTTTGCTAATTTAAAATCAAGTTTTTTAATGAATAACTTATTTTTAGT
The DNA here is from genome assembly GCF_049262675.1 of Gardnerella sp. DNF00747. Classification (NCBI taxonomy): domain Bacteria; kingdom Bacillati; phylum Actinomycetota; class Actinomycetes; order Bifidobacteriales; family Bifidobacteriaceae; genus Gardnerella; species Gardnerella sp. DNF00747. The sequence goes on along the minus strand of NZ_CP058394.1, from coordinate 1,632,207 downwards.
GAATAAGTTATTCATATGACACGCACGAATTGCTTGATGTGGATAAAAAAGATAAGTTATCCACATTTTAGGCGTGTCTACGTGGATATCGCACAAATTTATCCACATAGTGGGGATAATATTGTGGATATCCTGCGGATAACTTTTTAAAATAATATTTTTATTTGCGATTTACGTATATTTGTGTTACTTCACTCGCAATTGCTTTTGCATAAAATTTGTTAGCATATTGCAATTTTCTTTTATGCAAGCGTGACAAAGTAGCAGTAGAATGAAGCATTATGACAAATCAAAAGTTGGACAACCAGAACAAAAAAGACGTACTGCGCAATATTTGGCTACTAGCTGTACCGACTTTTGGACAGCTCATATCTGAGCCGGCATTTGTACTCATTGACACTGCTATTATTGGCCATATTGGCAAAAGTGCTCTAGCGGGTCTTTCTATTGGATCAACGGTACTTCTTACTACTACAGGTCTCTGCTTATTTTTGGCTTACAATACAACTTCACAGGTTGCGCGTCTTTTAGGCGCAGGTAAGCGTCGAGAAGGTTTTAGCATTGGTATGGATGGGTTGTGGCTTGCATTATTGCTTGGCATAATTCTTACAGTCATACTTATTTTCGCCGCTGAACCGTTATGTTACGCAATAGGCGCGCGCGGCTCTACGTTGCAAAATGCTATTGTTTACACACAAATGGTTATGCCTGGATTGCCTGCGATGTTGCTCGTGTATGCAGCAAATGGCATATTTCGCGGTCTTTGCAACGTGCGCATAACATTATTTGCTGCTGTAAGTGGAGCTGTTCTAAATACCATTCTCGATGTAATCGCAGTATTTGGTCTCAATATGGGAATCGCTGGTTCTGGTATTGCAACAATGATTGCGCAATGGTACATGGGACTTGTTCTCACTATTCCTGCAGTTATTTGGGCTACTCAAAGTGGTGCGCGTCTCAAACCGCATTTCCAGCATATTCTACATTCTGCTGGAACTGGTATGCCTTTGTTTGTTCGTACACTTGCATTGCGCGTGTGCATGGTAGCTACGGTTGTTACTGCGACTCATCTCGGTACTAATACTCTCGCCGCATATCAGGTTGCTAACTCTTGTTGGAATTTTGTTATGAATATTTTAGATGCAATTGGTATTGCTGCGCAGACTATTGTTGCTGCAGCGCTAGGTGCAGGCTGTCGTAAGCGCGCAGGAATGATTACGCGTATTTGTGCTCAAGTGGGAGCTGTAAGCAGCGTAGGAGTCGGTTTATTCATGATTTTCGTGGGTTGGAGTTGCGCGCCACTATTTAGTCAGCATACAGATATCCAGTTTTTAATTTCTGTAGGTATGACAATATTAGGATTGTTCTTGCCTCTTGCTGGATGGATGTGGGCACTAGATGGCGTATTAATTGGCGCAGGCGATCACCGTTACTTAGCAAAAGCTTGCTCAGTAATGGCTGCTGTGTATTTAACATTTTTGGCGCTCACAAGCGTTTTCGATGTCGTCGTCGACGCTAATGACGTGGTAAGAACTATTACTTTATGGGTTGTTTTAAATGCTGTTTATATTGGGGGGGCGTGCAATAGGCAATAGTTTGCGCATAAGAAATGATACGTGGATGGACTCTGCGCTAAAAATGTAAATAAAGTTTTGTGTTAATACATTTACGTTTTTTCATAATACGTGCGCGCGTTTATACTCGTTTTTATGGCAGATAATGATATGTGGCAATCTACTAAAGGCAATGTTATCCGCGTAGGGAGCAATCGTGGTGGCAATGGTGACGTCTCTGCATATGGTTCTGGCGTTGCAAATCGTGGTGCTGAAGTAGGTGCTACGTTGTTTGATCGTGTGCCTCCTCACGATGTCGATGCAGAAATGGCTGTGCTTGGCGGAATGCTTATGAGCAAAGATGCTATTGGCGAAGTGTCTCAATTGCTTGAAACATCAGATTTTTATTTACCGCAGCACCAAACAATTTATGATGCTATTCTTACGCTTTTCGCTGGCTCACAGCCTGTTGACGTTGTGCTTGTAGCTAACGAATTAATGAAAGATGGAAATCTCGATAAAGTTGGCGGAGCTGACTATTTGCACAGCCTAGTAGCTTCTGTGCCAACAGCCGCAAACGCAATGTACTACGCAGATATTGTGCACCAAAATGCTGTTCTTCGTAACGTTATTACTGCTGGCACAAAAATTGCGCAAATGGGCTATTCTGCTTCCGGAGCGCAAGCAGAAGATATTGTAAATCTTGCGCAATCAGAAGTGTATGAGATGAGTGCCGGCAAAGTGCGTCAAGATTACGTTGCTATTGGCCCAGTTTTGCAAAATACTCTTGATCAGCTCGATAAAATGCAAAATCATGAACTTGAGCAAGGTGTGCCGACTGGATTTAGAGATATTGACGAAGTTACTCAAGGTTTGCAGCCTGGTCAAATGATTGTTGTTGCTGGTCGTCCGGCTATGGGTAAGTCAACACTTGGCATTGATTTCGCTCGTTCAGCAGCACTGCACCACAATATGACGTCTATTGTGTTCTCTCTAGAAATGAGCAAAGTGGAATTGGCTCAGCGCATTATTGCTGCAGAAACTAATATTCCGCTTGCTGCTATGCGAAGAGCGGAAGATATTACTCCGGATCGTTGGAATACTCTTAATACTTTTTGGACAAAAATGCAAAACGCTCCGCTTTTTATTGATGACAGTCCAAATATGAGCTTGATGGAAATTCGCGCAAAATGCCGTCGTTTGAAGCAAACTAATGATCTGAAACTGGTAGTTATTGATTACCTTCAGCTGATGAGTTCCGGCAAGCGCGTGGAAAGCCGACAGCAGGAAGTTTCGGAATTCTCACGTGCGCTTAAGTTGCTTGCAAAAGAGCTTGAAGTGCCAGTTGTGGCATTGAGCCAGCTTAACCGAGGGCCGGAAATGCGAAACGACAAGAAACCACAGCTTTCAGATTTGCGCGAATCTGGTTCTATTGAGCAGGATGCTGACGTTGTGTTCCTAGTGCATCGCCCTGATTTTTACAATAAGGAAGATCGCCCAGGCGAAGCAGATATTATTATGGCAAAGCATCGTAACGGCCCTACTGACACGTTTAATCTTGCCTTCTTGGGTGCAACTTCCAAGTTCATGGATATGCCGCAAGACTACCAGCAGTAAGGGGTGTGATTTAGTATGTCAAGCCGCGACCATGAATCGCATAAAAAGTTGCGTCAAAATTTGCATAAGCATTGGTACAGTTTTGCAATGCCTGCTGTTGGTAAACTTGTTTGCGCTCTTTCTAGGGTGCTACATCATGGCGGAAGCGCATTGCCGGGGAAAGTTATTGAGAGCCTTGATTCCGGCTTTCTAGCGCGTACTCTTGCATCATTGCCATACGGAATAGTTCTTATTTCCGGAACTAATGGCAAAACTACCACAACGCGTATGGTAACTTCTATGCTGCGTGACGCAGGGCTTAATGTATTTACTAATCCAACCGGTTCAAACTTTACTAGAGGAGTAGTGGCATCTCTTGCAAAAATAATGCCGGCTTTTGGCACAAAATTAAATGCGGATATTGCAGTTTTAGAGCTCGACGAAGCGTACGCAGTGCATTTTGTAAATCAAATCAAGCCTCGTTATTCTTTATTGCTAAATGTTATGCGAGATCAGCTCGATCGATTCGGCGAAATTGACACAACTGCAAAACTATTAAGCAATGTAGCTGCAGCAACTGAAGGAACGGTAGTGCTAAATCGCGAAGATTCACGTATTTGCGCGCTTGCAAAAGTTGTTCCTTCCGGGACTTGTGTGCGGTATTTTGGTTTGGATGACGCAGTAAAAAGCATGTTCCCAACGGATGATGATTTGCACAATACTGCTGAAAAAAGCGAAAATTGCAAAGATACTGCAGAAAGCAAGGCTAACAATCTTCCTAAAGCAGACGTTGTGCTTTCAAAAGTTGGAGACCATGAGGCCGAGTTTATACTTGATGGCAAGAGTAAAACCACATCTGTAAAACTCGACGGCGCTTACAACATTTTCAACGCTGCTGCAGCTGCAACAGTAGTTCGCGCTATATTAGCGGATGCTACAAAACAAAATTCTGCGCTGCAAAAATTCGACGACGACGCGCTTATGGAAGCGATTTCGCACGTAACTCCTGCTTTTGGTAGAGGAGAAGTAATTGAAGTTAATGGCGCTCCTGTTGAGCTTGTTTTAGTGAAGAATCCTATTGGTTTTAGACTTGCGATTGCTTCGGACCATCCACAAAATCACGATACCATGATTGCAATTTGTGACGAATACGCTGACGGTAGAGATATGAGCTGGCTGTGGGACGTTGATTTTGCAAGCTTTAGCGGCACTGGAGTTGCGTGTGTTTCGGGCACTCGCGCATGGGATATGGCTTTGCGGTTGCAATACGATAAGGTTGAGGCTCGCAATGTGAATACGGATTTGGAAGAAGATGCTAAAGCTTTTGTAAATGGCGATTTTAGTGGCAATACTAAAAATGCTAAGCGCATATATTGCACGTATACTGCTATGCTTCGCGTGCGCGCTGCTTTAGCACAACTTGCGGAAGTTAAAGACGTTGGAGTTGGGAAGTAATTGTCATGAATGGTTCCAGTGATATTAGTAAAGCAAATGCTACTTTTGAAGAAAATCGCGTGCTAGATATTGTGTCGTTGTACCCGAAAGACATGAATATTTACGGGGACTACGGGAATGTGCTTACAATTATGCGCCGAGCGGAATTGTATGGCTACGAGCCTGTGCTACGCGAGTACAATGTTGGCGATTTATGGCCAGAACACGTGGATATGATTCTTGGTGGCGGTGGTCAAGATCATGGTCAAAGTAGAGTCACTGAAGATTTATTTGCGCGAGCAGACGCGATTCGTGGGCTTGCAAAAGATGGCGTTCCAATGCTTATGATTTGTGGTCTTTACCAGCTTTTTGGAGAGTATTTTGAAACCGTTGATGGTCAAAAGCTTAAAGGAATTGAAATACTTGGCGAGCATACGGTTGGTCAAGACGTGCGCATGATTGGAAATCTTGTGGAGCATAGTGCCGATTTTGGCGATATTGTGGGATACGAGAACCATTCTGGGCGCACAAGCTTGGAAGATGGCACGCTGCCACTTGGCTCGGTTGATAGTGAAAATTGCGGTAACAATGGCAAAGATCACACGGAAGGAGCGCGCAAATACAATGTTATTGGAACGTATATGCACGGCTCAGTTTTGCCGAAAAATCCGCGTCTGGCTGACTTTTTAATTCGTACCGCTGCACAAAATCGTTACGGCGAATTTTCGCCCAAGCGAACTGATGCCCAGCGCGCGGAGCTTGCGAAACTAGACGAATTAGCAGAGCGCGCTCGCAAAGTGGCCGTAACTCGTCCGCGGTAAATGAGCATAGGCGTATGTATGATTTAGTAAAAATTTGATCAATTATTTTATTCTATGCGCATAGTGTGTATAATCTTTTTATGAGATACAAAGAGATTGAAAAACGTCTTAAGAGAGACGGATGGATACTTTTTGCACAGCGTGGAAGTCATTGCCAATTCGTACATAAAACCAAAACGGGTAAAGTCACAGTGCCTAAACATCCAGGTGATATTAACCCATCGGTTGTTAAGTCAATCTGGCGCCAGGCAGGAATTAGTGAGACAAAGGTGAAATGATGAAATTAGCGTATCCTGTTATTCTTACTCCATACGAAGATAATAGTGGGGGTTTTGTTGCAGAAGTTCCTGATTTGCCAGGGTGTGTAACTGGCGGTAGTAATCTTGCAGATGCTTTGATTATGGCAGAAGACGCAGCAAGCGGATGGGTTCTTACAGAACTAGAAAGTGGCAAGACTGCGCCAAAAGCTAGCGATATTAATGATATTGTTGTAGAAAATCCTAATTCAAAGTTATCTATGGTTGCGCTTGATATGGATTCTTATGCTGCAAAATACGGTTCTCAGTCAGTTCGCAAAAATGTTACTCTTCCAGCTTGGCTTGACACTTGGGCGCAAAAAGCTGGCATCAGCTACAGTGGGACTTTACGCGATGCTTTAGAATCTTTATATGCTAAAGGAGCTGTGAATAAAGCTTAGTTATATTAGAGCTATATTATCTGATTTGTAATGCAATATTGCGCAATCAATTAACACAAAAGCCTGCTGAACTTGCAAAGTGTTGCAAATCAGCAGGCTATTTTGTAGTTTTTGATTCTAGTTTTCGCTTGATTTGGTGAGTGTATTAATCAATCAAACCATACAAGCGGTCGCCAGCGTCGCCAAGACCTGGAACGATATAAGCTTTGTCGTTCAAATGCTCGTCAACAGCGCAAACAACAACCTTAAAATCGATGGAAGGATCAAGTTCCTTCTCCAAGCGCTCTAAGCCTTCTGGGGCTGCCAAAATGTTAATAGCAGTAACATCCTTAGCGCCGCGCTCAGCCAAATAATGCGTAGCGGCAATAAGAGTGCCACCAGTGGCAAGCATTGGGTCAAGAAGGAAGCATTGACGACCGGTCAAATCTTCTGGCAAACGGTTGGCATAAGTGACAATGTCGAGCGTCTGCTCGTCGCGCTTCATGCCAAGGAATCCAACCTCAGCGGTTGGAAGAAGGCGAGTCATGCCATCGAGCATGCCAAGACCAGCGCGCAAAACCGGCACAACCATTGGGCGTGGGCGGTTCAAATGCTTGCCAGTCATCTTGCAAATAGGAGTTTCAATCTCGCGATCGCTAACTTCCAAATTACGGGTTGCTTCGTATGCTTCGAGGGTTACCAATTCGGAAACCAACTCGCGGAAAATATTAGAAGGTGTATTCTTATCACGCAAAACGGTGAGCTTGTGGTCCACCAGCGGATGATGTAAAACATGAAGATCCATACCTTCTAGGGTAATGCAAGCATGGCATGTTAAGCTATCGGCGTGCCGTTATTTTTGCGCAAAATATAAACAAATGTGAGTAAAAATATATATTTTATCTAAAATTAGCTAGCAAAATCTAAAAACTAAAACTAAAACTAAAACTTAAAATTCAAGATTCAGAACAGAAACGATACTGACTTGCGAAAGCGCCTGTCGGCGCAAACGCCGCTCGCAGCGGCAAAAAATGGAGCCCGGGGCTTAAACACAAGCCAGCATCATTTTGAGTATACCTTGTTTTCTATTTTCACGCGCCGCACAATTTTAATCGCAAATAATTTATTCCAATTTTCCTGCGCGCCATAATTTCGCTCCATGAGCAAAAGATAACGAAAGTGCGTGTATATTTGCGGATATGTGCAAAACTTTTGCAATTTTCTGCGTGCGCATTGTATTTGCTTGCTCATCTAACTTTTTTGCGTAAACTCGCATTCCGCGCGCAATAATCGAAGTAAAAGCTGAAGCGCGGTAAAGAGCTACGGCAAAATCGCCTGTAAAAGCACCAGAAAGAATAGAGTCTGCAAGTTGCGCAATATCTTCTCCGGTAGGAGCGTCGTCAATTCCTGTAATAGCTGAAGCGCTTGTTGTTTCAGGCTCGCCAAGACTCCAGTACTCGGCGTAAGCTTCGCGCTGCTTTCGTAGAGACATGCGCAGTAAGTACAGTCGCCACAACATTCCAGGAAGAGACTCAGCCTCCGCGTGACTCCACAAATCTGCAATAACTTCAATGCCTTCATTTTCAACTAAATTCAGCACGCGTTCAACGATTTCCGGCGACTGCGTTTTATGAACGCGGTTAAGTAAAACAGCGGCGGAGGTGTGGCTAATTTCGTTTACAACCTGCGGATCCGTGCCGCCTTCAATCTGCGCGAGCATTGCAGGATCCATTTGTGCAGGTCGGCTTGGGCGTGAAGCTCCTGTAGGGCTTGGCATAAAAGCAGATCTGCTTGAATGAATAGAACTCGATTGTGAATTTAAACTAGTAGACACTTGGCAGAACCTTTTCAATATCAATAATGCGAGCACCTTTAGGGGTATTAATTATATGCAAAACTATTGCGCTTCCTGTAGGCATATATGGAGATTTTTGACTGAGTATGCGCTTGTGTGCTCGAGGCTTTGTTATTTCGCGCAAATAATCGAAGAAAGTGCCAATAACCGGTCGGTGCAAGCATATGACGGTTGCGTTGTTAGTTGTGCTTGCATTGCTAGTTTCGCTTGTATTTTGTGTGTGGCACTCAAGATTTTGTATTTCGTTTATAAGCACAGACAATGTAGATTTTGGTTGTTTCTCGTGATGGTCTTCAGTAAGTTCCGCAACCTGCTCTATAGAAAGTGAAGAGTCGTGTGCAAAAGCCGCAACCGTTTCAACGCAACGCTTCCAAGGTGACGATATGATCTTATTCGGCGCGTAGCAGGCAAGCTCACGACCTAAAGCGTATGATGCGGCTGCTCCAAGAGGTGTGATTGGTCGAGTCGCTTCGCTTCCTTGCCAAGTTTTTCGAGACTCAGCTTTTCCGTGACGCACTAGAAGCAACGTGCTGTATTCTGCTTTACCTGCGTGGAGCTTTTCTAAGAAAGCGTCTAGCACTTCACGGTCGCTATCGTGCGTAAGCTTTTTTCGCGCTTGAGAAGGAGTAAGCCATAAAACATTGCCAATTTCAGTAGGTTTTGCTGGCTTAATTGGTCCGAAAGCAGGGAGACGCTTTGCTGCAGTTGGCTTGTCGATTAAGCGCATCATCCAGTAGTGGATTCGCTTTATTACTTCCGGCTGGGAATTGCGATTTTGGCTGTTATTTGATGAGCTGTTCTTGGAAGACTTTTTGCCTTCGCGCTCAAGCGGATACTCTATTTTGGCAATGTGTGGACCTAGCGTGACTGAATATCCTGTTTCTTCTCCAACTTCGCGCACGGCTGTGTGGCGATGCGATTCGTTTGGCTCATTCTTTCCTTTTGGCCAGCTCCAATCGTCATATTTAGGACGGTAGACTAGGCAAAGCTCAAAATCGTCGTCGCTAGACTTTATTGCGCTGATTGGCTTATTTGCATGGTTTGGATTTATTGCATTGCTGTCTGTTTTTGTCTCTTCATCTGCATTTGAGCTGTTTGTAGTATTGCGCTTGCGATAAATAATTCCGCCAGCTGCTTCAACGTATTGCGTCGTTACTGCACTCATATTCACTATTTTAGCGGTTTTCTTTCGCAAATTTTAGTTATGCTTGGTTATTTATTGCAATTCGATTATTTGCTCATTTGGTTAGAGTCAATTTAGTTGCTGATTTTTGTATATTTGCGCTGCTTACGTTTATCATGGCCATGACTGTGATAAAAGTGTTGTGACTGTCATTTTCTCGTTCGTAACAGTGATTTTCGTATATATGACTGTCATTTTTTCGATTTTGAACGTGATTGGCTATATTTTGACAGTGATCTTATGTATTTTGACCGAGATGTGTCGACTTATGACAGTCATTTTGACTTCCGTGACTGTGATACCCCCCCATTTATGGCTGTGATATCTCACCAATATCGCGCTATCATATCACTTACAACCTCTTTATAATTTCACGCGCCCCGCGTTCATTGCTGTTAATAGCAGCAATGAATGTGTATACAGTTACATTATTAATTCACAATCTTTCTGACAAATCTATTCCTGAAGCATGTTTGCATTCATTCAATATTGTTTCTACTATTTCTGGCACATCTGTCCAAGGAGCGTAGTTTGACTTTTGAGTTACTGAAGGGTGATTTTTGCGAGTTTCTCTCTGTTCGGTTCGCATATGCTGCTTTGCATTCTTAAAAGCATTTTTATAGTTTCCAGTTAGTTTTTCTAACTGAATATGCTTATTTTTATTCCCAGTAGTGTTGTGCAGTAGTCCAAGTTCTTTTGCTTCTTTTTGGCAATCTTGTGTTTCTGTACAAGAAAGAGGACAGCTTTTTATATGGTCAATAAGCCATACTTCGAAGCAAGGGTTGGAAATTACTAATTTTACTTTCCCGAAAGTTGAATCCGACTTAGATTGAGCTTGCTGAATTTTCTCTCCAAAATCATCAACGTCTGTTACAACCCATACCAGTGTAAACGGATCGTAGTTTTCTTTTTTTGCTTCTTTGCAGTCCAATCTCTCAAGTTTAATTGCATAATTCATTAAAGTGAGTGGGTCTACGCCCTCTTTTTCTATGTTAATTGATTTATGAATATCCCATGATGTAGCACAATATTTACTTACCTCTGATTTTATATAGCTAAAATACTCAAACTCTGTGACTATGCCGCCGCAAACAATAAGGAATCTTTTGTTTCGTTTCGACTGTTTTTTCGGACGGCCGTGTGATGGAACATGAACCATAGTCTGCTCCTCGTGAGTACTAGTGTTTTATATTGTTTTGAATACTGGTAGTGTTTTAGCTTCTGTTAGTATTTGTAAGTATTTCCGCAAAAACATCATGTAGTGACGGTTGTGGCGCTGAAGCGTATATGTTGTGTTGATAGTTTTTACCAAAGTTAACACTGCGCTTTTCCCATTCTGTAAGTGGATGTAATGAAGATTCACCTAATGCGTTTTTCTCTATAAACCAAATTTGATCTCTGTCGAGAATAGTTTTGTCGGTTCCAGAATTACTAATAAGACTTAAATCGTGAGTAGTAAAAATTAATTGCGATTGGTTAGGATTCGTTTCTGGATTACTGTAAAGCTTGAGTATTTCAGACACGAATTGCATGCTTAGACTTGTGTCGATTTCATCGATTAGAAGTATGGAATGTTTTGATAATGCATCTATAACGAAAGCAAATAGCAATAATGCTGTTTTAGTTCCTAAAGATTCAAAATCTTCAGGAAGTTGGCAATCTTTTTGACCAGAATGTGTAAACATTAAACGTGAAACACTGAATTTTTGCAATTTTTCAGTGTTTTCAGAAGTGTTATCTGTAAGTTTATTGTTGTCTCCGTCAAGTTCATTAAGAAGATTTGCGAGTCTCGCTAGTTTTTCTGATTGTTTAGCATCTAGCTGTTCGGATTGGACTGTTACACCTTTTAATCCTAAATCTGCATATTTTAGCAACTTGCTAATGTTGGATGCAAAATCTGGATTTTCTTGTAAAACTTTTATCAAATTATTGGAATACCTATCAAAGTCAACTGTTTTGCATTGCTGTGTAGAAGTTATTTCTTCGTATGCAGCTTGCAATGCTTGCACTCCTGATGCTGCAGCTGCAGATAAAAATAATGCGTTGTCTCTTGTAATTTTTTCTACAGTCTTCCCTATGGTTTTTAGGTTTGAGCCAAATCGCATTGGCTTGCCATGCTCTCGTTCAAACAGCACAGTTTTTCTGTTTGTTGTAGAGCGGAAAAGCCATAGTCCTTCTTCAATAATGTAATTATTATTGAAAGTGAACCAATATTTATATCTGTTGTTATCTTTTGCAATAAATTCTATAAAGAATGTTGAAGGTTTATTTTCAGACTCTTTGTTCAAAAGAAAAGGAAGTGCATTTATTTTTGAATTTGAGTTACCGCTTTTGAAGCTTCCTTCCACAAAATTTTTTAGAAATGCTATGCATTTTAACAGATTTGTTTTCCCTGAGGCATTTCCTCCGTAAATGGCTGCAAGAGTTGATACATCTGGATGAGGCCACGAACTGTTTTTTGCATGTACGGTTCTTTGCATGCTGAATTGTTGCGATTGACGAAAACTTAGTGCGTTTTCTACGCTAAAATTAAGCAACATAGTTGCCTCCAGTGTCCAGTTTGCTGTTTGTTTACAAGTAGCATCAAAATTTTTCTGATTATTATCTACTATCTACAGCGATATTCCTTAATATAATAATATCCTAAAATGTCATATTTACAATCTACAAACATTTTTTTGTATAAAATCTACATAAAAGCAGTTGAAAATTTAAAGAATAAGATTATTGTTCTCGCGCGTGTAATTGACTTGTACTAAAACATAGGCAACATAAATTCCCAAACTTCCTAAAACTGGCAAATGGTGGCTTAAAAAACTTCCTAAAACTGGCAAATGGTGCTGTAGAAATTTCGGCTATTGCCGGGAATACTTGAGATTTAGCCAGATTATAAAGGGTTAATAAACACAACAAGAGCCAGAAACATGTTACTGAATCTGGCTCTTGCTTATTGTTTATTAGTTATTTGCGATTAGTTCGCACCGCGAGGCTTACGCGTGTGAGTATGAATCAAGTAAGCCTGGCTGTCAACGAGCGGACGACCTTCCTTATCACGAGAATGCAAGGTATACGTGCCGTCGCCATCCATCCACCACGAAACAGTTGAATCAGCCATTTGCAAATCAATATACTGAATTAATGCTTCAACTTGATCAGGCGCAGTAATGCGAACTAGGGTTTCAACTCGACGATCAAGATTGCGGTGCATCAAATCTGCAGAGCCAATCCACACTTCTGGACCACTTGCAGGACCGTCACCAATCTGCGGGCCACAAGAATTAGCGAACGCGTAAATACGGCTGTGCTCAAGGAATCGACCAAGAATAGAACGAACGCGAATATTCTCACTCAATCCCTCAATGCCAGGCTTCAGTGAGCAAATTCCACGCTCAACAATATCAATCTTCACGCCAGCTTGAGAAGCACGGTATAAAGCGTCAATAGTTTGCTCATCAACTACGGAATTGACCTTAATCTTAATCCACGCTTCCTTGCCAGCAAGAGCTGCGGCTTCCTCGCGGCGAATACGCTGAATAATGCCAGTGCGAACGGTTCGTGGAGCTACAAGTAAGCGATGGAAGCTTGACTTTGGAGCATAACCGGAAAGCTGGTTAAACAAGCGAGTCAAATCCTGTCCGACTACAGGATCGCAAGTAAGCAACCCCAAATCAGTGTAAAGGCGAGCAGTCTTAGGATTGTAATTACCTGTGCCAACGTGGCAGTAGCGACGCAACCCTTCTGCTTCTTGGCGTACCACGAGTGAAAGCTTGCAGTGAGTCTTCAAACCAACAATGCCGTACACAACGTGAACGCCTGCGCGCTCAAGCTTACGAGCCCAAGCAATATTTGCGTCCTCGTCAAATCGTGCCTTAATCTCAACCAGCGCAAGTACCTGTTTGCCAGCGTGAGCTGCGTCAACAAGAGCGTCAATAATTGGCGAATTGCTAGACGTTCGATACAAAGTTTGCTTAATTGCAAGCACTTTTGGATCTGCAGCAGCCTGCGCGAGGAATGCCTGTACAGAAGTAGAGAACGAATCGTAAGGATGATGCAACAAAATGTCATGCTCGCGAATAGAAGCGAAAATATCTTGAGCGTGGCTAGTTTCAACTTCCGCAATCTGACGGTTCGTAGTAGGAATAAACGGACGATACTTCAAATCTGGGCGGTCAAGCGCCTGCAATTCAAACAATACCGTCATATCAAGCGGCGAAGGCAAGCGATAGACTTCCTCAGGGCTTACGCGAAGTTGATTTGCAAGAAGCTGAGAAAGGAATGGGCTGGCCTCGTTAGAAATTTCCAAACGAATTGGCGGCCCAAAGCGGCGGCGAAGAAGTTCCTTCTCCATAGCGTTAAGCAAGTTTTCTGCATCGTCTTCCTCAACGTCAATATCTTCGTTACGCGTAACGCGGAAAGAGCGAGCTTCCTTAATAATCATTCCTGGGAAAAGTGATTCCAAGTGTGCTGCAATCAGCTTTTCCATAGTGATGAAGCCGTAGCGCTCTTCGCGACCTTCTTCGTCTGTTAAATCGTCAACTGGTACAAGGCGATTCAAATTATCTGGAATTTTTACGCGCGCAAAATGCGACTTTCCAGAATTTGGATTTTCGACGATAACAGCCAAGTTAATAGACTTGCCGGAAATGTATGGGAATGGGTGAGCAGGATCCACTGCAAGAGGCGTAAGAACAGGGAATACTTGCTTTTTGTAGTAATCAGACAAACGTGCTTTTTCTGATTCTGTAAGCTTATCCCAGCTGAGCAACACAATGCGCTGTTTGGCAAGCTCAGGAAGAATGTGCTCAATAACATAGTGAGCGTGCTCATCTTGACGGCGGTGAGTTACTTCACTAATAGCGCGCAATTGCTGACGAGGGCTTAAGCCGGATGCTGCAGTTACTGCTATTCCAGAATCTATTCTGCGCTTTAATCCTGCAACTCGAACCATAAAGAATTCGTCGAGATTTGACGCAAAGATAGCAGCAAAATTAGCGCGTTCAAGAAGTGGCAAATCTGTATTCTGAGCCAACTCGAGCACGCGACGATTGAACTTCAACCAGCTTAATTCTCGGTCGAAGAAACGATCTTTTGGCAACGGTAGCTCACCCTCACGAGCTTCACGCTTTTCTGCCTTTTCATCTTCGGCGATGTGTTCGGCAATTTGACCGCGCAGTATCGCCTTTGAGGGAGCGTCAAAAATTTGTACCATATTCTGTAATTGTATGCGTTGCAAGGGAAGTGCGCGACTGAGTGTCGATTTTATTGCTTGCTTTGCGCTCTAAAAATATCTTGCGACACGCCGGAGTGTGTCTCATGCGAACGTAATTTAACATGATAACCTTTGCATGTTCACAAAATGCCGCAAGAGTTGCGATTTTTCGTGTGCAATTGAACAGTAGTGACAATATGTTAACAAAGGCTAATTTGCTCTTTACTATTAGGCAAAAAACGATGATAATAATAATTACAAAAACAAAAAAGAGATAGCGGTAACCCACAAAAGTGTATGGATATGAAATCCGTGGACGTTGGACGGGATATTTAAGACTTTAACCGTTGCAACGAGGATGTTGTGAAGATGAAACCGCAGATATTGTTTTTGTAGATAAGAGGCTCGCCAAGGTGGCGGGCCTCTTTTGGTGTGAGGGCGATTTTACTATTTACGCAGACTGTCGCGCGTATAAGGGAAACTATCAAAGAATAAATGTTGGAATTCATTTTCTTAGCTTCTTTGAAAATGAGAATATATTGTGTTCCATGCTGTGCTAATCGCAATTGCGAGTTGTTGGACGATTGTTAAGCGACGAGTCGTTATTTATACGCGTGATTACGTGTGTGGAGTTTGAAACAAGTAAGAAGGATCGAAGGACCATGCAACATTCGTTTATGGCAATGTTGGCTGCAGAATTTATTGGCACTGCTATTCTCATGATTTTCGGAAACGGTGCTGTAGCAAACGTTGAATTAAAAAATACTAAAGGACACCATGCTGGCTGGCTAAATATTGCTATGGGCTACGGTTTTGGCGTGATGTTCCCAGTGCTCATGTTTGGCGGAATCTCAGGTGCGCATATCAATCCTGCTATGACAATTGCGCAAGCTGTAAACGGCATGTTCCCGTGGGCTAACGTTGCGCCTTATATTGTAGCTCAGCTTTTAGGCGCGCTGGTTGGTCAGCTTATTGTGTACGTAACTTATTTGCCGCATTACAACGAAACTGAGGAGTCAGAAGCAATTCTTGGCACTTTCTGCACTACGGATGCGTATAACAACAAAATTAACTACTTCCTTAACGAGTTCTTCGGCACACTTGTGCTTGTTTTAGCTGCACTTTGCTGCCTTA
The DNA here is from genome assembly GCF_049262675.1 of Gardnerella sp. DNF00747. Lineage (NCBI taxonomy): Bacteria > Bacillati > Actinomycetota > Actinomycetes > Bifidobacteriales > Bifidobacteriaceae > Gardnerella > Gardnerella sp. DNF00747. The sequence goes on along the minus strand of NZ_CP058394.1, from coordinate 1,616,746 downwards.
CTTCTCCTTGGGGTGAGAAGAATTTGGCTGGCGCTTCAATCGTCGTTGGCTTCGTTGTTTGGGGCTTGGTGACTTCTATGGGTGGTCCAACTGGTCCTGCTTTGAATCCTGCTCGTGATCTTATGCCGCGTTTGCTTCACGCAATTTTGCCAATTCCGCACAAGGGATCTTCTCGCTGGGGTGAAGCGTGGATTCCAGTTATTGCTCCTATTGCCGGCGCAATCTTGGGTGTGGTTATGTATAAGTCGTTATTTGCATAAAACATTTGCTTTTAACTGTGATTGATTGCGGTTTATTGCGATTGTAAGAAGCGCGTAATGCTAGTATGAATGCGTTACGCGCTTTTTATTTTGCAAGCTTATGCTTTGCAAGCTTGTGCTTATTAAGAAAAATATTGGAAAAGATTTTAAGAAAGATTTTAAGAAAGACGAAATCATGTTTTCGAAGTCAACTATTGCAATTGGTCGTTTTGCGCCGACTCCTTCCGGGCGTATGCATATTGGAAACATGGTAGCAATGTTGGCTGCGTGGCTTTCTGCAAAATCGCAAGGCGGCCACATGCTTTTACGTCTGGAAGATCTTGATATTGCGCGAATGCCGAAGGATGCTAGTGCTCGAGTTATTGACGATTTGAAATGGGCTGGTCTTGATTGGGTTGGTGAGCCTACTTATCAGCATGAGCGCACTGCAATCTACCAAGAAGCTCTTGATGCGTTAGAATCTTTGCAAGATACTGACGGAAATTCGTTAATCTACCCTTGTTTTTGCTCGCGTTCCGATATTCGCGCAATCGCAGCTCCGCAAGAAGGCGACGGTTTTATACGCTACCCGGGTACGTGCAGAAATCTTCGCAAAACTGCGCAAGGTTTGGCGCAAATCGAAAAGCGTTTGCAAAATAATCAGCAACATTCTTTAAGGCTTGCTGTTCCCTCGGCTGATTCGCCGCAAGCAAATGTGAGTTTTGAAGACGCGATTTTTGGCGCGCAATCGTTTAACATTAATCGCGATTTGGGAGATATGGTGGTTCGCCGCGCGGATGGCGTTTTTTCTTATCAGCTTGCGGTTGTTGTTGACGATGTTTTGAGCGGAGTAAATGATATTGTGCGCGGCCGCGATTTGCTTCGTTCGGCAGCGCTTCAAATTTGGATTGGTGAGCTGCTTGAAAAATCGGGATTTTTTGCGGCTTATGGCGTGCACTATGTGCGTCCGCAATTTGCGCATTTACCGCTGATTGATAACGCACAAGGCGAGCGACTTGCAAAAAGTAAGCACTCGCTAGACGTCGGTGCTCTTCGTGAATCTGGCTGGAGTGCCGAGCGCATGATTGGCTATTGCATGTATCTTTTGGGATACAAAAAGCCTGGTCAAAATCAGCCTGTAGATATGAGTGCCGACGATGCGCTTGCGTTATTTAAAAGCCTTGACACGCCGTGGGGTTCTGTTCGCGCAAACCTAGCCGACAAATCCGTGCCCTTCCTCGACTAAACTATGTATTTAGATTGATAGATTGGGGCAATAAATGGCATATATGGCGCAAAAAGATTTAGCGAATACTGAGGTTGATTGTGTTCGTGCGCGTCAAATTGCCGACGGCGTGCACAGCGTGCAAGACGCCATTGCTCAAGCCGAATCGCATTATGGTCGCAAAGCTGAGTCGGTTACGCTACTTGCCGCAACTAAAACGCGAGATGTTGGCGAAATTATGGCAGCGCTTAAAGCTGGGGTGAGAGTAATTGGGGAAAATCGCCCACAAGAAATCGTTGCAAAAGCCGAAATTTTACGCGCGGAAGCTGCTAGAGAAGGTTTAAGCGTTGGTGTAAACGGCGAAATTCCGCTCTACTTAATCGGTCAACTGCAAAGCAATAAAATAAACAAAGTTTTACCACTTGCAAATGGTATTCAGTCGGTTGACGGCATTGAACTTGCGCAAAAGATATCTGCTCGCGCGCAAAATTTGGGACTTTGTGTAGACGTTATGTTGGAAGTGAACGTTTCGGGAGAAGCTACGAAATCGGGGTGCGCGCCAGAACGCGCGATTGACGAAGCGTTCGCTATATCTAGTCTTCCGGCACTTAATTTGCACGGATTTATGACACTTGGAGCGCGCGTGGATGATGAAAAAATAGTGAGAAGTGGTTTCGCAAAATTGCGAGAAATTAGAGATTGTGTGAGTGAACAACTTGCGCAGGATCATGATGGAAACTCTGCAAAATTAGAGCTTTCGATGGGAATGTCCGGCGATTTTGCGTGGGCGATTGCCGAAGGTTCAACAATGGTCAGAATCGGTTCGGCAATCTTTGGCCCACGCGCATTTGTGTAGTGTGCTGCGTAATCTTGAACTATGAGAATTGCACGTTTTTCGTATAATGAAGTTCCGCAATACGCTTTCGTTCAAAAAGACGAAACCGACGGTAAAGATTATTTAGTAGCGCTTGAAGGGCATCCTTTAAGTCCACAAGGAGTTAAGCCAACTGGTAAACGTTACGCGTTAGACGCCGATGGCGTGCGCTTGCTTGTACCTGTAATTCCTTCGAAAGTTTACGGCTTGGCAAAAAATTACGATACACGTTCCGACGATGAGCGCGCTACTTCTTCTGCGGCTTCTTCACATACTGCTGCAGATATGGTGATTTTTACAAAGCCGAGCACTTCTGTAATAGGACCTGACGATCCGATTGTTATTCCTACTTGCTCAAACGACATGAATTTTGAGCCAGAAGTGGCAGTTGTTATGGGCAAAATCGCCAAAAATGTGACGGCAGATACTGCAATGAATTACGTTTTTGGCTTTACATGCGTAAACGACGTAACTTTACGAGATTGCGCAGGAAGCGACCCAATGTGGACGCGCGCAAAAGGTTTCGACACTTCTTGCCCGCTTGGACCTTGGATTACAACCGAGCTAAATTGGCGCGATGCACATATTTCATTTACGCTTAATGGTGAAAATGTGCCAGAAGCGAGTGGCACCACAGCTCGACTTATTCACAGTATTCCTGAGCAAATTGCTGCGATTTCAAGCTTCTCAACGCTTCTTCCGGGAGATGTGATTTTGACAGGAACTCCATACCCGGCTGGGACTTTACGCGCGGGTGACGAAGCTATCGTGCACGTAGATGGCATTGGCTCTTTGCGAAACGTTGTTGTAAGTGAATAAGAGTTAAAGGAAAGGGTGTCTTATTTGTAAGACACCCCTAAGTTTTTCCATAAACTGTAATTTAGCAAATCGTCTACATTTGTGGATTAATTGCAAAATCGCTGAAATGACATCCATCTACTTTCCCAGCAAGAAGATTACTTGTTGTGTTATCAAAATGCACGGTTTGTTGTAGTTTAAAATTCTTTTTGTTAAGAAAATACAATGTAGATTGTGGTGTCTTTTCTCCATTTGCGTTATCTAAAATTGCTATAGCATTTTTAGTGGTTTGCATCCAATATCTTTTTGGATTGAACTTGCTTGAAGTATTTACTGGGATGGTAAATGTAATTTGCGTTTTCCCAGTAATTGTATTAATTTTATACAGCGCGCCTGTGCCTTGGTCGAGTGCTAAGAGCTCGCGATCATTGAGCATTGTCCTATTCCCATATGAAATATTTTCAAAATCGTGTTTTTCCCCATAGTTATAGGCTATGCGCTTATTTTGCAAGGTTAGCGGTATAAAATCGAATTTTCCTGATTGCGTATTCCACCGATTAATACCGTACGTGGTGAAAGTGAATTCAGGATCGTCTTTTTTATATTCCGTTGTGTCTCCAATCGAAATGATGGTGTTGCGAATGCAAGGAGCTGTATCGTTTCCTATCGTAGAAAAACTATGTACCGTCGTTTCAGAATTTTTGAGTATATGTTTTATGGGTATTGAATCTTGGAGTTTTTTTATTACGAATCCATTTGTTCCATTAAAACTATTAGTTCCATTGTCGCTGGGGCTAATGGTGTACGTGCCACTCTCGCAAGCGCTCGATACATCATATATACGTGATTGCATAATATCTGTATTTCGCGGTTTGCCAAGGGTAATACTATTGAATTCGAGTTGATTTTTCCTAGTGCGAGTAAAACCGTGGTCAAGAACACTAATAACTTCGTGCTGATTATTTTCAAAAATTCCAGCTTGTGCAGCAGGTAATTTTTTGTGATGTTTAATTGCAATACGCATGTTACTTTTTTGGGCAAGGAAATAGTCAAATTTAGCGTCTACGAAATACAAACCATCAGTGTTCCATAATATGTTAGGAGATTCAATGGCAGAAGTGGTAATAGTTTGAGAAGTTCCATCGTTGTTGAGTAATACGATGAATCCATCTCGCTTCTTCTCTTTGCCGGCAGTCATGTCACTTATTGCCACAGCGCCAACGGCATGTGAAAGATTTGCTTGTTTATAACTAATTTGTGTAGGCATCTGCTGCCAAAACAGTAGAAACAATATAGCTGATGCGATGACGGTGGCAGAAAAGCACAGTAAAACAATAATTATCTTCTTGCTTAATTGTTTCATCTTGTCATCAAAGCTTTCTGTATGTTGTGGCTTTTGTTGTTTTTTCAAGATCCCAAGGCCAGACGAGTTCATCGTTGCCATCGTCAATGTCTATTCCAGCGCCATATTTATAAGAAGCCCAGACTAATTGCGCGCAATGTAGTCCTCCCCAGTCGTTTTTATGCGGTTGGAAGAAAGCACTATTATATCCACGACCGATATAAGTTCGAGCTCGATCTGCAGCTTTTGCTCTATTGGCATTAGATGTATTAACAGAACGTATTATTGCTCCTGGAGCTACAAGAGTCTTGAAAGCTAGTTTTTCTCTAGCTACTTCTCCTGGTCCTACTGTCTCAACAATTTTATTTTTTTGCGAGTAAATGCCTGTGTGACCATGTAGTCCTGCAGGAGTGAAATAAAAATCACCACGATGTTGAGCGTTTGGTAGCGTTATAGTTGTTTGGCTGGAAGATTTATCTTGTTGGTATTTATTGATATTTGGATTTTGCAATAATTCCATTTCTGCATCGAGCACTTTTTCTTTGCTCCAATGATGATATTGAGCTATTTCTTGCACGCTTTTATCTAGCTTTTCTTTATTTACGTAATAAGGTAACGCATTTGCAAAATTTGATAATTTATCATCATATGATTCTTTGGCAAAAGCGGAAGATGTAGGCCATAGTACGCATAAAACAGCTGCAATTGTAATTGTTTTGAAAAGTTTCTTATTCATAATAGCCTCATTGTTATTGTGGATAATTTTACCTGTAATATGTCGCCGACGACATATTTATATTGTATATTATTTGCAGAAGTCAGTTTATAAAATATTCGTAAAACATTGCAATTTCACCTTAAATATGCAACATGTGATTGATTTTAGGGAATAGCCCTTAATCTTGATTTCAAAACTTGAGTCTAGTACACTCAAGTTTTAGGAATAAAGTTATAGGAAAATCTGTTATACGTATCAGATACATGAAAGTGAAAGCTCGTTAGAACTCGAAAGTATTGTCAAAAAGCTTGAAATTGCAACGAGAGTTGCAATAAAAATTGCAATAAAAATTGCAGCGATTTGACTTAACTGAAATGGTTTCTACAGCTTTCGTGGAAATGAGGTAGATATGGAACAAAAGTTTACAACCTTAGCGCAAGACGCATTAAGTGATGCTGTGCAAAGTGCAGCGGCTGCTGGCAATGCGCAAGTTGACACTTTGCATTTGGCGGATGCTTTACTTCGCCAAGAGCAGGGCGTAGTGCGCGCGCTTATTGCGCAGGCAGGGGCAGATGCGCAACAAATCGGTGCTGAAATTCGCAACGCATTAGTGGCATTGCCTTCATCTACTGGCTCAACTACAACTAAGCCAGATGCAAGTCGTCAGCTTTTGGCTGCGCTAAGCCAGGCAGAAAAAGAGATGCACGCAATGGGAGACGAATACATTTCTACGGAGCACATGCTTATTGGCATAGTTGCAAGCGCGCCGAATGCTGTTGCGGATATTTTCAAAAAGCACAACGTTTCCGCAGACGCGTTGCGAAAAGCTGTGCCAACTGTACGCGGTGGCGCAAAAGTGACAAGTCCGGATGCTGAAGGCAACTACAAAGCGCTCGAAAAGTATTCAGTTGATATGACAGCGCGCGCTCGCGAGGGAAAGCTTGACCCTGTGATTGGGCGCGACCAGGAGATTCGTCGCGTAATTCAGATTCTTTCTCGCCGCACGAAGAACAATCCTGTGCTGATTGGTGAGCCGGGCGTTGGAAAAACGGCAGTTGTAGAAGGATTAGCTCAGCGAATCGTTGCAGGGGATGTGCCTACGACTTTGCAAAACAAGCGTCTTATCAGTCTTGACTTGGCTTCGATGGTTGCAGGTTCGAAGTATCGCGGCGAGTTTGAGGAACGCTTAAAAGCAGTGTTGAAGGAAATTCAACAATCAGACGGTCAAATTATTACGTTTATTGACGAAATTCACACTGTTGTTGGCGCGGGATCTGCAGAAGGTTCAATGGATGCTGGCAATATGCTTAAGCCAATGCTTGCGCGCGGTGAGCTGCGCTTGGTTGGCGCGACTACGCTTAACGAGTATCGTGAGCATATTGAAAAGGATTCTGCGCTTGAACGCAGATTCCAGCAAGTGTTTGTTGGCGAGCCATCTGTTGAAGATACGGTGACGATTTTGCGTGGACTTAAGCAACGTTACGAAGCGCACCACAAGGTGACGATTAGTGACGATGCAATCGTAGCTGCAGCAACGCTTTCAAACCGCTATATTACCGGTCGTCAGCTTCCAGATAAGGCGATTGATTTGGTGGATGAAGCGGCAGCTCACTTGCGTATGGAGCTTGATTCTCAGCCAGAAGAAATCGATGAATTGCAGCGCAAAGTTACGCGTCTTGAAATGGAGGAAATGCAATTAAAGAAAGCGGAAGATGCTGCTGCGCGCGAACGCTTAGAAAAGTTGCAGGAAGAATTGGCAAACTCGCGCGAAAAGCTTGCTGGATTGAAAGCGCGTTGGGATGCGGAAAAGGCTGGTCACAACAAGGTTGGTGATTTGCGAGCGCAACTCGATGCTAAGCGCGTAGAAGCCGACAAATTCACGCGCGAAGGCAACTTGGAGCAGGCGAGCCGTATTTTGTATGGCGAAATCCCAAGCATTCAAAAAGCTTTGGAAGAGGCGGAGTCCGAGGCTGCTAATGCTAAGAGTGAAGCAAAAGAGCCGATGGTTCCAGACCAGGTTGATGCCGATTCTATTGCTGGAGTTGTTAGCGAATGGACTGGTATTCCTGTTGGTCGCTTAATGCAAGGCGAAAATGAGAAGCTGCTCAACATGGAAAAGGAGCTTTCTAAGCGCGTTGTTGGTCAAAGTGAAGCAATTCAGGCTATAGCAGATGCTGTGCGCAGAAGCCGTGCTGGAATTGCAGACCCGAATCGTCCAACTGGCTCCTTCTTGTTCTTGGGCCCTACTGGCGTTGGTAAGACGGAGCTTGCTAAGGCTCTTGCCGACTTTTTGTTTGACGACGAGCGCGCAATAGTTCGCATTGATATGAGCGAGTACATGGAAAAGGCTTCCGTTTCGCGTCTAATCGGTGCTGCTCCTGGTTACATTGGCTATGAGGAAGGCGGCCAGCTTACTGAAGCTGTGCGTAGGCGTCCGTATTCTGTAGTGCTTTTTGACGAAGTTGAGAAGGCACATCCGGAAGTATTCGACGTTTTGTTGCAGGTTTTGGATGATGGTCGTTTGACTGACGGTCAGGGTAGAACGGTTGATTTTACGAATACGATTTTGATTATGACGTCAAACTTGGGTTCGCAATTCCTTGTGCAAGAAGGCTTGGACGATGCTGCTAAACGTAAAGCTGTTATGAACGCTGTTCACGCTGAGTTTAAGCCAGAGTTCATCAACCGTTTGGATGAACTTGTTATGTTCCATCCGCTTACTCGTGAAGAGCTTGGTGGAATTGTGGATATTCAAGTTCGTCAAGTGGCTGCGCGCTTGAGCGACCGCCGCATTAGCTTGGATGTGAGTGACTCTGCTCGCACTTGGCTTGCGGAGCATGGCTACGATCCAGTTTATGGTGCTCGTCCTTTGCGCAGATTGGTTCAAACGGAAATTGGCGACCAGCTTGCGCGATTGTTGCTTTCTGGAAAGGTGCATGATGGCGCTCGCGTAGTTGCAGATTGTGAGAATACTAGCGACCATGTGACCCTAAAGATTGCGTAGTGCCTGCATTCTTTAATGTAGTCAAATAATGTAGTCAAATAAAACAAAGCGTGCTGTTTGTTGGATTATTCCCCAGTAGACAGCACGCTATTTTTTTATCTAAATAAAAAATATTTGTAGAATGAACTTGAAATAAAAAGGTGGAATTCCCCCTTAATTTTTCGAGTTATTGCTGATAATTGGCATTATCGAATATGCGTATCTTTTAAAATTTTAATTGGTTTTTGTAAAAATCTATTTTTTTTATATTGAATTATTATAAAATGCGTGTATGTATTCAAGGCTGAATACGTTATGAAGCAGATTGAAAATGGAGATACGAATATGTTCGCAAAGGAAGGATTTGCAATAGTTGCGCGTTCTACTATTGCTTATGCTATGCCAATGTCAGCTTATGCTCAGATGAGTGGTTCTGTAGTTGGAATAGACAGAGAAAATATACGAAGTTGTAGGTAAGTAGTCTAGTTATTAAGTGGTGAGATATGCAAGAATCATATACGTGCTCAGATGTGCAACTTGTTAATGTGAATTTTTCGTATGGGAAAAAACAAATTTTGCATAATCTTTCTATAGATTTATCTTTTGGCATATGTGGTCTTTTGGGGCCAAATGGTGCTGGGAAAACTACTCTGCTTAACGTTATAGCGACGATTTATGCTCCCTCTAGTGGGAAACTTTTTGTTCATGGCTTTGACGTAACTGATCGTGCGGAAAGGGCTAAAGCTCGGTCAAATATTGGTTATTTGCCACAATCATTTGAACTTATGAATGCATCGAGTGTGTTAAAAAATGTTCAATATGCCGCATGGGCGCGAGGTCTATCGTGGAGTGCTGCGTATCAAGCTGCTTGGAATGCTCTCAAACAGGTTGGCTTGGAAAAACAAGCACATCGCATAGTTGCAAAAATATCAGGAGGTCAGCGTCAGCGTGCTGGTATTGCTTGTGTGATTGCTAGTCAGCCTGCAGTACTAATACTTGATGAGCCTACTGTTGGTTTAGATCCTGAGCAGCGTATTGATATTCGTAATTTTCTTAAGTCTTATTCGCAAAAGCATACTGTTATTGTCAGTACACATTTAGTAGAAGATTTAGCAGTAATTGCGGATCGGGTTATAGTTCTTAATGAAGGAATTATATTGCTTGATGGGAAAATGGATAATCTTCTTCAATATGCTAATCGTGAAGATCTTATGGTAACTCCATGGGAATCAGGGTATAGGCATTTGCTATCTAAATTTCATAAAAATTAGTAGTAGCAGTAACTAGATATGTATAGTTTCTTATTTCGTTAATGTGGTAGCAAGTAGGGATGTGATTAAATATGCGTCAATATTCTAACTTTTTAACTGAATTCAGATTTTTTACGAAAAGTCATAAGAAGTGCACAATTATTTCACGTATTATGTACCCATTATCTCTAATAAGCAGTTGTATTTTTAGCTTATTTTTGATTGCATATCCTATTTTTTTGGGTGTGGCAAATTTTTTAGCGCATAATAATAATTATGCGCTTTGGTTAAGAATTGATGTCACGTGGATGCATTGTTTGTCTGATATTGTTGCTTGCATTTTTGGCGCATGGTGTTCATGTAAAGCTTGCTCGCCTAGATGTTTGGTTAATTCTGCGTGGTGTGCAGGAAAATCAGCCAGTCGTTACGCTATTCCTATACTAAAAGGCGCTATACTGTGCAGTTTGTTATATTGCGTAAGTATATTGCCAACAGTAATTCAGAGTGATGTAAATATTACAAATTTTCCGTATTTTCCACTATTATGTGGAGGCGTGACGCCAAGTGCATTTTTTGCAATTGGTTTTGCTTTAGGAGTAATTATTGGCAATCGTTGGGCAATTGTATTCTCAGCTTTATTATCTTTTGCAATAATTTGGTGCTGTATTTATGGTGTCATTATAATGCATAATGGCACCATACCTCAGGGAGATATTTTTCCTAGATATTGGGGTAGTAGTTTATATGCAATACTTCCAGTGTCGGATGCTGGTATTGGTGCTGAGCCTGGTTTGCGTATGAACCCATGGTTGGTGACTTTGCGCATATTCTTTGTGTGTGTTGTTATCGTTTCATGCATTCTTTGTTGCGCGCATATTAGATATTTTTGGCAAAAGGGATCTTATTGGTGCATAAAAGCAATAAGTATTTCTTTAATTATGCCAATAGTATGTGCTTGTTGTATAGCTATGTGGGGTCCAAAACCTTGGATTCGCTCTGGACCTTTTGTGCCTCAGTGTACGACGTTTAAAGATACTGCTTTTTCTGTTTGTGTACATCCTGAAGAAGCTTATATTCGTAAACTTCGTGCTGTTAAACATTTGAAAACTGTTGCTTCTTGGTTTCCTAAGAATCAGAGAGATTCGCAAGGCAAAGGAATTGTGCTTGTGCTTGGAAATGCGTTTACTCCAACAAATACTGAAAAATCTTGGAATCTTACTAATAGTGGTTTAATAAAGTTACGTAATCTTAAAGCTACTGTTATTCAACAACAAACAGATACATTTGTTAGGCGTTCTGAGAAATATGGTGATATGACTGGTATCGCTCAAGAAGTGTTACAAAGATTTGTGCCTGCAAAATGTGCATCAAGTGCTATGAAAGAAGTATATGTAAAAAAGAATCTTGATTCAAACGCTTCTGTTACAGCATTTTTGCTTGCTCAGCTTCCTTCTCGTATAAGTAATGATGTGTATGGGTCATATGGATTTATTACAGGTGAAGCAAACGATAAAGTGGCTATGAGTATTAATAATGCTGATGATGCTAAGCTGAAACAATTTGTAAAAAATCATGTTAAAGAACTTAATCAATGTCTCATAACTCCACAACAAGTCTTATCGGAACTTGGTGATAAGCATGAAAAATAATTTTCGCGCTTGGCTTGAAGGTAGGCATTATATTGTTGCAATCGTTGCAATTTTATTGTCCGTAGTCCTTCCCTCTTTAATGCTTGTTATATTCAGATCATTTGTAACGCAGTTGCCAGTTTATGTTGGTTATATTTGTTTGCCGGATTCTGCTAATGTGCATAATGCGGTAGAAGGTATAACGTTTCAATGTCAATCTGGTAGTAGTGTTGTTAATTTTGTTGTTCCTCTGTATGAAGTTATTGTAGTTGGGTTTATTGCCGCGGCATTCGTTTGTCTTGCTCCGATTATGGTATCGTGGGAACGTTTCGTGATGAAAAGGTTGCGAATATATGCATTGAGTGCTGCTTTATTGTGTTTGTTTGTTTCATTTGGCGCTTCAGTGTTAATTGTTCGTATAATTGATTTGCAGTTATTGAGTACATTGCAGATGATTTTAGGTAATGCTTGGATTGATATTGTGCTCATAATGATTGGATTAGCCTGTTTTGGAAGGTTTTACGGCCTTGCATTTGGTGTCTTTTTAGCGGTGATGAATATTGCCACACAAGGTTTGCAAAGTAAAATTGGATTGATTTTGCGATGGTATCCTTCTGGAACTTTGCCTGTAATTCCTGGACAATCCATATTGTTATACGTCATTGTTGTTCTTACTGTAATTGCAGTTTGCCTATGGAGCGGCACGTGTGGACGTGGATTGCTTTATTTTGAACGTGCTTAAAAGACGTGTTTAATTATATTTCAAAAGTCAACTCAATAGTGTTTAATAGAACGTATGTTCGATAATATTGTGATGTTTGTTTTAATGGTGGTTGCTGTTGTAATAACCGCCATTGTTGTGCTGGCTATTGTTAAGCACAACTCTGGAACGCAAGGCGCTAATGGCGTAAACCAGCGCGAATTTAACGAATTGCGCTCGCAGTATGAACAAGCGCGCGCTCAAGCTCAAGAAAATGGCAATCAGGCTATACGCTATCGCACGCAAGCAGAGCAGCTTGCTGAGCGATTAAAGTTTGTTGAAGCAGAACTTGCTAAGGCGCAGCAGGCAGAGCAATTGCGAGTGAATCGCGAAGAACAATTGCGCGCAGAGCGAGAAGAACGCGAACGGTTAAATCGTGAAAAAACTTTGAAAGAGCAAGGTAAAGTTTTGGAAGCGCTTGCTCCAGTAAAAGACAATCTCGAAGCATTGAAGAATAAAGTTTCGCAGATTGAAGAAGGGCGTAAGCAAGAAATGGGTGTGCTAAGCACTCAGCTTAAAGGCCTAAGTGAGCAGCAAACAAGGCTTGACCGCGAAACAAGTTCGCTTTCTGCAGCATTGCGAAATAATAAGGTTCGCGGAGCTTGGGGCGAGGCTCAACTAAAGAATATTGTTGAATCTGCAGGCTTGCTTGAGCATGTTGATTTTGATACGCAGGTTGTTGTAACTGGAGTAAATGGCGAACAGCAGAGGCCAGATATGGTTGTGCATCTGCCAGGAGGCAAAACAATTCCAGTTGATGCAAAAGTTCCGTATGCGGATTATCAGCGCGCTTGCGAAATCCCAGATAACGCAAGTGACGAAGAATTAGCTAGAAGGAGCGAGCTTCTAAAAGCGCATGCTAAGGCTTTGCGAGAGCATGTTAGAGTATTAGGGGCTAAAGCGTATTGGCAGGCTTTTGAAACAGCACCAGATTTTGTAGTTGCATTTATTCCAAACGAAGCATTGCTTCAGGCGGCTCTTGAAGCGGATCCAACGCTTATGGATGATGCTTTTGCGCAAAAAGTAGCACTCACTTCACCAGTTACTTTGTGGGCCGTGCTTAAGTCTGTTGCGTACGCATGGCAGCAGCAAAGTCTTACAGATGATGCAAAAGAACTTTTCGATTTATCTCGAGAATTATATGATCGCTTTGCGGTTCTTGGGGAAAATGCTTCAAAACTTGGCGTATCTTTGGCAAGAACAGTTGCAGCTTACAATAAGTTTGCTTCTTCGCTTGAGTCGCGAGTGTTGGTAACAGCGCGTAAACTTCAGAAGTTAGATCAAAGTAAAGTTATTGCTTCAATAGATCTTATAGATTCCGATAAAGCTGATGTTAAAGAGCTGAGCGCTCCGGAAGTATCAGTAGAAGATCGTTAAGCATAAAAACATTAAAGCATCAAAAATTGAAGAACTCTAACGCTAAGGAGTGCAAAAATGGCAGAATTACAAGAGGAACGCGCTGAGCTTAAACGCATGCTTTGTGCAGATATGATTGCGAAACCATTTAGTGAACTGTTTTCTGTTACATTTGCTCAGCGTGGCTCTAAGCTGGTTGGAGATGTTCTTTTTGACGCAATTGAGAAAGCTGGGTATTCGTTAGAACGCGATGTTGACGCTGTTGGCGCGTTAACTGCTGCTGCGGTGCCGATGGTTTTTGCGCTTATTCATGCTGCAGAACGTAAAGGAATTGCACTCGACGGCTTTGTTATGGATTTTGTTTTTCCTGCAACAAAAGGCCCGTCAGTTAAAGGCAAGCGAGTGCTGTTGCTTGACTCTTGGCTTTCTGAAAAATCGTATGTTCAAACTTCTTCGCTTGTGACTTTACGACACGGAAATGAATTAAGTCTTGATTTTGGCATTGTTCATCAGCAAGGCGCGCAAATTCTTGCTATAGTTGCATTAATTGGTGGTGTTGACGCCGACGAACAAGGCACAAGGCATCTTCAATTAGTAAATCCAATAAGTGAGGAGAGTACTAAAATGGCATTTGTTCAAGCTTTCGATGAAGAAGAATTACGTGCAGATGCAGATCACGACGATTGCTGCAACGACAATTGCTGTGGCGGTCATTGCGAGGTTAAATGCACTGGCGATTGTAAGCATGACGGCTGCACTGAGCCATGCTGTGAAGATAACTGCTGTGGCGGTCATTGCAAGGTAGAGTGCACTGGTGATTGTGCTCATGATGGTTGCACTGAGCCTTGCTGCGAGGATAACTGCTGTGGTGGCCATTGCAAGTCAAGTTGCACAGGTGATTGCGCAACTGACGGCTGCCAAGACTAGCTGCAATACTAAGCAAAAGTATTAAACGGAGCAAAACTCACGCATGCACGAACCGAATCCAATTACTTTGGCTGCAAAAGCTTCCGATGAGCCAGAATTCCGACCTATAGGAGTTGGCCCATGGGAAGAAGAACATCCAGGTGAGCCTCGTCCAGATAATCCAGAATCGCCAAATTATGATGCGCGGTTTAGCACTGAATTACTAGACGAAGGCGATCAGCGTAACGTCTTAGATCGCTACAGATACTGGAAAGTAGAAGCCATAAAAGCGGATCTCGATTCTAAAGGCCGTCATGAGTTTGAAGTAGCTGTAGAAAATTGGACTCACGATTTCAACATAGGCTCTATGGTTCGCACTGCGAACGCGTTTACTGCGAAAAAAGTGTATATCGTAGGGCCTCATAAATGGAATCGTAAAGGCTCATTAATGACTGAGCTATACCAATACGTTGAGTGCTGCCCAACTATTGAAACTCTAGTAACTAATTGGCGCGAAAATATGCTTAAAGAAGCAGAAGAAGCGCATCAATTTTTGCTTAAAGCACAAGCAGAAGGCAATAAAGAAGCCGAAAAAATCGCAAATATTAAGGAACAAGACGCTAAAAACGCTCGCGTTATAGCGCTAGATATTATTCCAGGTGCTGTTGCTATGGAAAACTACAAGTTCCCTAAACGTTGTCTTATGCTTTTTGGTGCAGAAGGTCCAGGTCTTTCTAAAAAAGCACTAGAGATGGCGGATGACGTTGTTTATATTTCGCAATTCGGCTCTGTTCGCTCACTAAATGCAGGAGCTGCTGCAGCTGTTTCTATGCACGCGTGGATTGCTCAGCATGCAGTACCAAATTGCTGAATCTTAATAAAATATTAATTAGAATTTCGGTAGCAGAATTTTGTCAGCAGAATCTCATCAGCAATATTAGTTAAAACGTAGCAGCTTGTACTTATAAACGCTTACATTTAATGTGTATTTTTTTTATTTGTGATATTGTTAATTTATGTTAGAATTTCAACATATTACAAAGCGTTTCGGCGCAAAAACAGTGCTTAACGACGTTTCTTTCGTCGCCGAAGACGGTAAAGTCACGGGCTTTTTAGGTCCTAATGGCGCTGGTAAATCTACCACCATGCGTTGCGCGTTAAATCTTATTCACGCCAATAGTGGCACTTCTCTTATTGACGGAAAACCTTACGCAAAAATCACATCCCCAATGACGGAAGTTGGCGCGGTTCTTGATGCAAAGTCTGCTCACAGAGGTCGAACGGCTTACAATCACCTGTATTCATTGGCTTTAACTCACGGAATATCAAAGAAACGTGTCGATGAAGTCATTGATATTACTGGTTTGACTAGTGTAAAAAATCGCAAGGCAGGTTCATTCTCGCTTGGCATGGGTCAGCGTCTTTCCATTGCTGCGGCTCTTTTAGCAGATCCGCACAATCTCATACTTGACGAACCGGTTAACGGCTTGGATCCGGAAGGTGTTAAGTGGGTTCGCGAATTATGCAAGTATTATGCAAGCGAAGGCCGTGCAATTTTACTTAGTTCCCACTTAATGAGCGAAGTTGCTCTTACTGCAGATAATCTTGTGATTATTGCGCACGGAGAAATTTTGGAGCGCACAACAGTACAAGATTTTGTTAATGCACATTCTCAGCACGCTGTGCGACTTGTAACTCCAGAAGGTGAAAAACTAAAGCAAGTGCTTACACAAAATCATCCCGAATGCAAGATTTTGCCTGATAAGCGCACGCCTCAAGACGCTCAAGAAGGCGAACTTTTTAAGGTAACAGGTTGCGAGCTTAATCAACTTGCTCGCGAAATTGCAGATAATCAAATTATGGTTTACCAGCTAAATCAAGAGCACGCATCGCTTGAGGAAGCATATTTGGCTCTTACGCACGGTCAAGAGCAGTACGTAACAAAAGCATTGCCAAATGCTACTGCTGCGACTGGAACGCAATATGCAGATGGAGGAAGCGCAAAATGAGTGGGCAAATTAATCAATCTGTTGATCAAGCAACAAGCAACTCTTACAAAACCGGCAGAAGCATGAACGCTCAGCACCTACGTCTTACATTTATGCACTCTCTTAAATCTGAGATGGTTAAGTTGCGTGGGCTTACATCCACTTGGTGGTGCATGGCATTGGCCATTGTTTTGCCTGTAGTTTTCAGTTTTATTATCGCGATTGTGCAAAAAGCAATATCTAAAGTTGACTTTACTAAACAGGGTGCGTCTGCTAGCAAATCAAGCGGTGCAGTCACCATGGGGCCGAGCGATAAAAGCAGCCTTATTTCTTCTCAAGAAGGTATTTTCAACTTAGTTATTAGTTTTGCCTCTATATCTTTGATTGTTATTGCGATTTTTGCAGTGCTTGCTATAACAGCTGAGCATTCCACAACTTCAATTCAAGCTTCGCTTACTTCTGTACCTCGAAGGGGTATGTTCTTTACCGCTAAGTTTGTTGCAATCGCAATCTACGTTTTTGTGGTGCAACTTATTGCAATGGCAGTTTCGTTAGTTGCTGCAGAATTAGCATTTATGGGTGAGAATATCTCAGGTTTGTCTGGAAGTAGAACATGGCAATTACCTCTTATGCTGTTCCTTGGATCTCCTGTAATTATGGTTGTTGTGGCAGCAATGGCGTACGGTTTCGGCATGATTTGCAAGTCAACTGCTGGCGGAATTATGTGCGTTATTGGAGCTGTGATGATTTTGCCTACTGTTCTTAGCATTATTGTGATTTCAAGTGGTTTTGCAAAATGGACTTTAGTGCTTACTCAGCTTTTGCCAGCCACAGCTGTAAGTCAATTCTTGGGTGATTCTTCTAGCTCTAACGGAAAATTCGCATCAAATGTAAATGTTGCTTTCGAATGGTGGCAGTCCGGTTTAGTGGTTCTCGCTTGGGCTGTAGTCATGTACGCAATTGGCTACGTTATTGAAAAGCATCGCGATATTTAAACATAGTAAGTATAAATAAAAAATAAGCCCCGTTCGATTGCAATCATTACTGAGCAAACGAGCGGGGTTTATTTGTTGCAACTATTTGCTGATACTAGTTTTAATTCTTTTTGCTAGAAGTAAAGCACCCACTGCAAATAGCACAACGGCTCAAGCAACCATAGCAATAATAGATGGCACTAATTCTGGCACTAAGCTCATTGTGCATTTTCTTGAGAATCCTGATCATCTTGTTTCTTTTTAGCAAATTGAGGATGAGCATACTCTGGTCCAATATATGAAGTATCAGGCAATGGTAGCTCGGTAGTAGGCTTAGTATGTTGTGGTTGCGCATGCCGGTTGATATTTCTTTGATTTTCATATTTTGCATAGAGCTGATTCCGGCAATATCCATAATCTCTGATACGCGACTTTTTGGAATTTTACAATATTTTGCAACGAATGTGAGCTTTTTATAGAACTAGTATTTCTATAATTAGCTTTTAAATCTAATACTTTGCCGACTGTTTTTATTGGGGAATTAAGCTTTTTGTATGGGACGCCGTCGAATAATACTTCACCTTCATTGGCTTTTATGAGTCCCAATGCGCAATATAGCGCAGTTGATTGAACCGTTAGGGCCAACAAATCCCGTAACTTTGCTATCTTCTGCTACAAAAGAAATATTATTGAGTACTTGCTGTTTTTATAGTACTTGGATATATTTTGTATCTCTAACATAACTAAATCCTACTGCGAAAAATGTAATAGAAACCCTATTTGTGTAAAAAATTAAGGACTTTATCTCGTAACTGGCTACAAGATAAAGTCCTTAATTTTTTCAGTTTTATTTATTTATGCTCAATTGCAATATGAGTTCAGTCATTCTTTACAGTTTCAGCAACGCGAGGCCACAAGGTTGTGCCCCAGTTCTTGATTGTGCGCTGACGAACCAACGGCAAATCAGTACGGTTGTACACTGTACGCCATGGTTCCCATACCAAGCCGGTCTTTTCTTCCAACTTAATGCGAAGATTGCGCACATTGCCCTTGAACTGAATCGTTGTGCTGAAGTGAGCGGTACGATACTTGCCGTTTCCTTCCCAAGCGCGAGAACGTACGTATGGAGTTCCGTCGATATCAGTGCCGTACTCATCCCAGTAGACGTAGTAGCGAGCTACATAAGCTCCACGGTGATCCAAGGTCAAATAACCGTCACGGTAAGCAGAAACCTTAGTCTCAACATAATCGCTGTTGCTCTGGAGAGTTGCTACTTCGTTATCTTTTACGAAGGAAGTAGTGTAAGCGATTGGAACAGCTGGGCTAGAGGTGCTCAAATTTGCACCTTCCTGAATCAAAGCCTTCAGCGTATCGATATTGCCGGTAATAACCTTTGCTGCGCCGTTAGCGCTGCCGCCGAGAATCACTGCAGTAACAGAAGTATTCTGGAGAATGCGATGGAATTCGGTGTTTGGCTTAATTTCTACGCCCTTAATTGCCGCTTCTACTGCAGCCTGGAAATCAGTGCTCTTGCTGGTGGTATCGAACTTTACGTACATTGAGCGACCATAAGCTACGTTTGACACGTAAACTGGTGGGCGTTTGCTGTCAACGCCACGGTTCTTCAAGCTTTCTGGCGTAGTGCATGGAGCAAAGAAATCTGCTGGGCTATCTGGAGCGTCGACGCTTACTGTGTAGTAAGTTTGCTTGAAGTTCACAATTTGAGTCTGCTTCTCACCCTTGTGTACTGCATCGAAATCAATCTTCAGCGGTACGCCAATCTTTGCAAAATCAGCACCAAACTTAGCCTTGAGCTGGTTCATGCTCTGTGCGCTTGCGGAATCATACTGCATACGAGCTGCCACATGATGGCTTGCTGCATATTGTGCATTCCACTTAGAAACTAAACCGTTAACTGCTGAAGTAACGGAGCTCTTGGTTGGATGTTGCACAGTTACAGCACTCTCGCCGCCGTGGAAGCCTGGCAAATCAATGCTCAAAGTTAATGGTGCGCGATTTGCTGAAATCAAGCTTGGCATGTTATCCATCAAATTCTGGTCAGCGCGGAATAATGCACCAGGATACACGCGATCATTGTTGGCCGAAGTTACCGACAAGTTTGACGTTGTATTGGTGATGTTCTTCTTCTGATGCTCAACAACAACGAATTCGCCGTTCTTGTTGAAGCTGTCGCTGGAGAATTTATTGTTAATTGTTTCGCCGTGACGTGCGAGAATATTCGTTTTATCGTAATGCAAATCCCACAAGTAGTTGTTCAGCGAGTCCTTGCTGGCTGCGCAAGATGCAGCTGGTGCAGAAGGCTTTGCAGAAGAATCTGCCATTGCTGGAACTGCTAAGCATTGTGGAATAATAGTCGCGCCCGCGAGCAACAACATTGCTGCATTACGGTAGAACTTTGTGCTCTTCATATGTATCCTTCGATTTTTATTAGATTTTATTTCAAATTATTTTTTCAGTGAGATGCTGCAAATACGTGCTTCAGTGCATATATATGCTTCAGTGCATCAGCTTCAGCTTCTCACATCACACGATTATTACACACTTTTTATTTATGCGATAATTGTTTAAAATAATTTTTTAAGTTTCAAACAAAAGTTTAAATAATGCTGAAATACCAACACTTTTTTGTTACGTCAGTTTTGTCGTTTCGGCGTGTTGACAGATAAAATGAACGGATTTTACGTATTTTGATTCGTGATAATTTTGTGAAAATATATGCAAAATATTTGTGCAAGTATTATTTAGTGTTACACATGCGCAATTTTTAATTGCTTCAGTCTTAAAGAATTAATTTGTAGTACTTTCTCAATAAAACAAAATAATCAACAAATAATTCTCATAAAGCTTTTATCCACATTGCTTTTTTCTACTAACGAAGGTCACGTATCACACATATAGTTGAGGTTATGCCTACATTCACACGCGAAGAAATTGAGCATTTGGGCGTTTTATCCCAGATTGCTTTAAGCGACGAAGAAATCAGTCGCTTGCAAGGCGAATTGAACGTCATTGCAGAATCTATTAATAAAGTGCAGGAAGTTGCTGGCGAAGATGTGCCACCTACTGCAAATCCAGTGCCTTTGGAAGCTTATTTGCGTCCAGATGAGCCTGCTACACCTTTGACTCAAGAAGAAGCTCTTTCGGATGCTCCTAGAAGTGAGTCTGGCATGTTTGTAGCGCCTCGAATTTTGGGGGAGGAATAAAAACATGACTAATACTCAAGATTTGGTAAAACTTTCTGCTGCCGATATGGCAAAGGCTGTAAAAGCTAAAGAAGTTTCTAGCCGTGAACTTGTTGAAGCTCACTTGGCAGTCATTGAATCTGCAGAGCCAGAAATTAAGGCATTCTTGCATGTTTCTGCAGATATTGCTCTCGAGCAGGCAGATGCTTTTGATGCTAAGAACGCTAATGGTGAGACTGAAGGCTTGCCTGAGCTTGCAGGCGTTCCAATTGCAATTAAAGACATGATTGTCACTAAAGGCATTCCAACCACTGCAGCATCGAAGATCCTCGAAGGCTGGGTTCCACCTTACGATGCTACTGTTATTGAAAAGCTCAAAGCAGCTGGCATGCCAATTCTCGGCAAGACTAATTTGGATGAGTTTGCTCAAGGTTCTTCTACAGAACATTCTGCTTATCAAACTACTTGCAATCCTTGGGATACTGAGCGTGTTCCTGGTGGTTCCGGCGGCGGTTCAGCTGCAGCTGTTGCTGCATTCGAGGCTCCTATTGCTTTGGGTACAGATACAGGTGGCTCTATTCGTCAGCCAGGTGCTTTAACTGGTACAGTCGGCGCAAAGCCAACTTATGGCGGTGTTAGCCGTTTTGGTGCAATCGCTATGGCAAGTTCCTTGGATCAGATTGGACCTGTTTCTCGTACCGTTCTTGATTCTGCGCTTTTGCAGGAAATTATCGGTGGTAACGATAGGCGCGATTCTACTTCTATTCCAGCTCCTGTTCCTCCAATGGCTCAAGCTGCTCGTGAGGGCGCTCGCCGTGATTTGAAGGGCTTGAAGGTTGGTTTAGTTAAAGAGCTTAGTGGCGACGGATTCCAGCCGGGAGTTGAAGCACGCTTTAATGAAGCTGTGCAATTGCTTAAGGATATGGGTGCAGAAGTAACAGAAGTCTCTTGCCCTCATTTCCCTTACTCTTTGGCTGCTTACTACATTATTATGCCTTCAGAAGTTAGCTCTAATTTGGCTCGTTACGACGGCATGCGCTACGGTTTGCGCGTAATGCCGCCAGCAGACAAGCCTCAGACTGCTGCAAATATGATGGCTGCAACTCGTGAAGCTGGTTTCGGTGACGAAGTAAAGCGCCGTATTATTCTCGGTACTTACGCGCTTTCCGCTGGCTATTACGATGCTTGGTATGGTTCTGCACAGAAAGTTCGTACGCTTATTATTCGCGATTTCGAAGAAGCGTTTAAGAAAGTAGATGTTCTTATTTCTCCAACAAGCCCTACAACGGCATTTAAGTTTGGTGAGAAGATGGACGATCCGCTTTCTATGTATATGAACGATATTGCTACGATTCCTGCAAACATGGCTGGAGTTCCTGCTTTGAGTCTCCCAGCTGGCTTAAGCGACGACGGTTTGCCTGTTGGCATTCAGATTATTGCTCCGCAATGCCATGATGAAAAGATGTACAAGCCTGCAGCAGCGTTGGAAGCTGCTCTCGAAGAGCAGTGGGGCGGCTCAATCTGGAAGTCGCTTAAGGCTGGCTGGCTCGATTCATTGGCTAAGTAAAGTTAAGCAAAGCTTAAGTAAGAAGGATTCTCATGGCTGAAAAACTTATGAAATACGCCGATGCTGTGGAGCAATTTGACCCAGTTTTCGGTTTGGAAACTCACGTTGAGCTTAGCACGCGCACAAAGCTGTTTTGCCCAGCGGAAGTGTCTTTTGGTGGCGAGCCAAACACTCAGCTAACTCCTGTAAGCCTTGGTTTGCCAGGCTCTTTGCCAGTTGTAAACAAGACTGCAGTTGATTATGCAATTAAGCTTGGTTTGGCATTGCATTGCGAAATTGCTGAGTGGAGCCAGTTCGCTCGTAAGAACTACTTCTACCCAGATATGCCTCGCGATTATCAGATCTCCCAGTACGATAAGCCTACTAATGGCAACGGTTACTTGGATGTTGAGCTTGAAGATGGAACCGTGTTCCGCGTTCCGATTGAGCGCGCTCACATTGAAGATGATGCTGGTAAGAATACGCACGTTGGTGGTGCTGACGGCCGTATTGAAGGCGCAAATCATTCTTTGGTTGATTACAATCGCGCAGGTGTGCCTTTAATCGAGATTGTAACTAAGCCAATCGAAGGCGCTGGCAGCCGCGCTCCAGAAATTGCTGGTGCCTATATGCGTGCTATTCGCGATATTGTTCGCGCTCTCAACATTTCTCACGCTCGCATGGAGCAGGGCAATATGCGTGCTGACGTGAACGTTTCGCTCCGTCGCAAGCCAACCGATCCATTTGGTACGCGTTCAGAAACTAAGAATGTGAACACATTCCGCGGAATCGAAAAGACGCTCCAATATGAGATTCGTCGTCAAGCTGCTATTTTGAGTGAAGGCGGCGAGATTTTGCAGGAAACTCGTCACTGGGATGAGGCAACTCAGACTACTGCTGGCGGTCGTGTGAAGTCGGATGCTGACGATTATCGCTACTTCCCAGATCCTGATTTGGTTATGCTTCATATCACTAAAGAGCATATTGAGCGCATGAAGGCGCAAATGCCTGAAATGCCTCGCGAGCGTCGTAACCGTTTGCAAAGCGAATGGGGTATTAGCGATCTTGAAATGCGAGATATTCTTAACGCGGATGCTCTTGATTTGGTTGAAGAAACCGTTAAAGCAGGTGCAACTGCAGCAGGTGCTAAGAAGTGGTGGCTTGGTGAGCTTGCTCGCGAAGCAAACACTCGTGGCGTGACTTTGGAGGAATTGCCTATTACTCCGCAAGATGTGGCTGAAGTTGAAAAGTTAATTGCAGACGGCAATCTTAACGATAAGCTCGCTAAGCAAACTGTTGCATGCGTTTTGGCTGGCGAGGGTAAACCTGATGAAGTTGTTAAGAAGCACGGATTTAAGGTTATGAACGACGACGGTGCTTTGGAAGCTGCTGTTGACGCTGCTCTTGCAGCCGATCCTGAAGTTGCAGAAAAGCTTAAGGCAGGCAATATGAAGCCGATGGGCGCGATTATTGGTGCCGTTATGCGTGCGACTAAAGGTCAGGCTGATGCTAAGGCTGTTACTAAGATTGTGATGGCAAAAATCAAAGGCTGAAAAGTGCCGTAAAGGCTGAAAAATTTAATATTTGATAACGCTAATGTATAAACGTAAAAGCGTAATCAATATTCAAAAGTAAGTGCTGCGTACTTGCTGCATGCTCAAATCAGATTTGTTTGTGTAGCAGGTGCGCAGAATTTACTATTTATCAACATTGCGAGGCATTTTTCGTCTTCGGGATTATCATATATTATGCGACATGAGAATTATGCGAAGGGCTTAATTCTCAAAGGCACAATACAAGTAGGTGACTATGCAACAAACCAATGATGGTGTTATTAACTCTCGCGAGTTACCAAAATCTATAGTAATTCCTCAAATTCGTGGAGAGATGGCGCACCTTCGTCCAGCTACGTGCAATGATTTGCAAAGAATGGATGATTTGTGCGCATTTGATGGTGCTGCAGTTATTACTGGAAAGGATGCTAATTCAGAGCGTTCTATGGTTCATTCGTGGGTTGAAAGCTCTATGCAATGGACTAAAGATAGTCTTATTGGCGAAAATCCTTCTGAATCTTGTCGTTTTGCTGGCGATGTTCAATTGCGTCACACTATTGCGTGGGCGATTGTTCCTGATGTTTTGGATGATTCAAATAACGCTTCCGGCGACATTATTGGCATGATTTTCCTTATAGATATTGACGGATGGTCTCGCAGTGCTCGAATTCAAGTTGTTTTAGGCAAAAATTATCGAGGAAGAGGCTATTCGCGCGATGCGATGCCTAGAGTTATGACTTATGCTTTTGCATCAGAGCCGACTGGTCTAGGGTTGCATAGAATTTGGGTGGGAGTTCCGGCAACTAATACTCGTTCGCTTTCGGTGTATCAATCGCTTGGCTTTGTAAAAACAGGCACTGCGCGCGATGCATTATGGGATGCCCAGAATCAAAAATATCAAGATTTTGTTGTAATGGACACTCTTGTAGATGAATATGATGCTATTCGCTCGCTAGATGCTTTTGGGTTACACGTTATTGAAGAAAATCCTGGTGTAATTGAAGCTTTGAGTGCGCATGAACATTCTGTGGCTATACCTGTGCATCGTGATAATCTTGATGAAGCATGGCCGTACAATGTAAACGTCTCTGAAGGAAGTTCATCAAAAAAAGCTTGGTGGCGCATTATAGGTCGTGGACGCAAACGTAATACGGAAGGTAAGTAATGAGCGCCGAAGATCTCGACAACTATGAAACCGATGCAGAACTTGCGTTATACAAAGAATACCGTGATGTTATTAAGCTTTTTACTTATGTTGTAGAAACAGAGCGACGATTTTATTTAGCCAATAAAGTCGATTTTAATGTGCGTTCAGCAGGTCAGGATGTTTATTTTGATGTTCAACTTACGGACGCTTGGGTATGGGATGTTTACCGCCCTTCGCGTTTTGTTAAAAATGTACGAATAGTAACTTTTAAAGATGTAAATGTTGAAGAAGTACAAAAAACAGACATTGACATTCCTGAATCTATCGCGTGATGCGCGTATGCTCAATAAGGATGTATAGGAATTGCTTACCTAGCACGCAAAGTGTTTTCGTAAAAATTTGATGTATTAAGATGGAGGACAAGTGACGGATACACAATCCCCAAAGGAATCTGTGGTAATTATTGGTGGTGGTCCGGCAGGGTTGACGGCAGCCTGGGAACTCGTTAAGGATGGCGGATCCAGCCGCTACGACGTAACAGTACTCGAAGCCACGCGTGAATTTGGCGGCATTTCGCGTACTGTGAAGTATAACGGCAATCGTATGGATATTGGCGGTCATCGTTTCTTCTCAAAAGATGACCGTATTATGCAGTGGTGGCGTGAAATGCTACCTCTCCAGGGTGCGCCTTCATATGATGATAAAAAGCTTGGTCGTCATCATGATTTGGAAGCAGGTGGACCTGATCCTGAAGTTGAAGATGAAGTGATGTTGAAGCGTCATCGCGTTTCTCGTATTTTCTGGAATCATCATTTCTTTGATTATCCAATTTCTCTTTCTGCAGCAACCTTGCGTTCTATGGGCTTTATCTTGACTATGAAGGTTGGCTTCAGCTATTTGTGGTCTATGATTCACAAGTTGCCAGAAACTAATCTTGAGAATTTCTACATTAATCGTTTCGGCAAGAAACTTTATTCCATGTTCTTTGAGGGCTATACAGAGAAGCTTTGGGGTAGGCATCCAAGCCAAATTTCTGCCGATTGGGGTGCTCAGCGCGTTAAGGGCTTGAGCATTGTGGAAGTGTTGAAGAACGCTTTTTCCAAGCTTTTCCCTAAGAAAAAAGGCAAGGAAAAGGAAGTAGAAACCTCATTAATTGAGGAATTCTGGTATCCAAAGCTTGGTCCTGGTCAGTTGTGGGAAACGGTTGAGCGTCGTTGCCGCGAAAACGGTGCTACTGTGCGCACAGACGCAAAGGTAGTTGCTATTAAGCAAGCAGACGGAAAGATTTCCAGTGTTGTAGTTGAAGATGCAAATGGAGAGCGTTCAGAATTGCACGCCGACCAGTTTATATCTTCTATGCCAATTAAGGATTTGGTAGCTGCTCTTGAGCAGGGTGCAAATGGTGACGAAAAGGCTGAAGTTCCAGCAGAAATGCAACGCGTTGCCAAAGGTTTACCTTATCGCGATTTTGTGACTGTAGGCTTGCTTGTTAAGCGCGTGCGTCTGCGTAATACTACCACTATTCCAACGCTTGGTAATCCTCCTATTGTTCCTGATTGCTGGATTTACGTGCAGGATCCTGGATATAAAGTCGGACGTTTGCAAATCTTCAACAACTGGAGCCCATATCTCGTTAAGGATGTTGATAACACTGTTTGGATTGGTCTTGAGTACTTCTGCGACGAAGGTGACGACTTCTGGAATATGAGTGATGATGATGCTCGCAAGATGGCTATTGACGAGTTGACTCGTATGCAGGTTATCAATGGTGAGGAAGACGTTCTTGATTCTCACCGTGAGCGAGTTCCAAAGGCATATCCTGCTTACTTTGACACATACGCTCAGATGCCTGAATTGATTGATTATCTTGATGGCTTTGGTAATTTGTATTGCGTTGGTCGTAATGGACAGCATCGTTATAATAACCAAGATCATTCAATGGCAACTGCTATTGAGGCTGTAGAAGATATCCGAACTGGAGAAACTTCTAAGAAGAACGTGTGGTCTGTTAATACTGAAAAGTCGTATCACGAAAAGAAGTAGTAATTAATTCTCGTATAAATTTGAGCGTTTGATTTTAAAGCGCAAATAATTTAGCGATATAGCGTCAATAATACTGGGTGTTACCCAAGTTATTGGCGCTTTTTGTTTATGTGAGTAGCTCTTTAAAAACTTTATAGAAATTGCAATAAAATACTAAATACTATGGCGCGTCGCATTGTACAGCGTCGTATAGCTGTAGTAGCATACATAATGTTCGTTGTTATGTACATATGAATTGTTATGAAATAGCAGCGAGTTCGTGACGGATTTTTCCGTAATCTTCCATGTAAAGACTTGCCGGGTCTCTATTCCGTGCGAGTTAAGGAAAGGTAAAATTGTGGCAACAGGCCAGAATCTTGAAAAAATGAAGCTTTCAGAATTGAAAGATCTTGCGAAACAAATGGGTTTGCGCGGTACATCTACAATGCGTAAGCCTGAGTTGGTGGCTACACTGACGGCTGCTCGTAATGGGGGAGAAGCGCCTGCAGGTGTAAGTGTTCGTGTTCCTCGTGATGTTGTGAATGCTAATAAAACTGCAGATACTAGTACAGATATAGAAGATGTTAGGTCATCGAAAGACAATAGTGATTTAGAAGCGTTAGAAGTTTTGGTTCCCAATGCTGCTTCAGATCGTCGCTATAGAGACGAAGAAGATTTTGGGAATAAAAATTATCGACGCGATGCGAATCGTAATAATACATTCCAGCGTCGTCGTTCCTCAGAAGATCGTAATGATAATCGCGATCGTAGAGAAGATGGTATGGATTCGCATGAGTTGGATCAAATTTTGGCAACATTGCCTGGTGAAGATTCTCATGCAGAGGGTGAACCGCGTCGTCAGCGTGTAGCTTCTCGTGACTTTGATAGAGAAGAACAACAAAATCGTGCTGATCGTTTCCAGCGTCGTATGCGCGGTCGTGCACGTGATTACGATGAGTCTCGTTCAGATTATTCAGATCGACAGAATCATTCAGAACGCATGAATCGAGTAGAACGTGAAGATCGTGATGAACGTCGTGCTGAGCGTGGAGAACGTCAAGATTGTAACGATCGCAATGTTCGTCTTGATCGCGATGCACGCGATGCTCGCGAAGAGCATGATTTACGTGAGTCTCGTCGTGAAGAGTCTCAGGAAGAGCTCGTGCCAGTAGCTGGAATTGTTGATGTCTTAGAATCTTACGCATTCGTGCGCACTTCTGGTTATTTGCCTGGTCCTAACGATGTTTATGTTTCAATGAGCCAAATTAAAAAATATGGCTTACGCAAGGGTGATGCAGTTCAAGGCTCCATTCGTGCTCCTCGCGAAGGCGATCGTCGAAATCAGCGCCAAAAGTTTGTTCCTTTGCAAACAATCGATAGCATTAATGGAATGAGCGTTGAAGAAGCTCAGTCTCGACCGCAATTTGCTAAGTTGACGCCGTTATACCCACAAGAGCGTTTGAAGCAAGAAACTACTCCGAATCGCATGTTGGGACGTGTTATTGATTTAGTTGCCCCAATTGGTAAAGGTCAGCGCGGTTTGATTGTGTCGCCACCAAAGGCTGGTAAAACCATTACTCTTCAGAATATTGCAAATGCAATTACTACAAATAATCCTGAAGTGCATCTTATGGTTGTGCTTGTCGATGAGCGTCCAGAAGAAGTTACCGATATGGAACGCACTGTGCAAGGCGAAGTGATTTCTTCTACATTCGATCGTCCTGCAACGGATCACACTACTGTTGCTGAGCTTGCTATTGAGCGCGCTAAGCGTTTGGTTGAGCTTGGCCAGGATGTTGTGGTTTTGCTTGATTCTATGACTCGTTTGGCTAGAGCCTACAATATTGCTGCTCCTACTTCTGGTCGTATTCTTTCCGGTGGTGTTGATGCTCAGGCGTTGTACCCACCAAAGAAGTTCTTCGGTGCTGCTCGAAATATTGAAGACGGCGGCTCTTTGACGATTATTTCTTCTGCATTGGTTGAAACCGGCTCTAAGATGGATGAAGTAATCTTCGAAGAGTTTAAGGGCACTGGAAATATGGAATTGCGTTTGAGTAGAGATTTGGCTGATAAGCGTCTCTTCCCAGCAGTAGATATTAATGCTTCTGGAACTCGTCGCGAGGAGTTAATTACTCCAGCTGCAGATTTGCCAGTTATTTATCGTTTGCGCCGTCTCTTTGGTGGTCTTGAGGCAGAGCAAGCGTATCAGACTTTGATTCCTCGATTGAAGAAAACTGCTTCAAACCGTGATTTCTTGGCTGCCATAACTCAACAAACTGGCACTGCTACGAATAATTCTTCTTCTACGACTATTGCGTAGTTCTTATTTCGTAAGGAATTAAAATTATTGCCCTTTGGATTATCTACCAAGGGGCAATAATTTTATTTATATTTATATTCGTTAATAACTAATATTTTATGCAGCATGTAAAGCTTGTTGCGCAAGTGCAAATTTGCTTATGCGCGCTACGCCTTCTTTAAGTTCTTCTGCTTTCCCAGCGTAAGATAGTCGCACGAATCCGCTTCCTTCTGCGCCAAAGGCTTCTCCTGGCACAACAGCAACTTTTTCTTCATCTAAAAGTTTTTTGCTAAATTCTTCTGAACTTAAACCAGTTGGTCGAACGTCAACAAAAACGTAGAATGCACCTTGAGGCTCTATAAGACGCAATGCATTGCAATTTGCCAATCCGTCTATAACAAGCTGACGTTTTGCACGATATTCTTCTCTCATTTCGCGCACGTGATCTTGCGGACCTGTTAATGCAGCTACGCCGCCATATTGTGCGGTAGAATTTACAGAAGAATGCATCATTTCTGCAATTTTGCTGGTTTGCTCAATAACTTGACTTGGTGCAAGAATATATCCAATTCTCCATCCTGTCATTGCATAAGTTTTCGATAAACTTTCTACAATAATGGTTCGTTCGTGCATTCCTTCAGCTGCTGCAATAGATGGTGCTACAGCATTTCCGCAAGGTTCAGTTTCTGGATTGCTTGCGAATACGAATGGATGGTAGACTTCGTCAGAAATTACCCAAAGATTAAATTCTTGGCATAATTTTGCAACTTCTTCGAGTTCTTCTGCGGTTGTTACAGCACCGGTTGGGTTGCATGGAGAATTGATAATGATGGCTTTAGTGCGTGGCGATATAGCTTTGCGTATTTCTGCTGCATTAATATGCATTCCATGTTCTGGCTTAAGGGCTACAGTTACTGGAATTCCTTCGCACATTAGCACTTCTGCATCGTATGATGTGAAGTATGGAGATGGAATAATAACCTCATCTCCCGGATCTATTACTGATTTAATAGCTAAATATAATCCAATAGTAGCGCCGTCAACGGCTTGAATTTCTGTGTCTGCGTTGTAGTTTAAACCTTTTACTCTATTCGTATAATTTGCAGCTGCCTCGCGGAATTCTGGTATGCCTAAAACGTCTGTGTATTTTGTTTTTCCCTCTCGTAATGAGTTGCACGCGGCTTCAACAATGTGTGAGGAAGCAGTTTCGCCTGGTTCTCCTAGGCATAGTGAAATAGCGTCTGGTATTTGTTCTACACGGTCAAATACATCTCTAATACCTGAACGAGGTATTGAAATTGCATGTTTCGCTACTTTTGCCATGCTGTGCTCCTTTTTGATTGTTGGTTTTGATTTTATAAGAATAATCTTTAAAGGTTATAGGCTTCGTTTATACGCTTATTATGCGAATTGTACAACACTATTACGGCTGATGTTAAAAGAAAAAATTATTTTTAACGTAATAATTTGTATTTTTTATTATTTTTTGAATAAATTTGTTCTTTTTCTGTAAAAAATACTGTACCATGAAAGAGACTGCAATGTGGCGCTACATAGATTCGTTTTAGATTCTCAATTCAGCGTCGACTGGAGAATGGAGGACGTATGGCTGGAAATCCTCATAAAGCTGAAACTAGTATAGCTATGGATTCAACTGATGCAATCATTGTTGATATTCTCGAACATGATGGTCGAGCGACGTTAACTCGTTTGGCGAAGGCTTCGGGTTTGTCTGTTTCTGCAGTTCAATCTCGAGTGCAAAAGCTTGAGCGTAAAGGTGTTATTACTGGTTATCGCGCGTTAATTGATTATGAGCGTCGTGGTTTACCTGTAAGCGCATTTGTGTCTGTTACGCCACTTGATTTTGGGCAGGAAGCTACAATACCTAACAAATTGCGTGATATTTCTGGTATTGAAGCTTGCTATTCGATTACTGGTAGTCCAAGTTTTATGCTGGTAGTGCGTGTTGCTACGCCAAGCAAATTGGAAGAACTTATTAATACCATTCATCGCATAGTCCCTGTCAGTACAGAAACAACTATGGTTCTGCAAACATATTTCGATTAAATAATATGTGTGATTTTTCTGAAACAACGGTTGACGCGCGCGATACATCTCTTACGACATGTTGCAAAGTTGCTGCCGAAGAGATTATTGTGTTGCGTCAATCTGTTGATAATTTTGATAATGCAATAATTGCGCTGCTTGCTGAGCGGTTTAAAACTACGAAACGAATTGGTGAGTTGAAGGCTGAAGCTGGATTTGCTCCTGAGGATTCTAAAAGAGAGCAGCAGCAAATAGAAAGTTTGCTAAATATTGCGGAAAATGCCGGATTAGATTCTTCGATTGCGTTGAAATATCACGAGTTTGTTGTTACTGAGGCTAAGAAACGTCATCAGCAAATGCAGTCTTGAGATTAGATATTTCTGTTATTTTAATTGCGTTGAACTATGAATCACAATCAGTTTGTAGATTTTGAAAATAGATTTTCGCATATCGGTATGTAATGTTTTTGTGCATATGCGTGGCTATCTGAGTAATAAAGGCGGATAATACAAGTATGACTATTGCAACTGTTGAACGTTATGCGCATATGCTTGATGCTGCAAGTCGAGGTGGCTACGCATACCCTGCTATCAATGTTACTAGTACGCAAACTCTTAATGCAGCTTTGCAGGGATTTGCTCAAGCTGAATCTGATGGCATTATCCAAGTTTCTGTCGGTGGCTCTGCTTATTTTTCGGGTCAATCTCTCAATAATCGTGTTGTTGGTTCAATAGCATTTGCAAAATTTGCGCACGAAGTAGCAGCTCAATATCCTAATATCACTATTGCGCTTCATACAGATCATTGTGCTGAGCAATATTTAGATGATTGGATTCAACCACTAATTTCTTATGAAACAGAACGAGTCAAAAAAGGCGAAGAACCATTATTTCAGTCGCATATGTGGGATGGCTCAACGGTGCCTTTGCAACATAATCTAGACGTTGCAGAACAGTTGCTGGATGCTTCGCAAAAATCTCGCACAATTCTTGAAATTGAGATTGGTGCTGTTGGTGGAGAAGAAGATGGGCATCGTGCTGATATTGACGAGAGATTGTATTCTACGCCTGAAGATGCTTTGCGTGTTGTAGATAAACTTGGCTTGGGTGAACGTGGCAGGTATATGGCAGCGTTTACTTTTGGCAACGTTCATGGAGCCTATAAGCCTGGCGTTGTAAAACTGCATCCTAAATTATTGCAAGAAATCCAAAAAACTGTATATCAGAACTATCAAAATATTTGTGATACTCGCACCTTTGGCGCTTCTAAAAAGCCGTTCCTGCTGGTATTTCATGGCGGATCTGGCTCTACTGCTCAAGAGATTGCTGAAGCTGTGCGTTACGGCGTAATTAAAATGAATATAGATACCGACACTCAATACGCTTTTACTCGTGCAATCGCTGGTCACATGTTCAGCAATTATGACTCTGTTCTTAAAATAGACGGAGAAGTTGGCGAAAAGAAGTTGTATGATCCTCGATCTTGGGGTCGTGAAGCCGAAAAAGCCATGGCTCAGCGTGTAGCAGAAGCTTGTGTGCAGTTAAGTTCTGCTGGTAAAGCACTGAAATAGTAAATTTTTAATTTTATATATTTCATTTTCTTATTCGGTAGGGGCATAGAGATAGTCTTAACAGGTAAGGATTGTGCTTATTTGAGCAGCGTTAGCTCAAAAATGGAGGTGCGGCATGCCTGGTATTGTGCTTATTGGAGCTCAATGGGGTGACGAAGGTAAAGGCAAAGCAACAGATTTAATTGGTTCAAAGGTTGATATTGTCGCACGTTTTAATGGCGGTAATAATGCTGGGCACACTGTCGTTGTTGGTGATAAATCTTATGCATTACATTTACTTCCAAGCGGAATTATCAGCCCTAATGTTACGCCTGTAATTGGTAATGGTGTTGTTGTTGATCCAGAGGTATTGCTTGAAGAAATTGACGCTTTGGAATCTCGCGGTGTAGATTGTTCGCGCTTGCTTGTGAGCGAAGCTGCGCATGTTATTACTCCGTATCATCGAGTTATTGATAAAGTAACTGAGCGTTTTCTTGGCAAACACAAGATCGGCACGACTGGTCGTGGTATTGGACCTACTTACGCAGATAAAATTAATCGTGTTGGTATTCGAGTGCATGATTTATTTAATGCTGATCACTTGCGCGACAAAGTTGAAGCAAGTTTGCATCAAAAGAATCAAATGCTTGTAAAACTTTATAATCAACATCCTATTGATATTGATGCAGTTACTGCTCAACTTGTGGAGCTTGGCAAACGCTTGAAGAAATATGTTGCTGATACTTCATTAGTATTGAATGAAGCAATGGATGAAGGCAAAACTGTGCTGTTTGAAGGTGGACAAGCCACAATGCTTGACGTCGATCATGGCACTTATCCGTTTGTAACTTCTTCAAACCCTACTGCTGGTGGCGCTTGCACGGGTACTGGTGTTGGTCCTACTCGTATTACGCGCGTAATTGGAGTAGCGAAAGCGTATATTACTCGTGTTGGTGAAGGTCCATTCCCAACTGAACTTTTGGATGAGCAGGGTGACTGGTTGCGTGAGCAAGGCCATGAATATGGTGTTACAACTGGTCGTCCTCGTCGTTGTGGATGGTTTGATTCTGTAGTAAGCCGTTATGCAACTCGCGTAAATGGTTTGACGGATATTGTTCTTACTAAGCTTGACGTTTTGACTGGTTTGAAGGAAATCCCAGTTTGCGTAGCTTATAATGTGACTTTGTCTGATGGAACAGTTCAGCGTATGGAAGAAATGCCTGTAGATCAATCACTGTTTGCTTCTGCGAAACCAGTATACGAGATGCTTCCAGGCTGGAATGAGGATATTTCTCAAATTCATAAGTTTGAAGATTTGCCTCAAAATACGCAAAGTTATGTAAAGCGTTTGGAAGAGCTTTCTCATTGCCGTATTTCTGCTATTGGAACTGGTCCGCAGCGTGATCATATCATTAGTGTTCACTCACTAACTGACTGAAATTGTTTATTATTTTATGATCAACTTAGCAAAACGGCACTTCTCGGTTGGGAGTGTCGTTTTGGTTTATGACGATAATTTCAAAAAGAGTGAAAATGAGTAAAATAAGCGGAAAAAATAAAAAAAATAATTGTCGATTATACTTTTTAGTTTTTATTGGTGGTACATGTGGAGCTTTCGTGCGCGCAGTAATTTCTTCTTATGCGCACACGATTCACCAAGTAGACGGACAATCATTTATATTTGGTCAGCTTACTTTAGGAACTTTTTTGTCGAATATGATTGCATGCTTTATTTTTGCTCTTGTTACTGCAATATCTGTTAAAGCTTTAACGCAAGAAAAGCAAACTTTGTATAAATATGCGCTAGGAACAGGCTTTTGTGGCGGATTGTCGACTATGTCTACTTTCGCGTTTGAAAGTGCAATGTCTTTTATGTCTCCACGCATGACGCTTGTTGTTTTGGGCATGCTTTTTTCGCTGCTTTTTGGCGTTTTTATGGCTTTTGTTGGTAATTGGGTTGGAACAGGAATTGCGAATTGCATGAACAAAAAGCAAACTCGATCTGTTGCAGAAGCTAATACTAAGGTGATGAAGTGATGAATTCTTTATACGTTTTTATTATGTTTATTTTGCCTTGCTTTTTTGGCGGTTTAGGTGCTGTTTTAAGATGCGCAATGACTAAAAAAATTTCAGCTGCTCATAAAAGCGAAGTTCCAGTTGCAACGCTATTTATCAATTGCGTTGCTTCATTTGCTATAGGTGTTATGTCTAATGTTTTCATGGTTGCAGCTGCAATATGTGGAGTACGTTTTGCTTATTTGATGATTTTGGGATTTTTGGGTGGATTTTCCACGTTTTCTACTGCAATTTTTGAAGGTGTGGATCTTATTCAAAGAAAGCGCATAAAAGATGGAGTGTTCTTGCTTTTTGCAGAACTTATTGTTCCATTCTTTGCTGCTTCTGTTGGGTATATTGTTTCGCAAATATTGTTACTGTACGTAATTTAGTATTTAGAAGTTAAGTGTTGTGCGCAGAATCGAGTTGTAGTGAAGTTTAAGAATGCATTGAGCTTTTTGAGTAATAACTTAAAGCAAATATCAAAAACTTTTTGCCAGCTTCGTTGGAAAGTAATATTAGCTGGGATATTTGTCGGCGTTGTTTCTGGTTCATTAGTAGCTTCTTACAGGCTCGGTATTGAATACGGTACGGATTTTGCGCGTTGGATGTATTTACAAATCCGGCATAACGCATGGTGGATTTTGCCATGCTTAATTTTTGCTGTAATTGCAGGTTTAATTATTGGCTGGATGAGTCGTAAAGAAAGTATGGCTTCTGGAAGTGGTATTCCTCAAGTCGTGGGATATGTTAATCGCGGTTTGAATATGCGATGGCACACGATTCTGCCAGTGCGTTTTGTTGGCGGTTTACTTGGTTCTTTATTTGGATTGTCTCTTGGACGTGAAGGTCCATCTATTCAAATAGGTGCATGTGGTGCTCAGATGTTGTCTCGAATTTTTCGTAAAGGTAGGCGTGACGATATTAAAGAGCATTATGTGGTAACTGCTGGAGCTGCAGCCGGTTTATCTGCTGCGTTTTCTGCGCCACTTTCTGGAGTTATGTTTGCTATGGAGGAGATTCAGCACGGCTTAACTTCAATTGTTCTTATAGGAGCTGCTGCAGCTGCTTTATGTGCTGATTTTGTTTCGCAAACTTGTTTCGGGTTGCGTCCAGTTCTTGATTTTGGTCAGATTCCAGATTTGCCAATGAACTTGCATATTTGGATTATTCCTCTTGGTATTTTTGCAGGTTTTGTAGGCTCGATAATGAATCGTTCGTTACTTGGTTTGCAAACATTATACGGATATTTGCCAAAGTGGATGCCTGTTGCCATTGCTTGCTTAATTGCAATACCAGTTGGCTTGTTCCTGCCTGAAGTTCTTGGTGGCGGATCTAATTTAGTGCGACTTTCTGAATATGGAAAAGCAAGTCTTGCAATGCTTTGTTTGCTATTTGTGGCAAAAATGTTGTTTACTTCTACGAGTTTTGGTTGTGGCGCTCCCGGTGGTATTTTTATGCCTATTCTTGCAGTAGGTGCGCTCGCAGGTGGTGTTGCTGCGCGCTGGATTACTAGCGTTTCAGCATTTGGCATTGATACAAAATTTGTATCTGTGTTTGCAGTTTGCGTTATGGCTGGTACGTTGTCTGCATCTGTAAAAGCTCCACTCACTTCGATTTTGCTTACTGTTGAAATGTCTGGAACTATGATTCATACGCTTCCAGTTGCAGCTTCTGCATTTATCGCATTGCTTATTTCGGATATTCTAAAAACTAAGCCAATTTATGGTGAGTTACTTGAACGCTATATGAAAGTTAATAAAGATTTAGTATTGCCATCTGTAAATTCTGTAAAATAGATGTTTTTATAGATAATTTTTGTGCAATATTTGCTTATTCTTAATATTTCCTGAGCTTTTAACCACATTGCATGAATATTGTTGAAAACTCATTGCTGTATGCGTTTCAATAGGCGCATGAGTATGAATATGAGTGTAAGCAACAAATCAATTGGCGTTAAGCAGATTGATAAAAATTATAACAATGGCGAAGCTGTAGGCGCATTTAGAGATGTTAAACGTTATGTTTATCCTCCTCAAGTTGCAGATAAATCTATATACGAATCTGCGTCTAATGGTGTAAAAAGCACGCCTTGTATAGCTGACGATCATACTGTTATGACTCTTTTGCCTAAGAGTTCTCAAGATGTGGAGAGTTTTCAACACACTGAACGCTCACAAGATATTTCTATTAAGCATAAGTCTTGCATGTTTAATAATTCTGAAGAAGATAATCTTATTGCGCGTGATTCTTTAGATCCGTTGCCTAAAAATATTTTAGTTGGAATGTCTGCTGCAGATGGCATTGGGCTAAGCACTTCGCTATCTATTCTTTCGCGCTATATAAGTGAACAAGGTCATAGTGTTGCTCTTGTAGATGCTGATTTGACTCATGGTGGTTTAGACGTTCTGCTTGGTTTGGAATCAGATGAAGGCCGCAGGTTGCAAGAAGTTGATGCTTCTTTAGGTAAATGCGATGGCTATGTGTTACGCAATGAGCTATTGCATTGGGACAATGTGGATGTTTTAGCATTTTCTCCATGGCATGGTAAGTATCCTGAACCTTGGGTTTTAGAGGCTGCTATTAGAGGTTTAGCTGATGCTGTTGATGTAGTTATTGTAGATATAGGTTCTGGCGAGACTGCTATGAAGTCTTACCATAATATTCCGCAATTTATTGACAGTGCGACTCTTGCTGCTGTTGAGCTATCTGTGCTTGATTTAGCAAGGTTTAGAGCGTTGCTACAAAAATTAGATACTTTGTGTGATTCTGAAGTAAAGTTTAATAAATTTGCTGTTGTTGGATTGTCTCCTCGTGGTTTAACGCAAAAATCTTATGTTTTAAGTATCGATGAAGCTTCTGAATATCTATCAACTACATTTCTTGGTTCTTTGCAACACGATGCTCGCATGTACGCCGACATTATAGGGGGATATGGTATTCGAAATGTGCCATCTTCAATGAAGGAAACCATGAAACGCATAAATAATTGGCTTATCGGAGATGTTATATCAAATACAAAAAATGCTGTAACTAAATATCGTCGTTCGCAATATCGTCGTTCGAAATACTCAAGAGGTAAATATGATCGTAAATAATATTCGTGATATCGATTTTGGAATTCTGCAGGAATTTGCCAATGATGTAAGAGTTACAGACATGGTTGTAAGTGAGTCCGGTCGTGTGTGGGTAGATTGTGGGCAAGGTCTCAAGGAACGCGCAACTCGAGTTCCGCTTAACAACCCTGCTTTGTTAAGAGAATATGCTGTATGGCTTTGTGCACAATTAGGCAAAAGACTGGATGATGCGTGTCCTATTGCTGATGCTTCAAGTACTTCTGGCATTCGCATACATGCTGTTTTAGCACCACTTGTATCTCAAGGAGCAGCATTGTCAATTCGTTTTCCTTCAGTTAATCGTTATGATCTTGTTTCTTTAAGCGATCAAGGCATGTTTCCAAAAGAATTGTCTTGTATTCTAAGCGTTTTAGTTAAAAAGCGAGCAAATATAATGATCACTGGAAGTACTGGATCTGGGAAAACCACACTTATGAAGGCTTTGTTGGCTGCTGCTGATTGCGAAGATCGTATTGTATCTGTTGAAGAAATTAGAGAGCTCGGCGAGTTGACACAAAATCATGTTTCGTTAAGTGCGCGAGAAGCTAATGTAGAAGGTGTAGGAGAAATTGGCTTATCTCAATTAGTAAAAGCAACATTAAGAATGCGCCCGGATCGCATTATTCTTGGTGAATGTCGTGGGGAAGAAATTGCTGATTTGTTGAGAGTGTTTACTTCCGGGCATAAGGGTGGAATGACAACTCTTCATGCAGATGAAATAGAAAAAGTTCCTGCTCGTCTTATGGCATTAGGGTTATTGGCTGGGTTGGAGCCTGCAGCTTTATGTGCTTTAGCTGCTGGAGCATTCGATGTTGTTATTCATGTAGAGAGATCCTCTAACGGGCGTCGAATGATCAAAGAACTCGGTATTTTGCAATACGCTTCTAGCGCTTCGTTGCTGTGTGGCATTCCAGTTTTGCAATTATCTTGTGGAATTGACGGCAGTATTGTCATGAAATTTTTGCCTGCATGGGTTAAGTTTTCAAATTATTGGAATCTTCCCGAAAATATGGCCAACATATGTGTTGACAGTTCAAATAATTAGTAGTCGATTGTGTTGCTTGGAGCGTAAAAATGGATATTGAAGAAGTTCTTGCTGGAATGATTGCTGCATTACGTTCTGGTTCTACTTTTGCAATGATTGTTCACAGTGACTCTAAGTCTCAACAATGTATTTGCAGTAGTGCAGTTAATACAAAAATTATTTATAAATGGCTTTATGAACGTTGTTTTCCAAAGAACCGCAATATGAATAAGAATCAACGTCGTCAGCTTGAAAAACATATGCATACTGTTTCTGAAAGTCTTATGGCTTCATATGAATTGAGTAATACTCTTGGTTGTGCTATGGCAGAATGTGTGGAAGCTACGGCAGCGTCATATCATGCTCAGAAGCGTGCAGAAGATTTACGTGCTGACGTAGCTGCAATGCCAAAAGCAACAATAAAACTACTTACTGCTCTACCTATTTTGGCTCTTTTTGCTGGTGAATTATTAGGTGGGCACCCTATTTTGATGTTAATTACAACAGTAAATGGATGGATTTTATTAACAATAGGTGGAATATGTTATGGATTGGGTTTGGCATGGGTTAGTTCTATGTTGCAAATATCTCAGCATGCAATGGATGCTGCCTCGCTGGAAGGATGATTTATGGAATCCACAAAGCAGCTTTTGTTTATCATCCCATTGTTTGTTGTAATTGTTTGGCAATGGGTGAGTTTGAAATTAGAGTGCGATTCATTAGATAATCGTATGCGTTTTAACAGTAAAATTATGCTAGTTAAATACGAATGGCGTAACTCCAAAGTTTCATATGTAGATCCTCTTCTTGGTTTACATATGATTATTGTTTCACTTCGTAGTGGTGTTGCTATTACTAGGGCTCTTAGTGCTGTTGGAGAAGTGTTTCCTTGTGGTCAAGGCATGTGGCTTTGCTCTGTTTCCAATGCTTTACTTGCAGGAGATACGTGGCATGAAGCATGGTCTTCTACTTATACTAAACAAGATAATTTTGAATTAGAAAATAAATCAAAATTTACTAATCGTAAAAACTTAGATTCTTCAGAAATATTAGCTAGATGGTTAATGACATCTTTAAAAGAATCATGGTGTTATGGTTCATCTCCAGTTCCTGTATTGTCTGCACTTGCTCAACATTATGAGATAAATATGGCCAATATTGCTAGACAAGAAAGTTCTAAGTTGTCTGTGCGATTGCTGCTTCCTGTTGGATTATGTTTTTTGCCGTCTTTTATATGCATAGGAATTTTGCCAACAGTTATGTCGCTTATGCGCTAGCTTTTTAAAAATAAATTTTTAGAAAAATAAATTAGCTTTTATCCACAATGCAATTTTTTTATTTTCATTCGCAAAACAAGTTGTAATAATATTTCTATCCGAAAATTTCGGATAGTTTGAAGTGAAAGGTACAAGATGATGGTTGGGATAATGCAAAAACTTGTTGCACGATACGCTGTGTCTATGCTTCAAGTAAATGAACAATTAGTGAATATTGAGTCACGTTTGTGTCAAAAAAGAAAACTGTACGCTGAAGGTCTTAAAAATAAGGATTCCGGAGCTGTAACAGCTGAGTATGCAGTAGTTATTATTGCTGCTACTGGTTTTGCTGCACTGCTAGTTGCTATTTTGAAATCAGATACGGTTCGCACAACGTTGACAGATTTAGTGAAAAAAGCATTGAAAATCGGCTAACGGCATGTTTTAGCAGATGAAATGAGCTTATGATGCGGAAAGTTATTGTGTGCAAAAGATTGTTGCGCAAAATTAGTGATTATGACAGAGGGACGGTAACTGCTGAATTTTCTATTGTTTTGCCTTGTGTATTAATACTGTTATTTGTATTAATTGGCATAGGTAGAGCAGTTGTATGTACTATGAATTGTCATGATGCTGCTGCGCAAGTTGCGTATTATCTTGTGACTCATAAGGACGATAAAGCTGCCGCAAGTATTGTGCAGTCGGTCGCAGGTCAAGGAGCGTCGGTGAAAATAAGTCGTAGCAATAATATGGCGAATATTGTTGTTAAATGTCCTCTTATTCCCGATCCTCTTCATATTTTGCCGCCTCTAGTGGAAAGTCATGTAAGCCAGGTTTTAGTATGAGTAGGCGCAAGAATTTTGTGAAGCATTCAATAAATTTCATTCATAAGCGATGTAAGGGCATTGACTGCGGTTCTGGCACTATGCTTGGCATTATGCTAGTGATCGCAGTCTGCTCAATAGTAGTGCTTTCTGCTATTTTATGTAATGTTCTCGGAGCTAAACATCAAGCTTATGCTGTTGCAACTTCTGCTGCTTTATCTGGTGCTTCTGCGTTGCAAAGGATGGAGGATAATGCGTGTGAGGTTGTTGCGCGTACTGTTGCTTCAAGCAATGCTTTTTTGAAATCTTGCAACTCTACTAGTAATGATGTAACTGTTCGTGTTTCTGTTGGGCTAAATATTCCATTTGCTTCTAACGTGGAAGTTTCTGCTAGAGCAGGACTAGAAGATTGCAATAAGTAGTAAGTAGCAAAAACGAATATAAATATCAGCAGTCGGGTGGCGGCTGCTGATAGTCTTAACTAAGATATATCGGGGAAATAGTTAGGTCGCGGTAGGTTAGGAAACATGGCACTTGCACTGTATCGTAGATATCGTCCTGACACGTTTGATGGTGTTATTGGGCAGGATCAGGTTACCATACCTTTGTCTAGAGCATTAGACCAAGGAAAAATAACGCATGCATATTTATTTTCTGGGCCGCGTGGATGCGGTAAAACAAGTTCTGCGCGAATTTTAGCTCGCTGCATTAATTGCGAAAAAGGACCAACTTCGCACCCATGTGGAGAGTGCCAAAGCTGTAAAGATTTAGCTACTGGCGGTGCCGGTTCTATCGACGTTGTAGAGATTGATGCTGCAAGCCATAACGGTGTCGATGATGCTAGAGAGTTGCGTGAGCGTGCTGGCTTCGCTCCTGCTCGTGACCGTTATAAGATTTTCATTCTCGATGAAGCTCATATGGTTACGCAGCAAGGTTTTAATGCTTTGCTTAAGATTGTAGAAGAGCCGCCTGAACATGTAATGTTTATTTTTGCTACCACTGAGCCGGATAAAGTTATTGGCACTATTCGCTCGCGTACACACCATTATCCTTTCAGACTTGTGCCTCCAGAGGTAATGTCTCCATATCTTGAAGATATTTGCAAAAAAGAAGGTATTCTGCCACAGCCGGGAGTTCTTCGCCTTGTCATGCGCGCTGGTGCAGGATCAATGCGAGATACGTTATCTGTGCTCGATCAGCTTATGGTGGGTGCTGTTGATGGTTCAATTTCTTTGGATTCTGCGGTTGCTTTATTAGGTTTTACGCCTAATTCATTGATTAGTGAATTCATTGACAATCTTATTAATCATGATGGTGCTTCGATATACGATGTAGTTCGTCGCGTTATTGTTGGAGGCTACGATACTCGTAAGTTTGTAGAAGATTTATTAGGTAGAGTTCGTGATTTGTTGCTTATGGTATCTGCAGGTCCTAAAGCGGCTTCAAGCTTACTTAATGATGTTTCTCCAGAAGATTTGGAAATATTGAATAAGCAATCTGCAAGCATGACATTGCATGATTTAGCACGTATGGCTCAAACAATTAATGATGCTTTAAGTGCAATGGCTAGTGCAATTTCTCCTCGAATGAATTTGGAAATTTTAGTTGCTCGTTTGCTTGCAGACAGCGAAACTTCAAATACTGTTGCAACTAATTTGCGCATCAATAACGTGCAGCAACAAAATATTTCAACTTCTAAGC
Source organism: Gardnerella sp. DNF00747 (assembly GCF_049262675.1). Classification (NCBI taxonomy): domain Bacteria; kingdom Bacillati; phylum Actinomycetota; class Actinomycetes; order Bifidobacteriales; family Bifidobacteriaceae; genus Gardnerella; species Gardnerella sp. DNF00747. The sequence continues at coordinate 1,574,364 of NZ_CP058394.1, read as the reverse complement.
AGAATATTCAAAATAAAGTATCTTCTGGTGCTCATTTCGTAGGTTCTACAAGCAATAAAAAATATGTTTCTGCAAATAGTGAGAATAATAGTACTTCAAATTCTTCGCTACCTTCTGAAACTACGGCATCTCCTATTGCTAAAGCAGAAACGCAATCTGCTCCACGCACAAAAGAAATGGAATCTAAAAAAGCGTTTTTGAACGATGCACATAATGCTAATTCAAAGAATGATTCCATGGATACTGATGCAATGTGGGATAAAGTAGTTTCAAAATTGCCTGATGACGTACGTGAATATGTAACTCGTGAGTATGTTCCTACAGTGCAACTTACTCCAGTACAATCAGGTCGGCAGCGTCTTATTTTGACTTTTAATGAGCCTATGAGTCAACATGCATTTGCGCTCGCAGTATGCACTACTTCTCCATATGATGGGCAAAAAGTGCCAAAAGTAGTAATGAATGAAGTGCATGAAGTATTTGGTGCGCAAGTAATGATTGCTCCTGCACCAGTTGCTGCTAATGGTGAACAAGTAGAATCTGTTGCTCGAATGGATCCGCAAAATCTTGCCAAAGTTAAGCGAGATATTTTATTACGCAAAACTGGCCTATCTGCTGGATTTAGTAATAAAACTGATTCTGATGGCAGCGGAATAAATAAAAATCCTACTAAAAAAGAATCTTCGGGTTTTAGTGGCGCTGATGGCTCCGCAGCATCAGTAGCTTCTGAAAATACTGCGGATGAGTTAAGTGATGTTGCGAATGCGGATGATGATGTTTGGGCAGATATGTCGTCTATGCCCATGTCGGATGTGATTGCAATGCCGGAAGATTCTTCTACTAAAGACTCTTCTATTGAAGATGAGCTCATGAATCATGATGACGAGATTGCAATACAGAAGAGTTCGCATTCTCATAACCAATCTGAAGCTATTTCTGGTGTCTTGGATCAAGCTAAACTACACTCTCAAGTTCAGAATGCAACTAATACTTCAGAATTGTCTACTGAATCAATTCAGACTACTGTTTCTCCTACGAATGGAGCTACTGCTGACGAATGTTCGATGGATGATGCTTCATTAGAATCCGCAACGTCTGTAAGCACTGATGAGCTTAAACAAATTTTTGAAGTTAAATCTGTTGAAGAATTTGCTTCTACTGATCCTAAAAATCCTAAAAATGCGATTATGAGCGTTAAGAAAAAGCAAGAGGAGTAGTTTACAGTGCATAATTCATCGTCATATGATGGAGCAATTGGTCATTTAATTGAAGCATTTTCAAAGCTTCCAGGGATTGGACCTAAAGGCGCTCAGCGCATTGCGTTTTACTTACTTTCTTCTTCGGATAAAGATGTTCAAGAGCTAATAGACGCAATTAATAACATGAAAGAAAGTGTGCGTTTTTGTGATGTATGCGGAAACGTATGTGAGCAGAGCCCTTGCATAGTATGCGCAGATCCTCGGCGTGATCATAGCAAAATTTGTGTAGTTGAAGAACCTAAAGACATTATGAGTATTGAGCGAACTCATGAATATTCAGGTGTTTATCATGTTCTTGGTGGTGCAATTAACCCAATGGCAAATGTTGGGCCTGGGGACTTAGCAATTACGCAATTACTTGAACGTCTTAAAGATGCAAAAGTTCAAGAAATTATTCTTGCGCTTGATCCTGATATAGAAGGTGAAGCGACTGTTACGTATTTGGCTCGATTGCTCGATCCTCTAGGAATTAAAGTTACTCGCTTGGCAAGTGGATTGCCTGTTGGTGGAGATTTAGAGTATGCGGATGAGATCACTTTAGGTCGTGCATTTTCTGGTCGTCAATCTGTGTAATTTTGAATATTGTTTTTATGAGCACAAATCATTATTAGTAAATAGGGCATAGTTGGTAGTCTGATATTGAAGCCATTATTTGGCATATCCTGTGCGTTTATCAATATTGACATGAGCAAGGGGTAAAAATTGTCGCTTATCGTACAGAAATACGGTGGTTCTTCTGTAGCGGATACGGATTCCATACAACGTGTTGCCAAACGCATTCTTTCTACAAAAGCAGCAGGCAATGATGTTGCTGTTGTAGTTTCAGCGATGGGAGATACGACTGACGATTTAATTGATCAAGCAATGAGTGTAAACACTCATCCTCCTGCTCGCGAAATGGATATGCTTATGACAGCAGGCGAACGAATTTCTATGAGTTTGCTTGCAATGGCTATTCATGCTCAAGGATCTCATGCTTATTCTTTTACTGGTTCTCAAGCTGGATTTATGACAGATACTCAGTTTGGAGCTGCGCATATTCGTGCGGTTAAGCCTGATCGTGTCAGAAGAGCTCTTAGCAAAGGCAGTGTTGCAATTGTTGCCGGGTTCCAAGGAATTAACGAAGTTGGAGATGACACGACTCTCGGTAGAGGCGGTTCGGATACTTCCGCTGTAGCGCTTGCGGTTGCTTTAGGTGCTGATGTATGTGAGATTTACACGGATGTAGATGGAGTATTTACTGCGGACCCACGTATTGTGCCAACTGCAAAACGTATTCCTGTAATTGATTATGATTCAATGCTTGAAATGTCATCTTGCGGCTCGCGCGTGCTTGCGTTGCGTTGTGTTGAGTACGCTCAGCGTTTTGGTATGCCTCTTCATGTTAGAAGTTCATTCTCACATAGGAACGGAACGCTTATAGTTCCAAATAATATTAATCCGAACGATTTGCCTAATCTGAGTTAGAAAATACAAAACTAAATATTAATAGATAATGTCAAATAATCTTCGAGCTTAAAGGCGGTAACAATGGTAAACCACGATATTCTTTCGACTATGGGCGATTTATTTCCTGATTTAGGTCCGGAAACTCCTGTTATCTCTGGCGTTGCTCATGATCGCAGTGAGGCAATGATTACGGTTCGCGGTATTCCAGATATTCCTGGTATGGCTGCGAAAGTATTTACAACTCTTGCAAAAGCAAATGTAAATATTGACATGATTGCGCAAGCAAGTGCTTCTACTGGTACAGCAGATATTTCTATTACTGCTCCAGGAGCATCAATGGAAGCAGTCCGTAAAGTTCTAGAAGAAGCGCATGATGAATTGAAATTTACTTCTATGGATGTCGTTCCAGTAGTAGGAAAAGTAGCTGTTGTTGGCGTTGGTATGAAAACACATTCAGGCCTAGCTGCTACCTTCTTCACTGCGCTAAGTGAACATGGTATAAATACTTTGATGATTTCTACTTCGGAAATTCGTATTGCTGCCATGGTTCCTGTTGAACAAATTGATGAAGCTGTTCGCGCTTTGCATACTGCTTACGGTTTGGACGCAAGTCAGGTTGAAGCAGTAGTGTACGGCGGAAGCGGGCGCTGAAGCAATTTAAATTATTAAATTATTAAATTAACTAAATTATTTAAATTGTAGAATTGTAAAAACTGTAGAAATTATACGTGCTTACTTTTAAGGGAGTCTCGATGACAATTATCAACGAAAAAGGCGTGAACGTGGCAGTACTTGGCGCAACTGGCCAAGTTGGTATGGTAATGCGTCGAGTGCTTGACGAGCGTGATTTCCCAATAAAAGATTTACGTTTTATGGCTTCTGCTCATTCTGCTGGCACAGTTTTGCAATATCGTGGCAAAGACGTAGTTGTAGAAGATGTAGAAAAAGCAGATTTGCACGGAATTGATATAGCTATTTTTTCTGCAGGCGGCGGAACTTCAAAAATTTGGGCTCCGGAATTCGCTGAAGCTGGCGCAATTGTAGTAGATAATTCTTCGCAATGGCGTATGCATAACGATGTGCCTTTGGTAGTTGCGGAAGTAAATCCTGAAGATTTAGATACTATTCCAAGAGGAATAGTAGCAAATCCAAATTGCACAACTATGGCTTGCATGCCTGTATTAAAGCCGCTTGCTGATGCTTTTGGATTAAAACGTTTAATAGTTTCGTCTTATCAAGCTGTTTCTGGTGCCGGTCGAGCCGGTGCTTTGCAACTCATGAATGAGGCTCAAGCTGCATTAAACCAAGGAGCAGATAAACTCGTTTTCGACGGTAGTGCAATAGATTTCCCTGAGCCTACAAAAGTTGCTCGTACTATTGCTTTTAATGTAGTGCCTTTTATTGGTTCAATAGTTGATGACGGATCTGAAGAAACTGACGAAGAACAAAAATTGCGCAATGAAAGCCGTAAGATTTTGCATTTGCCAAATCTTGCAGCCTCATGTACTTGTGTGCGAGTAGGTGTTTTCACTGGTCACGGCATGAGTGTAAACGCTGAGTTTGAGCATGATGTAACTCCAGACATGGCTCGCGAAGTATTGAGCAATGCTGAAGGAGTTGAACTTAACGATATTCCTACTCCTCAGCTAGCAGCCGGAAAATCTGCAAGTTATGTTGGCAGAATTAGGAAAGATCAAGCAGTAGATGGAAATAAGGGATTGGCACTTTTTATCACTAACGATAATTTGCGAAAAGGTGCTGCATTAAATGCTGTGCAATTGGCGGAAATTATTGCTAAAAAGCGTAATTTCCTAAACTAATTATGGTTATATTGCGCTCGCGATTATGTAAGATTTTGCGTAAACTGGAATTATGTCAATAGCATCTGAAGAAATACAGCAGCAACTCGATCGTATAGTGGCACTTGGGTATCCAGATGTGGCTGATATGAGTGCCAATGCTTTTCGTAAGTTGGCAAATCCTATATTATGTGCGCTTGAAAATAGTAGTTTAGGTGCGAATATTTTATTGATTCCTACGCGTGAATTAGTTTCGCCTGAATCGTTGATTTCTCGGACGAGTATTAATCGCATGGCTGGATTCACTACTATGCCTCCGCGAGATATCATAAGTTTTCTTCCTAAAGACGGGTATGAGTTTCCTGAAGGTCCGTTCTATATAGTTGTCGATCCGCATACTGGCTCATCGTATTTGAATCGAGAGCCTGATGTTGCTCGTAAGCTTATTGATTCTGATGAGCGTTTGCCTCTTACGCTGGAAGAAGGGCTTGCTATTGCAACACAACATCCAGATTGGCTTGAAAGCAAGAATGGATTTAATTTGCTTGGTTCGCAAAGCGCAGATGGGCGTGTGCCAAGTATATGGATGAGTCAATGTGCTCCGCGTTTAGGTGCTGTCTGGCCAAATTCTCGTCATACTTGGCTTGGTAATGCGTATTGCATGGAAAGATGTGGAGTGTCATCGCTGAAGTAAGTTAGCGAATTTTGCGCTCATTTAGTAAAATAGTACGAAATATAACGGTAGATAATACAAATAAATAGAAGTTGAATTTTTATAGTTTCTCATATTGTGAAGGTGTGTTGTGGCATATATAACTTTTGATCATGTAGTGAAAGAATACCCATCAGGTTCTGGTGCTGTGCGAGCTTTAGATGATGCCAGTTTTACTGCACAGAGCGGTGAGCTTACAGTAATTTTAGGTGCATCTGGCGCGGGAAAAACTACAGCATTAAATATTTTGGGTGGTATGGATACTGCAACAAGCGGTCGTGTTGTTGTTGGCGATTGCGATGTTACTAAGCTAAAAGGTCGTAATTTGGTTCGCTACCGCAGAGAAGACATTGGTTTTGTTTTTCAATTTTATAATTTAGTTCCAAATTTAACTGCTCTTGAAAATGTAGAGTTAGCTTCGCAAATTTGTGCAGATCATTTTGACCCTGCTCAAACGCTTATTGATGTTGGCTTGAAAGAAAGGCTACATAATTTCCCAGCTCAACTTTCTGGCGGTGAGCAGCAACGCGTATCTATTGCGCGAGCTCTTGCTAAAAAACCTAAATTATTGTTATGTGACGAGCCTACTGGTGCCTTGGATTATGAAACAGGTAAGGCAGTATTGCAATTATTGCAAGATATTTGCCGAACTGAAGGCATGACAGTGCTGATTATTACTCATAATGCTGCCATTGCTCCGATGGCTCACAAAGTTGTTCGTTTCCGTTCTGGAAAAGTTGTAGACGAAACTGTGCAAGAACATCCTATGGCTATAGCCGATATTGAGTGGTGATTAGGTGGTTGTTATGCGGAAAGTAACAGCAGTTTCAAAGCAATCTGATAATAAAAACGCCAATAATGGCAGTGAAGGTAAGCGCACGCACTCATTGCTGCCAATAGTATTTATTAGCGCAATTAGAATGTGGGTTCGCGAATGGCGTCGCTTCTGTGTTCTTGCGGTTATTGCAATGCTTGGCGTTGCTGTTATGACTGGTATTTATGCAGGCTGCAACGACATGTTTCTCGCTACTAACGATATGTATGCGAAATTGCATGCTTATGATTTGCAAATCGTATCTACTCTTGGTTTAACTAAAGACGATGTTGCAGCATTACGCGCGTTGCCAAGTGTGAGTGAAGTTGAAGCAGAGCGTTCTTGGAAAGCAACAGCACACGCGACAGATGATGCAAAGTCTTCATACGCAATGAATTTCGTGCATTATGTAGAATCGCAAAAAAATCTTAATCGTTTGCATTTGCTTAAGGGCAATATGTCTAAAAATAATAGTGAAGCTGTTGTAACTCAGCGATTTTTACACGATAGTGGCTTGAGCATTGGCAATGTGATAGTAGTCAACATGCAGCAAAATGTGGACGTTGGAAATCTTGATTCTTCTAATTCAAAGTCTAAAACTTATCGTTTGCGCATAACTGGTAGCGTGCTAGATAGCAACGATTTAAACAATCCTGATGGCTATCAATCTAAAGCATTTCGTAACTCTGTGACGTCTAGATATCCAATATTTACTTCTGCTGCTCCTGATAACGTGACCGGCTTGCCGTATACAGCAATATCGGTACGTTTGAATGATACTCAACATGTCAATGTTTTTTCTAAAGATTATCGGGGCATTGTCGACGATGCATCTGAACAGATTCAAGAACGCGTGCAATCTAAGCGAGAAACAGCTCGACGTAATCAAATTATCGACAACCAAGTTAACTCAGAAGTAAAAAACATTATTGCAAACGATCCTAGACTTCAGCGCGCTCCAAATTTTGTTAAAGAGCAAGCAAAAAAGCAAATTCGTAAACAAATTAAGTCAGAGATTCAAAAACGTGTTCCTCAAGCTCAATGGCATATATCTACTCGTATAGCTAACGATAGTTATGCTAGTTTGCGTTCTGACGTTGCTTCAATACAGTCACTTGGATACGCTTTCCCGGCAGTATTTCTTGTTGTAGCAATGATGATGAGTTTAACTGCTATGGCTCGTATGGTTGAAGAAGAGCGAGGGCTTATTGGCACATACTTAAGTTTGGGATACGGTCGTTCTACTGCAGTAACAAGACATGCTTTCTTCGCAATATTTGCGTGCTTTGTTGGCGGCGGAATTGGCGATATTATGGGTTTTCTTGCAATCCCTTCACTTTTACTAAAAATCTTGCGTGGTTTATACGCCGTTCCAGACGTTAGGTTGAAGTATGACTGGCTATATGGCTCTTTGTGTGTGCTAGCATTTGTGATTCCTGTTGCAATATGCACAATCGTTGTTAGTTGGCGAGAAACAAAGCAAGTTCCTGCAGCTTTGTTAAGACCAAAAGCTCCAAAAGCTGGTTCTCGCGTTCTTCTTGAAAGGTTGCCTTGGATTTGGAAGCGAATGAGTTTCTTAAATAAGGTTACTGTTCGCAATTTGGCGCGATTCAAAGGCAGATTGTGCATGACTATTGGTGGAGTTGCCGGTTGCACAGCGCTTATTGTTTGCGGTCTTGCTTTGAACGATACTGTTGCGACCTTGGGTATTCGCCAATACGAGGGAATTTATCGATACGATATGATTTCTATCTCGGCTCCAGGATCTTTCCAAAATATGAAGAAAAGCGTTGAGCAAGACAAGTCAAATAATAAAGTAGAAACTATACTTCCGGCTTATGTGGGCTCTGGAGAAATAGCTAAAAATCAATCAAATAAGTCGAATAGTCGTCATGTTGAGGATGCGGAAAGCGTGCAGTTGATTGTTGTAAAAGACACAAAAGCTTTGTCTCATCTTGTAAATTTGCAGGATGTGAACAATAATTTGCAAACTGTTAAACTTACGGATGAAGGTCCGTTGCTTTCTCAAAGCGCTGCTGCATCTCTGGACATTACTCGTGGTAGCGAAATTAATGTGACGAATACTAGTTTTAAACGTGCGAAGGTTAAAGTTAAAGCTATTGTTCGTAATCTTATCGGTTCTAATATTTACATGACTGAACATTGCTACGAACGCTTATTTAATGGAGAAAACAGTAAGCTTTTGAAACATAATGCGTTAATTTTGCGTTTGCGAGGTAGCGATAATAATAAAATTAAATATGCCGACAAGGTTTCTGAACGTGACGGTGTGCTTGCTGTTATGAATATTACGCGTATGAAGCATGCTTTTAGTTTTGATCTTATGAATGCTGTTGTTGCTTTAATCGTAACTTTGGCTGCTGGCTTAGCTTTAGCTGTGCTTTTTACTCTTGCAAGTACTAATATTTCGGAACGTACTCGCGAAATGGCTACGCTGAAAGTTCTTGGTTTTTATCGTAGAGAAGTTCATTCCTATGTGCATAAAGAAATGCTTACTTTAACTGTTATCGGCATTGCAGTTGGATTGCCATTAGGAAGGCTTATTGCAGGATTGTTGACTAGCGCGCTTCGTATGCCGTCTTTGTATTTTGAAGTTGAAGTAGCTCCTTTAAGCTATTGCATTGCTGGCGTTGCAACACTAATTTTTGCGTTAATTGTGCAATGGGCTACCAACCCAGCTTTGGATCGCATAGATCCAGTAAGCTCACTTAAAAGTGTGGAATAGTTGCGCGAATTGTGGAATGCGTAATGAATAGTTAAGGGTTCCTATAAAATTAGAAATTCGTGGCTATTAAGGAACGGAGTTGTAATAATGAGTGAGACTGTGAATAGTGACATTAATGTAGGTTCTAAACAAACAGAATCTGCAGAGACGCACAATAGCACATCTTCTCATAATCAATCTTCAAACCAATCTTCTCGCGTATCTGCGCAAGAAAATGCAAGTAGCAATGCAAACCAAATGGAGCGTAGTCTTACCAAGCGTCACGTGCAATTTATTGCTATTGGTGGCACTATTGGCACAGGCTTATTCCTTGGTTCCGGAAAATCTATTAGCTTAACAGGTCCTAGTATCGTATTCGTTTACATTATTGTGGGCTTGATTATGTTCCTGCTGATGCGTGGCATTGGCGAACTTATGTATAAGGATCCGAACCAGCATACTTTTATTAGTTTTATTACACGTTATCTTGGCAGAGGTTGGGGTAATTTTGCCGGATGGTCGTATTGGTTTGTGCTTGTACTTATTGGTATGAGCGAAATTACGGCAGTTAGTACGTATTGTGTCACATTCTTCCAAACTTTCGATATTGACGTAAGTCATTGGAAATGGCTGATAGAAGTAGTATTTTTAGCGGCTTTAGTGTGCATAAATTTGGTAGCTGTAAAGCTATTTGGGGAAACTGAGTTTTGGTTCTCAATGATTAAAATTACGCTAATTGTTGCTCTTATTGTCACAGCCGTAGTTATGGCTTTAATTGGTTACCATTACTCTGCAACTCCTTTGCATGGTGGTGTAATGAGTCCTGCTGGTCACGCTGGATTAGATAATATTTTCAACAATTTCTCGCTTATGCCAAATGGCTGGCTTTCCTTCTTAATGAGCTTCCAAATGGTGTTTTACGCGTACCAGCTTATTGAGTTTGTTGGTGTGACTGTTTCGGAAACTAAGAATCCTCGCCAGGTTTTGCCAAAGGCTGTTAACGAGATTATTGTACGCGTTCTGGTTTTCTATGTTGGTGCTCTCATAGCGATTATGCTTATTGTGCCGTGGCAACAGTTTAGGGCTACGAATGCGGAAGGCGTATTTATGTCACCATTCATTATGGTGTTCCAATACGCGGGATTGCATTGGGCTTCTGCGCTTGTGTTCTTTGTGGTTATTACAGCTGCTTCTTCTGCGCTTAATTCTTTGCTGTATTCTGCTGGTCGCCACATGTATCAAATCGCGCTTGAGTCACCTTCGCCTCTTTTGGGTAAGTTGCGTAAGGTTTCACGCACGAAGGTTCCTGCTCGCGCGATTTTGTTCTCGTCTGCTTTGATTCTTCTTTCACCAATTATTAATTCGATCCCTGGTATTCATGGTGCGTTTATTTTGTTTGCTTCGGCTTCTTCGGCAGTGATAATCATGATTTATATTTTGATTATGGTTACGCATCGTAAATACCGTGAATCTGCTGATTTTATGCCAGATGGCTTCGTTATGCCGCATTATAAGCTTTTGAATTCTCTTACTATAGCGTTCTTTGCTTTTGTGTATGTGACTTTGTTTATTAGCGACGATACGCGAGCTTCTGCAATTGGCGGACTAGTGTGGCTCGTATTGTTCGGCGGATACTGCGCCTTACATCAACATTGGCAGAATCGCGATTTAGCTGAAGCTTTGGGGAAGTAAGGTACTTCTTTACTTGATTTCTGTTATGCTTGCTGTGTGCGAATTATTGTTGCAGATTGCAGTGCAGAGTATACAGGTAGGTTAAATGCCACGCTTCCTTTAGCTAAGCGAGTGTTGCTTATTAAAGCAGATGGCAGCGTACTTATTTTTTCTGAGCTTGGTGCGTATAAACCTCTTAATTGGATGGTAGCTCCTTGTAGTATGCGTGTTTTACGTAAAGAAGATAGCGGCGAATCCGATGCTGGCGTTGTTGTAGATGGCTGTATTTTGCGTGTTGCTGCCGCTAAAAGCGATGATTTGCTTATGGTTTCGCTCGAGCATGTTTATAGCGATAATACTTACGATTTGGGTGAGGATCCTGGCTTAATTAAAGATGGTGTTGAGGATCATTTGCAACGTTACTTGGCTGAGCAGATTGAACGAATCGGCGATGGTGCAACGTTGGTGCGCCGTGAGTATCCTACGGCTATCGGCCCAGTGGATATTATGGCTCAGGACGCGGATGGTGTACATGTCGCTATTGAGATTAAGCGGCATGGCGGTATCGACGGCGTTGAGCAACTTACGCGTTATTGTGAGTTGCTGAATAGAGATCCGTTACTTAAGCCGGTTAGAGGTATTTTTGCTGCGCAAACTATTAGTCCGCAAGCTCGCGTTTTGGCTGAGGATCGTGGATTTACTTGCTTAATATTGGATTACGATGAAATGCGTGGAGTCGAGTCCAACGATCTTCGTCTGTTCTAAATATGTGTTCTAAATATGTAAAAACCCCTCGGGAAGGAGGGGTTTATTATTTATGAATCGCTAGTTAATTTTGCAACAGTTTGCAAAATTACAAATCTCACGAAGCATAGAGAATATCGACTACAAAGTACAGCGTGGCATTTGCAGGAATAGTTACGTTTCCGCGCGCGTCCTTCTTTTCTTCTTTACCATAGCCATCTTCTGGTGGGATTACCAAAAGAACTTGGGAGCCAACTTTCTTTCCAGTTAAGCCTTTAGTCCAACCAGGGATTACTCCTCCAGCAAGTTGGAAGTCTGCAGGTATGCCACGAAGCCAAGAAGAATCAAATTGATGCAATTTACCGTCTTTATCAGTAGTCCAGCCAGTGTAATGAGCAGAAACTGTGTCTTTTGCAGTTACTTTTTTGCCGGTTCCTTCAATCAAAGTCTGAGAAACAAGCTTTCCGTCTGGAACGTAGTTATTTTTATCTAAGGTTGGTGCTCCAGATTTATCAAGAGTTACCTTCGGCAAATTTGCGGGAATATTCGTAACAGCCTTGCCCGTTGCTCTAGTTATAGCCTTTGATCGCGAAACCATTGTAAGAACCATAACATATGAAGGATTTTTATATCCTTCACTTACGCCAAAAGCAATAGTTGTATTAATTTTCTTGCCTTTAATCAAAGCGTAATATGGGCGGCTTGTAGAATTTTTATTAATGTAAATCGAGCAATCAGCTTTGCCTTTTTCCCAAGTATTCATAAGCTCTTTGCCGGTTTTGGAGTCGAACACAATGCCCTGAGAGCATACGCGATCGCCTTCTTTAATTGTTTCTCCGTTGCCTCGTTGCAAAACAGCATAAGTATTTTGCTTTACTTTTACAGGCGTTTTCAGTGTTATTTTAGGCTTTTTCCCAAGTGCTCCAGATGCGCTTACGCCTTCCAGCAACTGCATTCCAGCTTTTTGAGCGTTCTCATCAGTTAAATTGTTTTTGTTGTTGGAACTTTCTCCGCATGAAGCGAGTACTACACACATTGCCACTGCACTAATAGTTGCAAAAGTGCGAAGCAAAAAGGATTTTTGTTCTAATGTTTTGATTTTTTTCATAGCCTCACATTACCGCTTGACACTGATTTTTACATCAAAACATGCAAGTAATATTAAAAGACTGTAGAATGGTATCGTTATGACAAATATAGAAGATGCTTCTGATATAGAAGGACGACCAATGCGACGACCAATGCGACGGCTCACTTTGCGCAGTAAAATCATGCGCGGCGTTGTAGCTCCATTTTTTGCTTTGCTTGCAGTATTAAGCGTTGTTCTTGGAGTTGCTAACGCAACATTTTGGAAGCCTAGCAACGTTGTTATTGCGTACGCTAACGTATCTGGAACTCGTTATATTGTCACTGATCCTGGTGTTTTGAATCTTGTAGATAACAGGGTTCGTATTAGTGTTGCTGCTTTGCATACGCGTAAGCCTATTTGTGTTGCTGTAGGTTTAACGAAAGACGTAAGAGGCTGGGTGGCAGGTTCTCCAGTACAAAGAATTACTGGTTTGCGTGATTGGAATAATCTTTCAGTTTCTGAAGTGTCTGGTAAAACCTCTGTGCAAGCGGGTGACTCTGTGGACATTAAGGATCCTGACGTAAAATTCCAAGAATCTAATTTATGGCCTATAGTTACATGCCAGCTTGGTTTAGCGAAATTGGCAATAAATACTGCAGATTATGTTCAATCTTCTGGTTCTGCGTCGTATGATCATGCTGTTGCAAGCGGCACAATGCCTAAATCGGGCACTCGCGCTAGTAAGTCAAATAGTCATGATGCGTCTTCTTCTTCACTGCGCTCGCAGGCTGCTAGACGTGTTTTGCTAATTGATTTGGGGGATAATGTGCCGGAAGCTTCCGTAGAATTGCGGTGGCGTCGTAATCAAATTCCAGATTTTGCAACGCCTTTATATTTTGTAGGAGTGCTTTTTGCAGTATTAGCTATACTTTCTGCAACTATTTTTGCAATGGCTCCGCATCGTCGTCGTAATAAGCAATTAATAGCTAGCCGTTCAGGAGTGTTGGCAGTAAAGTCTGCACAGCGTGACGAAGTCACCTTTGCTGAGGCGATTTCTGGAACCATGTCTGGTATTTTTGGTCACAAACGACACAAGAAGGATTCTGGAAGCCACGCAAGGCATGGAGATCATGCGCGTCGTCGCAAAGATTCAATGCAAAGCGGCGACTCAAATGGTATGCAAACTCGAATTGCGTCTGCTTCTACAGCGGTTGCATCTACTGATTCTTTGGCTGAAACTACTGTTATTGCGCAAGATGAAATGCTTGCGTTTGCCACGCGCTTTATGCAGCAACATGACGATAATTCTTATTTAGATGATTTAGACAATGCTGATGATGAATTTAATGATTTGCACAATCAGGATGCTGCGGCAAACGGAGAAGATTTAGCAAATGCGGAAGATATAGGAAATGCGAAATATTCTGGAAATTCAGCAGAATCAGCAAATTCAGAAAATAAGCAATATAAGCGGAATTCTCAGAATATTAAGACTCCGCGAAATAAGAAAAAATCTTACGCAAGCGCGTCGGATGGCAATAGTCTGAACGATTATAAGAATAAGCGTCAGCAGCAAAATAAGTATGCACAGCAGAATAACAAGAGGCGTAATCGTCAGAACGATAGAAATAATGCTAATAATTCTGAAAAGTTTGCAAAGAAACGTTTAGAAACGGTCAAGCCTTCAGATAGTAATAGCAAGATTTCACATGAATCTAGTAAGAAAAAGCTTAATGAGCACGAAAACTATCGCAACTCAGAATCAAACAAACGTCAAAATTCGTCTAAAAATAGCAACGATAAGCAATCTCGCATAAAACGAAATGGGTTTAGAGGAGACGGCGGTAACGGTCGCTACAGAAAAAATGGGAAAGGCTACCGCGGTAATTCTTCAAGTGAGCGAGGAAATGAGTAAAATGCGTAATAGTAATGTCGATATTCACCGAGTAAAAAGTAAAAATAGAGGCGTATTGCGCAACAACGTAGTCACATTAATAGCATGTGTTGTATCAACGGTTATGGTAACCGGATTATCTGCTTGCGATGGGCAGGTGCCGAAACCTGCTGAAGCGCGTAGTAATCAAGAGTTACCTAATGTGACTATGCTGCAAGAAAAAGATATCCGCTTGGGGTTGCTTCGCACTCTAGAAAAGGCAAACGACGAAAAAGATGTGGATTCATTATCTCAAGCAGTTTCTGGACCTGCTCTCGATATTCGTACGAGCGAGCTTACGATTGCAAACAAAACTGGAAACTTAGATCCTAAGGCCACTATTCCGCGTGAAGCCGCGCAAACTATTGTGCCAACAAATGCTGGGTGGCCTAGAGACTTAATGACAATTACAACCACCACTAAAGATCAGCAATCAAAGCGTTTGCTTGTTTTGCGTCAGCAACGAGCTAGGTCGAATTATAAGTTGTGGGCTGTGGCTCGACTTTTCCCTGGTGTGCATCTTCCTAAATTTGCTGTTCCAAGTATTGGTGCTTCAATGGGAAAATCAAATGACACTGGTTTGGTGATGACTCCAGATGAAGCGGTAGCTGCGTACGCTGACGTTTTACAAAATGGTGAAAACAGCAAGTACGCAAAGCATTTTGCTGACGATTATTTGCGTAAAAAGTTAGTTGAACTTTCTAAAGCAGTGCAAGCTGGAATGGAGCGAAATAAAGGCTCTCAAGAACAAGTCTTTACACCAAATCTCAAACAAATAAGCATTATGCGTTCAAGCGATGGAAGTGATTTGGTTGTTGCGCGCATAGATTCTGTGTGGACTCGTAAAGCTGGTGAAGGGCGTGAATCTCGTCCTGCTTCTGATGAAGAAAAAGCATTATTTGGCGACGGTAAAGCAAAAGGTACTATGCGAGTAACTTACGTAAATGTTATTGCTCTAGTAGTTCCTCCAGCTAGTTCTCATATGAAGATTATTCCTGTTGGTGCTGAGCGTCAGCCTATTAAGGTAGAAGCTTTATAAATTTGTAAGTGCAATGTAGTGTGCTTGGAAAAGAGGAAAAATGGTGAGTAGCAAAGCGCAAGGCATGAATCCTGGCGGATTTTCGCTTGCTGGGGCTGTAGATTTAGAAGGCGTAAAGCGTCGCGTAGAAGCTCAAGCTAAGCAAGCTGCTAAAGCTGCATCGGGTTCTACTGGTTCTTCTGCTCCAAAAGCTGGCGGCTATGTAATCGATGTTAATGAGCAGTCTTTTCAGGCGATGGTGCAAACGTCTGTAAGTTTCCCAATTGTTATTTTGCTTTGGCAAGCTAATGACGAGGCCTATTATGATGTGGCGCAGAAATTAGCGGATGCTGTTAACGCGCTCGACGGTCGTATGCAGTTGGCGCGTATTGATGCAGACGAAAGCCCAAGTATTGCTCAAGCTTTGAGAGCTGAGCAACTTCCTGCAATTTATGGTTTGATTGGCGGACGCCCTATGCCAATTTCGCAAGGATTACCTAGCGATGAGGAATTACAGCAGATTTGTGGCACTATTTTGCCGCAATTGGTTCAGGTTGCTGAACGCTCTGGTGTTGCTGGAACTGCTCCTTTTGTGGAATCCTCGGTTGAGAAAAAGTCTGAAACGTCTAAAGACTCAGATCAAGATAGTTCCGAGAATAATTCTGTTGAGAGTGTTCCGCCTGCTCATGAGCAAGCTCATTCGCTTGCTATGAAGGGTGATTATGAAGGTGCTGCACGTGAGTATGCAAAAGTAATGGAAGCGGATCCTCATGATGTGCTCGCATCGCGTGAACATGCAAAAGCTTTGTTGCTTTCGCGTAATACTAATACTGATGTTGCTGCGGTTAGAAAGGCTGCTGGCGATAATCCTAATGATGTAGATGCGCAGCTTGCTGTGGCAGATGTCGATATGATTGATGGTCATATTGATGACGCTTTTGGCCGTTTGCTTGATTTTTTGGCTGCGGGACATCGTTCGGATGCTGAGGCTATTCGATCTAGAATGCTTGAGTATTTTGCTATGCTTCCTGCAGATGATGCTCGATTAGCGCGCGCTCGCCGTCGCCTTGCAATACTTCTTTATTGATTCTTATGAAGATGACTTGTATTTTGGCGATTGCAGATTGACTGACTTATGCGTTATTAAATAAAAAAGCCAAGAACCACAACAATCGTGAGAAATTCGTGTGATTCTTGGCTTCAGTAGCGGGGCATGGATTTGAACCATGGACCTCTGGGTTTCCTAACTAATCTCTTACAAAGCCACAAATTTTAATATCTTTCCTTTCCTAAAAATTAAGATAGCTCAGAGCAATACCTCTGAGCTATCGAATAAGCCTTTTCATCAAGAAACAATGCGGAGTCTTTTGATGAAAGTACTTAATATTTTAACCAACCCAGATGATAACGTCAACGATCTTGTAACGTTTAATGCTCCTTCCGCAGCTCTCCAGTTTGACGAGGAAAAACGGGAAGAGATTCGCTCTCTTAATCCTGATGCTCAAATGAATTGGGCACATACTACTACGCAACAGTTGCGCGAAAAACTTGTCACAACGATTGATAGCGTAGAGCTTGCTAACAATAATGTTGCAGACTTCTGCATTGCATTAAATACGGCGCTTTCTGGTGAAGCATGGGCTATTCTTGGAATAAGGCGGGCTCTAGTTGGGAGACATAGTCTTTATCGAGTGTCCAGTTGTGGATGAAGCGTAGGTCGCACGAGTTTTCGTATGTGTTTTCAAGCTCGCTTATGGGGTGGATGGTGTATCCGGTTTTTTGCGCGTCTTGCTCATCTTGTGTGTTTTCGCAGATGTAGATTTTGTGGCATCCGTCGTATGCGAAGCTTGTGCCGGTGACTGGCTTGCTGTTAATTTTCATTCTTGTTTTCCTTTCTACTTGTATATGATTTTTCTTATGGTTTGGTTTTATATAAAAACCCTGGTGTGATTATTTTTCGTTCGTGTTGTTGAACACTGGAAGGGACAAAAACGGAATGCGCTGGAGCCAACCCCTTGCGGGCCCTAGCTTCGCGCGTGTCCGTAACGCGAGTGGAGGACGCGGGGAAGTTGGCGGAAGTGACCCGTTTTTTAGAGTGGGAAGTGTCAAGAACACGTCATAAAAAGCAAAAAATGAGAGTACACCGCAGGTGTTCCATGCGATGATAATGGGTCTGCCGCCATGATAGTGGTGGCAGATTCTTTGTTCTGCTGGTGGCGGCTGGTTCACACATCTTTGTGTGAACTTATGGAAGCATAGTAGCCACCCTTCTCGCGTGGTAATAGCGCGGCTTGCTCCTGGGGGTAATGCCCTAAAATTTATGGAATTTTGTTCAGGGCATGCCCTAGGGGTAAGACGCGCCCCGCGCGGGAGGGTGGCTGCGATAAGCCACCAGGGGCTGGCAGAAAAAGTTGCGCTTCTTTTTCTGCCAGCAAACCCTCTGCTTACTTCTGGCACCAGTGGGGTGTGATGTGGTGAAGGAGCGCTGTAGTAGTGATGCGTGCAAGCCAGTACTTCTCGTCTATCGTGAGTGCTTTCTGGGCTGTGATACGAGCGTTTGTCGTGTCATTTTTCAGCCAATACAAGTATGACAGTGTGCCATAGACTGTGACAGTTTCCCTCTGACTTAATCCTTTAAGTTCCAGCATGGTGGTCAGCAGTGCTATTGCACGATGGATGCGCCGTGTGTCGAGGGTGAAATTGTCATCTCTAAAAACCAGGTCGAGGCTTGAACGCACATAGTGGACAGTTTTCTCAGCGAATGGGTGCTCAACGTTATCGAGGAAGTCTTGCATGGTGCAGCCATGGAAACTATCAATAAGGAACATGTCACGCACGATGAGGAGACTGCTTAATGCTTGGATACCGTAGCGTAGTGTGTTCTCGTCCAATCCTTTCGTGGTAAAGCCTGCTAGGTAGTTGTGGAATGCTACGAGAGCTTCTACCTCTCCTATTAGGAGTGTGACCGTGTGGTCGCTGTTGATGGTAACCATTTTTTTTATCCTTTCCTTGTGTGTTGGTAGTTCCAGGGCAGGCACACCCGTAAACCCACAAGAACACTCCCAGTCCTTGTGCGACGCTCCAGGCTCGACTCCGGTCAGCCCGTGGAACATGTTGTGGAATGGGCTGGCAGGGGTGAGCTTGTTGGGTGGCGTGACAAGGCTGGCGTGTGGTCTTTGGACTGGGTGTGCTAGCCTCTGGGCTACCAACACGAGAAAGTGGGGGCGGCGACCGGTGGCAGCATTCTTGCTGCGCCACAACAGTACAGTCTCCACGAGTGAAACTCGTGGAGACAATAGCCGCCCAGACTTTTTAGTGGATCCGGGTATGGTGCTGATATTTCTTTTAATTCTCATGATGTTAGTCAAAAGAATTTACAGACGGGACATCAGTTATAAATATCCTAGATATAGATGTTGGTGCTATTTGCTCACGGCACAAATGAACACTCTATGACAGATAAAGTATGGTTCACTCGGTTAACTTAGATGTCTGAATTGAAAGCGTTCTAATTTAAAAATAAGCTGCGCTGTGAAACTTCTGTAGTGAACTTTCACAGCGCAGCTTGTAGTTGTGCTCGTATTTACAATATTTATTGCATCTTATTCTGCTTTAATTGAACGCAATCGCTTATCGAATATGCAGATAAGCACCAGTATAAAGTGGATAAGAGCAGCTATGACAATTATTCCTGACTCTGCATGTAGAGATGGAATGGTCATGTGGGAATAAGCGTAATCCCATAGCGGATAGCTTACTGCTCCTATAGCGGCAACAACTGAGATGAATACAGACATTACCTGTCCAACGAGATTATCATCTACTACATGAATAAATACTGTTTGGAATGGTGGATTTACTACTCCTTGGAAGAAAGCAAAAAGGAAACCAAACACGGCTGCTGCTATAGCGTTAGGCGCTAATGCCAGTCCTATTATAGAAAGAGTCACTAGTATATGTGAAAGAGTGAGTAGCATAGAGAAGGACATTTTGCTGGACACTTTTGGCGCGATGAGATAGCTGAGGGCATACCCAAGTGACATTGCGCTTAAATACCAGCCATATCCTTCTGCACTATGTAGAACCATTGAGAATAAGAGGACTCCAGCAAAGCTTATGCCAGTAGATGCGATAGCTTCGAGTATTGCAAATGGAGCTAAAGTCCTGTACGTTTGGTTTTTTACAAATGTTGCCATTCCCCTAGCCCAAGTTGCCAAAAAGCCTTGAGAATATTCTGGATTTTCATCTGCGACGTCTGAAGTATAAATTCCGGTTCTAACTGCATGCTTGTAAATAAAATAAATAAAAATTATTATTCCTGCTAATGCGATAGTTTCTGTAAATAGAATTGGAATGTATAAATATTTACTACTCGCAAAACCTGCAACTGCTGGTCCTACTAATGTACCCATGAGGCTTGTAAAGCGAAGAAGTGAAAGAACATTAATAAGATCATCATTTTTTGTTACACGATTAACAAAGGAAGTAATAGCAGGAAAATAGAAAGTATCACATGCTGTCGTAACCATTACAAGTATACAAACACACCAAAATAGGAGCAACTTGTTAGCAGATGGGGTTGAGAAGGATACCGATACAATTGCGATAATACATAATCCCGCAATCATTCTTGCTAAGCATGCAGCAACTGTTGTCCTGAAAATTCCTACATGCTCAGCTAGTGCTCCTGAGAAAAGGCCTGCTACTAATTCACTTATTGCAGTGAGGGTGAGGTAAAGCGATAAATAATGGCTTGACTGCTGAAAACCGATAAAAAGTGAGTTCAATAGCCATAATTGAATAGTAGTTGAGGCTAGTGTAGTTGCATAGTTAGAAAGAAAATCACTAGCTGCTAAACGCAGATATCCGCGGTAAGGTTTAAATAGATTCGTCAAGGTTTGCTCGTTTCGCGAAATTACATTGCCAAATTATTGCTTGAGAGATGCTATCGGCACTAGTAGTGAAGTATGTTGTAAAGTCGTCGTTATCCCAAATCTGTTGCTGTAGGTTCTTGTCATCACGCACTGTGCTAAAGAGTTGAATAATCTGCTCGACGCAAGATAATGTTTTCTTTATATAGAAGTATTGTTGTGCGAAATCGACTTCTACTTGCTCTCCAGGGATAGTCGTATGTATTTCTTGGAATGTCCGTAGCAAATCAATTGTTTTAATAAGCGATATTTTACATGTCTCGAAATATTCTTGTATTGAATGGATGGTGGATGTTTTCGCTGTGTTTGTACTGACGATAGTGGCTTCAAGTGCAGCATTTGCTTTGAAAAAATATTCTGTTGCTTCAAATAGAGAAGCGCAATATGCTGCACTTGATTTCACATACTCATCAAACATTTCTTCGTACGAAGTCATGTTCATTATTAACCTTTGGTGTGAATATGTGCGGATAAATTATGCCTAAATCATATGAGGATATGGTCGAGGTCGTGGGTTGATTCCGCCGCGCTTGCTATTCTTGTTCATCTTTGCCTCCTTTCATAAGAACAATGCTGTATCTTATTTGCATATTCATCTATGAAGATACAAATAATCCTAATACAGGATTCGCATTCTTTCCAAGTATGTCTCTTATTGTGGAATAATTTTATATAAAAATTAGTAGTACATTATTAGACCTTAACTATTTACCAGTCTCAGCTCGTAGTACGTGTTTTCTGATATCCCTACTGTTTGGCAGAGTCCGGCTATTCGTATGTCAGGATTCTTTCTGTGGAATTGGTGGATAAGGTGTAACGCTTGGCTTCAATCAAAACCCTCAACTCTGCTCGCCATCTGGTCGAGGAATATGCTGACTTGCTTGTGTACTTGTTCTGGCATGCCGGACTGTGTGTAGTCGGTGTTTTCCCGCCTGTTGATGCAGCGTTCAATCCTTTTGCTCCCGATGAGGGTGGACGGCATTCCAGCCTGTGCAAAAATAACAGACGGTCTGACACCGTTATCGTATTGCTGGACAGCGTCTTTGTGGAATTGGCTTGTGTAGTAGATTCGTGTGGCTGTCGCGTGTTTGATAGCTGGAAGACTGTTGAGATAAGCACGTTGACTAGGGGTAAAGGCTGTGTCTTTTCTACTCATGAGTATGAACCGTTACGTGTGAAAGATTAATAAGAAATCAATAGAGGAAGAAGAAAATATAGAGTGAGGGGCCACACCATTGCACGGAGATAGTCCCGTGTGCATGTGCGACCCCTCGCCAGTTAATACTAAGCGTGTTTACGGGTTAATGCTTACGAGCATTTTCCTTGTTACGCTTAGTGATCATGATGCTTGCTCCTGCGCCCAGGGCTGCAAGAGCAGCGATAGCGATAGACACGACCGCGCTACCAGTCTGAGCCAATGGTGCAGCAGTAACACCGTTCCAATCATCAGAATCTTCGACTGGAGTGTCATAGCACACACCCGTATTACCACCATTACCATTATCTCCACCGTTTGGGTCGAATGGGTGATCGTTATGGGATGCGCATGGCACGATAGGTGTACCAGTCGTGTGACCACGGTCGGTATGATTCATCGTGTTCATACCAGTCAACGTGCCCTTGACTTCTACGTATTCGCCAGGCTTTAATACCAGGTTAGACCAGTTTGCTGGATACTCCAGATTAGTTACCGTACCGGAGCCTGCGATAGTCTTATCATCTAACGTGATCTTGGTCAGGTTGACTTTACCGGTGTTGATGATACGGAACACAATCTTGGTGCCGTTCTTGGTAGACTTCAAGGCTTCGCTTGGTGTGTTACGGTCTCCCGCTTCAAGACCAGATGCTGCGTCGTACTTGATGAGTTTAATAGCAGGGGTCTGGTCTGGGGTCTTGGTCCACACCATATTGGATTCGCGTTCAACATCATTCATGGTTTCCACGAACGTGTTTTCTACGCGATCGCTTACGCCCAAACGGGTCATTTGCACGTACGCTGTCCAGGACAAGTCACTATCCATAGCAGATGCAATATCAAGGAACTGTTGTGTTGCCTCTACAGTAAACGCACCATTAGCCTCGGTGAAAGTGAAATATCCGGCATCAACACCGCTACCGTCGATACGGCTACCCTTGGAGATCACAGTGCCGTCAGCGAGCTTAATGTCGTTGTTGACATAGACTGCCCACTGGCCGGTTAGCTTGTCAAACTTTTCATCATAATCATCCACGATGCGCCAATTCTTGATCTGCTTGTAGGCACGGTTACCAGCGATCTTGGAGCTATCGAGACGATACAAGAACTGATGATCCTTATAAATACTCTTACCATTCGCACTTTCGCCATTAACCTTAACAGTCACATCCTTCTTCGGGTTAATAACCTTTAACGGGTTAGTTACCGTGTTCGTTACATCCTTGCGATCGTTTGTAATCTGGGTGGCAGTGTTCTTCACTACATACCCGTCCTTGACCTGCTTGACTGTCATAGGAAGCACGATGGTGTAATCCTGACCAAGGAGAGACTGGTCGATTGCAGGATCCTTTGTCACATCCAATACCTTGCCAGCGTAGGCCTTTAAATCTGTTGGTTGTGGATCCCCTGGAAGAATATCTCCGAGATACTCCGTGTCTACGGTCTTAGCGAACACGTAGACGACACCATCCTTAACCTGGATATTGAACTTGTTGGTGACGTCCTTACCGGCTGCGTCTAGGATTTCGATATTCTTGTCATTGAGCTGCAAGTACTCATCATCATAGTCATCGATCATGCCGAGACGGTGAACCTTATACGCAGTGTCCTTCAACGTGGCTGCGCTTAAAGTGAGACGGTAGTAAATATCGTCTCCTACGTATGCGGTCTTGCCATCAATATTGATACCAGTCTTGGTTTCATCCTTCTTTTCAGGCTTTGGCTCTACCGGCTTATTTGATACCACGTTAGACGAGGTCAAACTATTGTTGAGTTTCAAACCCCACTGATTATCCACACTATGGTCTGTTGGAGCGTTCTTGGATACCGTGCCTTCGAAACGAACCTGGAAACGATGCTTAGATCCCGCGGTCATATTCGCTGTCACGTAATCCTTGTTGAGTTCGATAGTAAACTCATGCTTCTCGGTATCTGCAGTAAGCGTGTAGTTCTTCTTACTGATGGTGCGACCGGTTTCAAGGTCACGCAGCTCGATAGTCTGCTTGTCAAGCTCAAGATACTGGTCATACGTGTCAGTGAATGCAACAGACTCGATAGCATAACTCAGGTTGTTTGGAATGGTTGGTTCGCTAGTGAGTTCGTATTCCAGCTTCTGTCCTGGCATGACACTCTTACCATTAATATCGTCCTGGTCACCACCCTGAGAGGCCTCAGATATGACTGCCTTTGCTACTGGTGGAACGTAACCACACACGTATGGTTCGTTCGTAGTCTTTGTCTTGCCCGCGGCAGACTCTGAGCCTTTATTCTTCAAACCATGAGAATTGAGGGCTGCGCCTGTGGTTGGATCAGCACAAAACTCGACTTCATCCGTAGCTTTTTTGCCTGCGTCAGCGCGTACCTGGGCTGCACCCTTACCATTTGCATAATTCGCCTTGCCTCCGATAAGCAGCGTGTATTGCATAGGGGTAGCAAGACTACGTGCAGCAGCAAGAGCTTGACTGGTCATGGTAGCAGTAATGGTCGTGCCAGCCTGTTGGATAGTGAACTGGCTTGTCACGTCAGTACCCTTAGTGATGATGTCATCGACTGAGGAGACGGTAGTTGATGCCTCAGGGATTGGAGCAGCATACACATGCACATCACTCATATCTGGATCCCACAAATAGTCAGCAGCCGTGTAATCATCAGACAGGGTGAATGTGTCGAGGCTATCTCCCAGGTTCTCGCCCAAGCTACCGTTAACCACAGAGCCGAGCTTGTCACCATCAAGGATGGTTTGGGTGTCTGCACCGGTGGTGTTGGTATGCTTCGCATCAATAACGGTTGCCCATTTGCCGTTAGAGTATTTTACCCAGGACTTATCAGGGGTAAAGTCCCACAGTTTAGGCTGGTCTTTTGCAAGAACGATAACAATCAAATCAGTATTTGGCGTACTCATACCCTGAGCAGCGAATGAAGCGAGTGTATTAGCTGAATCAATATCATCAAACACTGTGTATTCGCTACCGCCGTGATTATATTTTCTGGTACCGTTCTGTGTTTCGTTGTTCCATGCTGATAACCATTGAGCGCCAGTTGCTTGCGCGCTAGAAGTATTGTTATATTCCGGTTTTGTGATTCCTGGTCCTGCTGTTGTTGCGGTGAAGCCTACACCCCAGATGCGGCAGTCTGCCGAACCAGTGCCACCTCGCGCAGTATACTCTGTTTCACAATCACCGCGAGCCTTGGATAATGCAGCGTTAATTTGCGCTCTAGCTGCTGCTTCGCGGGTAGCAGAGCTACCGATGGCTACACCTTCTGATTGGATAGCGCGCACCACTGCTTCATTATCTGATGCGGAACCTAGGTTATCATCGGTAACCCAGAATGTATTCGATTTATATGTGCCAGATCCGCCAGTGTTTCCACCTGTCCATCCGGCACCGCCAGCGGCAAATGCGGATCCTGTCAACATTGTTGATGCGACAACGATACCAGCAAGAGCGCGATGTGAACCTTGTCGGATCTTGTCTCTCATACTTTTATGCTTAGCGAAAAGCGACATAAAAGTCTCCCTTTTTCAAATTGCTTATTATGAAATGCGAAACCAAAAAGTTTCACATTCAGTAATGAGAAAATGAAAAAATTTTATTTTATATCAATAAAAATTTGGTATTGATAAAAATGGTTGGTTTTAGAAGTCGTCTAAAACCAACCACTATGTAAAGGGAAAATGAGTAAAGATGGAAACTATTTGCTATTAGTTACATCACCGTCACCATCTGGTGTTCCATCGGTATTCCATCCAGTGCCACAGCGATAGATATATCGACATTGATTAGGTGTTCTATGTAATTCATTATATGCTTTCCCGTCAGCAAGGTATTTATCCCAGTCGACCGCACCCGAATTCTTATTCTGTGCTGGCGCACTATAAGAAGACCCACCACGAGTACTTGAACGAGGAGCTCCCGAGCTAGTACGAGCCGCAGACTGGGAACGAGCCTGCGGAGCTGCTTGCGCCGCAGCCGCTGCGGCAGCGTCTGCCTGCTGCTTCGCTTGTATACTTGCGTTTACACTGTCGATTGCGCCTTGGACTGGCTCAAGAGCCTTAGTCAAAGACTCGACGGTTGCTTTCTTATCATTCAACGCTGCGGTAAGCGTGTTTATCTGGTTTTGCAGGTTATCACGAGTAGCATTATCAGCCACTTGACCGTCTGATGAGGAGAGCAGATTATTCATCTCATCAAGCTTCGCCTTCACCATATTCTTAGCATTTTCAAGATCCTTCACATTCTTCGACTTTGTGACCTGAACGACTGAGTTTTTCAGAGCCTTAGTGGTCTTATTAAGCTGTGCTGTAGTCTTATCAAGACTAGACATGGTCGCGTTGAAAGCCTGAGTGTAGGAGATAGCACAATTCAAAGACTGCGCCTTACTTACCTTTTTACTCTTAGCATGCTGGGCTGTGAATGTGGTGTAGGTTTTAGCGTTTGCAACCTGCTCCACACTAGTCACAGTCTTAGCAGTTTCATCAGCATCCTGGCGTGTCTTCTCGTACTGTGCCCACGCTTTGGCGTACGCACTGTTTGCCTGGATGCACGCTTGAGTCTTGGAATCTCTTAAAGACTTCACACCCAGCATACTCGCAACCAGCAAAGCTATAACTACAACAACCGCAGTAGCAATGATGATAAGCTTACGCTTCTTCTTGCTCCCTGGCTTCTGGTCACCGCGACCAGAAATAGCATCTAGTCTCGTAATCTCGGTTTCTTGTTTAATAATCTGATTTTTATCCATATTAGCCATAATTATCCTTCGTCTTTCTATCTATGTTTTTACTATACGTAAATATTCAGGTGAAAGATATATACATACTTAGTGTCGTTCTAATTTTTCTTTCCTAATCTCGATAACTTTTGCTTTATACATAGTAGTGAGAATACGATTGGCAACTTTTTGATATAAAGTCAATATGCTCGTGTGCTCCCCTCATATTGTCTTGTTTTAGAGGCGAACAGCTTCTGTAATGGCACTGCTATCAGGGAATGTGAGACTGATATATATTTGAGTGGTTTCTACACTAGCGTGGCCAAGGAGTTTAGATACTAAGAGAAGGTCGTGTGTACTTTCATATGCCTTAGTGTCATATCGATGTCTGAGACTATGTGTGGAGTATCCGTTACCAAGAAGCTGAGAGATGTGATGCGCAATATAGGATGCTTCGACGTGACCGGTCCATCTGCCAGGAAACATGTATCCATGCTTGTTGGCGATGATTTGTGCGAGATCTGGCGCGATGGGGACAGTGCGTTCTTTGCGTCCTTTACCGTGTACAAGAAGCTGGGGATGAGTATTAAGCATCATAATATCGGATGAAGATACTTGTGCTATCTCACTACGTCGTAATCCACATTCTGCCCCGAGCCTGAGCATGGCTTCATACTCCTTGTTACCTCTAACTCGGGCTAAAGCACCACGAATGATGTAATCAGGACATGGATGAGGTATTGCGTATTCTTTACGAATTTTAGGTAACTTTACTGTTGGATTGACATCAATAATTTCTTCTTCAATCATGTATGAGTAAAACGAGCGTATTGTTGAAGAATAACCTTTGCGCGTTTCTCGTTTCCAGTCTTGGTGTGCAAAAAGCTCAACAAGTTGTTGTCCTGTAATATCTTCTGGTGGCTGATTAAGTAGGCGTGCAAGCCGACTGATTTTGTAGTAGCGGCATCTAATCGTATCTTCTGTATATCCACTTGCTTCAAGATATTCCAGCCAATGTGTAACATATGTTTCCCAACTATTAGGGAGTAGTTTTCTTTTGATTTTTAACATAAAAACATAGACTAGAATACGTAGAGAAAAGATTTTACGTATTGTTTCGTTACACGGTTTCAAGTCCGTTTTTTTTACAAATACATAATATGTGATATACTATATATGTAACTAACCGATAGGATGAAAAGGCTAGTTGGTTTTAGGAAAGAAAGATGAATGATAATGGATTTGACATTGAATCAGATTGTGACAATGAATATTCGTATGCTTTTGGCGGGTCAAAGACGTACGCAAAATGAATTGGCGGAAGTATTAGATATGACACGACCGTCGGTCAATATGAGATTAAATGAAGCCACTCCATGGCGTGTTCCGGAAATAGAAAAGGCCGCAGAATTCTTAAAAGTAGAACCTACGACCTTATTCGTAGCGGGGCATGGATTTGAACCATGGACCTCTGGGTTATGAGCCCAGCGAGCTACCGAGCTGCTCCACCCCGCGTCGGCTACTTTTAGCAGCTCTATCTACAATAGGTGCAAATTTGAATTTGTCAAATTCGGGCGTGTCTCTCTGTAGTTGGTTAAAATTTTACGATTTGTGCACATTAGTGACATAGACACAATAAACATAAACAAGTGCGGGGTATAATAAACACATGCCTATTAAGATTCCTGAAGGATTGCCAGCGCGAAGCATATTAGATGCTGAGCGAATTTTTGCATTGGAACGCCCAGAAGCAGAACAGCAGGATGTTCGACCACTTCGTTTGTTGATTTTGAATCTTATGCCCAAAAAAATCGAGACAGAAACTCAGCTTTTGAGACTCATCTCTAAATCTCCTTTGCAAGTCGATGTCGATTTTATGAAAACTTCCACGCATATATCCACACACGTTAACGCTGATCATTTAGTAAAATTCTACGAAAATCTTGACGCACTTCGTAACAACTATTACGACGGATTTGTTGTAACGGGAGCTCCTGTTGAGCACATGGAATTTGAGGATGTCGACTACTGGCACGAATTTACGCAAATTCTTGACTGGGCAGCAACACACGTTTTCTCAACAATGTATTTGTGCTGGGGTGCAATGGGTGCGCTTTACTATCGATATGGCATAAAAAAGCATGTTCTCAGCGAGAAAATTTTTGGCGTATTCCCACAATATTTGCAGGATGAGTACTGTTTTCTTACAAATGGTTTTGATGAAATCGCTTTACAACCGCATTCTAGAATAGCGAGTGTTGATGTTGACAGCATTTCTGCAGATCAGCGTTTACAAATTCTTACGTATGGTCCCGAATCTGGTCCGGGCTTAGTTGCTACGCGTGATTTTTCTGAAGTTTTTGCGCTAGGACACTGGGAATATGGCAAAATGACTCTTGCGCAGGAATATGAGCGTGACATGTTAAAAGGTTTGAGCAACGTTCCATTTCCTTACAACTATTTCCCTCATGACGATCCAAAATTAGAGCCATTATTTTCTTGGCGCGCGCACGCGAATTTGCTTTGGCGCAACTGGCTTAATTGGGTGTACGAAACTACGCCTTACAATCTTTCTGATATTCCTCATTTAAGAACTGCTGGAAGGCTTGGAACTGAACGTTCTATAAGACATGAGCCAGCTTCTCCGCGCTCCGATAATTTTTATCCATTTGACGGAGTTAAGTACGGTATGAATAAATAAATTTTGACGTTGCGTAATTTTATGTACAAGCAAAGAGTACAATCAGCAATTAGATATATTTTTCGTTTCGTGCCCCGCGCCTTACGAAATATGAAACATATGATCTAGTTGATATATATGCCGCAAGAATGAATGAATTGAGTATGTGAGTGAGCGGCACTGAATTGAGGCGTGTGAACGAATTGCTATAAGGAGGCACTTATGGATGTAATGGTTGATGTTTTACAGAAGACCACAACTGTAGCTTCTACTGTAGCTTCGAATAAACCAGAGCTACCTAATATTAGTGAGTTTTTGCCTCCAGAAATTTTGTTCCAAGGCACTCCATTTGCCATGAATCGCATTATTTTAGTGCGCTTACTTATGGCAGTAGTAGTAATGATTATTTTTGGAATTGGTGCTATGCGAGCAAAGGTTGTTCCTGGCAGATTCCAAAGCGTGCTTGAAATTTTGATGGATTTTGTGCGCTACAACATTGTTTACGAAATGATTGGCGAGGAACGCGGCAAGCGCTATGTGCCAATGATGTCCACATTATTCCTCACTATTTTCTTCTTTAATCTTTGTTCTGTGATTCCAGGATTAAATATGGCTGCAACCGCAACCATTGCTTGTCCGTTGGTATTTGCTTTGTGGGTTGTTTGCCAATATCTTATTGCTGGCATTCGCGAAAAAGGTTTTTTGCGATTCTTCCGCGAAGCATTGTTCCCAGCGGGTGTGCCATGGCCGATTTACTTTATTCTTTCGCCATTGCAGCTCATAGAATTAATAATTGTGCGACCACTTTCGCTTACAATTCGTTTGTTTGCGAATATGATTGCTGGCCATTTGCTGGTGGCCACTTGTTTAGTATTCACCAATTTCTTCGTGGTGGATTCCAGCAATAAACTCCTTGCCTTAGGCGGTGCTTTGTGGCTGCTTGGTGGCATTCTGTTTACCCTATTCGAAATTATGGTAGCTGGCTTGCAGGCATTTATTTTTACAGTGCTTGCTTCAGTCTACATTTCGGAAAGTTATCCGGAAGAGGAAGAAAAGTCTGCTGTTGTAGCTGCTTAATAAAAGTAGTTTAGATTTTCAGATTTTACATATCTTACGGGTTTATACTGGTTACTGTTTCAACAGAAAGGAAACCAATGAATAGTATCATCGCTCTTGCAGGTTTGACCGGCAACCTGAGCATTCTTGGCTTTGCTGTAGCAACTATTTCCCCTGCACTCGGCATGGCAATAGTAGTGTCTAAGGCTATGGAATCTACTGCACGTCAACCAGAGGTTGGCAACCGCATTCAGCTGTTTATGTTCGTCGGCTTGGCATTTATTGAGGTTTTGGGCTTGCTTGGCTTCGTTTCCTACATTATGGGAGCCTGAACAAAACTTACAATGCACAACACGAATAGTGTTGAAAGAATAGAAAGGACAAGCCATGGCATATGCAGCCGGAAGTAATAAGTTGGCGTTGTTCTTGCCTGAGCCTTATGACGTACTGTGGTCATTAGTAGTTTTGGTAGTTCTTGCAGCGTTTTTCTACAAGTTTGTTATGCCTAAATTCCAGGCAATTCTCGACGAGCGTGCAGAAAAAATTGAAGGCGGAATGGCTAAGGCTGCTAATGTGCAGCGTGAAGCAGACGAGTTGAAGAGCCAGATTGAAAACGAACTTTCTCAAGCTCAAACTGATGCTGCAAAGACTCGTGAAGAGGCTCGATCGGAAGCTTCAAAAATTATTGGCGAAGCTAGACAACGCGCTGAAAAGGATGCTGCGAAGATTATCAGTGAAGCGCAGCATTCCATTGAGGCTCAGCATAAGCATGCCATGTCCAGCCTCCAAGGAGAGGTGTCGGTTCTTGCAGCAGCTTTAGCTGGCAAGATTCTTGCATCCAAATTGGATGACGATACCGTCAGCTCCAAGATTATTGATCATGTGATCGATGAAGTTGGAGACACTAAAAATTCGGATCAAAGCAAGTAAAGTAATGTACAAAACTGAATAATCGCAAAATAAAATTACGGTTATTTCATTTTGTATTATTTGCATTACTTCGTTTTTTACAGAAACGAGGAGGTAAGAATGCCAGAAAAGGCATCGCGAGTAAACGATAGTTTGTCGCGTTCTTCGCTTGCTCAGGCCATCTCAGATGCGCACGATGAAGCGCAGCGCATTTCAGACGAGCTTTCGTCAATGATGGACATGATTGATAAGTATCCTGAGCTTTCTGATGCGATTACTGATCCGAATAGGTCTTCGGAAGATAAGTCTCGCCTTATTGACGAGCTTATTGGAGGTAAGGCGCACCCTGTTGTATTGCGCATTATGCATTATCTAGTAGGAACTTGGCACGGAGGTGCCGAAAGCGGTAAAACCGGTAGCTTCGGTGGTGCTTGGTCAGGATTTGAGCGTGAAGCTGGCGAAACATTGGTTACAGTCACTACTGCTCAGCCGCTTACAGATAAGCAAATTAAGCGTTTGATTGAAATCTACAGCAATAAGTTGGGTCATCGTGCATACATTAACCCAATTGTGGATCCAAACGTACTTGGTGGTATGCGTATACAAATCGGTGATCAAATAACCGATCGCACCATGTTGATGCAGCTTAAGCAGTTGCAGCGTTCTGCGCGAAATGGTGCTTGGACACAGGCAGTGAAGTAGTAAATTAAGGAGAATTATGGCGGAACTATCTATTGATCCCGCCCTGATACGCAAGGCGCTCGACGGGTTTGTTGACTCGTATAAGCCTACCGACATGCCAACGCAAGAAGTTGGCTATGTTGTTACGGCTGGTGACGGCATTGCGCACGTAGCTGGATTGTCCGGCTGCATGGCAAACGAGCTGCTCACATTCGAGAACGATACCTTGGGTCTTGCGTTCAACCTTGATGCACACGAAATCGGCGTCGTTATTCTCGGCGATTTTACAGGCATTGAGGAAGGGCAGGAAGTATACCGCACAGGCGAGGTGTTGTCTGTGCCGGTTGGTGACGCTTATCTTGGTCGTACTGTGGATCCGTTGGGTAATCCAATCGATGGTTTGGGTGCGATTGAGTGCAGTGAGCGTCGTATTCTTGAAGCCCAGGCTCCAGACGTTATTCACCGTCATCCAGTCGATGAACCATTGTCTACTGGTTTGAAGGCTATTGACGCAATGACGCCAATAGGTCGTGGTCAGCGCCAGTTGATTATTGGTGACCGTCAAACAGGTAAGACTGCAATCGCAATAGATACGATTATTAACCAGCGTGCTAACTGGGAAACTGGAGATCCAAAGAAACAGGTTCGCTGCATTTATGTAGCAATCGGTCAAAAGGGTTCTACTATTGCTTCAGTGCGCCAAAGCCTTGAAGAAGCAGGAGCTATGAAGTACACCACAATCGTGGCAAGTCCAGCTTCTGATTCTGCAGGTTTTAAATACATTGCACCTTACACTGGTTCTGCAATCGGTCAGCACTGGATGTATAACGGCAAGCACGTTTTGATTGTTTTCGATGATCTGTCGAAACAAGCAGAAGCATACCGTTCAATTTCCTTGCTTTTGCGTCGTCCACCTGGGCGTGAAGCTTACCCAGGCGACGTGTTCTACTTGCACTCTCGTCTGCTTGAACGTTGTGCTAAGCTTTCTGACGATTTGGGTGGCGGTTCTATGACCGGTCTTCCAATTATCGAAACCAAGGCAAACGATGTTTCTGCATACATTCCAACCAACGTGATTTCTATCACCGATGGTCAGATCTTCTTGCAGTCTGATTTGTTCAACGCCGGTCAGCGTCCAGCAGTAGACGTTGGTATTTCCGTGTCTCGTGTTGGTGGTGCAGCTCAGGCTAAGGCTTTGAAGAAAGTCTCCGGCATGTTGAAGATTTCCTTGGCTCGTTACAAGTCTTTGGAATCCTTCGCAATGTTCGCTTCTGATTTGGATGCAGCCTCAAAGGCGCAGCTTACTCGCGGTGCTCGTTTGACTGAGCTACTTAAGCAGAAGCAGTTCTCTCCTCGAGCAATGGAGCAAGAAGTTGTTTCTGTGTGGGCTGGTACTCATGGCAAGCTTGACGATATTCCTGTGAAGGATGTGTTGCGTTTCGAAAGCGAATTGTTGGATTACTTGGATAAGGGAACCGACATTTTGCAAGTAATTCGCGATACTGAAGACTTCACTAAGGAAACTGAAGCTAAGCTTGATGCAGCCATTGATGATTTCCGTAGGACGTTTAAGACATCTGCTGGCAAGCCTTTGATTGTAAAGGATTCTTTGCCGCCGGCTGAAAACCCTGCTCCTGTTGAGAAGGAACAGCTCGTAGCTAAGCCGAAAGCAGACAGTCGCGAGCCTGAGGGGAAGTAGCGTATGTCCTCCCAACTTGCATTGAAATCGAGAATTATTTCCACACAGTCTTTGGGTAAAATCTTTAAGGCTCAGGAAATGATTGCGTCTTCTCATATCGCTAAAGCGCGAGATATTGCGCTTAATGCTAAGCCTTATAGTGACGCAATTTTCGATGCCGTGCAGGCGTTGGTAGCTCATCACGAAGCAAATATTAAGCATCCTATTTTTGGTAAAGAGCATGCTGGCAATCGTGTAGCAGTTTTAGCTCTTACTTCTGATCGTGGTATGGCAGGTGCGTTTACGTCTTCGATTATTCGTGAGACTGAAGCACTTCTTGCAAAACTCGATGCAGAAGGTAAGCATGCAGAACTGTACGTGTACGGTCGACGCGGTGCAACTTACTACAAGTATCGCAATCGCGATGTGGCAGGTACTTGGGAAGGTTCTACTGACCACCCAGACGTTACTATTGCTGAAAAGATTTCCGATACTTTAATGGACGCTTATATGACGCCGGAAGCAGAAGGCGGAGTTTCGGAACTGTATATTGTGTTCACTGAATTTATAAATATGGTGAGGCAAAAAGTTCGTACGTTACGCATGCTGCCAGTTGAGTTGGTTCCTTTGAAGGACGGTGAAGAGTTTTCTATGCATCGTCCTGACTATGAAGCAGCTTCTGGTCCTTCAGCAGCATTGTCGTCTACGAGCGCAGTTTCGGCTCGTGAAGAAGCAGTGAGCCGCAGCAATCCAGAAGCTGTGGAGTATTGCTTCGAACCAAGCCCGGATGAAGTATTGGATGCTGTTTTGCCGAAGTATATTCAGTCTCGTATTCACGAGTGCTTACTTACTTCTGCTGCTTCCGAAACGGCAAGCAGACAGAACGCTATGCATACGGCTACAGATAACGCCCGCAATTTGGTGGATGATTTGACAAGAAAGCTTAATGCTTCTCGTCAGGCATCCATTACTCAAGAACTTACCGAAATTATCGGCAGCGCTGATGCGCTGAATAATGAGGAGGATTAGGAGCATATGGCTGAAAATCAGACCACAGCGCCTCCAGAAGCTGAGCAGGAGGTCGATCCAACAGCTGGTCGCGTAACCCGCGTTCAGGGTTCCGTGATTGACGTTGAATTCCCGGTCGGCTATCTGCCGGATATTTACAATGCTCTCAAAGTCGATATCAACACCGTTGGAAACACCGAGGGAGATACCGTCCACGAGATTACGCTGGAAGTTGAGCAGCACCTTGGTGATTCGACTGTGCGTGCAGTTGCTTTAAAGCCTACTGACGGTTTGGTTCGTGGTGCTTTAGTGCGAGATACTGGCGGCCCAATCTCTGTACCTGTTGGTGATGTTACTAAGGGTCACGTGTTCGATGTTACAGGCAACATTTTGAATGCTAAGCCTGGCGAGCACATTGAAATAACTGAGCGTTGGCCAATTCACCGTAACCCACCTGCTTTTGATCAGCTTGAGTCTAAGACTCAGATGTTCGAAACTGGTATTAAGGTTATCGATTTGCTTACCCCTTACGTTCAGGGCGGTAAAATTGGTCTGTTCGGTGGTGCAGGCGTTGGTAAAACTGTGTTGATTCAGGAAATGATTCAGCGCGTTGCACAGAATCACGGTGGTGTGTCTGTGTTTGCTGGCGTTGGCGAACGTACCCGTGAAGGTAACGATTTGATTGGCGAAATGGCTGATGCTGGCGTTTTGGAGAAAACAGCGCTTGTCTTTGGTCAGATGGATGAGCCTCCTGGGACTCGTCTTCGCGTGCCTCTTACCGCTTTGACTATGGCTGAGTACTTCCGCGATGTGCAGAATCAGGATGTGTTGCTGTTCATCGATAACATATTCCGCTTTACTCAGGCTGGTTCTGAGGTTTCCACGCTGCTTGGTCGTATGCCTTCCGCAGTTGGTTACCAGCCAAACTTGGCAGATGAAATGGGTGCATTACAGGAGCGTATTACTTCTACGCGCGGCCATTCCATTACGTCACTTCAGGCTATTTACGTTCCTGCAGATGATTACACTGATCCTGCACCTGCAACAACCTTTACGCACTTGGATGCAACTACTGAGCTTTCGCGTGATATTGCAGCTAAGGGTATTTACCCAGCTGTGGATCCTTTGACTTCTACTTCTAGAATTTTGGATCCGCGTTACGTTGGTCAGGCTCATTATGATTGCGCGAACCGCGTTAAGGCTATTTTGCAGCGTAACAAGGAGCTTCAGGACATCATCGCTTTGATTGGTATCGATGAGCTTGGTGAGGAAGATAAGACTACTGTCAGCCGCGCTCGTAAGATTGAGCAGTTCCTTGGTCAGAACTTCTATGTGGCTGAAAAGTTCACTGGTCGTCCAGGTTCTTATGTGCCAGCAGACGAAACCATTGAGGCATTCACTCGCATTTGCGATGGTGTTTACGATGAGATTCCTGAGCAGGCATTCTCTGGTATCGGTGGCATTGATGATCTTGAGCGTCGTTGGCACGATATGCAGCAAGAGTTTGGTGCGTGATTATGTCGGAGAAGCAAGTAAAATCGCTGCACGTTAGTGTGGTGGCAGCCAGGCATCCTGTTTGGGAAGGTGACGCCAAGTTTGTGGTTATTCCTTCTGTGAATGGCGCAATGGGCGTGCTTCCTGGACATGAGGCTGTGCTTGCGTTGATTGATCACGGTTTTGTGAAGGTTGACGATTTGAAAGGCGTGCGTCACGTTTTTAAGGTGACGGATGGCTTCTACTCGGTTGACTCTGACAATATTACGATTGCTGTTGAGCATAGTTGTAACGTTGATAAAGACGGCAACGTGCTGCCTAACGCTAAGGTGATTTAAGGTTGCTTTTGTTGCTTATGTAAGTTTGTTGCTTTTGTAAGTTTATGAACTTGTGTAAGCAAGGTAATCTCTTCTAAGGCAGGAGTTTGGGATATTCTCAAGCTCCTGCCTTTTTGTTTTTATAGCGCGTTTGTAAAGAAAATAGATCTCAGAGGCGAAGCACTGTTACTAACTCAGCTAACGAACTGAGAAAGTAACGGTGATTGGCAAAACACTGTTAAAAACTCAGTTAGCCGACTGAGAAAGTAACGCTCACAAACGAAACGACGTGTTTGTTTCGAGCAGCCATTGCGCTATGTCTATTACGCGGATTCCTTCAATGTCGTAAGAATCGTGGCGAGTGTTTGCAAGCAGATTCGCACTTTCACTTTCAAAACTGTAAAATTTTTTCACTTTTGAAAGTGAGTGCCTATTTGCGTTCGTGTGCGAAGGCTCTTTCTTTTTGCTTAAGTTTTGCGAATCTTTACTTTTCAATATGCAAGATTGCAATTATCTTTACTTTTTATTGTTGTTATGTGCAAATAAGTAAAGATTTAGCTATAACATGGCGCTTATCTTTGGAATAATCTACGCCGAAACGAGCGGCGTTATGTTGCCGATGCTAGATTCGTCAAATCGCAGAATGTGCTGTAAGTAAAATGTGTTGTAATTGAATATGTTGTAATCAAAATGTAT
Source organism: Gardnerella sp. DNF00747 (assembly GCF_049262675.1). Taxonomy (NCBI): domain Bacteria; kingdom Bacillati; phylum Actinomycetota; class Actinomycetes; order Bifidobacteriales; family Bifidobacteriaceae; genus Gardnerella; species Gardnerella sp. DNF00747. Next base: position 1,537,813 of record NZ_CP058394.1, on the reverse strand, counting down.
CGTGCATAGTAAAATAGTTAATAGTTGTTTTTGATTTGGGTGCGTGTGTTGGCAGGGAGAAGAAATGATTGATAAAGAAACGCAACGTAGGCGTCAAGAAAATTTGGGTCTTGCAATAGCTTCAGGCAAACTTGAAGGCAATTCGCCTTCAAAAGAGTTTCTTTATGACGCAAATCAATATGCTAATGGTCTTATAAGTAGCAATGAATTTGTTGCTAGAATGCGTTCTAGATATGGCGTGATGGATTAAGTTATTGGGTTGTGTGTCGTGGAAACAGTTTTTGACCCTTATCTTATTCCTCACACAAGGGTATTGAAGAACAAATCTAATATAAATAATCAGATTGAATTAGATAAATATGAGAACGATGCTGTTCTCACAAGATGTTCTATTTTGTACGAAAACTTGCCACATGCTGAAGGAACTGTTAAGCAATTGCAGTGGATTCATCATTATCTTTTTCAAGATGTTTACGATTGGGCTGGCCAGATTCGCACTATAGATATGACTAAAGGCGGCGGCGAACCGTTTCATCCGCTTGAATACATGGGCGTTGGGATTCGTTACTGTGAGCAAACGCTTAAAAATGATAATTTATTGCAAGGTTTATCTATTGACGAGTTTATTAGTAAGCTAAGTGTAAATTACAATAATTTTAATGTTTTACACCCATTTCGTGAGGGCAATGGTAGAACGCAACGCGTTTTTTGGGATATAGTTGCGCGAGATGCTGGATACCATTTCGATTGGGGATTAATAACGCAGCGTGTTAACGACGAAGCTTCAATCCAGGCTAAAGATGCTAACGATACGAAGCTTCTTGAGGATATGTTCCACATTATTACAAAGCCTTTGAATGTTGAGCTTTTAGCTCAGCAGCAGTTTGCGCATCTTGTTGAAGAAGAATACGAATACGCTCCGAATGTGGCTAGTATTTTGCAAGATAAGGATTACGCTGCGTATAAAACGCGTTACGGCATAGATTGAATTTAGCGTTTGAGTATTGCGAACGCCGAAACGAGTGGTGTGATGTTGCCAATGCTTCCGATGTTTCTATAGCGCGTTTTTGCCAAAATGTCGGTATAGACGAATGTTTTTTGTGTGCTATGCCTTCATTTTGCCAAAATGTAGGTATAGAATAGACTTTTATATTAGTTATGCAATCATTTTGTGATAAATGCGTTATTTGCGTATAAGCAAAATATCGCAAGCAAAATATTGCAAGACATCACTACAAAATCCTCAATAATGTAAACGCAATAATGTAAACGGAGTCGCATTATGGATTACAAAACAATACGCAAAATAGTTGCAATGTCTAAAAGTAATGCAAAACCTTGTGATATTGCGGAAGAAGAGTATTGCTTGCGCATTGATAATCCAGTGACGTATCGTTCTGGAATCGTATTTGATGCGCATGAGATTTTTGCAATGTGCGTAACGGATCTTGTGACGTATATGAATTATATTGCGAATACTGAAAAAGCGGTTGAAAAAGCGTGGAACGAGTTGCCGCGGTTTGCTCAGCGCGAGTATTTAATGCAACTTATTGCAAAAGAAGTGCAAAATACCAACATTATTGAAGGTGTTCACAGCACTAGAAAAGAGCTTTCCAAAGCACTTGATGCTGCAAACGAGCAGAATAATCATACGCGTTTTAGTGAATTTACTAAGCTTTTTCTCGAGCTTGCGGATTCAAATGAATGTGACACTTCGATTCCACAAACCTTGCAAGATATACGAAAAATCTACGACAGTATTATGCAGGGCGAATTAGAAGCAAATAATATTCCAGATGGCGAGATTTTTAGGAGTGGAAAAGTAAGTATTCGTGATGGTGCAAATAATGTAGTGCACGATGGCGATGCAACGGAAGCAGAAATTCAAGATCATTTAACACAGATGTTGAGTTTGATGAATAGCAGCGAAGTTCCAACGCTTATTAAGGCGTGCATGTGCCACTATGCTTTTGAGAGCGTGCACCCGTTTTACGATGGAAACGGTAGAACTGGGCGGTTTTTGCTTGCTTTGCAATTGCATGAGCATCTTTCGATGCCAACAATTTTGAGCTTAAGCTCTATAATTTATGCAGAAAAATCTGGATACTATGCTGCTTTTTCTAAAGCTCAGGAGCTGTTTAATTGCAATGATTTAACTATGTTTTGTTGCACAATGTTGGAATATATTGTAAAAGCACAGGGCGAAGTGTTTGAGAATATTAGTGTGCAATTAAAGCACATTATTTACTGTATGGGTAAGCTGCGTGAGCTTTTCTCAGAGGAAGAAATTTCTAAAGTGCAGCGTGAAGTTCTGTCTATTTTGTTGCAAAATAAGCTTTTTTCGTATAATCCAACTCCGATGACTCGCAAGCAATTAAGCGAATATGTTGGCAATGCAATTGCTGAGCAGGTTGGTGAGAGAAAGATTGTGAGTGCGCTTAACGGTTTGATTGAGCTTGGAATGGTTGATTCTATTGGCGAACGCCCTATTCGGTATGAGCTTTCTAAAAAAGCGAATGAAATGTTTGCGTGAGGCAAGCGATGTTTTTGTGTGAGGAAAGTGATGTTTGGGAATGTAATGGCGATTGAGCGCGCGCTTGGCACGGGGATTATTATCTCTAGCAGCGTGACGATTCCGCAGCGCGTGCAGAAGCGGATTCGCGCTTTTATTGAAGAGTATGAATCGGTGCTTTCGCGCTTTCGTGCGGATTCGCTTGTTTCGCGCATGGCTCGTGCGGAGCATGGCGGCGAGTTTGAGTTTCCAACGTGGGCTCAGCCGCTTTTTGCGATCTATAGCGAGTTTTACGATGCCACGCACGGTGCTTTTGACGCTTGTATTGGTGCGGATCTGCTTGCGCTTGGCTACAACAATTCTGTGCAATTCGTTCCGGAGTCGGCAGCTAGCGCAGGCAAGAACGATAATAGCAGCAGCTACAGTTGCTCTAACTATCGCCGCGCTCTGCCAGTTAAGTGGGCAGATATTTCGCGAGATGACGGCGGCGCAACGCTTCACACAAATAAGCCAGTGCAGCTTGATTTTGGTGCAGCCGGTAAGGGCTATTTTGTAGATCTTGTAATGCAGATTATTAAAGAGGAGTTTAGTGACGATTCGACTGCGAATAATTATTTTCCTTCGGATTTTGATTTTTTGGTAAACGCAGGCGGAGATATGCGCGCTTGCTTTAGCAAAAAGAATAGTCAAATAAAAGTTGCGCTAGAAAATCCTTTTGACACAACGCAAGCGGTAGGTGTGGCATCAATCGCAAGCGGAGCGTTGTGTGCTTCGTCTGCTGCAAGAAGGCGCTGGAAAGTAAAAGACACAAATTGCCTTGCAGCTGATGCTTTTGAATCTAATGTAGTTGCAACTCACCTTATCAACGCTTTAGATGGCGTACCTTCGCAAAAACTTTCTGCAAGCTGGACTTACGTTCCTGCTAAAACATGTGCTTTTCCGACTGCTTACGCCGATGCGCTCGCAACTGCGCTTTTTATTTCGCAAGAAAGCGATTTGCAAAAAATCGCGCAAACTACCGGCGCTGAGTTTGCTGTAATGCAGCCAAATCATGCGCTTCGCAAAACGTGTGCTTTCCCAGCGCGCTTTTTTGCTGAATAATCGCCTTATTGCCTAATGCGTTGTTGCGTTGTGTCTTTTGTAACTCAAGGCTTGCGCGCACAAAATCGAAGCTAGACGCAAGCAATGAAAATAACATTATGCAAATAACATCGCTGCTGATTGTGTGCGCTTACAGTAGAATATTAAAGAACGCTTATTCAATTATTGCGTTTATTTAATTATGGCGCATGCGCTTGCACAAATTGCACAAATAGGGAGCAGCAGAATGGACACTCGCAAAGAAGAAGAACGCGCGGAATTGCATCGCACGATTTGGAAGATTGCCGACGATTTGCGAGGTTCCGTTGATGGTTGGGACTTTAAAGCATACGTATTGTGCACAATGTTTTATCGCTATATTTCCGAGAATTTATGCGATTTTATTAATAAGAACGAGCACGAATCTATAGACGGCGATCCAAACTTTGATTATGCAACAATAAGCGATGAAGATGCAGAGCCTATTCGCAGTGAGATGATTTCTGCTAAAGGCTTCTTTATACTTCCTAGCGAACTGTTTTGCAATGTGCTTAAGAACGCTCCTCAAGATAGCAATCTAAACGAAACATTGAGCCGCGTGTTCCGCAATATTGAAGCTTCTTCTCAAGGAACTGATTCGTCTGGCGATTTTAAGGGATTATTCTCCGATTACGATGTGAATAATATTAAGCTTGCAGATACTGTTGAAGGCAGAAATAAGCGTTTTGTTAAGTTATTACAAGTGATTAGTGAGATGAGGCTTGGCAGTGTAAACAACAATGTTATTGAGGCTTTTGGCGATGCTTACGAGTATTTGATGGGCTTGTACGCTTCTAATGCTGGAAAATCTGGCGGCGAATACTTTACGCCTGCAGAAGTCTCAATGCTGCTCACGCGCCTTGGGACCACTGGAAAATCAAGCATTTCAGACGTATACGACCCAGCATGCGGATCCGGGTCGCTTCTGCTAAAAGCCAAAAAAGTGCTAGGCATTGAAAACATTAATGGCGGTTTTTACGGTCAAGAAAAGAACGTTACTAGCTACAACTTGTGCCGCATGAATATGTTTTTGCACGATGTGAATTTTAACAAGTTTGAGATTACGTGCGGCGATACTCTTATAAATCCGCAAATCGATGCTAATAAAAAGTTTGAGCTAGTTGTTTCTAATCCGCCTTATTCCACGAGTTGGGAGGGGGATTCTAATCCGTTGATGATTAACGATCCTCGTTTTGCTCCGGCTGGAGTTCTTGCTCCAAAAAGCAAGGCGGATATGGCATTTGTGTTGCACTGTTTAGCGCATCTAGCAGAAAACGGCGCTGCTGCAATTGTTTGCTTCCCAGGAATTATGTACCGCGGCGGAGCTGAGCAAAAGATTCGCCAATATTTAATTGAGCATAATGCTGTTGATTGCGTGATTCAACTTCCGAGCAACTTGTTCTTTGGCACTTCGATTGCTACGTGCATTATGGTTTTGCGCAAAAACAAGCAAAACGATACTTCTATACTGTTTGTTGATGCTAGCCAAGAGTTTGTAAAATCAACGAATAGTAACAAGCTTTCGGACGAGAACATTGAGCAAATTGTTCAGTGGTACAATTCTAGGCAAGATGTAGAGCACATTGCGCACGTGGCATCTTTGGAAGAAGTGGAATCCAATAAATACAATCTTTCCGTTTCCACGTACGTTGAAGCAGAAGATACTCGCGAAAAGATTGATATTACAGAGCTTAACGCGCAATTAAAAACGATTTGCGCTCGCGAGCAAGAGTTGCGCGAGCAAATTGAGAAGATTGTAAGCGAGATTGAGGCTGGCGATGTTAACTCTAATAATTGCGAGGTGGCTCAATGACCAGCAAACTTGATGAGTTAATCGCTGAATTGTGCCCTAATGGTGTGGAGTATAAAGCACTAAGTGATGTGTCTGATATGAAGCGCGGCACGACTGTTACAAAAAAGAGTGTTAATCCTGGTGATATTCCTGTGATTTCTGGCGGTCGCGAACCTGCCTATTATTGCGATATTTCTAATAGGAATGGCGAAACTATCACTGTTGCTGGAAGCGGTGCTGGCGCGGGATTTGTGCAATATTGGGATAAGCCTATTTTTGTTTGCGATGCTTTTTCTGTTAAGGGTGTAGATGATTTAACATTAACTAAGTTTTTGTATTATGTTTTGCTTAGTAAGCAGGAAGCTATTTATGCTACGAAAAAAGGCGGCGGCGTACCACATGTGCATATTTCAAGCATAAAAGATTTTGAAATCCCCGTGCCGCCGCTTGATGTGCAAGCGGAGATTGTGCAGATTTTAGACACATTCACAGAGCTTACAGCAGAGCTTACAGCAGAGCTTACAGCAGAGCTTACAGCTCGTAAAAAGCAATACGAATACTATCGAGATACCTTGCTCACCTTCAACGATAATAATCCTCTACACTCGCTTATCCAACGCTACTGCCCTAATGGTGTGGAGTATAAAAAACTCGGTGATATTGCTACGCTTTCTCGTGGTAAAGTAATGTCGAAAAGTTTTATAAATGATAATCCAGGTGAGTATCCTGTTTACTCGTCTCAAACAGAAAATAATGGTCAATTTGGTGCGATTTCTACTTACATGTTTGACGGTAAGTATGTGACATGGACAACTGATGGTGCTAATGCAGGAACAGTGTTCTATCGTGACGGTAAATTCAGTGTGACAAATGTTTGTGGCGTTATTGATATATCAGATTGTCAAGTTGACACTAAGTATGTGTATTATGCGTTGACAATTCATGCGAAGAACTATGTAAGTTCGGGCATGGGTAATGCAAAACTCATGAGTAATGTTATGAGTAAAGTAACAATCCCCGTTCCGCCTCTAGAAGTACAGCGTCAAATCGTACAAATTCTGGATCGCTTTGACGCATTGTGCAATGATTTAACTCAAGGTTTGCCTGCAGAAATCGAAGCTAGACGCAAACAATACGAGTACTATCGCGATCAACTCCTAGCCTTCAAGCGTGCGTAATCGAAAAATGTGAGTAAGTAAGAAAGAAGGAAGCAAAATGAAAATTGTGTTAGAGAATCAAGATAGCACTGTAATGTCTACATTTACGCCGAGTGCGCGAAACGACGGCAGCTATCAAAGCGAAGCACAACTCGAAGAAGAGTTTATTAACATTTTGCAATCCCAAGGCTACGAGTATGCTCATATTCACAACGAGAAAGATCTTATAGCAAATCTTCGAGTGCAAATCGAAAAGCTCAACGACTACCATTTTTCAAATGACGAGTGGGAAAGATTTTTCAAAGAAAATATTGCAAACAGCACTGACGATATAGCCAATAAAACAGATACTATTCAGCGAGATAACGTTAAAATACTCAAAAAAGATGACGGCGTAGATAAGAACATTACTATTATTGACAAAGAAAATATTCACAAGAATATTGTGCAAGTAATCAACCAATATGCTGTTAACGCAAACGATAATGCAAACAATAATGATGCAAATGGCCCTGCGCGTAGCAATCGTTACGATGTGACTGTTCTAGTAAACGGCTTGCCAATGGTCCACATTGAGTTAAAGCGCAGAGGTGTGCCTATTAGAGAAGCGTTCAATCAAATTAACCGTTATGCTCGCGACTCATTTTGGGCTGGAAGTGGACTATTTGGATATGTGCAAATTTTCGTAATCTCAAACGGCACTGAAACAAAGTATTACTCTAACTCAACTCGCAATAATGCGTACAACGAGCAGAAAAGTAAAGGATCTAGCAAAAGCACAACAAGTAACAGTTTTGAATTTACAAACTATTGGTCCGATGCTCAAAACACTATAATCTACGACTTATGCGATTTTGCTAGAACCTTCTTTGCAAAGCACGTGATTCTTAATATTCTTACAAAATATTGCGTTTTTAATGCAGACAAATGCTTGATGGTAATGCGACCATACCAGATTACTGCAGCAGAAAACATAGTGAATCGCGTAAAATACATGTTTGCTAATGCGAGCAAAATGCCGGCAGCAGAGCGTCAAAAGGGCGGATATATTTGGCATACTACTGGATCTGGTAAAACGCTAACTAGCTTCAAAACATCGCAGCTAGTAAAAGCTTTGAAAGACGCAGAAGGCAATAATCTTGTTGACAAAGTTTTGTTTGTTGTAGATCGTAAAGATCTTGACTATCAAACAATGAGAGAATACGACAGGTTTGAAAAAGGAGCCGCAAATAGTAACACTTCAACATCTGTGCTTACAAAACAGCTAGAAGACAATACGGAAGAATGCAGGCTTATTATAACCACTATTCAAAAGCTTAGTAAATTTATAAGCAACAACCCAAGTCATGAAATTTACAAAAAGCGCATAGTGTTTATTTTTGACGAATGCCACAGAAGCCAGTTTGGAGGCATGCATGCAGATATTGTAAAACACTTTAAAAATGCTCTGCTTTTTGGGTTTACTGGCACGCCAATTTTTGAAGCGAACGCTGCTGGCTCCGACGCTGCGCATCTTTCCACAACCGAGCAAACCTTTGGACCGTGCTTGCATACGTACACAATCATTAACGCGATTAACGATAAAAACGTGTTGCCATTCCGCGTGGAATACGTTGCTACTGTAAAAACGTCGAGCGAGCTGGAAAAAGCAACCGACGAATTGGTTAAAGATATTAATCGACCAGATGTAATTAGGCATAAAGATCGCGTGCATAATGTTGTTCAATACATTATTGAGCATTTTACTCAAAAAACGTATCGCAACGAGAAGACTTACAAATACAAGCGCATTATTAACGTTAAAGAACTTGCTGCAGATAAGCATAATACTTTAGAGACTAAAAAATCTTCTGAAGAAGTTGACATAAACGGCTTTAATTCAATCTTTGCTGTTGCAGACATTCCTCTTGCAAAAGCGTATTACAACGAGTTCAAAAAGCAGCAGCAAAATCTGCCTCCAAGCGAACGCTTAAAAGTAGCAACTATTTTCAGCTATGCAGTAAACGAGGGTGAGTCAGATTCTTCGGCGTACGCCAACGGCATGGGTTCTCTTGGAGAAGAAAATTCAGAAAGCACGGCAAAGCTAGACGCAAATTCGCAAGAATTTTTGGAAAGCGCAATAAAAGACTATAACGAAATGTTTAATACTGCGTATGATGCGTCAAATAACAAATTCCAAAACTATTACAAAGACGTTTCAATTCGCATGAAAAATAAGGAAATTGACATTTTGATTGTAGTCAACATGTTTCTAACTGGTTTTGATGCAACAACTTTGAACACGCTTTGGGTAGATAAAAATCTTCGCATGCATGGGCTTATTCAAGCGTTTTCGCGCACAAATCGAATCTTAAATTCCGTTAAAACATTTGGAAACATTGTGTGCTTTAGGGATTTGAGCTATCAAGTTGACGAAGCGGTAGCTCTTTTTGGAGATAAAGATGCGCAAGGTATTGTGCTTTGCCCTACGTTTGAGCAGATTTACAACGGTTACGTTGACGCTAAAGGAATTGAGCGTTGTGGATACAGTGATTTAGTAAATGAGCTTATGGAAAAGTATCCACTGCAAGGCTTCAACATTGTTGGAGAAGAGAATCAGAAAAAGTTTATATCGCTTTTTGGTAATATTCTGCGATTGCGTAACATGCTGAAAGCTTTCGATCAATTTGAAGGCAACGAGATAATCAAAGAGCGCGATATGCAAGATTACTTGGGGTATTACCAGGATTTGCATGAAGAATGGAAGCGCAAAGAGCAAAAAGGCGATATTGCAAACATTACGGACGATGTTGTGTTTGAGATGGAGCTTGTGCGCCAAGTAGAAGTAAATATTGACTACATTTTGATGTTAGTAGAACATTACCATAGCAAGCATTGTAAGGATAAAAATGTTCTTGCTTCTATTAAGGTGGCAGTTGACTCTAGCCCGCAGTTGCGTAGTAAAAAGAAGCTTATTGAAGGGTTTATTGCGCAGCTTAACGAGAAGGAGCTTGGGAAGCTTGTAGATTCTGAAGGTGACATTACTATTTACGATTCTAACGGCAACAAGTTGAGTATTGTTGATTGCTGGAGCGAGTATGTTGAGCAAAAGTATAATCATGATTTGGCGCAACTTGTGCAAAGCGAAGGATTAAACGATGCTTTGACTCGCAAGTTTATGGAGAAATCTTTTAGCGCTGGCGAAGTGAGTGAGCTTGGCACAGATATTAATGATTTAATGCCTAGAATGAGCAGATTTGGCGCTGCGGCTATTGCGCGCGCTGAGAAGAAAAGTCGCATTGTAGAAAGTATGAGAAACATGTTTAATGAGTTTGTTGGGCTTATTGGCTTTAGTAAAAACGAAAGATAATTATCGTTATCAATATCATTTTTGTAATATTTGCGAGTTTTTTGCGCCGAACTATATCAATCTACATGATATGTCGATATTATGTACCTGTGGGGCCTTTGTAATGGCAAGTTTTAGTTGGGTGCGCTCAATTTGGGGTAGAGCGCGTAGATATGCAGGAAATGCGTTAACGCAAAAGGCGTAAAACGCGTGAGAAGTGCGGAATCGCAAGAAGACGCGGAAGAACGCGAGGAGATGTTATGCGCGCGTATGTAAAAGTGCGCCGAATTATTCGTGACTCGGCTGCACTGATTCTGGCTGTGTGCATGTTGGTGGGTTGCATAGTGAGCTCGTTTGCTACAACTATTCCAGCTTTTGCAACAGATGCAGATCGTTCGTATACTAGCTGGACAGAAGTTTCTAAAGCAATCGACAATGAATTGCTACAAGGTCAATCAGAATACAATAGTGGCAATAATTCTGGAGCTGCAACTCGATTTGAAGCAGCATACAATTCAGTTTACGTTGCTTCTAACATGATTACGGTTGTGCGAGATGCAATTGGGCAGAATAAAGTTCAGGCACAAACTGATCAATTCCAGCAGCTACAAACGCTTGTATACCAGCAAAATCAAGGTTCACAAATAAGTGCTGTTTCAACGGCTCTTTCAGTGGATGTTGCACAAACTGCATCTAGTCTCGATGCCAACTTAAAAGTGGATAAGCCAAATGTTTATGCACAAAAGTTGCGTGCGCAAATTAAAGCAGAGCGCAAAAAGCTAGATGCTGCAAAAAAGAAAAACCTTGGACGTAATGGTCGTACGTGGGGTCAAGTTGCTCGAGAAATGAACGTTATTCTCGACAAATCGGTTGCAACCTACAAGTTTGCAAAAGGTAATAAAACTCAAGTAGCATCTGCAGTTGATTTAATTAACGAAGCCTATTACCAGTATTACGAAAAGCTCGGTTTTGAAAAGAACGTAATGAACGCAATAAGTGGTAGTCGCGTTTCAACAGTCGAATATCAGTTCAAAGAGTGCCGTCAAGCAATGAACAACGGCAAAACGGTTGAGCAAGCTAAAAAGTTCGTAACGGATCTTAAAGCGATGCTTATTGAAGACGCAGCAAAATTAGACAAAGGTGCATCTTCAAGCGCAAATCCATTTATGCAATTCATAACTAGCTCATTTGGTCAAGCTTTCGTGATTTTGCTTCGTGAAGGTTTGGAAGCGCTGCTAGTTGTTGCAGCAATTATTGCATACCTTGTTAAATCCGGTCACAAGAATATGGTGAAGTATATTTACCTAGGTATTGCGGCTGGAATTGTGGCATCTCTTGCTGTAGCTGCACTATTCGGCTTGCTATTTAATGGCTCTGGTCCGCAGCAGGAGATTACAGAAGGCGTTGTTGCATTGTTCGCAATGCTTATGCTGCTTTACACGAGTAATTGGATGATTTCAAGATCTTCAGTGCAAGCATGGAATAAGTATATTAGTGAGCAAACAACGGCAGCAGTTTCTAAAGGCAGTTTGATTTCTCTAGCGTTGCTAAGCTTCCTAGCGGTGTTCCGCGAAGGCGCAGAAACAGTAATCTTCTACCAGGCGATTTTTGCTGTATCAAGCGGAGCTGACTCCATGATTTGGGGCGGATTCGTGGCCGCAGCCGCCGTGCTGGTTGTAATCTTCTTGCTGATTCGTTTCGCATCTGTGCACATACCAATTCGCCCATTCTTTACTGGAACAAGTGCTCTTATGTCTGTTCTCGTAGTGATTTTTGCAGGCGGTGGTGTGCACGCGTTAATCGAGGGTGATGCTCTCGAAGGAATGTATATTCAAGGCTTGCCAACTAACGATTGGCTTGGGTTCTATCCGTATGTTGAGACGATTGTTGCTCAAATTGTGGCAGCAATTGTTGTGATTTCACTGCTTTGCGTATCTATTGCGCGAAGTCGTGGGAAACGCGCGATAGAAAATAAATAAGCAAAACAACAAATAACCAACTAATAAATAATTAATAAACAACCAATAACAACAATTAAATAAAAATAACTAACAACAAACACAGAAGGTTAGATATGAAGAATAATAAAATGATGGCAATTGCAGCTTTGGCTCTTGCTGGACTGCTTGCGCTCGCTGGATGCGGTTCTAATGGCAATTCAGCTAAAACTGATGCTAAGTCACAAGCAACCGAGCAGAAGGCTGACGACAAGGCTGACGACAAGGGCGGTGATAAGGGCTTTGAGGAGGTTCCAGTTGGTCCTCACCAAGATCAGAACATTGGACCTCTTACTATTGGCGCTGTGTACTTCCAGCCAGTGGACATGGTTCCAGCTGGTATGGGCTTGAAGGCAAGCGAAGCAAGCTTCCACCTTGAAGCCGATATCCACGCTAACCAAAAAGGTACAAAGCTTGGCTACGGTAAGGGCGAGTTCATTCCAGATTTGACTGTGAACTATGAGATTGTCGATAAGGCAAGCGGCGAATCCGTTGGCAAGGGTACTTTTATGCAGATGAACGCTTCCGATGGTCCTCACTACGGTGCAAACGTTAAGCTTGACAAGGCTGGAAATTATAAGCTCGTGCTTTCTATTGAATCCCCAGAAAAGAAGGGTTGGATGCTTCACGTCGATCCTGCTACCGGCGTAACCGGTCGCTTCTGGACTGAGCCAATTAAGGCAACCTTCGACGATTGGAAGTACACTCCTCGTCAGTGGTAGTGGTAGCTAGTTAATAATTAGCGATTAATTAATAATTTTAGTAAATAATAAGTAATAGCAAAGGAGGGAGTTATGCTCAGACTGTTTGTGGCAGTTATGCCTGGGCTGCTCCCTCTTGCGCTACTCACAATGGGATTAAGCACATCGCTTACTGTTGGCGAGGGGCGAGATAAGCCTCTGAGTGCACGTTGGAGATTGTATGGGCTGTCTGCAGGCACAGTCGCAGCTCTTATTTTTGCTATACTCCGCGCATCTGTGGTAATTAATCAGCGAAACTTTATTAATATGCCGGCGTTGTGTATTGCGGTTCCGCTTGATATTGCTGCAATTATTGTGGTTATTTTTTCACACAAAATAATAAAAAATTGGCGTAATTGCCCGCTTTTAATGCACATAAGTAACGCGATTGGTGCATGTTGCTTAGCGTTTACTGTGTTTTATGCTTTACCAGATGTTATTTTGCAACTTACTATTTTCGTAGATTCAAGCACTCCGCCTTTTACATCAGACATGTTACTTCGCGCGCTTGGTTTTGTGCTTGGCGTTATTGCTGCTATCTGCTTAAGTCTTATGGTGCGTTCTTTGCGCACTACGTCTAACGCTATTTGCTTCAAAATTGCTGTAGTTTTAAGCATGATTATTTTGCTAGTGCAGCACATAACTTCACTTTTGCAGATTATGCAAGGAAGCATTCTGCTTTATATGGATGACTTTTCTTTCAGCGTGCTTGTTTGGCTAATTAATAACGCTCCATTAATGATTATGGCGCAAATTAGCGTGTTCATGATTCCTGCTGCTGCGTCTGTAATAATCGGCTTTAAAACGGCTGTAGTTGGTGAAAATGCAGCAGAAATTCGCACGAAGCGAGCGTTTAAAAGGAAATCTCGAAAGTCTGCGCTCGCAGCTCTTTTGGCTGCTATCACAGTAATACTTACGCTTACTGTAGGCGTATCTATTATGAATATTAAACCAACTCTTACGCCTCCAGAACCGTATGAATTGCACGATGGTGTTGCAACTATTAATTACGTTCAAGTTTCAGATGGTCATTTGCATCGTTTCCAATACAAAGCAAAAGACGGCACTATTATGCGTTTTATAATCATTAAAAAGAATGGTGGAGCGTATGGCGTTGGATTGGATGCTTGCGAAAACTGCGGCGATGCAGGCTACTATGAAAAAGACGGTAAGATTATTTGCCGTAAGTGCGACGTAGCAATTAATTTGGCAACTATCGGTTTTAAAGGTGGTTGCAATCCGATTCCGTTCCCGTATAAGGCTGGGCATGGCAAAATCACAATTCATACTGCTGATTTAGACGTGCTCAGTTCGCATTTTAAGTAAGGGAGAGTTGCTATGTTTATGATGCGCATGGTTGCTCGATCTCTTGTGCGGCAATTGAAAAAGCGTGTGTTAATTGCGCTCGTAGTGTGCTTAAGCGCGTGCGTTAGCGTGTCAATGCTTAGCGTTGTGTATGACGTTGGAGACAAAATTAACGCAGAGCTGAGTTCATATGGTTCAAATATTGTGGTTCAGCCAAAATCTAGCGCTGTTGTAAATGATTTGTATGCTTCTCGAGAGCAGATTGATACTAATGGTTCTGAGAGTTTAAAGGCTGCGGAAAGCCACGAGTCTACTGCTTCGCTAAAAGAATCTGATGCTGCAAAAATAAAAATGATTTTCTGGGCGTTTAATATCACTAATTTTGCGCCGAAAATAATTGTTCATGCAAATCTTGAAGCGAAATCTTCTGGCGATTTGGTAGTGCCTATTATTGGAACTTGGTTTAATCGTAAGCTTGCGCTCGCTTCCGGGGAAACAACAGTTGTTGGTGTTAGAGGTTTGCGCTCTTGGTGGAAGATTAATGCAGGTCGTTGGGCAAAAGATAATAAATCTGAAGCAATGGTAGGTGCGCAGCTAGCTGAGCGTTTGCACTTAAAACTTGGCCAGCGTTTGCGTTTGATTCGTGACGGACGCGAGGTTTCGTTGCGCTTGGTTGGCGTATACGATTCTGGCGACGACGACAATAACGCAATCTACGCAGGTTCTAGCGATGCTCAAGGCCTTGCAAATAAGCCGAATAAGGTTGATTCGATTGAAGTAAAGGCGCTTACTACTCCTGAAAATGATTTAGCGCGAAAGGCTGCTAAAAATCCGGCAGCGCTAAGCCAGGAAGAGTGGGAAACTTGGTATTGCACGGCTTACCCGAGTTCGATTACTTACCAAATTGAGGAGGTAATTCCTGGAGCTGTTGCAAAGCAGGTTCGTCAAGTTGCGGCGTTGCAGGGTAACGTATTAAATAAGACGCGTGCTGTTATGGTTTTGATGACTGCGTTGAGTTTAATTGCTGCTGCTGTTGCTGTGGCGAATCTTATGGCTGCTTCAATTTCTGAGCGTTCTGGCGAGCTTGCATTGCTTAAGGCTTTGGGTGCACGTGATGGTGCTGTTGCTCGTCTTATGCTTATGGAAACTGCGGTTATTGCGTTTGGTGGAGCGTTACTCGGCATGGCTTTGGGATTTGCGGTGGCGCAGATTATTGGTTTCACAGTGTTTGGCTCTTCGATTTTGTTCCGACCAATGGTATTTGTTCTGGTGTTCGTGCTGCTTGCGTTGACTGTGCTTGCGGCTGCAGGCTCTTCGATTCGTTCGATTTTGAGTGTGCGTCCTGCGGAGGTGCTTCATGGCAGGTAAATCTTATATGACTTCCAACAATTCTATGTTTATTACCATGCTATTTAGCGCGGTATTTCGTAGAAAATCGCGTGCTTTGATGGCTGTTATTGCAACGCTTGTTGGTGCTGCTACGCTGTTTTGTTTAGCTGCAATCTGCCTGGTTGTGCCTCAGCAAATGAGCGATGAAATGCGTGCTTATGGAGCGAATATTATCGTAACTCCAATTGAGGGCGAGTGGAAAAACGGTATTGATCGCGCGATGGTTTTGCACACAAACGATATGGTTCTTGCAAAAGGTGCTATGCGATCTGCTACATATCGTTACGAAAACGTGCGTATTAACGCAGCTCCGTATGTTTTAGCAGGAATAGACGTTCGTTCAGTAAAGTCGCTTAATAAGCATTGGAATGTAGACGGCTCTTGGCCTAGCAGTGGAAATGTTATGGTTGGGCGAGATGTAGCTCTTGCGATGGGCTTAAAAATAGGTTCTCGAATTGCGATTGCGTATAGATCTTCGGATAATACTGCCGGCTCGCATAAGCCAGCAGAGAAGTCTGCAAATAAGTCTGCAAATAAGTCTGCAAGTGAATCTGCAAATAAGTCTACAAATCAGTCTGTAGAGAAGCCAGCAGAGAATCAAGCGCAAAATTCTGCTGCAAATTCTTCAGATCAGTCTGCGCAAAAATCTTCTCAACAAAAGCTTGTTGAAGGCAGAGTCTCAACGGATATTATGGATACTCACGGCACAACTTTCCGCGTTTGCGGCATTTTGGATACGGGCGGTGCTGAAGATTCTATGCTTTACGCTCTTAATGCGGATGTGAATACTCTTACGGGAGTTAAGCGCGGAGCAGACGTGATTGCTTACTCGTCTTCTGCGCCTAGCGTCGATGCGGTTGTTAGAAGTATTAACGACATGACTTCTATGCGCGTGCGCGCTCAGCAAGTTACTAAAGTTACTGCTGCTGACACTGGTATTATCACTATGCTTCGCAGCCTGTTCTGCATTGTATCGCTAGTTGTTCTAGTATTGATGATGGTTGGCGTGAGCACTACGATTTCTTCGATTGTGCAGCAGCGTCGAAATGAAATTGGTTTGCGCAAAGCTTTGGGTGCGAGCGCACGGAGTATTGGCGTGGAGTTTACTGCTGAAGCTGGAGTATATGGCTTCGTTGGCGGTATTGCTGGTACTGCGGTAGGGTATGTGTTTGCGCGCTTGCTTGCTGCAATGGTGTTCTCGAGAGATTTGGGCGTGAATTGGTGGCTAGTCGTGTTCTCTATTGTATTTAGCGTTGCTGCGTCTTGCGTTGCTGCATTGCCGCCTGTTTTGCGTGCTTCAAAGATCGACCCTGCGATTGTGCTTCGAGAAGAATAGCTTTTAGAGTGATTTTAGAGTGATTAGTTAAGGATTTAATATGACAGAGAATATAGAAAATAAGTTAGATAGCGCGGAGTCTAAGCCAAAAATGCTGTTGACGTTGGATCATATTTCCAAGATTTACGGATCTCTTCGAGCTGTTGACGATTTGTCGCTCACTGTGCCAGAAGGCGAGTGGCTTTCTATTGTTGGCTCCAGTGGTTCTGGCAAAACAACGTTAATGAACATTATTGGCTGCATGGATTCACCATCTAAAGGTTCCGTGTCTTTGCAAGGTCGCAAACTTGAGGATTTGAATGCCGGTCAACTCGCTGACGTTCGTAAAAACGTAATCGGTTTAGTTTTTCAAAAGTTTTATCTTGTTCCGCATTTAACAGCTGTTGAAAATGTGATGGTTGCGCAATACTATCATTCTGTTGTTGACGAAGCTCAAGCAATGGACGCTTTGGATCGCGTGGGCTTGAAGGATCGCGCTCACCATCTGCCAAGCCAGCTTTCTGGCGGCGAGCAGCAGCGTGTTTGCGTTGCTCGTGCACTTATCAACTGCCCTAAGTTGCTTCTTGCGGATGAGCCGACTGGTAATTTGGATGAAAAAAATGAGCAGATTGTGCTCGACTTGTTTAAGCAGCTGCACAATCAAGGTACGACGATTATTGTTGTAACTCACGATTCTTTGGTTGCTCAATGTGCAGATCGAGAAATTATGCTCAACCACGGTGTGCTTGTTGGTGAGCGTTGGAATAACGAGGATGCTCGCAAAGCGTATGAGGCGATTGGTGGCAAGCCTGCGTTTACGAGTGCTCACCTTGATGAAAGTGTTGTGGAAGCTTTGCAAGACCATGAGCCTACTAAGTCGCCTAAATTAGCGAATTTAGATGATTAGTTGCGTGGGTTTTAAAATATACAAGATTTGAAGGCGATGATTTTATGGTTTCAGATAATATGTTTCACGATGTTTCACGCGACGATTTGAAATCCAAAAAAGTTGCAAAAACTGTTGCTACGCTTGCAATTGTAGCTGCATCGTCTGCTATGTTGTCTGCTTGCGGTGAGCCGAGTGCTGTACCAATGAACGATGAGTTCGCTGGTAATTCTGGTCAAAGCGCGGATGATGGCGGTAATCCTTCTGGAAAGTACGATGCTGGTGCTCAGCAATCTAAATCTTCTGCGCAAAGTGAGGATTCTCAGAACCAGCAGAATCAGCCTAAAACAGACACTGGCAATTACAAAGATGGCGACTATAAAGTCAAAGCTACGTATGGTCCGGTTGCAGAAGACAGTTTCGATGTGCGCTTAAGCGTTGCAAATGGGAATGTTAGCGATGTGCAAATGACGCCTCATCCGTTTACGCCGATTTCAAGAGGCCATATGGATGCATTCTCAAAGGCTATTCCAGGAAAAATCGTTGGAAAGCCGTTGAAAGATTTGCATATTTCAGTTGTTGCTGGAGCAAGTTGGACTAGCGATGCCTTCAACAAAGCACTTGACGTTGCTCGCCAAGAGGCTTCAATCGCATCCGCAAAATAATCTACAACCACCTTAATCTTTGACTTCAAGAATAGTGCCTTCGTCGCGAATCATTGTTGCTGCCATGGCTCCGGTTGCTGCCATAAATGGAATAATAGCATCACTGTATTCGTCCATGAACTGTGCAAAATCATGATTCCAAGAAATAATTGCAACATACAAAAGAAGGAACTCAACTGCTGTAAATAATGCCCACTTAAGAATCCAAATAAGCGTTTTTTTAATAACTTTTATAGAGTTCTTGCTCATGAGTTGCCTTCTTTCCAATTTGCTGTTTTGTTTGTGAGCATTGTAGCTAATTCATGTACATTGCTTCTCGTTCGTATGTATTTTGTATTTCTAGTATAAATATTGCAATTCTTTGCAGCAATATGATGTACTCAAAACTTAATACTCAACGTAATGGTAGATTGCCAATAAGTCTTAAATCTTTACAAATCGCTTTCATCAATAGGGTGACCTTGTGGACGCTTTATTACTCGCCACAAAATCACCAATGTTAAGACGCCATTTGCAATTCCGTAGTAATAAATCCAAGGAACGTGAATAAGCCCACAAATAAAGCATGAAATAATATTTGTTAAATTATTTAGATAATTGCTAAGTATTTGCTTATTTTGTGATTCGACTTTTTTGCGTTTTTGCTCAAGAGTTGTTATGTAATCTTTGTTGTTTTCTATATTCTCAACATCACTACTTATGCTGTTAGCGCCTGCGCCGTTAAGATTAGATATATTATTTTCTATATACGCATTTTTTGCTTTAATAACGCTTTTGCGCAAGAAAAAATATGCATAAGAATACAATGCAACAGAAAGAAGTCCTAAAACAAGCCACAAAACGAAAAAGCCAAAGCTACGCATAAAAGCAGCTGTTGAGGCAAGTGCCATCGCAGCTACTTCTGCGGAGTGCAATACTACTAATCGTTTTGTCATATAATCCTGCTGCAATCATTATTGAAACTGCATTTTCAAACGCAACTAAAAGTCACATATTGTTACTTATTATAAGCACATATGATTTACGCGCAGTATTTGTAATCATTTATTACTACACAATTTGCCCTACTTTGCGCGCGTTTATAAAGTAGAATATAAGAAAAGTAGCGTGTGATTGCAAGAAAGCCATTATGCCAAAAACGTATGCAATAGTAGATAACGACCCACTAGTTTTAGCGGTTATGCGAAACGTGCTCAGCAAGCTTTTGCCAAGCGAGTACGTGTGCAAATGGTGCGTAAAATCAGGCGTGCAAGCTTTGAAATATTGCCAAGTAACAAAAACAACTCCGGATTATATTTTGATAGATATGTCAATGAAAGACATGTCTGGAGTAGACGTAATACGCGCAATTCGTGAGCAAAACAACAGTATCATTTTAATTGGCATGACTTCATACGATTGTAGAACCTACGCTTCGATGGTTGCGCAAGTTGGTGGGCAAGCTATGGTTGCTAAAGACAATTTCAAAGGGTTAGCAGAAGCTTTGCAATATTGCGATAATCAAAACGTGTATGGCTGTCGATGTGTTAGAGATGTTGCTTACGATTTTGCTACTCCGCAAGAATCTTTTATTAGGCTTTCTAAATCAAGGTCGCGTAGCGTTTTGCCGCCTCAAGAACTAAAAATCATGGATCTGCTCTCTAAAGGTTGCACAACAAATCAGGTTGCGGCTCAACTTGGTCTTATGCCAAACACTGTAAACACGCATATTCATAGGATTTACAAAAAATTGCATGTTTCTAACCGAGTGCAAGCAATATCCGCGTTTGCTGCAATGCAAAATCGTGAGCAAACTAGCAATCTGCAATATTTGAATGATTCGCCGCAGAGTCATCCGAATCCTTCTCAAGAAACGGATAACGCATGTTAATGAAAACATTTTCGCGCGTTATTGAGTTGGTTAAAAGCTGGAAAATTCAGCGAACTTTATTCATAATATTGGCGACTCTTGTAGTGTCAATGGATGTGCAATCGTGCAATACAGCTGGGTTGTGGCATAACCCGCAGCAATCTGCGTGTCAATACGTTTGGATGTTTGCAATATTTCTTTTGATTGCTTTTCCGCGTCAAGTATCACTCGTAACTCCGATTTTGTATTGCGTAACGTTAGCAGTACCAGGTGTAAATGCGACGTGCGTGCTTTTTGCGCTGATTGCTAGCATGTTTGTTGCAGGCTTTTATGATTCGTGGAAGTATTTGCTTTGTGCGTACATAGTTTCGCTGAATATTATGTACTTTGCAAAAATGGCGTACATTCCGTTTACTTTTCCTTGTTTTATTCTTATTTTCATGATTTGTGGTTACGTTTTGCGCAAATATTTGAACATGTTGGAAGAAAATAATCGCGCAAAAATGGATATTGTACGAAGTAAGTTCCAGTCTTATATTGCGTCGGTTGCGTTGCAATTGCATGACGATGTGAACAATGAGATTACGGATATTACACTGCTTGCAACGGATGCTTTATATGCTGAGAACAATGAACATACAAAAGAATCGTTAGAGCAGATTATTGAACATTCGCGTAATGCACTTTCCAAAGCGAGACTTGTTATCAGTCTGCTTGAGCAAACTGAACAAAAGTATGATGATTCTTTAGATTCAAATATTGCTAGTACGCAGTTTGTTTATAGTTCTAATAGCAATGATTGCATGAATTTGGCTGATTTCTTATGCAATATTCGTGCGCGTTTACAGGCTGAACGGCAAATTTGTGAGCAGCTTGGGTACTATGGCTCTCTAACAGTGGTTGATAAAAGTTCGGGGAGTGGTGATTTTGCTGCATCTGCAACTGTTAGTACTGAAAAAGCTCAATGTGCTATTCGCATGTGCAGTGAGTTGCTTACTAATATTCGTAAGCATTGCAGTACTAGCGTTGACTTTTCTATGAACGTTACTGTTGATGAGCGAGAATGCAAAATAATGTGTATGAATTCGTTGTCGAATAAGTTTGGTGGAAGACTTGTTTTTGGCAAAGGACTACTATTCCACAAAAAATCCGTGGAACGTTTAGGTGGATCTTTAAACGCGCAAAAAGATGATGATGCATGGTTGGTCAATGTTGTTATTCCGCTAAACTAGTATCAATCAGACTCTCGCTTTATCGTGGTTAATTTACGCTACCTGTCCTCTTCAAGACCAGCAGTGAATTTTTCTGCTAAGATGTGAAAGCCTTCTAAATATTCTTCATAACCATCGGCAATAATCGCATCGTCATGAACTACAAACTTATTATTTTCTAGCACTACATACTTGGTAAAGAATTGCTCAAGCTCTGCAGCCAATTTATCAAAATCTTCTTCAGAAAGATTATCGTCATCGTTACTAATATTTGCTGCAGCAGATGGATTCCAATTTTTTACTCCAAAATCTTGACTCATGACATTCCTTCTTCTTAATGTAATCTATGAATATTGCATATTAGCATCTTAGACAGCAACCGAAAAGTTACTGATAAATAAAAACAACCAAATAGGATTAAAATCTACCGTAATATAACTTAGAAAATATGAAATAGAAGATTAGCGAAGTGCTGTGTGCATTTCGCTAATCTTCATGAAATAAATTGTTCAATAACGATCATCAGGTATAAAGGCACGTGCAAAAGCAACAATAAGTGTAAAAACAAATGTTTCAATCCACCTATTTGGAGATGAAATGTAAGCAATTGTATTGCCACTAAATATTGCAAAAATTCCAAGCAAGCCAATAAATGTTAACGGCATATAAGTAGCTTCTCGTTTGATAAGTCGCTTAAAATAAGCCAAGATTTGCTTTTTCATAATGATTTACCTACCACTGGTTGCGACACATTGTCACTGTTGTAACTACTGCAGCTACTGTCTTTGCTAAGCACTTCACCGCATAACTCCTTTACTTAAAACGCTATTTTGCTGCACAAATAAATTGTGCAATGGGTCTCAGTGTAATAAAAAATACTGTCATGTAATCAGCTGTAACTATTTTTAGCGACACAGTAAAATTGGCAATACTTGTAATTGTTATTTTTGGCTCAGTAGAAATTTTATGCTGCAAAAATCAACCCAAACACATACGTTATAGTGGCAGAAATTGCAAAATTAGCAAAAACTGTCACGATAACTGATATGATTGTTTACTTATATTGCAAAACTGTATCCTACAGGATAAAATACTTTTATGGAGATACTTAAAACAGATGAGTATCGCAATTGGATGAAAAACTTCGCGATACTCAATCTAAAGCTCGAATTAACGCGAGACTGAGATTATGCGAAATTGCAGGTAAGCCAGTAGGTGATTTACATCCAGTTTGCAATGGTATTAGTGAACTGCGTTTCACTTTTGGACCAGGGTATCGTGTGTATTTTGCACAAAAAGGCTTAAAACTAATGCTATTACTTGCTGGTGGAGATAAAAGTAGTCAAAGTAAAGATATTAAGCAAGCGAAGATACTTCTCGCACAATTAATTGAGGAGAAAAAATGGTAAATATAAGTAAATGGGATGCGAGTGAGTATCTTGAGGACGATGATGATGTTAT
Source organism: Gardnerella sp. DNF00747 (assembly GCF_049262675.1). Taxonomy (NCBI): domain Bacteria; kingdom Bacillati; phylum Actinomycetota; class Actinomycetes; order Bifidobacteriales; family Bifidobacteriaceae; genus Gardnerella; species Gardnerella sp. DNF00747. The sequence goes on along the minus strand of NZ_CP058394.1, from coordinate 1,515,087 downwards.
TGCGTATCTCAATGCTGCAGCAGAACTTAACGATCCTCGTTTGTTGCAAGCTGCTATAGGCGATATTGCAAAAGCTCGAGGCATGAAAGAGATTGCTCAAAAAGCTGAGGTTGGAAGGGAAAGCCTTTACAAAAGCCTAAGACGAGATGGCAATCCTAGCTTTCAAACTATTGCGAAAGTTGTTCAAGCGTTAGGTGGACGCATTGCAATAGAACCAGCAAATGCGTGACATACCAAGTTATCGTGGCAGTTTTTGCTAATTTTGCAATTTTTGCCACGATAACTCGTATAGCATAGCGACTGTGCAATTAAAGTTATGCGATACAGTCGCGTAATCAGTTAAAAAATATTGCCTGTTCATCAACGATATTGATGAACAGGCAATATTTTCAAGACAACAAAATTTGGAAACTAATCTAAGTTATATTGCTAAATCGTTTACTATTTTGCTACGTCAAGAACTACTAAACGTTGTCCGCCATAAGTTCTGGCATCGAGACAAGTTTGAATAAAGTAAGCAGATTTAGGGAATTGCTCAACGTACTCTTTGAATACTTTTAGCAACTTATCCGAGCTTCCGCCACCCTCAAAGTCTTTATAATCCGCCACTTTGTAATCTTTGCCGTTTAATTTAACTGGCATGCCTTTTTGGAGTTTCTTTAATAAGATGCCTGAACTGTTCAAACGGTCTACAACCATATAATGGCCAGTGTTAACCTGGAACCAGTCGTCTTGAAGAGTCCAGTGATAGAAAGCATCTTTAACGTAAGCCAACTGATCAGGATAAGCGTCCCAAATAACGCGTTTAGTTTCACCTAGGGCTTCCAAAGTCCCTTCTTGTCCCTTTACAAAAGCTTCGGCGATTTTCTTTTTTGAGGCTTTTTTGATTGGTTTTGAATGTTTTTTGGTAGAATGACGGCTTATTTTTGTTGGTACTGGTTTGTTTGCTTCGGAGTTACCGCAGGCTGCTAGCCCCACTAGCGAGCTGAAGAGCACTACAACACAAAGTAATTTTTTATAAGTCATTTTCCCCATAAATGGATTTCTTTCTTCTTGTAGATGCGTCTAACGGATGTTAGTCATCTTTATAAACTTGAACTCCAACTTTAGTGCCTGCTCAGTTCAGTTCAAAAATCTTGGTTTGAACGTGAGTAGGAAGTGATAATCGCTGCCGATTTTTGCATAAACGAATCAACAAGACCAGTTCCTTTTCACATAGTGTACCATAAAGGCTGAGTGACCTGTGTTGCTTTCTGACTTTTTAGCTTTTTATATAGACTCTATTTAGCTGCAATAATTAACCTAACTAAATTAAAATTGGTTAACTAATTAAATTAATTAGTTAACCAATCAGTTAGTTATTCAGTTATTCAGCAAATCAGTTAGTAAATCAACTATTTGATTAGAAATCCCAATCATCGTCGTCGGTTTCAACTGACTTGCCCATAATGTAGCTGGAACCAGAGCCGGAGAAGAAGTCGTGATTTTCGTCGGCTGCAGGAGAAAGAGCAGCGAGAATTTCTGGGCTTACGTGAGTTTCTTCTTCGCTGTACTTGGCAGGGTAACCAAGATTCATCAAAGCCTTGTTAGCGTTGTAGCGCACGAAGTCAAAAACGTCATCATGGAAGTCAAATCCTTCATAAATCTGACCAGAATACTCAACTTCCAGATCATACAAAGTGTCGAGCAAGTTCATAGTGAACTTTTCAAGATTCTTCTTATCGTTCTCGCTTCTAAGCTCCAAACCGCGCTGGAACTTGTAGCCAGAATAGTAGCCGTGAATCGCTTTATCGCGCAAAATCAAACGAATCATATCTGCAGTGTTCATCATCTTACCGCGAGAAGCAAAATAAAGCGGAAGGTAGAATCCCGCGTAAAGAAGCAACGAAGAAAGCATAGTTGCAGCAATCTTGCGCTTAAGCGGATCTTCGCTCTCATACTCGCAAAGCACTGTGGTAACACGCTGCTGCAAAACGTCGTTGCCAACAGCCCAACGATAAGCTTCGTCAATCTCTTCGCTAGAGCAAAGAGTAGAGAAAATAGAGGAGTAGGAGCGAGCGTGAATCGACTGCATAAAAGCAATATTCGTGTAAATAGCCTGCTCGTGCTCCGTGCGAGCGTGCTCAATTTGGCAAAGCTCGCCAATAGTTGCCTGGCTGGTATCGAGTAAAGTCAAGCCTGTAAAAACGCGAGTAGTGGTCTTGCGCTCAAGATCGGTGAGGGAACGCCAAGAAGGAATATCGTTGCTCAGCGGAACCTTTTCTGGAAGCCAGAAGTTAGCAATAAGGCGATTCCAAACGTCCAAATCCTTGTCGTCAACAATATTATTCCAATTAACTGGGCGTACGCGCGATCCGTGATGGTAGCGGTACTGAGATGGTGTGATAGAAGCTGCCATCATAGCGTCATCTGCGATTACGCGATTTGTGCCGAAAGGCTTATCGAGGCTACTTCTAAGCTCGGTTGGGCTGAGTTCTGTCATTATTACTCCTGATTCTGTGTTTACGTTTTATAAAATTTTTAAGTTTTTGATTTGGCGTGCGAAAAATTCACAGCGTTACGACTTACAGCGTGCAGCTTACGCAACCTTCGATTTCCGTACCTTCCAAAGCCTTCTGGCGAATACGAATGTAGTAAAGAGTCTTAATGCCCTTACGCCATGCGTAAATCTGAGCCTTGTTCAAATCGCGAGTAGTCGTAGTGTCTGGGAAGAACAAAGTAAGCGACAATCCTTGATCCACATGCTGAGTTGCTTCGGCATAAGTGTCAATAATTGCCTTCCAGCCAATCTCATAGGCGTCCTTAAAGTACTGCATATTGTCGTTCGTCATGTATGCAGCAGGGTAGTAGACGCGTCCAACCTTGCCTTCTTTGCGAATCTCAATGCGAGAAGCAATCGGGTGGATTGAACTTGTGGAATGGTTGATGTACGAGATTGAGCCAGTTGGAGGAACAGCTTGCAAATACTCGTTATAAATGCCGTCGCGCAAAATCTCGTCGCGCAACTGCTCCCAATCGCTGACGGTTGGAATCGCAACGTTAAAACGGGCAAACAAATCGCGAACTTTTTGAGTTTTAGGCTCAAGCGAGCGGCTGCCATCTGTGTACTTATCGAAGTAGTTGCCTTTTCCTGCAGGCTTAGCGTAAGCGCTCGTCTTAAAGTTTGCAAAAGCGTGGCCGCGCTCTACAGTCAAAGCGTGAGAAGCCTTATAAGCGTGGTAAGCAACCGTCATAAAGTACATGTCTGTAAAGTCAAGAGCTTCCTCGCTTCCGTACTGCATGTGTTCACGCGCAAGGAAACCGTGCAAATTCATTTGACCCAAGCCAATAGCGTGACCTTCCGCGTTACCGCGACGAATCGAAGGCACAGAATCAATAGAAGTATGCTCCGAAACAGAAGTGAGCGCACGCACAGCCAAATCAACGCTTGTGCCCAAGTCGCCATCCATTGTCTTAGCAATATTAAGAGAGCCAAGATTGCAAGAAATATCGCGACCGACGTGGCTATAAGACAAGTCGGCGTTATAAGTGCTTGCTTCCTGAGTTTGCAAAATCTCTGAGCACAAGTTGCTCATAGTAATGCGACCCTCAATAGGATTCGTGCGATTCACAGTATCCTCAAACAAAATGTAAGGATAGCCAGACTCGAACTGAATTTCTGCAATCGTCATAAAGAATTCGCGAGCGTCGATGTACTTCTTGTGAATGCGAGGATTTGCAACCATCTCATCGTAATGCTCGGTAACAGAAATATCTGCAAAAGGCTTGCCATATTCGCGCTCAACATCGTAAGGACTAAACAAAGCCATCTTTTCCTTACGCTTAGCAAGCTCGAAAGTAATATCTGGAATCACAACACCCAAAGAAAGCGACTTAATGCGAATCTTCTCGTCTGCGTTCTCGCGCTTAGTATCGAGGAAACGCATAATATCTGGGTGATGCGCGCTAATATACACTGCACCTGCACCCTGTCGAGCGCCAAGCTGATTAGCGTAAGAGAATGAATCTTCCAAAAGCTTCATAACAGGCACAACGCCACTCGACTGATTCTCGATTCGCTTAATAGGAGCGCCAAGTTCGCGCAAATTCGTAAGAAGCAGAGCCACGCCGCCGCCACGCTTAGAAAGCTGCAAAGCAGAATTAATTCCGCGCGCAATAGACTCCATGTTATCTTCCAAACGCACGAGGAAGCAGCTCACAGCTTCGCCGCGCTGAGCTTTACCAAGATTCAAGAACGTTGGGGTGGCTGGCTGGAAGCGGCCTGCAAGCATTTCGTCTAAGTAGTTGGTCGCTGCTTTTTCGTCACCATCTGCAAGTTCCAATGCAACAGCAGCTGCGCGCTGAGCGAAGTTTTCCAAATACTGCTTGCCGTCGAAAGTCTTCAAAGCGTAAGAAGTGTAGAACTTAAAAGCACCCAAGAATGTGCCAAAAGTGTGGTGGGCAGCTTCCGCATGCTCGTAGAACTTATCGAGAAACTCGTCGCTGTACTTTCCGAACACATTGCTGTTGTAGTAGTAGTTGTCAACCAAATAGTTCAAGCGCTCGCGAGTTGAAGCAAACTTCATGCTGTGTTCTTGCACGTAACCCGAAACGTAAAGCTTTTCTGCTTCCTGATCTTTATCAAACTGAATGCCTTTTTCTGGGTCAAAAAGACCGAGCATAGCGTTAAGAACGTGGTAGTCGCGACTGTTGCGAATGCGCTCTGCTGTTGTGCTGGCAGTTGTGCTTGCAGAATCAGTGTGATCAAGATTAAGCGAAGTAGATTCGCTCATCGGATCCGTGCTATTCATGGGGTTTGTTCCTTTCTTCATGCGTTATTTTTGCTTTTTTAAACGCTTTTTGTTTTGTTTCTTTTACTTGTTTCGTTTGTTTCGTTTGTTTCGTTTGTTTTGTTTATTTTGTTTCTTCTGTTTCTTTGAGTTGTTTTAAAAATCTCGGTATGCCCTGCGCTACTTTTTCTATATCTTCTGCAGTTCCCGTAAGTTCAAACGAGTACATATTTGGGATTCCGCACTTTCCTGCAATTTGATCACCTGCAGCGCAATATGCTTCTCCAAAATTCGTATTTCCGGAAGAAATTACTCCGCGAATAAACGAACGATTTTCGCGATTATTTAAGAATTTGCGAACTTGCATCGGTATTGCTTTCGCAATATTTCCACCGCCGTAAGTTGGAACAATCAAAACGTACGGTTCGCGCACGTTTAATTCCGGCTCTTTAGGACGAAGCGGTATGCGATATACGTTCACGTTATTGCTTGGAAAATCGCAATTTTGCACAAATCTTAACGTGTTTTCCGAAACTGAGGAAAAGTAGACTACAGCTCCGATTGATTCGCCTTGTGCGCTAGATTCTGGTTCGCTTTGTTGTGTTATATTTTCTTGCTCACACATTTCTTATGCTTCTTTTGCTGTCTCTGCGGAAGTTCCGAGTTTATCCGCAATTTGCGCAATTAAATCTGGACGGTACCCACTCCAGGATGCGTCGGGAGCAATGACTACTGGAGCTTGACGGTATCCTGCATTTTTTAGCTGTTCGAGTGATTCGGGGCTTTTTGACAAGTCTACAGTTTCGAAGTTCACGCCAAGTTTTGTGAACTGTCGCTTAGTTGCATCACACTGTGGGCAATGAGGTTTAGTAAACACTGTGATAGTCATTTCAATCTCCTCTGGTGATGGGGAATTTTACAATTCCGTGTTGTATCGACAAAAGCCAAGTAGTTAGCTTACTCTGAATAAGCACTATTTATAGTGGTGTGTCGACTGTGTAAACACTATATATAGTTATTATTAAAATAGCTAAAAATAGCGTGTTTGTAAGCGTGTCGTGTTTTATGAAGTAAATATGAGCTTAGTTTTAACGATTAAAAATGTAATTTATTTCACAAAATTTATATTTAAAACTACTTAACTTGCATATTGTTAAGCCTTGTGCATATCCGCCTATAAAATTATTAAGTGCGTTTCTTGAAGGGGCGTAACGCAAAATAAAAAATTGTGTATTTTGTAGATAATGCAGATTGCTTGGGTGCGCAAAGCATGCGTGCAAATAACAAAACAAGTACAAGATAAGAGGTGTCATTATGACTCAAGCTCAGGCAAATATTGGTGTTGTTGGTTTGGCTGCCATGGGTTCGAATTTAGCGCGTAATCTTGCGCATCATGGAAATACAGTAGCTGTTTACAATCGTCATTATTCGCGCACTGAAACTTTAATGAATGAGCATGGCAGTGAAGGTGCTTTTGTGCCTTCAAAAACTGTTGAAGAATTTGTGGCTTCTCTAAAGCGTCCGCGCACCGCAATCATTATGGTAAAAGCTGGTGCTCCTACGGATGCTGTTATTGAAGAACTTGCAAATGCTATGGAGCCTGGAGATATTATCGTCGACGGCGGAAACTCTTATTTTGAAGATACGATTCGCAGAGAGCGTGACATTCGCGCGCGTGGTCTTCATTACGTTGGTTGCGGTGTTTCTGGTGGCGAAGAAGGTGCTTTGCGTGGTCCTTCGATGATGCCTGGTGGCACTGAGGAATCTTGGAAGACTCTTGGTCCTATTTTGAAGTCTATTGCTGCTGTTGCTGAAGGTGAGCCTTGCGTAACGCATATTGGTACCGATGGTGCTGGTCATTTTGTGAAGATGGTTCACAATGGCATCGAGTACTCGGATATGCAGCTTATTGCCGAAAGCTACGATTTAATGCTTCGCGGTTTGGGCATGAAGTCCGACGAAATCGCGGATGTGTTTAGCGAGTGGAATAAGGGCGAGCTTGATTCTTATTTGATTGAGATTACTGCGGATGTGCTTCGCCAGAAGGATGCTAAGACTGGTAAGCCTTTGGTTGAGATGATGGTGGATCATGCTGGCATGAAGGGCACTGGTACTTGGACTGTACAATCTGCGCTTTCGCTTGGCATACCAGTTACGGGTATCGCTGAAGCCGTGTTTGCTCGCGGACTTTCCAGTCAGGTTGCTTTGCGAGAAGCTGCCGAAAGTCAAGGTTTGACTGGTCCGGATGTGCATTTTGATTTGAACGATGCTGAGCGTAAGGCGTTTATTGAGGATATTCGCCAAGCTTTGTACGCTTCTAAGATTGTTTCTTATGCTCAGGGCTTCGATGAGATTGCGGCTGCTGCAATTGAGCATGATTGGAAGATTGACCAGGCTGCAGTTGCTCGTATTTGGCGAGGCGGCTGCATTATTCGCGCTCAGTTCTTGAACCGCGTTTCCGAGGCTTTTGAGTCCGGTGAAGCAAGCGTTTCTTTGCTTTTTGCACCGTACTTTAAGGCTGCAATTGAAAAGTCTCAAGCTGCTTGGCGTAGGGTTATTGCGCGTGCGGTGGAGCATGGTGTGCCTGTGCCAGCATTCTCTAGCTTGCTTGCATACTACGATGGTTTGCGTTCTAAGCGTTTGCCGGCTTCGCTTATTCAGGCTCAGCGTGATTTCTTCGGTGCTCATACTTACGGTCGTATTGACGAGCCAGGCGTATTCCACACTTTGTGGGCAGATCCTAATCGCCCAGAAGTAAAGCAAGATTAAAAAATAATATTTAGAGATAACAGACCTTTGCATTATTATGCAGGGGTCTGTTATTTATTGTTCTGAGTATTATGCATGTTGCTAGAAAGCTATGAAAGCTACTTAATTGCAGCTTGCAAAGTTTCTGCGGTGGTTAGCCAAGAGATTTCGTCTGTTCCGTTTGCAAAAGACGCAGGATATTCAGGATTATTAGCTCCCGAAAGTGAATTCATTAAAGCAGCGCCCTTTTCTGCTCCGGCAGTCAAAAACCAAGTGCAGTGACTGTGAGCTAATACAGGAACAGTAAGAGTTAAGCGCATAGGCGGCAACTTAGGGGAGTGATTTACTCCAACAACAATGCGATCGCGATTATTAACCTGCGGTAATCCTGGGAAAAGTGAAGCCATATGCGCATCCGGCCCCATACCGAGAATTGCTAAATCAAACACTGGCTCTTTGCCAAGTATGCTCACAATTTCTTCCTCATAGTCGCGCGCTGCAGCATCTAAAATAGCGTCATTTTCAGCGTCGCTGGCTGCTGCAATTTCCTCCGCATTACGCTCATCTGCAGGCATTTCGTGAATATGAGATTCTGCCAAAGCTTTGTTAGAAGTAAGTAAGTTAAGAAACATTTCGCGAGCCTTGCGTGCATTGCGATCCTCGCTATCATAAGCTACGAAACGCTCATCTGCCCACCAAATATGCACTAAATTCCAATTAATTGCTGGTAAAAGTGGATTGCTAGCAAGCATTTGGAACATGCGTATTGAATCTGTGCCACCAGTAAGAAGTAAATGGAATGGTTTATTGAGATTTTGCACATCATTCTGTGATTCCATAATAAGAGTCACCAAGCGTTGGGCTGCAACAGCTGCAAGCACATCGCGATTATCGTATCCGTAAATACTTGCGTTATGCGCAAAAGTAACTTCATTATTTGTCATAGTTGTTCCTTTTATGCCATTGAAAATGTTTCACGAATTGTTTCACGTAATGATTCACGCATTTTCTGCAGGATTATCTCGCACCAACTGCGCGTAAATTTCGTCAGGATCAATGCGTCGCAATTCTTCGCTTAAGCAATCATCCAGAGTGCGAATAGGAAGCGCAATAGGTTGTGCAGCCTGTCCAGGCAGACTAATCAAAGCTTGATCTCCGCCAGCAGGGCGAGTGAGTGACAATGTGCCATCCTCGCGTTCTAAAGTTACGGAAGTAATAGCTTGAGCTTCAGGATTTTCAACTATTTCTACAGGAACATGCAAGCTACTCTTAAGCCAAGCTGCCAGTAAGTGCAAAGATACGTAATGAGTAGGACCCACAATCTTCGCGCTAAGAATAGGCAAATGTGGAGGTTGATCGAGCATAGAAGCAAGTAACGCGCGCCAAGGAGTTAAACGCGTCCAAGACAAATCTGCATCTTGCGGAGACCAGTTTTTGCGCAAGTTTTGCACAGTTTTAAGAGTATCGTCTGCTCGCTGTGCGTCAGTAATTCTGCTACTTGCCATAGCTCCAAGCAAATCGTGAGCAGGATCTTCAGGAGCGTTTGTTGGCCACCATGCAACAATCGGCGCATCTGGCACGAGTAGTGGAATAACAAGCGTATCCGGATGACGAACTAAACCGTTGTGCGGATACAAAATAATAATTTCACCAGCTCCAGCATCTGCGCCAAAACGCACTTGAGCATCAAGATTTGGCACAACTTCACCGCGCTCAGCAGCGTGTTCGCTAGACCAATCTCGAACCATTGCAATAACTCGGCAAGGATGCTCGCGACTAGCTGCGTTTGCTGCATCAAGTGCATGCTCTAATTCTTTAAGAGTTGTATCAATAAGCAAAGTGAGCACTCGACCAGTAGCGGATTCGCCGCGCTCTTCGTGCAATTCGTCGATTTTTGCTGCAATTTTGCTTGTATTGGTATCAGGAAGGTTGATAATCATGGCAATCTCCAATGGCGATTATCTCGAGCAAGCATAGCATCAGCTTCTGCTGGACCCCACGTTCCAGCGCGATACGGTTGCGGTTGTGTGCCAAGCGAACTCCAGAATTCCTCAATAGGGTCAAGAATTTTCCAACTTAAATCTACTTCTTGCGTAGTTGGGAATAGCGGTGGTTCGCCAAGAAGTACGTCAAGAATTAATCGCTCGTAAGCTTCAGGGGAACTTTCAGTAAAAGAGCGTCCGTAACTAAAGTCCATAGAAACGTCTCGAACTTCCATAGCTGTGCCGCCAGGAACTTTTGCGCCGAAACGCATAGTAACGCCCTCATCCGGCTGAACTCGAATCACAATAGCGTTACTGCCAAGTTCGCGCACAGCAGTAGACTCAAACGGCAAATGCGGAGCGCGCTTAAAAATAACAGCAATTTCCGTAACGCGCTTGCCTAAACGTTTTCCGGTTCGCAAGTAGAACGGAACTCCAGCCCAACGGCGAGTATCAACGTCAAGTCGCACTGCAGCGTACGTTTCAGTAGTGCTTTGAGGATCAATGCCTTGTTCTTCCAAGTATCCAACAGCTTTGTAAGAGCCCTGCCATCCTGCTGCATACTGTCCTCGAGCAGTGTTGGCAGCCAAGTCTTGAGGTAGTCGGATTGCAGATAATACTTTTGTTTTTTCAGCAGTCAAATCGCTAGCGCGGAAGCTTACAGGCTCTTCCATAGCAGTAAGAGCCATAAGTTGAAGCAAATGGTTCTGAATCACGTCACGAGCAGCACCGATTCCGTCGTAGTATCCGGCTCTTCCGCCAATGCCAATATCTTCAGCCATCGTAATTTGCACGTGATCGACGTAATTTGCGTTCCAGATCGGCTCGTACATTGCGTTAGCAAAGCGGAAAGCCAGCAAGTTTTGCACAGTTTCCTTGCCTAAATAATGGTCAATTCGGAATACAGAATTAGGATCAAAAACTTCAGAAACGACGCGATCCAATTCTCGTGCGCTTGCTAAATCGTGGCCAAAAGGTTTTTCAATAATTACGCGTCGCCAAGCATGCTCAGAAGAGTGCGAAAGACCTGATGCTGCAAGCTGTTGGGCAACAACTGGGAAGCTGGAAGGCGGAATAGACATGTAAAAAGCGTGATTTCCGCGAGTACCTCTGTCTCGATCAAGTTCGTTCACTGTTTTGCTTAAACGCTCAAACGCGGACGCATCGTCAAAGGTGCCGCGTACGAAACGTATGCCTTTAGCGAGATTAATCCAAGTTGACTCACGAAATGGCGTTCTGCAATGCTGCTCAATATTTTCGCGCACAAAGTTTACGAAATGTTCATCCGTCCAATCGCGTCTCGCAAAACCAGTTAAACCAAATCCTGGAGGCAAAAGCCCGCGATTAGCTAAATCATATACTGCTGGCATAAGTTTTTTGCGTGCTAAATCGCCAGTAATGCCAAAAATTACTAGGCTGCACGGACCCGCAATGCGAGCTAAACGCAAATCACGCGGATCGCGCAGAGGATTCGTCCAAGTAGATACGCTTTCCCCAGCGTCTTGCGAATCACGTAGTGTCCTCAACTCAGTCATAGATACTATCGTAATATTTCGTAGCTATTTTCACCACGCAAAACGCAATTTATTATGCTTAATAACAGTATTAAAAAGTTTTAGCGCGTTATAACTCTAATTTTCAGCCGCCGCATACAGCTAAACGAATCATCTTCGCGTATTGTGGACCGCCGATTGGAGTTAAGTGAACTCCATCGTCAGTCAAATATTCCGAGTGACCATTACTCAAACCATGCCAGTCTATAATGCCAACATTATGATGAGTTGCTGCGAACTTGCGTAAGCTATCGTTCGTTGCATCCTGCCAAGGTTGCGGAACTCGTGTGGTAACGAAATAAACAGGTCTACCTTTTGCGACATCAACCATGTGTTGAAGCACGCTATCGTCATGAGGAGGACCGTTGGTTCCAAGAGCGAAAATCACCACATCTCCAGCGTGTTTTACCGAAATATCTTTCTCGTATTCATCAGCTCCGTGGAAAATTTGTCTACTCACTTTTCCATCTATATAAGCGTTAGGCATAACTTGCATCAAATATGGTTTAGCGCCTTCAGTAATAGAATCTCCAACCATAGTTAAGTTTACGGAACAAGTATTGCGTCGTTTGTCGATCCGCGTATGAGTAGTAACAAGATTTCGTGGAACTTTTTCCGCAATAGGGAAGAGAATGCGATACTTCGATGGTGTAGGTGGAAGAGACTGTTTTACTACATTCTTTTGCACACCTTTTGGAACTGCTTTTTCTTTTGTTTCTTGCTTAGAATTAGTTTTGTCAAAAGCAGTAGGTTTTTTATTTGACGATGAAGATTGCTCTACTTGTGCTGTCAATTCTGGGCGAAGCTGCATTGACCTATGCTTAGCTATATCTTGCCAATTTACTGGCAAGATAATTAACGACACAATAATTATGCAGCACAAAGTTAGTGAGACAGAGCGAATAAGCTTAAATAATTGTTGATCTTGTATTGGCTTTTCAAATAATTGATACAAGCATTCTGCAAGTACAACTATTACTAGTGCTTGCAAGACTTGCTCTCCTGTAGATACAGCAGTTGTTCTATTTGCTGGGTTGAATAATTCAAGAACAGGGAAGTGAACTAAATAAATTGCAAAAGAGCGTCTGCCGATATAAGCGAGCGGAGCCCATGCAAATATTCTTGAGCAAATATTATCAGTTTGCGTGCAAGACCACAGTATTAGTGTGCAAGCGGCTGCTGTTATTGTGTATCCGCCAAAAACAAATACTGAAGATGTGCCTTCTGCATACACGAAGCAGCAGCACAACACAATTGTTGCCAACAGTCCAATGCAAGATCTCTGCCATGCATGAAGTGGATTATAAAAAACAGTTTTTGGCTTATTGAATGCGTTATTTGGAAGTTCTTGTATATCTGGAGCTACGCTATTATCTGATAAATCAATTTGTAATCCTTCGCGCAAGTCAGCAGGTATTCCATCTTCAGCAAATACTTTTTCGTTATTTGCGTAGGCTTTATCTGATTTTTTCGTTAGTGCTGAATTATCTACACTACTATCTGCATTACTATCTAACTTAACTGATGAAGCTAAGCTGACCGATATGTTCTTTTTGCCCATCAGCAAATGTAATGCATGAATAAGCCACGCGTGGAATGAATGTTTGGCAAACCAAGCACCGTACATTGCTAGCATTGCACCCATTAAGAATTCTGATGCTCTCGTATCTAGAGAATAGTAGACGCGAGCTGGAGTTGTGTAATTGTTAAATAAGTAGGCAAAAGTAAAAGTAAGAATAGAAGAAAGTATGGCTAAGCCTGCTGTGATATACATGCGTATTAGCTTGCTACGCACGAATTTAATAAGTGCAGCAAGGATAATAGGCCATATAACAAAAGCCTGCATTAAAAGTCCGAGATACCAAAGATGTTTGATAGGAGAAGGTAGTCCGGACTGTTCAAAATATGAAAGCTTACGAGCAACATACATTATATTGCTAAAGAATCCGGAGCCTGAAAGAGCATCCGCTTGTAACTTTGGTAGTAGACTTGGCGAAAAAAGCCACATAATTGGTGCTGTTATAGCGATAATTCCAAGTGTTGGCGGCCAAATTCTTTTTACGCGCTTTAGTAAATACTCCCAGTAATGCCTGATTCCTTGAGTATTTTTATTATTATCTTCGATATTTTTTGCATTTTTTGCGTTTTCATCTGCGTTTAAATAGCGCAGAACTGATCTCGTGCAAAAATATCCTGCCAATACCAAAAACAGTGTTACTCCAAGGAATCCTCCCATAAGAAGGCTTGGACGCATATGAAAGCATACAATACCAATAATTGCTAGAGCTCTTAAACCGTCTATTGCTTTATTTCGCTTCGAAACAGTATTTGTAGGTAAAGTAGATGATTGTTTATTTTCAGCTTTTGCGCTATTAATAGTTTTTTCTACGGTATTATTTGCGTTTGCTGAAAGATTAGTTGAGGTCGTTTTACTAGCATTTTTTTCTGCAGGAACCTTCTTTGTTTTGAAGGATTGACCTGCTTGTGAAGCAGTGGAAGTGTTCACGCATCTTTTTTTTGTCATCTTGCCTACGCTTCGGTAACCATACTGGTAATGTATGCAACATATCGTGTGTAAAACGTAGCAATAGTAACTGTGTATTGAGACACTTTTATAGCTTAAAGCGTGTCTTGTTGCTATGCCTAGGATGTGTTAGAAATATGTGATTTTATGCTACTTCTGTAAGTGATACAAAACGTTTATTATTTAACGAAATTTGTTAACAAAATTTTGTTTTATATGCTCTATTGCTGTCGTTCGTCGGTGCGCGCTAAAGTGAGATAGAACAGTTATATGAATTGTTATTAAAGTTATCAAAGGAGCCAATATGGCAGAAACTTTTAACGTTGTGGTAGAGATTCCACGCGGTTCTAAGAACAAGTATGAAGTGGATCACGAAACTGGTCGCGTATTCTTGGATCGCACCCTTTTCACAGCTATGGGTTATCCAGATGATTACGGTTATATTGATGGCACTTTGGGCGAAGATGGCGATCCACTCGACGCTCTTGTTATGATTCCAAATTCTGTGTTCCCAGGATGCGTTGTTGAGTGCCGCGCTGTTGGCTTGTATCACATGGTTGACGAAGCCGGTGGAGACGACAAGGTTTTGTGTGTTCCAGCGGACGTTCGTTTCGACGACATCAAGGATATCGATGACGTGAACGAGTATCACAAGGCTGAAATCAAGCACTTCTTCGAGCAGTACAAGGCTTTGGAACCAGGTAAGGAAGTTCTTCCTGGTGACTTCTGGGCTGGCGTTGAGCAGGCTGAGAAGGAGATCGTTGCAGCTCGCAAGCGCTTGGAAGAAAGCGAAAAATAAGTTTCGCTTTTAATGAGTAAAACAATAAAAATTAAAAGTTAATAAATAAAACGTCGAAGACACATACTGTGTTTTCGACGTTTTTATGTAAGTGCGTGCTGCTTTCAGAAGTAAATTAAAACGTAACGTTGCATACGCTTTTAATAATTTTAAGCAGCTACTAGCATTCCAAGGCCTGCAATATACACGAGTATCCCTGAAAGCATTATTGGCAATATAGAAATAGCGATATCGTGTGAAACTATTCCAGTTTCGTATTCTTCATAATTGTTGCGAACCCATAAATATGAAAGTCCTGATAGCGCGATTAGCATAAATATGCACAGTACTATAACGAGTATTCCACCGTCTAAATTGCGAAGCGATGGCATAAAGCTAATAATTGACGGCAAAAATAGCCAACCCGGAAGTGCTGCACAAGCAATACTTGCAGTAAGCGTGTGCGAAAGATTTCGTACTAAATTTGTGCGATTCTCGCGCAGCATTTGCCTCAAGAATGTTACAAATGTTGCTGCTACAAGAATTAGAGCAAAAGATACAGCCCAGCGTTCGTAAGGGTGAATTGCAGCAATGAACTTACTCATTGACACAGTTTCGTTATCAATAATGACGCTTTTTGGTAGCCATCCCTTTAATACTCCGGTTGCAAACCATGTAGAAGCAATTCCTGCGCATAATGCAATAGCTCGGTCAATTACATTTCCGTGCAGTGGCCACAACGCTATAAATGTAAGCATTATGATAAGGCATAATATAAGTGTTATTTTTGCTGTTGCGATTGGCAATATTGCTGCAATTGCGAGAAGTACTACAACAAAAATTTGGCTTACAAACATCGCTAATGCGTTCATGCTAGGTATACGGGTATGTTTTTGAACATTTACGCAAGAATTATCATTTTTCTGCATCTTGTCATTGCAGATACGTGTTTCATTGCTCATACACACTCCCTAGTGCCGTAATTTTATATTTATAAAGCGTAATATGTCCGTAAAACATTAACAAATTACTTTGTTTATTTACTAATGTAGCCTATAACCTGCACTGTGCTTTATTGTGTTGATATTTTTTATCTTTGGAAAATGCAAGTGTTGCGCTTATCGCTATTTTTCGCAGTATGGTTTACAATTCCTGTAAAGGCTGAATTTGCTACTACATCAATTGTTTGTTGGAGGCATCATATGACTGATATCACATTGATGACTTCGTGTGCTTCTCCCTCTTCAGTTTTACCTTCACTTACTTTGTTATCTCATAAAGTGCGTTTACTTTCTTTGGATACGTCAAGTTTGGCAAAACTACCTGCACAAACCATTCTTTTGCTTGATGCGCGTGAGGATTTAGTTCTCGCTAAATCAATGTGTTCTTCTCTGCGTGTTGCAAATATCACGGTTCCTGTCATATTAGTTATAACTGAGGGTGGTTTTACTGTAGTAAATCCTTCGTGGAACATTTCTGATGTTGTGCTTACTAATGCTTCTCCGGCAGAAGTAGAGGGTCGTTTGCGTTTGGCTTCTTTGCAACACGGATCTTCTGATGATTTATTTGTGCATTCGCAAGGCTCTGAAATTGATGATTCTTTCAATTCAGACAATGGAACTATGCGTTCTGGAGATCTTGTTGTAGATATGCGTAGCTACACAGTGAGTTTGCATGGTCATCCTGTTGATTTAGCTTATAAAGAGTTTGAATTGCTGAAATACTTTGTGCAGCATCCGCGCAGGGTGTTTACTCGCACTCATTTGTTGCAAGAAGTATGGGGCTACGACTACTACGGTGGCACTCGTACTGTAGATGTCCATATTCGTAGGCTTCGCGCAAAACTTGGTGTTGAATATGAACATTTGATTGGCACAGTGCGTAATGTTGGCTATCGCTTCGATCCTTCGGAATCAGATGAGAATAGCGAGATTTCCGAAAGCAGCATTGAAGATGATTCTGAAAATGATGCAGATAAGCAGTCTGCGCAATAATGATTTATCAAAGTTCTAATATGCGAGAATCAAAACAAGCGAAATTAGCTCGTATTTATGCAGAGTACGATTTATTGTGCAAAGAAATACCGGAACCTAAGTGTGCATTAAATTTCAAAAATCCATTTGAGCTACTAATTGCTACTGTATTAAGCGCGCAAACTACAGATAAGCGTGTGAATATCGTGACGCCTGAACTCTTTTCTATTTTCTCCAACGCGAGTTCTTTAGCTGCTGCTCCTGTATCTCAAGTTGAGTCAATTATTTACCCTCTCGGATTTTATAGAGTAAAAGCACAGAACATTATTTCATTATCTGCATGTTTGCTTAATAATTTTTCTGGTATAGTGCCATCAAATATGGAAGCTTTAATATCGTTGCCAGGTGTTGGTCGTAAAACTGCCAATGTCGTTCTTGGCAACGCATTTGGATTACCGGGGTTTCCTGTAGATACTCACGTAATACGTGTTACAGGTCGTCTTGGTTGGCGTAAGGTTCAGAATCGTCCAAATCCTGTTGCTATTGAGCGCGAAATAACTGCTTATTTTGCTCCTAAAGAGTGGACTAATCTCTCTCATAGACTTATTTTGCATGGCAGAAAAATTTGCACTGCTCGGAATCCAAAATGTGTTTCATGCCCTTTAAATACAACATGTCCGTCGGCAATTATTTAAAGCGTGTTGTTCCCAATTCAGATATTGATATAGACTGTAGGTTATGTCAAGAACAGGCAAATATGCGTGTCACGCTTCCAGGTCATATCATACTCGTACTAGTGCAGACTGGATACCATGGGTTGTGTTTGTGGTTGTGTCTGTAATAATGAGCGGCATTTTGTGGTGTGGATGGCAAATGTACCAGGGTCATTCGCCTTTTGCTGCAATAATGCATCCAGCTAGTAACTCAGTGCTAAAAGTTGGTCTACGTACTGCTCCTGAATCTCTTGATATTAGAAACGACGACAGTGACGCTTTACAGCAAGCTTTAATTGGTAATGTTTACGAAACTCTTGTTAAACGTGGCGATGATAATAGTTTGCAACCAGGTCTCGCGAAGTCATGGGATATTTCGAAAGACGGCTTAACATATCGTTTTAATTTGCGTCAAGGTGTGCATTTCTCTAACGGTAGTGAGATGACTTCAAATTCCGTATTACAATCTTTGAAACAAGGCATCACAAATAATTATCCTGGTTATAGTGCACTTACAAATATTAAAACTGTTAATAATCCGGATGATTACACTTTAGTAATTACACTTAATAATCCAGATGCTTTACTTCTACGTCGTCTTGCTGGACGTGTTGGCATTGTCTATGACACAAAATCGATGATTGACTATGCAAGTGCTGCTCTTGGCACAGGTCCTTTCACTGTAAGTGACTACAATAAAGGCAATTCTTTAGTATTACTTCGCAACGATAAATATTGGGGAACCCCTGCTTCTTGTGCAAGTATTACTTTGCAATATTTCAATAGCGATACTGCTCTAGCTGAGGCAATGGAAAAGGGCAATATTCAAATGGCAGTTCCGCTTGAAGGTAACGAAAATAAGCGTCTTGCTGCTGTTGCTAATACGCAAATGGTAGAGGGTCAGAGCACAAGAGTGCGATTTATTGCAATAAATACAACAGTTTCGTCGATTTTCTGCGATGAGCAGGCTCGTAAAGCTGCGAGATACGCTTTGAATGCGCAAACTGTACTTGCAGCTGATGGCAATGGTGGTGTTCCAGTAGGAGGACCTATTGATCCTCTTTCAACTGGTTATGAAGATTTAAATGGATTGTATCCTTATAATCCAGGCAAAGCTGCTCCTTTGTTCCATTACTTTAGCGCAAGCTATTTAGGAACTATTAATTTTCTTGTTCCACAGGGCGAAGGTGGAGTTGGGGGCGAGCTTTCAAAACAGATTAGTTCCGTGAGCGGTTTTAAGGTCAATCTTGAAGAAGTTGATCAACAAACTATGCGTAAGCGTATTAGTGAAGGTAAGTATGATCTTGCGCTTACTACGAGCAATCGTACTTTAGATGAAGGCATGTTTGCAGAAAGCGGTTCTCCGTTCGTTTTGCAAGACGCGCGTGCTCAACAAGCTTGGACCGATGCGGTTCATTCTAAGAATGCAAACGAATATGAGGCAAATGCTCGTGCATATGCGCGCGAAGTAAGCAATAATGCTGCAGCTCACTGGTTATATGCTCGAAAGAGCATTATGGCTGTAAAGTCTAATGTAAGCGGCTATACGAAAAATATGACGGATCAGCTTCTGCCATTGCAGAGCATAGTGGTGAAATAGAAAAGCGTAAGATTTGCGTTGTCGCGCTGAGTTTCTAATATTCAGTTCATGAGTGAACAGGATAATAACGCAGTAAAACACGCACATTTAACACCATTGCCTAACAAGGTTGGTGTTGATGGTCTTGAAGACAAGTGGCGTAGTAATTGGGACGAAGCTAAGACTTACGCATTCCATAATTCTCGCGACCGTAAGGCCGTATATTCTATCGATACTCCACCTCCAACCGTTAGTGGTCACTTGCACGTAGGTCACGTATTCTCTTACACGCATACGGATGTCATTGCGCGATATAAGCGCATGCAAGGCTTTGACGTGTTCTACCCAATGGGTTGGGACGATAACGGCTTGCCAACAGAGCGCCGAGTACAAAATTATTACGGCGTTAGAGTGGATACTTCGTTGAAGTATGACCCTGATTTTAAGCCGCCTTTTGAAGGTACTGAAGGTAAGAAGATTGAGGCAAAAGATCAGGTTCCTGTAAGCCGACAGAACTTTATTGAACTTTGCGAACGCTTAACTTCTCAGGACGAGAAGCTTTTTGAAGCTTTGTGGCGTAGGCTTGGTCTTTCTGTGGACTGGTCGCAAACTTACCACACTATTGGTGAGCAGCCTCGCCGAGTTGCACAAAAAGCATTCTTGCGCAATCTTGCTCGCGGAGAAGCGTATCAGAAAGATGCTCCAGGTTTGTGGGATGTTACATTCCAGACTGCTGTTGCTCAGGCTGAGCTTGAATCGCGCGAATATCCTGGTTTCTACCATAAGATTGCGTTCCGTTTTGAAGATGGTACGCCAATTTATATTGAAACTACGCGCCCAGAATTGCTTGCTGCATGCACCTCTTTGATTGCAAATCCAGAAGATGAGCGTTATAAGAAGTACTTTGGTCAGGAAGTTTATTCTCCACTGTTTAAGGTGAAAGTTCCAATTTTGGCGCATTCTGCTGCTCAAATGGACAAGGGTGCAGGCATTGCAATGTGCTGCACTTTCGGTGATGTAACCGACGTTGAGTGGTGGCGTGACTTGAATCTTCCAACTCGACCAATCATTCAGCGCAACGGCCGCATTGTGATGACCACTCCTGATTGGATTACGGACGAGTCCGGCCGCGAAATGTTCGAGAAAATTGCCGGTAAAACCACGTTCTCCGCTCGCAAGGAAGTTGTTGAAGCTTTGCAAGCAGCTGGAGATATGGAAGGCGATCCAAAGCCAACAAAGCGTATGACGAACTTCTACGAAAAGGGTGATAAGCCTTTGGAAATCGTCACTTCTCGTCAGTGGTACTTAAAGAACGGTGGCACGGACGAAAAGTTGAATGCTGAGCTTATTGAGCGCGGCAAGGAACTTAATTTCCATCCGGACTTTATGCGCGTGCGCTATGAGAATTGGGTTCACGGCTTGAATGGTGACTGGCTTATTTCTCGCCAGCGTTTCTTTGGTGTGCCATTCCCACTTTGGTATCCAGTAAACGAAAATGGGGAAGTGGATTACGAGCATCCTTTGACTCCTAGCGAAGACCGTTTGCCAATCGATCCAACTATCGATGTTCCAGAAGGATTCGACGAATCTCAGCGCGACCAGCCAAACGGCTTTACTGCTGAGCAAGACATTATGGACACTTGGGCAACATCTTCCTTAACTCCGCAAATTGTGACCCGTTGGGAAGAGCCTGGTGAGGAAAATCAAGCTTTGTTTAAGGCTACTTTCCCAATGGATTTGCGTCCACAAGGCCAGGATATTATTCGTACTTGGCTGTTTAGTACGGTTGATCGTGCGCATCTTGAAAATGGCTGCTTGCCTTGGAAGCATGCTGCGCTTTCTGGTTGGATTCTTGATCCTGACCATAAGAAGATGTCTAAATCTAAGGGCAATGTGGTTGTGCCAAATAAACCAATCGAAGAGTTTGGCGCGGATGCTGTGCGCTACTGGGCAACTTCTGCAAAACTTGGCTTGGATGCAACTTACGACGAAGGTCAAATGAAGATTGGTCGACGTTTAGCGATTAAGCTTTTGAATGCTACGAAGTTTGCGCTCGCAATTGGTCGCGAAGATGATGAGCATCAGGTTCTTGAGTCTGCTAGCGCGGATTGGGATTTTGCAGACGTTACGGAAGTTTTGGATCGCTCTGTTATGGCAAAGCTTGCATCCGTTATTCGTACTGCGACTGATGCGCTTGAATCTTACGAGCATTCTAAGGCTTTGGAAGCAATCGAAACATTCTTCTGGGAGTTCTGTGACGATTACATTGAGCTTGCAAAGAATCGTGCTTACGGTACTGCAGAATCCACTGGACGCACTCCAAGTGAAGCTGCTGTGAAGTCTGCTCGCACAACTCTTGGTCTTGCACTCGATGCTTTGGCTCGCTTGCTTGCTCCTTACTTGCCTTACGCTACTGAAGAAGTGTGGAGCTGGATGCATGACGGCGAAGGATCCGTGCATCGTGCTAGCTGGCCATGCGCTAAGGCGTATGAGTCTGCTGCAAACGGAGTTTCTGCAGACACTTTGGCTTACGCGGGTGAAGCTTTGGCTACTTTGCGCAAGATTAAGTCTGAAGCAAAAGTTTCTATGAAGACTCCTATTTTGCAAGTAACTTTGAACGTTGCAGAAAACGCTTACAAGGCTGTTGAGGAGACTTTGGATGACGTTGCTGAAGCTGGTCGCGTTACTGGAGAAGTAAAACTTAACGCTGTTAAGGCTGCAGTTGCTGGAGATTCTTCTGCTTCTGCTTCTGAATCTGAATCTGCTTCTGATTCTGCAGAATCTGATGCAGCTAACGTAAACGTTTCAGTTGCTCAAAGCGAACTCGGCGAAGCTCCTGCAAAAAAGAAGTAGTTGCAAGTAATCGAAAATAATGAATCGCAAAACAAAAGCGCTGGAAGTCAATCTTCGACTCCAGCGCTTTTTGTGTATTTAAGAACTAAGCATAATCACTTATTATAAATCCTGCTGCGATGGTCAATATCCACAACAAAAACGGTCAGTACATTATTTTCAATTGCACAAATTATTCTGTAATCCCTTACTCTATATCTCCAAAATCCCGAATAGTTGCCAGTTAGTGCCTTGCCTCTGATTCGAGGATTGTCGAGATTGCTAATTTCGCGAAGCTCCTTAACGATTTGCTTGGCAATCGTTTTGTCAATTTTCCCTAGCTGTTTTTCAGCTCTTTTAGATAAATTAATCTTCCAAATCAAGGCGCTTCACCACGTCGTCGAGTGGGGATGTTTCTAATTCTCCACGTTTGTATGCTTCAATATCTGCCATTAGACCATATTCATGTTCAAGTTCATCAATTTGAGCTTCTAGTGCTTGATTCATGTAAAATGAACGGGTGCGGTGAGTGGTTTTAGCGAGCTGATCATAACGATCTAAAACGTTAGAGGGTACTCTTAATCCTGTAATTGTTGCGACCATTTTTAATCTCCAATGTAAAACGTGTAAAACATATATTACCTTACACTCAGAATAATGCAATCCAATGGGTTGTAATCGCGAAGCATCGCGCGGTAACGCTAGACTGTAAACCATGAATCCAGAAAGCTTAAGTGAATTAATTGAAAAAATTGCTAAAGATTTAGTAGCAAGCGGTAAAGCTGGCAATCTAACAGAAGATTTGATTCCTGCTGCCGAAAAACTTGCAGTTATGCGACCAAAAGATCGTGCACACGGCGATTGGGCTACGAACGTTGCTATGCAACTCGCTAAAAAAGCTGGTATGAAGCCTCGCGATTTAGCAGAACTTTTTGCTGAGCGTTTGCAAGAAGCGGAAGGTATTGCGCGCGTAGAAGTGGCAGGTCCTGGTTTTATTAACATAACGCTTGATTCTGCTTCTGCGGCGGCGGTCGTAGACGAAGTCTTAAAGCAGGGTGCGGCTTTTGGCAAGAATACGCATTTGAGCGGCAAAACTTTGAATCTTGAGTTTGTATCCGCAAACCCAACTGGTCCAATCCACATTGGTGGAACTCGCTGGGCTGCAGTTGGCGATTCTATGGCTCGAGTTTTGGAAGCGAACGGCGCAAAAGTTGTGCGCGAATACTACTTCAACGATCACGGTGAGCAAATCAACCGTTTTGCAAAGTCTTTAGTTGCTGCAGCTCATGGCGAAGAAACGCCTGCAGACGGCTACAAAGGCGCGTATATTAACGAAATTGCGGACTCTGTTATAAAAGAAGCGAATGCGGACGGCGTTGATGTTCTTTCATTGCCGCGAATTGATCTTGGAAAAGACGAGGAAGGATTGCCTCTTGGCGAAGGCGATTCCGAGCAGCGCGAAGAGTTCCGCAAGCGCGCAGTTCCAATGATGTTTGCGGAAATTCGTAAGTCTATGCGCGATTTTCGTGTTAGTTTCGACGTGTGGTTCCACGAAAATAGCCTGTACGAGGATGGCGAAGTTGAGCGCGCTATTGCAGACTTGCGTGAGCGTGGAGATATTTTCGAAAAAGACGGCGCAACTTGGTTTGAATCCACTAAGCATGGCGACGACAAGGATCGCGTAATTATTAAGTCCGACGGAAACTACGCTTACTTTGCTGCTGATATTGCGTACTATCGCAACAAGCGTCACCGCGAGCAGAATCCTGCAGACGTAGCAATCTACATGCTCGGCGCGGATCATCACGGATATATTGGCCGAATGATGGCAATGTGCGCGGCTTTTGGCGACAAGCCGGGCGAAAACATGCAGATTCTTATTGGTCAGCTTGTAAACGTTATGAAGGACGGAAAACCTGTGCGCATGAGCAAGCGTGCTGGAAACGTTATTACGATTGACGATTTAGTTGATGCAATTGGCGTTGACGCTTCGCGCTACTCGCTTGCTCGCACCGACTACAACACAAGCGTTGATATTGATTTGGATTTGCTTGCTTCTCACAGCAACGATAATCCTGTGTACTACGTGCAATACGCTCACGCACGCAGCTGCAATGTGGCTCGCAATGCGGCTGACGCTGGAATTACGCAAGATGGCGCTGATTTAAGCTTGCTTAATACCGAGACTGACGGCGAAGTGTTGGCTGCTTTGGCTCAATGGCCTGCTGCTTTGGCTCAAGCTGGCGATTTGCGCGCTCCTCACAGAGTTGCGCATTACCTTGAGGATTTGGCAGCAAGTTACCACAAGTGGTACAACCTTGAGCGTGTTGTACCAATGGAGTTAACTGACCCTGAAAATCGTTTGCCAGAAGCCGAGCGTGAAGCTCAGCGCATTGCAAAGTGCCCAGAGCCAGCTCGTGCTGCAGCTCGCTTAAAGCTTAACGCTGCTGTGCGCACAGTTATTGCAACTGGTCTTGATTTGCTTGGAGTTTCTGCTCCAGAAAAGATGTGATTTTGCTTATTTTATATAAGATTTAGAGCAAAGCTATAGAGCATTTTTGATTACATAGGACGTTGGTAGCTTGCCAGCGTCCTTTTTTATTTTTTATTAGAGACACGCACGAATTATAAGTTTCTATCGATTAAGTACATGCAATTTATTAATATACCCTCTAATATTATTTTTGCTTTAAATCCACAAAATTACAAAGTAAGAGATTTAGCTGAATAGT
The DNA here is from genome assembly GCF_049262675.1 of Gardnerella sp. DNF00747. Taxonomy (NCBI): domain Bacteria; kingdom Bacillati; phylum Actinomycetota; class Actinomycetes; order Bifidobacteriales; family Bifidobacteriaceae; genus Gardnerella; species Gardnerella sp. DNF00747. The sequence goes on along the minus strand of NZ_CP058394.1, from coordinate 1,490,904 downwards.
ATGTAAATACAAATTTATCCTTATGGGAGGTGTAAGCATGAGCGTCACAACACAAAGTGTCAGCACAGATAGTGCCCCGAAAAAAAGGAACTTGACCATTATTGAGTCCGCGTACGTGGCGGTCATGTTGTTTGGTATGTTCTTTGGCGCAGGAAACCTGATTTTCCCTGTGTTCCTTGGAGCTAATGCAGGAACTAATTTCGTGCCTGCAACAATTGGCTTTATTGTTACTGGCGTTGGTTTGCCATTGCTTGGTGTTACGGCTCTTGCAATGAGTCGTGCAAACGGTCTTTTTGAACTTTCTAGTAAGCCGAGCAGAAAATACGGCATGTTCTTTACTTGTGTGCTGTATTTAACAATCGGACCATTCTTTGCAATTCCTCGTTGCGCAACAACTTCGTACACTGTTGGTTTGGAGCGCGTTATTCCACAAGACGGAAACGGTCAATTGTATTTGTTCTTGTTCTCTGTGGTTTTCTTCGCGTTAGCATTCTTCTTTGCTATGAAGCCTAGCGGAATACTTACATGGGTTGGTAAAGTTCTTACGCCGATATTCCTGGTTTTCTTAGGTATTCTGGTATTTACTGCACTGTTTTCTCCTGTAAGCGGCGCTTCTGCGGATGCTGCTCCTATAGGGAAGTATGTTAATGAATCATTCTTTACAGGATTCTTAGATGGCTACAATACAATGGATGCTTTAGCTAGCTTGGCTTTTGGCATTATAGTTGTTAGTACTATTCGATCCTTTGGCGTAAAAGACCCTAAAGATGTGGCAGTGAATACTGTGCGATCTGGATTCTTTAGCTGCTTGCTTATGGCGTTGATTTACGTCGCAATTGTTGTTGTCGGTGTGCGTAGCCGTGCACTGTTTAAGCCTGCTGAAAACGGTGGCGTAACTTTGGCGCAAGTTGCACGCTACCATCTTGGAAACGTTGGTTTGCTTGTTCTTGCTGCAACTGTTACTCTTGCATGCTTAAAGACGGCAGTTGGTTTAATTGTAAGCTGCTCGGAAACCTTCTCTAAGTTATTCCCTAAGGGTCCTAGCTATCGCGTTTGGTCTGTGTTGATTACGCTTGTTTCGTTTGGCCTTGCAAACTTTGGTTTGAGCACAATCATCGAATATGCAGTTCCAGTATTGATGTTCTTGTATCCACTGTCAATCGTATTGATTCTTTTGGCTTTGTGCGGTCGACTTTTTGGAAATTCCAAAGTCGTGTACGCTTGGACGCTTGGTTTTACTGGTGTTGCAGCGGTATATGATTTTTTGAATAGTTTGCCACAAGCTTTACGCAGTGCATTGCATATGAACGATATGTTGGTGGTTGTTCAAAACTGGCTACCGTTCTCAGAATTTGGCATGGCGTGGGTTTGCCCTGCTGTTGTTGGATTTGTTGTTGGTTATGTCCGCATGGTTTTATTTGAAAACAAGGACATGGAAGAGGTGGCTCGTCTAGCTGCTGGTCCAGATCTTGAAGGCAGTGTTGCTAGCGACGATTATTATTCTTCAAGCGATGCTGAGTTTAACGAGCCTGCTGACTTCGCTGTATCCGCTAAGTCTACTGTTGACGAACCTAATTTTAGTGAGCAATCCTAAAGTTTTGTAACGTCGCGTAGACGTCATAATAATCGCCATATTTTGATGCGTATTTTACGTAACAAGATATGGCGATTTTATGCGACTTGCTAATTGAGGCTTGCGACTTGTGCCTAGAAGTTGCCGCCGTTCCAACCCCAGTCAGTAGTTGCAGTGTAACGAATATAAGTGCGATCCTGTGGAATCCCAAGCTCTCGCTCTAAAGCTGCCATAATCTGCTCAGTTAACTTTTCCCAAGCAGACCCTGGCACGCTGGAACCAAACACGTTCACCTCAACGTAAGCTGCAGGCTTAGTATTGTCTCCTGCAAAATAAATCGGCATATTGTCCTCGAATGGGCACATGAGCCAATGCTCGCTTTTTCCTGGAACTGCGCTAATTGCTTTGCCATAAGCAGCTTTTAATGCGTCGCGCTGGGCAGGTGTTGTGCTTACAGAAACATGAGTATGAATAACTGGCATAATCGCTCCTTTGCTAAATTTGGTAAGCTTTATTACGTAACAATTATATGTTATTTGTTAGCAGCCGCGTGTTTAATGGATATTATGAAAAAGCTTATTGAACAGGTTGTAAAGTTTGGAATTGTTGGCATTATTGCCCTTATTATTGACGTTGCGTTACTCAATTTATTAATGCTTGCGCACTTAAATAATGTGGTTGCGGGTACGATTTCTTTCGTAATCTCACTTATCTTCAACTATATTGCCAGTATGAAATACGTCTTTAAACATCGTGAAGATATGGCAAAGTGGATGGAGCTTCTGATTTTTGTTATTTCCGCAGTTATAGGTTTGCTTATAAACGATTTGATTATTTGGGCTAGTACGTTAGGAATGGTTGAAAGCTTACGCGGATCTGCAGTATACGTTTTGCGCACAAATATAGGAAAACTTGTAGCTACTGTTGTTGTTGCTGTGTGGAATTTTGTTATACGAAAGTGGCTGCTCGATGATACTAAATCTCAACAGCCTGGGTATGTTGCGCAAGAAGATACGAGTTTTGCTCACCGTTTGGGAATGTGGTCGCTTAATCATACAAAAAATCGCAAGTAATTGATTTAATCTTTTAAACAGAAAGTAGAACGCAATGCCAGCTACGACAATTCATTTTGTGCGTCATGGAGAAGTTGATAATCCAAATCACGTGTTGTATGAGCGTCTTTCTGGATTTCATCTTTCTGCTCGCGGAGTGAGAATGGCGCAAGCTACAGCAAAATATATTGCCACTGTTCCGCAAATGCGCGGAATTACTGCAATTTATTCGTCTCCTCTTGAGCGAACACGTGAAACAGCGCGTGAAATCGAAAATGCTTTGCGCAATATTGCAGATTCTGCCTATGTAAAAGCGCACTGTGACGAAGATTCTGCGCAATCTCAAGAAAGCGACATTATTTTAGATAAACGCTTAATTGAAGCTGGAAATAATTTCCGCGGGAAACGCATAGGTTACGGTGAAGGCGCACTGTGGAAAAACAACAATTGGAAGCTTGTTGCGAATTTGTGGAAGCCAAGTTGGGGAGAAAGCTACAGAAGTATCGCCGCTAGAGTTGGCGATTTTGTGCGCGAGCAGGTTCGTAAGCATCCGGGTGAGCAAATCGTTGCAGTTACTCATGAGTCGCCAATCTGGTCTTATAGACACCTACTGGAAACCGGCCACGCTGAACATAATATGCTTCTTCGTCACACGGCTTTAGCTTCGATTACTTCTATTACTTACGATTGCGAGACTTTGCGTGTGCTTTCAATTACGTATGTTGATCCTGCTGGGCGAGTGAAGTAAGTAACATATAATGCGAAGGAGCATTGAAATGGTTAGTTCTGTTGATTCTGTCAAAGATTCTGAAGATATTAAAAATAATGAAAAAAGTATGCTAATGCTGAATGATGCAGCGCAATCTGCCGCAAAACTAACGGAATTATGGCCATTGACGGAAGCGCGACACTTAGATAACGACGCAAAATATGCGGAAAATCTTGAGGTGCGCTCAATGCGAGCAATAGCACGAATACTCACGAATCTTGATGTTACTGTGCCGGATGCTGAATTTGTGTATGAAGGTGCGGATGAAATTCCTGGACGTCCGCAAGAAATAGTAGACGCGCTACTTGCTGCCGCCGATGCTTACGACAATATGGATTCATGCTATGAGCCTAACTATGATGAAGCAGAAGAAGCAATACTAGAAAATAGTAATAATATAAATTCCATTTTTAGTAAGATTGCATCTCATTCTGCCGAAGATTCTAATGCAATAAATGCAGCAGCCGATATGTTAAATGTTGAAGGTAATTGGAGTATTAGCGATATTGACTTTGCAATTAATTATGCGAAACAAATGGTTTCTTGTTATGAAAATAAATCATTGGAAATGCAAAAAATTATTGTAGTTTTAAGCTTATTAACAAATCTAATTAAAAAAACTAACGAGATTTGCGAAACTTTACCAATCTTCTTATATATTAACGAAATATGTGAGTGTGCTGGTTTGCCGCGAATGATGTTCAAGGATGCTCAATGGCGTGAGATTGTTGATTGTGTGCGCAATTCTAGCGATAAGTGTAATTGTGATATAAGTGGCGATATAAGTGCGTTGGTCAATTTTATTTCGCCGCTGCTTATTTCAGAGTGGGGAAAGCATCGTGAAGACGTGCTGTGGGATCCTGAAGTTGCGAAGAAGCTCGCAAAAGAAGAGGATGATAGAAAGTCCCGCGAGGCTCTTGCTGCGAAGTTTGCGCACGTTGAGGGTAATAAAGAATCTACGCAGGCGCTTGATTAGTTTTTAGGTTGACTTATGTTTGATGCGAATGCTGCACGTCCGTAACGCGCGGCACAATGGAACCTATGACTGATATCGAGGAAACTCAAGAAGTTGCTAATAATGCAACAAAATCCGCAAAGCCTGAACTTCCAAAGAATGTTCGCGTGCGTTTTTGCCCTTCTCCAACCGGCACACCTCACGTGGGTATGGTTCGTACCGCGTTGTTTAATTGGGCGGAGGCTCGCCATACTCACGGCAAATTGCTTTTCCGTATTGAAGATACCGATAATGAGCGCGATAGTGAGGAAAGCTACCAGCAGATTATTGAGGCTCTTCGTTGGCTCAATATTGATTGGGACGAGGGCATTGATGTTGGCGGAGATAACGGACCGTATCGCCAGTCCCAGCGCATGGAAATTTATAAAGACGTAGCACAAAAGCTTTTTGAAGCAGGATACGCTTATGAATCCTTCTCTACTCCTGAAGAAATTAAGGAGCGTAATATTGCTGCTGGCCGTCCTGCTGAATTTGGTTACGATGGCTACGATCGCAATCTTACGGAAGAACAGAAGCAAGCTTTCCGCGACGAAGGTCGCAAACCTGCACTTCGCTTGAAGATGCCAAATGAAGACATTACTTTTAACGATTTAATTCGTGGTGAAATTACTTTTAAAGCCGGATCTGTTCCAGATTATGTGATTGTGCGTCCGAATGGCGATCCACTTTATACGCTTACGAACCCTGTTGACGATGCGTTAATGGATGTGAATGTGGTTTTGCGCGGTGAGGATATTTTGAGCTCCACACCTCGTCAGATTGTGCTGTACCGTTACCTTATGGAGATGGGTATTGCTAAGGAAACTCCGCTTTACGGACATATGCCTTACGTTATGGGCGAAGGTAAGAAGAAGCTTTCTAAGAGAGACCCTGAGTCCAACTTGTTCTTGCATAGGGATAACGGATTTATTCCAGAAGGCTTGCTGAATTACTTGGCTTTGCTTGGATGGTCTATTGCGCCTGATCGTGACGTGTTCACTATGGACGAGATGGTTGAAAAGTTCGATGTGCGCGACGTTAAGGCAAATCCTGCACACTTTGACTTGGATAAAGCAATTTCGATTAACGCTGAGCATATTCGCATGCTTGAGCCTCAAGATTTCTTGAACCGTTCTGTGCCTTACTTGCATAAGGATGGCGTAGTTAGTGCGGATAATTGGGATGCGTTAACTGACCGCGAGCGTGAAGTACTCACCGCTGCTGCACCTCTTGTACAGTCTCGTGTGCGCTTGCTTGGTGAGGTCGCTGGAATGGTTGGCAGCCTGTTAAGTGAAGATGGCTACATTGCTCCAGATGACGACGCTCGTAAGCAGTTGAAGGAATCTGCAGGAGAGGTTCTTGACGCTGCGCTCGCTGCCTTGAAGGACGTTGATGCTTCTGATTGGCATACTGATTCCTTGCACGAGCTTTTGAACAAGAAGCTTGTTGAGGAAGCTGGCTACAAGCCGCGCTTGGCGTTTGGCCCTGTGCGAGTTGCACTTTCTGGTCGTCGCGTTTCGCCTCCACTGTTTGAGTCCATGGAAATCGTGGGCAAAGACGTGACTTTGGCGCGTTTGGCTGGTTTGCGCGAGCATTTGTAAATTACAAATAATTTATAAGCGCAAATAAAATTTGAATAAGGCGGGAGTGTGGCACTATTGCTGCATTTCCGCCTTTTTATTTGTTTTATGCTTAATATATTTTCGACACGCCGCGGTTGCAAGTATTTGCTTTATGTTGTAAAGTCGCTATTTGTTGCGTCAAGAGGCGTAGCTGATAAATGAAAGCCCCCGTCGTCTAGCGGTCTAGGACTACGCCCTCTCACGGCGCCAACACCGGTTCAAATCCGGTCGGGGGTACGAAGACGGAACGGTTCCAAGAGCCGCGAAGCTTGCCAATTGGGGTATGGTGTAATTGGCAACACAGGTGATTCTGGTTCATCCATTCTTGGTTCGAGTCCAGGTACCCCAGCGAATAGCTCTCGTAGAACGAGAGCTTTTTTGTTATCTATCTGTATTACTGCGATTTGTCTCAGCGCGCGACCTTTTCTGTACACGGCTGTAAAGTTTCTGCCGCTTGTTGGCGTGAAAGCGGCAGTTTCTTTACATACATGCTCAGTTTTTGCCGTTTACTCCCGTTTACCACGCTTGCCGCACGCTTCTTATGTAGCCTTAAAATCAAAAACCCCGGTGCGTGACCGGGGTTAGAGAAAGAAGAGAAGAAGAGAGGTTTAAGTTATTAAAGTCAAATTCAACTACTTGCTTGTAGTTTATTTCCTTTTGATGTATATATAATAACCACCTTATGCTGAGTGCAGTAATGCGATTACCTGTGAATTGTCTGTGAATTTGTAACTATTTTACTGAAATTGCACGTTTTTATCGCTTTTAGGTTATTTATTATCAGTATTTGCTTAATTTAGTATTTTTGAATGTAAATAATTTATGTAAACTTGCGCACAAAATTGAGTGAGTCGCGGCATATCTGCCGTATGCTTAAAGTATGACTGATTCTGCACAATCTGAAGCTCATGCATCTGCGGCACTTCCTTTATCTGTTTCGGCTCGTTTAGGACGTTTGCAGTTCCATCTTTCTGGTAAATTCCGGGTGCTTCAGTGTGCAGATGTTCAAGATGGGTTACGTATTTCACAAGATACTATTCGACTTATTGCTTCTGCTTGCGATGCTGTGCGACCAGATCTTGTAGTTTTTACTGGAAACCAGATTGCAGGTTATGAAAGAGTATTTGCAAAAACTTTTCAGCGTAGACTCTGGCAGGAATCTTCCAATATTTCAGCTTCTGATAAGAAGCAATTGGTTGATAAGGTGCACGAATTTGTTGCTAAGTTAATGAAGCCACTAGAAGATCGCAGTATTCCGTGGGTTGTTACTTATGGGAATCATGATTTCCAGTGCGGTCTGAGTAATGAAGAGCTTGATAAGATATATCAAGATTTTCCATGTTGCATGAATCGCAGTGCTTCTAATGTATCTTCTGCAAGTGCTATGCAATCGACAAAATGTGTGTTGCCAAAGCAGATTATTTTTACATGTGAGCCTGGTACTTTTGCCTTGCCTGTTATGGATGAAAAGCATGAAAAGGTTGTTTTTTCAATAGTTTTAGTTGATTCTGGAGATTATGCTAAATCCGGCGGATATGGTAGCCCTTCTAAAAAAACTATCGAGTTTATTTCTGGTCTTCCTTCTTATTTGCCTGAGCATATTTGTGTTTTTCAGCATTTTCCATTGCCGCAATATTATCGTGTTCTTCGTGAAGTTCCGCAAGAACTTGCTGCGCGCGAACATGCTATTGAAGGGTATCGTACTTTTGCTGGTCGCTATTATGCTCTTGACGAAAAACATGTTCTGCCCGATGGGTATTTAGGTGAAGGAATCAGCTGCCCTGACGCCGATAGTGGTGAATACGCTGCTTTGCTTGATGCAGGAGCTTTTGCGCTAATTGCCGGTCACGATCACCGCAATTCTTTCGCAGCTAAAGATCCCGAGAGTAATATGCTATTTGTTGCCACTCCTACATGTGGTTTTGGATCTTACGGTCCTGAACCTGCTAAAAGAGGCGTGCGCTTGCTTGAATTTGATATTCGTCACCCGTTTGAACCGCGTACGCAAATGCTTGAATTTGGGAATCTTGTTGGCAAACCTTCTTCCAAAAAAGCCTATACTTATGCTCTTACAGCTGAGTCTGAGCATGAATTGCCAGAAGTGGATTTATTACGTAAACCATCATTACTTACTAGATTGATTCGTCGATGGCGTCAACGATCTACGCGCTAATTTAATCAGTTTTAATAGATTGCATGAGCGCGTTGGCAAATATGCCGGTATTATAGTGAATAGTGTTTTAGCGCGAACGAAAGAGGTAAATGTGTCCGCACACAATACGGCTGAACAGAACAACAATAGTGGCATTGACGCTGCAGATGTGTTGCATGTAGAAGGTGGTAAGCCGCTTAATGGCACTATTAAAGTGCGTGGCGCAAAAAACTTTGTTAGCAAGGCTATGGTTGCAGCTTTGTTGGCACCTGGCAAGTCTGTTCTAAAAAACGTTCCTGAAATTCGCGATGTTCATGTAGTTTCTGATTTGTTGCGTTTGCATGGTGTTGACGTTGAAGTTAATGGACCTGAAGGCATTGTGACAATTGATGCCACAAAAGTGCAGCTCGCAGATGTAGCTGACGTCGACACTCTTTCTGGTTCGTCTCGTATTCCAATTCTTTTCTCTGGTCCTCTTCTTCATCGTCTTGGAGAAGCGTTTATTCCTGCGCTTGGAGGATGCAATATTGGTGGCCGTCCAATTGATTTTCATCTTGAGACGTTGCGTAAACTTGGTGCAAATGTAGATAAAGATCACGAGGATGGTATTCATATTACTGCACCTAATGGCTTACATGGCACTAAAATTCATTTGCCTTATCCTTCTGTCGGCGCAACCGAACAGACTTTGCTTGCAGCGGTTCTTGCAGAAGGTCGTACAGAGCTTTCCGGAGCTGCAATTGAGCCAGAAATTATGGATTTGGTAGCCGTTTTGCAAAAGATGGGTGCGATTATTTCTGTAGATGTTGACCGTACTTTCCGTATTGAGGGAGTAAAAGAGCTTCAAGGATACACTCATACGTCATTAACTGATCGCATCGAAGCAGCTTCTTGGGCTTCTGCTGCTCTTGCAACACACGGAGATGTGTTTATTAAGGGCGCAACTCAGCCAGAAATGATGACTTTCTTAAATGTGTTCCGTAAAGTTGGCGGACAATTTGATGTTACAGATAAAGGAATTCGTTTCTGGCATCCGGGTGGGGATTTGCATCCGGTTGCTATTGAAACCGATGTACATCCTGGTTTTATGACTGATTGGCAGCAGCCTCTTGTCGTTGCGCTTACTCAAGCGAAGGGCTTGAGTATTGTGCATGAAACTGTTTATGAAAATCGTTTTGGTTTCACGAAGCCACTTGTGCAAATGGGAGCTATGATTCAGCTTTATCGTGAATGCTTAGGTTCGCTTCCTTGCAGATTCCAGCAGCGCAATTACAAGCATTCTGCAGTGATTTTCGGACCTACTCCGTTGACAGGTCAAGATATTGATGTACCTGATTTGCGCGGAGGCTTTAGCCATTTGATTGCAGCTCTTACTGCTCAAGGTCCGTCGAATGTGCGTGGAATTTCGCTAATTGATCGAGGATATGCAGATTTTAGAGGCAAACTTTTAGCATTGGGTGCTAATATCGACTGATATATTCTTCTACTTCTTCTACAAAACGTGAGTTTTGTAGGTTTATAAGCTTTTATCCACAATGCTATAAAAAGCTTTTTTACGCATAAATTTATCGGTACAGTAGTCGCAACTGTAATTCAATTACTCAAAAAATTAACTGAAATATTTGATGAGTAGTTGGAGTTTTCAATATTGCGGAGGCGTAACGATGGTTTGTGTAGGCGGACGCTATCAGCTGCTTGGTGAGCTGGGGCGTGGTGGCACTTCAACAGTGTTTCTTGCTGTTGACACCGTTTTGCACAAGCAATGGGCTGTTAAAGAAACGCTTCTGCAAGGAGACGAAGAGTATCAACGGCGTATTATTCAATCCTTACGTGCTGAAGCGAATGTTTTAAAGGAATGCGATCATCCAGCTATTCCGCGAATTGTTGATTTTTTTGAAGAAAATGGTAGAGCTTATGCTGTTCGCGATTATGTAAAGGGACGTTCTTTAAAATCTATTGTAGAAGAATCTGGATTGCAAAATGTTGAAACTGTTCTTGATTTAGGTATGCAACTTTGCTCAATACTTTCTTATTTACATTCGCATTATCCGCCAATTATATACGGTGATCTTAAGCCTTCTCAGGTTATGATTTCAGAAGATGGCACAGTCCGTTTGATTGATTTTGGTGCTGCAACGCAATTATATGCAAACGGGGGAGTGCTTGATTTGCGCACAATAGACCAGTGCGACGCGCGATTTGCTACTAATATTTTTACCGCTCCTGAAATTTTGAACGAAAACTCTGCAGCAACTACTTCAAGCGATGTGTATTCGATTGGAATGACATTGCGTTACGCATTATTACCAACTGAAGTGCCTAAAACAAACGTGCAATCTGCTGTACTATTGTCTCATGAGAATCGTGAAGTAGTAGAACAATTAGTGTCTGTGCTCGCAATAGCTACAGCTACTAAACCATCTCATAGATATAAAGATTGCGACGAAATGTTTTCTGCACTGGAAGCGTGTGAGCATACAGAAAAGCATTCGCAACAATGCGACACCTCTACGAATGTATTGCGACGCAAACAATGCAAAAATAGTTTTAAGCCTAGAAAAAAGCGCTATGCAATTACGGCATTAATTGTTGTAGTACTAGTTTTTATAGTAATTTTATTCAACTGCTTAGGTTTATTTGTTGGGAATGCTTTTGTAAATCGAAATAAGCAATCTTTTGATGGTGAGCCAAGTAGTAAAAGAATTGAGGAAATACGCAAAAATAATAAAAGCTACGATTCTTACATGCAATTAGCTGAGCGCGAAAGCAATTCGGATATTGCGTGTCGCTATATTTCTCATGCAATGCAAGTGCAAAATAGTATGATCAAGAAGAAATATATAAGCAAAATATCATTTAAACCTCTCCAAATTTTATTGCAAATTCAACTTGCAGATCAGCAATGGAGTGCCAACGAAGAGCAATGTTTTGTTGGTTTGATTAATAAATACGAGCAAAACTTGCGTCCTGTAAATAAAGATTGGTTGAATATTTCTATAGAAATAGGCAAAGCGTATTGGTACTATTTTGCAGGATTTTCTGGAAAAGTTTCACAAACAGAACGATTATCTCGTATGCGAGTAGCAAAAGTATGGTTCCAAGAGGCTCAAAAATATGAAAAAGATGCGAATAAAGCGTCTTCGCAAGCTGTAGAAACTAATTCTGATGGCATATCGCATACTGCTTCAAATCAAAAAATGTTAAGCGCGTACATCGCTATTTCTGACGCTTATGCGCAACTTGTTGATGTTTCTAAAGATTGTGCAAGCGTAGAAACGTATAAAAATTATGTGAATCAATTACAGCAGCTAATGCAAATTGTTGAGAAAGATCACGGAGACGTTTTATTTGTGGATACTGGAGAACTAGTTTTGCAATCAATTCATTCGTGGTTGCCGATGTTCCTAGAAAGCGGAGCCAGTAAACAAGAGATTCAGCAAATGTGCGACAAGGCAGAATATCTTCTTAAACAAGCGCATGCGTCAAATGATGAGGCTGTAAGTAGAAAGAAAAACGCAATCGATAGCGTCAAAAAAGTTCAAGACGAAATTAATCTAGCTTTTTTGCAAAAGAAATAAAAGAAATAAAAGGAATAATAAAAAGGAGGGAATAAATGTGTAAACAAAGAAATTTGGGGGATATGTGGTTTTTCAAGCGATTTAAATGCGGCTGCGCTCGCATTGGCGTTTATATTGGGATTATTGTATTTATTAGTGCTGCTATAGTTGTTGCATTATTGCCACTTAATTCTATTGCGTATGCAAAAAGCAGCTATAACGCAGCCAAAGGATTGCATATAGCAAATGTTTCTGTTATGACAAAACAGAAAACTGTTCGCACTCAAGGCGAGTACATGTTTACTAAACGTGCTGCTTCGCTACTTATAACTTTTGATGGATTGGACGCTTCGGAAATTAGGAACGCGCATAAAGCTACTGTTAGCGTTGGAAGATATCAAATAGTGAGTGCCAAAGTTGATTTAGCTAAGATTGAGGCGGTGTCGTCGCTAGTTAATATTCGTTATAAGATCCGACCTCGAGTATTAGGAATAGTAAGAGTTGAATTGCAAAAAGAAGGAATATACGATTTGCAAGATATCTCTATAAGACTTGCTGCTGTAACAATGCATCCTAAACGCATATGGGGAGGAGTTGACTCTAATTCTCATGTTTCAAAGCAAACTAACTATATTTCTAATGAAAGTAAACTTTCTGGCAACAAATTGCGCTCTCGTAAGCCAATATTAAGTATTCCTGATTCAGTTTTGAATGCTTCAGATTTAACAAAAGATAATTCTTATAGCAAGCGTCCAAGATATATTGTTATTGACAAAACTGCTCCTCGCTTGAGTGTTAGTTATGACAACAACGCATCGTATGAAGGCAAATATTTTCGTAATAATCGAGCTTCAAGAATATTAATACAGGATGATTCGTTCGTTTTCTCGTATTTGCTTCACGATTCTTATCCTATTGCGAAAGTTTTTGCTGATGGTAAGCAGGTTATGGTACTTACAGCTAAAAGCTTTAAAAACGATGGTGTGCATACAAACGTGTGGTATGCTGATGTTTCTTTTTCGGGGGATGCTTCTTGGGATGTTCGCTATTGTGTTGAAGATTTATCAGGTAATGTGAGTTCTTCTATCAGTAATAAATTCATTATTGATACGCTTGTGCCAACTGTTTCTATTACTGGAGTGCAACAAGGCGGAGCATATTCTCATGCTGTAGTTCCAACATTAGTTATAAAAGATCGTTGGCTAAAACCTGCAAGCGTAACGTATTCGCTGAGAAGAATGCGATATGCTAAGGAATTGCGTTCTTTTGTGTCTAGAAAAGCTGATTCGCAAAGCGTAAGTGTGCTATACGCAGGTTTTTATAATGGAATTCAAGACGATGACGTGTATCAGCTTCAGTGGAGTGCTAAAGATTTAGTAGATCATGTTATTTCTGGTAAGTTGCAATTTTCTATAAATAGAAGCGGTTCCTCATTTAGTATAGATAGTTCCACTAAAGCAATGAATCGTAAACAATTGCAAAATGCTAAAGATATTCATATTGAAGAACTCAATCCTAGCGGACTGGCAAGTCCTGCAAAAATTAGTGTTATGCAAGACGGTGTAGAGAAGATTTTGTCAAAACAGGATTTTTCTGTAAACAGTCGCATAGATCATGGCTGGCAACGATTGACTTACACTATTTTTAAACGGAATTTTGCCGATAACGCTCATTATCGTGTGCGCATTATGTCAGTAGACAAGGCAGGCAATCATTCTTGTAGCGAAAGTGCAGTTAGCAAAAAGGAAGGAATGTTGCAATTTGCACCAGCTTCCGTGCAATTTACAGTAGATAATCTTGCTCCAATCACAACGGTGTTTGATATGCAAAATAATTCTACTTATCGTACTAATAAAGAAGGAAAAACTTTACGTATTAGTGCAAAAGATAACATAGCATTGCAATATGTAACAATCGATGTTGATGGTAAAACAAATCGTATTTGGAGCGGTAAAGATGTGAATAAATCAGTTTTATCTACAAAACTAAAACCAGACGGTTTTACTCACGACGTATTAGTAAAAGCTGCAGATTATGCGGGAAATATAACAACTTTGCAATATAAAAATGTAAAAATTGTTTCTATTGCAAATAAGCTTGTAAAAAAATCTGAAGCAGATAAAAAATCTAAAAATAGCGAGAGTAAAGATGCTGATAGTTCTGATGATGGTTTAGATGATGATTCCGACAATAGCTCCGATAACGATGATTGGATAGCTCGTTCGCAAGTGAAAAAATCGGAAAAATCTTTTGAAAATGCTGATTTCTTTAAGCGAAAATCGGTAAATTATATAGAAATTGTGGCTTATATTGGCACTGGAATTATAGCAATTCTTTGTGCTGCATTAGGAATTAGCATTATTTTTAAAAAGAAAATTAGCAATCAGTAAACTATTCTAATTAGTTTTGCTAGATTTGACAGGCATTGTGCGAGAAAAATAAAAAGCCCACTGCGGTGGAATGAATGCAGTGGGCTCAGTGGAGCTAATGGTAATCGAAACCACGACCTCTTCGATGCGAACGAAGCGCTCTACCAACTGAGCTATAGCCCCAATGTCTAAGACAAATCATCTTACGACAACTCTGCACACTGTACTACAAAGCTTGTATAAAAACAACATTTCTTGTAGTGCAGCGTGCTTGAGTGTCGTAAGTTAAAATACTAGTTTATTTGTTTTCTTTATTAAGTTTTGCTGCTTTCTTTGCTTTGTGCGCTTTGTATAAACCAATAAAAGTTGGCACAAGTGAGATAAGCAAAATTGCAACAATTACTAATTCAAAATTCTTCTGTACGAAATCAATCTTGCCGAAGAAATATCCAAGAAATGTGAAAAGCGACGACCAAACGAGACCGCCTAGTACAGAAAATGGTGTGAAGCGTATCCAACGCATTCCAGAAATTCCGGAAATGAACGGCATAAAAGTGCGTATGAATGGGAAGAATCTACCCAAGAATACTGCCAGCGGACCCCATTTATCAATCATTTTTTCGGTTTTTGCAACTCGTTCTGGAGTGAGCGCTTTTACTTTCCCAGATTCTACAATCTTTCGTCCGAAGAAATGACCAATAAAGTAATTGCACTGATCGCCAATAATTGGGGCTAGCCACACTACGGCAAGTAATAGTGGAAGTGGAAGCGCGCTATGACCTGTTTGAGCGTCAGGAGCTGCAAAAAACCCTGCTGCGAAAAGAAGTGAATCTCCTGGAAGGAATGGGAAGAATACTACGCCTGTTTCAATAAAAACAATGAGAAAAATAAGGCCTAATGCTGGAGCTGTGCCCATTGCAATCCAACTTGCAATAGCTGAGCGTGGATCCTTGAGTAGGTTAACAATAAAATGAATAAATCCCATAATGTCCTGTCATAAATTTTGCGTATTTAGTGACGCTTGTTAATTAAAAATCAAGCGAAACAACTGTTATTTTGAGCCTAGCAGTCGCCATAAACGGTTGACACTTTTTGTGCACACGCTATCAGTTAATTGCGTTATAACATACAATAATAGTTAGTAATGTAATGTTGCATGGTTAAAACTTGAGAAATTGCTTGGCAATTAAAGATTGGCAGGAGAAGTAACGTATGAAGTTAAATGATGAGCATGATGGTGAATATCCACAAAGTTTTGCTCCGCTAAAGCCTAGGAAACGTTCTGCTCGTGTAATCAATGCTAATGAAGTTTTAAAAAAGAATGATGATTCGAAAAGCAAAATTCCTGACGAATATGTAAACATTGGTTTGCCGGAAACAGACTTATCGATTGCTGATTTTTCTCGTAAGCATTCTAATCCAAAGAATTGGTGGATTTATTTTGGCGTTCTGCTTGTCGCTATTGTTATTCCGTATTGGATTGGTCGCACTATGGCCGCTCGTCATACTTCATGGGTTATTTCGCATTGCTCTGGATTATCTTCGCAAGGTGTTGTTTTTATTTCGTGGGTAATCACAGTGTCTGCTTTTACAAGTCTTGCTATGGCGTTAATTGACACTCATCGTTGGATTTGGCGGATAATGTTTGCTGTTTTTCTGGCTTTAGAACAACTTATTGCCGGATTATGCATGCTAAACATGAGCTTCTGGTATTCGACGTATGTGGTCTATGGTCATGCTTCAGGTTTAGCGAATGCGGCAAATCTTGGCATTATTTCTGCAGGTATTGGAGTAGCTGTATTTGCTGTCATTTTTGTTGGTTTGCTTGTCATTGTTCCTAAAACCTCGGCTTTGAATGTTCTTACGCGTAGTTGGGCGTCGTTCATAATGTTTTATGCGATTGAGGTTTTGGCAATTCTAGTTGTGCTATTTGGTGGCTTTATGACCGCAATGTAATATTTGGATTTTGCGAAAATAAGTTGTTTGCAAGTGGTTGTATGATAGAGACTTGGCGTGTAACGCCCGCGGATTGAGAGCGCTACAGCAGAAGGTTGTGGCACCGCGCAGTGATATTAAGGAGGACGCCGTGGCATTAACGGCTGAAGATAAGAAGAATATTATCAACGAATACGCGACGCACGAGGGTGACACGGGTTCCCCAGAAGTGCAGGTCGCTTTGCTTAGCAAGCGCATTGCTGACCTTACTGAGCACTTGAAGGAGCACAAGCACGATCATCATTCTCGTCGTGGCTTGTTGCTCATGGTTGGTGATCGTCGTCGTCTTCTCGATTACTTGAAGCGTGTTGACATCAACCGTTATCGTTCTTTGATTGAACGACTTGGCTTGCGTCGATAGTCTTGTAGCCCGGGCTTAGCTCGGGCTTTTGTATTCTTCGTGCTGTACGCAGGTACGTGTACGCATAAAAATTGTTCACATATTCACAGATTTGGGGTAAGTGTTGTGAACAATATTTAAAATTTATAACTAAAAAGAATTAACGAATAATTCAAAAAATAATTAAAGATTGATGTATAACTGAATACGGATGATTGAAGTAACCGAAACAAAAAACACTACGAAATATTGACGTAACGCAAGTGTTGCAAAGAGTGCAAATATTCGCATATAAGTAATAATGCGAAGTCGTCAATGTTATTACGCATGTTGGTTGATTAGGTAAGTTAAGAAAAGGAGGAACCCGTGGAGGGTCCCGAAATTAAGGCTGTAGAAGCCGTTATTGATAATGGTTCATTTGGTAAGCGTACGCTACGCTTTGAAACTGGTCGACTTGCTCAGCAAGCAGATGGTGCTGTTGCCGCATATTTGGATGACGATTCCATGATTTTGTCGACGACGACTGCAGGATCTAGTCCGAAGGAAAATTACGACTTCTTCCCATTAACTGTTGATGTGGAAGAAAAAATGTATGCTGCTGGAAAGATTCCAGGTTCGTTCTTCCGCCGTGAAGGTCGTCCTTCTAACGAAGCAACGTTGGCATGCCGTATTATTGATCGCCCGTTGCGTCCGTTGTTCCCACACACTTTACGTAACGAAGTGCAAGTTGTTGAAACAATTTTGGCAATTAATCCAGATGATGCTTACGATGTTATTGCTTTGAATGCGGCGTCTGCATCTACTATGATTTCTGGTTTGCCATTTGAGGGCCCAGTTTCTGGCGTTCGTTTGGCTTTGATTGATGGCCAGTGGGTTGCTTTCCCACGTTGGAGTGAGCGCGAGCGTGCAGTATTTGAGATTGTTGTGGCTGGTCGTGTGATTGAAAACGGCGATGTTGCTATTGCAATGATTGAGGCTGGTGCTGGTAAGAATGCTTGGAATTTGATTTACAATGATGGTCAAACCAAGCCAGATGAGCAAGTCGTAGCCGGAGGTTTGGAAGCTGCAAAGCCATTTATTAAGGTTATTTGCGATGCTCAAAATGAGTTGAAGCGTATTGCAGCTAAGGAAACTAAGGAATTCCAACTCTTCCCAGAATATACTGACGAACTTTATGCTCGTATTGACGAGATTGCTCATGCTGATTTGAATGAAGCTCTTTCTATTGCTGAAAAGCTTCCTCGTCAAGATCGCATCGCTGAAATTAAGGAAGGCGTGCGTGCTGCAATTGCTGAAGAATTCACTGATATGGACGAAGCCGAAAAGGAAAAGGAACTCGGCAATGCGTTTAAAGAATTGCAGCGTCAAATTGTTCGTCGTCGTATTTTGACTGAAGATTATCGTATTGATGGTCGCGGTTTGCGTGATATTCGTACGCTTTCTGCAGAAGTTGATGTTGTGCCTCGCGTACACGGTTCTGCACTCTTCCAGCGTGGTGAAACCCAGATTTTGGGTGTGACTACTTTGAATATGCTTAAGATGGAGCAGCAAGTTGATGCACTTTCTGGTCCACAAACCAAGCGTTATATGCACAACTACGAAATGCCTCCATACTCCACTGGTGAAACTGGTCGCGTTGGTTCTCCAAAGCGTCGTGAAATTGGTCACGGTGCTTTAGCTGAGAAGGCTTTGGTTCCAGTTTTGCCAGGTCGCGAAGAGTTCCCATACGCTATTCGTCAGGTGTCTGAAGCTATTGGTTCTAACGGTTCTACTTCTATGGGTTCCGTTTGTGCTTCTACGCTTTCTTTGCTTGCTGCTGGCGTGCCTTTGAAGGCTCCAGTTGCTGGTATTGCTATGGGCTTAGTTTCTGGTGATGTTGATGGAAAGCATATCTTCAAGACTTTGACTGATATTCTCGGTGCAGAAGATGCATTTGGTGATATGGACTTCAAGGTTGCTGGTACTTCTGAATTCATCACTGCTTTGCAGCTCGATACGAAGCTTGATGGTATTCCAGCTGATATTTTGGCTGCCGCTTTGCAGCAGGCACATGAAGCTCGTGCAACGATTCTTGAAGTTATTAACGAATGCATTGATTGTCCAGCTGAGATGAGTCCATTCGCTCCACGCATTATTACAACCACAATTCCTGTAGACAAGATTGGTGAGGTAATTGGGCCTAAGGGCAAGATGATTAACCAAATTCAGGAAGAAACTGGTGCTGAAATCGCTATTGAAGATGACGGTACTGTTTACATTTCTTCTGAAGGCGGAGAAGCTGCTGAGAAGGCTAAGGGAATCATCGATTCTATTGCAAATCCTCGTGTGCCAAAAGCTGGTGAAACTTTCACAGGCAAGGTTGTTAAGACCACAAGCTTTGGAGCTTTTGTGAATTTGACTCCTGGAACTGACGGTTTGCTTCACATTTCACAGATTCGCAATTTAGCAAATGGTGAGCGCATTGACACTGTTGAAGATGTGCTGAAGGAAGGCGATAATGTTGAAGTTATCGTACAAAGCGTAGATGAGCGTGGCAAAATTTCTTTGGCTATTCCAGGTTTTGAAGATCAAGAATCTTCTGCTCCAGCAGTGCGTGAAAATCGTTCCCGCAGTTCTCGCGACGATCGCGATTCTCGTGACTCTCGTGGCGATTACCGTCGTTCTCGCCGTGACGATCGCGATAATCATGACCGTGCGGATCGTGCAGATCGCGATGAGCGTCCTCGTCGCCGCATGCGCGATGACCGTGACGATCGAGATCGCATGGATCGAAATGACCGATACATGGATCGCGATAACCGTTATGATGACCGCAACACTCGTCGAGACGACCGTCGTGCAGATCGTGCAGATCGCGATAACCGTTACAGCGATAACGATTTTGATGAGCGTCCTCGTCGCCGCGTGCGCGATGACCGTGACGATCGTTACGAAAATCGCGATGACCGTGACGATCGTGCAGATCGTGACGACCGTGAAGATCGCTCAAATCGTCGAGATTCAGAAAATCGTCGCGTATCTGATAGAAAGCCGCGTTATGCAGCTGATGACGATCACTATGACGAGTATCGTTCGGCTCGCGAAGAGCGCGCAGAGCGTCCTCGTCGCCGCGTGCGTCGCGATTTTGATCCATTTGAGGAAGATTAATTGCGCAAATAGTATTAAAGCAAAATTATTGCTAGATACTAAATAAAAATAAATATTCGTAGAAGTGCCTTCAAGCTGCGTTTGCGTTTGGAGGCATTTCTTTTAGATAGCTATTTAAATGTTTTATGCAATCTGTGCAATAAAATAAAATATAAAAAGTAGTAAAATATTGTGACCGCGTAAAGTAGCGTAATGCAATAATAAATACTCACGAAAAATATAAAACTTACAAAATAGGGGTGAAATATGGTTATGCATCGCGCATTAGGTTCGTTTGATACGACCGCTATTGGTTTTGGCGAAATGCCATTGACAATAGAAAACAATCTTGGTCACGATATGGGAATTGAAACAATCCACGCAGCTCTTGATGCAGGTTGTACGCATATTGACACAGCTTGGGCATATTACTGCTCTGGTGGTGAAGAACAAACTGGCGAAAAGCTTGTTCGTGAGGCTTTAGAAAGCTGGAAAGGCGACAAATCTTCTATTTTGGTTGCTACTAAAGTCGGTCACTTCCGTAACTTTACTGACGGGCGACCAACGTGGGGTAAGGATGGTAAGCCAGAGCATTTGATTGCGCATGCCAAAGAGTCTGCAATGACTCTAGGCGTTGACACTATTGACTTGCTTTACTTCCACAGGCCAGATCCAGAAGTTCCATACAATGAGTCTATTGAAGCAATGCAGGAGTTGCTTGATGAAGGTGTGGCTCGAGAAATCGGTATTTCTAACGCTTCTGTGGAGCAAATCGATATTGCGCGCAACATTTTAGGAGAAAAGCTAGTAGCAGTACAAAATCAATATTCTCCAGTTCATTTAGAGAATGAAGATACGTTGCAATATTGCGAAAAGCTTGGAATTGCTTTTGTTTGCTGGAGTCCATTAGGTGGATTCCGTCATCCTTATGACGAGCATCTTTTCGATCCATTCCGCAAAGTTGCCGAAAATCATAGCGTAAGCTATCAGCAAGTAGTTTTGGCTTGGGAGCTCGCTAAAGGCGATCACATATTTGTCATTCCTGGAGCTCACAGACCAGCTACAATTTTAGATAGTTTGAAAGCTTCCGATTTGCAATTAAGCAATGAAGAATTGGCTTATTTAGGCTGAAAGAAAACAATAAAATGCAAGAAACAAGCGTAACTGGTATGCCATTGCCTCACGAAGATGAGGACGGTACGCCAATTCCTGTAACCATTCCAGTGCCGTTAGGGTCTCGCACTCATGCAGTTTTTACTACTAGACTGGGTGGAATTTCTGAAGGTTCATTTGCTTCACTTAATTTAGGCGGACGCGCAGGAGATAGTGAGGAGGCTGTAGCAAGCAATCGCGCAGCTTTACAGAAAGCTTTGCAAGCAGACTTGTCGCTTGTTGCTCAAGTTCATAGCAGAGAAGTATTTGACGCAGATAGTGTAGTAGATTCATGGAATACTTCTTACGGCTTTGATGCAACAGGTTTTGCAGATTCGCAATTGAGAATTGAGGCGGATGCGCAAGTTTCAACTGCGTGCTCGCTTGCTTTAGGAATGTTTGCGGCAGATTGTTTGCCAGTTTTACTTGCGGACGACGAAGCTGGAGTAATCGCTGCAGCGCATTGTGGGCGAAAAGGATTGATGGCTGGCGTACTCGATGCTGTCATCGAAGCAATGTGCGAAAAGGGAGCTGAGCGTTCTCGTATAGAAGCAGTGCTCGGTCCGTGTATTTGTGGAGATTGCTACGAAGTTGGTGAGAGTATTGCGCGCGATTTTGAAAAACGTTATCCGCAAACTGTAACAAAAACGCGTTTCGGTGGAATTGGTATTGATATTGCTGAAGCTGCACGCATTGATTTAGCGATCGCAGGAGTTGCGAATATTGTTGACGCTTTGCCAAGAGTTACTGCAGCTACGCAATATTTGCAGGAAGATGAGGAATTGCGCACGATTTGCGAAGTAGATGGGGAAGGCGAGTCTTTGCCGGAACGTTTGCAAAATTTGCAAAACCCAATGTGCACTTTGGAAAATCCGCTATGGTATTCTCATCGACGTGCTAGTTTAGCTGGAAAATCGCATGAAGGTAGACTTCTTGCTTTAGTAATTCGCGACAAATAATCGCATATGCTATATAAACATTACTGTATTTGAGCTAGGTAGTAAGTGCAGTTGTGTGAGCTTAGCAAAAACGTGCGCAACACACGAGTGTTTTTTGCTTGTAAGTGATAGCGTTGATTCTGATGGTGTAGCACAGCGTTTTGTGCAGCTGTGTGGGGGCTTGTGAAAGGAATATTATGGTGGCTGATTTATTCCCAACCGCGTTGCGTGGGTACGATAAAGACAAGGTAAATGAAGCATTTGCAAACTATGAGCGTACTATTTCTCGTCTGCGTGAACAAGTGCGTTCAAGCGATGAATCAATTTTGCAATTACAAGCGCAATTGCAAGAAGAAAAAAATAATGTAAAACGTGCAAAAAGCGGAAATACTTTTGCATCCTTAGGTGCAAATGCGCAGCAATTGCTGGCATCTGCAGAGCAGACTAGTTCTCAATTGCTTGAGCGCGCTAAGCAAGATGCTGCATCAATTAAAAAGAATGCACAAGCACAAGCTGGAACTTTGCTGAACAATGCAAAACTGGATGCTGCACATTTAATGCAAGAAGCACAAACTAAAGCAGACACAATGCTTTCCAATGCCACGCAAAAGTCGACACAACTTATGCAAGCTGCACAAGAAGATTCTGCACGTTTGCGCGATACTACTGCTAAAGATGTGCAAGCTCAAAAAGACGCTGCAGAATTAGCTTTACAAAACACTCAAGAAGAACATACGAAGCGCATGGCTTCTGAGCGCGCTCAGCAAGAAAGCAGCATTTCGCAACTTAAGTCGGAAGCTGCGCAAAAAATTGCTGAGCAGCGTGCGGCTGCAAACGAAGAGATTGCACGTGCTAAAGCTGAAACAAACGATCAGATTGAATCTGCTCTTGCAGAAGCAAATAAAAAGCTTGCTGATATGCGCGAACACGCTTCGAAGATGATGGCTGACGCACAGCGCAAAGCTGGCGAAATTACGGATGCTGCTGCTGCTAAAGCTCAAGAAATTGCAGATGATGCTCAAGTTGAACGCACGCGTACGTTAAGCCAAGTTAGTGCAGAAGTTGAGCAGATTCGAGCAGATATTGCTGCTCAACAGGAGGAAGCTACAAAGAAAGTCAATGCCTTGCTTTCTGGTTTGAAAGAGAAAGAAAGAGCAGCTCAGGAAGAAGCAGATGCTTTGGTTGATCGCGCAAAAACTGTTCATCAAGAAGCTGACGAATATGCAGCGCAAACGCATCAGGCTGCGGATAGTCAGGCTGCTGATATTGTGCGCAAAGCTATGCAGGAGGCAACTGCTCAGGTTGAAGAGCGTAGAGCTGCAGCGCAGCAAGAGCTTGATGGCATGACGACTCGATTAACCCAATTGCAGCATCGTGAGGCAACTATTACGCAGCGCGTTACGGAATTGCGTTCGCTGTTTGCGAATGCTTTCTCTGGATTTGATTTTGGGGATGTTCAACAAAACCAACAAGTTGCGCAAGCTTCTGACGATAATGAGGATTCGTCGGATGTTCAATCTTCTGCAGATGCGAAGCAGGCTCAGCGAGATGTTCAAGCTGCGTTGGCTGAATCTGAAGAAGCTAACGAGTCTCAAGAAGACCAAGACACAGATAATCAATAAAGAAAATATTGTAAAATTTGTAGATTGGCTTAAACATCGTACGCTAGAATGTGCTGGTATTTGAATAAATATTTGAAATAAATATTGATAATTAACAGGAAAGGTAGCATTGTGACTGAAATCACTGCTCTAACTGATGAAAAATTACAAGGTTTGCGTGAGGATTTTGACGCAAATCCTTTAAACCGTTTAGCTATGAATGGTGTGACTGCTGCTGGTATTGATAAAGTCGCGCGTAATTATGATCGTGCGCGCTTATTGCAGCGTCGTTTTTCTACCATTGTTGATAACGGAGATGCAACACATCAGGATCGTTCTGGCCGTTGCTGGCTGTTTAGTTCGTTGAACGTGGCTCGTTTCATTGCGAAGAAATCCCTTGGATTGAAGGAATTTGAGTTTTCTCAAAACTACGCAATGTACTACGACAAGCTTGAGCGAATTAACTACTTCTTGAAGGATGTTGCTGCTTTGGTGCGTGCAGGTGAGCCTTCAGATTCTCGTTTGATTCAGCATTTGTTGCATGACGTTATGGGCGATGGCGGTCAGTGGACCATGGCTATGAATGTTTACAAGAAGTATGGTGCTGTTCCTAAGGATTTGTTCCCAGAAACTGCTTCTTCTAAGAATACTGGTGCTATGAATACGCAGTTGCGTGCGCTTTTGCATACTGCTGTTGCTCATATGTATGCGAATGCCACTGAAATTGATGAGATTATTGCGGATGCTACTGCTGCAGGTCACAGGATTTTGACAATTCACTTGGGTGAGCCACCTAAGAGCTTCGATTGGGAGTGGACTGATAGCGACGGCAAGTTCCATCGCGATGGTGAGATTACGCCAGTTGAGTTCTGGAAGAAGTATGTGAATGCTGGTCTTGAGGATTATGTGTGCTTGGTTGACGATCCTCGCGCTGAACATCCTAAGGGCAAGAAGATTGCTATTGAGCACTTGGGTAATGTTGCTGGCGGAGACGCAACCGAGTATTTGAACGTGCCAAACCAGTTTATGAAGGATTGCGTGCGTAAGATTTTGGTTGAGAAGGGCATTCCAGTGTGGTTTGGTGCCGATTGCCATCCTATGATGGATCGCGAGAATGGCGCTTGGGCTACTGATTTGTTCGAGTATGGTCGCGTTTATGGCGTTGATTTTGATTTGGATAAGGAAGCGCGTGTGCGTTTTGCTGATTCTGCGATGAATCACGCTATGGCTTTTGCTGGTGTGGATGTTGCTGATGATGGTACGACTACTCGCCGTTGGCGCGTAGAGAACTCTTGGGGCACTGATATTGCAGATAAGGGTTACTTTACGATGAGTGACGACTGGTTTACCGAGTATGTGTACGAAGTTGCAGTGCCGAAGAATCTGCTTCCGGAAGAATATCGCAAAGCCCTAGAAGAACCAGCAATCGTATTACCGGCGTGGGATCCAATGGGCGCATTAGCATAGCTTGAAATCATTAGGATTTCAAGCTAACCTAATGTGCCGAGCTTGCTCAAAGTTGAAAGCACGGTGTGCTTTCAACGCAAGCTCGGCGGTGCACGCATCTTTATGTCAAGATGCGTACACCGACCCCACCAAGTTAGGTTGATTCTCTCCTCGCACCCACCGATCACACCAAGCACAGTTTTTATAGGATGGTGACAAATGGCTTCTACAGCTGAGCAGCGTACTTCTCGCGCGGTAAAGAAGGAAGTTGAGGAGGGGCGTAACCCTCTTAATTCTGCGAAGTTTCAGCGCTGGGAAGACCAGGTTGGTGTGGATCGCATAATAAACCGCCGCGTGCTTGAGCTGGAGCCTTTGCCAACTCCTGCTCAGGTGCTTGGTGAGTTGCCATTGTCGCCGTATGCGCAGGATATTGTTGCGCAGTCGCGCGATGAGATTCGTAGCTGTTTGAATGGCGAAGATGATCGCTTGTTGGTTATTGTTGGCCCGTGTTCTGTGCATGATCCTAAGGCTGCTCTTGATTATGCGAGTCGTTTAGCTAAGTTGCGTTCGGAGCTTGAAGATGAGCTTCTTATTGTTATGCGCGTGTATTTTGAAAAGCCGCGCACAGCTCTTGGCTGGAAGGGTTTGATTAACGACCCGGATATTGACGGAACGCATGATATTCATAAGGGTTTGTTGCTTGCGCGTAAGACTTTGCTCGGCGTGTTGGATGCTGGTTTGGCTGCTGCTACTGAATTTTTGGAGCCGACCAGCCCTCAGTTTATTGCGGATGCTGTGAGCTGGGGTGCGATTGGTGCGCGTAATACTGAGTCTCAGATTCATCGTCAGCTTGCTAGTGGTCTTTCTATGCCGGTTGGTTTTAAGAATGCTACGGATGGTTCTGTTTCTGCGGCTGTAAATGGCTGCTTAGCTGCGAGCCAGCATCATACGTTCTTTGGTATTGATCATCTTGGTCGCGCTTGTGCTGTGCAGACTCTTGGCAACCCTGATTGTCACGTGGTTTTGCGCGGATCTAGTAAGGGGCCGAATTATGATGCTGCGTCGGTTGCTTCTGCTGTGGCTTCAATTCGTTTGCGTTTGGGTACTGGTTGCATGGCTTCGCATGGTGTTGTTGTGGATTGCTCGCATGGTAATTCTGGCAAGGATGAGCGTCGCCAGATTGAGGTTGTGCGTGAGATTGCGGATCGTTTGGCTGCGGGTGAGCAGGGTATTAAGGGCGTGATGATGGAGAGCTTCTTACAGGGTGGTAATCAGGATCCTGCTCCTCTTAGCGAACTTGAATATGGGAAGTCTATTACGGATCGTTGTATTTCTTGGGAAGATACTGCCAATTTGCTAAGAATTTTAGATAAATCTGTAGCAACTCGCCGTAGAGCTTAGAGATTGTAGTAAGATAATCTCAATTAATTTCTACTTGGCTTATGTTCCTTACTGTATTTGCCGCCTATTTTTGCATTATATTTTGCGTACAAGGGAGTGTGTTGAAATGTATAACGAAGACTTGAATAAAGCGAATAATGGGAATAATGCGAATAAAGGTTTTATGTGTAAAGCACTACCGGTGGTGCGTTATATATTGTTAGCTTTGATTGCAACTGGTGTTATTTTGTTGGCTTTTGCATGGTATCGTGGCACGCATAGTGCTGGTTATACGCTTGTTACGTTTTCTGCATTGTGGTTTAGCGTTTTTATGCCGTTTGTAACTGGAATTGCTTTGCTTGTTTTTGCTAACGGATGGCGTCGCATTGTTGGCACTTTAGTTTGTGTATTGCTTATAGCCGGATTTTTCGCTTTTCTTGCCCTGCAGAATCAAATTATTGCGTTTTTCAATGTTCCTGTTGTGAATCCTTGGTTTGATTTTACGTGCGAAGCATTGCTGAAGATTGCGACTTTAACTTTTGTTATTATGACTTTATTATGTGTGTTTTTGGTTAATTGTAATGACAAATACATAAGTAGCGAAGTAAAAAAGGATGATTCTACTCATGTCTAATATTGAAAAACTTACAGAAGCTGATATTACTAAAGTCGCTGTTGTTGGTGCTTTAGAGGAAGAAGTTGCGCATATTGCTAGCGCGCTTGAAAACGTGACTCACGATAAGTCTGCAAGTCTTGATGTATCTTGCGGCACTCTTGACTCGGCGAATGGCAGTAAAATCGAAGTCGCGGCTACTGTTGGCGGAATGGGTCTGGTAAATGCTGCTGCAACTGTGCAATATCTTATTGACGCATACAATCCTCAAGCCATAATTTTTTCTGGTATTGCAGGAAATCTTAATAAAAATTTGCATACTAATGATGTTGTTCTTGGAAAAACTGTAAAATATCTCGATACCGATATGCGCTTAATTGGCCAGTGGAAGCCGTTTGCAAGCGAATTTCATTCGGATGATTATCTTCTTAAAGTAGCTAGCAAAGTGCTTACCGATATGAAAATCACGCATATTGCTGGCACTATTGCATCTGGCGGATATTTTGTTGATTCGCCAGAAAAAGTAGCGGAGGTAATTGCAGCTACTCAAGCGGATGCTGTGGAAATGGAAGGCGCAGCAGTCTTGCATGTGGCTGCTCGTAACGACGTTCCTGCACTTGTTGTGCGCGCAATGAGCGATAATGCGGATACAAAATACGAGGATTTTCACACTTTTGATATTTCCGAGTATGCGGACACTGCTGCAAAAATTACGGTAAATATTCTTCGCAATTTGTAGCATTTCGACACGCTGATGTGGTCGCCGACCTTCATTTTGCTTAAGTCGCGTTAAATATAGCGCCAAATACCGCCATTTTTGGTACCCACTTTATTTTTGCCGGTGAGGTTTTACCCACCTGTTTACGATGGTTGCGTTAATAAAAAAAGATAGGGATTAATTAAGAAAATACGCCCAATTCGCAATACGGCTATAGGAACGCGAAAATGTGGTGGGGCGCAAGGCAATTCTTCGCGAAAGGAAAGAAGAATATGCGTAACGATATGAATAAGTCAAATATGAATAAATTTAATACGACTAAAAGCGCACTTAAGTTCCGCAGTATTGCTGCGGCGGCGCTAACTTTCGGCTTGTGTGCAACCTGCTCTGCTTGCGGAGACAATGTTCCTGCTGATAATTCCAATGCGTCAGGTTCGCAAAACACTAAGATCTCCGGCAATTTCCAAGGCTCGGGTGCTTCTTCCCAGCAGGTTGCAATGGAAGCGTGGATTGCAGGATTCCAATCTAAAAATCCGGGTGCAAAAATTGCTTACAATCCTACTGGTTCTGGTGCTGGCGTTACCACTTTTATGACTGGTGCCACGGCTTGGGCTGGTTCAGACAAAGCATTGAGTAACGACGAAGTTGAAAAGTCTAAGTCGGTTTGTGCTCATGGAACTACGGCTTTCGATGTGCCTGTGTATGTTTCACCAATTGCGATTATTTTCAACCTTAAAGGTGTTTCGGATGCTGGCAAGCATATTAATTTGGACGCTTCGACGATTGCTAAAATTTTCGACGGAAAAATTACGCGCTGGAATGATGAGGATATCAAGAAACAGAATCCTAAGCTAAAGCTTCCAGACACCCCGATTACTGTTGTTCACCGCTCCGATAAGTCCGGTACAACGCAGAATTTCTTAAGCTACGTGAAGGATGCAGCTCCGGACGATTGGAAATATGATCTTTCTGAAAACTGGCCGAATAGTGTCGGTCAAGGTGCAAAGGGCACTTCGGGCGTTGTATCTACTATTCGCATGGCAAATGGTGCGATTGGTTACGCTGATTTTTCACAGGTCGGTAAGCTCGGTACTGTTGCAGTGAAGGTGGGGGATACTTACAATGAGATTTCTCCGGAAGCTGCTTCTAAAACTTTAGCTGATTCTGAAATTGACGCAGACGCTTCTGCAAAATATCCTAATCGCGTTGTTATGAAAATTAATCACAATACGCAATCTAAGGGTGCTTATCCAATTGTGTTAGTTTCTTACGATATTGCTTGCCCGGTTTATAAAGATGCTGGAACTGCTCGATTTGTGAAGTCTTGGCTTAGCTACGTAACTAGCGCGGAAGGGCAGAATGCTGCTTCTTCTGCTGCTGGAACGGCTCCACTTCCACAAAATTTGGTAAGCAAAATTAACGCATCGATTAAGTCTGTTAAAACAGGAAAGTAAAAACTTTACAAACTGATATTATGAACGTATCGGTTATAAAGGAGAATGATTGAGTTCTACGAAAAATGCGAAAGCAGTTGCGAATAGTGCAAACGAAACTGCTCAAATTTCTGAGAGCAATAGCAAAAATTATGTTGGCACTCATCTTGTAGACCGTCTTTTTAAAGGCGTGGCTGCAGGCTGTGGCATGCTAATTTTGCTTGTTCTTACAGCAGTTGCAGTATTTCTGCTGTTTCGTGCTTTGCCGTTATTAAGTGGAAATCACAATCAAGTAAGTCATGTGTTTGCTGATTTTACTGGTGGTAAAGCGCATGATTTTATAAGCTATGTGGCTCCGCTTATTTTTGGCACAGTGCTTATGTCTGCGCTCGCGCTGCTGTTCGCATTTTTTGTGGCAATTGGTATTGCTCTGTTTATTTCGTATTATGCGCCTAAAAAAATTGTTCCGCTTTTGAGTGGAGTAATTGATTTGCTTGCTGCGATTCCGTCCGTAATCTATGGTTTGTGGGGTGGATTGGTTTTGGTTCCAGCTATGTATCCTTTCTGGGATTGGGTTTCTAAACTTTTTGGCTGGATTCCGCTATTTTCTGGTCCGGCGGCTAATCCTTCTCGTTCTGCTGCTACGGTTGCATTAGTTTTGGCTGTGATGATTTTGCCGATTATTACTTCTATGGCTCGCGATATTTTCCAGCAGGCTCCTCGCTTGCAGCAGGAAGGTGCGCTTGCGCTCGGCGCTACGAAGTGGGAGATGATTAAGTTAGCTGTTTTGCCGTTTGCAAAGTCTGGTATTGTGTCGGCTTCTATGCTTGGGCTGGGCCGTGCTTTGGGTGAAACGATGGCAGTTTTGATGATTTTGTCTCCTGGATTTACTTTTGGTATCAATATTTTCAAGGCTTCTCAAAATCAAACTATTGCCGCAAATATTGCAGCGCAGTATCCGGAAGCGAACGGACTTGGCGTAAGTGCGCTTATTGCAACCGGCTTAGTTTTGTTCGTTATTTCTTTTGCAGTCAACTTTATTGCTCGCAAAATTACCGGAAAGGCGGGCGCATAAATGGAGCATCAAATTAATAAATCTAACGAAGGTGCTGAAGTCTTCGCAGAAAATTGCGTAGAAAATCGCGCAGAAAATTCTGCGGCTCCGGTTATTGACTTCAACAAATTCCGCCCAACTCGCTCACACATAGCTGCGCGCAAACGTAAAGACATGCTTATGCGCGTGCTGATTTTCTTGTCTTTTGTTGTGGCACTTATTCCGCTTATTTCTTTGCTTTTAACAACCATTATCAATGGTATTAAGCGTTTAAATTTTGATTTTCTCACTCATAACATGACTTACGTTGTGGGCGGAAATGCTACTGGAACTGGCGGTTACGGCGGAATTTTGCACGCGATTATTGGAACTCTTGAAATAACGCTAGGAGCTATGGTTATTTCAATTCCGATTGGTTTAATGTGTGCTGTTTATTTGGTTGAGTATGCTCGCGGAAACAAAATTTCGCGCATAATTAATCTGCTTGTTGACGTTATGAGTGGTATTCCGTCTATTGTTGCTGGATTGTTTGCATTTTCTATGTTTGCTCTTCTTGCTGGTCCTGGCACAATCAATGGTTTTGAAGGATCTGTGGCTCTTTCACTTCTTATGATTCCAACAGTTGTGAAGTCTTCTCAAGAAATGCTAAAAATCGTGCCTAACGATTTGCGCGAGGCGTCTCTTGCTTTGGGAGTTACTCAGCAGCGCACAATTACAAAAATCGTTTTGCGCACTGCTCTTCCGGGAATTGTGTCTGGCTGTATTCTTGCGGTTGCGCGCGTTATTGGCGAAACTGCACCACTTCTTATGGCTTCAGGCTTTATTGCTTCCACGAATCTCAATTTATTTGATGGGCAAATGACGACTTTGCCGGTGTACGTTTACCAAGAATATTCCAAACTTTCTGCGAATTGTCCAGCTAATGCGCCGGCTTCTTGTGTAACGTCAATTCCGATGGAGCGCTCGTGGGCTGCAGCTTTAACGCTTATTGTGTTGGTGTTGTTGCTAAATATTTTGGGGCGAGTTGTAGCTCGAGTGTTTTCTGTAAAGACGAAATAAAGCGAAGTAAATCTTAAATAAAGTGAGTTAAAGCAAAGCAAAATAAAACAAAGCAAAGCGAATTAAATTTTTAGAAAGTGAGCATAAAATGGGTCAGCGAATTGATGTGAAGCACTTAAATATTTACTATGGTGATTTTCTTGCTGTAGAAGATGTAAATATTAATATTGAGCCAAATAAAGTGACGGCTTTTATCGGACCTTCCGGATGCGGAAAATCAACAGTTTTGCGCACTTTAGACCGCATGCACGAAATCACTCCTGGCGCGCGAGTAGAAGGTCAAGTGCTTCTTGAAGGCCGCGATTTATACGGTAAAGACGTGGATCCTGTGGCTGTCCGCCGCGATGTTGGCATGGTTTTCCAGCGTCCAAATCCTTTCCCAACAATGTCTATTCGAGAAAACGTGCTCGCTGGAGTTCGTTTGAATAATCGCAAAATTGCTAAGAGTGATGCTGACGATTTAGTTGAGTGGGCTTTACGAGGCGCGAACTTGTGGAATGAAGTTAAGGATCGCTTAGATAAGCCGGGTATTGGTCTTTCTGGCGGTCAGCAGCAGCGACTTTGCATTGCTAGGGCTGTGGCTGTGCATCCGCAAGTTTTACTTATGGACGAGCCTTGCTCAGCTCTTGACCCTATTTCTACGTTGGCTGTAGAAGATTTGATTAATGAGCTTAAGCGTGACTACACGATTGTGATCGTGACGCATAATATGCAACAGGCTGCGCGTGTTGCGGATTACACGGCATTCTTTAATTTGAAAGCTGTAGGTCAACCTGGTCATCTGGAATACTTTGCAGACACAACTACTATGTTCAACAATCCGCGCAATGCTGAAGCTGAGCGTTATATTTCCGGTCGTTTTGGCTGAGTTGTTATATACTTCTTTGATTTCGGTGTATTTCCTTGGTCAGCACGTGCGCGTAAGGTCAGAGCTGTTCGGTTGTTCAAAGGTTTCGCAATTTTCATAATTTTATGTGAGATTTTGTGATGCCTTCGTTCATTCGACGAGTCGCAGTAACCTCTGCGTGAATGCCCAAATGTAATTGCGTACGCGATTGCTCAAGTGCTTTCGCCGCGCTTTTCTGGTCTTTTGCGCTTGTAAACCAAGGAACAGAGAGTATATGGAAAAGTTCTTCCATCTCAAAGAAAACGGCACGAATGTATCAACGGAGATCACTGCAGGTCTCACTACATTCTTCGCAATGTCGTATATTATCGTCGTAAATCCAATGATTTTAAGCCAAACTGGCATGCCTAAAGGTGGCGTTTTCCTCGCTACAATCATCGCAGCAATCATTGGTACCCTTGTTATGGGCTTGTTTGCTAACGTACCTTACGCACAGGCTGCTGGCATGGGTCTTAACGCATTCTTTACTTACACAGTTTGCTTCGGCCTGCATTTTACTTGGCAAGAGGCCATGTGCATGGTGTTCTTGTGCGGTTTAATTAACATTATTATTACCGTTACCAAGATTCGTAAAATGATTATTCGTGCCATCCCGACTTCGCTTCAACAAGCAATCGGCGGTGGCATTGGTTTATTTGTGGCCTATGTGGGCATGATGAGTGTTGGCTTGATTACTTTTACTTCCAAGGATCCTGCCGCCGCTGCAAAGAGTAAACCAACTGCTGCTATTCCAGGTCTTGCTGTTATGAATAACCCTGTGCTTTGGTTATTCCTTATTGGACTTCTTTTTGCTATTGTTCTTACAGTTCTTAAAGTTCGCGCAAGCTTGCTTATTACAATTATTGCAACTTCTTTAATTGGTATTCCTTTGGGATTGACTTCTTTGAACAATGCAGTGTCTGTTACTGACGCTTTTGCTCAGCTTCCAACTACTTTCGGTGCTATTTTTAGCGATAAGGGTTTTGCATCTTTGTTTGCTGATCCTGCTCGTTTGCCGCTTGTGTTGGTAACTATTTTCGCATTCTCAATGTCGGATACTTTTGACACTCTCGGCACCTTTATTGGTACTGGCCGTCGTACAGGTATCTTCTCTGAAGCTGACGAAAAGGCTCTTGAAAACGGCTCCGGATTTAGCTCCAAGATGGATCGTGCATTGTTTGCTGATTCTATTGCTACTTCTGTTGGCGCAATTTGCGGTACTTCTAACACCACTACTTATGTAGAATCTGCTGCTGGTATTGGTGCCGGTGGTCGCACTGGTTTGACTTCCGTAGTTGTGTCTATTTGCTTCGCGCTTTCTATTGTTCTTGCGCCTTTTGCTTCTGCAGTTCCTGCTGCAGCAACTGCAGGCGTGCTTGTTGTTGTTGGTTGCATGATGGCAAGCTCCTTGAAGGAAATTGCTTGGGATGATATTTCCGAAGCAATTCCTGCATTCTTTGCTGCCGTATTCATGGCGTTCTCTTACTCCATTTCTTACGGCATCGCTGCAGGCTTCATCATGTACTGCTTAGTTATGACTTGCAAGAAGCGTGCTAAGGAAGTTCATCCAATGCTTTGGATTGTTTCCTTGCTGTTCCTGCTTGATTTCGTTGCTAATGCTGTGCTGTAAATGTGCATTTAATGTAAGGGTGCATTTTGCAAGTAGTGAACTTGTGAAACATAAAATATAAAAGTAAAAATTAAAAAATTCGAGGGTATGTAAATTACATGCCCTCTTTTTTATTTTTATAGTATTTCTCTTGACATTGTCCTAACGGCGTATTAAACTTACCCAACGTAAACCACAGACCGTTGGCGGAATTAAAAATTCCTGAAATTGATGTGTCAGGCCAGCACAGGTTGAGCGATGATTTATAGCGAATTTCGTTATGAGTCGAAAATTTAAGCACGCCTTAGTGCTTCTTATGTTGCTCTGCCAGTGCGCAGGGCTTTTTTTATTGCTCTGTTTAATTAAGCTTGATGCGTTTCTTTCACCTACGGCCAATTTAGGAAGGAACGCCATGAAGAGGCCCGAAAAGGAAGCGGTAGTTGCCGAGCTTACGGAACTTTTCCGTAACGCAGACGCTATCTACCTCACCGAGTACCGCGGGCTTACCGTTCCGCAGATTTCTACTCTGCGCGAAAAGCTAGGCCGCGATACTTCCTACTCTGTGGCTAAGAACACGCTTGCTCGTATTGCTGCTAAGGAAGCGGGCATTGAAGGTCTCGACGAGCTTCTCGCCGGTCCAACTGCAGTCACCTTCGTTAAGGGTGATTTCATTGAGGCTGCTAAGACCTTGCGTGATTTTGCCAAAGAGAATAAAGCCCTCGTAATCAAGGGCGGTTTCGCAGATGGAACCGTTTACGATGCCGAAGGTGCAAAGCAGCTCGCCGACTTGAAGTCGCGTCCACAGTTGCTTTCCGAAATGGCCGGCGCGCTCAAGGGCACCATGTCCAAGGCCGCTTACCTGTTCAACGCATTGCCAACCAAGGCAGTTCGTACAATCGACGCTTTGCGCGAGAAGCAGGAAAAGGCCGCTTGATTCCCTTGCAGCTTGCTGCATGAGACCAACCAAATGTAAAAATGTTATGGTCGTAAGGCATAAGGTATGCCCGGCCAAGTAAGAAAGGAAGCCAATTATGGCTAAGCTCACTAACGAAGAGCTTCTTGAAGCTTTCGGTGAAATGACCCTCGTTGAGCTCTCTGAGTTCGTCAAGGCATTCGAAGATAAGTTTGATGTCGAAGCTGCTGCTCCTGTAGCCGCTGTTGCCGCTGCTCCAGCTGCTGCTGGTGCTGCTGAGGAAGAGAAGGACGAGTTTGACGTCGTTCTCACCGCTGCTGGCGATAAGAAGATTGCAGTCATCAAGGCTGTGCGTGCTTTGACCAGCCTCGGCTTGGCTGAAGCTAAGGCTCTCGTGGACGGCGCTCCAAAGGCTGTTCTCGAGAAGGCTAAGAAGGAAGACGCTGAGAAGGCTAAGGCTGCCCTCGAAGAGGCTGGCGCTTCCGTTGAACTTAAGTAGTTCTAACTTTTTGTTGCTTTGCGTGTAACGCAGTTTTATGCGTGTGTGCATAGTGAAAATTAGGCGGTAGGATTATTCCTGCCGCCTTTTTTGTTGCGCTGCGACCTTTTCTTTACTTGCGCGTAAAGTTTCTGCCGCGCGTGTTATGCGAAGGTTGATGACAAGGCTGCCGCAAAGAAGTCTGATAAGAAGTCTGAAGCTAAGAAGTCTTCCGAGAAGAAGGCTGCTCCATTGGCTAAGACCGGTGCTGCTGTAGCTTTGGCTGCTGTTGCTGCTTCTGTGCTTGCTGGCATGGGTGCTGCTCTTCGCAAGATCCGTCACTAAGCTGAAATCTGATTCAGTGATGAATCATTTGGGCTTTAGCTTATTGGTTGATCGTTGAGTCGGTTTTACTGTGAATTACTTAGTCTAGTGTGCTGAAAGGTGCGCTAGACTAAGTGCTTTTGTAAAAAATTTTGTGCTCTGCACGCTGTGTAGATCTTTTAGTTTTATACAGCAATTAATTGGTTTGCGTTTGCTTGTTGATATGGTTTGCCAAATTTCCTTTTTTACTATTGATTCAGGCTTCGTTAACCGATTAATGCTGAGCACTTTGCGTTGTTGCTTTCCGCTAGGGACGGTTGGTAATATCGCAAGTTTCGAGGCTCGGAAGTTTCTTCCGAGCCTTTTGTTATTTCCATTTGCATAAAGATTTTAAAAATTATTGCAAATAAAATTCTTTGCAAAAGTTCTAGTAAAATTCCTTATAAATTTTCTTGTAAAATCTTCAAATATGAATATGTGATATTTTTATGCTTAAAATCAACAAATACTAGCGCAATATACACAAAGCATGACACAATAGTAAGTAGTGTGTTTTTTGAAGGGAGCAGATCACGTGAGTGAGCGACAAACCGTGCAGCGCTGGATGATTACAGTTGGTGGTGTCGAGCAGGCACGTGTGGGTGCAGGTCAGTCTGTAGAGATTGGTCGAAAGCCTATACGCCCGTTGCGTGAAGATGGTTTCGCGCGCGTCGACATAGTGGATAATAAACGTTCTATGTCAAAGAGGCATGCGCTGCTAATTGTAGACATGCGAGGCGTGGCAACAATACGAGATTTGCATTCAACTAACGGTACATATTTAGTCAGCGCAAATGGTGATTTGCTGCGTCTAGAGCCTGATGTTGATTTTCAGCTTCCAGATAACTTAATGCGCATGCAATTCGGTGATGTTCCTGTTGATTTTGTGCGTGTAGAAGAAGAATCTGCTGAAGTTGAAAAAGATAACGCAGTGCGTAATCTGTTCTCTTATGCTACAGATGAATCGCATGATGAGCCTGCAGCTTCAGATTTATCAGTAGATCAAATTCTTGATTTGCGCGCTGGTGAGCCAACAGGTGTTTTCCATGCTCAATCAGTTTCGCATCCTGGATTGTCTTGGAAACAAGGCATGCAGAATCATACTCAGCTCAATGATGATTCGCAAACAGATGTTGCTCCAATCAATCATGATGTAACTTTGCCTGTTATGCGAGAACAGCAGGAGGTTCCTGTAGAGCCGCGTAATTTATTTGCAGATGCGCAAGCGATTCAGCAAGAAAGTTCAACTAAAGAAGAACCTTCACAACAAGATTCTGTGATTTCTTCGGTTTCTGCAGTTGATCAAGCTGATTCAGTTGCTCAGGTTTCTCCGGTTACGCCAGTTAATTCGGAAACAGATGTATTGCAAAACGAAAGTTCTCAAGAATTTCCAGTATCTCCATTAAATTCAACTGAAACTTTTGCTGAAAATATTGCCAATACTTCAGCTTTTAATAGTGTAAATACAGGTTCTAATAATCTCGATATTAACAGTTTTGGCTCTACAAATCTCGACTCTAATAATCTCGATATTAACAATTCTGATGCGGAGTACACACCTGCATTTGAGCCAGGCTCCGTGTTTGAAAAAGTGTCAAAAGGCGAATTTGACTCTCAAGAAAATGTAGTGGAAGCCGGCGGATTTACGTCAAAAGAAGCTGAAGAAAGTAGTGATTTTTCAAAGCAATTTGAGATGGCGCAATATTCGCAGTTGCTTCCGTTTTTGGCTGCAAACACTGGGTTATATGATGACTTATACGCGTGGCTCGCAGCTCAAGGTAATTCTGAAGTAGATGCTGCACTAGCTAGAAACAGCGGTTATAGTGCATATCGCAAAGCTATTGAACAGTAAGCAAGTAGGGTGGGAATATGAGTGATACAAACAACGTGGAGCAGGATTCGTCAGAGCAAGTTTTTACTGATACAGTAGTTGAAAATACTACGTCAGAAGATGATTCTTTAGAAAAATCTGGCTCTAACAATACCAACAGCGCTCGTACTAACGCTTTACAACATATAGTTGGGTGGAAGCAGCAATATCAGGCTCAGCTATCTCCTTCTCCACTAGAAGATATAACGCAACTTGCTGCACAATTAGAGTTGACGCATGCTCATCCTTCCGGAATTGCGCAACTTTTTGCAAGCGGAAAAGTAACGTTAAAATCTTTATTCCGAGACGCTGGAATGTTGCGGGCTGCTGGGCGAAGGCTAGATCGAGTTTTTGAAGATAGAGACGCAAAAGCACACGAAAGTGGCGTTTCCGAACTTTCTTTAATAGTTGGTGTTGCATCGTGGAATGGCAACCATGTGCCTGTTCTTACGTATCCTGTGAAAGTTGTTCGTGACACTAATCAAGATGAGACCTCCGCCACTATTTATTTCTCTGGAAGTGTTGGGCTGAACAATTCGCTTGTGTCGCGTTTAAGTGAGCGTGGTGTTCAACTTAGGGAAGATGTTTTATTCGACGGATCTCAATATGAAAGTGGAACGCCAGAAACTTCTGTAGTGTTTGATGCTATTTGTAAGCAAGCTCGCTCAGCTTTTACAGATTTTGATATTGAGCGCGATATTATACTTGGCTGCTTTACAGATGCTGGTTCGCGTTTTGTAGCAGAAAGTGAACAAATTATTAACGCTTTGCAATCTGGCAATGTTGGGAATGCGATGATTGACGCTATGGCTGGCGATGATCGAGCTATTCATAAGCTTCAGTCTGCAAATAAGCTAGAATATAGTCCTTTCGACGCAGATCCTCATAGCGAATGCGAAGTTGGTGAAGTAGATAACGTTGTGCGTTATGCAGCGGAGCTTGTTGCTTCTGGAAATTCTCTGTTCGTGGATATTGATTCGGGCTCAGATTCAGCTGCGATTGCTGCTGCGATTGCTTCTCGTTCTGTGATTGCAGGACATTCTGTGTTGTATGTGCCTAATGTTGTTGAGCAGCAGAGGCGTTTCCGTTACACGTTGAATACGCATGAAATTTCCTCATTAGCATTAGACGTTGCGGATGGTCATATTGCTAAGCATGTCGATGCGCAGTTGATTGCAGCAGTTGGTGCTAGACATAGTATTGCGACTTCACGATTTGAGCAGGTTGCAGATGAGTTGGTTGGAGTGCGTTCTCGCCTTACTCGTTATTTAGGCGATCTTCATGGTATCAACGAAACTTGGGGAGTATCTGCATATCAAACAATCCAGAATCTTGCAGCAATTGCAATGTTTCCAACCCATCCGTCTACGCATGTGCGTTTGGATGTTTCCGCAGCGCACGCCATGACCGGTCATATTGAAGAGTGGTCGAAAAAATTCCACCAAGCCGATGAGCTTGGAGAGTTTAGGATAAATCCTGAAGATACTCCTTGGTTTGGCGCGTCGATATTTGACGAAAATGAAGCTATATCTGTATATCAGCGTGTTGTAGACGTGCTTCTTAAGCTTCTTCCAGCAACTCGAGAACAAGTTAAAAGCACTGTGCAAAGCTGTGGTTTCCCTGTGCCAACAACAGCTCGTGAGTGGAGTCGTCAAGTTACAGTTCTCAAAAATTTGCGACGTGTACTTGACGTATTCCAGCCTGAAATTTTTGAGCGCGATTTAGATGCAATGATTGAAGCGAGTAAGCCGAAAGTTCAGCGTAAAGCCGAAGGCACAATTATGGGCTTCTGGGAACGTAGACATCATGTTCGAGAAGCGCGCAGCTTGCTAAGAGTTGGAGCTAAAGTCGATGATTTGCATGAGGCATTAAAGATTGTTGCGCAGCAAGCAGCTCAGTGGCGTACTTTCGTGCCTCACGGCGGATGGCCTGTTTTGCCGCCAAAATTGGATGATATTGTAAATACTCAAGAATTATTAGCAAGGCATTTAGTTGCTCTTGATGCAGTGTTAGCAACAACTCTTAAGGGCGCAGATCTTGAAAATATTGAATTTGCGCAGCTTGAAGCTCGTTTGCAAGATTTGCATGACGACAGAGCATCTCTAGATACTCTCCCTGGTCGTTGCAATTTGGAGCGTGAGTTCAGCAAAGCGGGCTTATCTGATTTAGTTAGCGATTTGCGTCGTCGCAACGTTACAGGTAATGCAATTGACGGTGAGTTGCAATTGGCTTGGTGGACTACTGTTTTTGAAGATATCGTTAATTCTTCTGCAATTATTTCTCACCAAGATGGCTCCGCAATGCAAGATGTCTCTGATCGATTCGTGCAAGTTGATACAGAACATGTGCGTTCAATCGGTCCAATGGTTCAGCAAGAAGCTATGAGGCATTTGTGCGATTTATTGTTCTCGCACACGCAAGAAGCTAATCAGTTACATACTATGCTTGCAGGAAACCGTTCTGGAATTACTTTTAATAAATTATTGCGCAATTATGCGGAACTTGTGTTGGCTGCGAAACCAATACTTGTAGCTATGCCATCTACTCTTACTATGATGACTCCGTTGAGACCTATTGCAGATACTGTAATAATTGATTCAGCATCTCATATATCAAATATTGAGTTGCTATCTATTTTGTCTCGTGCTCGTCAAGTAGTAGTTTTAGCGCATAAGCAAACAGTAAGTTCTGAAAGTTTGCGTTCGCTTATTTCATTACTACCATCTGTAACAGTAGTTTCTAGAGCAACAAGGCGCTCGCTTCGTTTAGCGCGATTCTTGGAAGAACATGGTTACGGAAAGTTGCGTCATGACGTTCCTGTTGAACGTTTGCAAGGTAAAGTTCGTTTGCATCAAATTGAAGCAACTGGAGTTCCAGTAATGTCTTCTGGGCTTATTGAAAGCAGCCAGCGTGAAATTGATGAAGTAGTTGAGCTTATTCGTCAGCGTGCGAATACGTTTACGGTTGTTCCTTCAAGCTATGTGCTTGTCGTAGTTACGTTGACAAACGTGTTCCGCAGTCGTTTAGGAGCAGAATTGAAGTCTTTGTCTATTAAAGACGAAAACATGGCTAGATTCTTGCGACATGTGAGACTTTTGGGCGTTAATGAAGCTTCTGGAGCAATAGCAACAGATGTAATTATGTCGCTTTGCTATGCAAAAACATCTCATGGCAGACTTCTTCAGCAGTTTGGATTGCTTGAAGAAGAAGGTGGAAGCAGTATGCTTCTTGACGCTTTGGCTCTAGCTCGTCGTCATCTAGATATTGTTAGTGCGTTTACATCTAAAGATATGGAAGATGAGCGTTTGCACCAAGATGGTCCA
Source organism: Gardnerella sp. DNF00747 (assembly GCF_049262675.1). Taxonomy (NCBI): domain Bacteria; kingdom Bacillati; phylum Actinomycetota; class Actinomycetes; order Bifidobacteriales; family Bifidobacteriaceae; genus Gardnerella; species Gardnerella sp. DNF00747. The sequence goes on along the minus strand of NZ_CP058394.1, from coordinate 1,450,519 downwards.
AAGCTTTTGAAGAACCTTTTGCAATGGGCTGAGAAGTTAAGTGATAAGCCGCTTCGTCCAGAAGATGCCAACGATGTTGAAGCGCAAATTGCTGCAGAAGCTGCACAAAGAAATGTGCTATTTACTGATTTAGCTGAGCGTATTCGCTCGCGTGGATTAAAAGTTGCAGTCAACTATGGCTTCGATAATGGCGTTAGAATTCCTCTAGTAGTTGGACTTGCGGACAAGTCATTTGCTGTTGCTGTGCTTACGGATGATGCGCAATTTATGAGCGTGCAATCAACTCGTGAACGTCATCGCATGATTATTCAGGATTTGGAATCCTTGGGCTGGTCAGTTATGACAGTGTGGAGCGTTGGAGCTTTTGTCAATCCTGAAAAAGAGGTTGACCGTGTTGTTTCTCGTCTCGGGGAATTGTATGGTGACAACGAATGAGTAAATACGATCCCAATAGAAGATCTCCCCGCAGGTCAGTTAGGGTTGTTCGTGAAGGCTCGGAGCTTTTTGATGCAGATGGCGTTAAACTCGAGCCTTCTGACGAGCTTACTTTGCAACAGCGTAATCAAGACGACGATAATCGTATTTTAAGCGAATTGCCGCCTCACTGGGCGGTGTTTTCCGAGCGTATTAGTTGAGCTTGAAATACGCGAGAAGTAGCAGAATGATTTATTCTTGTTGCTGCTTGTTGCTGACTGGTCATTATCGCTAATTGCTAATAATTACCGCTGATTTCTACTAATCGTGTACGTATTCCATGACGGCAATCTCATTGTGACAATTTCATGGCAACAATTGCCAAAGAGGGGTTTGCAGACTGAGCTTGTAATAATCGCAACGCATCTGCAGCAGGCATAGCAAGAGTGGTAGTATTTTGCTGATTTTGTGAAACTTGGGTGCTTTGAGTTATTTGCATTACCGTAACATTATGAACTACGCTAACATAGCGTTCGTCAATTTCTGCAATATTGTTTTCTTCAATATCGTGGTTTTTGTTTTTATCGTTATTTTCTATAGTGCTGCTTTTAGATTTTTCGTTGTTGTGACTTTCTGCATTTTTAGAGTTAGAAATTTCTTCATCTTGTACCGGCTTGCTAAAAGCTAGATCAATTTTTTCGCCAGGAAGCAGTGTGTGATCTGCACTAGCTAAATGAATGGTAATAGAAGTGAATCCTTCTGGAATGCGCGGAATTTTACTCAATAGTGTTTGCAAAATTGGCATGCCTTTACGTATTTCGCATGTTGCAATAATAGAAGCATTCGCGCTTATATTATTAGATAGCGCTTGATTAAATACTTTATGTTTAGGCACTCGAACGTATGCAATATCGTTTACGCTAACGCGTGAACCTTGCTGAATATTGTGTTTAGCTACTGCTATAACTTGAGTTTCTTGTGAGTCAATAATAGTTGACACAACGAGTAAAGCCATCATTCCAGCACATAGCACAATAATGATTTTCCGCACGAAAGCGCGTTGCCTTCGCTGCAATAACGCACTATTTTTTGCGTTATTTTGAGATTTAAATAAAGAAAAATTTATGCTCATACCTGCATTTTGAAATATAAAAAATGCAAGAGCAAGAAAAATTGCGCGCTGTGGATAAAACCTATTAGCGCGCAATATTTAAACAATAATTAATATTTATAATTTTACAAAATCATTTATCGGTTCGATAAAAGCCTTTGCCTTTAAAGTTGATTGGAGGAGCAGAGTACACTTTGTGCACTGCATCTTTTCCGCACTGAGGGCAAATGGTAATAGGGTCATCTGAAAATGATTGATGTTCTGAAAAATCGTATCCGCATTGCTTGCAACGATAATGATAAGTAGGCAAAAGTCCCTCCGAAGTTACACGAGCACATAAGTAGCAGCTTACTGTTCCTTCACATATCCTAGTACATACTATGACAGTTATTATAGGTGTTAAATTTGCTTAGTGAATGATTGCGGCACAGCATATTGTGTGATGTCGCGCGCAATAATCCCACATTTTGGCGACACGCCGAAATGTTTATGTTGCTACACATCCTATGACTTCTTTATATTAATACTTATGGGTTATGAATCGGTGAGTGCGGTACTCGTATTAGTCATCCTCGTAGCCTTATGGTTCGGGTGGTTGCCTAAACGCACGGTTAACGGCATGAAGTCTATGCTTGAACATCGCGAGGATAGGTTTTCACCAACACTTCATCTTGTAGGTGAGTGGAGTACTGCGCGCATTTGCGACGGTACTAGTATGTTGGCAAAAGGGGCTTGTATGCAACCGACACAACAAAAACGAACATTAACTCCTGAATATATTGCGCGCATTCGCGCTGCTAGGCGTGCTGCAATACGCCGTCGTTGTGTGTTGGTAGTTGCGCTTGCTGCCTTGACTTTTGTCGTATTCTTAGCAGGATGCTCTGGTATATTTTCTCCAGTTTTTGCTCTTATTCCTGGAGCTATATTGGCAGTAGTGCTTTATTTTGGAGCTCGTGCTTCTAAGCATGCTCGTGCTTGGGAGGCGCGTATTGCAACAATGCGCGCTGCTTCGAAATGCAAAGCTGAGGATGAGCTGTGCGAACGCCACAATAGTGCTGTTATACGCCAGTTGAAAGATTATTCTTCTGCATCTGATTCTGATTTTAATGGAGAAATCAACAGTAGTGATGCGATTTCTCAAAACGACAGTGCTGAATATTCTGTATCTCAGACTGTAGTGCCTGTTCGAAATGATGCGTCTCGTGACAATACTGAAACTTCGGTTATGGAGCAGAGCGAAATTCGTGTTGCGTTACATCGTGCGGAGCAAGAGCGCAATGCAGCGTTGCGTGAGCGTTTGTATAAAGAAGAATCTGAATCTAAAGAGTCTAATATCGTTGAGACGGAAAAGAAAGACGCATACGATTCTTCTAACGCTTTTGTGGCTTCGGAGCAAAACTATCAGTCTAATCAAGATTTAATTTCGTTCTCGCTTGATTCACAAACTAAGTCTGATTCAGGTAATGCTAATTTAGCATCTCGTACTCCAGAAAGTTTGGAAATTAAGTCAACTAAGCAAGTAGTTAAAGCTGTACCAGTTGCTAATGTTGATAATGCCGATGACGCTGCTAATTTTGCTGCTACAAACTCTTCTCAGTTCCACGAAAAAGAAAAAGTAAGCGAAGTGGATGCTCCAGAGAGTTCTGAAGACTCACTCGGCGTGGCAAATTTGCATGATGTTCTTGCTCGTCGAAATGCATGATTTAAGAGTTTTATAAAAATTTTCTTAAAAGATTAGCACTCGAGTTGTTAGAGTGCTAAATTCGCGGTATTATGAGGCATAGAACGTAAGTGCGGTTGCGGACGTGATCGTCAGCCTCGTCGGATTGTTTCTTGCGTACGAAATAGTATCTCTTATGAAAGGGGTGGCAACAGTGTCGATTAAGCTCACACCGTTGGAGGATAAGATTATTGTTAAGCAAGCTCAAGCGGAAACTCAGACTGCTTCTGGCTTGTATATTCCAGATAATGCCAAGGAGAAGCCACAGCAGGGTGAAGTTCTTGCCGTAGGTCCTGGTCGTCGCGACGATAAGGGCGAGCGCATTCCTATGGATGTTAAGGTTGGAGACAAGGTTCTTTATTCCAAGTACGGCGGAACTGAAGTGCATTATGAAGGTGAGGACTACTTAATCGTGTCTTCTCGCGATGTGCTTGCAATTCTTGGCTAGTATTTAGCCGGTTGAAACAATAAAACTTACGCTGGAAATGACGGAAACGTTGTTCCCAGCGTTTTTTATTGCGGTACGTAAGAATGTCTGTGGAATATTTAGATAGGCGGCAGAAACTTTACGCGGTTGTAAGGTTTTGGTCGGATTTTTGCTATTGCACAGTTAAGGCATGTGTGGAGTATGATGGAGAAGTATGACATACAAACACCGCAATATTGTAGATACAATTCCTAGCTACAAGCAGGGTAAGCCAGCTCCTAAATTAGACGGCATTCGTGCGTATAAGATTTCTAGTAACGAAAATCCTTATGAGCCTTTGCAAAGCGTAAAAGAAGCGATCTCAAATCGCGCTCTTAATGTAATAAACCGTTATCCTAATATGCGTGGCACAGAAGTTGTTGAAGAACTTGCTAAGCGTTTTGGTGTGACTGCAGACGAAGTCGTGCTTGGTTGCGGCTCTACGGAAGTTATTACGCAGCTTGTTGACTTGGTTGCAGGTCCGGGAGATGAGGTCATATACCCTTGGAGAAGCTTTGAAGCTTATCCGATTATTGTGACTGGAGCTGGTGCTACAAGCGTTCAGATTCCTAACCGTGCTGATGGTTCCCATGATGTTGACGCTATGATTGCAGCTATTAGCGATCGCACGCGTTTGGTTATTTTGAATAATCCTAATAATCCAACTTCTGCTTCACTTAGCGAGGAGGAAGCTCGCAAGGTATTAGATGCTGTGCCAAGCGACGTTCTTGTACTTATTGACGAAGCTTATGTGCAGTTTAACACAGCAAAAGGCACTGCAAATGGTATAAAACTGTACCATGAGTATCCAAATGTAGTTGTTGCTCAAACGTTCTCCAAGGCTTATGGATTGGCAGGTTTGCGCATTGGTTATGGTATTGCTCCGGCTGAAGTCGTAGACGGTATGCGTAAAGTTGCTGTGCCATTTGGAGTGTCTCAAATAGCGCAGGTCGCAGCTTTGGCTTCTTTGGAAGATGACGCAAGCAAGGAGATGAGTACTCGTGTTGCATCTCTTGTTGCTGAGCGTGAGCGCATTCTTGAAGCTTTGCGCGAGCAAGGTTGGAATATTGAAGATGCGTATGCAAACTTCTTCTGGATGCCATTTGGGGCAGATACCGAGCGTGCAACAGAACATTTTATTGCTGCAGGATTGTCTGTTCGCGCTTTTGCTGGTGAAGGTATTCGCATTAGTATCGGCGAGCGCGAGGCTAATGACAGGGTTTTGACAGTTTGCGAAAATTTAAAAAAAGAAGGTTTTTCGCTAAATAACTAGCTTTTTGCATAAAAGTTTTGCTTTCGGCGTGTCTTAATCTTGCATTAGTCGCGATTTCGTGGCAAAATAACAAAGTTGCCGTTTGAAGTTCACTTCTTACGGAGACTGCTGGCGGGTTTCCCAAGTGGTCAAAGGGAGCTGACTGTAAATCAGCCGCTTCGTGCTTCAGTGGTTCGAATCCACTACCCGCCACGCCTCGATAGCTCAGTGGTAGAGCACTTCCTTGGTAAGGAAGAGGTCGTGAGTCCGATTCTCACTCGAGGCTCTCTGGCGGGGTAGCTCAGCTGGCTAGAGCGTACGACTCATAATCGTAAGGTCAAGAGTTCGAGTCTCTTCCTCGCTACAACGGCCAGTAGGAGACTGGCTGGCCAATAATGAATTGTAGAGGTGAACGAAATGGCAAGCAAGAGCGCCGACATCCGTCCGGGCATTACGATGGCATGCACGGAGTGCAAAGAGCGTAATTACATCACGACGAAGAATCGTCGCAATACGCCTGATCGTCTTGAGTTGAACAAGTTCTGCCCACGCTGCGGCAAGCATACGCTTCATCGCGAGACTCGCTGAATCTTCAGCTTACTGCGCTCACGATTTTGGCTTGTTTAAGCTTATTGCTAGTTGCGCAGATTTTATGCTTATTACCCCGCTTAATGCGGGGTTTTTGTTATTTATTGCTGTTAATATTTAAACCATGAGTATGCAAGCATCTTTAGTAAATAATCCATCCTTTGCAGATATAACAACTGTTGGCGTAGGTGGCAAAATTGCGCGTTTTATAGAGCCAAAAAGTCGCGTTGCTGTTATTGAAGCGGTAGAAGATGCTGATGAGCTTGGTCTGCCTTTATGCGTTATCGGTGGCGGCTCTAATATGCTTGTTAGCGATGAGAACTTCAATGGCGTTGTTGTGCGAGATGCTAGACGTGATATTCATGTGCTTGATGAAGCAGCACCTTCAGAAGATGGCATTGATTTGCAAAGTGGTGCTCATTTAGTGCATATCAATGCTGAAGCTGGTTGTAATTGGGATGATTTTGTTTCCCATACAATTTCTCTTGGCTTAGAGGGTGTAGAAGGTCTTTCTGGCATACCTGGCACTGTTGGGGCTTCTGTTGTGCAAAATATTGGCGCTTATGGTCAAGAAGTATCTCAAAGTGTTACTTCCGTAGAAGTCTGGGACCGCAAAACAAAATCAACTATGGAGTTGCAGAAGGATGCTTTAAATTTTGGGTATCGCACTTCATTGCTTAAAAAAAGCATGTACTCTTCAGTAGGAGTTCCTGCGGACTCGTATTTTCCTACTCCTCGTTACGTTGTGCTGTCTGTTACTTTTTGTTTGAAACATAATTCAACCGGCATTGTCTCTCATTCGCAATTAGCTAATGCTTTGCACGTAGAATTGGGTGAGCGCATGCAAACAGCAGCAATACGTCGTGAAGTTTTGCGCGTTCGTGCCTCTAAAGGCATGCTTGAGGATGCTTCTCGTTACGATAAGCTGTGGATGCGTGGTACAAAGTGTGCTGAAGGTGTTGAATTTGCTTTGCGATTGCAAAGTGAAGACTATGTTACTGGCGAATTTTTAGAGAGCGATAATATTTACAGTGATCGTCATAGTTGCGGTAGTTTCTTTATGAATCCAATACTTAGTACTAGTGAAGCCGATACTTTGCCAGAAGATGCTCCTAAATTTGATGCAATTATGCAAGATGGATCGCATGGTATAAAAACTTCTGCAGCTTGGCTTATTGACCATGCTGGATTCCATAAGGGTTTTAGGCTTATAGAAAATGGGAAACCTTCGCCTGCGGGGCTTTCTTCATTGCATACTTTGGCACTTACCAATCGTAATAATGCTTCTTGTGACGATATTGCAAATTTGGCAAAAACTATTATCCGTGGTGTGCAAAGTAAGTTTGGTGTAACGCTTATTCCTGAACCTGTTGTAATAAATATTTCTATAAACTGAAAATTTTACGAATATGATGCGTTTTATGCAGTAATATATAAGTTTATTATTTAAATTTTCACAAATAATAAAGGAACACACGGTAAAACTACCGTGTAAGCAATGTTTTGTGTAATATTTACCTACATTATCTATATAAATTTTTTATTTAATTACATTTACAGGAATAAATAAAGAAAATTAAGTAGAAATTTTATATAGGTGAAGTCGCAACTGTTTCGCAAATTTGTCGATGCGCTTCTGATTGCGGCATACCTTTATACCTATACCTCAACGAAAGTGCGTTTATTATGCAAATATGGAGAAAAAAGTCTGTTGAACAGACTATCGCTGAGACTATGGATGGTGAACGCCATCTTAAACGTACATTAAATGCTTGGGATTTGGCAGTTATGGGTGTTGCTGTCGCTGTTGGTGCCGGTATTTTCTCTGTTGGCGCTCAGGCTGCAGCATTTCATGCTGGTCCTGCTGTAATTATTAGCTTTATTATTGCAGGCATTGTATGCGGTTCTGCTGCAATGTGTTACGCAGAATTTGCTTCTATGATTCCAGTTGCTGGATCTGCTTATACGTTTACATATACTACAGTTGGTGAGCTTATTGCTTGGATTATTGGCTGGGATATGATCCTAGAAATGCTGATGGCTGGCTCAGTAATTTCAAAGTATTGGGGCGTTTATCTTAACGATTTAATGAAGCTTTTCGGTTTGAATATGACCACAAGTTTTAACTTAGGTGGTTTCACTATTGATGTTGCTCCGATTATAATCGTTGCATTCTTTACAACTATGCTTGTCCTTGGAACTAAGCTTTCTGCACGCTTCGACGGCGCTTTAACAATCTTGAAGATTGGTATCGTTCTATTCGTGGTTGTTGTGGGCTTCTTCTACATTAAAGCTTCCAACTTTACGCCATTTGTGCCACCTGCAACCGACGCTGCAAGTGTAAAGGGAATAGAAGTCTCTGGGGTTATGGCACAGCCTTTGTGGCAGTGGGTAACAGGCATGCAGCCAGCTGTTTATGGCGTTCCAGGTATTCTTTCCGGCGCGGCTCTCGTGTTCTTCGCATTCATCGGTTTTGATGTTGTTGCAACAACAGCAGAAGAAACTAAGGATCCGCACAAGAACATTCCACGAGGTATTGGTCTTGGATTGTTTATTGTTACTGTTCTTTACATCCTCGTCGCAGTTGTAACAACTGGTATGGTTTCCTACAAGGATTTGGCAAAGCAAGCCGCTCCTTCGCTTTCTACAAGTTTCGAACTTGTGGGTGCTACTTGGGCTGCAAAGATTATTTCCCTCGGTATTGTTATTGGTTTAACAACCGTTGTGATGGTGCTTTTGCTCGGTCTTACGCGCATTATCTTCGCTGTGAGCCGCGATGGCTTGCTTCCACGTAGCTTCTCTAAGGTAAGCAAGCGTGGTATTCCTGCAAGACTTCAGATTGTTGCTGGTATTGTCGTGGCAGTCGTTGCTTCCACTCTCGATATTGGCATTCTTTCCGACATGGTGAACATTGGTACGCTTTCTGCATTCCTGCTTGTTTCTGCTGGTGTGCCGATTATGCGTATGCGCAGACCAGATTTGCACCGTTCATTTAGCGTTCCTGGCAATCCATGGCTTCCGCTGTTTGCAGCACTTTCTACATTCTGGCTCATGCTTAACTTGTCTGTATTGACTTGGATTCGTTTTGCAGTGTGGCTGGCAATAGGCTTTGCGGTATACTTCGGCTACTCTTACCGCAATTCTTTGCTTGGCAGGCAGTTACGTAAAGCTAAGCAGCTCGGTGTTCCGGTTGAAACTTTGTTTGCTCAAGATGCTGCTGCTGCAGAGAAGGTAGCTGAAGGAGAAACAGAGGAGCAGGCTCGTGCAGAAGCTCAAGCTGAGGCGACTGCTGCAGCCTCGCAAGATAGTCAAAATTAATAAATTATTTATTTAGCAAGAAGTCGGCATACGGTTATATCGCATGCCGACTTTTTGTGTCATAGACTTTTCAAAAATGTTCTATAATAGAAAAGTTGCATAAAAGCAGAAAGGAGGGCGTTATGCCATATGTAATCGCAGAGCCTTGTGTTGATGTAAAAGACAAAGCGTGTGTAGATGAATGCCCTGTAGACTGCATTTATGAAGGCGATCGAACGCTTTATATTAACCCAAACGAGTGTGTGGATTGTGGAGCTTGTGAACCGGCTTGCCCAGTAGAAGCTATTTTTTATGAAGATGATTTGCCAGATGGCTGGGAGTGGTATCGCGATGCTGCGGTTGATTATTTCGACAAGCTCGGGGATTTGGGAGGAGCTACAGATGCTGGAGCTTCCGGATGGGATGAAGCTCGCGTTGCGGCATTGCCTCCGCGTTCAGATAAAGCAAGTAATTAATTATTTGCAAAGTATTGTTTAATGTGGCGCGAGTTTACAATCCAATGTGGGCAGCGTTGTTGCCGTATTTTTTGCGAACGGCATCTAAAGCGTGTTCTGCGTGACGCAATCTAGTATTTTTATTCATTGTGGACATGATGTTTTGTGTAGGATTTTTAGATTCGCGAGTATTTTCCTCCAGAATATCGTTTAGAGAAGGCTGAAGTGAAACTTTGTTTGCTGGCACAAGATTATTCGCTGTAACACCAGCTAAACGAACTGGGCTTAAAAGCTTTGTATTATTGCCTCCAAGAATGTAATTATGCACAGTTGGATTAGCTTTAGAAAGCAAAACAACGGCATGCTTGTAAAACTCATGTGTTGAATCAGTTGCATTTTGCAAAGTAGAAGATCTAGTAACATAGTGCAAGTCGCCAAAGCGTAGTTTTAACGTTATAGTGCGTGCCATAAGTTTTCTGTTTCGCAACTGTTGAGTTACTTCGCTGCAGCATTGCTGTAGTAATTGTTTAACAGCATTCTCGTCCGTGGTATCTGTATCAAGAGTTCGCTCAGTTCCAATGGATTTTTCAGGGGCATGTGCAGTCACAGTGCGCTCGTCTATGCCCCTAACTGATTGATATATCATTCTTGCTAAGATTTGCGAACCCGTTATGCGAGTAAGTGTTGCTTCGTCAACATTTTTAAGCGACGCAACAGTAGATAAGCCCCAATCCTCAAGCTTATGTATTAAAGATGAGCCAATTCCTGGTATTGCGCGCAAGGGCATTATTGACACAAAATCTTCATTACATTTTTGCGGAATAAGAAGCATTCCATTAGGTTTTGCATTAGTTGAAGCCATCTTTGCAATAAGTTTATTGCTGGCAATGCCAACCGAGCATGTAATATGATACTTTTCAAATACTTCTTTTCGTACCCAAGTTCCAATATTTACAGGCGATTTCCACTGTAATAAAGCCGATTTAACATTCATATAGCATTCGTCAACAGAAACTTTTTCAACTTGATTAGTAATATGCAAAAAAATATTTTCAAAAATACTTTTGGAAACGCTTGAATAGTAAGGAATGTCAACTGGCAAGAAAATTCCTTGTGGACAAAGATTTCTAGCTTTAACAACGGGCATAGCGGAATTAACGCCGTAAGCGCGCGCTTCGTAGCTTGCTGCAGAAACAACAGCGCGATTGCCTGTGCCGATAATAAGCGGCTTTCCTTTAAGCTCCGGGTGTCTTGCAACTTCTAAAGAAGCATAAAATGCATCCATGTCGACGTGAAGTATGTTACAACCTGAGGTGTCGTGTCCCCAATCACGTTTCGCTGCTTGTACTCTCGGTGCTGTACTCATAAGTTTATAATAGAACAAACGTTCGATTTTATGGAAAAAATTTGTGGATTAAACTAATGTTTTTGTAAAAAAGCGTATGTCGGATCAATATTCATGTAGGGTTGTTGCTATGAAGCAATTTGTCGTCAATCTTTTACATCGCATGCCTGTGCTGCTTATTATCGTCATTGAGGCTTCAATGGTGTATACAGCAACTTCTGTTGCAAAAGTAGCTTTTAGCCAATTGGATCCTCTGTATGCAGTGTGGTATCGCGTAGGATTTATGACATTGTTGCTTTTGGCTTGGAGAAGACCATTTTCTCGCAGCAAACGTAGTCTTTTGCCAAAAACGCTACGAGAATGGGGGATTGTTGCAGCTGTTGGCGTGTCGTTAGTTGCTATGAACACTATGTTCTATGTTGCTATTAGTTGCATGGCTGTTGGTGTTGCGGTAACTATAGAATTCATAGGTCCCTTGCTTGTAGCTGTTATTACAGGTCATGAATGGCGAGAGCGTGTGGGAATTGTGATTGCTGTTTGTGGCATTATGCTGTTAGCTAGCGCTTCTATACATAGTTCAGTAAGCCCGCATTTTCTAATTGGGTTATTCGCCATTCTTGTTGGCGGTTCAATGTGGGGCCTATATATTGTTTCAGGTCGCATGTTGGCAAAAAGTTCGCACGCTATTGATCGTGTAAGTGTTGCAGCTCTTATTGGTTGGCTGTTGCAATCTGTTGTTCTTGCTGTTCCTGCAGTGCAGCATGTTATTTCGCCTAAACCAGAAGCTACTTGGGCTGCTCGCCCTGGTGGTTCTTTTGCTTTACTTGCGTTAATGTTGGTTATTGCAATATGTGCTTCTTTCTTCCCAACTTTGCTTGATCAGGTTTTATTGAAACGTGTTACTTCTGCAAAATACTCTGTTATGCAAGCGTTGTATCCTGCAATCGCGGTTATTATTGGAATGGGATTTGGTGAAATTCCAACATTGACTGATATTGCAGGAATAATTCTTGTTATGTTTGCTGTAGTTGTAACGTTTTCTGGAGATCACAATCCTGTGTAGCACTGGATATTGTTATATTAAATGTTATCTTAAAGTGTGTCGCCAAGCTTGTTTACAGTCCTTAAGAGGTGCTATAGTGTCAATCTGTTGCTGTTATGTACAGTAAACAAGTGGAGTCATGCCTGAGTGGCCGATAGGGGCACCCTGCTAAGGTGTTAGTCGTGTAAGCGGCTCGAGAGTTCGAATCTCTCTGACTCCGCGGATTACTCCGGATTGCTTTTTGCAGTCCGGAGTTTTTGTTTTTTTTAAAAATCTCCACATGAAAAAATTGGGTAAGCGGCGGGTAAACGGCAAAAATTTAGGCAAGAGATTTAAGCAAAATTGTGGATTTGTGCATAACTTTTATCCAAATACTACCTTTTAACCACAATACTAAAAAAATATTTACGCAAATCTTTTCTAAAGTCATAGTTGATGTCATGAGCGCTTACTCTAGTGTTCAATGCAAATAGAAAATTATTCTCATAATTCGCTATTGCATTAAGGGTTGGGTTAAAGGAGATTTTTATGGAAACATATTTGGGGAAGCATACTAATTTTAGTTGTGCGAATAAATTGCGAAACCTCATGAAACAAAAAAATATTCGCAAAATGTTGGCATTGTTTACTTCCGCAGTACTAGTTCCTTCGGTGCTTTGTTCGCAAATTGCTATGGGATCTGTCGATAAATTAACGGGTTATTATTACAAAAAGTCGAATACTGTTGAATGGCTAAGCGAAAAGATTGCAAGGCTAAGGCTCGGTCCTGTTACGGATAAGTGGGAGGGTAGAAAGAATTCTATTTTTTGCATGGAATCTTCCGTGTTTATAGATTACAAAGGCAATATTAAGCAGATGAATGGTGAAGATTATCGTATTGCTGCAAATATTATTAAAACGCACAACAACAATGACGATGATTTAACTCAGGCTGCTTTGGCGTTTATGATTCATAATCATTTTGATATTAATCAAGATAGATGGAAGGAGGCTGTTGAAAACGGATTTGTAGACGTTGAAACAGAAACTTTAAGGAATAAGGCAGATAAGTTGTGGCAGCAGGGTGTTAAAGAAACTCCGGTTAAGGCTGTGCTAAAAAATGATTACACTAAGGGCAAGCGCATTGGCGTAATGCATATTAGTCTGCAAAATTCTAATGGAGATTCTTTAGGAGGAGTACCTATTAAAGTAAAATCCTCAAATAATCTTATTAAATTTGCTAACGGATCTGAGTCTTTTGAAGGAAAATCTAAAAAAGAAGGTTTAGATATTACTTGGAACGCACTTGATGCTGGAAACGCTCGAATTGAAGTTTCTTTTAACGCTCCAAAAGCTGAACGTTTATTCTCTCCAGATGGTCAAGATGTGATTAGATCTTTTGAAAATACATGGTATCCGCAAGATTTTTCTTTTGGTGTAGAAAAAACTTTCCAGCCGTTACTTAAGTCGAAAATATCAAAGCATGAGCTGCGTGCAGGAGAGCAGGTAGATAGTACTGTAACTAGCAGTGTTGCAGGAAATGATTCTTGGCCAGAAAATGTTCGTCTTCGCGCGCAAGGCTACTATTTTGTAGGTTCAGCTGAAGATATTTTGCATATTCAACAGCGAAATAGTGGTGAATCTGCTAAAGAGTACTTGAATCGCATGCGTTCTATGCCTAATTTGCGCCAAGTTGCTGCGGCTAAAGCTAATTTCTCTAATTCTGGCGAAACTATAACTGCAGTAGCAAAACGCGCTAATGGCGATATTACAGCATCTGATCTTGATAAAGCAGAAGCTTATAAAGTAAATGATTTAGAAGCAGGTTTGTTTGGCACATGGGTTTGGATTATTTCTCGCGATTCTCAGAATAAATCTGACCGAGAGTTTCTGAAAGATGATGTTGTGCAGCTATTTGGTTCTACAGACACTACGGCTGTTCATCAAGCAACCGTGAGCTCAGATATTGTTGCTAAGCAGCAAACTGTTGGGCTTAATACGGAAATTGTTAATGAGATTACTGTAAGAGGTCTTCCTGAAACTTACGGATCTTTTAAGGGAAATAACAGTTACGGCTTTAATGAAGATAAAAAAGCGCATATTCGCGTTTGGTGGGCTGGTGCAGGTAGCGAAAATCCTACTAAAAAAGACAACGAAAATTATATGCCGGGATCTAAAGGCGAGCCGTCTTATCAAGAGCCAAAAGAAGATAGTCATCATCGTTTGATTGCAAAGTGGGATGTTCCTGCAGTTAATGGCGTGTACAAGATTGGCAACGGAAATATTACGCTTAGACCTATTGCTGGAACTGATAGGTCTACTACTGAGCCGAAAGTTTTGGAAAATAACGTGCATATTCGCGCTAATAAAAATAGTGAGTCAGGATGGTATGTGTTTGTTTATGATTTTCCTGGTTCTTCACGCGCTTTAGCTCATAAATCCGCGTATGACGGATTGTGGAGTCGTGCCTTAGTTGAACCGGATGTTTTAACTACCCCTGTATCTGTTACAACTAGAGTAAGCGATGAAAAAGTTAAGGCTGGTGAAAAGTTCCACGATAATGCTCGTATTACTGGCACGTTGCCAAAAGGAAGTTACGTAGTGTTTAGTGCATACGAGTATGAAGATGGTAAGGGGAATAAGAGTGATTCTAATGGAGCTAAATGTAGCGATGCTAAGAATGGTGACGCTAAGAATGGCGATGCTAAGAATGGCAGTGATTCTGAAACTAAGGAGATTAAGAAAGCTAAGAAAGCTAAGGAAGCTAAGGAAACTAAAGAGACTAAGGAAACTGTAATATCTGCTGAAATTGAGAAAAAAATGCCTCAATCTCGCGTAAATATTACAAATAAACAAGCTGAAGAAAGTAAAAAGTCTTCTATTTCTGTAAGTTCTGCAGATATTACATTAGATCATGAAGGAACTGTTTATTGGAAAGCTGAAGTTTACGATGCTCAGGGTAATCCTTTAGCAACTCACGCATTGGGTGTAGAAGGAGAGACTGTGCAAGTTTCCGGCGGCGAGGATCGTTCTAAGAATGATGAAAATGAGGAGAATAATAAAGAAAACAAAGAAAATGTAGAAGAAAATCATAGTAAAACTGGCAGTGATGATTCAACTGATTCGAAAAATGATGTGAATGATAATGCTTCCAATCAACACGACAGCACAAATAGCAACGAAAATGCTAATAAGAATTATGTTAATCGAAGTAATACAATTCCAACATCGCTTGCTGTTACTGGTGCTTCTTCAATAACTGTGATACTTCTGGCTGTTATTACGTTAACCTTTGCTTCAGGTTTATCGTTAGGTCGTTTTTCATCTATAGTTCCTAAGCATGGGAGAATGTCTGGTGGAGCGCGACATGGCGGGATTCCTCCAATGAGGCGTCGGTTAGTGAAATAGTGCATTTTTAATGTAGAATATTTGGCGCGTTAGTCTATTGAGATTTTTTTGAAGTAGATTAACGCGTCATTTTGCAATAAATAATACGATGATGCATAATATAGATACAACGATTTATTGTATTAATTTATATATGATGTTATAACCTTTATGTGGTTGTGTAATTGATAAATCGGAGTAACGATGAAAAATTATGATATTGATAAAGAAAAACTGATAGTACGCATGCATCGAGTACAAGGTCAGCTTGCAGCAGTCAATACTATGATTGAAAACGATGCGAAGTGTCAAGATGTTCTTATGCAGCTTTCCGCTGCAACTGCTGCTTTACATTCTTTAGCAGTGATAGTGGCAAGGGAACATGTCAATAAAGAAATACATGAATCTGTAAAAATTGGTACCGAAGAAGGTGCCGATGCAGCAATGGAAGATATTTCTGGTATCATTGACAGGTTATTGCGTTACGAAAAAGCGTAGTATTGGTAGTATCTAGTGACTAATTCGCATAATATTCTGCACACTGTTCGTCAATTGCAATCACAGCCTTTCGAGGCTTCTTTCGTAGAGAAAAAATCAGAGTTTATTGGATGCATTTGTCATATTGATAATCTTGACGATGCTGCGGAATTTATGCAATCAGTGCGTTTTAAGAATCCTAAAGCTCGCCATGTTGCGTATGCTGCAATTTGTGGCTCGTCGAAAGCTCAATTGCATGAGCGCATGAGTGACGATGGTGAGCCAACTGGAACAGCAGGAAAACCAATATTAGATGTACTCAGATCGTCAAATTTAACAGATTGTGTAGTAACAGTAACGCGATATTTTGGTGGTATTTTGCTTGGAGCTGGTGGCCTAACCAGAGCTTATGTGCGTGCAGCAAGTATGGCAGTAGAATCTGCGCAAATAGTTGATATTATTACGTGCACTCGTTTTACTTGCAAGTTGCAATATCAACAATTGCGAATGTTGCAGCATATTGTAAGCCAAATGGAAGGCATAATTGACAACGAAATTTATGGTGCTGAAATTTCTCTTAATATTGCTATTCCAACTTTAAAATCACAAGAATTTCTTGATATGGTTCAGAATGCTTTTTCTGGAAACGTTGTGCCGAAAGCAGATGGTACTCTAAGTAATAAGCTGATAGATACTAAGCGTTAAAGGTGATTTCATGGAAAAGACTAATGAAAAAACAAACACTATTGACGATTCATCTTATGAACCTTTAACTGCTGTATATGAGCATTTACGACATAGCGAAGATTCAGCTGAGCTTCATGAATTTGCTAGGAGAGAATTACCGGATCGATCAGACCAAGCGGCATTTTCTAGAGCCACCTCCTTGCTTGAAGCAGTTGCAGGTAATATCAATACTCCAGAAGAAGACCGTATTTATTTAGCTACAGAAATGCCTTTCCCAAACATATTAGTGAAACTTTCTGAAGATTCTGCTGATAAAGTACGTTTGGCTGTTGCTGAAAATAAAAATGCTAAAAATTGGTTAGTTGGAAGACTTACTAAAGATTCATGTAACGCAGTTCGAAATGCTGCATTATGCAATCCAAAAGCTTCTTGGAAAATGCGTTTAGAGGGTGCGCAATCGGATGGCATAAGTGCTGAAACATTGAAATATCTCGCCTCCCTTGGTGTTAGTGCAGAAGAAAACGCTCCAACGGTAGTAGCTTCCATGGTACGAAGAGCTGTTGCGCTAAATCCTTGTGTTCCACAAAATGTGCTGCAAGAACTATGCAACGATAAATCTGAAGATGTATCATCAGCGGCGCGCAGTCGTTGCTAACGCGAATAATGGAGCGTATGGATAATACAACAGATGAAGAAGTAGCAATGAAGCCATTACACCGTCTTGCTGAATTAATGGGCGTTGGCGTGAGTTTTATTGGTTCGGATAATCAAAAACACGAGATTCAAGATAACGTATTAGTTTCTGTCTTAAGCGCATTAGGCGTAGACGCTTCCACAAATGAGACAATAGAAAAATCTATAAACGACGTTTTAGCGTATCGACACGGTCGTATTGTTGCTCCAACAGTTTTGCACACTGTTGGCAAATGTGATGAAGTTACAGTTAATACGGGAATATTAGAATACCCAGTTGCAACATTGACATTGGAAAATGGTGAACAATATAAAGGCGATTTAACTATTGTTCCTAACGAAAATGATGTTGCATACCCTGTAAATGGAAAATTTGTTGCAACATCTCTTATAAAAATTCCTGAAGATGTGCCAATGGGTTATCACACATTGCGTGTGACAGTTGGTGAGAGACAAGAAGAAGCAACACTTATTAGTGCTCCAGAAAGCATTGATACGCTGAATTCCTTAGAGCCCAATGGAGAACAGCTTTGGGGATGGATGGCACAACTTTACTCAATCCGTTCTTCAAAGTCTTGGGGTGTTGGTGATTTTGCTGATTTGGCGACTCTTCTTACTGAAGCTAAGCAAAAAACTGGCGCTGACTTTGTGTTAATAAACCCAATGCATGCAGGTGAGCCTATAACTCCGCTTACTCCATCCCCATACCTGCCGGTTGCTCGAGGAATGGTAAACGTAACGTATATTAGCCCAGAAAGTATTCCTGAGTACGAAACGTTAAACGATAAAACTCGCAAAGAAATTGAAAAACTTCATGGACAGGTTGAGCCGCTTAACAATGACGCGCAAATAATAGACCGTGATTCCATGTGGCGTGTAAAAATGCGTGCATTGTGGCTGATTTTCAAGGCTGGTATGTCTGAAGATCGCGCTCGCATTTTTAATGAGTTTAAGCATGAGATGGGTGACAGGCTTGAATCTTATGCCACTTGGTGCTTGTGCTACGACAAGTGGGGTGCTCCAAAGGGTGACGATTGCTGGGAGAAAACTCTTACTAAGGATTCTGATCAAGTTCGCGAATTAGCTAATCGTTTCCCAGATACTCTTGAGTTTTATCGTTGGCTTGAGTGGGTTGCTTTTACGCAATTGCATGATGCTCAAGTTGCTGCACGTAAAGCTGGTATGAAAATCGGCATTATGTCTGATATGGCTGTTGGCGTGCATCCTGCAGGATCTGAAGTTTGGTGGAATCCGGAGAGATTTGCTAACGGAGCTACTGTTGGCGCTCCACCTGATTACTTCAATCAGCAAGGTCAAGATTGGTCTCAGCCACCTTTGCACCCATTTGAGCTTGAGCGGACTGGTTTTAAAACATACCGAGATATGGTTCATGGAATGTTTGCTTCAGCAGGTGCTGTTCGCATTGACCATATTCTTGGACTTTTCCGCTTATGGTGGATTCCAGAAGGTTCAGCTCCAAGTGGCGGTGCTTATGTTTACTACGATGCTGATATTATGCTTGGCATTTTGGCAATTGAAGCCGCTCGTGCTCACGGTGTAGTTGTTGGCGAAGATTTGGGTGTTTTGCCCGCAAATGCTTTGGAAGTGTTGCGCAAGAAGGCTGTGCTTGGTTGCACGGTTGAATGGTTCGAAGAGCGTGACGGCGAATTCCGTACTCCAGACAAGTGGCGCGAAATGACGCTTGCATCTGTAAATACGCATGATTTGCCTCCTGCTGCCGGCTATTTGCGCTATGAGCAAGTTAATATTCGTGAGCGCTTGCACTTGCTTACTGGTTCTGTTGAAGAATTCCGCGCTGGAGCTGAGGCAGAGCATCGCGCTATGATGCGAATGTTGGTCAAAGGTGGTTATTTGGATGCTCAGTTGCTTGAGGATGAGGATGCTCATACTCAGGAGATTGTTGAAGCATTGTACCGCGCTTTGAAGGCTGCTCCTTCCAGATTGTTGGCTGCTTCTTTGGTCGATGCAGTTGGAGAGTGTCGTGTGCAAAATCAGCCTGGAACGAATGACGAGTATCCGAATTGGCGTATTCCATTAGCTGATGGTGAAGGCAATCCTGTGTCCTTGGATAATATGTTTGATTTGCCTCGAGTGCAGTCGCTTTCTGCGATTATGAATGCATAACATTTTGTGATTTATTTTGTTTGACAATTTGTTTAGCAATTTGTTTTGTATTCGTCTCAGCCTTATATAAAATAGACACTTGCAAGTAGTCGCCACTTGGCGATATACTTGCAGATTGTTGTGTTTCCCTAAGGGGTCCTTCAAAGCGCTTTTCCCACTCGCCATCGAGGACTTTCAGGGAGCCCACGGATTATGAGTAAAATATTTTCTATAAACCAAGAAGATATACGCTCGAAACACAATAGAGAAAAGGTACGATTGTGAAGACTTTCACACCGAAACCAGCAGATTTAACTCATGACTGGTACATCATCGATGCCACTGACGTGGTACTTGGTCGTTTGGCCTCTCAGGTAGCAATCTTGC
This sequence comes from Gardnerella sp. DNF00747, assembly GCF_049262675.1. NCBI lineage: Bacteria > Bacillati > Actinomycetota > Actinomycetes > Bifidobacteriales > Bifidobacteriaceae > Gardnerella > Gardnerella sp. DNF00747. The sequence goes on along the minus strand of NZ_CP058394.1, from coordinate 1,431,095 downwards.
TGCGTGGTAAGAATAAGCCAACGTTTGCTCCTCATGCTGATTCTGGCAATCACGTTATTATTATTAACGCTGAAAAGATTGCTTTGACTGGCAATAAGTTGAGCAAGGAACTGTATTCCCACTCTGGTCGTCCGGGCGGCCTTCGTCGTGATAGCTATGCAGAGCTTTTGGAAAGGAATCCAAAGCGTATTATCATGGCTGCCGTTAAGGGTATGCTTCCAAAGAATCGTCTTGCTAAGGTGCAGCTTGACCGTCTTCGTGTGTTCACCGGAGCTGAGCATCCGCACACTTCGCAGAAGCCACAGGTCTTCGAGATCGCTCAGGTCTCTCAGCAGGCTAAGTGAGATCAAGGAGAATAGATATGGCAGAAAATAACAACTCCGCGGTTCTTGAGAACGAAGAAGAACTGACTAGCTACACCACTGAAACCAATGCTGGTGCAGGCACTGGTACTTCCGCCATCGAGCCAGGCTACGGCACTGGTCGTCGTAAGGAAGCTGTTGCTCGCGTGCGTTTGGTTCCTGGCTCCGGTAAGTGGACTATCAATGGTCGCACTTTGGAGGAGTACTTCCCATCTCGTTTGTTGCAACGCGAAGTGAATTCACCAATCGTGTTGCTCAAGCTTGAAGGCAAGTTTGATGTTGTAGTCCTCGTTGACGGTGGTGGTACCACTGGTCAAGCTGGTGCTATTCGTTTGGGTGTTGCTCGTGCATTGAATACTATCGATCGCGATGCAAACCGTGTTGCTTTGAAGAAGGCTGGCTTCTTGACTCGTGACGCTCGCGTTGTGGAACGCAAGAAGGCTGGTTTGCACAAGGCACGTCGTGCACCTCAGTTCTCGAAGCGTTAAGTTTCGCGAATTTATATTTACAAATGGCTCCTGGTTTTGCTGGGAGCCATTTTTGTATTTTTTATTATTTATTAAATTTGTTGAGTAAATGTTATAAATAGTGTGTAATTATCTGTCAAAATTGACATTCTAGAAAAATTTATCTATTAATCGAACATAAATCATTACAAAAAAGAACAAATAACGAACAATAGAGGATAAAGCTCGCTCATAAATAGCGCAACTCGCTTCAAAGATGCGAAAGTACAGCAAAGAGACTAAATTGTGACTTGTATCACATATTTAGCGGTGAATACTAAATTAGTTTGTTCATAAGTCTATTGATACCGCTGGTGGAACTATCGAGGAGGATACTCATGGTTGAGGCACAACACCAAGCCGAAACTGGCAAAACTGCTAGTGCTGATGACATTGCGTTAGCTGCTCAAAATGAAGTTGATAAACTTGTTGAAAAAGCAACTGTCGCTTTGAATGAGTTTGAGAAGCTTAATCAGCAGCAAATTGATCATATTGTTGCTAAAGCTTCAGTGGCAGCGTTGAATAAACATTTGGTTCTTGCAAAGATGGCTGTTGATGAAACAGGTCGTGGTTTAGTAGAAGATAAAGCTACAAAAAATATCTTTGCATGCGAACATATTACGCATTATCTAGCAGGTCAAAAAACAGTTGGTATTATTCGCGAGGACGATGTTCTCGGAATTGACGAAATAGCTGAACCGGTTGGTATTGTTGCAGGCGTCACTCCAGTTACAAACCCAACTTCTACAGCTATTTTTAAGTCGCTTATTGCACTTAAGACTCGTTGCCCAATTATTTTTGGATTCCATCCTTTCGCCCAAAAGTGCTCTTCTGAAGCAGCTCGAATTGTTCGCGATGCTGCTGTGGCTGCAGGCGCGCCAAAAGATTGCATTCAGTGGATTGAGCATCCTTCAATTGAAGCTACTGGTGCATTGATGAAACATCCAAAGATCGCAACTATTCTTGCAACAGGCGGTCCTGGAATGGTTAAGGCGGCGTATTCTTCAGGAAAACCTGCTCTTGGTGTTGGTGCTGGAAATGCTCCTGCATATGTCGATAGTGATGTTGATATTGTGCGTGCTGCAAATGATTTGATTCTTTCAAAGCATTTTGATTACGGAATGATTTGTGCAACAGAGCAAGCAATTATTGCGCATAAGGATGTATATGAGCCATTGCTTCGCGAATTGAAGCGCAGGAAAGCATATTTTGTTAACGCTGACGAAAAAGCTAAGCTTGAACAATATATGTTTGGATGCACTGCATATTCTGGAAATACGCCAAAACTTAATTCTGTTGTTCCTGGTAAGTCTCCGCAATATATTGCGCACGAAGCTGGATTTGAAATTCCAGAAGATGCTGTGATTTTGGTTGCAGAGTGCAAAGAAGTTGGCGAAATGGAGCCGCTTACTATGGAAAAGCTCGCTCCTGTACACGCAATGCTTCGCGCAGAAAATAAGGAACAAGGCTTCAAGATGTGTGAACAGATGCTTGTGCATGGAGCTGGTCACACTGCTGTAATTCACACAAATAATCAAGATCTTGTGCGCGAATATGGTGTTCGTATGCATGCTTGCAGAATTGTTTGGAATTCTCCTGGATCTCTTGGTGGCGTTGGAGACATTTACAACGCGATTGCTCCTTCGCTTACTCTTGGATGCGGATCTTATGGTGGAAATTCCGTTTCTGGCAACGTACAAGCTATAAATCTTCTTAATATTAAGCGTATTGCACGAAGGAATAATAATATGCAATGGTTCAAGATTCCGGCTAAAACTTATTTTGAGCCGAATGCTATTCGTTATTTGAGGGATATGTATGGCGTTGAGCGCGCAGTTATTGTGTGCGATAAAGTTATGGAGCAACTTGGCGTAGTCGATAAGATTGTTGATCAGCTTCGTGCTCGAGATAATCGCGTTAGCTTCCGTATTATTGATTACGTTGAGCCTGAGCCAAGCGTTGAAACAGTTGAGCGTGGCGCAGCAATGATGCGTGACGAATTCCAGCCAGACACAATTATTGCTGTTGGTGGCGGTTCTCCAATGGATGCTTCTAAGATTATGTGGCTTATGTATGAGCATCCGGAGATTTCTTTCGCTGATTTGCGAGAAAAGTTCTTCGATATTCGAAAGCGCGCATTTAAGATTCCGTCTCTTGGTAGCAAAGCTAAGCTTATTTGCATACCAACTTCTTCCGGAACTGGTTCTGAAGTTACGCCTTACGCTGTTATTACAGATCACAAGACTGGATACAAGTATCCTATTACGGATTACGCTTTGACTCCAACGGTCGCAATAGTCGATCCTGTTTTGGCTCGTACTCAGCCGCGTCGATTGGCGTGCGATTCTGGTTTTGATGCTTTAACTCATGCTATGGAAGCTTATGTTTCTGTTTACGCAAATGATTTTACGGATGCTATGGCTTTGCACGCTTCGAAACTTATTTGGGAAAATCTCAACGATTCTGTGAATTGTGAAGATTCTCAGCGCAAGATTGAAGCAAAAGAAAAAATGCATAATGCAGCTACTATGGCTGGAATGGCGTTTGGTTCTGCATTCTTAGGAATGTGCCACGCTATGGCTCATACTATTGGTGCTTTGTGCCACGTTGTACACGGTCATACGAACGCAATTTTGCTGCCTTACGTTATTCGTTATAACGGTCAAATTCCGCAAGAGCCAACTAGCTGGCCAAAGTACAACCGCTATATTGCTCTTGAGAGGTATCAGGAGATCGCTAAGAATCTTGGTGTAGATCCTGGTAAAACTCCTGAAGAAGGCGTTGAAAATCTTGCTCGTGCTGTTGAAGAGTATCGAAATGAAAAGCTTGGCATGGACGCTTCGTTTAAGGCTTGTGGCGTAGACGAAGCGTACTACTGGTCGATACTTGACAATATTGGCATGCGTGCTTACGAAGATCAGTGTGCGCCTGCAAATCCTCGTATTCCGCAAATTGAGGATATGAAGGATATTGCTATTGCTGCATATTATGGTGTTTCTCAAGAAGAAGGTCATCGCATGCGTTTGGAGCGTGAAGCGGCGTAATTATTTGCATATCTAGTTAATAATGGCAGAAGCTCAACTAATTGTAGTTTCTGCCATTTTTTTGTTGGAAAATAGCCGACACGCCCGGTTTTTAATAATCGAAGGTTGATGGTTTAATTACTTAGTTGCCTGTTTTAAGGCTCGCATATTGTAATTAAAAAAAGCGAGCGCGGAAGCAAAAACTTTGAATCGAAATCTTTTTGTATGAATAGGTTTTTGATGCCGCGCACTGATGTGGAATTACCCTAGGGGTTTATTCTCGCCGGTGCCCTTGAATTCAGGTTGGTAAACAGTAAACGAATCGCTAGAAAGGGCGGACGGCAATGGCGGGACAGAAAATCCGCATCAGGCTTAAGTCCTATGACCATGAGGTCATCGACCAATCGGCGAAGAAAATCGTCGAGACGGTGACGAACGCGGGCGCCACAGTGGTGGGTCCGGTTCCTCTGCCGACCGAGAAGAACGTGTTTGTTGTTATCCGTTCTCCTCATAAATACAAGGATTCTCGCGAGCATTTCGAGATGCGCACTCATAAGCGTCTCATTGACATCGTAGATCCAACGCCAAAGGCTGTGGATTCTTTGATGCACATTGACCTGCCTGCGGATGTAAACATCGAGATCAAGCTGTAGGAAGGGGGAGAAAGTAATGTCGCAGAATAAGAATCGCACTGCATTGCTCGGCCGCAAGCTGGGTATGTCGCAGGTTTGGGATGAAAACGGCTTCTTCGTCCCCGTAACTCTGGTTGAAGTTGCTACTAACGTAGTTACCGCTGTAAAGACTGTAGAGTCTGACGGTTATTGCGCAGTACAGCTCGGTTACGGCCAGATTGATCCTACCAAGGTGACTAAGCCATTGGCTGGTCATTTTGCAAAGGCTGGTGTAACTCCTCGTCGTCACCTCGCTGAGGTGCGCACCGAGAACGCGGCAGATTATCAGCCAGGTCAGGAATTGACTGCTGAATTGTTCGCTGAGGGTTCTGAAGTAGATGTCACTGGCACTACCAAGGGTAAGGGTTTTGCTGGCACTATCAAGCGTTGGGGCTTCAAGTCCTATCGTCGTACTCACGGCTCGCACAAGAACGAACGTCGCCCAGGTTCTGTGGGCGCTTGCGCAACTCCAAGCCGCATTTTGAAGGGCAAGCGTATGGCTGGTCGCATGGGTCATGTGACTTCCACCGCGCTTAACCTCACCATCGTTTCTTCGGATGTCGAGAACGGCATTCTCGCTATTAAGGGCGCTGTTCCAGGTCCTAAGGGCGCAATCGTTCTCGTCCGTTCGGCAGTGAAGGGAGCCTGATAATTATGGCAAACGTAACTCTGAACGTCACTGATACTAAGGGCAATGCAAACGGAACCGTTGAAGCTCCTGCTGAAATTTTCGGCATCTCCAACGAAGACGTTTTAGCTCACGGTCCACTGGTTCATCAGGTCGTAATCGCTCAGCTTGCTGCTGCTCGTCAGGGCACCCATGCTGTGAAGAATCGTGCTAATGTTTCCGGCGGCGGTAAGAAGCCATGGAAGCAGAAGGGCACCGGTCGTGCTCGCCAGGGTTCCATTCGTGCTCCTCAGTGGGTACATGGTGGCGTTGTTCACGGTCCAGTTCCTCGTAAGTACGATCAGCGCACCCCGAAGAAGATGAAGGCAGCTGCTCTTCGCTACGTTCTTTCGGATCGTGCAAATGCTGGACGTATTGCTGTAGTTGACTTTGGTATTAAGGATGTTCCATCCACCAAGACAGCTGTTGCAGCACTTACTCCTGTGACCAATAACCAATTCACTACTGTTGTTCTTTCTCGTGAGAACATCAATGAGTGGATGTCTGTACGCAACATTCCAACTGTTCACGTGATCTTCGCTGATCAGCTCAACACTTACGATGTTGTTACAGCTCAGTACGTCGTCTTCTCCAAGGAAGGCTTCGAAGCCTTCGTTGCTGCTAAGACCGAGCCTGTCGTTAAGGAGGCCTGATTTAAATGGTCGCAGTCCATAACCCAGCACATGACGTAATTCTTAAGCCAGTTGTTTCTGAAAAAAGTTACGCAGCTTCTGATCGTGGTCAGTACACTTTCGTAGTGGCTCCAGATGCTAACAAGGTTCAGATCAAGCAGGCTATCGAAGAAATCTTCAAGGTCAAGGTGACAAACGTTAACACTTTGAACCGCGCTGGCAAGTTGAAGCGCTCTCGCACCGGTTTCGGCCGTCGTGTGAACCAGAAGCGTGCTATTGTCACCGTGGCTGAAGGTCAAACGATTGACATCTTTGGTAACTGAAGGCTAGCCGAGAAAAGTAAAGGAATACTATATTATGGCTATCCGCGTTTATAAGCCGACGACTGCAGGCCGTCGCAACGCTTCGGTTTCGGATTTTGCCGAGATCACGCGTTCTACGCCTGAAAAGTCGCTGGTACGCAAACTCAGCAAGACTGGTGGTCGTAACTCTTACGGCCGCATGACTTCTCGCCATCGCGGCGGTGGTCACAAGCGTCAGTATCGTCTCATCGACTTCAAGCGTTGGGACAAGGATGGCGTGCCAGCAAAGGTCGCTCATATTGAGTATGACCCTAACCGTTCCGCTCGCATCGCTTTGTTGCATTACGCAGACGGTGAGAAGCGTTACATTATCGCTCCTGAAGGCGTTGCCCAGGGTGATGTTATTGAGACCGGCGCTCAGGCTGATATTAAGCCAGGCAACAACCTGCCTCTGAAGAATATCCCAACTGGTACCGTGGTTCACGCAATTGAGCTTCGTCCACTTGGTGGTGCGAAGATTGCTCGTTCCGCTGGTGCTGCTGTTCAGCTCGTCGCTAAGGATGGTGCTTATGCGCAGTTGCGTATGCCATCTGGCGAAATTCGTAACGTGGACGCTCGTTGCCGCGCTACTGTTGGCGAAGTAGGTAATTCCGATCACGCCAATATCGAGCTTGGTAAGGCAGGTCGCGCACGTTGGCTTGGTCGTAGACCAATCACCCGAGGCGAATCCATGAACCCTGTGGACCATCCACATGGTGGTCGCACCCGTGGTGGTAAGCCACCAGTTTCTCCATGGGGCAAGGGCGAGGTTCGTACACGTCGTCCAAAGAAGGCTTCGAACAAGATGATTGTTCGTCGTCGCCCGAATGGTAAGAACCGCAAGTAAGGGAGTGTCGAATAGATGACTCGTAGCATCAAGAAGGGCCCTTTCGTCGACGCCCACTTGCAGAAGAAAGTCGACGAGCAAAACGACAAGGGTACGCACAATGTCATTAAGACTTGGTCGCGTCGTTCGATGATCACTCCTGATTTCATTGGACACACCTTTGCCGTACATGATGGCCGCAAGCATGTGCCGGTATTCGTTACCGAAGCCATGGTTGGTCATAAGCTCGGTGAGTTCGCCCCGACCAAGACCTTTAAGGGTCATGTGAAGGACGACAAAAAGGCACGCCGCTAAAGGAGAGTTAGGACACATGGAAGCTAAAGCAATTGCTCGTCACGTTCGCGTGACGCCGCGCAAGGCTCGCCGCATGGTCGACCTCATCCGAGGCAAGCGTGCAAGCGAAGCTATTACCATTTTGAAGTTTGCTCCTCAGGACGCATCATTGCCGGTGCGCAAGGTTCTTGAAAGCGCGATTGCTAACGCTCGCGTTAAGGCTGAAAAAGCCGGTGAACCATTCCGTGAGCAGGACTTGGTCATCAAGGAAACCTATGTGGACGAGGGTGTAACGCTTAAGCGTTTCCGTGCTCGTGCACAGGGTCGCGCTGCGCGCATTAACAAGCGCACAAGCCATATCACTGTTATCGTCTCGCTTAAGGAAGGAGCCCGCTAAAGATGGGTCAGAAGATCAATCCTTTCGGCTATCGCCTGGGCATCACCGAGAATCATCGCTCTAAGTGGTTCTCTGACTCCAACAAAGCTGGCGAGCGTTATCGTGACTTCGTCCTTGAGGATGACAAGATTCGCAAGGAAATGAGCCATGACCTCGAGCGTGCTGGCGTATCTCGTATCGTTATCGAGCGCACTCGTGATCGCGTTCGTGTAGATATTCACACTGCTCGTCCGGGTATTATCATCGGTCGTCGTGGCGCTGAAGCTGAGCGCGTTCGCGCAAAGCTCGAGAAGCTCACAGGCAAGCAAGTACAGCTCAACATCTTCGAAGTGAAGAACGCTGCACTTGACGCTCAGTTGGTTGCTCAGGGAATTGCGGAGCAGTTGACAAACCGTGTTACATTCCGTCGTGCTATGCGTAAGGCACAGCAAGATGCAATGCGTGCAGGTGCCAAGGGTATCCGTATCAAGCTCTCCGGTCGCCTTGGTGGTGCCGAAATGAGCCGCTCTGAGTTCTATCGCGAGGGTCGCGTTCCACTGCAGACCCTTCGTGCCTTGATTGATTACGGCTTCTTTGAAGCTAAGACCACATACGGTCGTATCGGCGTAAAGGTCTGGATCTACAAGGGTGATATGACCGAGCGTGAGTTCGAAGAGCAGCAGGCTCAGCAGGGTAAGCGTGAAGGTCGTCGTGGTGGCGATCGTCGTCCACGTCGTGGCGCACGTCCTGCTAACCAGCAGAAGGCTGCTGAAGCACAGGCTGAAAAGCCAGCTGAAGCTGCAGCTGCTGAAGCTCCTGCCGCAACGGAAACGAAGGAGTGAGCAGATGCTTATCCCAAAGAGGACTAAATATCGTAAGCAGCACCGTCCTACCCGTAGCGGCATGTCTAAGGGTGGCACCGAGATCGCTTTCGGCGATTTTGGTATTCAGGCGCTGGCTCCGGCTTACATCACTAACCGACAGATCGAGGCAGCTCGTATCGCAATGACTCGCTACATTAAGCGTGGCGGTCGTGTGTGGATTACGATCTTCCCAGATCGTCCATTAACCAAGCACCCGCTTGGTGCGCGAATGGGTTCCGGTAAGGGTGCTCCAGAATTCTGGATTGCCAACATCCACCCAGGACGCGTAATGTTCGAGATCGGTGGTGTTTCTGAGGACATCGCTCGCGAGGCTTTGCGCCGCGCTATCGATAAGCTCCCAATGAAATGCCGTGTTATTGCGCGTGAAGGCGGTGACATCTGATGCCAGTCGGAACTGCAGACTACACCATCAAGAATTTGAACGAGAAGACAAATGCTGAGATCGAAGGCTTCTTGAAGAAGTCTAAGGAAGAGCTATTTAACTTGCGCTTCCAGGCAGCAACTGGTCAACTCGAAAACAGCGCTCGCCTCAAGGCGGTCAAGCACGACATTGCCAGGATGTATACTATCCTGCGTGAGCGTGAACTCGGCATCAGCCAAGAGCCTGGCGCCACTGAGGTCAAGGAGAAGTAAGCATGGCTGAGAACCAAGAGCGCAACTTCCGCAAGGTTCGTCGCGGCTACGTCGTGTCCGAGGCCATGGACAAGACAATCGCCGTTGAGCTGGAGCAGCGTTCGACACACCCGCTTTACGGTAAAGTCGTTCGCTCCACCCGCAAGGTCAAAGCCCATGATGAACACAATGAGGCACATATTGGCGACCTCGTGAGTATTATGGAAACTCGGCCACTGAGCAAGACCAAGCGTTGGCGTCTCGACTCGATTATCGAGCGCGCCAAGTAAACAAGTTCGGCAAGGCTCCGCGCTTCACCTGTGTCTGCTAATGTGTAGACACAGGTGAGTGGGGAGAACCAGCTCGGCTAAGGAGAATCAATGATTCAGCAGGAAACGCGGCTTCATGTCGCCGACAACACGGGTGCTAAGGAGTTACTTGCCATCCGCGTGCTCGGTGGATCGAAGCGACGCTATGCCGGCATCGGCGACATCATCGTCGCCTCCGTCAAGGACGCGATCCCTGGCGGGTCGGTCAAGAAAGGCGACGTAGTTAAGGCTGTCGTCGTCCGTACTGTCAAGGAACATCGCCGTGTCGATGGTTCCTATATTAAGTTCGATGAGAACGCCGCCGTAATTCTCGGCTCCGGTCGTGAACCAAAAGGCACTCGTATCTTCGGACCAGTCGGTCGTGAATTGCGTGATCAGCGCTTCATGAAGATTGTGTCCCTTGCTCCGGAGGTGATCTGATATGGTAGCCAAGATTAAGTCCGGCGACCAGGTGAAGGTCATTCGCGGCAAGGATCGCGGTAAGGAAGGCAAAGTAGTTCGTGTACTAGCCGATGACCGTTTGATTGTAGAAGGCGTTCAGATCGTTAAGAAGCACGTTCGCGCCACCCAGCAGGGTCAGCAGGCGGGCATTGTCTCGGTTGAGGCTCCAATCCATCGCTCTAATGTGATGGTTATTGATCCAGAGACCAAGCAGCCTACACGCGTTGGCGTGATTGTTAAGCAAGAGGCTCGTGACGGCAAGGTTAAGACCGTGCGCGTGCGTGTCGCCAAGAAGTCCGGAAAGGAGCTGGCATGACCGATACTACAGTTGAGTTGCCGGCAACTCCGCGCTTAAAGCAACAATACAAGGATGAAATCGTACCAGCCTTGGAGAAAGAATTCGGCCACACTAATCCTATGCAGGTGGCTCGCGTGCAGAAGGTTGTCGTCTCTATGGGTGTCGGCGCTGCAGCTCGTGATTCTAAGCTCATTGAAGGTGCGATTAAGGATCTCACTTTGATTGCCGGCCAGAAGCCAAAGGTAACTAAGGCAAAGAAGTCTGTCGCTCAGTTCCATTTGCGCGAAGGTCAGGCTATCGGTGCTTACGTAACTCTTCGTGGCGATCGTATGTGGGAATTCTTGGATCGTTTGCTCACTCTGGCTTTGCCTCGTATCCGCGATTTCCGTGGTATCAATGGCAACCAGTTTGACGGTCAGGGTAATTACAACTTTGGTCTTACGGAACAGTCTATGTTCCATGAGATTGATCCTGACTCGATTGATCATCAGCGTGGTATGGACATCACCGTGGTGACTACCACCAAGGACGATGTGGAGGCCAAGTCTTTGCTTAAGCACCTCGGTTTCCCATTCAAGGAGAACTGAAATGGCAAAAACCGCTCTGAAAAACAAGGCGGCCGCCAAGCCGAAGTTCAAGGTACGCGCTTATACGCGTTGCCAGGTTTGTGGTCGTCCTCACTCCGTGTATCGCAAGTTCGGTCTGTGCCGCATCTGCCTTCGTGAGAAGGCTCATCGCGGTGAGTTGCCGGGTGTTACGAAGTCCAGTTGGTAAATATCGACGCTGAAGGTCCACTGCTTGAAGACAAAGTTCTCATATAGAGGCGGTGGAAACCACGGCGAGAAAGGGCGTTAGCCCACATGACAATGACAGATCCAATCGCAGACATGTTGACACGTCTGCGTAATGCGAGCGCGGCAAAGCACGATACCGTGGAAATGCCGTACTCCAAATTCAAGGCGAATATCGCCGAGATTCTGAAGCACGAAGGCTATATTAAGGACTTCGCTGCTAAGGAAGCTAAGGTTGGACAGACGTTGGAAATTACGTTGAAGTATGGCTCCAATGGCCAGCGTTCTATCCAAGGCATCAAGCGCATTTCTAAGCCAGGCTTGCGTCGTTACGCAAAGTCTGATGCTTTGCCAATGCCTCTTGGTGGTCTCGGTATTGCTATTATCTCGACCAGCTCGGGATTGTTGACTCAGAAGGAATGCCTCGATCGAGGCATTGGCGGCGAAATCGTCGCCTACGTATGGTGAGAAAGGAGAGCTGAAGATGGCATCGCATATTGGTAAGCTCCCCGTCGACATTCCTGCAGGCGTGGAAGTAAAGATTGAAGGTCAGTCCTTCAGCGTCAAAGGCGCTAAGGGTTCTGATTCTTATGAAATTCCAGAGGGAATCACCGCAGCAGTCGCTGACAATCAGATTGTTCTGACTCCAGTTGACGATTTGCGTCCAACTCGTGCAAAGCATGGTTTGGCTCGCGCAATTGTTGCTTCTATGGTGAAGGGTGTACATGAAGGCTACACCAAGACTTTGGATATTGTCGGTACCGGTTATCGTGCAGTGATGAAGGGCAAGGGCATTGAGTTCTCGCTCGGTTATTCTCACACTATTACCGTTCAACCACCGGCAGGTATTGAGTTCGAGTTGCCAAATCCTAACCAGGTAATCGTAAAGGGCACCGATAAGCAGACTGTTGGTCAGGTTGCTGCTAACATTCGTAAGCTTCGTGCTCCAGAACCTTACAAGGGTAAGGGTATTAAGTACACCGATGAACGTATCCTGCGCAAGGCTGGAAAGGCTGGTAAGTGATATGAGCGTTAAGATTTTCGGTAAGGGTACCAAAGTCGCACGTTTGCGTCGTCACGCCCGTCTTCGTAAGCACATTGCCGGCACATCTGAACGTCCTCGTTTAGTTGTTTCCCGTTCTAACCGTCATATGGTTGCTCAGATTGTGGATGATACCAAGGGAATTACTTTGGTAAGTGCTTCCACTTTGACTGCTGACTTCGCTGGTTTCACTGGCACGAAGACTGAAGCTGCAACCAAGGTTGGCGAATTAGTAGCGGCTAAGGCGAAGGAAGCGGGTATCACCGCTGTAGTCTTCGACCGTGGCGGTAACAAATATCATGGTCGCGTCGCAGCAGTGGCTGAAGGCGCCCGTCAGGGAGGTCTGGCACTGTGAGCGACAACGAAAAGGAAACCCAAGTGGCTGAAGAAACTCAGAACACTCAGGCATCCGCTGAGGAGCGTAACGATGATCGTCGTTCTCGCCGTAACAAGGGCGAGGGTAAACGCGGCGAACGTCGTAATCGTCGTGAAGAAAACCGTGGCGAAGAGCTTCTGGATCGCGTAGTTACTATTAACCGTGTTTCCAAGACCCACAAGGGTGGTCGTACCTTTAGCTTTGCAGCACTTGTTGTTGTTGGCGACGGTAAGGGCACTGTTGGTGTTGGTTACGGCAAGTCTCGCGAAGTTCCAGCTGCTATTGCTAAGGGTCAGCTTGACGCTAAGAAGCATATGTTCACTGTTCCACGCATTCGTGGCACCGTCACTCATCCAGTGCTCGGTCACGATGCTGCTGGTACTGTGTTGCTCCGTCCAGCTGCTCCAGGTACTGGTGTAATTGCTGGTGGTGCTGTACGCGCTGTTATGGAATGCGCCGGCATCACGGACATCCTCACCAAGTCCATGGGCTCTGCAACTGCTGTAAACGTAGTGCGTGCTACTGTGGACGCTTTGAAGAAGCTCGAAGAGCCAGAAGAGATTTCTGCTCGTCGTGGTCTTTCTCTTGAGGAAGTCGCTCCTGATGCTTTGCTCCGTGAGCGTGCTGCTGGCATTGCCGAAGCTCGCAAGGCTCGCGAAGAAGCTCAGGCCGCCAAGGCATCTGAAGCAAAGGATGGTGAGTGATGTCAAATTTGAAGATCACTCTGGTGCATGGTTTAGTTCATACAACTGAGCGCCAGCGCGCGAATGTTCATACGCTCGGCCTTCATAAGATTGGTCACAGCGTAGTTCGCGAGGACACCCCCGTCAATCGTGGCTTGGTTATGGCCGTTCGTCACTTGGTGAGCGTCGAGGAGGTCGACTGATTATGGCTAACGAAGAACCAATGCTGCATATGCACACGTTGCGTCCAGCTCCAGGAGCTAAGAAGGATCGCATCCGTGTAGGTCGTGGTGAAGGCTCTAAGGGTAAGACCTCAGGTCGTGGTGATAAGGGCACAAAGAAGCGTTATCAGGTTCGTCCTGGCTTCGAAGGTGGTCAGCTCCCACTGTACATGCGCTTGCCTAAGTTGCGTGGCTTCAAGAGTCCTTTCAAGAAGGAATTCCAAGTCGTCAACGTTGCAGATCTTGCTGACCTTTTCCCAAAGGGTGGCGAGGTTACTGTAGCTGACCTTATTACTAAGGGCGCTGTACGTGATGGCTATCCTGTAAAGGTTCTTGGCGATGGTGAATTGACTGTTGCTTTGACTCTTAAGGGTATGAAGGCTTCTGCTTCTGCTAAGGCAAAGGTTGAGGCTGCCGGCGGCTCCATCAGCGAAGAGTAGTTAAAGGCTACTTAAAGCTTGATGCAGTTATAAATCTGTGATAGTCCCTCTAGCATTGTCTAGAGGGACTATTTTTATCACCAAAACTCACAATAACCTATTTCAGTAGGTACCGTGGGTTAAACTATCGTCTCAGAGTTTGTTTTTTGCACTGTTGCGCCTAGGAGTGCGCGAAAAAAGGGAGGAAGACCCAGGTGAAAACGTTAATCCAGGCCTTCAGGACGAAGGAGTTGAGGAACAAGATCCTCTTCGTCTTCGCTATGATAATTATTTATCGTATTGGTTCATTTATTCCGATTCCGGGTGTGGACTATAAAGTTGTGCACGCTTGCACTGTTAAATTAGCTTCATCGAGCGAGAACTTTATTGGGTTAGTTAACTTGTTCTCAGGTGGCTCGCTGTTGCAGCTTTCTATTTTTGCTTTGGGTGTTATGCCTTACATCACTGCTTCCATTGTGATTCAGCTTTTGCGCGTGGTTATTCCTCGCTTCGAAGCTCTTCATAAGGAAGGTCAGTCTGGAGAAACAAAGCTTACGCAGTACACGCGTTACCTAACTATTGGATTGGCAATTTTGCAATCTACTACGATTTTGGTAACAGCACGTACGGGTGCTTTGTTTAATTATCAGTGCGGAAATAATATTATTCCAGACGGAAGCATGTGGAGCCTTATTGTCATGGTTTTGATCATGACTGGCGGCACTGGTCTTATTATGTGGATGGCAGAACTCATTACCGATAAGGGTATCGGTCAAGGCATGTCTGTCTTAATCTTTATGTCTATTTGCTCTGGCTTCTTACCAAAGCTTTGGGAGATTGGTTGGGGAACCAACGGTTCTAATGGCGATTGGAATAAGTTCGCTATTGTTGGTGGCGTTTTGATTGTTATCCTCATATTTGTTGACTTTGTTGAGCTTGCTCAGCGTCGTATTCCTGTGCAGTATACGCGTCGCATGATTGGCCGAAAAATGTATGGCGGCTCTTCGACTTATTTGCCATTAAAGGTAAATATGAGTGGTGTTATTCCACCAATCTTTGCTTCGTCAATTCTTGCTGTTCCTACCCTTATTGCTCAGTTTGGAGATAAGAGCAAGGCTTGGGTGAATTGGATTGAAGCTAATTTGGCTAATTCCACTTCTGCTTGGTATATTGCGTTTTACACAGTAATGATTGTGTTCTTCTGCTTCTTCTACACAGAGATTACTTTTAATCCTGATGAGACTGCAGATAACATGAAAGAGTATGGTGGCTTCATACCAGGCATTCGCGCTGGTAGTGCTACAAGTCATTATCTTAGCTATGTTATGAATAGGTTGAATACTGTCGGTGCTATTTATTTGCTCTTTGTTGCATTGATTCCTACCGTTTTGATTATGGCTTTGCATTTGAATACAAAATTGCCATTTGGTGGTACAACAATTTTGATTATTGCTGGCGTTGGTTTGGATACGTTGCGTCAAGCAAAGGCTCAGACTGAACAATTCCAGTATGCTGGTTTCTTGTTCAAGCATGATGAGCAAAAGCAAGTATCTAAGTAACTACAGTTAGTGAGCTAAGGAGATGAATATGCGATTACTAATTATGGGTCCACAGGGCGTTGGAAAAGGCACTCAGGCCGCTTTGTTAAGTGAGCATTATGGCATTCCAGCGATTTCTACTGGTGATATTTTCCGCTATAACCTTAAGAATCATACTGAGCTTGGAAAACAGGTTCAGGGATATCTTGACAAGGGCGAGTTGGTTCCAGATGAGCTGACTAACAGCATTGTTAAGGATCGTCTTGCTCAGGACGATGCAAAGAGCGGCTGGATTCTCGACGGTTATCCTCGCAACGCTTCTCAGGTTCAAGCTTTGGATCGTATGTTGGAAGAGCTTGGCACTCCTCTCGATCACGTTGTGGCTCTCGAGGCTGAGCGCGATGTTTTGCTCGAACGCATGCAAAAGCGTGCAGTGGAGCAAGGTCGTTCTGACGATACTCCAGAAGTAATTGCTAAGCGTTTAGAAACGTATGAGAAGGAAACAGCTCCATTGCTTGATATCTATGATAGCCGCGGTCAGTTGGTTGAAGTAGATGGCGTTGGAGATATTAAGGAAATCAATAATCGCATTGTTGAATCACTTAATTAAGTAGTGCGTTTTTAAATTTAAAAAGTAAAATGCGTTCTGTTCGACACGCCGAGTGTTGAATGGGACGCATTTACTGTATTATAAAAGATTGGCGTGTCTTCGGATGCGCAAAGTAGTATGCCCAAGGAACGGAACGAGGCTCATGGCAAAAGACGGTGTGATTGAAGTCGAAGGCACGGTAGTAGAAGCACTACCAAATGCGATGTTTCGCGTTCAGCTTGAGAATGAGCACATTGTTTTAGCTACGATTTCTGGTAAGATGCGTAAAAATTATATTCGCATTCTTCCTCAAGATCGTGTAGTGCTAGAAATGAGCCCTTACGATCTAAATCGTGGGCGTATTACGTACCGTTATAAGTAAGGTACAAGCAAAGGAAAACCATGAAGGTCAGCCCTAGCGTGAAGAGGATCTGCGAAAACTGCCGCGTGATCCGCCGTCACGGCCGCGTCATGGTGATCTGCATTAACCCACGTCATAAGCAGCGTCAGGGCTGAGCAGATTTCCATCGCGGAATACAAAGAATAAGGCGCTAAGTCACAGCCTAAGCTGAACCCTGGGTGCGCAGGCCCAGGCCGCACTTAATTTCTATTAGTGCGGAAGACTTGGTGCACGACCTGCGTAACAGTAAAGGAATTACAATGGCACGTCTTGCCGGAGTAGATATTCCCAATGAGAAGCGCATTGAGATTGCCCTCACCTACATTTTTGGTGTTGGTCGTACTCGCGCTAAGGAAACGCTTGCCGCGACCGGTGTTAATCCGGACACTCGCGTCAAGGATCTTACGGATGAACAGCTGATCACCTTGCGTGATTATCTTGAGGCCAATTACAAGATTGAAGGCGATTTGCGTCGTGAGATTGACGCTGACATCCGTCGTAAGATTCAGATCAACTGCTATCAAGGCCAGCGTCATCGCAAGGGTCTTCCTGTGCGTGGTCAGCGTACTAAGACTAATGCTCGTACTCGCAAGGGTCCGAAGCGTACTGTCGCCGGGAAGAAGAAGGCCACCCGATAGTAGTCGGTGGTCGGCTCTAGGCCACGGATATATTTCCATCGTCTAGACATACCAACTCATTCGTCATTAGGAAACGAGGGTCAATGGCAGCTGCAAAGCAAGCCTCGCGCAAGCCGCGTCGCCGGGACCGCAAGTCGGTGCCGGTTGGGCAGGCGCATATTAAATCAACATTCAATAACACGATTATCTCCATTACCGATCCATCCGGTGCAGTCCTTTCTTGGGCTTCCGGCGGTGATGTCGGCTTTAAGGGTTCCCGTAAGTCGACTCCTTACGCTGCAGGTATGGCTGCTGAGTCTGCTGCACGCAAGGCAATGGAGCATGGCCTCAAGAAGGTCGACGTGTTTGTTAAGGGTCCAGGTTCCGGTCGTGAAACCGCTATCCGTTCCCTCCAGTCCGCGGGTCTCGAAGTTGGTTCTATTACCGACGTTACCCCACAAGCGCATAACGGCGTACGCCCACCAAAGCGTCGCCGCGTCTGAGCACTCTTACGAATCCATCCATCCAACCCGCTTATGGGCGGCGAGTGCACCACCGACCAGAAGCTGAAAGGATACCAAAGTGCTTATCGCACAGCGTCCGACACTTACCGAGGAATCACTGAATCCCCAGCGTTCTCGCTTTACTATTGAGCCGCTGGAACCAGGTTTTGGCTACACTCTCGGCAATTCGCTGCGTCGTACCTTGTTAAGCTCTATTCCAGGTGCTGCCGTTACTTCGGTTCGCATCTCTGGAGCTTTGCATGAGTTTACGACTCTGCCAGGTGTTGAAGAAGATGTCACTGAAATTCTGCTGAACATCAAGGGCATCGTGCTCACGAGTGAGTACGACGAGCCTGTAGTGATGTATTTGCGCAAGAATGGTAAAGGTGAGGCCACTGCTGGAGATATTACTCCTCCAGCCGGTGTTACTATTGCTAATCCTGACTTGCATATTGCTACACTCGCAGAAGATGGTGAACTTGAAATTGAGTTTACTGTTGAACGCGGTCGCGGCTACGTGCCAGCTCAGATGAACAAGCAGGAGAACAGCGAAATCGGCCGCATTCCTGTGGATTCGATCTACTCACCAGTTTTGAAGGTGAGCTATAAGGTCGAAGCTACCCGCGTGGAACAGCGCACGGACTTCGATAAGCTCATCCTGGATGTGGAAACCAAGCCAGCTATTACACCGCGTGATGCAGTTGCATCTGCAGGCTCGACTTTAGTTGAGCTTTTCGGTCTTTGCCGTGAGCTTAACGTTGATGCTGAAGGTGTTGAAGTTGGTCCAGCGCCAACTCATGATGAAGCTGATTCTCAGTTGGCTATACCGATTGAAGATATGAATTTTACTCAGCGTAGCTATAATTGCTTGAAACGTGAGGGTATTCATACAGTCGGCGAACTGGTAGTTCACACTGAGCAGGATTTGCTCGATATTCGTAATTTCGGCATGAAATCCATCGATGAAGTTAAAGAGAAGTTGCAGGCAATGGGTCTGTCTTTGAAGGCTTCACCGATTGGCTTCGACGCCAATAATCTCGAAGGTGGCACTTTCTTCTCGCCTGAAGACGAGTAAGTTCCGCCTGCAATCGTCGTAACGTTCGGATGTTCGGGTTGATGCCCACCTGAACGATGCGACAATAAGGAGTAATAATGCCTACACCGAAACAAGGCCCTCGTCTGGCTTCTAGCCCGGCTCATGAGCGCCTGATGCTGGCCAATATGGCGACCAGCCTCTTCCAGCACGGTCGTATCGTAACGACGTTGCCAAAGGCAAAGCGTCTTCGTCCGCTTGCTGAGCGTTTGATTTCGTTCGCTAAGCGTGGCGATTTGCATTCGCGTCGTCGTGTGTTGCGTGTAATTCGCAACAAGTCCGTGGTTCACGTGCTTTTCACTCAGATTGCTGAGCAGATGAAGCAGCGTGAAGGTGGTTACACACGTATCGTGAAGATTGCTCCACGTCGTGGTGATACCGCTCCTCAGGCAATTATTGAGCTCGTAACTGAGCCAGTAAGCCCAAAGAAGGCTGTTGTGAAGGAAGCTGAAGCAGCTACCAAGGTTGCAGCTAAAGAAGAAGCTGCCGAGTAGTCAGCATTTCAGCTTTACGCATCGGTAAAGTAAATCTTAAAGTTAAGCGTAAAATCGCTTCTTGAAGAATTGCTAAAACGAGTCGAGGATTTCCTCGGCTCGTTTTTTATTTGTATTATTATTGAATTATGTCGAATGTTATTGATTTGTTGCGCAACGATTTCTCTACCTTCGCTCAGCGCAAGTTTAATGCCGTAGATGCGCTGATTTTGTGCGAGCTATCTTATATAAATATGCCAACGTACGTGCCAAAATATTGCGATAATCCAAAGAATATTTCTACTGTATCTATTAACGAATTGCTTAGAATAGAAGAATATTCGTCAATGTTTGCTTCTGGGTCTCCTAAAGTAGATAAATTCCGTAGGAAGCTGCTTCTTGCTGTCGCTTCCAGCCCTAGGTATAGGGGAATTCGCGTAGGGGAGTATCTTGAGAGGTTTGATGAATCAAATATTGACGAATCATTAGAGCAGCAGTTTGCTGGAGTTACTTTTGATCTTAGCAATTGCGAGGGGATTGATAATCCTCATACTCTTGTTGTTGCGTATCGCGGCACTGACAGTACGCTTGTTGGGTGGAAAGAAGATTTCAACATGGCTTTCCGCTGCCCAGTGCCAGCGCAAGAATCTGCTGCTGAATATTTGACTTCTGTAGCGCAAAGATATAGCAAACGTTATCCTAATAAAAACTTCTTTAATAAAATTTTTGCGAACAAACTTTTTGCCCGCTTTTCAAAATCTTCCGTAGACTTGCAAAATAATAATCCAAATATTATTGTTGTCGGTCATTCAAAAGGTGGGAACATGGCTGCTTATGCGGCTATGCGCTTAGATGCTACAAGTCAAAAATTAGGTGATCTTGTATCAAAAATTTATTCTATGGACGGACCTGGTTTTGCGTCTGATGTAGTGGACACAAGCGTTTTTGCGAATGTTTCAAGTCGTATTGAAAAAGTAGTTCCGCAGTCTGCCTTTATTGGATTGATTATGGATACGGGAGTGCCGTATAAGGTTACATTTGCCGATTCGATTGGATTAATGCAACATCTTGGCATGTATTGGCAGGTTAAAAATGGTGATTTTGACTACTGTGATTGCGTAACTCCGCGCGCTCTGGCTGTTTCTAAGGCTACAAACGAGTGGATGATGAATCTGCCATTTGAGGAGCGAAAGCGCAGAATTGACAGCGTTTACAGCATTTTTAGCAGTTTAGGTTACTCAACTTTTGATGAAATATCTTCGCATTGGTCGGATGTTGTTCCTAAATTATTGAAGATTACAATGCACATTGATTCAAAAACTTATGAGCTTATTCGTAGTGTTATGAGTGCTTTTGCGCTTGCGGGCGGCAGCTCTTCGGATAAGAAAAGCTAGTGTAAAGTCTGTTTGGAAAGGTTTTGAATGCGACTTCGCTTAGATTTAGCTTACGATGGTGGCGGATTTTACGGTTGGGCTAAGCAGCCTACTTTGCGAACTGTGCAGGGTGAAATTGAGGGGGCTTTGCACACAGTATTGCGTGTGCCAGAAGGGGATGTTGCTGAGCCGCTGCGCCTTACTGTGGCTGGTCGTACGGATACGGGTGTGCATGCGTCGCATCAGGTTTGTCATCTTGATGTTTGTGAAGAAACTTTATTGCGATGCGTAGGTCATACCGGATTGGACGGTGTTTGCGCGCTCGAGTACAGGCTTAAGCATGTTTTGCCACAAGATATTTCGTTGCATAAGGTTAGCGTTGCGCCCATTGGTTTTGATGCACGCTTTTCTGCGTTAGAGCGCACGTATGTATATCGTATTTGCGACGCTTCTGATTATTGTGATTATGACCCTCGTATGCGCGGTTTTGTTTTGAAACTTGATGATGTTTTGGATGTTGATGCAATGAACCAGGCTGCGAGGCTTATGATTGGCCTTCACGATTTTGGATCTTTTGCGCGCCCTAATCCTGGAGGTACTACTATTCGCGATGTAAAAAGTGCCTGTTGGGAACGCGTGGGAACGCGTGCTAATGACGTGCGCGTTAAGCTTAAAACTGGATGCGTGCCGCCTGTTGAGCAGGGTTTGCTTGAATTTACTATTGTTGCTGATGCTTTTGCGCACAATATGGTGCGTTCTCTTGTGCAAGCTTGCGTGCAGATTGGGCGTGGTAAGCGTTCTTTTGATTGGTTTGAGGAAAAGATCAATGTTCCTCTTCGTGAAGGCTCGACGGGTCCAATTGATCCTCATGGATTGACATTGGAATATGTAGCTTATCCTCCTGATGAGGAGCTTGCTTCTCGCGCTGAAAAAATTCGCGCTCGCCGTGATTCGTCTGAGTTATAACGTTTCAACTCGCCATAAATTTATATTCGTGGCATGGTTTACAATTGAAAAGTTGCGTTTGTATGCGCTTTCAGTGCGACAAATCGTAAGTGGATGAATGTCCGAGCGGTCTAAGGAGCACGCCTCGAAAGCGTGTGAGGGTAAAATCCTCCGCGAGTTCGAATCTCGCTTCATCCGCGAATTAACCAAGCCTAAAGCATGTAAAAATTGCTTTAGGCTTTTTAATTCGCCGAGCTTGCTCAGGTTGGAAGCACAGTGTGCTTCCAACGCAAGCGAGGTCTTTCTGCGTCAATAAAGACACAGAAAGTGTGGGCTAGTGTGTTTAACGTAGTGTGTTAGGTTTGTGTTGCCGTATTTCGCGCTTGAAGCTTTTTTATTCTGCCGAGCTTTCTCAAAACTGAAAGTGCAGTGCACTTTCAGTGAAAGCGAGGTCTGCCTGCGTCTCGATTGACGCAGGCAGGGCAGATTAGTGTGGTTGTTTTTGCTTTAGGCTTTTTTAATTCGCCGAACTTCGTAAGCGATCGTAATCCGTGCGAACTTTCTCTCGCGTTTGAAGTCGAGTCCTATTTTGTGTGTAAAGGGGAATGCCCTATAGGCTAAAAGCCCCAAGGTTAAGTTTTACTTCAAAATAAGCTTCGTATCAGTAGGATACCCAAGTTCATAAGCTCTTAGCAGTCTAGATGTGATTAATTGCACAGTTGCATTTTTAAGAGTTTGTTGAGCGCGCATTACAGAATCGTTATCATCGCTTTTTGCAGTAACGTTATTCTCGGATGCATTATTATTTTTTGACGTAATAGTTATTATTTGATTAAAAGCAGCTAGCTCTTCTCTAGCGCAATCCATATAAGCTATAGCGGTAATCGACAGATCTTTTCCGCTTGCTGAATCATGTGTTTTTCCGCTTTCTAACGCCTCTTGAGGAATATCGTAAACTTTTTTGCGCAAGTCTGTTCCTTCTCCTGCAACTCGCATAAGAGTTTGAGCGTTTGTCGACGCCATATCGCTGTATTCCAATGCTATATTTTGCTCTTTTCTCGCTGCTAGTGTTTGTAAAATAAAAGCAAGTTTGTCTTCAGCTTCTGCAGCTTGAGCTAAGGGTTGATGTGTCCATTTGAAGTTTTTGTAATGATTTATTACTTCTATAAGATTCGCGTATGAATCGTGCTCCATTTGTTGCGCTGTTGTAGTTTTTGTATTTTCTGAGCTTTCGTTTCCGCTTTTATTGCTTACATTATTTGAATTTTCGTTACTATTTTTCTTCGAAAGCATTTCCCATTGAGCTTGCGTGCTGTATATAATGCTTTCGCTTAATCTTCCTGGGCATTGCTGAGCGACAGTTTTCCAATATTTTGCTGCGGTTTCAAAATCCTTAATGGATGTGTCGTTTTGGTTCTTTTTGATTTCGCGCTGCTTTTTTTGCGCAAGTCTGTATGCTTTAGCACATGCATTTTCTGGAGCTGCTGTGTGAACTGTATGCTCGACGTGAATGTTTTGTAATGTTCCACAGGCTGTTAGCAGTGGAGATATTAAAACGCATATAAGAAGCACGAGTGCTCTGGCAATACTGCGTTTTACTTGTTTGCGCATGTCATTTAACAAAACATAAAGTGTCTGCATAATCTACTAAAATAGCCACTGACTGTGACCAATATCGATTTATTAATTTGGTATTTGTTCTAAGTCTGCAACAATTAAAGCTAACTGTCGTTAGAAGAAAAAATAAGTGTGCTTTAATAGTTACAATTAATAATCATAAATTAATGCGTTATAACGAGAGGACGTGCGCGATGGAATTGGATTTGGCGGGAATGCATCAGCTTGCGGCACAGCAGGGGATTAATGCCGAGGAGCTGGACGAGGCGCTCGCCGAGGCCTTGCGTCTTGCGTATATGAAAACCGCTCATCCTGCAAAGCATGTGCGAGTTGAATTGGACGAACGTGCAGGTTCGTTCACTGTGTGGGCTAGGGATGAAATTCCTGGTAAACCTACTGAAGATAACCCGTATCCAGCTCCAACGCTGGGAGAGGAGTATGACGATACTCCTCATGATTTTGGTCGTTTAGCTGCTGCAACGGCTCGTCAAGTTATTAGTCAAATTTTCCGTAAAGCTGAAGATGATCGCGTGTTTGGTGCGTTTTCTGGTCAAAAAGGAAAGCTTATTAACGGCATTATTCAACAAGACGCAAAAGATAACACTAATATCCACGTTGCTGTTGGAGACGTTGAAGCTATTTTGCCGCGTCGCGAGCAGGTTCCAGGTGAACGTTACCGCCATGGTGAGCGTATTCGCGTATATGTCGTAAATGTTGCTCGTGGTTTGCGTGGTCCGGAAATTGTTGTTTCACGTTCACATCCTGAATTAGTCCGTCGTCTTTTTGAGCGAGAAGTGCCGGAACTTGTTTCTGGAGCAGTTTCTATTATGTCGATTGCACGTGAAGCCGGAGCTCGCACAAAGATTGCTGTTAGAGCTAATACTGAAGGTGTGAATCCAAAGGGTGCTTTAATTGGTCCTGGCGGTTCACGCGTGCGTGCTGTAATGGAAAACTTGGGTCAAGAGAAAATTGATATTGTCGATTGGTCGTCTGATCCAGCAAAGTTTGTTGCTGCTGCTCTTTCGCCTGCTACTGCTACACAAGTGCAAGTAGTGAGTGAAAAGAATCAAACTGCAGTTGCTTTTATTCATGATGCTCAGCTTTCTCTTGCTATTGGTAAAGAAGGTCAGAACGCTCGTTTGGCTGCAAAGTTGACTGGTTGGAAGATTGGTATTGAGTCTGCGGAAGAGCATGCTAAGAAGGTTGCTGCAGCTCAAGCACAAAATGCTCAGCCTGCTTCAGCTGATTTGAATAATAACGCATCTGCTGCTGAATAGATTGTTAATTGAGAAGTGCTAAATATTTTTAGATTGATATTTCCGCAATGTTTAGCACTTCTTGATTGTTTATTTTGCTAGTGGTGTGCAAATAAAGTAGTCTCTCGCGTGGCATTTAGCGACACTCGAGTCAATCCAACGTTTCGAGTATGCTAAAAGCTGGAATCTGGGCGAAAGGCAATCGCCATCGTCCGGCGGGAGACGAGGTATAAGATCATGGTCGCACGATGATATATCGCACGATAATAAATAATAAGCTCGCAATAATGTAAAGTGGTCGCGTGTACTAGCGCTGCCACAGACAGAGGAGAACACTGAGTGGTTAAAAAGCGCGTGTATGAACTGGCCAAAGAATTTGGTGTAGACAGTAAAACCGTGTTGGAGCGTTTGAAGAGCATGGGCGAATTTGTTAAGTCTGCTTCTTCAACAGTTGAGGCTCCAGTAGTTCGTCGTTTGCAAACAGCGTTAGCATCTGACGGAAATAAGTCCGAAAAGGCATCTAGTGCAAGTAAGCCTGCTGCGCCAAAAGCTAAGTCTCAAGCTAAGCCGCAGGCTAAACCTCAAGCTAAAGATTCGTCACACAGTGATTCTGTAGCTGGCTCTTCTGCTAACCAGCCTGTGCACAACACAGCTTCTCATTTTGTTCCAAAGCCGGGTGCAAATCATACTCGTTCAAACAATCCTTCGCGTTCTAATGCTGCTGCCGGCGAAAATAGAAAAAATGATCGTCGCAATGATAATCGTGATAATCGCGGCGAATCGCGACAGCAAGCTCAAGGTCAATCTCACTCAGATCGTTCACAGATGCCTCCTCGCCCTCGTCCGCACCAGAATGCACAAGGTGCAGGCGCATCTGCTCCACGTCCTGGTAATAATCCGTTTAGCCGTAAGCAAGGTATGCGTGCTCCTACACCTGGAGATATTCCACGTCCTCATCCGATGTCTCGTCCTGGTGCTGAAAATGGCCGCGGTGGTCGTCCAGGTCAAGCTGGCTCTGGACCTCAAGGTTCGCGTGGTGAACGTGCAGAACGCGGTGGCCGCTCGCGTGGTGGCCGCTCTGGTCAAGGTGGCGCACGCTCATCGCAGTGGTCGGGTCAGCGTCGTGGTCAAGGTGGCGCAGGTGCTGGCTCTGGTGCATCTTCTCGCCCATCTGCAGAATCTCGTTTTGCATCTCAAGGAGCTAGCTTCCAGGCTGCTGCAGCAGGCGCACCTAATGGTGGTCCATCGCGTGGCGGCGGTCGCGGTCGTGCAGGAGCTGCAGGCGCATTCGGTCGTCAAGGTGGTAAATCTTCTAAGGCTCGTAAGAATCGTTTAGCGAAACGTCGTGAATACGAAGAGCTTAAAGCACCAGTGATTGGCGGCGTGCGTATTCCTTCTGGTAACGGCGCTACGATTCGCTTGCGTCAAGGCGCAACTCTTTCTGATTTGGCGGAAAAGATTGATGTAAATCCAGCAGCTTTGGTAACTGTGCTCTTCCACTTGGGAGAAATGGCAACATCTACACAATCTTTGGATGAATCAACATTCCAAATTTTGGGTGAAGAAATCGGCTGGAATATCAGCATTGTTTCTGCTGAAGAAGAAGATAAAGAGCTTTTGCAGCAGTTTGACATCGATTTGGACGAAGAAGAGCTGCAAGAAGATGACGATTTGCAATCTCGTCCGCCTGTTGTTACTGTTATGGGTCACGTCGATCACGGTAAAACTCGCTTGCTTGATACCATCCGTAAGTCGAATGTTATCGATCGCGAAGCAGGTGGCATTACTCAGCGTATCGGTGCTTATCAAGTAACTGTAAATCTTGAAGGAAAACCTCGTAAGATTACGTTCCTCGATACTCCAGGTCACGAAGCGTTTACTGCTATGCGTGCTCGCGGTGCTGAGCTTACAGACGTTGCAATTCTTGTTGTTGCAGCAGACGACGGCGTAATGCCTCAGACTGTTGAAGCTATTAACCACGCTCAAGCTGCTCATGTGCCAATTGTTGTGGCTGTGAACAAGATTGATGTTGAAGGTGCTAATCCTGAAAAGGTTCGCGGTCAGCTTACAGAATACGGTTTAGTTGCTGAAGAATACGGCGGCGACACCATGTTTGTGGATATTTCTGCAAAGCAGGGCACTAACGTCAATAAGCTTCTTGAAGCTGTGTTGTTGACTGCTGACGCTGAGCTTGATCCTAAGGCAAATCCAAATATGGATGCTCGCGGTGCAACTATCGAAGCTCGACTCGATAAGGGTCGTGGTGCTGTTGCTACTGTTCTTGTGCAGCAAGGTACTCTTCACATTGGTGATTCTATTGTTGCTGGCACTTCTTATGGCCGTGTGCGCGCTATGCTTGACGAGAACGGCAAGCATTTGCAGGATGCGGCTCCTTCCACTCCTGTTCAGGTGCTTGGTTTAACTTCTGTTCCAACCGCTGGCGACTTGTTCTTGGTTACTTCGGACGACCGTTCTGCTCGTCAAATTGCTGAAAAGCGTGCAGCTACAGAGCGTGCAGCTCAGCTTGCTAAGCGCCGCAAGGTTGTGTCTCTTGAAAGCCTTAAGGAACAGTTCGCTAAGTCTGAAGTTGACATGCTGAACATCGTTATTAAGGGCGATTCTTCTGGTTCTGTTGAAGCTTTGGAAGATTCCTTGATGAAGATTGAGGTCTCTGAGGAAGTTGGCATCCAGGTTATTCACCGCGGTGTTGGTGCAATTACTCAGAATGATGTGAACTTGGCAACTGTCGATAAGGCTGTGATTATTGGCTTCAACGTGCGTCCAAACCGTCAAGTTGCTGATTTGGCAGACCGTGAAGGCGTGGAAGTTAAGTACTACTCAGTTATTTACAAGGCAATCGAAGATATCGAAGCTGCTTTGAAGGGTATGCTTAAGCCAGAATTCGAAGAAGTTGTTACTTCGCATTCCGAAATTCGCGAAATCTTCCGTTCTTCCAAGTTCGGCAATATTGCTGGTGTTATGGTTCAAGATGGCGAAGTCAAGCGCGGTACGAAGTGCCGTATTTTGCGCGACGGCGTTGCTACAGTCAACGACCTGGAGATTTCCAGCTTGCGTAGGTTTAAGGATGACGTGCAATCCGTTAGCGAAGGTTACGAAGCTGGTATTAATCTCGGCAGCTTCAATGACATTGAGCTTGGCGATATAATCGAAACCTTTGAAATGAAGCAGATTGAGCGCAAGTAATTATGGCAGGAACGAATCCTAGAGCTGCACGTATTGCAGCATTAATTCAGCGCGTAATCGCTTCTAATATGGAATCGCATTTGCATGATAAGCGTTTGGCGAGTGTGACTATTACGGAAGTGCGCGTTACGAACGATTTGCAAATTGCAAAGGTTTACTGGACGCAACTTGGTCACGAAGGTAAAGAGCAGGGCGAGCGTCAGCGTGCAGCACAAGCTTTGCAGCAGGCTCACGGTCGACTGCGCTCTTTGGTCGGTGCAAAAGCTGGATTGCGTTTGACTCCCCAATTGCAATTTATTTATGACGAAGTGCCATCTGAAGCGCATGAAATTGAGGATATTCTTGTTGCAGCTCGTCATCGTGATGAAGAATTAGCTAAGTTGCGTGAAAATGCTAAGTATGCTGGCGATGTCGATCCGTATAAGAAGCCGCGCGAAGTTGAAGAATCTGACGATGACTTTGACGATGATAATTTCGACGACGACGATTTTGACGACGACGATGACTTTGAAAGCGACGACTTTGAAGGCACGTCTGAATCGTCTGACAACAATTAAATCTCAAAGCAAACTCAATGTGAATCGTATAGTAGCTAGATTTAACTTATGTGCATACCAGATTCAGGATTACTGCTTGTAGATAAGCCGCAAGGTGTTACAAGTCACGATATTGTTGCATGCGCTCGTCATTTGTTGCATACAAAGCGAGTTGGGCACGCAGGAACGCTTGATCCTATGGCAACAGGATTGTTAATCATAGGTTTTGGCAATGCAACGCGACTTTTAAATTACATGTTGGGGCACAATAAAACCTATGAAGCAGTAATCCGCTTAGGAGAAGCAACTACTACTGATGATGCAGAAGGTGAAATTCTTCCGAATGACGCATTAAATATAGGTCCGGGGGTTCACGTCGCTAATAAAGACATGTCTTTTGAAAAGTCACTGTCTTTTGAGCGAATTAAGCAAGTTGTTAGCGAAAATTTAGTAGGCAAAATTATGCAAGCTCCTACTGCTTTTTCTGCTATTAAAATTAATGGTCAACGCGCTTATGATTTAGCGCGCGAAGGAAAATCAGTAGAGATTGCTCCTAGAGAGATATTTGTTAGTGATTTTTCAGTGAGCAATCCTCGAATTACTAGGGGAGTGAGTGGGAAACTCGTATGCGATATATCTGCAAAAGTTTCTTGCAGTAGTGGAACATATATTCGCGCTTTAGCTCGTGATTTAGGTCGCTTACTAGGAGTTGGTGGACATCTTACTCAGCTTCGTCGCACTAGCGTTGGTGATTTTTCGGTTACTGATTCGCGAGTTCTTAAACTTCGCTCGCAAATGCGAGAATTTACTGATCGCAATGGAGTATTGCAGCATCGCTCAAAAGCAGTTCCTAGTGACGATTTTGACGCAAATAATATGCTTCCTAAAATTTGCTTAAATATGATGGATGCAGCTTCGCATTCGCTTCCAACTTTAAGCATTGATGAGAATCAAGCTAAAGACTTACGTTTTGGGCGCTGGATTGAGCTTAAATCTGGCATAAATTACGAAAATTATCCTGCAATAGCGTACGTTTCAAACGCAAATACTGAGGAATGTGACGTTGTTGCAGTAGTTGAATTGACAAAAAATATAAAAAGTAATCAAATCAAACCAATTGTGGTATTTCCGGCAAGCGAGAAGACTGGTAAACTAGATAAGTATTTAAAATAACGAATTGCGTATTTTGCGTAGTTTGCTTGAGTAATGCTTGAACGCGGATAGTAAGGATATCATGAAGGTCATCGACATTCGACCAGATGCCAACGGCATGATTAATTGGCCAACGTTAAGTGCGGAGCGTAAAGCGGTTGTTACCATTGGCGTATTCGACGGTATGCACAAAGGTCATCGCGAGGTTATTCGTCGTACTGTGGATCTTGCGCATCGTCATGGAGCGTTTTCAGTAGTGATTATGTTTGATCCGCGTCCAAGCGTAGTGCATGCTAATCCTGATTTATACGATGATTTTGGCGACGTTAATTCTAAACTCCCGGACGATCCGGATGCTCTTACAAGCGTGCGTCAACGTTTGCGTGTGATGTCACAGTTGGATGTTGATCATGTTGTGATTGTGCGCTACAGCCTTGCTTTTGCTGCAAAATCGTACCGTTTCTTCTTAGGTCAGCTCGTTGGAAAGCTTGGTATGCGAGCATTAGTTCTTGGCTCTGATGCTGCGCTTGGTGCTCGTCGTGCTGGTGATATTAAAGCAATTCGTGAGTTGTCTCAAGCAACTGGAGTTTTTGAGCTTATTGAAGTAGAGGATTTGGGTCCAGATGACGTTCGCGTGCCTGATCCTATTGTTCGTGAAGTTCCACAGGAACCTGGAGATCCTAAAGATCCTTCTGAGGGCATGAATAAAGCTGAATATCGTGCTTGGAGCAAGAGCATGCCAAATAAGAAAGTGCGTGCTTGGAGTTCTACAAATGTGCGCTGGATGTTGGCTACTGGTCGAGTCAAAGAAGCGCGTGAAATTTTGGATCAGCCGCATCGCGTTGAAGGAACAGTAGTTCATGGAGACGAGCGTGGGCGCGAGATTGGATTCCCAACAGTAAATCTTGGCGAAAAAATTGAAGGCTATGTGCCAGTTGATGGCGTGTATGCAGGATGGGTTGTTGATTTAGATGCTGACAATAAGAACGATGTCAGACCATCGAAAAATGCTGTTCCAGATGTGAGTGTTTTGCGTCGTGACGAGCTTCATTTAGGCGTTCATTCTCCGTGGCGTTGGCCTGCTGCGATTTCTATTGGAACTAAGCCAACATTTAATAAAGATGGCGAAGAAGATGCAGAGCGCACTGTTGAAGCTTACGGATTGTTCGATGATTGGAAAGATTTGTACGGACATCGCGTTTGCATCGAGTTTGCTAGTTTCTTGCGCCCGCAGCAGACTTTTGATTCAGTTGACGCGTTAAAAGATATGCTCAAAGCTAATGTTGAGCAAGTGCGCGAGATTACAGATGCTGAGTCTGAAGTCTGATTTTGATATTTGCTTAGCTGCGTTTAATTGCGTTTAATTGCGCTTAGTTGCGCTTAGTTGCGTTTAACTTATAGCCCAAGTGCTTTTAAAGTTGTGTTTGCGAAAGCATAAAATATACTTATGATAAACGCAGCAATCAATCTTGAGCAAAGTGAAACATATAATCGCGCGTTTGGAGCTATTGTTGGTCTTGCTATAGGCGATGCGCTTGGAATGCCAACTCAAAGCATGAGCGCTCAAAGCATACGCCGTTTTTATGGCGTTCCAATTACAAGATTAATGGACGCTGTAAGTCAGCAGCCAATCGCGCCAAATATGAAAGCAGGTTCTGTAACAGATGATACGGAGCAAGCTTTTTTACTTGCTGAACGCATAATCGCAGATAATGGCAATATTGACAACAACAAGTATGCGCAAAATCTTCTAGATTGGGAAGATGCAATGCGCGAAAAAGGCTCCTTGGATTTGCTAGGACCGTCAACTAAGTCAGCTTTAAAAGCGCTTGTAAATGGAGTAAGTCCTGAAGAAACAGGCAAATTTGGCACAACTAATGGTGGTGCAATGCGCGCGACACCAATTGGCATTGCTTTCAAACCAGGTGAATCGCTTGCTAAGGCAGCCAGAAAATCATGCTTAATTACTCACAATACGACTCAAGGAATTGAATCTACAACACTCGTTGCTGTGGCAGTAAGTTTAGGTATTGAAGGTTGTGAAAATCCGCTTAAAGAAGCAATAAAATTCGTAAAATCGCTTCCAAAATATGGTAATTGGAGCGCAAAAGCAAGCGTTATAAGTAGGGTCGATTTTTTCACTAAAAAAGCTGAGGAGTTGAGTTGCTTATCTGTAAGTGACGATGATTTTGCTGAAATGTTGCAAAATGATTGTGGTACAAGTGTTGAAGCTAATGAATCCGTAGCTGCAGCTTTCGCAATTGCAACTCGCTTTGCAAATGAACCAACCAAAGCTGCGTGTTTTGCAGCATCGATTGGCGGAGATACCGATACGATTGCTGCAATGTGTTCTGCAATGTTGGGTTCAAAATACGGTCTGCAAGTATTCGATACAAAAATACGAGAACGCGTTTTAGAGAATTTGCGAATTGAACACTGCTACGACGTAGAAAAGATGGTGTATGCTTTGTGCTTAATGAGAAAAAATTAGAAGATTGAGAAAAGTAGAGAATATGCTGCATAGTAGCTTTTAGAGGCGATTGCAATGTACAAATCAAACATAAGCTTGAATGAAAAAGCAAGTTTGGTCGTGCCGCAAGTAATCTCACTTGGTCAAATTATCGTAGATGTAACTATGAAAGTTAATTCCGTTCCTAAACCAGGTGAAGACATATTTGCAAACTCGTATAGTATGAGCGCTGGTGCAAGTTACAACATGCTATTTGCTGCAAGTCAAATGGGAGCTAAAGCGCAATGGGCTGGCGTTTTGGGTGAAGGATATTTTGCAAATATTATTTCTAAAGCTTTAAACGAAGCACATATTTCGCATATTGGCACAAAAAATTCCATGCTTGATTCAGGATTTTGCATAGCTCTTACGGATAAAAGCGCAGAGCGAACTTTTATATCTACTAAAGGTGCGGAAACTAGTGGTGACGAGCATGCTTTTGACTTAGTAAACCCAAATCCGCAAGATGTTGTGTACATTAGCGGATACACGTTTGTAAGTCCTATAAAGCGCGCGCTTTTGCGGTTTATGCTAAGAACAAGCGGTTTGTGCGGTTTAGGTAGTAGTGCTTTAGAGAGTTCTTTTGATAAACACAAGCGCCGGTTTACAGCGATTTTTGATGCGTCTCCAATGATTGCAAATATTTCAGATGAAGATTTAAAAGCCTTGATTGACTACGCGCCAATTTGGTTGTGTAATGCTAGAGAAGCTGAGATTTTAGCAAAAAGGCTTAACGCTTGGAATGATGCTAAATGCAACGAATGTGCTAGTGACGGTGTTAGCGAAGTAGCTAGCGAAGGTGCTAGTGAAGATGCTATTTGCGCAACTAATAATCAACTTACAAAATACAAAATCGAGCGTTTACAGCGTGTGTTAAAAGCTCCGCTCATCGTTCATGCAGGATCTTGCGGAGCTTGGGTGTGTGATTTAGGCAAAGAAGCCGAGCATATTAAAGGTTTTCAAGTAAAAGCAGTAGATACAAATGGAGCTGGAGATGCGCATACTGGCGTACTTGCGGCTTGCATAGGCTACAAAATGACGCTTAAGCAAGCAGTTTTGTATGCGAACGCTGCGGCAGCCATTGCTGTTACCAAATACGGGCCTGCAACGTGCCCTACGAAAAAGGAGATAGAAGATTTTATTAAAACAAATGTTTATTAACACCAACATTTGTTAACTTTTCTTACGTTGTGCAAAGACAAGCAAATCAACCTAAAAAAGAAACTAGGTGAAACAATGAGTAAAGTTAAAGTAGATGAAGCTAAAGCTCAACAAACCCAAAGTTCCTTAAGCATTGAGGAACAAGGCATAGACACAATCAGTGAAAGCGAGCGTAAAGGAACGCCGGCAAGCTTATTCTGGCCGTGGTTTGCAGCAAATATTTCAGTATTTGCCATGTCGTACGGAGCGTGGGCATTAGGTTTTGCAATATCCTTCTGGCAAGCAACATTAATGACAATAATCGGCGTAATCGTATCATTCTTGCTGGTTGGGGTAATCTCAATAGCCGGCAAACGCGGAAACGCTCCAACAATGGTATTGACTCGCGCAACGTTCGGCGTACGTGGAGCAAACATTCCAGCAGCACTAAGTTGGATTGCAACGCTCGGATGGGAGATTTCGCTAGCAATAACTGCCGTTCTTGCAATGGCAACAGCCGCAGAAAAGATCGGCTGGGGTAGTGGCACGAGTGTTAAAATCGTGAGCACAATCATCGTAGTTGGATTAATTGTAATTGTTGGAATTTACGGCTACGACTTAATTATGAAGTGCCAGCAAGTTATAACAATTGTAACGGGAATAATCACTCTTGGATTCTTCGTACTAGGCTGGGGACACATAAACTTTGCTGCGATTGGTCAAATTCCAAACGGATCTCTTCCTGCAATGCTCGGTTGCTGCTTCTTCGTTATGACTGGCTTCGGCATAGGATGGGTTAATGTTGCTGCTGATTACTCAAGATACTTGCCTAGAAAATCTTCAAATAGCGGAATCGTTTTTTGGACTACTTTTGGAGCGTCAATTGCAAACGTGTTCCTAATTTTCTACGGTCTTCTACTCGCAGCTTCTAATATGAAATTAGCTCAAAACGTTGGAAACGACCCGATTGGAGCAATTGCGGCAATCTTGCCAGCGTGGTATTTGATTCCGTATACGATTGTAGCGGTTCTAGGACTTATGTCTGGAGCAATTATGGACAATTATTCAAACGGTCTTGCGTTGCTATCTTTTGGAATACGTATTCCTAGAACTGTTGCAGCAATTATTACTGCAATTCTAACTACTCTTGGTGTTGTTTATGTCACGTTCTTCTCCGACACATTTATTGGACCATTCCAAGGCTTCTTAACAACTTTGGGAGTGCCAATGGCTGTTTGGGCTGGAATGTTTACTACGGATGTGCTTGTTCGCAAAAAAGATTATTGCACTGAGGACTTGTATAAGCCGGAAGGTCGCTATGGCGCTTGGAATGTTAAAGCTTTTACAATTCTTTGCGTTGGAACGATTGTTGGATGGGGTTTGGTCGTAAACTCTGCAGCGAAATGGCTTACATGGCAAGGTTATTTGCTTTGGCTTGTTGGCGGAAAATCAAGTAGCTGGGCTGGTGCAAACCTGGGCGTAATAGTTGCGCTACTAATCGGCTTGATCGGCTCTTTAATTTTCCAGCGTAAAGATATTGCTGAGCAAGAAGCGGATTTGCCAACAAGCGAAGTAGGTTTGCAGACAAGCGAAATTGCAGAATAAAAATAAAAATAAAAAGGATATTCGTATGAAAGGATATTCAAATGATTAAAGAAGACGAATGGTTAGTGGTAATCGACAGACAGCGCGTTTTTTGCGAAAGTGAGTGGTCGACTTGGGCGTGTGCAGATCACACTTACGATTCAACAACAGAAGCTTTTACAAAACTTGCAAAAGCTTATGGTAATCGAGTAATTTACACGCGCTATGTAGCACCGCTTAAGCCAGAAAACGCTTGGGTTGACTATTTTAAAGATTGGCCACAATTCCTCGTAAAACCTGACGACCCAATGTATGACTTCACTCCAGAAACAGCAGAACTTGCGGAAGGTCACACTGTAGTTACTTGCGAAACTTTCGGAAAGTGGGGTACGAAACTTAAGGCTGCATTAGGCGAATGTCGCAAAATAACAATTTGCGGAGTTGCAACAGATTGTTGCGTATTAACAACTGCTTTAGCTGCAGCGGATAATGGCGTTGCTGTGCGTATTGCAGAAGATGCTTGTGCAGGAAGCACGCCGGAAAATCATAAGCTAGCTCTTAAAACTATGGAGCTTTT
Source organism: Gardnerella sp. DNF00747 (assembly GCF_049262675.1). Classification (NCBI taxonomy): domain Bacteria; kingdom Bacillati; phylum Actinomycetota; class Actinomycetes; order Bifidobacteriales; family Bifidobacteriaceae; genus Gardnerella; species Gardnerella sp. DNF00747. The sequence continues at coordinate 1,396,195 of NZ_CP058394.1, read as the reverse complement.
TACACCGCTTATAACAGTGTGCAGCACAAGCGAAATCCTTTAAAGTAGTAGCACTTGGGCATTTGCTTAGCTTATAGCCCAAGTGCTTTCAACGCTTCTCGCACTGTGCTAACTTCAATAATTTCTAATCCTGGAATATTAACGTTTTTCCGCATATGGCAAACTATTGCGCGCTTATATCCTATTCGCGCAGCCTCGCGCAATCGCGGCTCTATTCTTGGCACTGGGCGAACTTGACCAGTTAAGCTCATTTCGCCAATTGCGCAAGTTTTAGGAGTTACTGCTTTCCCGGCAGCAGCGCTAGCTAAAGCTGCTACGATTGCTAAGTCGCAAGACGGCTCTTTTGCCAACGCTCCTGCAATAGTAGATACGTACAAATCTTTTGCAAGCAAATTAACGCGTCCGTGACGATACAAAACTGCTGTAAGCATTGCAAGACGGTTAGAATCAACACCAGAAACTGCACGGCGAGGAGTGGGCAGGGCTGATTGCGTTACAAGTGCTTGTATTTCAATCGGCAGGCTTCTGTGTCCTTCAAGTGTAAAAGTGACGCAAGTTCCGTCGTTTGTGCCATCTTGCGCATTTTTACCTTGATTATCGTTTTCTGTAGAAGACAAAAACAGTCCGGAAGGATCTGGCACTTCCTCAATTCCTTCACCGCTCATATCGAAGCAGCCAACTTCGTCTGTAGGTCCAAAGCGATTCTTTACGGCTCTTAGCATGCGTAGCGCTGTTTGTGTATCGCCTTCAAATTGACATACTGTGTCAACTAAATGCTCAAGCGTCCGCGGTCCTGCTATTGAACCATCTTTTGTAACGTGCCCAACTAAAAGTATCGGAATATTGTTAGCTTTAGCAACGTCGATAAGTGCGCTCGCAACTTCTCTAACTTGTGTAGAACCGCCTGTAATACCATCTACTTCTTGTGCGGAAATCGTTTGCGCAGAATCGACAATGGCAAGCGTAGGGTGATGCGTTTCAATAAGATCCAGCACAGTGTCAAGATCGCCTGTTGTTGCAAGTAATAAATAATCGTTTACAGCGTTAATTCTAGACGCGCGCAATTTAACTTGCGCTGCTGATTCCTCGCCGGAAATATACAATACAGGGGGAGTGTTGCTGTCTTTTGATTGCTTAGATACGTAAGCTGCTGTTTTTAGAAGTAGTGTTGATTTTCCGATACCTGGCTCTCCTGCTATAAGAGTTACGGAGCCTGGCACAAGTCCTCCGCCTAATACGCGATCGAATTCGCTAAAACCAGTGTGGATGCGCATTGCGTCGTCTGCTTGAATTTCGCTAATTGGTTGCGCGGATGTTGCTGAATCGAGAGTTGAATGTGCGATATTGCGATTAGAAGTAGTTATGCTATCTGGTGAATAGGTGCGCGATGCTGTTGTTGCGCGCGGTGTACGTGTTGTACGAGATAATCCGCTAACTCGCGCTTCTCTAAACTCGTTCACTGTGCCCCATTCGCCACATTCAGGGCAGCGACCGTACCATTTTGAGCCGCTCCAACCGCATTCAGAGCATAAATAGTGAAGAGTAGATTTACTAGCCATATCTCGACGCTATACGCTTTATTAGACAATCATATTTTGTATTTGTTTTTGATTGTAAAGCGCTTTTGCGTACTAAAAGCGTCATCGCGATGTGACATAATGCAAGTATGTCGAAATCGAATGCTTCAAGTATGAATGCTTCAAAGATGGGTGCGTTGAATATGAATTCCTCAAGTGTCAATAATTCATCACACAGCAAGTTATTAGTTGTGTTGACTTCAGCTGCAGTAATTGTGGTTTTGGCTCTAATTTCAGCATTTATGTGGCCAGGTTGGGCATTAAATCACGAAAACGTTGCGAGCAAAAATCATATGGTAATGCCTAAAACGCCTTCTATACCATCGAAACCTTTGCCAGCATCTTCTACGGCATTGCTTAAGGCTATGCCAGATAGCGTACTTGATTTCGCTCGTGTTGACGCTATACCTAGTGCAACTTGGACTGAATCGTCGCCTTTGGAGGAATATTCTGTTAAGTACTCAACTGGTCAGCCAGATGGGGAAGTGTCTGTAACTGTTGCTCAATGGTCGAATCGCGATTCTGCAAACAAACAGTATGAGGCGTTAGTTGATGGACTTAAGGGTTCTGATATCGCAAGTGGAAAAATTCAAGTTTCTGGCAAGACTTCCGGTAGCTATGTGTTGCGAAATGATGAAAATGATAAATCACAGGCTAGTGCATTGTGGCAGAACGATACCGCTGTTTTTGAAGTGAACGGCGCAAAGCAAGCAGTAGAGCGTTTTTATCACAGATTCCCAATGTAAATTGTTGTAAAAAATGATGTTCTTTGTAATATCACTCCACAAAGTCGTTAAAACGGTGTAACATTAGGCAAGTTGCACACTTTACATAGGAATGGAGGCTTCAGATGGGTTCTGTCATCAAGAAGCGCCGCAAGCGGATGAGCAAGAAGAAGCACCGCAAACTGCTGCGTAAGACTCGTCACCAGCGCAAGTAATTTTCTTGCTATGCGTTGATGCGTGTCTGAACGTTTAGGCACGTAAGACTTTTTTGAAGCGTCGGTTTTCCGGCGCTTTTTATTTATTTATATATTTCGCGGATTGTCTTGCAAATATTCGTGTGGTAGAGATTTGAGATTTTTCGCACTGAGCGCGGCGAACGTCAGAGCCGCAGGCTGCTGATTCGCCAAGCGAAGAAGAAAAATCGAAAAATCTCTGCGATAAGGCACGGTTATTAACGATTAAACACGCAGAGTTTGGGGGATTTCTCTACGAGCACTAAAAGAGGACTGGGCGCATTGACTTGCCGGAGCGCTTAAAGCGTAGCGCGCGGAGGCACTTCAATGCGGAAACTCGCTTAAGTTGGAAGTCCAGTGGACTTCCAACGCGAGTTTCGCAAGCGAGCGTAATAAAACGCGAGCGTATCGTTAAAAAACGTTTAAGAATAAAGCGCCCGAAGGAACGCTCGCGCGGTCTAGGTGCGCTCGCTACTGAGCTTGCGTTGAAAGCACACCGTGCTTTCAACTTGAGCAAGCTCACGCTCCGAGTTGCTTTCGCGCGCACAATGCTGCGCTCAAGCAGGTCGTAGCGCATGCGAGGAGAGAAATCCCCCAAAACTCGCGCCACACCAAACAAAAACTCGCGCAACAGTAATAAAAAAATAGAGCCCGTGTTTACGGACTCTACTTTTCGCTTAGTTTCGCTACTTATTTGGGTTGGTAAGCGTGCGAGGGCCGTTAGGATCGCCGACGATCACGGTGTCAACCATGTTCAAGAACAAGCCGTGTTCCACAACGCCAACAGTTTCAATCAAATCCTTCGCCAACTCCTGTGGATGCTCAATGCGCTCCATATGCAAATCAACCACGAAGTTGTTCTCGTCGGTGCGAACTTCTTTGCCGTCAACATCAAGACGCAAAACTGGCTTATATCCGCGCTTTTCGAACTTACGAATCACTTGCGCGGAGCCGAATGGAATCACCTCAACAGGAAGTGGGAACTTGCCAATCGTGTCGACTACCTTGCTTGCATCAACAATCCACACAATGCGGTCGGAGTTAATAGCCACAATCTTTTCCCAAAGAAGAGCTGCGCCGCCGCCTTTAATGCCGTTGAAGTTCTTATCGACTTCGTCGGAGCCATCGATTGTAACGTCAATGTGGTCTACTTCGTTAATGTCGAGAATCTTAATGCCGTAGCCTTCTGCTTGCTCTTGTGTGCGACGAGAAGTGGTGACTCCTGTGAAGTTCAAGCCTTCTTCCTTAACTCTGCGGCCAAGCTCGTCAACCAAGAAGCGCACTGTAGAGCCGGTGCCAAGGCCAACCATCATTCCATTCTTTACAATCTTTGCGGCTTCAATGCCTGCTGCTTTTTTAAGCGCATCTTGTTGTGCTTTATCCATTATCCCTGCTTTCTTGTTTTTGTTATTCCCGAGTTCGCCGATGAACTTCCATCGCTATTTGCGGGAGAGGCTTTGTGTTTTTATGCGTGCCTCATTTTCGTACATTTCCATATTAGTCTGCGTGCAGATTTTTAGGGCTATGTGCATTTTAATTGTGCCTTCATTCATTCACGGGATATTCGTGTGGTAGAGATTTGAGATTTTTTGCACTGATTGGATGCTTGCACGTTCATGAAGTTTTGCAGTTGCGCTCTGCAGACGTTGAGTATTTATTGCTTAGAGAACACTAGCGTCATTGCTACTGCATGGTGCCACACCAGGCACTCATACCACACCACAGAACGCTAGCGGTTTTATTAGTAGTGGGAGATAGGAATTGCTTGGTCGAGCAATATAAAAGCGGAACGATAGTAATAATCTTGTTGATGAATACTATTTTTGCAGAAAAAGTAAGTAAAAAACTAAACTTAACTATGCAACCGCTAAGCTCAAATAAGGTATAAGAGCGGAGCGCTGCGAGACAAGTAATTCCTATCTCACACAGCCACTTCAGAAATCCGCCAGCCAAACACCACACTAAACGAATTGCAAAAAATAGCTATGAAAGGTAGAAGGCGGTTGGAGATAAATGCAAGGTGCCGTCTGGTTCTACGTAGCCGTTTACGTTGATTGTGCCGGAAATAAAGCGCGCCTCGCCGTTAAAACTTGGGCTTGTGTTTGGTGGTGGAGTAAATTGCAGCACGCCAGAAACACTTAATCCTTGAACTGGTTTAGATGCAGTTTGCGTAACATTTTGCTTTGTTTTTGGAACTTCTTGAACAATAGTTATAGCGTCTTGCTGGTGTGCATCTTGCTGGTGTACATTTTGTTTATTTTCTATTGATAGTGCATCTTTTTCGCTATTTTCTAACGTTTCACGCTTTGTTTCACGCGCTTGTTCGCGCGCTGATTCATTTGCAGATTCAGTTAGATCACTAGTGTTTTTACTATTTTGTGCAGAAAAATCAGGATTAATATCTTCGCCAACTGTGCGTTCAAGATGGTATTTTGCATGAGAAATTTTGCCGTCTAAAAGCATTTTCGCATCACTTGGCACATTCGTACCTTTTGCATATTCAGAAGCAAGAAGCGACTTCCAGCCTTCTAAAGGCAAGTATCCGTCCTTCAAACCATTTCGGCAATCTTCCGCATATCCGCGCGCTAATGTATCAACTTTTTCGTTTCCTTCGTTTCCTGCGTGACCCTTAACCCACACGAATTTTACGGCGCCTTCGCGCTTAGTAATTTCCGCGTCGATTGCTCGAATCAGCTCGGCATTTTTAACAGGTTCATTTTTAGAGTTTTTCCAACCGTTCTTTTTCCATCCGTGAATCCACGTAGTTGCGCAGTTAATAGCGTATTGTGAATCACTTTCGATTGTGAGCGGCTCTCTTCCAGGATGTGCTCGTAAAGCTTCCAAAACCGCGCATAATTCGCCAATTTGATTTGTGCCATTAGTTGCGCCTCCAGCATCTGCATTGCCTGTGTGATGATGTTCGTTAGAGCTACCAGACTCGTCAATGTGATCTGCCCACGCCCAACCCATTGAACCATTCGGGTTTCCGAGCGCGGAACCGTCTGTTGAAACAACAATCATGACAAAACCTTTCAAAAATGCGCCGACTGCAGATTGCAACCAGCGCAATTAGTAGATTTCTTTATTTACGCAAGATTATTACGTTACGCTAAAGCCTTGTCGACTACAGCAGTAGCTTCCTCAAGCACCTTGTCAAGTGCTTCTGGAGAAACGAAGGATTCTGCGTAAACCTTGTAAATATTCTCGGTACCAGATGGGCGAGCAGCGAACCAGTTGTTCTTAGTCGTCACCTTCAAGCCACCAATCTTTGCGCCGTTTCCAGGAGCTTCCGTAAGCTTTGCGGTAATATCCTCACCAGCAAGCTTGGTTGCTTCAACGTCGTCGCCGCTCAAAGCTGCAAACTTCTGCTTTTGCTCAAGTGTTGTTGGGGTATCGACGCGCTTATACCAGCTTTCGCCAAAACGAGCTACCTGATCCTGGTGAAGCTGAGCTGGGTTCTTGCCAGTCTTTGCAGTAATTTCCGCAGCGAGTAAATCAGGAATCAAGCCATCCTTATCGGTGGTCCACACGCGACCATCTTTGCGCAAGAAGCTCATGCCGGAGCTTTCCTCGCCGCCGAAAGCAACTTCGCCGCTAAAGAGTGGGTCAACGAACCACTTGAATCCAACTGGAACTTCCACAAGCTTTGCGTTAATAGAAGCAGCTACGCGGTCGATCAAGGAAGAAGACACAAGCGTCTTGCCGATAGCAGTATTCTTTGGCCAATCCGGGCGAGCGCCGCCGAACAAGTACTCCACGCACACCGCGATGTAATGGTTCGGGTTCATAACGCCCCAGTTCGGGCACACAATACCGTGACGGTCAGCATCTGGATCGGTGCCGCCAACCAAATCGTACTTATCCCAAGCGCCAGCGTTAAGCTGATCAACTAAGCCCTTCATTGCGTAAGGGGAGCTTGGATCCATACGAATCTTGCCATCGTGGTCAATAGTCATGAATCTCCAAGTTGGGTCAACTTCTGGACGCACAACGCCAATGTTCAGGCCATACTTTTCGTTCATAAGTGGCCAGTAGTTTACGCTTGCGCCGCCGAGTGGGTCAATTCCCAAACGCACGCCGCTGGAACGAATCACGTCGAAGTCGATTACGTTTGCCAAATCGCTAACGTAGTGTTCGCGGTAATCGAATCCTTCAACCAAATCAGACTTGATTGCTTCCTCGAAAGGTACGCGCTTTACAGACTTGTAGTTGTCGAGCAATTCATTTGCTCGAGCTGCAATTGCGTTAGTTACTTCTGCAGGGGCAGGACCGCCTGTTACAGGATCGTACTTAAAACCGCCGTCGGTTGGTGGGTTGTGCGAAGGAGTGACGACAATGCCGTCAGCCAAGCCGTCGCCGCTAAAACGCTGAGTGCCGTCGGCTGCGCGATTATGCGTCAAAATAGCTTGGGATACAACAGGAGTTGGCACGAAATCGCCGCGAGAATCCACGCGAACGTGAACTCCGTTAGCAACCAAAACCTCAATAGCGGTCTTTTGAGCAGGCTCAGAAAGAGCATGCGTATCGCGACCAATATAAAGAGGGCCAGTTACGCCAGCTTTTTTGCGATATTCAGCAATAGCTTGTGTAATTGCCACAATATGAGCTTCGTTAAACGAAGTTTTTAAAGCAGAACCACGGTGACCGGACGTGCCGAAAATCACGCGCTGTTCTGGAATGTTGGAATTTGGAACTTCATCATAGTAAGCGCCAACCAAAGCGTCGACGTCGACTAGATCTTCTGGGGTGGCGGGCATTCCCGCATTTTTTGCTACCATAATTTTTTATTTTGCCACGGCGCTTGTATTTTATATTTTTTCTGAAGCAACGCTAGTTTTTACGCTTGCCGGCACGCGCACGCACAGTGCTTGTTTGTCAACAGTGAATCGCAAATGTTTTGTGTAACCCAAAATGTCGCCGTCCACCTGCACTGGCGCCGCTTTTTCTAATTGCACTTCTGCGCTAAAACCTTGCGTTTGGTCAATTCTTGAGCCTGCAGAAAGCGAATCCTGCTGGAGCGCGCGCCCTGTTAGCGTTTGGTGTATTACTCCTCGGAACAAATTAGCCCAACCAATTAAACCGCCCGAAGTGTCAATAATCTCAAAATCAAGCACACCATCGTCATATGCTGCTTCTGGCATAAGCGAAAACATAGGAATCTGACCGCAATTTCCAGCCATAAGTGTGCGGAAAGTCAATCCTTTTAGCACGCTTTCGTCGCCATTCGAACGCTGTAAGGTAACGGTTGCGCGATATTTTGGCATAAACAAATGCTTTACGCCAGAGACAAAATAAGCAAGCCAACTAATATTCTTTTTTAAGTTTGGATCAGTGTCGTCAATCATTAACGCGTCAAAACCAATGCCTGCAATAATTAAGAATGCGTGTCCATGATCTTCTTCTGGATTGTCGAGAATCGTTACGCGCCCAACGTCAACCTGCCTAGAGCCGTGAGAAGTTGCAACACGCAACGCAGCATCCACGTCGTTTACTGGAATTCCCATATTTCTAGCAAAAAGATTGCCAGTTCCAATAGGAATAATTCCCATCGCGTGACCTTTACCGCTTACTGCGCTCGCAACAGTACGAACCGTGCCATCTCCGCCTACTGCTACTACTACGTTAGCTCCGTTTGAAAGTGCTTCTAAAGCGCATTCGCGTCCATCTTTATCTAACTGTGTATCAATAATTTCGTAGGTTAAATTGCGTTCTTTGCAATAATTTTTAATACTTTCGCGATACGATTTCGCTTGTGGTTTTGAAGGATTAAGTATGAATGCGTAATGCACTGAGTCGCCATGTCGTTGAGCAAGTTTTTCTGCCAAATGATGACGTTTTAAAGCGCGCGAAACAATCATGATGACGAATGGAGCGAGTACAAGCGCGAATACAATCATCATAAGAGCAATAGTCGCTTGAATAGGCATAGTTGGCATACCTCCTATTCTTGCACATTATTTTTTCTACAATACTAAATTTTGCGGCATATTGCGAATATTTACGTTTTTTACACATTTGTATAGTATGTATTGTTTTTATAAATACCGTTTATTGCTTGTATTAGATGTTTATTAGTTACTCATCAGGTGTCGGCTAGTTGCTAGTTAATTGTGCATTTTGCTGCTTTTGCTTGTTCTTTGCTCGTTTTTCACGTGTATTATTCGCATTAATTCTGTACTAAATATTTAGTTAGTTATATAGCTAGTTATGTAACCAGTTATGCTCTCCTGCTTCGCTAATACTAATTTCGTGCGTCGCTAGTGGTAAACTGTGCAAGCGTATCTGTCGCATACAACTATTGAGCAGAGGTTTTGAATATGGCTGAATTACAGCAAAATTTTGAGGGAGATGAATCCCTCAATATTACACCTAGTAATATGCCTGATGATGCTAGTGACGATACTGTTGCTTTTATGCAGGTTCCTCAAAGTCATGTAGAAGATCAAATAGCTGATAATTCTGTTAATTATGAGGGAACTCTTGCTGATAATTTAGACGAAGTCGCCGATGAAGAAGATACTTCTGGAGACATTGTTGACGATATCGTTGAAGATATTGCCGGTAATAAGAAGAATGTGTTTGGTAATAATGCTGCATCTTATGGCATGTATGCAAATGCAACTCCTGCCGATTCAACTGCAACCGATTCATTTAGAGTAGTAGAGCCGAAAGCAAAGAAACATCGTACGAATCGTTCCGCAATGGCGTTGATGTATTCGCTTCTTATTTTTGTTATTTTGTTAGCAGCAGCATTTTTTGCACTTCATTTGTATTTCAACAATCGAGTTGCTCCAGGTGTTGATTTTGGTGATGCTTCTATTACGCGCAATCTCACTGGCTATCAGGAAGATTCTGTAAGCAAGACTGTTCAGAATGCTGTGGATCATAGCGAATTAGAAATTAGTGACGATCAAGGAAATAGTATTGATGCAGATTTGAGTCAGCTTGGTGTCAAGATTGATAAGAACGCAACTGTAAAAGCTATTATGAATGCTAAGCGAGATAATTTATTTACTCGTATTATGCCTTGGGTTCATCAAACTGTGAGCTTGAAAGCTGTACGTGATGATTCTGCTTTGGATTCGTACTTATTGCATAAGTTTATTCGTGAGAAGGATCGTGCTGTACCTTATAGTGCAGTTTTCGACAAGGATTCTGAATCTTACAAGGTAGAGGATGGCATACCTGGTCGCACTATAGAAACTATGTCTGTTCGTGAAGCAGTAAAAAAGTTAATTGCTTACCCTGGTAAAACAGTAAAAGTTTCTGTTACATCTCGACGCACTGACGCTCCTATTAAGCTTGATGCAGCGCAGAAACTTGTAAATGATTTAAATAAACTTCTTGAGAAAAAAATCACGTTTAATAACGGTGACGGTAAAGATTTTACGGTTCCAAAAGAAGCGATTGCGTCTTGGATCAGTATAAAAGCAGATACGACTCGCCGTAAGCTTTCTTACACAATTGATGCAGATAAAGCAGATTATTATTTGTCTCAAGTTCTTCCAAAAGAACTTAATCAGCAAAAAATTAATCAAGAAGATGCAATTGATAAAGAAGGTAGGTTTATTTTCACAACGCTTAAAGGTTCTAATGGTGTTGAAATTAACTATTCCAATAGTGTTGCGAAAAAGGCTGTAGAATCTTTGCGCAATGGCAATGATTTCAAGATGGCTGTTCCTGCGAAAATCACTAAGTTTACCGTTGAAAAGAAGCTTGTTGAAATGCGCATTGTTGTTGACAAAACAACTCAAACGGCTTCTGTTTATAAGAATGATGAACTTGTAAAAACATTCCCTGTTTGCACAGGTAAGCGCGGTGCTGATGATTCAGCTTCCGGCACATTCTTTATTTACTTGCGTTATGCTTCACAAGATATGCGCGGTAGGAACGGCGATGGCTCTCCTTACTTCTCTCCTGGAGTGCGTTGGGTTAGCTATTACCATGGTGGAGAAGGCTTCCACACTGCTTCTTGGAATTATAAGGGTATTGCAACTGGCGATGCTGCAAATCACGGCTCTCATGGTTGCATAAACATGTATGAGCAGGATGCTCGCTGGATTTTTGAAAATTGCCCACGTGGCACTATTGTACAAATTGTTGGCACGACTCCAGATGGTCCGGTACGCGAATGAGCGAATCTGTGGGTAACTCACTTAACAAAGATGAACGCGCCGAAGAACTTTTGCTTTCTGCGCGTTCTAATCTTGAGTGTGTGCAAAGTCCACAATCTACTCCGAAGTTAGCTGCGTCTAGACGAATTAGCAGCGCGCCAATTCCTGTGCATGTTACTGCAACATTGTTTGACACTCCGTCTAAAGCTGAGTGTATTGACAATAAGCCATTGCTTGTGCGTTTTGGTCGCAGGCTCGTTACGTCTATTGTCGGCATGTGGATGCGTCTTGCTGGTCGTGTTGCTCGTCGTCTTGGCTGGTTTCCAAGTGTTGAGCCATATATTGGGTATGGAACGCATAGATATGCTCGCTTGATTTGCAGAACTGTGTATGCTCCAAAGCTTGGTCATCATTCTGCTCTAAAACGCGGAATTTACGCGATGCTTGTTGTTCCTGCTGTGCGTGTGCGCGTGGCTTTGTCTATTGACGGTATTCCTGTAGAAACAGCTCAAATTGGCGATTCTGAAATATACGATAAGCCTGAAGGTTCGCGCGATGGTAGTGCAGAGTATTGTATTTCTGACCGTGCAGGGTATTTAGATTTAATTACTGAGCGCGCTTTAGAGCCTGGTCGTCACGTTGTTTCGTATTCTGTTAGTGATCGTGAGCCTGTAAAAGCGAGCTTGTTTGCTATTGACGCAAATGTTCCTGTTGGTGTTATTTCGGACGTTGACGACACTATTATGGTAACTCAAGCGCCTTCGCCAATTCGTGCTGCTTATAATTTGCTTATTATGAATCCTGCTCATCGTTCGCCAGTTACTGGAATGTCTGAGTTTTTCCAGTCTTTAGAGCGTTTACGTGACGATATTCCATTTTTCTATCTTTCTACTTCTCCGTGGAATGTTGAGGCTTCAATTCGTCACTTTATTGATCGCGAAAAGTTTCCTGAGGGTCCTCTTCTTCTTCGTGATTTGGATCCACGTCCTAAAACTTTTATCCCAAACGGACCGCAGCATAAATTAGAATTTGCAACTCAGCTTATGGATGATTTTCCGGGTATGCGTTTTGTGCTTATTGGCGATGATGGTCAAAAGGATCCTTTAACGTATGCGAATATTATTCGTAAGCATCCAGGTCGTGTGCTTGCAGTAGGTATTAGGCAATTGCGTAAGCATGCTACTGTTGAGGATTTTCGTCGTAAATTATCTCGTGATTTTGCGGTTGCTTTAAGTGCGTCTAAGCGTGCATATGTTTTTTCGGATGCTCTTGATACTACGTGTGAAGATGCACAAGAAATTCCTACTATGGCGATCGAAAAATTACATAATGCTAACGAGTTTTCTGGTGATATTGATGATTTTGATGATGCTCAAATGCGCATAATTGAAGCAGAAGGTGCTGTTGGTACTTTGCAAGGCGTGCCATTTTTTGCAGCTCCTCAAGGCAAAGATTTAGCTAAAGTAATGCTTCCGTTTATAGAGGAAGCAATCGCGAAATAGTATAAAAATAATTGTAAAATAATTTTGTAATATTAAAGAATTGCAGAAAATATTTCGTTACTAATATATAAAAGCTGAAGAAAATACTTAATGAAAATTAAAAGAGGTGTAGCTATGAGTAATCAAGATTTCGCAAAGCCAAAAGCAGCAGAACGCATACCGTCGGCACGTGAATTCCATGGCGACACTTATATAGACGAATATGCTTGGATGAAAGATCGCAATAATCCTAAGCTTATGGAATACGTCAATAGTCAAAACGCTTATACTGAACAGCGTGTAAAGCACTTAGAAAACTTGCGTTCTACATTGTTTGACGAGTTGCGTTCAAGAGTTCAAGAAACAGACATGTCTGTTCCTGTGCGCATGAATAATTATTGGTATTACGTGCGTACTGAAAAAGGCAAACAATACGCTGTGCAATGCCGTATGAAAGTCAAAAATAGTGACGATTGGAATCCGCCAATTATCGACAATTCTGCAAAACCTGGCACAACTGATGGTGAAGAGATTTTATTTGATGCAAACTTTGAGTCTGAGCACTCTGGTGGCAAGTTCTTTAGAGTCGGTGGAATGGATTTGAGCACCGATGGTTTGAGAATGCTGTACGGTGTCGACACTCAAGGCGATGAACGCTTTAACTATTTTATTCGTGACTTTTCTACAAAAACATGTTCTTGGTTGCAGTTAGAAGAATCGTGGGAAAATCTTGCTTCTGCTTCACTTTCTCCAGATGGAAAATGGGTGTTTTATGTAAAGCTTGATGATGCTTGGCGTCCTTATCAAGTTTGGAGGCATAAGGTTGGCACTAGCGTTTCTAATGATGTAAAAGTTTTTGAAGAAACTGACGAGCGATTTTTTGTTGACGTGTATGAAAGTTTTGACGAACGATACATGATGATCAGCAGTAGTTCAAAGACTACGTCGCGCGTGCTTATGCTTCCTTTGAGCAATCCTGAAGGCGAATTCCGTATGGTTATTGAGCCGGTTGAGGGGGTGGAATACGATATTTCTTTCGCTTGCTTTGAGAATGCTGGCGAAAATGGTGAAGATATTCCAATTGCGATTGTGTGCCATAACGCTAAAAATCCTAATTTTGAAATTGACATTATTGATATGAGAGGAAATTCCGGCAAGTTTGATGAGCATATAACGTATAAGCTTTCGGATGGAGTATGTGTTGCGTCGGGTTCTCCTTATGGTTGCGAGCAGGGAGATGCTTGGCAACAAGGTGCTGGAAGTGAGCCTATTACAAAGCCTTATAATTCGCCTCAAAATCCTGAAATATTGCAAAATGCAGTTGGATTGGGCATAAGCGGATTGTCAATGTACAAAAATTATGTGGCACTAGCTTATCGTTCTCAAGGTTTGCCGCATTTGGCTGTAATGAGCAAGAAGCGCGCTGTTGAAGATTTTTTGCAAGCAAAACCGTGGCGTTTTTGCGAAGTGCGACCGCTTTCTTCCCAGCTTGCGAATCAATTTACGGATCAACTTTCTTCTCAACTTGTGGATCAAGCGCAAGCCGAATCACGTGCTGCGCTCGCAAATATTTCACAAGAAGAAATCAACAATAATCGCCTATTGAGTATTTCTATGACTGGAAATCCTTCGTACGAAGCTCCGCGTATGCGTTACGCTTTTGGTAGTTATGCGACTTTAGGTCAACTTCGCGAGTTGGATCCTTTAACAGGCGAAGATGTGTTGCTCAAGCAAGGTAAAATTTTAGGTGAATTTAATGAGCGCAATTATGCTGAAAAGCGCGTTTGGATTACTGCTCGAGATGGTGAGCGTGTGCCAGTGTCTCTTGTGTGGCGTCCGGATAAAATTTCTCAAACTGACTCAATGTTTATTACTGGTTATGGAGCGTATGAAGTTAGTTCAGACCCTACTTTTTCTGTCGGTCGCTTGAGTTTGCTGGATCGCGGCGTGTTATATGCGCAAGTGCATGTGCGAGGCGGCGGCGAAATGGGTCGTGCGTGGTATGAACAGGGTAGGCGCGTCAATAAAAAGCATACTTTTGAAGATTTTGCTGATGCCACGCGTGCTTTGCAAAATGCTGGTTTTGCTTCCGCTTGTCATACTGTTGCAAACGGTGGTTCAGCAGGAGGCTTGCTTATGGGTGCTATAGCAAATATGGCTCCGGAATGTTATGCAGGAATTGAAGCAGACGTGCCTTTTGTAGATGCCCTTACGTCTATGCTCGACTCTTCTTTGCCGCTTACTGTAACAGAGTGGGATGAGTGGGGCAATCCACTCGATGATCCTGAAGCTTATGCTTATATGAAATCGTATACTCCTTACGAAAATGTGCCTTGCGTAAAAATGGAAGATGGTCGCAAAAAGTTAGCTGATTTTCCGAAAATCTTAATCACGTCCTCTATTCACGACACGCGCGTGCTTGTTACGGAACCTTTAAAATGGCTCGCTAAATTGCAAGCTTCTGGAGTTGACGCAATTGCTCGTATTGAAACTGACGGTGGTCACGGTGGCACTTCTGGCAGGTACAGGCAATGGCAGGAGTTAGCTTATGAAAACGCATGGTGCCTGCATGTTATGGGTATAAACAGTTAGTTGGAAGCGGCAGAAACTTTACTGCGTTGTAAAGTAAATGTCGTTTCCACGCCTTTCGTGATATCATGGGTCAAGTGATGTGCGTTTTTCGCTTGCGTTTGCGCTCATTTACATACAGGTAGTTCAATGGAGATATCTACTTATTGCTTAATGAAGGGGTAGAGCAGCAATGGCAACACTCAACGTTGACAGCGATGAATTTTCACTGCAACATACCGCATTGTTTAAGCAAGTTCCAGCTGATCAAGTAAAAGAATTGATGCAGTATTTACAAGAATCAACATTTAAAAAAGGTTCTGCAATTTTTAATGAAGGCGATACTGACCATCGAATGTACTTGCTTGAGCGTGGAAGAGTAAAATTAGTTCGTCATTCAAACGACAATCGTGTGCAATTGTTAAGTATTCACACTCCTGGCGAAATTCTAGGCGAAATTCCCGTTTTTGACCCTAGCGGCGGTCCTCGTACAGCTTCAGCAATATCTATTACCAACAATACTAGAGTTTTATGGCTAGAAAATGACGTGTTATTCCATTGGTTAAACAATCACCCTAGTGTTGCAGTAGATATGCTTCAAGTGCTTGCAGCGCGCATGCGAGCAAATAATGAGCGAATTTCCGATTTAGTTTTTATGGATGTTCCTGCTCGTTTAGCAAAGACTTTGCTGAATTTAGCTTCAAGATTTGGTGAGCCTATGAGCGATGGCTTGCTTGTGCCGCATGATTTAACGCAAGAAGAGCTTGCGCAACTTGTTGGCTCGTCACGCGAAACAGTTAACAAAGCGCTTATGGATTTTGCAAACAGGGGTTGGATTATGCGCCAAGGCAGGTCAATTATTATCTATAAGCCTGGCATGCTTATTCGTCGAGCTGAACGTTAAAATGCGAATGTTTATGATGCTAGTTTTCAAGTAGAGGCAAACCTTTAAAATAGTACGCATGCCGAAAAAGAATTCACTGACTGTTCGCCGTGTGTTAGCGCTGTTCCTTACCTACATCACTTTGTGTGTTGCAGGAGGTATTGCAGCAAGTATTATGTTTGTTCCTGGCGTAATGAGCGTGAATAGTGTAGTGAAAACAGTAGTGCCTTCACTTCGCGTTGACGGCATCGATTTTGATGTTACCGCGTTGCCGCAAAAATCGCGACTTTACGCTTCTGATGGCAAAACTATTATTGCAACTTTTTATGCTCAAAATCGCACTGTAGTGCCGCTTCGACGCATATCGCAATATATGCAGCGAGCAATGGTTGCTCGTGAAGACCGTCGATTCTTTGAGCATTCCGGCGTAGATATGCAAGGTGTTATTCGCGCATTCGTGCAAACATTCGTTAAAAAGGGAGATATGCAAGGTGGCTCTTCCCTAACTCAGCAATATGTAAAAAATGTGCTTATGATTAAGGCTCGCGAAAATAACGATTCTTTAGCTGAGTATCACGCTTCTGAAGGCACTATTGCACGTAAATTACGCGAAATGCTTATTGCAATTCAAATGGAGAAAAAATACTCTAAACTTGAGATTTTGCAGGGATATTTAAATATTGCGCAGTTCGGTAGCAATAATATTTACGGCGTAGAAACTGCAGCTCATCGCTACTTCAATACGAGCGCTGCAAAACTTAATCTTGTGCAATCAGCAACTATTGCTGCAATTACAAAGAATCCTTCGCGTTATGATCCTTCTATTGAAACAAATCAGCCTGAAGCGCAAAAGCAGCGCAATATTGTACTTGATTTAATGCTTCGTCAAGGTTTTATTACTAAGAGCGAGCATGATTCCGCTGTTGCTATTCCTCTTAAAAGCACTCTTAACATACAGAGGGAAGTTTCTAAAATTGGATGTCAAGCTGCAGGCGACGCAGCATTCTTCTGCGATTATGTGACGAAGAAAATTTTGCACTCTCGCGAGTTTGGTAAAACTGCTGCCATGCGCGAGAAGTTGCTTACTGAGGGTGGTCTTGATATTTACACAACTATGGATTTGCGTGCTAGTAAGGCTGCTATGAAAGCTGCTAGGGATACGATTCCTGTAAATGATAAGAGCGGTTTTGAGGTTTCAATTGCGGCAATTAAGCCTGGAACTGGTGAAGTTTTGGCGTTTGGTAGCAATCGTATTTATGATGCTACGGATGCTGCAAAATCAGATCCTACGCATACGGCTTTGAACTACGCTGTCGATGAACGAGATGGTGGCGGTCTCGGTTGGCAAATTGGTTCTACTTGGAAGCCAATTAATATGGTTGCGTGGATGCTTGCTGGAAAGTCAATTAATCAGCCTCTTCGCACTTCTATGCTTTATAATAATGCTGATTTTAATTGCAGCAAATTCCGCGGAGTTGGTAGTTGGTCAGTTCAAAACTCTGGTGGTGGCACAACTAATCCGGAAACTCCTTTGCAAGGTCTTGTGCGCTCGCATAACACCACTCAGGCTTCTATGGCTCAGCAAATTAAGCTGTGTTCAATCGCGGATGCTGCTCGCATACTTGGCTACCACAATTCGCCTCTTGGTCAGGAAAGCGTGTATTCTGCTAACTCGCTTAATCCGCCTATGACGATTGGTTCTGTGCAAGCTTCGCCTTTAACTGTGGCGAATGTGTATGCAACTATTGGTGCTGATGGCGTGGCATGTGATCCTATTGCTATTAAGCGAGTTGTTGACAAAAACGGTAAGCGTTTGAAAGTTCCTAGTGCGCATTGCCATCAAGCAATTCCAAAGGGAATCGCTCAAACTGCTGCTTATGCGCTGAATCAGGGTGTTGTGCAACCTGGTGGCGAGGCTTCAACTACACAACTTGATGGCGGTCGCAAGACTTTCGCAAAAACTGGTACTAACGAGCAGTACTACATGACTACAGCTGGTTTTGTGCCGTATCAAGTTGCTTCGTTTGTGGCAGTTGGTAACGCTGAATCACAGAAAAGCTTTAATGGCATGACTATTAACGGTCGCACAATGGCAGCTTGGTACGGTATGTATATTGCAACCCCAGCGTGGAAACAGTTTATGAACGACTATTTGAAAGCTGCTAACATTCCTGTTGACAACGATTATGGCAAGCCTGATCCAAAGTATACTGCCGGTGGAACTCTGCCCGGCACGCCTAAAAATACTGTTAAAACTGATCAGCAGAAGCGAGATGAAGACGCCAGAAAGCAGGCAGCACAAGAACAGCAGGAAGAAGCTAAGACGCAAAAGAACACGCAAGATCAGTACGGCACTGCTCGCCGCGACGACTATGGTGATTCAGAAACTGATAATTACTAAATGGTATTTGTTAACTCGTAATTGCTAGTTAACTTACTAAATACTAAGTTGTTTTGTGCTGTTCCTTATACAAATAAACCCTTACTTATGCTACTTGATTGTGAGCAAAGTAAGGGTCATTTTTAGCGCAAATACGCACTGTGCTAGTTCAAATCCGCACCAACTGCGTCTGCAACATGCTCAAAGCCGTCGCGCTTCAAAAGATCCGCAAGTCCGCGTTTCAGCGTCGTAATTTGTTGCGGTCCTCTGTACATAAGTGACGTAATAAACATAACCAAGTCAGCGCCTGAGCGAATCTTCTCATATGCTTGCTTTGGCGTAAATACTCCGCCAATGCCTGCAATAGCAAAACGTTCACCAAAAGCTTTGCGCGTGCGTCGAATAAGATCGTTGCTTGCGCTGTAGGTAGGACCTCCAGAAAGTGCTCCTTGCCAATCTTCCGGAACATCAAGTCCTGCGCGATTCTTTTGCAAGTTTGCAATACTTACTCCGTCAACTTTATGTTCGGCAAGTACGTCAAGCAGAGATTTGAACTGTTCCCAACCGCCGTGTAAATTAAGCGGCATCTTAACTAACGTTGGCTGAGGTCGCTTAATAGTGTCAAGATCAGTGAATAATTTGTCAAGTGCTTCCGGCTGACTAAATGGTTCACCCACACGCGTGTTCGGGCATGAAATATTTACTTCAATTATTGAGCTTTTTCCGGCTGCACGTTCCATAGAAATATGGTAGTCTTCAATTCCTTCTTCCAAGTCGCCAACTAAGTCGTCGTTTGTGCGCGCAATAGAAATAGACATATTCATAGATGTTGCGTGCGTCCAAGCTTTCTCGGCTCGTGCAACAACGGCTTCGCTGCCATCGTTTGCTAGTCCTGCGTGTACAAGAATAGAGTCATATTCTGGAAGGCGATGATACCAAGGTTTTTGATTTCCTTCGCATGGTCGGCTTGTGGTAGAGCCAACTGTTTCAAATCCAAAGCCGGCGTTGTCTAGCACGGTTGCCATTTGGCAATTTTTATCTAGTCCTGCACTTAAGCCAAACGGGTTTGCAAAATTCACACCCATAACGTTAGTTTCTAGCACCGGGTCTGTGTAGTTAAGCATTTCGCGAAGAAGCCACATTAACCCAGGAGTGCGCTCGCTAAATTTGCAAAAATTAATCATGCGATCATGCGCTTCGTCTGGAGGAATGTTAAAAACGAAATGCGGTTTAATAATGTGTTTGTATGAGAATGTAAAAAGGTCTGTCGTTGTTTTATTGACGACATTGTGTAATGAGTGTTCAGAAACGTAATACATATTTATATAGTAGGGCATTATTGTTATATACGCCATTCCTTAGTGTATTTTGTGCGTTTTCTTCCTTAGTACGCGTTCGTTTTTGTGCGATTTTTCACAAAACCTGCTTTACTTGACAACAAAATGTGCGTTCTTTTCGTTTTAATGCCCTGAAACGCTCAATTACGTTTGTTTTTTGCGTTTACGTGTGCGATAATGTTCGTATGATTTCTTCACAGCGTCAACATTTGATTTTAAGTCGTCTCCGTACGCGCGGTGCTGTTCGCATTACTGCGCTTTCTAAAGAACTGAACGTTTCTGCTATGACGGTTCGCAGGGATATCGCAGAGCTTTCGGATCGTGGGCTTTTAAAGCGCGTTCACGGCGGTGCTGTAACGACTAATACTCTGCTTTCGGAGCCGCTGTTTTCTGTAAAGTCGCAAATGGACATTGGTTTGAAGGATGCGATTGCGCGTTTGGCTGTGGACTATGTTTCTCCTGGGGATGTGATTGCTATTGGCGGCGGTACCACTGCTTATGTGTTTGCGCAGCATTTGCTCGAGTCTCGCAGGGCTTCTGGCATTACGATTTTGACTAATTCGATTCCTGTTGCGGAGCTTGTGCAAGCTTTAGAGTCGAAGGATGTCGAGGTTATTGTTACCGGCGGCGTGATTACGCGTTCCAATTCGCTTGTTGGGCCTATTGCAGATAAAGTTGTTGCTTCTCTTCGTGTGAATACCGTTTTTCTTGGCACGCATTCTGTGTCTCTTCCTCGCGGATTCCTTATGCCAAATTCTTTGGAAGCTGCTACTGATATGGCGTTAATGGATATTGCGGATCGCACGATTATTTTGACGGATCATACTAAATGGAGTTGTACGTCGCTTTCGCTATTTGCTCGTTTTGATCAGGTTGATACTGTTATTACCGACGATGGTTTGGATGCTGATTCTCAGCTTCGCACGCGTGAGCTTGTAAAGGATTTGGTTTTGGCACCTGTTATTGACGAGCGAGATGTTCTTGATGCATCTAATGGTGACGATTTAGCGAATTCTGAAGATTCTGACGATTTGCTTGATTAGTATTTTGCAAGTATTTTTGCAAAGTTTGATTTTGCGCGCTGATGATTTTAATGCCCGAGTGAGTTATTTACTCGGGCATTTTGTTCTTGCTGTTTGGTTTGGTTTCAAGTGTGCCGATGTTTAAACAAATTTTGCTATGTTTAAATAAAGCGTGCCGATGGTTAAATATTGCGTTTTTGTTGTTTTATAAGGCTGTTAGAGAAATCACAAAACTCAAACCTTAAAGAAAGCTGAAAAAATGTTAAAAAAATCCAGTATATGGCGTGTCGTGTAATTTTTATCAAAAAATACAGAAAAATGCCGTAAATATTTCTGCTTTTTAATGAATATAACGAATATTTATCAAGATTTTTTGTATTTTTGATGCTGAGAAACCTGAATTTTAGTGTTGAGTTTTCTGAGAGCTTGCGGTAAGTTTTAACTCAGTTACCGGTTGAATCCCTAGTTCACTGGTACGAGCGGGAAACCGCAAATGGCAAATTTTTCTTCGCATACCCTAGTGCGAAGGAGAAGAAGAAAGGAAAATATTATGTTGAATAAGAAGGCTATCGCCGCATTCGCTGCTGGCGCCACCCTCCTCTCTGGTTTCGCTTTTGCTGTCCCAGCAATGGCTGAGGCTCCTGCTGCTCCTGCTGCTCCTGCAGCTCCTGCTGCTCCTGCTGCTCCTGCTGCTCCTGCTGCTCCTGCTGCTCCTGCTGCTCCTGCTGCTCCTGCTGCTCCTGCAGCTCCTGCAGCTCCTGCTGCTCCTGCTGCTCCTGCTGAACCTACTTATAATAAGTCATTCTATAAGACTGAAGACGCTGGAGAGCTTGATGCTCGTTTGGCTAAGGAGAAGGCTGATAAGGAAGCTAAGGCTAAGGCTGAAGACGAGAATGATAAGTATGAGCATTCTCCATTTGGCAATAAGGACATGGATTACGCAAAGTGTGTGAAGCTTTACGGTAAGGATTCTCTCGAGTGCAAGGCTGTCGCTGACTACCTCAAGCGTCATGGTCAGAAGGTTGATGACAAGGCTAACGACAAGAAGTCTGATAAGAAGTCTGAAGCTAAGAAGGCTGCTCCATTGGCTAAGACCGGTGCTGCTGTAGCTTTGGCTGCTGTTGCTGCTTCTGTGCTTGCTGGTATGGGTGCTGCTCTTTGCAAGATCCGTCACTAAGCTGAAATCTGATTCAGTGATGAATCATTTGGGCTTTAGCTTATTGGTTGATTGTTGAGTCGGTTTTTCTGTGAATTACTTAGTCTAGTGTGCTGAAAGGTGCGCTAGACTAAGTTTTTTTATGACAATTTTGTGCTCTGCACGCTCGTGTTCACGTCTTCGTCCTCTTTTTACGCAACTGTAAAGTTTCTGTCGTTATTTGCTGGTTTCGCGGCTTTTTCTTTACGCTGCTGTAAAGTTTCTGCCGCCTGACACCATCGTTTAAGCGCGTAACTCTCGTCGTCATGAGCGTGCTGTAAAATAGCAAAGTTGTGTGCGGTTTTGGTGCTTATCATCAAACATATCGCGCATATTTTGCAAACACACTCCTGCTGTGGAAGGTCCACAGCCGATAGTCCGAAGGAGGTGGGTGATGTCTGCACATAAGTATGAACTGATGTTCATTGCAAATCCTGAGCTGGATGAGCACGGTCTTAAGAAGTTGACCGAGCAGTATCTTGAGCTTGTCACCAACGAGGGCGGTTCCGTTGACGGCACCGATTACTGGGGTCGCCGCAAGTTTGCCTACGAAATTGAAGGCAAAACCGAAGGTAACTACGTTGTGGTGAACTACACTGCCGAGCCATCTGTAAGTGACGAACTTGACCGTGTTTTGAACCTTAATGAATCTGTAATCCGCACGAAGATTCTTCGCAAGGACGCTAAGTAAAAACTAGCAAAACTAAGTAAGCTCTAGTGAATTAAATAAAAACTAGTTAAGCTAAATAAATACGTAAACAACCGCGCATAAGTTGCGCACAAAATTGCCAGTAATCACTGATATGTGATTACGAGTAAAGCGAGAAAGAAAAGGCACGATATGGCAGGTGAAACGATTATTACCGTCGTGGGAAATCTCACTTCGGATCCTGAATTAAGGGCACTTTCCAACGGTGCTTCTGTTGCGAGCTTTACCATTGCATCCACACCTAGAACGTTTAATCGTAATACGAATCAGTTCGAGGATGGGCCTGCGTTATTTATGCGTTGCTCAGCGTGGAGAGACTTGGCAGAACATTGTGCAAACAGCCTTTCTAAAGGCACGCGCGTGATTGCTCAAGGCAGGTTGTCGCAGCGTTCGTATCAAGCGCAAGACGGCTCGAATCGCACAGTTGTTGAACTTACGGTTGACGAAATTGGTCCATCTTTGCGTTATGCAACTGCGCAAGTTAACCGCCAAAGCTCTTCAACAGGTTTTGCTGGTGGCTCGCGCGCATCAAATGCTGCTGGCGCAGGTTATGCTGGCGGAGCAAATTATGCTGCTAGCCAGGCTGCTTCTCAGCATGCTGCAAGTTCTTCAGCGGCTGATCCGTGGAGTGCTGCTGCGCCAACAAACGATAGTTTTTCAACTTTCGGTGCCAATTCTGATTTTGGCGGCGATTCTGAAGAACCCGAGTTCTAGCGTTTTAGTTGAGCTATAGATAGCGTATTTATTTGTTTATTTATGCACTTATTTACGCGCTTACTTAATCCTTATAAATACATCATCAGTTACATGTTATGCAAAAAGCATAACGGATTTGAGAGAGGACATCTTATGTCACGCAAAAGGCCGCAACCACCGGTCAAGCCTTTCAAGAAGAAGCCAAATCCTTTGAAGGCTGCCAAGATTACTGAAATTGATTATAAAGACGTTGCTTTGCTGCGCAAGTTCGTTTCTGACCGCGGCAAGATTCGTTCCCGTCGTATCACCGGCGTAACCGTGCAGGAACAGCGCAAGATCGCGAAGGCAGTGAAGAATGCTCGCGAAATGGCTTTGCTTCCTTACGCCACTACCGGTCGCTGATTGAGAGGATAGGAATATGGCTGAAACCAAGGTTATTCTTACCAAGACTGTTGCCAACCTCGGTCACTCTGGTGACGTTGTTGAAGTTAAGGCTGGCTATGCTCGCAACTACCTGATTCCTCAGGGTCTTGCTTTTGCATGGAACAAGGGTGCTGCTTCCCAGATTGAAGCAATGCGTCGCGCTCGTCTTGCCAAGGCTGTTGCCACTCGTGAAGAGGCAGTTGCAGCTAAGGCTCAGATTGAAGGCACCGTTGTGGAGCTTTCTGCTAAGGTTTCCGAATCCGGCAAGCTTTTCGGTGGCATTTCTGCCGAGAAGATTGCTGCCGCTTTGGCTTCCAAGGCTCAAGTTGAGGCTCGCGCAATTAAGGTTGCTACTATTAAGACCACTGGTGAGTTCCCAGCAACAGTAACGTTGCATCCGGAAATCACCGCTTCCTTCACTGTTAAGGTTGTGGCTGAGTAAGTAGCTTTGTGAATTTTACAAAACATGTTGCAGCGAGCAGATTCTTGCTTTTAGTGGTTTTTGCTTTTAGTGGTTTTCTGCTTGTAATACATGTGGATTGAACTTAAGCATTAGCTCTGCGTTTGCGTTGTATTGAGTTTTCTCATTGCGATGCTGCGCAGAGTTTTTTTATGCTGCAATATTTTGAAAATGTGAATGTGTTGTAAGTGTCACGTGCGTAACGTAGTTTTTTAAGTTCTACTCGACTAAATTAGAACAGTTGGAAAATTGCGAAATCATAAAGGAGATGCAAACTGTGCTGGAAAGCAAATATGAACTGGCCGACGAGCTTAGTATGAACGCAAAAGCGCAAGATGCCAGCATATCTGCTATTCGCAATGACGAAGAGTATGCTTGTAAAAATTCCGTAAGCGCAAATCTTGAAAACGAAAATCTTGCAAGCGTACCTTCCGTAAGCGCAAATCTTGAAAACGCAATAAAATACAGCAATCACAAAGGATACGGCGAAACTTGCGCGAAGGTTATTCTTTTTGGCGAACATTCCGTGGTTTATGGTCATTCTGCAATAGCTTTGCCGCTTAAAAACTTGCGTATGCGCGCTGTCGTAACTAATTGCAATGAATCTTTAGTACCTGTATCGTGTAAATCTTTATCTTCTGCTTCGTGTGAATCTTTAGCATCTGCATCACGCGAATCTTTAGCATCTGCATCACGCGAATCTTTAGCATCTACGACGAATCTCGATTCACATATAACTCTTTCGTGCCTTGACTTTACTGGCAAACTTTCCGAAATTCCTACGCGCTTTAATAGCATACGAACAGCAATTCGCGCGTCGCTAGAGTTTGCAGGGTGGAGCGGTGAGAATTTGCACATTTTTACCGAGTCTGATTTTCCAGCAGAACGAGGTCTTGGCTCGTCTGCGGCTGCTGCTGGTGCTATAATTCGTGCGATTCTTGACTATTATGGCGTTTCAGCTAGCGATGATGAGATTTTTAAGTTGACGCAGACTGCTGAGTGCGTGGCTCACGGACGTTCTTCAGGCTTGGATGCCACTGCAACCGCTGCTTCCTGGCCTGTGCGTTTTAGTCGTGGCTGTTTTGATCGCATGGAAATTAACATGCGTGCGTGGCTTGTTTTGGCGGATTCTGGATGCAAAGGAATGACTCGCGAAACAGTTGAAGCTTTGCGTTCTCGTTTAGAATCGAATCCTGTTGAAGTTGGAGCGCAGCTCAATAAATTGGGGGAGATTGCGGCTGTTGCAGAAGATGATTTGGCGTTTGGTCGTATTGAAAATATGGGTAAGCAAATGACTTTCGCACACCGTATTTTGGCGGATTTGGGCGTAAGTACTGCGAAACTTGACACTTTGGTAGATGCTGCTTGCAAACATGGCGCGTTGGGTGCAAAACTTACTGGCGGAGGTGGTGGAGGATGTGTCATTGCGCTGGCTGATAGTGAGGATGCTGCTAAGCGAGTGAGTGAAGCTTTTAAAAATGCAGGAGCTTGCGATACGTGGATTGTGAATATAGGTGATTCTGCAATAAATTGAATCTTATTTTTACTTGAAATGTAGCATAAACTTTACAGTTATTTAAAGAAAAGAAGCTTGTGCGCACTGTTTTGCTAAAACATTGACTAGCACATTAACAAACGAGAATTACGTATCTGCCGCAAAAGGAACAGTATGCAAAATGTTGAAATTCAGCCAAAAATAACGTTTGACGCTAGTCTTTCACCCAACTCAGCTTTTGCTAAAGCAAACGCGAATATTGCGCTGATTAAGTATTGGGGTAAGCGCGATGAAAAGCTGATTTTGCCTTATACTTCCTCGCTTTCGCTCACCCTTTCGGATTTGTTTACAACTACAAGCGTAAGTTTTGCGAATAATCTTGAACAAGATACTTTTACTTTAGATAATGAAAAGATTTCGCCGTCTGCAAAACCTTTTCGTCGCGTAGTCGCTATGCTCGATTTGGTGCGTGAAATTGCAGGAATTTCAACGAAAGCAAGCGTTATTTCGCATAATATTGTGCCAACTGCTGCCGGTCTTGCATCGAGCGCGTCTGGTTTTGCAGCTCTTGCGTCTGCTGCCTCGTACGCTGCTGGATTAAACCTAACTCCACGAGAACTTTCTAGACTTGCAAGATGTGGTTCTGGTTCAGCTTGTCGTTCGATTTTTGGAGGACTTTCAATTTGGCATGCAGGTTGCGACGACGAAACATCTTACGCAGAGCCTATTGAAAACGCACAAGTTGCGCTTAAAAATTTAAACCTTGCTATGATTGTTGTTACTTTGGACGATAGCAAAAAGCCGATTTCTAGCCGAGAAGCGATGCGCAGAACGGTTGAAACTTCGCCAACGTATATGCAATGGGTTGAGCAGTCGAAAGACGATCTTGAAATTGCTAAAAACGCAATTAAGCGAGCAGATATTGAGCAATTGGGTGAGGTTGTTGAACGCAATGCTTTTGGAATGCACGAAACTATGCATAATGCTGTTCCGTCGGTGAATTATTTAACTAGCAGCACGCATATTGTGCTTGAAGCGGTTAAAAATATGCGAAAAGATGGTTGGCTGGTGTGGTCTACGATGGATGCTGGTCCAAATGTGAAGGTGCTTACTTCTGGAGATGATGCTTATCGTGCGATGTGTCAGTTGCGCTCGCGAGTTGAGGATGGTTTACGTAATTCTAGCGTTTTTTGTAATACAGAATATTGCGAGCCGAAATTTGCGATTGCGCTGCCAGGTGACGCTGTGACGGTGAGTACGAGTTTAAAATAGGCGGATAATATGACTCAAGTGCGCTCTAGTGCCCCAGGAAAGCTTTATATTGCTGGCGAGTATGCTGTTGTTGACGGCTGTGCTGCAATTGTTGCTGCTGTTAATCGTTATGTAACAGTTAGCATAAGTGATGAAACCTTAAACGAAGAGTTACGCGAAAATTTGCAGAAAAATGCGCCTAGTAGCAGAAATTATTGTGGTGTGATTACGTCAGATGCTGAAAAATATAAACCGCTTCTTTGGGCGCGTGCATCCGACGGAAGTATTGAAATACAAAACGACGGAAAATATGCTTATGTGCTCGCTGCAATGGGCGTAGTCGACGCTTATGCTAGTGAGAAATGTGCGCCAAATATTAACCGAAAAAGTTACAATGTGCATATTTTTAGCGAACTTGATGATGTAAAAACTGGTAGAAAATACGGTCTTGGATCTTCTGCTGCAGTAACTGTTGCAGTTATCCGCGCGTTGTGCAAATGGTATGATTTGAATCTTTCGACTCCAGAAATTTGCAAGCTAGCATTGATTGCGTCGTCGAGTGTTAAAAAATCCGGAAGCGGTGGAGATGTTGCTGCCAGCTCTTATGGCGGTTGGATTATGTATCGCGCGTATAACCGAGAGTGGCTTGAAGCTGAGCTGACGCTAGTAAAATCCGGATGCTCTGATTTCGGTGAGTTGTTGTACAAAAAGTGGCCACGACTGGAAGTTAAGCGTTTAAATGTAGATAAGTCGCTAAAACTTTTAGTCGGGTGGACTGGTTCTCCTGCGTCTAGCGCAAAGCTAGTAAGTAGCGTAGAAAGTAGCGTTAAAACTAGTGCTGAAGGTAGTACGGAAAGTAGCGTCGAAACTAGTGCTTTTGACAATAAAAATCAACTTTTTACTTACGAAGATTTTTGCAAACAAAGTGAGATTTGCGTGCAAAAACTTGCGCGCGCAATTGAAAAGTTTGAAATAAGCGAAATTTCTAGCGGTTTTGCTCAAAATCGTGCGTTGTTACAAAAATTAAGTGCTCTTACTGGAACTGTTATCGAAACACATGAACTTACAAAATTTATTGAAATTGCGACTTGTGCCGGTATTCCTGCAAAAACTAGCGGCGCAGGCGGGGGAGATTGTGCAATTGCGCTGTCGACAATTTATGACAATAATGTGATTGAAACTATGAAATCTACTTGGGAAGCCAATGGAATAAAGCCATTGAATATTGATGTTACGGAAATTTTTGGAACTGGTAAGCCTTCTGAAAATATTGTATTAGACGCGTTTGTTAAGAGTCGCGAACCTAATGCACAATCTGCTCAATCTTGCACAATACAAAACCGCAAAGACGCGCATATTGCGCTTGCGGACAAGCAGTATAAAACTCGTGCAGATTCAGATTTTGACAAAGTGCGTTTTGTGCCGAATGCTTTGCCGCAAGTTGCGCTTGAAGAAATTGACGCTAGCGTGAACGTGCTAGGAAGCGAAGTATGCGATTCTGTGCATTGGTGCTCGCCGATATATATTAACGCAATGACCGGCGGAAGTGATGCTGCTAAAAAAGTGAATGCAAGTCTTGCTAGAGTTGCTGCAAAAAATTCTGTTGCTATGGCGAGTGGATCTTTGAGTGCTGCTCTTCGAGACGAAACTTTACTCAGCACTTTCAGTGTCATAAGAAGCGAAAATCCACATGGATTTGTGATGGCAAATGTTAGCGCTGGAACTAGTGCGTCTGATGCATTGCGTGCTGTAAACATGATTCATGCGAATGCGTTACAAGTGCATTTAAATGCTGCACAAGAGTTGGTTATGCAAGAAGGCGATCGCGATTTTCGAAATTGGTTGTGCAATATTGAGTCTATTGTCAGTGCGTGCGAAGCACTAAGCGTGCCTGTGATTGTGAAGGAAACTGGATGCGGAATTTCTGCTAAAGATGTTCATCGTCTTAAAGATGTTGGAGTGCGCACTGTAGATGTTTCTGGTCGTGGCGGAACTAATTTTGTAACAATAGAGAATGCTCGCAGGAACTTAGGCGACTGTGATTATTTGGCTGATTGGGGTCTTACTACTGTTGAGTCGCTGGTTGACATACGCAAGTGTGATTCGTTAAAAAATATGGAAGTTTTCGCAAGTGGAGGAGTTCGCACGCCTTTGGATGTTGTGCGTGCGTTGGCTTTGGGTGCTTCTGCAGTTGGTGTCGCTGGCGAGTTTTTGCATACGCTTATGCATGAAGGTGAGGATGCGCTTTCTTTGCAAATTGATAACTGGCAGAAGCAAATTAGGGTGATTATGGCTCTTCTTGGATGCAAGACAGTCAAGGATTTACAAGAAAAGACTGAGTTCGTGCGCGCGGATTGTCTTGGTAAGTGATATACTTGTGTAGTTGTGCGTTCAAGCGTGCTTATTTGTTTATGCAATGTGCGTAAGTAATTTGCGTAAGTAGTTCGTGTGTTTGAATGACGCAAGACTTGCAAGTCAAAGAAAATAGGAGTCCAATTATGGCAGCTCGTTGCGCAGTATGTGGCAAGGGACCTCAGACTGGTTTCACTGTTTCACATTCGCATATCCGCAATAAGCGCACCTTCCGCCCGAACCTTCAGCCGGTTCGCACCACCATTGATGGCGAGAACGTTCGCCTTCGTGTGTGCGTGAAATGCATTAAGGCTGGCAAGGTTCAGCGCGTTGAGGCGTGATTCGCGCATTGTATTGCGTTTAAATTGTAAGGCCCTGAGTGTTGCTCGGGGCTTTTTTGTATTTGCATATTTTTTCGTGCGCACGTTATATTCCTGATTGCGAATGATTTATAATCGAAATATGCTAAATACGCCCACGAACTCAGCCAAAATGCATACTTCGCTTTGTGCAATAATCAGCAATAAGCGACGCGTTTCTGCATTAAAATCTTTGGGCATAGTCACAGTCAAAGACGCGCTAACTTACTACCCATTTAGAGTCACAAGTCCACTGAGAATTGCGAACTTAAAAGATGTAAAAATTGGCGAAGAAGTGGCTTTCTATGCGCAAGTTCAGTCAATTAACGTTGTGCCTATGAACGCTCGTCGCGGTTTTAGAATCGAAATTAACGTTTTGCAAGATATGCAAGTGGTAGCTCAGCTTATTTATTTTTCTAAAAATCGTCAATACGCTCAGTGGCTTTCCGCAAAGATGCATGTTGGCGAAATGGTTGTTGTTGGCGGCATGTCTAGCGCTTTTAATGGTAAATTGCAATTTACGCATCCTCAAATTCTTACTGTATCTGCTGCAGAAGAAAGCGATAGCTTGCATCAATCTCGCGATACTGTAAGAAGCGTGGAAGATGGTTTGGCGCGTATGAGCGCTCCTATGCCCGTGTATCATGCAAATTCGCGAATCTCTAGTGAGCATATTCACGAAACAATACTTTCTATGCTGTCTGCACTTTCTGAAGATTCTGCATCTTCCGCATCTTCCGCAGCTTGCGCTACTGAATCCCTGCAAATCCCAAATATTACGCCTGAATCAGTGCTAAAAAAACGTAACCTCATGACTAGAGCGTCAGCAATATACTCAATTCATAATCCGCAATCAGTTGACGAATTTTATAAAGCTGTTGACTCGTTGCGCTATGAAGAAGCTTTTATTTCCCAAGTAGCTGTATTGCGATCTCGTGAAGATTCTAAAGATAATCAAGCAAAATCTTGTAATAATTCTCTTATAAGAAATGAATTTGTGGAAAGTTTGCCGTTTGAGCTTACTGCAGGTCAAAAAGATGTAATTGATGAGATTGTACGTGACATGCGTGAGCACCATCCGATGCGTCGCTTGCTTCAAGGTGAAGTTGGTTCCGGAAAAACAGTTGTTGCGCTCGCTGCAATGCTCGAGGCAGTTGGATCAGGCTATCAGGCTGTGCTTGTGGCTCCTACTCAAGTTCTGGCGTCTCAACATGCCGAAAATTTGCGCCAAATGATTGCGCGCGCGAATCTAAAAGTGCCTGTAATCGTCGTAACTGGCGGCATGAGACTTGCGGATCGCAGACGTGCGCTAGCGAGTGTGGCAAGTGGAGAGCCTTCGCTTATTGTTGCAACTCATGCAGCGTTCTCGTCGACTTTTAAGCCGACTAATTTAGCTTTGGTAATTATTGACGAGCAACATCGTTTTGGTGTTGAGCAGCGCGATGTTTTGTTGCGCAAAATGAGCGTAGATTCGCATAATAGTGCTGAAAAGTCTTTTACACCGCATCTTTTAGTAATGACTGCAACGCCTATTCCGCGCTCTGCTGCTATGACGTGGTTCGGTGATTTGGATGCTTCGTATTTAACTGAACTGCCTGGAGGTAGAAAACCTATTCGCACTTTTGTTGTGCAAGAATCGGATGCGAATACTATGGCGAGAATGTTTGCGCATATTCGTGCTCGCATTGATGCAGGTGAGCGTGCGTATGTTGTTTGCGCGCATATTGATGATGATTTTAATGAGGATTCTGGTAGGGATTCTGGTAGTGCTTCTGTTAGTAATTTTGGTAGGGATTTTGATAGCGATGAATCTGAAGGTTTTGAAGATGTTTCGCAATCTGTGCAATCTAATCAATCTGAAGAAAATAACGCAGATTCTTTGCGCAAACTTCATACAGTTAACGGCATTTTGAAGCGGCTTTCAGCTTTGCCGCAATTTAAAGGCGTTACTTTTGCTAAGCTTACTGGTCGCGACGATGATGCTACGAAACGCGAAACGATGGAACGTTTTGCGCGCGGAGATGTGCAAGTTCTTGTAGCTACAACGGTTATTGAGGTCGGTGTTGATGTGCCTCAAGCGAGTTGCATTGTGATTTTTGACGCGGATCGTTTTGGTCTTGCGCAATTGCATCAGTTGCGTGGACGTGTTGGGCGTGGTGGCACGAATTCTTGGGCATTTTTGGTTGCGCAAACTGAGGATGGAAGTCTTGCTCAAGAACGTTTGCAAGTTGTTGAAAATTCGCTAGATGGTGCCGTAATTGCTAAGAAAGATTTGGAATTGCGCAATGTTGGCGATGTTCTTGGCGATAAGCAGTCGGGTGGTCGCTCGAGTTTGAAGATTTTGCGAGTTGTTAAGGATGCAAAGATTATCGCTATGGCTCGTGAAGATGCGTTGGAGACTTTGCAAAAAGACACTCATCTTGTTTCGTTGCCGTATCTTGCAGGTGCAGTGCTTGATTTTACGAGAGGTGGAAGTGCGCAAATCGTAAGCAATTAAAATTCTAAAGTTCTGAATTTGCGCGCAAAATATCTTATAAAGATTACAATATTGTATGAATAAATTATCCTATAAAAAAAGTATAAAGAAAAAATTATTGCATATTTATGCACTTAATTTAGTAAAAAATACGGTAAGAAACTATTTTTAATTGATAATTAATATCAACTTTTGTTGGATATAATATAAAAAAACAACAAAATTACATAAATTTACGTGCATATTATGAGAATTGTGAATATCCTAGATAGTAGGCATCATTTGTAATCACAATAGAGATGAGGCGACAATGACCGAACGCGAACAACAAATCTTGACTTGGATTCAACAAAACCCGATGATTAGCCAACAGGAACTTGCAAATCTCGCAGGAATTACTCGTTCAGGTGTGGCTGCTCATATTTCCAATTTAATTCGCAAAGGATATTTACGAGGTAAGGGATATATTGTTACTCCTCCAAGTTATGTGACTGTTGTTGGCGGAATTAGCATGGATGTTCTTGGCATTGCTTGCGGAGATTTGATGGATTACACGTCTAATGCTTCCCGTGTGCGCTATATGCTAGGCGGTGTTGGAAGGAATATTGCAGTCGCGTTGGAACGTCTTAATATTCGCACAAGCATGGTTTCTGTCTACGGTGGCGATCACAACGGAGAGCTTTTCCGCATTGATGCTGCTGCAAACGGCTTAGATATTGGTTATGCGAAGCAACTTCCTGAGTCGATGACTGCTTCGTACATGTATGTTGGTGACGCTTCTGGTCAGCGTTTGCTTGCTTTAGACGATATGAGTATTTACGACCATATGACTCCTGATTTTTTGCGTGAGCGCATGTCCATTATTGAAAATGCTGATATTTTGGTGTTGGATACTAATATTCCGCAAAAGTCAATTGAGTGGCTATGTGACCGTTATCGCCGTCCTATTGTTGTTCGTGCAATTACGGATGCAAAAGCTCCTCGAGTGCTTTCTAGATTGTCTCGTATTGACACTCTTATTTTAGATACTGCTGAATCGCAGGCTTTAACTGGCGTTAATGCTGTTGACGAGCGTTCTGCAATTCGCTGTGCGAATGTGCTTCTCAAGCGTGGAGTAAAACGTGTATTTGTAAATGCCGGTCGCGCAGGAGTTGCTTATGGTGTTGCAGATGAGGGAGTGTCGTTCTATCCTGTCCCAGTTAAGCGCGTCCAGAGAATGATGCTAACTCGCGGAAATAGCAATGTTGGTGTTGAAGCAGTCGGCAACGACAACGGTTCTAGCGATGCTGCTACTGCGGCGCTTATTTACGCGCGATATAACGAATTTGATTCTTCAAAAACTGGCAGATTTGCGGTTGCTGCTGCAGCTTTGAATACTGAATCTATGCAGCCTGTACATGAGTTGTTTAATCCAGAACTTATTTCTCAACGCATGACGAATATTCATGAGCGCATTTAATTAGTGCTTTTTGCGCTGATTTTATTTCTTTTATTTAATTTACGAATTAATCTTGTAAATTTTTCTTGCATACAATAGTAGGTCTGCTATACTTGTTATTAGTCATTTGTTTAGTTATATAAACAAATGTTAGGTAATTAGTGTTGTATGATGCAATGGAGCGTATGTGCAGCGAAATGCGTAGTGGCGTACGAGCATGGATCATAGAGCAATTTACGCATAAATTAACAGCAGTTAGTAGCAAACGTAATAGCAAAAATAACTGAAAACTATTTACGTAAGTTATTAACAAGAAGTTAGTTATCTACGAAGGAGTAATGATGACTTCAATCATCCTAGATTGCGATCCTGGCCATGATGACGCCATGGCTATTCTGTTGGCACTTGGTAACCCAAATATTGAGTTGCTCGGCGTAACTACAGTTGGCGGCAACCAAAGCCTTGAAAAAGTCACGTATAATGCGCGTGCAACTCTCGAAATGGCTCGTGCAACTCACATTCCAGTTCACGCAGGCTGCGACCGACCAATGGTCCGCCCTCTGGAAGTTGCGGCTTCCGTGCACGGCGAAAGCGGCTTAGACGGCGTAACGCTTCCAGAACCAACGCGACCATTGGACGAAGGCCACGCTGTAAATTGGATTATTGATACGATTATGAGCAACGAACCTGGCACGATTACGCTTGTACCAACTGGTCCGCTCACCAATATTGCTATGGCAGTGCGCCTTGAGCCACGAATCGTAAGACGTGTGAAGGAAGTTGTGCTCATGGGCGGCGGATATCACGTTGGTAATTGGAGCGCGGTTGCTGAGTTTAATATTAAGGTTGATCCAGAATCTGCGCATGTTGTGTTTAATGAGGATTGGCCTATTACTATGGTCGGTCTTGATTTGACACATCAGGCACTTTGCACTCCTGAAGTGCAAGCAAAGATTAATGCTATTGGCACGCCTCTTTCTGCGTTTGCTAGCGGTTTGATGGACTTCTTCCGTAAAGCGTATAAGGATAATCAAGACTTTATTGATCCGCCAGTTCATGATCCTTGCACGATTGCTTATTTGATTGACCACAGTGTGGTGGCTACTCGTCGCTGCCCTGTAGACGTTGAAATTAAGGGCGAATTAACAGTTGGTATGACCGTTGCAGATTTGCGCGGACCAGAACCATCCGCAGAAGAATGCCATACGCAAGTTGCAACCAAACTTGATTTCGATAA
Organism: Gardnerella sp. DNF00747; assembly: GCF_049262675.1. Lineage (NCBI taxonomy): Bacteria > Bacillati > Actinomycetota > Actinomycetes > Bifidobacteriales > Bifidobacteriaceae > Gardnerella > Gardnerella sp. DNF00747. The sequence goes on along the minus strand of NZ_CP058394.1, from coordinate 1,361,784 downwards.
ATTCTGGGATTTGATTATTGACGCGCTGAAGCGTATCGGCTGATTTGTACTAGAATTATTCACGATATTTTGCGCAACAATACTGCAAATTTACCGAAAGAAAATAAAGCGGCAAAGTTGCGCGAAAATAAAATTTATACGAAATTTGATATGAGGCTATTATGACTGAAGTTTCATCTCCAACGCCTTCCATGCTAGACAAGGGTGGGCGATCAATTGTTGCGTTAATGACGGCGCTACTCGTTGCTATTTTTGCTTTCCAGCTCAACGCTTCAATGCTTTCTCCAGCATTAGCAACAATGACAAAAGAGCTTCACGCAACCGATACGCAAATCGGCTTAACTCAAACAGTGTTCTTTACTGCTGCTGCTTTATTCTCACTGTTTTTGCCGCGCTTATCTGATTTAGTCGGTCGTAAGAAGGTGCTTATTGGCATTTTGATTTCAACGATTGCGGGCTGCGTAGTGTCTGCGCTTGCTCCAGATGTGAATATTTTGATGCTTGGACGTATTTTGCAGGGTGCTTCTGGTCCTGTAGTGCCGATGTGCTTGATTATGCTTCGCGTGCGCGTAACTGAAGAAAAGCGTTACGCAAAGCTAATGGCAATTTTGACATCTGTAAACGGTGGTATTGCTGGCGTTGATGCGTTGCTTGGCGGTTGGCTTGCTGGAAAGTTTGGTTTCCGTTCGGTGTTCTGGACTATGGCAGGTATTGCTGTAGCGGCAGTGATTATGGTGATTGTTGCTGCTGAAGAATCTTATGCGGAGGAAACTTCAAAGATGGATTGGTTGGGCGTTGTGACGCTTGGTATTGCGTTCCTTGCAGCATATCTTGCTATTAATGAAATTGATAAGCTTGCAAATGCTAACTTGACTATGGTTGCAGGCCTTGTGGTAGTGGCTGTAATCTTCTTCGCGATTTTCTGGAGAATTGAAGGAAAGATTGCTGCTCCTTTGGTTTCGACGCATTACATGAAGCAGCGTCGCACGTGGGGCTTGCTTTCTTGCACGCTGCTTACCATGACTGGTGTTTTTGCTTTGATGAATGGTGTAGTGCCGCAGCTTGCTCAGGATGCTAAGTTTGGTGCTGGCTTGGGTGCTGACGTGGTGAGCTTTGCAACGTTGACGCCTTACGCAATTATTGGCTTCTTGTTTGGGCCTGTGGCTGGTATGCTGGCTGCCAAGTTTGGTTACCGTTTGGTACTTCGTGCTGGCATTATTGTCAGTGTGATTGGCGTTGTGTTTGGTATGTATGTTGCTAATAATCCATCGGTGTGGTCTTTGGTTGCGCTTTCGCTGGCTTTGGGCGTAAGCTACGCAGGTGTTGCAAACATTATGCTTAACGGACTTGGTATTGTGCTTTCTCCAAAGGATAATCCAGGATACTTGCCAGGCATGAACGCTGGTGCTTTTAACTTGGGTGCTGGCTTAAGCTTTGCAATTCTTTACGCTGTGATGACGAATGTTGCAGGAACTAATGGTGCAACAGGCGGATACATGGCTTCGATGGTTGCGGGCATTGTGTTACTTGCGCTTGCGTTTGCTTGCTCCTTCTTAATCCCGAATCCTGAAGAAGTAAATAAGTAAGATTGACGCGTGAGTTTGCGTAATCTTAAGTGAATAAAATTAAGCGGTAAAGCTAGGATTTCCTATGCTTTGCCGCTTTTTGCTTTCTGCGCGCGACACTTCCTTTACACAGCTGTAAAGCGAGTATCGAAACCGAAAACAAATGCCAGTAAATTCTCCAACAAATGTGTTTAAAACTCATAGACAATACTAAATAATCACAAAATCGCATTGAGTAACAATGACTGTCGGGAGGGGGAGGATAAGCTAGAAGAATGCACATTATTGCTGGACGTTTTAAATCTTTGCCGCTTACTTCAGCGCAGTCGTGTACAAGACCTACTACAGATCGCACGAAAGAAGCGATATTTTCTAGGCTCGATTCGTGGGATGTTATGCACAATGCTCGCGTTCTTGATTTATTCGCCGGCACAGGTGCGTTAGGAGTTGAGGCGCTATCTCGTGGCGCGCGTGAGCTTGTTTCTGTTGAAGCAAATTCGCAAGCGGCTGCGCTGATACTTCGTACGTCGAAAGCGTTGCAGAGTTCAAAGGCTTGGGATTCTGCGCTTTCTATGAGGGTTCTTCGAAAGCGCGCGGAGCAGTTCGTTGCGGATTATAGTGGGGAAGCGTTTGACTTGGTTTTTATTGATCCGCCTTATGCTTACGAAACTGCGGATTGCGAAAGTTTATTGGCTTCGATGATTGCGAGCGGAGTTGCGAGCGTTTCTGCGGATACGTTGATTGTGTTGGAGCGTAGCGCGCGAAGTGTTTTGCCGACTATGCCTGAGGGCTGGGAGCTGTTTGATACGCGTAATTACGGAGAAACTTCTGTGTTGTTTATTCAGTCTAAGCGCGATTGATCTGATTCGGCTTCGTTACAATCTGTTTTTGTACTCAGGATGTGGCGCGAGTTTCGGGGGATTTCTTTCCTCGCATGCGCGACGACCTGCTTTCACACAGCATTGCGCGCGCGAAAGCAACTCGGAGCGTGAGCTTGCTCAAGTTGAAAGCACGGTGTGCTTTCAACGCAAGCTCAGTAGCGAGCGCACCTAGACCGCGCGAGCGTTCCTTCGGGCGCTTTATTCTTAAACGTTTTTTAACGATACGCTCGCGTTTTATTACGCTCGCTTGCGAAACTCGCGTTGGAAGTCCACTGGACTTCCAACTTAAGCGAGTTTCCGCATTGAAGTGCCTCCGCGCGCTACGCTTTAAGCGCTCCGGCAAGTCAATGCGCCCAGTCCTCTTTTAGTGCTCGTAGAGAAATCCCCCAAACTCTGCGTGTTTAATCGTTAATAACCGTGCCTTATCGCAGAGATTTTTCGATTTTTCTTCTTCGCTTGGCGAATCAGCAGCCTGCGGCTCTGACGTTCGCCGCGCTCAGTGCGAAAAATCTCAAATCTCTACCACACGAATATTAGTACATTGAAGTTAGCGTACTAAACAGGTGGTGGTGTTATGGTGGAGAGATTTTGTGTTGTGCGTGCGGCAGAAATAATGTTAGTGTTCTCTAATCAACAAGTAATTAACGCTAGCATAGCAATACTGTTGTCGGAGTATTTCCGGCTTTTGCTGCTAGCGCGAGTTTTTGCGCGGATGTTCGCCGGAAACTTCCCATCCGAGCGACATAAGCGTTTTTCGATCCGATTTATCTAGCTTGTGGCAGTCCAATTTTTTAATCAAGTCAGGTCGAATTTCGCTTGTACGAGATATAGCTTCATCTCGACGAAAACGATCAACTTTGGCGTGATTTCCGGAAGTGAGTATTTCCGGAACGCTTATACCGCGCCAAGTAGTTGGACGCGTGTATTGATGGTGTTCCAAAAGTGCGTCCGAGCCTGTGTACGACTCTTCAACAATCGACTCAGGATTTCCCATAAACCCCGGGATTAAGCGTGTAATTGCCTCAAGCATAACGCTTACTGCAACTTCTCCGCCATTTAGCACGTAATCGCCAATTGAATACTCGCGTACGTCAATTCCTTGCGCTCGGTAATATTCTGGAATCCTAGCGTCGTAGCCTTCGTATCTGCCGCATCCAAATACTAAATGATTTGCGTTGCTTAATTCTGTTGCGTCTTTTTGCGTAAATAGTGGGGCAGAAGGGTTCGGGAATATAAGAATTGGTTTAGTTGAGTCTATTTTATTAGTCGCGATTTTTGCTTCTTCGCAACTATCGCACGTATCGCACGTATTTTTTACTTCAGATTTTGGCAAGCTAAGCAGCTCGTCTAAGCATTCCGCCCAAACCTCAGGTTTCATAACCATGCCAGCACCACCGCCAACCGGCGTGTCATCAACAGATTGATGCACATCGTGAGTCCATTTGCGTAAATTGTATGCGCGAATTTGCAATAAACCATTATTTTGCGCTTTGCCTAACAAACTTAGGTCTAGCATGCGAAAATATTCTGGGAATACGGAAATAATATCGATGTCCATCATAAGGCACTCTACTACGAAAACTGATAAAACTATGAAAACTACGAAAGCCCCGGAATTAAACCGCCAGGAGGATTAATAGTCAAATACCCGTTTGCAACGTCAACTTCCGGCACAATAGCTTCAACAAATGGCACGAGCGCTGTTTTATGTTCTTCGTCAACCGGATGATCTAAACGGATTTTCAGTAACGATTGCGCGCCGTCGAGCACATCCACGACTTTTCCAATAATTTTAGGAGTAAGCCCAAGCTGATTTTCTTCGCACAAACGCGCTTGCAAACCGACCAAATCCTTAATATACCAAGCATTTTCGGCAGCAAGTTCTTGCGCATCTTCCGCATGCACATACAATTCAGTGCCATTAAGTGCTTCCGCATCGTTGCGATTTTGTGATTCTTCGAATAGTAAAATCCAACGATTTTTGAATGTTCTTGCGTTCTCAATAACGAACTCGCGCTCGCCGTCTGCAGTGCACAATACATTTCCTGGCTCAAAACGTTCGTAAGGCTCATCTGTAAAAATTTGTACAGTAACTTCGCCTTTTAAACCTTGGGCTTTACCGATACGACAAACCCTCAGCAGGTCATTACGACTTTGCTGAGGGTTGTCAAAAGATTGTTGGTCTAATGCCACGTTCATCTCACTTACGTACGTCCATAATGTCAACGCGCACATTGTGGTTGCTCAAAGCTTGCACAACAATGCGAATTGCATTAGCGGTACGACCATTGCGTCCAATAACGCGACCAATATCTTCAGGATTCACGCGTACTCGAAGCAATTCGCCGCGAGCATTTTCGTGAGAACGTACCGACACGTCATCTGGAAAATCCACGATGTTCTTAATGAGATGTTCAACAGCTTGAGCCAGCATGATTACTCAGCCTTTTCCTCGGCTTCGGCAGCTTCCGCAGCTTCAGCTGGGGCTTCTTCGGCTTCGTTTGCAGCGGCTTCAGCTGCAGCCTGAGCCTTAGCAGCGGCTTCAGACTTAGCGGCCTTCAGCTTCTGAGCTTCAGCTTCAACAGCTTCAACGCGAGCCTGTGCGTCTGGACCAGCTTCAGAAGTCTTCAACGTGCCTTCGGCACCGTCGAGACCCTTGAACTTCTGCCAGTCACCAGTGATCTTCAAGAGTTTCAACACTGGTTCGGTTGGCTGTGCGCCAACGCCAAGCCAGTACTGTGCGCGCTCAGAATCAATCTGAATCATAGATGGCTGCTTGTTTGGATCGTAAACGCCGATCTCTTCGATGGACTGACCGTTGCGCTTGTTGCGTGAATCAGAAATGACTACACGGTAGAAGGCATAGAACTTCTTGCCCAATCGCTTAAGACGAATCTTGGTTGCCAAAATGGCTCTCCTTATAACTAGAGTCGTGGAATTTCGTTCGGGTGTGGGGCACTCCTTGCGAGCTTCCACATGTTCCTCACGTGGTCGGGAAGAGGGCGCCGATTCACGCGAATAACTTATCTATTATGCCTGCGCGCTTGGACGTTTTTATCTAGTGATTGTAGGCCGATTGCTGCGATGTATGCTAAGTGATCAGTGCCGTCGACAACTACATTCTTTTGCCATAGTGCGTTAGATTTACAGTTTTTTGCGCAAAATAGCACATGGTCAAGTGTAAGATTTGGCCACTTAAGCCATGTAGGCCATGTGCGTAGACGCTTTCCAAGCGAAAGCGCAACGTCTGTAAATCCGTATTTCAAAAGCGAGCGAAAGCTTGGGTGGTCGACTGTGGAATTAAGATCGCCAGTAACAATAGTAAGAGTTGCTAAATCGCAAGTTTTCGAAGTAGATTCGTCAGCGCATTCGTTAGTGCAATCGGCGAAAGAATCAGTAGTAGAATCAATAGTCGCAAGTGCGCGAATTCCATTACTCCAAGCAGCACACCCACGCATCGGTGACTTTGGATGTGCAGAAGCAAATTTCACCAAAACTTTTTCATTTGCACCAAAATCTAAGCAAGTTGTAACGCTTGGTACGCTTGCAGCTTCAATTTTTACGGAATTATTGCAAGTAGAAATCGCGGAATATTGCGTAAAAATAGCGTTGAATCCGCCGTTATTATGCTCACTTTGCGCACCTACGCACGAAGTTGGAAAAATTTCGTATATTCCAAGTTTTTCAAGATTTTTTACTAAAGACTCGCTTAATTCTTGTAAAAGTAACGTATTTACGTGATATTTTTTCGTTATTTCTATTATTTCGGATGCACTCGCTTTTCCGTATCTGCAGTTAAGAGTCATCACGCGTATTTCTTGATGCCGTTCCTTGCAGCTTTTGCGCGACGATTTGCTTTCGTGCAACCTACGCAATCTTTCAAACCAGTACGGCGTATGCGACTTAAGCGAAATCAAAAATAGCGCAGCGTAAGCAACGCATAAATATCCGTAAGATTTCGCGTAAGATTGTGCTAAATTAAGCGATTTCGTTACTTTCTCTGCGCAGCATGTATACAGCAAAAAAGCGCCAAAATTACACAAAAACAGTGCTCCCACAACGTAAGTTGCAAGTGGAAGCAACGCAATAACATACGGAAGTGGGTTATATTTATCCGCACCTGCTGGCAGCCAACGCATCAGCTGCCACAAAAGAAGCGGCACAAATATAACCCACAAAAACGCCAATACTAAAATCATCGACCGAATAAGCCAGCTAATCCGCCGCCAAAGTTAGGTGGCAGTTGATTATCTTGATTTGCGTCTTCGGAATTCATAAGTTCCTTAAGTCCTTCAGGAAGATTCTGAAGATTTGGTTGCTGTGGCTTTGCAAAAGCAGAACCTGCAACATCGTCGCTAGTAGATTCGCCAGAAAGACGCTCACGCAACGCGCGCTCTTCAGCTTCCCTGCGCATTGGATTTCCGGACTTTCCGACCTTCTTCTTGCCTTTCTTGTCTTTGCGCTTCGACTTACTGCCGGCTCCACCGAATCCAGGAATGCCGCCCATACCAGGCATTCCAGCTCCACCGCTCATTCGCTTCATCATTTTTGCAGCCTGTTCGAAACGTTGCAAAAGTGCATTAACTTGCGAAACGCTCACACCTGATCCGGCAGCAATTCTCGCGCGGCGAGATCCGTCAATAATCTTTGTATTTCTACGCTCTTGAGGAGTCATAGAGCGAATAATCGCCTCAGTGCGGTCAATTTCCTTATCGTCAAACTGCTCAAGCTCTTGACGGTGGGCAGCCATTCCAGGCATCATACCCAAAAGCTTCTTCATTGAGCCAAGCTTACGAACTTGCTGAAGCTGCTCCAAAAAATCATCCAAACCAAAGCTGCCTTCAGCTATTTTTGCAGCAGCCTTGCGTGATTCTTCTTCGTCGAACTGCTTCTGTGCGTGCTCAATAAGCGTCAAAATATCGCCCATATCGAGTATGCGTGAAGCCATTCGATCAGGATGGAAGATTTCAAAATCCTTCAAACCTTCACCTGTAGAGGCAAACAAAATCGGTTTTCCAGTAACGCTTGCAACCGAAAGTGCAGCACCGCCTCGAGCGTCGCCATCAAGCTTAGAAAGCACAACGCCGGTAAAGTTTACGCCATCGTTAAAAGCTTGAGCAGTGCGAACAGCATCTTGACCAATCATTGCGTCAATAACAAACAGCACTTCTTGCGGTTGCACGGCATCGCGAATATTGCGTGCCTGCTTCATGAGCTCTTCGTCAACACCCAAACGACCTGCGGTATCAATAATCACAGTGTCATACATTTTTTCGCGCGCATAATTAATAGAATCGCGCGCAACCTTAACCGGGTCGCCTTTAGTGAACCATGGCAAAGAAATCGCACTTCCGCCTGTTTGTACGCCCTTTTCTGGAGCAAATACAGGAACTCCTGCGCGCTCGCCAACAACTTGCAGCTGCGTGACTGCATTAGGTCGTTGCAAATCTGCTGCTACAAGCAAAGGAGTATGGCCTGCATCCTTCAGCCAGTAGCCTAGCTTTCCAGCAAGCGTAGTTTTACCCGCACCTTGCAAACCTGCAAGCATAATTACAGTTGGAGGATACTTCGCAAAATTAAGCTGCCTATCTACACCTGCGCCCAATACTTGCGTAAGCTCGTTGTTTACAATTTTCACAACTTGCTGAGCTGGGTTTAAAGCGTGCGAAACTTCCTCACCAAGAGCGCGCTCGCGAATTCGAGCAGTGAATGAGCGGACTACTTCCAACGCAACGTCTGCGTCGAGAAGTGCGCGGCGAATCTCGCGAATTGTGCCGTCAATATCGGATTCTGATAGCTTGCCTTTGCTGCGCAAATGCTTAAAAGCATTGGAAAGGCGGTCTGTTAACGAACTAAATGCTGCCATAGTTTTCCATTCTACCTGTTGTTGCTAACGTAACTTTAGTGCAATTGCTAACTTGATTTGCTAATTAATACTTTCGCGTTTTCTTTTGCTTTTGCGTTACTTTCGTTTATTGCAAATGCCAAGATGATTCTTGCGAAGTATCGACAATTACAATTCCTGCGTTATTTAACGCGTCGCGAATAGCATCTGCAGTAGCAAAATCCTTTGCTTTTCTAGCATCTGCTCTAGCTTTAAGTTGCAAAGTAATTAAAGAGTCCAAAGCTGAGTGTTCTTTGTTTTCCTTGCCGTTTGAGCCTTCTGCAGGCGATTGATTATCGTTCGAAGCCCACGTTTGTGCGTAAGGATCCAAGCCCAAAGTATCTAACATAGCTCGCACTTGCAAAACAGCGAGATATATGAGCTTTTGTACGCTTTCGCTTTGTGCTTGTGAAGAATCTTTGCTGCAGTCGTCAATAAGAGTATTTCCTTGACGAATTGTAGTAAATATTTCTGCGATTGCGCCAGAAACGTTAATGTCATCGTTCATAGCGCGAGTGAAATCTTCCGGAAGCTCGTCTGCGTTAACAGAGCGCACTTCTTCGCAAGTTGGCTTCTTGTCAAGCAATCTGTCAGCTCTCTCGAGGAAGTTCATAATGCGATCATAAGCCGATTTTGACTCCACCAAAGCTTGGTCAGACCACTCCAACATTGCGCGATATTGCACTGCTCCCAAAGCATATCGCACAACCCAAGCCGAATTATTTGCCAAAACTACTGGTACGGAAAGACCATTTCCCAACGATTTTGACATTTTTTCACCTTTGGCGGTAACCCATGCTGAATGCATCCACACATTGGCGCTTTCCCATCCAGCAGCACGCGTTTGTGCCATTTCGTTTTCGTGGTGAGGGAAACGCAAATCCAGGCCGCCTCCGTGAATATCGAAATCATTTCCAAGATAACGATGGCTCATAGCAGAGCATTCAATATGCCAACCAGGGCGTCCCTCGCCAAAAGGAGTTTTCCAGCGCGCATCCGGCTGATCGAAATCGCAAGGTGCTTTCCAAAGTGCGAAATCCCTAGGATCGTGTTTGTCTGGTGAAGCATCTGCAGGATCTGTTGGATTGTAAATATCGTTTTCGGCAGCGTCTACGCTTGGACCTTTCGCGTCTGCGATAGCTGCGGCTTCATCTGCGCAAGTTTCATTTTGGTTCTGATTTTGGTGCGTTAATTCGCCGTAATGCTCCCAACTTGGCACGTCAAAATAGACATTTCCAGTAGGATTTCCGTCATTGTCTTTAATAACATATGCGTGACCGCGTTCGATTAAGCGTTCAATCAGCTCAACCATGTCTGTAATATGACCTGTTGCGCGTGGCTCAACTGTTGGCGCAAGCACTCCTAAAGTATTGTAGGATTTTGTAAATTCGCGCTCGTAAATATATGCTCGTTCCCACCAATTTTGCCCTGATTCGTTGGCTTTTTTCATAATTTTGTCGTCAATATCTGTGACGTTTCTAACAAACGTGACTTTGTATCCTAAACGCAGCATCCAGCGACGGATTATATCGAATGCGATCGCTGCGCGAATATGACCAATATGCGGAGAACTTTGCACTGTTGCGCCGCACACGTACATGCCTACTTGACCATGCTTTTTAGGTACGAAAGTGTTCGTTGAATGTGAAGCCGTGTTGTATAAGTGCAGGTTTTCTGCGGCTTTAGTAACTTTTGCAGTCTCTTCGTTCAAACTCTTATTAAGCATAATTGCTATTATAAATGCTTCTTTATACTGCGATTTGGCATTGCTTTGTCTATTACTCCAAACGTGCGCAACTTTTCTCGCGTTGGCGCGACGGCCTGCTTGAGCGTAGCACAGCGCGCGCGAAAGCAACTCGGAGCGGAAACTCGCTTAGGTTGGAAGTCCAGTGGACTTCCAACGCGAGTTTCGTAAGCGAGCGCTTATAGTGCGAGCTTGTGGTTTGGCACTCCAAATGTGGGGAACTTATCTCGCATTTGGAGCGTTTATCGTCGTTATACGCTCCAAATGTGGGGAACTTATCTCGCGTTTGGAGCGTTATCCGTTGCGCAGTGCTCAGGTATATCGTCGCGCTCGCTGTTTCCCACACAGCCCAAGTATCAGCCAAGTAACAAGCTCAGTAGATAGAGCTAATATGATTCCAGTGTTACGTTGTGAATACTTATTAACTACTCGCGCGTACTACGCCACTCCCAAAGAATTGGTAATTAGTAACTAGTTTTTATTTTGTTCGTTACGAAAGGAATATCATGGCTGAGATTTCATCTGCTCTTATGACGGACATGTATGAATACACTATGCTCGACGCTGCTCTTAAAGACGGCACTGCAAATCGCAAGTGCGTTTTTGAAATTTTTACGCGCCACTTGCCTCAAGGTCGTCGTTACGGAGTTGTTGCTGGCATGGGCCGCATTTTGGAAGAGCTGCAAAAATTCCATCTTTCGGAAGATGATTTGTGTTTCTTAAGTGATCGTAAAATTGTTAGCGCAGAAACCATTGAATGGCTGGAAAATTTCCGATTCCACGGTAAAATTTCCGGTTATCGCGAGGGGGAGATGTTCTTCCCGAATTCGCCAATTTTGCAGGTAGAAGGCACTTTTGGTGAGTGCACTTTGCTTGAAACTGTGCTTCTTTCTGTGCTTAATTACGATTGCGCGGTTGCCTCTGCCGCAGCACGTATGGTTTCAGCCTCCGCAGGTCGTCCTTGCATGGATATGGGCGGCCGTCGCACAAACGAATATTCTGCAGTTGCTGCATCTCGCGCAGCGGTTATTGGCGGTTTTAAAGGTACTGCAAATCTGTTGGCTGCAAAACTTTACGGATTGAAGGCAATCGGAACCGCAGCTCACTGCTTCACTCTTGTTCACGACACCGAGCGTGACGCTTTCACTTCTCAAATTGCAGCTCTTGGCAAAGGCACTACGCTTCTTGTTGACACTTATAATATTGAGGAAGCTGTAAAGACAGCCGTGGAAGTTGCAGGTCCAGATCTTGGCGGAATTCGTATTGATTCTGGAGATTTGTGCGCTCTGGCTCGTCGCGTTAGGAATCAGCTCGACGAGTTGGGTGCTAAAAACACAAAGATTACAGTTACTAACGATTTGGACGAGTATGCTCTTGCTTCCTTACAAAATGCGCCTGTGGATTCTTACGGCATCGGCACAATGCTTGTAACCGGCTCCGGTGCTCCAACTTGTGCAATGGTTTATAAGCTTACTGAGCGTGAGGGTGCAGATGGTGTAATGCAGCCTGTTGCTAAGCGTTCTAAGAATAAAGCGACTGTGCCTGGACGTAAGTTGGCGTATCGTTCATACGATTACAGCAACGATTCTTGCGGTGTAGCTGATTGCGAACGCGTGATTTCCGGTTCGGAAGTTGCGCTCGCTCAGTTTAAGCCTAAGGATTCGTGGGAAAATCTGCTAGTTGATTACATGGTCGATGGTGAAGCTGACGAACAGTTTATGGGTCACGATGCGATTATACGTGCCCAGGATTATTGCGCTTCTGCTTTGCGTCGACTGCCTTTGGCTGCGCAAAGTTTGATGCGCGGAGACCCTGCAATACCAACAGAAATTCAAGTACTATAAAAGTACTATAAATTAATCTTTTTAAAACTAAACTTTACTAAATAACTAAATAAGATTCGCAAATAATTTTCGCGAATAATTAGCGAATAATTCATGCGTAAAGACTAGCGTTTCTGACAGCTTTTTTGAGCGTTTGTTGCGATAATGCTTTATGCTTGATTTTGCTAATAAAATTCAATTAAATTTTAGTGCGCTACGAAATTCGTTACACAATGCGTTACGAAAGGATGCGATATGTTTTCATCTTTAGAAGCAGATAATGCGTTAGATGCTGTTATGGAATCTGGTTCGCAATCCGCAAATCCAGATTCTGGTTCCGGCACAAGCACTTCTGTTCTAGAACGTCCAGAAGTTGACGAAGATGCTCGTCTAGATGATGGTGGTAATGCAGATCGTTTTGCGCACTATGTGTCAAAAGACAAAATTGATGAGTCGCGCTTAACTGGTCGACCAGTAGTAGCTTTATGCGGTAAAGTGTGGATTCCTCGACACGAAGCAAATGACTACCCAGTTTGCCCTGAATGTAAGCGCATATACGAGGAATTAGGAAAGTTTAATTTTTAAGTAATTATGTTGCGTATTTAAGTAGTTTATATTGCGTATTAGCGTTACTTCTATCTTTAACGATAAAAGTAACGCTATTTTTTAATATATTTTTGTTCTGAGCGCAATGGGTGATAATCTAAAAGCATGACTATAGCTGTGTGCCCCGGCTCGTATGATCCAGTCACTGCCGGCCATTTAGACGTAATACAACGTTGTACGCATCTATTTGATGAAGTACATGTGCTAGTTGCGGTAAATGCTGCAAAGACTCCGTTATTTTCTGAATCTGAGCGCGTAAAAATTATTCAAGAAGCAATAAATAATTTGCCGCAATCTCAAAATAGCTTCAATCGCGATTGCAAAATAGTAGTAACTTCAACAGCTGGTTTGATTACTGACTACTGTACAAAAGTTGGTGCTACAGTAATCGTAAAAGGCTTACGTCAAAACGGTGATTATGAGGCAGAACTTGGAATGGCACTAGTGAACCGCAAATTAGCAGGTATCGAAACGCTTTTCCTGCCTGCTGATCCTGTGCTTGAGCATGTTTCAAGCTCTGTGGTTAAAGATGTTGCTCGTCATGGGGGAAATGTTACTGGCATGGTTCCAGATAACGTAATACCCTTATTAAAAAAGCTTTTTAGTGAGCAATCATTAGGCGTAGATAATAATTCATCTATGCTGAACAATTGAACAGGAGAGTAGAAGATGACAAATAAAAATGAACTTACTGACGCAACTTCTGGATTATCTAGTGAAGGAGACGACACGATGGAGCGCGAAGTGCAAGTTGATCGCAATCAAAAGCTGCCATTGCATCCGGTTCTCGCAGATGAAGAAGATGCTCAAGATGGCGTTGTAAATAAAACGCAATCCGACGTACGAAGTGCGCATGAAGGCGACCTATTAGTTGATACAGATGCTGACAACACAGAAACGTCATCTGTTGCGGCAGTTGGAAGTGTTTCTGCTGCGGAAGATGTGCAGGATAATGGTGCTGATAGTACAAATAAGAACAAGAAAAATAGCAAAGCAGCTTCTTCGCCAGCATCATTTTCTCCTTTCCCTCTTCCAGATTTACGAGAGCGAGAAGATGGTGGCGTTATCGACTTTGAGGAAAATGAATCTGAAACTTCAAAAGTAGCTGCAGAAACAATAAGCGATGAAGCGCGTTCAAAGAGCCGCGCTGAATTTACTACAGTTTACGACATTATTGACGCAATGGAAGCAACTCTTTCGGAAGCCAAGAATGTTTTGTTTGCTGCAGGAATGGTAAAAATTGATCGCGATGAGTTCGTTGACCAGTTAGCGCGTTTGAAAGATATGCTTCCTGTGCAATTGGAGCGAGCTTCTGCGTTAATGCGAGAAGCAGAGCGACGTTTGCGTACAGCGCAAGCACAAGCAAGCTCTATTGTTTCTTCAGCGCAATCTCAATCTGCAGAAATAATTGAAGAAGCGCAAGAGCGTGCTCAATTTTTAGCAGGTCAAGAAAACGTAACGGCTTTAGCAAAACAGAAAGCTCGCGATATTCTCGCTACTGCGCAAGCAAAATCAGACAAGCTTACGCAAGGTGCGGATCAGTATTGCGCGACTGTTATGGAAGGCTTAAAGCAGCAGCTAGATAAATTAGAACAAGATGTGCAAGCGGGTCAGCGAGTGTTGGAAGATCGTCGTCGAGCTGCAGCGCACGTACAAAATGACATTAGCTCATCATTGTATGACGATGATGAAGAGGAAAGGAATTAGTAATGGCTTCGCATCCATCCCAATCACCATGGGCTGTTCCAGTAGCGCAAATGGCTGCGCGCGCTGGTAGTAGCATGTCGTTGCATCGCGTATTTCCGGCGCCGGAAGGTATTGGAGATTACGTTATTGGCGTAAAGCCAGGCAGTGATGTTATGGTTGATGGCGATTTTGATGCTGTGGTTGACGGCTTAATGTTTCAGGGCAGTATTACTGCCCCGGTGCATGCAGAATGTACTCGATGCTTGATGCCGCTTCGTCGCGATTGGAAAGTGGATGTGTGCGTATTCTTTCCATATGCTGACTCGCGTTCTAATCGTTCGGATAATCGCAATACTCGTGGCGATGCGGATGAAGCTGAATCGCAAATTTGGGATGAAAATGACGAGTCAGGCAATGTGTATCCTCTAGTTGCGGGTGGTGATTTTGCGGATATTGAGGCTCTTATTCGCGACACGATGGTAAGTGAGCTGCCGTTGCAACCGTTGTGTGAGCCGGATTGTCGCGGACTTTGCTCTCAGTGTGGCGAAAACTTAAACGAGCATCCAGATCATCATCATGACGTTACGGATATTCGTTTTGCTGCTTTAGAGGATTTGAAAGCTCAGCTTGAGCAGAATGAAAAGCGCGACGACCTGCCTGAGCGCTGCGATTTAGCGCGCGAAGGCAACTCGGAGCGGAAACTCGCTTAGGTTGGAAGTCCAGTGGACTTCCAACGCGAGTTTCGTAGCGAGCGCTTAGAGCGCGAGCTTTTGCGCAAAACAGATTTCGCTTAAATCTCACTCAAGTTCACGTAAATTAGCAATTTGTACGGCGCTTGCTGTAATATACAGAACGCTTAAGCTCAATCGATTGAATGAAATAGAGGAAAGAATTATGGCACTGCCTAAGTACAAGACCTCGCGTGCTAATACGCATTCGCGTCGCGCTAATTGGAAGGCGTCTGCCGTGCAGACTGTGACTTGCCCGAACTGCGGTTCTCAGGCATTCCCACACATGGCTTGCCCATCTTGCGGAACCTTCCGTGGTCGTGTTTATCGTGAAGCTATTCGCTCCGAGCACACCAAGTAGGTTTTATTAATAGAAACCCTGCCATCGACGGGTGGCAGGGTTTTTCTTTTTCTTGCGTATTGTGGCTGTGAGGGGTGGGGTTGCTTGCGCGACGACCTGCTTTCGCGCAGCATTGTGCTCGCGAAAGCAACTCGGAGCGTGAGCTTGCTCAGATGGAAAGTCCAGTGGACTTTCCACGCAAGCTCAGCCGAGCGGCAATTAGCCGTGAGGACAGCGCTACGCTCTTATACCTTATTTGGACTTAGCGGTTGCATAGTTAAGTTTAGTTTTTTAGTTACTTTCTTTCAAAAATAGTTAT
This sequence comes from Gardnerella sp. DNF00747, assembly GCF_049262675.1. Taxonomy (NCBI): domain Bacteria; kingdom Bacillati; phylum Actinomycetota; class Actinomycetes; order Bifidobacteriales; family Bifidobacteriaceae; genus Gardnerella; species Gardnerella sp. DNF00747. The sequence continues at coordinate 1,346,208 of NZ_CP058394.1, read as the reverse complement.
TTATCAAAAAGATATTGCTATCGCTCCGCTTTTATATTGCTCGACCAAGCAACACCCACCCCTCACTACTCAGAAAATAGTTAGTGTTTTTTGTGGTGCGGTAGTTATTTTTGCTGTAGTGATGGCAGAGCAATACTGCTAGCGTTCTTTGATTGATAGTCGCTTATCGTATTCGAAGTATCGATGACAAAGTTCGCAAATCAGGTAAAGTTCGTAGTTACTTACGCGCGTCGAGTGCGTGCCAAGCGATTTCGGCGGCTGCGAGTTGCGCTTTTCGTTTGCTAGAGCCACTTCCGACTCCCAACACTTCGTCGCCATCCTTATGTGCCAAAACCGCGCGAGCTTCAAATACTGGAGCGTATTCTGGCCCAGAAACAGCCATTCGATACTCTGGATCTTCCAAACCCATATCGTGAGCTTTGACAGTAAGCGAAGTCTTCCAATCGAGAGCTGGTCCTTCAGTTAGCACTTCCGCCAAAGTGTCGTCAATCAAACGATGCACAACTCTGCGAGCTTCATCAATTCCATGTTCAACAAAAGTTGCACCAATAAGTGCTTCAACAATATCGCACAAAATTGAATCTTTATTATTTCCGCCCTGCTCCATTTCTCCGCGACCGAGAAGAATATACGCGCCAACATGCAGCTTTTCGCGCGCAACAGCAGAAAGCGCCCATTCAGACACAGCTTTCGCTCGCATCTTCGCAAGCTGACCTTCAGTCATGTCTGGGTGTGCAGAAAACAGCGTTTCTGTAGAAACTAACTCAAGCACAGCATCGCCCAAAAACTCAAGTCGCTCATAATTTCGTGTGCCAGGATGCTCGTGCGAGAACGAGCGGTGGGTGAGTGCTTCTACCAAAAGATCCGGCGAAATAGTTGTGCCTAAAGCGTTTAAAAGTTCCTGTGTTGGGTCTCCAGGACGTGTTTCACCGCCATCTAATCTCAAAACTCCATCTTCGTTGTGTTGCACATGCGAGTTGTTTTGATTATTTTGATTGTGTTTGCTCTGCATATTCTGCATATTCTGTTGATTGTTCTGAGTTTTCATAGCACGTATTATTATAGTCCTACTACCAACACAAGCGCTTTTAAGCTTCGCGTTCGCATTTGCGATTGCATTTTTCCATATTCCTTCTATATCCTTTCGTATAAGTGTTCAGCTATATTTGTGGATTATGCCTACGTATGATTTGGGATTAGAACGAGTTTCGCTAGAATTTGCTACAAAAACGATTTTTAAAGACGTTACTATTGGAGTTTTTGAAGGTGACAGAATCGGTATTGTTGGAAAAAATGGCGACGGAAAGTCAACGCTACTTCGACTACTTGCCGGTAAAATGCAGCCTGATTCTGGTCGCGTTACGAAGCGCGGAGGGCTTACTTTTGGCATGTTGGACCAGCGCGATCCATTGGACGATAACGCAACTGTGCGCGAGGCTGCTCTTGAAAATCGCGAAGATTACGAGTGGGCTGCAGATCAGCGTTCGCGCGAAATTGTAGAAGCGCTTCTTGGCGGCATAAATTTGGAAGCGAAAGTTGGAACGCTTTCTGGAGGTCAGCGCAGGCGCGCAGATTTAGCAAGATTATTGTTGCACGACTGGGATATTTTGGCTTTGGATGAGCCTACGAATCATTTGGACGTTGTGACGATTCATTGGCTTGCAGAGCATCTTCTTCACCGTTGGCAGGACGGTCAAGGTGCGCTTTTGATTGTGACGCACGACCGCTGGTTCTTGGACGAGGTTTGCACTTCGATGTGGGAAGTGCACGACGGCGTAATTGATCCTTTCGAGGGTGGTTACAGCGCTTATATGATGCAACGTGTAGAGCGCGAACGCCAAGCGGATGTGCGCGAAGAGCGTCGCAGGAATTTGGCGAGAAAAGAGTTAGCTTGGCTTTCCAGGGGTGCTCGTGCGCGTTCTACTAAGCAAAAGTTCCACGTAAAGCAAGCGCGCGAGCTTATTGCAGATGTGCCGCCGCTAAGAGACACTCTTGAATTGAAGAAAATGGCAACTTCGCGTCTTGGTAAGCAAGTTGTTGATTTAATTGACGTTACGCAAATTTTCGATAGCGCTCAGCAGTTAAAAAATATCGATCCGGATATTGCAGAAAACGCATCTTTAGGTGAAGATAATGCAGAAAAATCAAATAAAGTCGATATCGTAGAATCTGCTTTTGCGCAACCAACTCACGTGGGAAGCGTTACTATTGCCGTTGACGAAAATCAAGAAAATTCTCTTGAAAATTCTGCGGAAAATACTTCGGAAAATACTGCTACGAGCGTAGAAAACATTGCAGAAACTTCAGCTGCATCGCGCAAAACTATTACTGGACGCATGATTTTAGACGATGCAACTTGGCTTATAGGTCCAGGCGATCGTTTTGGAATTGTGGGTGCGAATGGAGCAGGAAAATCAACATTATTAAACATTATTGACGGATCTCTAAAGCCTACGCTTGGACACGTAAATATTGGCAAGACTGTAAAATTTGCCGTGCTTTCGCAGCGGCTAGAAGAGCTTGAAAAGCTTGGAAAATATAAAGTAAAAGAAGTTTTAAGTCGCTATAAGCCTAGCTATATTATTGATGGCAAAGAAGTGACCCCAGGTCAGCTTATGGAAAGGCTTGGTTTTAAGCCCGAGCAGCTTATGACACCAATTGCGGATCTTTCGGGCGGTCAAAAGCGACGTATGCAGCTGCTGCTGATTTTGCTAAACGAACCAAACGTGCTGATTATGGATGAGCCTGGAAACGATCTCGATACTGACATGCTTGCAGTTATGGAAGATTTGCTCGATACTTGGCCTGGCACTTTGATTGTTGTTTCGCACGATCGCTACTTGCTTGAGCGCGTAACAGATCAGCAATTTGCGCTTATTGACGGCAAAATTCGTCACCTTCCAGGCGGTGTAGATGAGTATTTGCAAATTGTAGAAAAGCTGCAACGCGATCACGAAAATAGTAGTGGTACTACTGGTACTGTTGGCGCTTCAAGTACTGCGAATGCTTCGAGTGCTGCAAATTCTACAACTAAAGAAAGTTCAGAAAGTACAGTAATTGAGCCCAAACTTACCGGCAAAGCCTATCACGATGCTGCAAGGCGAGTTTCAGCAATCGAGCGAAAACTTACAAAGCTTGAAGAAGAAAAGTCGCAAATTGAAGCGCAAATGGCTGCGCATAACCCAAGTGACTTTGTTGGACTTCAATCTCTTAACGAAGATCTCCAAAAAAACGAGCAAGAAGCAAGTGCTCTTGAGGATGAGTGGATGGAGCTTTCTGAGCAGCTTTAGTACAAAATTGCTGCGTGCTAAGAAGATGAAATAGAAGATAACAGCCACGTGCTAAATTTGTGAGGTATGACTCAAATCAAGGATATGTTGGAATCTGTAAAACCAATTCGCGTTGACGGTCGTGATGTTGACGAGCTCCGACCTGTGCACATAACACGTAAATTTACTGATGTTCCTGAAGGCTCTGTGCTTATTGAGTGTGGCAATACGCGCGTAATGTGTACCGCAACTTTTACGGTTGGTGTGCCTCGTTGGCGTAGAGATTCCGGTTTGGGTTGGGTAACTGCCGAATATTCTATGCTTCCTAGAGCAACAGCTGAGCGAACTGATCGCGAATCTGTGCGTGGAAAAATTGGTGGTCGCACTCACGAAATTAGTCGTCTTATTGGTCGCTGCTTGCGCGGTGTAGTCGATATGAAAGCGATGGGTGAGTGCCAGATTCAAATTGATTGCGACGTGTTGCAAGCGGATGGTGGAACTCGTACTGCTTCCGTAACTGGAGCTTATGTAGCTTTGGTAGATGCGCTTCATTGGGCAGAAAAGAATGGTCATATTCGCTCTGCTGCAAATGTTATTAAGGATTCTATTTCCGCTGTCTCTGTAGGCGTTATTAACGGCACTCCTATGCTGGATTTGCCTTATGTTGAGGACAGTCAAGCTATGACAGATATGAATGTAGCTATGACAGGTTCCGGTACTTTCATTGAAATTCAGGGCACTGCAGAACATCGTCCATTTAATCGCGACGAATTAAATACGTTACTTGATTTGGCAACTAAAGGTAATCGTGAATTGCAAGCTGCTCAAAAAGCCGCTTTAGCAAAATAGAAGAGATTGAAGGAGAACGGGCGTGAAGCTTATTGTGGCAACACATAATGAGGGAAAACTCGTTGAAATCAAGCAAATTTTAGAGGAGCAATTGTCGAAACTTGCAGACAGTTTCGAGTTAGTAACTGCAGGTTCTCTTGGCTTGCCTGATCCTGTGGAAACTGGCGTGACTTTTGAACAGAATGCTTTGCTCAAAGCGCGTGATGTTGCTGCAAGAACAGGTTATCCCGCTATTGCAGACGATTCGGGTCTTATCGTTGATGTGCTTGGTGCTGCCCCTGGTATTCTTTCTGCTAGGTGGAGTGGTGTGCATGGAGATGATAAAGCTAATAATGAGCTTCTTTTGCGCCAACTTTCTGATATCCCAGATCAATGTCGTACTGCTCGTTTTCGTTGTGCTGCAGCTCTTGCTATTCCGGATGGGTGCAGTGAGGTTCCTGAAGGCAGTGTTATGTCGCATTCTCATGGCTTTGAGACTGTTCGAGTCGGAGAAATGGTTGGTCACTTGTTGTGCGAGGCGCGCGGAATTAATGGTTTCGGCTATGATCCGCTGTTTGTGCCAGATCTTCAGCCTATTCGCGATGGTGTGCAAATGAAAGGTTTGACTAGTGCAGAGCTGACTCAAGAAGAAAAGAATGCTATTTCGCACAGAGGTAATGCTTTGCGCGCGCTTTTGCCGGAGTTGCAGGCATTATTTATTACTGAATAAGCGAAAAATTTCGTGCGCGAGATGGGACTTGAACCCACACGTCGTAAGACACAGGAACCTAAATCCTGCGCGTCTACCATTCCGCCACTCGCGCATAGACTCATATAAACAATCGAGCGAATAAAAACAAATCAAAAGTATTAATACACTCGAGTGAGTCAGAGAGCCACTTGACAGAATCGAACTGTCGACCTTCTCATTACGAGGGAGACGCTCTACCGACTGAGCTAAAGTGGCATGTTGCCCGAGACGCATTCGCGACTCGCGCACAAATCAAACACTATATATCATATTTTTGAATTTGTCCAATTTGGCGCGTCGTGCAACAGATAATGCTCCAAATGTGAGATAATTTCCTCGCGTTTGGAGTGATAAACCACAGATAACCCTCCAAATGCAGGGTAGGTTGCGCGCGTTTGGAGCACTGCACATCCTCAAACTACAAATTTTTATGTGTAAATTATCAGTGTGATTGTGTTCATTTTTGTGTTAAGCTTCGCGTGTTTCTGTCTGCTTTTGTGAGTATCTTGTGAATTGGACTATAGTGACGGTTGCTGTCACGTCAGTTGAAGAAATGAAAGGACCTTACAATGGCCATCAATCCGCCAGTTGACGCCGTAAAAACCCCAGAGTGGGCTGCATTGCAGAAGCATTACGACGAGTTGCAATCAGAAGGCGTTTGCCTGAAGAAGTGGTTTGCAGAGGATGCAAATCGCGTGGATAAGTTGAGCTTCGAAGCTGGAGATCTCCACTTCGATCTTTCTAAGAATTTAATTAAGCCTGAAACTCTGAAGCTTTTCGCAGATCTTGCAAAGGCAGTTAAGCTTGACGAGCGCACTAAGGCAATGTACACCGGCGTGCACATTAACAATACTGAAGATCGTGCAGTTTTGCATACTGCTTTGCGTCGTCCTGCAGAGGATGCTGGCAAGTTCATTGTTGACGGCCAGGATACTGTTGCAGATGTTCGTGAAGTGTTGGGTCGCATTTACGATTTCGCTAACGAAGTTCGCTCCGGCGCTTGGAAGGGCGTTACCGGCAAGAACATTAAGACTGTTGTAAACATTGGTATCGGCGGTTCCGACTTGGGTCCGGTCATGGTTTACGAAGCTTTGAAGCCATACGCTGACGCTGGTATTAGCGCTCGCTACGTTTCTAACATTGATCCAAACGACATGGCCGAAAAGACCAAGGATTTGGATCCAGAAACCACTTTGTTCATCATTGTTTCCAAGACTTTCACCACCTTGGAGACTTTGACCAACGCTCGTACCGCTCGTACCTGGTTGCTTAATAAGCTTCAGGAGTGCGGCGCTATTGACGGCAGCGACGCAAAGAAGGCTGAAGCTGTTGCTAAGCACTTCGTAGCTGTTTCCACCAACCTTGAAAAGGTTGCAGAGTTCGGCATTAACCCAACCAACGCCTTTGGCTTCTGGAACTGGGTTGGCGGTCGTTACTCCGTGGACTCCGCTGTTGGTACTTCTTTGGCCGTTGTTCTCGGCCCAGAGCGCTTTGAGGAGTTCTTGAAGGGCTTCCACGCAATCGATACTTACTTTGCTGAAACCCCATTCGAGAAGAATGTTGTGGTTCTTCTTGGTATGCTCAACGTTTGGTACCGCAACTTCTACAAGGTTGCTTCCCACGCTGTGCTTCCATACGATCAGTACTTGCACCGCTTCCCAGCTTATTTGCAGCAGCTCACTATGGAATCCAACGGTAAGTCTGTTCGCTGGGATGGTACTCCTGTAACAAGCGAAACCGGCGAAATCTTCTGGGGCGAGCCAGGCACCAACGGTCAGCACGCTTTCTACCAGTTGATTCACCAGGGCACTCAGCTTATTCCAGCTGATTTCATTGCATTTGTGAACACGCCAAATCCTACTAAGGATGGTGATCAGGACGTTCACGAGCTCTTCTTGGGTAACTATCTTGCACAGACCAAGGCTCTTGCATTCGGTAAGACTGCTGACGAAGTTCGCGCAGAAGGCACTGCAGAAGAGATCGTTCCAGCTCGCGTATTCAGCGGCAACCGTCCAACCACTTCCATCTTCGGCGAAGCTTTGACCCCATTCGCTTTGGGTGAATTGATTGCTCTCTACGAGCACATCACCTTCGTTGAAGGCACTGTTTGGGGCTTGGATTCTTACGATCAGTGGGGCGTGGAGCTTGGCAAGCAGCTTGCAAAGCAGATTACTCCTGCAATTTCTCAGGATGATGACGCTTTGGCAGCTCAGGATGCTTCTACGCAGAGCTTGATTCGCTTCTATCGCGCTCATCGCAAGTAAGATAGTAGTCATATAAGCAATCGTTTTTAGTGATTGTTGGTTTATAAGTCTCTTGGCGTTAATTCGTCAAGAGACTTTTTGTTTAGCATCTGTCGCTGAGTTTTATAGGTCTCAAGTGCATTGCAATGTGTTTTGCTGCATGTTGACACAACTGCAACAATAATTTATAATAAGCACGGTCGGTAGGTAAGGCTACCACGGGGATAAGGGTTGCTGCCGCAACACAGTGGAGACACTGCACGCTGGTTAACAGTCGTTGTCGAATTTAAGGCTTCGACTAATGCAACGCCACCGCCCTGCGAAGCTGAAGCTTGAACGACGTGGCACGCTTAACATGCATTTGTGTGTTTTGGTGCGTCTCTGTTCTCTTGTAAACCTCCGATTCAATGATGAAGATTTGCGCCGGCAGCGCACTAACTTAAGGAGGTGATTTGCCGTGAAACATGACAGTAAAAGCCATAATTCTAGTACTCGTACTGATGAAGGCTCCGACACTATTGGCAGTAGTAGTTCGGATGTTCCTCCTGAATATATGAAGCCGGCAATCACCGAATTTAGGTTGCAAAACTTGTGAAATATATAACTTACGAATACAACTTGCGAAATATAATTTACGAAGTTAAAACGTGAGTTCTAGTTATTTGCGCCTGTAACGTAATCAATGGTGATACGGCTACGCAAGAATTTACACAAGAAAAGTTACGCAGATCTTTACGCAAGAATTTACGAAAATCTAAATAGAAATCCGCATAGAAATCTCAATAGATATCTGCGTAATAAATGAATAGAAATAAAAAATACATGAAGGTGAACCCACTTATTGCCTATTCGAGGACTTTATTATGACCGTATTTACAACTTCGCGCAAAGAAAGCGCAGGTGCGCAAGTCGACGAGAACACTCGTTTCTGGTCGGATATTATTGTGTGCGTTGGCATTATTGCCGTTTTTGGCGTAACTGCCTTCCTTATTCAGCGCATAAATCAGCCGATTGGTCCAAGTGGCATACCATCTAAGGTATCCACGGACTTAATCAATCTGCCTTACTACACTTTGCGCTCAGTATTTCGCATGCTGATCGCATTAGTTGCATCTCTTATATTTACTATTGTTTATGGCTCTCTTGCAGCTCGCAGTCGTAGGCTTGGCAAGGTGCTTATTCCTCTTCTAGATATTTTGCAATCAGTTCCAATTCTTGGCTTCCTTTCGGCAACTGTCACTATTTGGTTGGTAATTTTTCCTGGATCGATGCTTGGTGTTGAAGCCGCTTCGATTTTTGCTATTTTTACGAGTCAAGCATGGAATATGACTTTTTCGTTCCACCGTTCGCTGCTCAGCGAGCCAAAGGAACTGGATGAGGCAGTTCGTAGTTTGCAACTCACGCATTGGCAACGTTTCTGGGTGCTAGACATGCCTAACGCAATGATTCCGCTGCTTTGGAATTGCATGATGTCTGTTGGAGGCGGATGGTTCTTCCTTACAGCTTCGGAAATGATTTCCGTAAATAATCACACTTACACTCTTCCTGGCATCGGTAGTTTTGTGGCACAAGCTGCTGCCGAAAATAAGCTTGGTCTTATTTGGTGGGCTATTGTGTCGATGGTGATTGTTGTTTTGGCACTTGACTTCTTCTTGTGGAAACCGCTTACAGCTTGGGCTGAGCGTTTCCGCATTACGCAAAGCGCATCTGATAATGAGCGTCACAGTGCTATTTTGACTCTTATTCGTCACTCTCATGCAGATGAAGTTATTAGTAAGCTGTTTTTGCCAATTCGCGAGTGGCTTGAAAAAGTAACGCGCCCATTCGGTCGCACAGGCTCCAAGTGGCCTCATAAGGCTGCTCAGCATAAGCTTGGTGATTGGGTATTCAACGTTATTATGCTAATTATTGTGGCTGCTGGCGCCGCCCATATGCTTTACTTTGTGTATACAACTGCAGGTTTGCATGAGTTCATTACTGCAGGCATGCTTGGTGGCATCACTTTTATGCGCGTTGCTGCGTTGATTTTAATAAGCTCGCTTATTTGGGTTCCTGTTGGTGTTGTAATCGGCATGAATCCTAAGATTTCGCGTATTATGCAGCCTATAGTGCAAATTCTTGCTAGCTTCCCAGCAAACTTCATCTTCCCGTTTGCTATGGCTTGGTTTATGTCTTGGCATATTGATCTTGGTTGGGGAAGTATTATTTTGATGGCTCTTGGTACGCAATGGTACATTCTGTTCAATGTTATTGCAGGTGCTAGTGCTATTCCGGATGATTTGCGTGAAATGACGCGCAGCTTCCGCTTGGATCGTACTTTGCGATGGAAGACGCTTATTTTGCCGTCTATTTTCGGTTCATGGTGCACTGGCGGTATTACAGCTGCAGGCGGTGCTTGGAATGCTTCGATTGTGTCTGAGATTGTGGAATATGGAAAGAACCACATGGAAACTCAGGGTTTGGGTGCATATATTACTAATGCAACTACTTTAGGAGATTCTGCGCGCACTTTAGTTGGCGTAACTGTTATGAGCTTGATTGTTGTTTTAAGCAACCGATTATTCTGGTCGCCAATGCAACGTATTTCCGAAAAACGTTACGTATTGAATTAGATTGACTAACAAATCGACTAATAAATTTACTAATAAATCGCTTAAAATAACAAAATTTTATGGAAAAGATTGGCAAAATTATGAATACTTTAAAGAGCAATGCAAAAAAGGTGCAATCCTCAATTACAAGCGATATTATCGACGCAAAGCACATCAGTCAAAGCTTCACTTCTGACAGTGGCACTACTCAGCACGTTTTGCACGATATTTCTTTCACTCTTCGCGAGGGTGAAATCGTGGCAATATTGGGACGTTCTGGTGCTGGAAAATCAACTTTTCTACGCACAATGGCTGGTCTTGTGCAGCCAACAGAAGGCACAGTAACATATCGCGGACGCGAGCTGACAGGCCCAAACCCAGGAGTTGCAATCGTATTTCAAACCTTCGCTCTTATGCCGTGGCTTACAGTACAAGACAATGTGGAACTTGGCTTGCGTGCTAGAGGTGTTAGTAAAGAAAAGCGTACTGAGCTTGCTTTAGCTGCAATTGATGCAATCGGTTTGGATGGCTTTGAAACAGCGTATCCTAAGGAACTTTCCGGCGGTATGCGTCAGCGAGTTGGTATTGCGCGCGCGTTGGTGCTGAGACCAGATGCATTGTTTATGGACGAGCCGTTCTCTGCTCTCGATGTGCTTACTGCTGAAAACTTGCGTCAGGAAGTTCTTAAGTTGTGGTCTAGCGAGGAGCGAGATATTAAGTCTGTGCTTATTGTGACGCACAATATTGAAGAAGCTGTGCAAATGGCTGATCGCGTTGTGGTTCTTGGATCTCATCCAGGTCACTTAATTGCTGATGTGAATGTTGATTTGCCTCGTCCTCGAGATAAGCACAGTGCTGAATTTGAAGCGATGGTTGATAATTTGTATGCTATTTTGACTGGTTCTGCTCCAGAAAGCACTGCAGAGCAAGACGCTTCCGAAGATGCTGATTCTCAAGATCAAGCAAATAATGCAACTAATGAAGATGCTGAAGATAACGAAGCTGCAGCAATTGCAGATATGCTTATTCAGCGCCACCATGACGATGAAGATGAAGATAAGCAAAGTGAGGATGAAGCTGAAGCAGGTGAGACAAAGACAGAGCCTGTGGCTGTTCGTTTGCTTCCAAACGCTACACCAGGTGGTATGGCTGGTTTGCTTGACGTGATTTCTGAAAGCCCAGATGGCATTGATTTGGCTGATTTGGCAGCTGATTTGTCGTTTGAGATTGATGATTTGTTCCCACTTGTTGATGCTGGCACGATGCTTAATTTGCTTACTGCAGAAAATGGTCATATTACTATCACTTCTGAGGGTGAAGAGTGGCATAATGCCGATATTTTGCACAGTAAGCAAGTTTTTGCTCGTCTTGCGATTGAACATGCGTCTCTTGTGCACGCAATTGATCAAGCTTTGAGTAGGAATCGTAACGGAAAGCTTCGTGGCGAGCTGATTTTGGATTTGTTGCGCAGTAAGCACACGGATGCTTTGGCGCGTCAGCAGTTTGATATTGCAATTAGCTGGGGTCGTTACGGCGAGTTGTTTGATTATGACGCTGATGATGACGAGTTGACTCGTACAGTTGAAACTGCTCCTCTCGATGGAGTTGTGCGCTGAAATAGTGCGGAATAGTGCGGAATTATGCTCAATAATGTCCATTATTGAGCATAAATTTGGTACTTGTATGCTTTCGATAAAGGGATGCCGCATAGTTCTTTTATCTTTTAGGTCTAGTCGCTTCTTATTTAAGATTGCGCGGATCGGAAGTCCCCTAAAAAGCGAACTTTTTGGGGAAAGATTTGCGTAGCACATTTGTTGCTAACGCTTACTATGCGTCGATATGCGGCGGCGATGGAGGAATATTATGGTAAATGCTGTAGAAGCATTTGATGCTAAGCATCTTAAGGCTGCTGAAGAAATTCCAGCTTTCCGTCCTGGCGATACCGTTGACGTCAACGTTAAGATTCAGGAAGGCAACAACACTCGTATTCAGACTTTCACCGGCGTTGTGATTGCTCGTAAGGGTGCTGGCGTGCGTGAAACTTTCGTTGTTCGTAAGGTGAGCTTCGGCACTGGTGTTGAGCGTCGTTTCCCACTTCATTCTCCAGCTATCGATTCGATTAAGCTGGTTCGTAGCGGTCGCGTTCGTCGCGCTAAGCTGTACTACTTGCGCGCTTTGCGTGGTAAGGCTGCTCGTATTGCTGAGCGTCGCGATAACTCTGCTAAGTAAAATAGAACTTATGTGAAGGGTATTTGTTATGACTGATGACACGCAAATTAGCGATACTCATATCGTTTCAGTAGCGGGTCATGGTATAGATCCTTCACCGGTTCCACCAGAGCCGGAAGGAGATTTACCTTCCGGCTCTCGCATGTTTAAGCGCAAAAATAGAAAAGGTAAGCATTTTGCACATTCTAAGCGTGCTAAAAATGACCGCCTAACTTTGCGCGATGCTATAACATGGTTCGGTATTCCAGTATTAGTAGTGATACTTATTCGTGTGTTCCTATTTGGAGCTTACACAATTCCTTCTGGCTCTATGCTAGATACTATTCATATTGGTGATTATGTTATTACGACTAAGCTAACTCCGCGCTTATTCCCATTAAAGCGTGGAGATATTGTTGTTTTTGAGGATCCTGCACATTGGTTGAGTGGTGAAAATTCTTCCGGTGTTGTTGGCAAGGATTTAATTAAGCGTCTTATTGGTTTGCCTGGGGATACTGTTGAGTGTAAAGGCGCTGGGCAGCCTATTGTTGTAAACGGTGTTCCAATACGAGAATCTTCCTATATTCGTCCTGGTGTTGACCCGAGTGCTTTTCCGTTTAAAGTAAAAGTTAAAGCTGGTCACGTGTTTGTTTTGGGCGATAATCGTTCTAATTCTGCGGATTCACGATATCATCGCAATGATGGCGATGATGGCTTAGTTCCGATTTCCAAAATCGAGGGCGTTGCTGTGTTTAGATCGTGGCCGCTTGATCGAATTGGTCTTTTAGACGAACACCATGATGATTTTAAAGATGTGCCTGATCGTCCTGCAAAATAAAAAGTATTAACGCAATGAGTATTAACGAAATTGTGTTAGCGCGACTTGTATCTACTGATTTTAATTATGTCAAATAAATCATCCAATATACCGCTTGTTCCATCATTTAAATATGAGCAAGATCTGCTTTGCGAAGGCTATGATTGGGTTATTGGTCTTGATGAAGTAGGAAGAGGCTCTCTTGCAGGTCCTGTGATGGTAGGAGCTGCAGTTATTGGAATTAAACAAGTAAAAGAAAACTATATGCCTGAAGGCTTAGCTGATTCTAAATTGCTGAGTGAAAAGCGTCGAGAAGAGCTTTATGAACCGTTGCAAAAATGGTGTACAACTTGGGCAGTCGGGTCTTGCACTAACACAGAAATTGATGAGTGGGGTATTAGCTATGCTCTTGGTGTTGCTGCATTAAAAGCAATTTCTAAAGTTGAGGAAGATATTAAAAAGCTAAGTTTTAGCGTAAATGCGAATACGCGTGAGAATACGCGTGAGAATTCAAACTTTCGTATTGCAGCAATATTGGATGGACCTTGCGATTATATTGACAAAGTCGCAAATACTTTTGACGCTCCTTACATTCCTGAGCCTGTAAAAGTCCATACTTTAGTAAAAGCAGACAGACAGTGTGCGAGCGTAGCTGCAGCTGCAGTTTTGGCAAAAGTTACTAGGGATAATCTTATGGTATCTCTTGCTAAAAATCCGAAATATGCAGCCTACGATTGGGCAAGTAATAAGGGTTACGGCTCTTTAGCTCATCGCAATGCCATTAAAAAAGTAGGACCTAGCGATTTGCATAGACTGTCTTGGCATCTATAAGCGAGGGGTATATATGGCAGAAAATGAAGCAAAACGCGTGTCAATGATCGATGTTGCGCATGCTGCTGGCGTAAGTCATCAAACTGTTTCTCGCGTTATTAATAATTCTCCTGATGTTTCTGCTAACACGCGAATTAAAGTTCTGCGAGTTATTGAGCAACTTGGGTATTATCCAAGCAATTCAGCGCGCGCATTAGCGACTAAGAGGTCGCGTACTTTAGGGCTTATCGTTGGTGCAGAAAATAGAACATCTCGAAACATTATTGCTCCTATAGAAGCGCAAGCAAAATCTCGTGGTCTTTTTCTTTCTATTAGCATGGTCAACGAAACGTTATGTGAACAAAGTGATATTCAAGATTTATGCGAGAGTTTTGAAGAGCAAAATGTCGACGGATTAATAATTGACGCTCCAACAGACGCAATATTTACGTCACTGTGTCGTACGCGTATTCTTAAGCCGTGCGTATGTGTTACTGCTACTCATGGTGCGATAAGCGCGCATGAAGGCATGAATATGTTGCGTTCTCATAGCAACGTTGAGTATTCAATGATTGGGATTAATCAATCTCGCGCAATGAACGATATTGTGTCACTTATTGCGCATTATGGACATCGAAATGCCATTTATATAGCAGGTCCTTCACAATGGAGAGGTGCTGCAACGCGACTCATTGCATGGCGTTCACTTTCAACTGCTCAAGGTATTCATTCGCATATTGTGCAATGTACTTCGTGGAAGTCTTCTGAAAGTTACGCGCGAATGAATCATATGATTGAGAAATTTGGTATAGATGGCATTGCATTGCCGACTGTTATTGTTGCTTCAAGCGATGAGCAGGCAGTAGGAGTTGTGCGTTCCTTGTATGAGCACGGTTTGAAAATTCCGAGTGATATTAGTGTTGTTGGTTTCGGCGATATTCCGGCAATAAGTGATTTTTTCCCACCTCTTACAACTGTGAGTCTCGATATGCAGCAATTAGGGTCGTTGGCAGTGCGTGAAGCTTTGAGATTAATGAATCATGGGCCTGAACCAGCATTCCCAGATATGTCTCATGGAGTTGGACAAATACCTGCTAGCTTAAAATTGCGTTCTTCTATTGGTGCAGTATTGAGATAATTTTGCGATCGTCAAAAATTGTATTAAAAAATTATTGAGAATAGAATTAAAAATGGTATTTTTAATTATTTTTTTGATTATTTAAATATTGCGTGAAACAGTTGTGAAACAACTTTATTTTCTTAATGCTAATATCTGGCAAAATGGCTTAAAATCAGCATAATTACGCGGCTGTCGGCGTGTTGATGGTGTGTGTGAAGCGTAATCTTAACATCTGTTGGGAGTGTGTGGTTTTTGAATAAATATGGAATAAAGAAAAAGGATCAGGAGATGATAAATCGCTGCTTTGCGTTCGTGCCAGGAATTAAGCATCTAGTTGTTTTAAGGTCGGCGTGTCTTGCGATTTCTTATCTTGTAAACATAGCTTTTGTCTACGTTTGCGTTGGGATGTTGTCTCCAGTATTAAGACCTGTTCGTTCTACTGGAACTTCTTTAATGAGTTCTGTTGAATTTACGTCTTACATTATTGTTTTAGCTGCTATTATTTTGCTGAAATATGCAGTTTTTTACTGGTCGTGTACTGTTTGTGCAGAAATTGAGTCGCGAATAGCTATGCGTTTGCGCCCTAAAATGTTGCGCGCAATGTTATCTCTACGCTCTGTAGATATTGAAGATTCTCATGACATTACTTCTTTGCGCGTAAATGAAGATATTTTTGCAATACAAAGTTTTGTTGCTTCTTTAGTTCCACAAATTATTGCATCTATTCCTGTTCCTGTAGTCGTTTCTGCAGCACTATTTACAGTTAACCCTGCTATAGCTGGGATTTGCGCATTAGCTGCGTTGTTTAATGTTGCTTCTCTTATATTCTCGTTGGCACTAAGCCCAGTATCGTGGCGTTGTGTAAGTGCATTATTTGCCTATGTTATTGCTGGACTCGCAATTGTTGCAACTGTTTGGTTATCTTCCGTTAAAGGTGTAGGTCTTGCTGCAGCTCTGTTGACAATGCCTTTGTTAATGTTAAGCGTCCAGCCACTGAGAATTGTTGGTAAGAATATGCATGTAGTTAAACATGCTGTTAATGGTTTGAATCATGTTGAAGCATTGTTGCAAATGGTTACTGATTCTCCTGCTCCAATAGCATTTAGTGACGACGGTTCAACATTATCTTTGCCTGATGGCTCAACCAATATTGCTTTGCGTATGCGATGCAATATTTCGGAAAATAATGCGAATACTAATGAAGCTCAACGTTTATCGATAATTGCAAAATCTGGTGAATTGCAAGTTATTCCAAGTAAATATCATCATGTTATGCGTGAGAAAATACTTTCTGGAACAGGTTTTAATAAATCTGCTGACATATTGCTTTCTTATAGCGACCGTTATGATATTCATGAAGACGACGTTTCTCCATTTGTAGTTTCTGAAGTATTTGACGCAAACGATAGTGCATCTTACTTGTCGTTGAACGATGCAAGTTCTGCAGCTTTAGCAGATATTGTTACTATAGTTAGCGAGCGAAGTCATCTATTTTCCACAACATTGCGAGAAAACTTACTTTTGGCTGCTCCAACAGCTACGACTACTGCGATGTGGGATGCATTGCGAGCTGTGCGAATAGATGGTGTTGTTTATGCCGATTACGACGGTCTAGATATGCCAATAGATAGACTTTTTAATAATCCTGAAGCATCCTATAATTCTGAAGATTTAAAGCGTCGCGTTATTCTTGCTAGAGCAATTTTAAGACACACTAAAGTGTACGTTTTTGATTATTCCCAATGTGATATTAGCAATCATGAGGCTGAAGAAATTGTTAAAATATTGCGTCGCATAGCGCGTTATGCAAATGTAATAGTATTAATGCCAAATGATGATGGCATTAGCTCAACGGACGAAATAGCAACTGTAGAATCGTATCGTCATGTTGCTAATGATAGTTCTAAAAATATTACGCAACTAAATCAATTAAACGAATCTCAAAACTCGCAAAACTCGCATAATGTTGAGCAAGCTCAGCAAGATCCTAATAAAAACAAGCATATTTCTTCTATTGCAAGTATTGCTTATACTTATGAAGTGAGAACAATCTCAAAGTTCAAACGTGCTATTTTTGCTTTTATATCAATGTTTAGTACTGCTCTCAATCTTGTTTCTGCAGTATGTATTCCTGTTGCTATTGTTTCAGCGATGTTTGCTGTTGCAGGACGTCCAATATTTGGTTTTGTAATGCAACAGTGCGTGCTTGTTGCTGTTGCTTGTATGGCAGTTCGTGCATTAACTCTTGTTACAACATTTGCAGGTGTAGATATGCATCACGAACATTGGCATAAAGCTCATATCAGCATGAATGTTGGAATGATATTTGCAGTTGTACCTCTTATGGTTGTTTTGTACTATTTCGATGCGAATTTGTCTTATGTAGCTATTGTTTCATGCGTGTTTATTATGTTTATTGTTCCTCGATACTTACTTATACGCTCCAAGCATATTGCAAATAAAGTGCGCATTGAACAACATGAAGTTGAGAATGAAGTAAGTGATATTGAGCTTGGTATCGATGAAGTACTTGCATTTAGGCAAGGTGAGCATTGCGTTAATCGAATGGTTACTTCAATGCATAAAGTTTCTCAACAAAGAATGCGTCTGGCTCGTAAAAGTGGAGGCATGTCGGCACTTGTTCTTGCTATATCGTTAATTAGCATTTCTGTAGCCGCACTAGTGGTTTCTCACACCATTCATCCGGTGCCAGCTAATATTCCAGCATGGAGTACGGTTTATGCTGTTATGGCAATGGTTTTGCTGGTAATTATGATTCAGCAAGTTGTAGATGTTGTTTTACAAAGAATACCGTCTGTTATGAGAGTTAAGAGCAGTAACTAACTTTAATTTAAAAAATATTGAATATGCATAAGTTGAGTTGGGGGACTGAGCATGCGTAATCGTTGTAACAAGAGGCAGTTTCTTGCGCTGTTCTGGATGCTGCTGTTTGCTGTTTTATGTGGGATTGTTATTGGCTTGTTGCTTCCTAAAATAAACAGTAGCGTTGGGAAGATTACAGGAGAATATGAAGCAAGCGGAGAAGCTGCACAAGCATTGGGAAAATTGCGTATATCTAAGCCTTATCGTTACGGGTACGAGCGTCAAGTATTTGGATATCGTACTACTGACGATGACGGTAACGGATGTGACGTTAGGGAAGACGTTTTAGCGCGTGATTTACAAAATGTGAAATACAAGTACGCAGGATCCTGCCAAGTGCGTTTCGGCTTGTTGCATGATCCGTATACTGGCAAAGATATTCACTTCGTGCGTGGGCGAAAAACCAGTGCATTAGTTCAAATAGATCATGTTGTTGCATTACAAAATGCGTGGGAATCTGGAGCGTGGAAATGGAATCGTGCAAAACGATTAAAATTTGGCAACGATATGATGAACCTACTCGCGGTTGAGGGAGCTGCTAATCAAGAAAAAGGTTCCGCGTCCGCAGCTTACTGGCTTCCTTCAAACAAAACCTTCAGGTGCGAATATGTTGCTAGGCAAATAGCTGTTAAGTATAAATATGGTTTAACTGTAACTCGCGAAGAAAAGCAGAGTATGGAAAGCGTATTGCATAACTGTTCTGCACAAAAATTACCAAAGTAAGGATTTCTCAGTTTGGTATTCGTAAAGCGACTTAGTAAGCGTTTAATAAGCGTTTAGTAATGATTATGAGTGTGATCGTGCATTACGTCGTGATGCTCTGCTGAATGAGGAATATGCAACACGCGCATGCGATCAATAGCTCTACGCGCAAGATTGTGAGCAGAACCCGTGCCTTCGCCCTTGACTCCAAAAATAACGATAAGAGCCATAATTCCTGTAATAATAGCACTAATGCGCAAAGTCCATTGAACTCCGAAAATACTAGCAGCAACATCGGCAGCGTGACCTGTGCCAGAATGGTGAAGAGTTGTCAATACTGTCATTGTAACTACTAAAACAGGTGCTCCAATAGCTCCCCAAAGCTGACGCATAGTATTAGTTACAGCCGAACCATCGCCAAGTTCTTCCTTACGCAAACAATTAAGCGACCACGTAGTTATTGGCATAAGCAAGAATCCCATGCCAATTTGGCGAGTAAACTGCCAAATGGAAATCCACCAAATCCATGTATCCATGTCAATAAGACTCATCATTACAGTGCCAAAAAACAGAATAATAGAGCCTGCCATAGCAACTGGGCGCACTCCAAAGCAATCTAGCATACGACCGCCAAAATACTGCGAAATAGCCATGCCGAACGCTCCAGGAAGCAGAATTAAGCCGCTCATAGTTGCTGAAAAACCACGATCAGACTGAATATAAAGCGGAATAAGCACCATAATTGAGCTGAAAGCAAAAAATGTAAGGCAAGCGCAAATAGTACCTACCATAAAGTAGCGGTTTTTAAGCACATTAAGACCAAGAAGAGGAGTGTGACCGCGTTTTTGCGCTCGCAACTGCCTTATAACAAACCAAGCAATTCCAAAAGTGCCAATAATCATAGGAGCCCAAGATAATGGGTGTGAAATTCCGCATCCTTCAATATTAGTGAATCCAAACATGAGCCCGCCGAAGCCAATAACCGAAAGGCCAACCGAGAAGAAATCAGCATGCGCGTTAAGATCGTGTTCTCCAAAATTATGCAAGAAAAATACTGCCAAAACGACGGATATTGCTCCGATAATAGTAAGAGAGCAGAAAATAGAACGCCATCCATTAATATCAGTTTGCAAACCGCCAATAGTAGGACCGATTGCTGGAGCAATACTCATAGCCATGCCAACGCTTCCCATTGCCATACCTCTGCGAGTAACAGGGTAGACGGAGAATACGGTAATTTGTAAAACAGGCCACATTACGCCAGTGCCAATAGCTTCAAGAGTTCGACCAACCAGTGCCATCATAAAGTCGTTACTAAGCCATGCAAGTACGGATCCAAAAGTAAAAAGCGACATGGAAGTAATAACAATTTGGCGAGTAGAAAAGCGTCTTGTTAAAAATGCTGTAAGTGGAACCATAATTGCCATAATCAGCTGGAAAATAGAAGTAAGCCACTGACCAGTTGTGACGCTTATACCAAATTCTTGAACTATTGTTGGCAATGCTGCAGTAAGTTGTAATTGTGCGAAATTGCCGATAAATGTAATAAACGTAAGAATAGCGAGAGAAATTAAAGCAGGACGTGTAAGACGATTGTTATTGTATGCTTCTTCGCCTGTTAATGCATGACTGAGATCTTGGCTTTTATTAGACAGCCATGTTGAGTGCGTCAAAATAAAACATCCTTTTTTGTTCTTAAACATAGTTTTTCTTAAGCGTATTTTTAAGCATAGGTGGCAAAAGTCAATCGACTTAAGTCTATTCTCTTATCTATTACAACAAAAATTGCAAAACTTAATTTACGCAAAACAAAAGTTATTTAAAAATTTATTTTGCGCAAAACAATGATATTTAGACTGATTCTAATCAGTAGCTGTGGTAGGAAAGCCAATGATTGTAAGCGCCTTGAATGGAGCCATAACGACCATTGCAATAATTCCAGAACCAGCGGAGCTGCGTTTGATAGTTAGTTGCCCAATCAGCGCCAGCAGAAGCCATTTTTCCGCCTGGCAAAGCTTGAGGTAAACCGTAGGCCCCAGAAGGATTCATTGCGTTTACGCGCCAACCGGACTCATGAGAAATAATAAATACTGTTGCAGTAAAATCAGCTTCACTATAACCGTTAGAGATAAGCCAGTCGTGAGCCCATTGTTGCATCTCGCCAGCAGGAACAGTCGTACCGATAGAAGCAGCTAAGCCAATTGCGGCAGAAGAGCCGCCAGTTCCAACAAGAATAACCTTATCTTTTGGAGCTTTTTTAACATAAGAAGCAAAAATATTAGAGGAAACTATTTTTCCCTTAGCTCGAGTAACTATTTTTGCTGTTTCCATTACGCCGTTAGCGCCTTCACTTTGCACCTTCTCAGTACCTTTTGGAAGTGCAGCAGTTTCCTTTTTAACGACGTTAAACGCGATTGGGTCGTCGGAATTCTCTAATTTTGCGCCTGCGCGATTAATCGTAATAACAGTTGATTCGCTAACTTTAGTTGTAAGAGATGGAGTAACAACATCGTGTGGCTCAAGAGTGATATCTCCAGCATCAAGAACGGATTTTACATCAGTGAAATCAGTGCCCAAAATAGTACGATGATGACCATTTATAACAACGTTAATATATGAAGTCGCACCATTATGCAACATACCACGGCTAGCACTACGAGAAACTTGCGAAGAATCGGTTGCCGAATAAGAAGTAACCTGAACAGCGTGACCTTTAGACGAAGCGTAAAAATCTCGCGAGGCAAAACCAAGTATCACCAAAGCAACGAAGCCCAAAATAACCGCGCTAACTCTAGCCCACTGTCGTAAACTGAGTGAACCAAGCGTAACAGTATGCTTACGGTGACTGGCCATAACCCTCCTTATTTCTGCAATTACTCTATTGATACTTGCAAACGCTCGCAACGTAGACTAATAAAACATGAGAAACATGCGTTAAAATGTATGTGCAAAACGTATATGCAAAACCTCACGTATTATATCTCATGGCATAGTCTATAAATCAGGATTCAGAATCATCAGATTCGTAAGATTTAGCTTGTTCAACCAAATCTTCCAAATCAGAAGCTAGTAATGCTCCAGCTTGTCTATAAATAACTTCGCCGCGCTTAATAACCATTACTGTTGGAACAGCTTGGATTTGAGCAGCTGCAGCAATCTCGTTGCTTTTGTCAATATCAACTTTTACGAAAGGAATTTCGGGATATTTTTCGCTGACCTTCTCAAAAATAGGACCAAAAGATCTGCATGGACCGCACCATGTTGCCCAAAAATCAACAACAACTATTTCATTTGTCGAAGCAATCTTCTCAAAATTTTCTGTAGTAGCATGTATTGCTGCCATATTACCCCCTCGATATTTTGCGTATTTGCTTTATTGTACGTGCCGCCTTGCATAAAGTTGCCGATAGTGCGCTTATCTGTCGTCTTGCGGCACTAGGCTAGGAGTCATGCTTGATATCCAATTTATTCGTGAACATGCCGACGTAGTTAAGGAATCGCAGCGCAAGCGCGGTGAATCCGTTGGGCTCGTCGATGAAGTATTGCGCAGCGATGATTTGCGCCGAACCGCTCTTAAGGCTTTTGAAGAAGCTCGCGCCGAGCAAAAAGCTATTGGTAAGAAGGTTGCAACAGCTAGCGCGGAGGAAAAGACTGCGCTTATTGCCGAAACTAAAGAATTAGCTTCGAAAGTTGCGGAATACAAAGCTGAATCCGAAAAAGCTACTGCCGACTACACTACGGCAATGTGGAAGCTTTCTAACATCGTTGAAGATGAAGCTCCAGAAGGCGGAGAAGACGACTATGTTGTAGTTAAGAAGGTTGGTACGCCTCGCGATTTTGCAGCTGAAGGTTTTGAGCCAAAGGATCATTTGACTCTTGGAACTGGCGTTGCTGGAATTGATATGCGTCGCGGCGTGAAGGTTGCAGGATCTCGCTTCTACTTCTTGCGCGGTGCTGTGGCTCGCTTGCAAATCGCAATGCTTACTATGGCTGTTGATCAAGCCGAAGAGCACGGTTTTACGCTTGCGATTACGCCAACGCTTGTTCGTCCAGAAGTAATGCGCGGAACTGGCTTCTTGAATTCTCACGCGGACGAGATTTACCGTTTGCGCGAACCAGATGATCAGTATTTGGTCGGTACTTCCGAGGTTGCTTTGGCTGGCATGCACGAGGATGAGATTCTTGACTTAAGCAATGGTGCTTTGCGTTATTGCGGTTGGTCGAGCTGCTACCGTCGTGAGGCTGGTGCTGCTGGAAAGGATACTTCCGGTATTATTCGTGTGCATCAGTTCGATAAGGTTGAGATGTTCGTTTATTGCAAGCAGGAAGATTCTCGCGCTGAGCATCAAAAGTTGCTCGGTATGGAGCAGGAAATGCTTGCTAAGGTGGAAGTGCCTTACCGCATTATTGATACTGCTGCAGGTGACCTTGGTTCTTCTGCCGCTCGTAAGTTTGATTGTGAAGCTTGGGTTCCAACGCAAGGACGTTACCGTGAGCTTACTTCTACTTCTAACTGCACTGAGTATCAGGCTCGCCGATTGAATGTGCGCGAACGTATGGAAGATGGCGGAACTCGCCCAGTTAGTACGCTTAACGGCACTTTGGCTACTACTCGCTGGCTTGTGGCTATTTTGGAAAATCATCAGCATGAAGATGGTTCGATTGATATTCCAAAGGCAATGCAGGCTTATATGGGTGGCAAGGAAGTGATTGAGCCGACGAAGTGGGAAGCATGAGTTTACTCGTGCACAAACACGGCGTTTGTTTCAAAAAACCGTTTAATTAGCTACAAAGCCCGGGAAATTGCCTGGGCTTTATTTTTTAGTTGATAAGCTTTTTGAATCTGGGTGTTGTGTGTTGTGTTCTATACGTGATGATATGCTTACCACTTGTGCGTTGAAAGCGGCAATTTGATTGCTTTCGTGCGCAAATGGATGGGTGTCCGAGCGGTCTAAGGAGACGGTCTTGAAAACCGTTGTAGGGAAACCTACCGCGAGTTCGAATCTCGCCTCATCCGCGAATTAACTAAGCCTAAAGCATGTGAAATTGCTTTAGGCTTTTTTAATTCGCTGAGCTTGCTCAGGTTGGAAGCACAGTGTGCTTCCAACGCAAGCGAGGTCTTTCTGCGTCAATAAAGACGCAGAAAGTGTGGGCTAGTGTGTTTAACGTAGTGTGTTAGGTTTGTGTTGCTGCATTTCGCGCTTGAAGCTTTTTTATTCTGCCGAGCTTTCTCAGGACTGAAAGTGCACTGTACTTTCAGTGAAAGCTCGGTCTGTCTTCGTCTCGATTGACGGGAAAGGGCGTGAAGGTGGCGGAAAGTTTGCAGTCGTGTAAAGGAAGGGTCGTTTGCGAGCGAGAATCCGATCGAAACGTGCGCTCGCTCGATTTTAGCGCGCGGAGTAGTGACGCTCTTGTGATGTGATGTCGTCCAGGAAGAAGCTTGCACCTTCGCGGCAAGACGTGCTGCTTTCGAAATCTTCCGGAGCGTAAGGCGCAACGCTTTCAAACATCTCCTCGTAATCAGCAACGCTTAAATGCACGCGCGAATCAAGCATATCCGCATGCTCGCGCGCAAACAGCGCATCTCTAAATCCTGGCGCAATCGTGCCGCTGAAAAATTCACCAACAGCGCCGGAACCATAAGAAAATAGTCCAATCTTATCGCCGCTTTTAAGTGCAGTAAGATCACTATTTTCGCAAGTAAATTCGTCTAACTCAAGTAAAGACAGCAATCCCAAATACAGGGAACCCGTATAGATGTTGCCTACACGACGGCTGTACTTCGTGCTGGTTTCGTAGCGCGAAAGTAAGCGATTGCGCGACGACTCGCTTAGGTTGCTATTATCGCAAGAATCAGAGCAAGAATTTGCGCAAGAATCCATCGCAGCCTTAAGTGCTTTCAAACCCATTTTCGTATATGGCAAATGGAAGCACAATCCGGCGAAATCGCTGAAATTGCAATCGTTTTGCGCGCAATACTTTTGCCAAACTTCGCAGAAAAATTGTATGTATTGCTCGGTTGAAAACTTGCCGCGAGCAAGAGCGGTGTCTTGGTAAACAGGTCGCCAAAAGTCCTGAATATCCGCGGATTTTACAACGCTGTCGTCGTTAATTTTAAGCACGTGCGGATTCGCGCTCACAAGCATTGCCACAGCCCCAGCGCCTTGCGTAACTTCGCCAGGGGTAGCAAGCCCGTAGCGCGCAATATCGGCTGCAATAACAAGCACTTGCGGATTTTTTTCTGCGTGCGCGCGCACGTAATCGCATGCCATCATCAAAGCTGCCGTTCCGCCGTAGCAAGCCTCTTTTACTTCAATAGAGCGCACCCACGGCGTGAGTTTTAGCAGATTTTGAACGTATAGCGCGCTGGATTTACTTGCGTCGACTCCGCTTTCTGTGCCGACGATGAGCATTTTGAGGCGATTGCTATCGATGTATGGTAGTAGTGGGAATGCGGCTTGCGCGGCGAGAGTGACGATGTCTTGGTGATTTGGTGGCACGGATTGTTCGCTTTGACCGATTCCGATTGTGAATTTGTTAGGGTCGATTCCGCGGTGTTCCGCCAATTCTTCGAGGTTTAGGTAATAGTGCGGCGTTGCGAAGGAGATGCGGTCAATGCCGACGGTAAGGGGAGTGGTTGCGGAGGTTGTGGTTGTGTTGGCTGCTGCGGTTGCTGATATTTTGATATTTTGTGTGCTCATTTGTCCTAAACCCTTAAATTTTCTTAATTTTTACTTGATTCTCGTAACTTTTGAAGTAATTGCGTAACTTTTTCTGTAGTTCTTTCTGCAGGGCTAAGTTGCAAAATATTATGCGTGATTTCTGCGATTTCCGCACCTTTGGCACCTGCTGCAATTGCCAGGTTTGAAGACTGCAATGCCATGTGACCTGCTTGAATTCCAGGGCCTGCTAGTGCGCGAAGAGCCGCAAGATTTTGCACCAAACCGAGCGCGGCAAGCGTATTTCTAAAGTCGTTTGCGTTTTTGTATTTGCCGATTTTGATCGCGAGTTTTGCCATTGGAAGCGATGAGATTGAGCCGCCGACAATGCCGATCTGTAGCGGAATTTCAATCCTGCCGTGGAGTATGGTTTTTCCGTTTAAAGTTTCGGTGTTCCACTTTGACAGTGGTAGGTAGCGACCGGAGCGCGCCGCCCACGCGTGTGCTGCCGATTCTAGTGCTCGCGTATCATTCCCGGACGCGAGCGCGGCTCCTGCGATTCCGTTTAGGATTCCTTTGTTGTGCGTGGCGGCGCGTGCAGGGTCGCTGGCGGCAAGTGCGCTCAATGCCGCGATTCGGCGCGCAAGGCGCTTTCCCTCGCGCTCTCGTTCAGAGTCTTCCAGCCGCCTGGATGCTAGTGCTTCAACCGGTATATGCACTTCTGCTGTGCTGGCAACGCGGCTGGTGTTCGTGAGTATTGCAACTAGCGCCTGCACGCCGAGCCAGCTTTCCAGCTGGGCTTTGACGGCTTCGCCCATAGTGTTCACTGTGTTTGCGCCCATTGCGTCGCATGTGTCTACGTCAATCTCGAGCTTTGCGAAGCCGTGCAAAGCTGAAGCGCGGCATTTTCGCGCGCCGCCACCCCTTTTACTCATTGATGGGTGTGACTCGTTTGCAATGCGCAACAGTTCTGCAACCTTTTCTTTATCTTCAACGATTCTGCTCAAACGCGCCGCCACGCTCCCGTCAGCGTCCTCAAAAGCTATTTGCGCTGTAGTCACGTATTGTGGCGAGTTTGCTACAATGCAACCTTCAATGCTTGCTGCAGCAATCCGCGCCCCATTGCACGCAGCTGCAATCACGGATGGCTCCTCAGTTGCAACCAGCACGTCACGCACTTCGCTGTTCACAATCAGCCCACGCACAACGCCAACCGGCAGCGTATACTTTCCAATTTGATGCTCAATCATATGATTTGCAACGTCTGTAGAAATTGTAGTATCGGAACTTTCCGCAAACTGTTTAAGCAAAAATGCTGCCTCAGCCTTGTTAATTGCGCCCTCATTTTGCAAGGTTTTTATGCGATTTTCCACGCTTAATTCACGAAAAGCAGCCATCGAAATAACCTCATGATTTGTAGACTACGAATGCTTCTGATCGCTTTGCATTCTGACTTGGTTGTTTGCATTCTGACTTTATTGTTTTACATTCTGGCTTGATTGTTTCGCATTCTAATTTGCATAGAAACGCCGATTCCGCCGCCGACGCACAGCGCAGCAACTCCATTTAACTTATTGCTATCTCGCAAAGCGTATATAAGCGTCGTCAAAATCCTCGCTCCGCTAGCGCCAAGCGGATGTCCGAGTGCAATTGCTCCACCGCGTACGTTGAGTTTTGACTCGTCAATATGAAGTTGCTCTGAAACAGCAATGCTTTGCGCTGCAAACGCTTCGTTTATTTCGAATAAGTCAATGTTGTCAACGTTGCTGCCGGTCGCATTTAGCATGCGTTCCATTACATGTTTTGGAGCGTATCCCATTAAATCTGGGTCGATTCCGCCTTCTGCGAATCCCACAATTTGCGCAAGATATTCAATTCCGTGCGCTTGCGCGTAATCTTTGCTCATAAGCACTAGAGCTGCAGCTCCGTCGTTAATTCCGCTTGCGTTTCCTGCAGTTACAGTCGATTCGTGCTTGCAAACTTCGTTTTCGCCAACTTCGCGCTTGTCAACTTCGCAAGTCGCGTCCGCAGTTTCTTCCGACGCTTTAAAAAGCGTGCGCAATTTCGACAACTGCTCTAAAGACGTATCTTCGCGAGGATGCTCGTCGCGAGTTATAACAGTTCCGTTTGCAAGCGTTACTGGCACAATTTCAGAAGCAAAATCGCCTCTTTTAATAGCGGCAACAGCTTTTTGGTGAGATTTAAGTGCAAAAATATCTTGTGCTTCGCGAGTGATACCAAATTTTGCTGCAACATTTTCTGCAGTAACGCCCATTGCGTCGCCAGTAAAAGCGTCGTTTAAGCCGTCTCGTTGCAAACCGTCAATAAGCGCAAAATTCCCGTATTTGTGTCCGCTAAATCGCGAATTAGTTGCGTAAAACGGTACGTTGCTCATGCTTTCAGTGCCGCCTGCAACAACAACTTGCGCATCTCCCATAACGATTGCGGATTGTGCTAAGCGCACTGCTTTTAAGCCGGATCCGCATACTTCGTTAATTGTCATTGCGCAGCTAGAAGTATCTAATCCTGCTTTTAACGCAATTTGGCGAGCAACGTTTTGTCCGCTGCCTGCTTGTAATACGTTTCCAAAAATAGCTTGATCCACGTCGTGTGAGCTAATTCTAGCGCGTTCTATTGCTGCTTTTGCTGCGATTGTTCCTAAATCAACTGAGGAAAGCGAAGATAAGCTGCCGCCGAATTTGCCAATAGGCGTACGTACAGCGCTTGCAATCACCACTTCAGTCATATGTTTAGCCACCTAATCAATTGTTTGTTGCAATACGTGTTGAAGTATACCAACCGGACTACTTTATCGTATTTTTCGACAAAATTACCATTTGCGAAAAATTTTTCTCGTTTCCTTCACAATTAAGCGTGCTTCAATGAGTTTGCGCTTCCGAATCCGGCATAAACTTTACAGCCGCGTAAATTAAGAGTCGTATTTCTCCCAAACCTTCTGAAGCTTTGCAGTAATGCTCTGCAAACGTTGATTTACTACTGTCCAAAGAACGCTAACATCCGTGCTGCTGCACACGTCACACCGGGCACAAATACCACACACCCCACCGCAGCTTAATTTCGTGACTTTAGTTGCACGAATACCAGTGTGGTAGAGATTTGAGATTTTTCGCACTGAGCGAAGGGCGCTCGCGCAGCGCTTTGACCGAGCTTGAAATCATTGGGATTTCAAGCTCCTTCAAAGCGTGATTTGGCTCAATTGTGAAGCACGGTGTGCTTCACATGCCAAATCAGCCGAACGGCTACCAATAGCCGTGAGGAATACGCTCGCTACGAAACTCGCTAAAGTTGGAAGTCCACTGGACTTCCAACTTTAGCGAGTTTCCGCTCCGAGTTACTTTCGCGCGCTACGCTCTAAGCGCGAAAGCAGGTCGGAGCGCTACTTACGGAACGAAATCGACCCATCAACAGGATCCATCGCGTCAACAATCGCCAGCGAATCCAAGTCATATCCAGCTTCACGAAGCGCATCTCCACCACCTTGGAAGCCCTTTTCGATAGCGATTCCAATGCCGGCAACGCTAGCTCCAGCATGATTGCAAATGTCGATTAATCCTTGCAAAGCTTTGCCGTTCGCCAAAAAATCATCCAAAATAAGCACGCGATCTTCCGCACTTAAATACTTACGTGACACAATCACCGGAAACTCGCGCTGCTTTGTAAAAGAAAATACCGTAGATACGTATTGGTCGCCATCGAGATTAATCGACTGAGCTTTCTTTGCAAAAACCACAGGAACTCCACCAAAATGGCGTGCTGCAACACATGCAATTCCAATACCAGAAGCTTCAATCGTAAGAATCTTAGTAATATTTGCGTCGCGGAAATGCTCAGCCCAAGCGGCTCCCATATGATCAAATAAATTCACATCGCACTGGTGGTTCAAAAAAGCGTCTACTTTTAATACATTGCCTGGTTTTACGATACCATCTTGGAGAATGCGTTCTTCCAGTTCTTGCACGATGCGCCCCTTCTTACGAACAATTACATTGCAGTACGCTCAAGCATACCCAAGTTCGTGACACAATATGAGTAAAAACGACTGCAGCATGTGGTAAACCTGATTAAATACGTGCGCAATTAAAACGTGGGGGCGTTTTATTGCTGAAGCTAAAACGTAGATAATTGGCAGCATTAATGGAGTACAAGTATGAGCGTAAGTATGGGCGCAAGTATGAATGCAAATATGAGTGCAAAGGATAGCGATTACGGATATGTAAGTGATTTGTTGGGGAATCCAGTTGATTCGTTCGATTCTGACGATCGTTTTTACGAGAATGTTGCGGATGCGAATGATTATGCCAACTACAGTTACGACGAGTATGCTGACGCTTACGCTAAAGAGCCTGATTTTACGCAGCAAGAATATGCGTCTGATCAAGAATCAGTGCCTCCTCAAGAATCAGTGCCTCCTCAAGAATCAGTGCCTCCTCAAGAATCAGTGCCTCCTCAAGAATCAGTGCCTCCTCAAGAATCAGTGCCTCCTCAAGAATCAGTGCCTTCCCAAGAATCAGTGCCTTCCCAACAAGAAGCTCTTGCCCAACAAGAACTGCTTCCTCAAGAATCTCAAGAATATTCCCAAAATTTCGCACATTCTAGAGTTGCAGTTGACGCGCAAAAACTACTCGACGGCTTAAATCCGCAACAATCTCAAGCAGTCCAGTACGACGGACCGGCACTGCTTATTGGAGCAGGAGCTGGAAGCGGCAAAACGCGAGTTCTTACGCGAAGAATAGCTTGGATATTAAGCCAAAAAGGTGCCTGGCCAAGCCAAATTCTTGCCATCACTTTTACAAACAAAGCAGCTGCCGAAATGCGTGAACGTTTAAGCAAACTTATTGGTAGCGAAGCAAATACTATGTGGGTTTCGACGTTCCACTCTGCATGTGTGAAAATACTTCGCAGATCAGGACAGTATATTGGCTTAAAATCAGGCTTTTCTATTTACGATACTTCCGATTGCGAGCGATTAGTAAAAATTATTGCAACAGAGCTTAACGTTGATATTAAGCGTTTTACGCCACGCAGCATTTTGGGCAAGATTTCGGATTGCAAAAATAGTTTAATCACTTGGCGTGAGCAACTAGACATGTATGCTAACGATTACAAGCCTGGTGTTGCAGGTCAACAAATTGCGCACGCTGGCAATTCTGAAGCTGTTTACGCAACTATTTATGCGGAATATCAGCATCGTTTATCTCAAGCAAATGCGGTTGATTTTGACGATTTAATTATGCGAACTGTGCAACTCATGCGCGAAGTACCAGAAGCTGCGCAATATTACCGCCATAAGTTCCGCTATATTCTTGTAGACGAGTACCAGGATACGAATCACGCTCAATACGAGCTTATTCGCGAGCTTGCTGGAGTGGATGTAAAGCAAAATAGTGCAAATCCATCTCAGCAAAATAACACTCCTGCATCAATCACAGTTGTAGGCGACTCCGACCAGTCGATTTACGCTTTCCGCGGAGCAGATATTCGCAATATTCAAGACTTTGAAAAAGATTTCCCAAACGCTACAACTATTATGCTTGAGCAAAATTATCGCTCTACGCAAACTATTTTGGATGCTGCAAATGCAGTTATTTCGCATAATCAAGGACGAAAGCCTAAAAAATTGTGGACGGCATTAGGTAAGGGCACTCCAATTACTGGTTATGCAGCAGACAGTGCTCAACAGGAAGCAGCTTGGGTTGCGCAAGAAATAGCGCGATTAGTAGGTGAAGAGGGCGTTGCTTATTCGGATATGGCGATTATGTATCGCGCTAATGCACAGTCTCGTTCGCTGGAAGATGCGCTCGTTAAAGCAGGTCTTCCGTATCAACTTGTTGGCGGCACGAAGTTTTACGAGCGTCGCGAAGTAAAAGATGCGCTCGCATACTTGCAATCTATGGCAAACCCAGATGACGATGTGAATATGCGCCGAATTTTGAATGTGCCTAAGCGTGGGCTTGGAGCGCGTGCGGAGGCTTTGCTAACGCTTTACGCTCAAACACAAGGAGTTAGCTTCTGGCAAGCTTTGGAGCATTTGGAGTCAATCGAAGGCATGCCAACTCGCACTGCAACCAAGCTTAAAGAGTTCCGCGAGCTTATGCACAATTTAATTACTTGTATGCAAAACGATGACTCGAAACCTTCTAAAGTTATTGACAGCATACTGAACGACAGTGGTTTGCTGGAGGATTTGCAACGTTCTGAAGATCCTCAAGATGCCGCTCGCGTGGATAATTTGTCACAATTGCAGTCGGTTGCAGCTGAGTATGAGCAGAATACGCCGGATGCTAGTGTTGCTGGTTTCCTTGAAACGACGGCGCTTGTGGCTGATTCGGATCAATTGCCGGATGAAAATGAGGACACTGGTAAAGTTACGTTGATGACGCTTCACACGGCTAAGGGTTTGGAGTATCCGGTTGTGTTCCTAACTGGCATGGAGCAGGGAACTTTTCCGCATTCTCGCGCTTTGGAAGACGATGGCGAGCTTTGCGAGGAGCGTCGTCTTGCTTATGTTGGTATTACGCGAGCTAAGCAGCGTTTGTATGTTACGCGTGCTGCTGTTCGTGCGCAATGGGGGCAGGCTCAAGATATGCTTCCAAGCCAGTTTTTGGATGAGATTCCAGATAATTTGATTGATTGGAAGCGCAGAGAGTCTGATGTTGAGCGTTGGGGTGCTTCGTCTAGACGCGGCGATGATTTCGATAGCGATTTTGATAGTGATTTTGGCGGCGATTTTGATAGCGACTTCGGCGGCTGGGATGACGATTATAGCGATGCGTTTAGTGAAAAAACAACTTATGGTGGAAGCAGTTACAGTTCTGAAAAATCGCATGGCTCTAAGTCTTACGGAAGAAATAAATCGTATGGCTCGAGTTCTTACGGAAGAAATAAATCGTATGGCTCGAGTTCTTACGGATCTTCTTACGGAAAGTCTTATAGCAAGTCTTATGGCTCTTCTTACGGTTCTTCTTACGGCTCGTCTTATTCTAAATCGAATTGGTCTAAGTCAAGTGCAGTAAAAACGCGCAAAGTTACCGCAAAAACTGCGGCTTCAACAAACGCAACAAAAGTTGGTTCAACTTCCGCAGTTATGAATAAAGACAATCATCTAAATATTCAAGACTTCCAAGTTGGCGACAAAATTACTCACGATACTTACGGCTTAGGAACTGTGCTAGCAACGCAAGATAAGGGCAGAAACTCAATTATTACAGTCGATTTCGGCTCCGATGGAGTAAAGCGACTAATGCTTAGAGTTGCACCAATCGAGAAATTGTAAAATCTTCTATTTATGCACTTTAATGTAAGATAAATTTTTA
This sequence comes from Gardnerella sp. DNF00747, assembly GCF_049262675.1. Lineage (NCBI taxonomy): Bacteria > Bacillati > Actinomycetota > Actinomycetes > Bifidobacteriales > Bifidobacteriaceae > Gardnerella > Gardnerella sp. DNF00747. Next base: position 1,313,993 of record NZ_CP058394.1, on the reverse strand, counting down.
ACAAGGACGTGGCATTCGCGGGTGTGGGTGCCGAGAAGCGTGTTGCATTAACGAAAATGTGACACTAAAAAATAAAAACATACATTTAATGAGGTATAAATTATGAAAAACAAATTATTCGCATCAATTCCTGCAATTATTTTCGGCTTGCTTATTGCCATTGCACCATTGACGTTTGCAAAGCCATGCTCAACCGGAGGCATGCACAAAATGCATATGATGATGCAACCTATGGCATGCTACTACACAGGTCGTGCAGCTGTTGGAATCGGCTTAGTTATTGCAGTACTTGGAATTATTGCGTTATTTGTTAAAGAAAATGTTCGCATTGGTTTAAATATTGCTGTAGTTGTGAATGCTTTGCTTATGCTTGCTGTTACAACATTCCTTATTGGCGTGTGCAAGAGCCCAATGATGCATTGTGCATCCGTTATGCGCCCAACGTTGATTGTTCTGTCTGTGCTCGCATTGGTATTCGCAGCTGTTTCCGTGTATTTGGATAATAAAGAAGATTAATAGTTCAAATAGTTCGAAAAGCTTACTAAAGCAAAATTATGCGCACTATTACGCTAAAGCGATTGCCGCTGGAAAATCTTAAACGCAAGCCATTGCGCACTGCTGCACTTATTATTGTATCTGCGTGCTTGTCTGCAATATTTTTCGGCGGCTCGCTGATTTCTATGAATCTTGAACGCGGCTTGAACAGTATGCGAGAACGCATGGGAGCCGATATTATGGTTATCCCTCAAGGTACGCACACTAAGGCAGAAGCGTTGCTTACAAACAGTGGTTCAAGCACTTTTTATTTCACTAACGATATTGAGAATTTAGTAAGACGCTCTCCGGGTGTGCAAAAGGCGAGTGCACAAACGTATATTTCTTCGCTTTCTGCAGGATGTTGCGCTGAAAAATTGCAAATTATTGGTTTTGATCCCGATTCTGATTTTGTTATAGGTCCTTGGATTTATTCTCAACATAAGCAGAAGTTACAAAAAGGCGAGATGATTGCTGGCGCAAATGTAATCGTGTCTTATATGAATACTGTTCGTCTTTTTGGACACCAATGGCCTGTAGCTGCACAGCTTGCAAAAACCGGCACAAGCATTGATAATTCAGTGTTTGTGCGACGCGAAAGTGTGCCGCAAGTAGTTGAGTATTCAACGAAAGTAGGGCACACTGCTATTCCAAAGGAATATGCTAAAAAAGCAGTTTCTGCAGTACTTGTAAAAGTACAAAAGGGTTACAGCGCGCAAGAAGTTGCAAAAAATATTCGCAAAACAACTGGTCTTTCAAGCATTGGCATAGTTTTTCCGGGCGGAATTACAGCAACTACGCAAGCTAATCTTGGTGTTTTTACTCGCACGTTGACTTTTATAATTGCTGCGTGCTGGCTAGTTGGATTGCTAGTTTTAGTTGCAGTGTTTTCAACATCTGTAAACGAACGCAAAAAAGAGTTTGCTTCTCTTCGCATACTTGGCACAACAAGAAATATGCTTTTAGGCGTTGTCGTTAGGGAATCTGCGATACTTGGCTTAGTTGGTGGAGTATTGGGGGTTGCGTCTGCAAGTCTTATATTGTTCCCTTACAGTTCTCTTATTTCTGAACAGTTGCAGCTTCCGTATTTGGAAGTGACTGCGCTACCAGTAGCAGTGCTTATGTTAGCGTCTGTGCTACTTGCGCTTGTTGCAGTTGTTGTAGCTTCAGCGCTTACCACATTGCGTATTGCTATGCGCGAAACGTATTTGACACTTAGGTCAGGTGAGTAAGTATGGAAGATAAGAGTCAAAAACTGCCAAGTAATGAGTTTGATATTTTACCTGTTGTTGAGCTTACTCGTGTAACTCGCGAATTTATGCGCAGAAAACACAAATTTTTTGCAGTAAATAACGTGAGTTTTGCGCTAAATAGCGGCGATTTTGTGGCAATCGTTGGAAAGTCAGGTAACGGAAAATCTACTTTACTAAATTTGATTGCTGGGTTATTGAAGCCAACGCATGGAAGTGTAAAAGTTTGCGGCGAAGAGATTTCTGAACGCACTTTTAGTGATGCAAAAATGTCTCGTTTGCGCGCATGTGATATAGGTTTTGTGACGCAATCGCAGACGCTTTTACAAAATCTTACTGTGCATGACAACATACTTTTACCTGTGCAAATTGCAGCTAGTGCTTGTGAAGTAAGTAAGTCTGGAATAAGTAAGGCTGAAGTAAGTAAGTCTGAAGTAAGCGAAGATTTAAACGAGACTCGCGCGTTAGAACTTTGCAAGCAATTGCATATTGAAGATTTACTGTGGTGCTACCCAAATGAGCTTTCGGGTGGTGAAATGCGTCGCGTAATGATTGTGCGCGCGCTAATAAACAATCCAAAGCTTCTTATTCTTGACGAGCCTACTGGCGATTTGGATGTAGAGCATACTCGCATAGTGGTGAAAATGTTGCGCGAGGCTGCAAAAAATGGTGTGGCAGTGCTCATGGTAACTCACGATGTTGAGGCTGCTCGCTGTGCGGATCGCACATACACAATGGATTGCGGATTGATTTGCCGGAGCGCTTGAAGCGTAGCGCGCGAAGGCACTTCAATCCGGAAACTCGCTAAAGTTGGAAGTCCAGTGGACTTCCAACGCGAGTTTCGCAAGCGAGCGCGTTACTCGCGCGAGCGTTTTGGCTGGTTTGTGGAACATTTGCCGGGGAACTTACAACGTGAGTTTCGCGCTCAGTACGAAAAATATCAACAATTATTCTTACGGGTGTGTAGAATCAGAAACGATGCCTATTTTGTGTAAGCATCATCTGGAGCCTTAGCCCATCAGTGGGTCGGCGCGCGGTAGTTATGGCGTTATTTCAACGTTTTAATACTTGCGCGTTCGTGTGTTAGCACGAAGAAGCACTGGAGAGGCCGGCTCAGCGTGAATAATTTTTAGGCGATTTTGCGATTGACTAAAAACTTGGTTCACGTTCCGTTCAGATAACGACAGAATTAAAGGATTAGTTATGACTAATATTCAGCGTTCTCGCCGTCAGGTGCGTCTTTCTCGCGCCCTCGGCATCGCTTTAACCCCAAAGGCTCAGCGTATCTTCGAGAAGCGTCCATATGCTCCAGGTGAGCACGGTCGCACTCGTCGTCGCACCGAGTCCGATTACGCAGTACGTCTTCGCGAGAAGCAGCGTCTTCGCGCTCAGTACGGCATCTCCGAGAAGCAGCTTCGTGCTGCTTACGAGAAGGGTACGCACACTGCAGGCCAGACCGGTGACGCAATGCTCACCGATTTGGAAACTCGTCTTGATGCTTTGGTTTTGCGTGCAGGCTTTGCTCGCACCACCGCCCAGGCTCGTCAGTTTGTTGTGCATCGTCATATTTTGGTTGATGGCAATCTTGTCGATCGCCCATCTTACCGTGTGAAGCCAGGTCAGACCATTCAGGTTCGTGCCAAGAGCCAGACCATGGTTCCATTCCAGATGGCTGCAGAAGGCGTTCATCGCGACGTTTTGCCAGCAGTTCCTGGTTACCTCGATGTGAATCTTGCCTCTTTGAAGGCTACTTTGACTCGTAAGCCGGAAGTCGATCAGATTCCAGTTGAAGTCAACATTCAGTACGTCGTCGAATACTACGCTCGTTAATTCGCCGATTTAATTCTTAAGGACATACCGCTTGACCCCTGTTGCGCATTCGCGTGGCAGGGGTCAATGCGTTTTTGTCGATTTCATCGGTTTGTTTGGTGTTTTCGACAGTTATGTACCGCTTAGTGCAATAATGGAGCTATGTTGCTGCATCTTTATTTAGTGCGTCACGGACAGACGCTATTTAATCGCTATAATCGACTGCAAGGCTGGTCAAATTCTCCGCTTACTGAAAAAGGTTTGAAAGATGCGGATACTGCCGCAAAAAAGCTGCAAAATATTACTTTTGCTGCAGCTTACTGCTCGGATACTACGCGTGCGCAAATCACGGCTCAGTGTATTCTCGACGTAAATGAAGCTGCCGGTAACGCGCGCCCAAAGCTTGTAAGCGATATGCATTTTCGTGAGCAATGCTACGGCTATTTTGAAGGTCAAGATATGCAAATGGCTTGGTGGGCTGCAGGAGCGCCTCACGGAGCGCACACTTATAACGAAATTGTTGAAAAATTTGGGCTTGCAGCCACTCGTGACATGCTTAAAGAAGCGGATCCTTTCCACGATGCCGAGTCAGATATCGAATATTGGACTCGCGTAGAAGAAGGTTTTGCGTTAATCGCTTCAAATTCTTTGCTTAACGATGGAGATAATGTTTTGCAAATTTCGCATGGCAACACTTTGCTAAGTCTTATGCACCGTTTTGCGCCTGCAGGCTACGATTTAAGCGAACGCCCTCAAAACGGAAGCGTAACTAGGCTCGATTTTGACACTACTAAACCTATTGATAACGCTATTACTATTCAAGGCTACAACGAGTAGCTTTTTGCTACAGCTTTCTTAACGTATGCGTCGTTACCGTTCGTTAGTCTTAAGTCATTGCGAATGGTTTTAACTGTAGTCTGATTTGCTGTTGTATTAGCTTTCAGCGCGGTGAAGTCTTAAGCAAAAATGGTACAGAAAGAGGTTACGATGAGCGTTGGAGACATAGCTGCTCTTATTGCCGCGATTGCGTTTACTGTGCTTTCGGGTTTTTTGATTTATCCGCTAATTAGATTGGGCAAGTTGTTCGATCAGATTGCGAAAACTGTCAAAGAGTCGGGTGAGCATGCGATGCCTGCAATTGACGAGTCTGTGACGACGATTAAGCAAGTTAATAAGACTCTTGACGATGTAAACGCTGTTTCAGGAGCTACGCGCACAACTGTTACGAATATTGGTGCTCTTACTGATTTGTATGGTGCTTTCCTTGGAAAACCGCTCGTAAAAATTGCAGCTGCCGGCTACGCGCTAAAAGATACGGTTGCTTCTTTCTTTAATAAGCCTACTGTTCCAACCGACAAGAATAGTGCCAATAGTAACGTTTCAAAAGAATCCTCTGATAAGAATGCAACTAAGAATGCAAGCAAGGGGGAGTAATGTTCAAGCGTTTATTTTGGATGTTTGTTGGCATTGTAATTGGTGTTCTTACAGTTACGAAGGCTCGTGCATATGTTAAAGCAAAAATGCCGTCTTCTGCTAGTCATTTTATATTTGATAAGGAACCGAAAAATATCACATTGCGCACAGTAATGGGATTGTTTAAAGATTTTAATACTAGCCGTAAAGAGCATGAGGCTGAGCTTAATTCTCGTTATGCTAATCGTAGAAATAGGGAATTTTAAATAAAAAACGAGTTTTTCATAATTTCGTTACTTTGCTAAGTTTAGTTAAGTTAAGTATTGAAGTACTATATTGAATGTTTGCATGATTGCGTCGTGCGTCATGCGGCACGATTTCGTGTGAGCGTTGCATGTGGCTTTTGTTTGTGACGGTTATTTGTGACGGTTTGCGTGGGTCTTGCTAAAAATTACACAAGGAGTTCGTACGTATGCGCACAGCAGAAATTGCAAAGCGTTATCTTGACTATTTTGCCAAGAATGGTCATATGGTTGTTCCTTCGGCTTCTCTTATTTCGCCGAACCCAACTACGTTATTTACTATCGCAGGCATGGTGCCGTTTATTCCTTACTTGCTCGGAGAGCAGACGCCTCCTTCGCGTCGTATGGCTTCGAATCAGAAGTGCGTTCGCACTCTAGATATTGACGAAGTTGGTAAGACTACTCGTCACGGCACCTTCTTCCAGATGGTTGGTAACTTCTCGTTTGGTGATTATTTTAAAGAGGAAGCTATTCACTACGCTTGGGAGCTTTTAACTAGTCCTCAAGATAAGGGCGGCTACGGTTTTGACCCTGAAAAGCTTTGGGTTACTACTTATACTGACGACGATGAAGCACGCGCAATTTGGAAGAACGAAGGCTTCGACCCAGAGCATATGCAAGTTTTCGGTATGGAAGATAACTTCTGGACTACCGGCGGCCCTGGTCCTGGCGGTCCATGCTCCGAAATCTACGTGGATCGCGGTCCTAAATATGGTCGCGATGGAGGTCCGGCTGCTGACGAATCTCGCTTTATTGAGATTTGGGATTTGGTTTTCGAAAATTACCAGGTAGATAACGTCAAATCTAAGACTGATTTGCATATTGCTGGCGAACTCGATCAAAAGAATATTGATACTGGCGCTGGTTTGGAGCGTTTGGCTTACCTTATGCAAGGTAAGGAAAATATTTACGAAACTGACGAAGTTTACCCAGTTATTGAAGCTGCAGAAAAGCTTAGTGGCGTAAAGTACGGCGATAATAATGATGCTGACGTGCGTTTCCGCGTTGTAGCAGATCACGTGCGTTCCGCTTTGATGATTATGAGCGATGGCGTGCGCCCAAGTAATGTTGGCCGCGGCTATGTGCTTCGTCGTCTTCTTCGCAGAACTGTTCGCGCAATGCGTATGCTTGGTGTGCAAGATCCAGTTTTGCCAACGCTTTTCCCAGTTTCTAAAGCTGCTATGGAACCAAGCTATCCAGAGCTTAATGATACTTTCCATGAGGTTAGCGAAGCTGCTTACGGTGAGGAAGACGCGTTCCGTCGCACTCTTGAAAAGGGCACGACTATTCTCGATTTGGCTGTTGAAAAAGCTAAGAAAGAGCACAAGGATGACCCTATGGTTGGCGGCTCCGACGCGTTTACTTTGCACGATACTTACGGCTTCCCAATCGAGTTGACTTTGGAGATGGCAGCTGAGCAGGGTGTTAAAGTGGACGAAGCTAAGTTCCGCGAGCTTATGAGCGAGCAGAAAGGTCGCGCTCGCGCTGACGCTTTGAAGAAGCGTCACAATGTGGACGTTAGCGTTTACGACGATATTAAGAAGTCGCTCGAAAAGCCAATCGACTTCCTCGGTTACACTGACTTCTCCAGCCGTTCTAACGTTTTGGCAATTGTTGAAGCAGGTAAAGGCTCTGTTAAAAGCGTTACTGCTCCTGCAAACGTTGAGATTATTCTCGACCGCACGCCATTCTACGCTGAGCGCGGCGGCCAGATTGCTGACCAGGGCGAGATTATTTCCGATGACGGCGCGATTTTGGAAGTTGACGATGTTCAGCGACCAATCAAGGATTTGATTGTTCACAGCTGCCGACTTACCGAAGGAACTCTTAGCGTTGGTGCTCCTGTAAACACCAATATTGACCAGGTTCGTAGAGCTGCTTTGGCTCGAAGCCACACTGCTACGCATACCCTTCACAAGGCTTTGCGAGAAGAGCTTGGTCCACAGGCAACTCAGCGCGGTTCCGTGGTTGATCCAGACCGCTTGCGCTTCGACTTCCAGTGGCCAAAGGCTGTTGATAAGGATGCGCTTTCTCGCGTTGAAGCTCGCGTAAACGAGCGTATTCGCGACGATTTGCAGGTTGTTCCTAAGGAAATGCCAATCGACGACGCTTTTAAGCTTGGAGCAATGCACTTGTTCGGCGAAAAGTACGGCGATGTTGTGCGCGTTGTTGAAATCGGCGACGGTTGGAGCCGCGAGCTTTGCGGTGGCACTCACGCTAAGAGCACCGGAAAGATTGGTATGGTTACAATCCTTTCCGAGTCTTCTATTGGCTCTGGTGTGCGCAGAATCGACGCTCTTTGCGGCGAGGCAGCGTACGAGTATGGCGCCCGCGAGCACACTTTGGTTGCGCAATTAGCAGACATGGTTAATGCTCGCCCAGACGAGTTGGTTGAACGTTTGGAATCTTTGCTTAACAAGATGAAGGATTCTGATCGTAAGCTTGCTTCTGTTTACGAAGCTCAATTAAATGAAGCTGTACCAACATTAGTTGATGAAGTAAAGAATAGTAACGAAAAAGTTAAGTTGGCTCTTAAGAATGTTGGCAACTTTGGCTCATTCGATGCTTTGCGCAAGACAGTCCTAGATATTCGTGCTCGTTTAGGTGAAGATGCTCCAGTGGTTGTTGCACTTGCTGGTGTTAATGAAGACGATCGACCAATGATTGCAGTAGCTACAAACGAAGCTGCTCGCGGTCTTGGTGCTAAGGCTGGCGACTTGGTTCGTACTGCTTCCAAGGTGCTTGGTGGCGGCGGTGGCGGCAAGCCAGACTTCGCTCAGGGCGGTGGTACAGATGCTTCTAAGCTTGATGAAGCTCTCGAAGCTGCGAAATCAGAAGTAGCTAAGCTCGCCTAGTGCGTGTTTTACAGCTTAAAAATTTACGAATCTATACCAAAAGCAACACGAAATATGGTGTGGTTAGGTATTGATTTAGGTGACGCAAGGGTCGGACTTGCACTTTCCGACCCTGGTCTCACCTTTGCACATCCTATTGGTAATGTGCAAGTGTTTGGAGATTCCTTCCATGCTATAGATGAAGTGCTTGAAGTTATTGAAGATAACAATGTAGAAAAAGTTGTTATAGGCTTGCCTTTGCAACTTGATGGCACTGAAGGAAAATCTGCTAAAAAAGCTCTGCGCTGGGGGAAGAATCTAATAAAACGCATGCAAATATTGCATGACGAAAAAGATTGGGCGTTGGATTATATGCCAGAAGTAGTTTGGAAAGATGAGCGTTTGACAACAGTAAGTGCTCATCGTCAGCTTTTGCAAGCGGATCTTTCTACTAAAAAGCATCGTCCAATGGTAGATCAGCAGTCGGCAGTGTTGATTTTGCAGTCTGCGCTTGACGCAAATAATGCAGAGTAGTTTTGAAAATCGAATAAAAGCAGAAATAGCGAAGAGGAGAATAGCGTGTCTGACAATTTTGATGAATTTTTTGACAAACATGCAAAGTGGACTGAGCATGATGGCGAGCCGTCGTCAGAATCATCTAATTCTTCTAAATACAAGTCTTCGACTGTTAGCTCCAGAAAACGTGCTAAAGCTCGTCTTGAAGCAAAAAAACGCAGGCGTAGAGCAAAAGTCGTTTTATCTATTCTGCTCGTATTCGTATTAGCTGTTGTTGGATATTTTGGATACAGTGCGGTTCGCGCGTGGAAATTATCTCAAAATAGCGAGTCTGTTGCAGATTGGCCAGGCCCAGGCTTTGGAACGGTTGAGTTTACTATTGACACCGGCGAGGGTGCTATTAGCGTTGCCAACAAATTAGTTAAGGCAAATGTTGTTAAATCTCAATCAGCTTTTACTTCAGCTGTTTCTGCAAATAATAAAATTTTGTATCCTGGCGTTTACTCACTGAAAAAACATATGGCTGCTATTGATGTAGTTGATATTCTTTCAGATCAAACAAAAGCAGGCGGATTCCTTGAAGTTCGTGCAGGGGATCACGCAGCAGACGTTTTGCAAAAAGCTTCAACATTATCTGGAATAAGTTTAGATAAATTCAAGGCTGCGTTAGCTGATGGTGCTGCAGGAATTCTGCCTGCTGAAGCAAACGGTAGTGTTGAAGGCTGGCTAGAGCCTGGAGCTTATAACGTAAAAGCTATGAAAAGTGCGGATGCTATTCTTTCCGCAATGGTAAAAAAGCGTATTGAAAAACTTGATTCTCTTGGAATTCCTAAAGGTAAAGATAGAGAAAAAGCCTTAATTATGGCATCTATTGCCGAAGCTGAAGTGAATAATCGCGAATATTATGGCAAAGTTATTCGCGTAATACTGAACCGTTTGGCAAAAGATATGCCTCTTGGAATGGACTCTACAATTGGCTACGGAGCGGGAGTAAAACCTATAAAGCTTACGCAATCAATGCTAGATAATCCAAATAATCCTTACAATACTCGCATTCACAAGGGTTTGACTCCTACGCCTATTGGTATTGCTGGAGACAACGCTCTTCTTGCCACTATTAAGCCTCAAGACGGTCCGTGGCTTTACTTCGTCACCACGAATTTGAAAACTGGCGAAACGAAGTTTGCGGATAATAAAGACGACTTTTTGAAGTTCCGCGACGAGTACAAGCGCAACAATCCTGAAGGCAACTAAACTAAAGCTTGTTTTTGTTTTCCTTGATGTGGCGCGAGTTTTGGGGGATTTCTCTCCTCGCACGTCCCGTCCTTCGTGCGCTCTGGCTGCTAAAAGAGTTTAGTGTGTTCGCCTTTCTTTAAAGAATGTAGCTTCTCAGTCCTCTTTTAGTGCTCGTAGAGAAATCCCCCAAAACTCTGCGTGTTTAATCGTTAATAACCTCGTTTTATCGCAGAGATTTTTCGATTTTTCTTCTTCGCTTGGCGAATCAGCAGCCTGCGGCTCTGACGTTCGCCGCGCTCAGTGCGAAAAATCTCAAATCTCTACCACACTAATATCCACACGACTGAATGATGCAAAATTAAACTATTAAAATATAGCTTTTAACCACATATATGTTTTGAGGTTGTAACAGTTTCGCAAGTTTTCGTAATCTGCTTTAATGAAGCAATTAATTATTACGATACTATCGGTGCTGCCAACGCTCACATGTTTAATTTCAGTTTGCGCAACAGACATAAAAAGTCGCGTAGTGCCAAGACTTTGGGTTGTTATTGCAGGAATTTTTCAATCTTTTGCGAATCTCATATATTCGATTATTTTATTTAGAAATATTAGCGTGCTTATTTTCGGCTGGATTTCTTGCGTAATTATTTTTGTAATTTACTGGAGTATGCGAAAAATTTCCGCAAAAAATGCTATTGGCTTCGGAGATGTTACGAGCGCGTCGATGATTGCGCAAGCCTTGGTATTATTCGGCTTTTACTGCTTAATTTACTGGTTCGCTTTAGTTGGAGCAGTTGGCTTACTTTGGCTTTTGCTATGGAAAATTTACTGCAAAATCTGCTCGCCAATCAACGCATCAATACCATTCGTACCAGTAGAAGCAATATCTGCAATACTCGCAGCATTGCTGTCAATAACAACCAGCTCAATACTTGGTAGTTAGTAGAGTAGAGTATTTAGACGCGTAAATTGCTTGAGAAAGGAGAAATGGCATGCTTAGATGGCAAACGGCAGGGGAGTCGCACGGTGAAGCGTTAGTAGCCATGATTGAAGGTTTGCCGGCTGGCGTGCATATTACTAGCGATGATGTAGTTTCGGCACTTGCTCGCCGTCGCCTTGGTTATGGTCGTGGCGCGCGTATGAAGTTTGAGCAAGACAAAGTGCGTCTTTTAACTGGAGTTCGCCACGGCGTAACGCTTGGTTCTCCGATTGCTGTAGAAATCGCGAATACAGAGTGGCCAAAGTGGACCGAAGTAATGAGTGCAGATCCTTTGGATCACGAGGTTGAGCAAGTTGGCAGAAATGCTCCTTTGAGCCGCCCTCGTCCAGGGCATGCGGATTTAACTGGTATGCGCAAGTATGGTTTTAATGATGCTCGCGAAGTTTTAGAGCGTTCGAGCGCTAGGGAAACAGCTTCGCGCGTTGCTTTGGGTGCTATTGCTGATGCGTTTTTACAGCAAGCTTTAGGCGTGCGCACAGTTGCGCATGTTATCGGCATCGGCGGCGAATACACTAACAAAAGTTTAGCTTTACCAACACCAGATGATGTTGCTGCTTTGGATGCTTCTCCAGTTCGCACTCTTGACAAAGATGCGCAAGCGCGAATGATGGCTCGCATCGACGAAGCAAAAGCAAATGCAGATACGCTCGGTGGAGTAGTGGAAGTGCTTGCTTACGGCATGCCTGCAGGAGTTGGCACATACGTTGAGTCGGATCGTCGCTTGGATGCGGCTCTCGCGAGCGCGATTATGGGAATTCAGGCTATTAAAGGCGTGGAAATTGGCGACGGTTTTGCAGAAGCAGATCGCCCCGGATCGGCCGCGCACGACGAAATGGTAACAGACGAAAATGGGAAAATTAAGCGTCTTACTAATCGAGCTGGAGGAATTGAAGGCGGAATGTCGAACGGCGAAATCATTCGCGTGCGCGCTGCAATGAAACCAATTCCGTCTATTCCACGCGCTTTGCGCACAGTGGATGTGCTTACTGGCGAAGCTGCTCAAGCTATTAATCAGCGCTCTGATTTCACTGCTGTGCCAGCTGCTTCTGTAGTTGCAGAAGCGATGGTAAGGCTTACTTTAGCTAAGTATGCTTTGGAAAAATTCGGCGGAGATTCTTTGCAAGAAACGCGCCGAAATGTGGAGTCTTACGTAGCTTCCTGGCCGGAGAATATGAAATGAGCAACACTAAACTTCCGCTAGCTGTTATTATTGGCATGCCTGCTGCTGGAAAAACGCGTGTTGGCCGCGAAGTTGCGCATCTTATGAATCTGCCTTTTTATGATACAGATGACATGATCGAGTGCGATATTGATATGTCAATACCGCAATATTTCGAGGAATATGGCCAGGATGCTTTTCGTAAAATAGAAGCTCGCATAGTGCGAGAGGCAATTTTGGGAGATACACCTATAGAAGATTCTACAAAGGGAATAGTTTCGCTTGGTGGCGGTGCGCCTATGCGTGAAGAAACTCAAAAAGTTTTGCGTGAGTATATGCGTAGTGGTGGTCGCGTTGTGTATTTGCAAGCAAATGCTAAAGAGGCTATTGAGCGTGCAAGCTGGAATAATAATCGTCCTATGTTTTCTGGAGAAGATGCGCAAAAGCGTTGGATGGAATTATTTGAGCAGAGAGATCCTGTTTTTAGAGCGGTATCGAATATTCACATGCAAACAAAAGGTTCGACTCCGTATATGGCTGCAGAAAAATTAAGGAGCATGATTATGCAACGTATTGTGCACGTAACAGGTGAAGGAATTGAACCATACGATGTGCGAATTGGTGACGGTGCAATGCAACTTCTGCCGCAAATGCTTGGGACTAAGCCAGTTAAAGTGGCGTTAGTTCACACGCAACCTGTTCAGCGTCATAGCGACAAAGCTCGAACTATTTTGCGCCAATCTGGTTACGAAGTTTTCGACATGTTAATTCCGGATGCAGAAGCTGGAAAAACTATTAAAGTTGCAAGTGGATTGTGGGCTAACCTGGCAGAAGCTGGTTTTACTCGTTCGGATGCAATTGTTGGTTTAGGTGGAGGAGCAGCAACGGATGTCGCTGGCTTTGTTGCTGCAACTTGGATGCGTGGAATTCGCTATGTAAACTGCCCTACTTCGCTTCTTGCGATGGTTGACGCGTCTACGGGCGGTAAAACTGGTATTAATACGGATGCTGGAAAGAATCTAGTCGGCAGCTTTTACACTCCAGCTGGCGTTTTAGCAGATACTTCTACGCTTGCAACTCTTCCAAACGATATTCTTATTGAAGGCTTGGGCGAGGTTGCAAAATCTGGTTTTATTCGCGATGGCGAAATTTTGAAGATTCTTAGCGATGCCAATAACGCAAGGCTTTTGCGTGAATTTAATGGGGATGATTTAGAAAATAATAACGAACTTCATGAACTGCTCGTGGAGCTTATTGAACGCACAGTTAAAGTAAAGGCGTATCACGTATCGAGCGATTTAAAAGAGCAGGGTTTGCGCGAGTTTTTGAACTACGGGCATACGCTTGGCCACGCGATTGAGCAGATTGAGCATTTCCGCTGGCGTCATGGAAACGCTGTAGCTGTTGGTATGGTTTTTGCGGCGGAGCTTGCGCAAATTTTAGGATATTTGGATGCGGGAGACGTTGCGTATCATCGTTCGCTTTTGGATTCGCTTGGATTGCCAACTTCGTGGCAGTGTGCAAAAGATGCGGATGCCGCTTTTGAGTGCGTGCTTAACCTTATGCATCGCGACAAAAAAGCGCGCGGCAACATGCTACGTTTCGTAATTTTGGATGGTATTTCTAATCCTATGCATTTAGACAATCCGCCTATTGAAGCTGTTCGTGAAGCTTTTGAGCGCGTTTATAAGCAAAATTAATTAATCTTGCGAGGTAAAAATGGAAAATCAGCATACAAAAAAAGTGCTTGTTGTAAACGGACCGAATTTGGGTCGTTTAGGCGTGCGTCAGCCGGACGTGTACGGTAGTGAGAACTTTGAAACTTTGCGCGAGAAATGCGAAAAGTGGGGTGCGGAACTTGGGTTTGAAGTAGAAGTGCGCCAAAGTGACGACGAAGCGCAAATGGTTCACTGGATGCACGAAGCTGCAGATACTCATACGCCTGTTGTTATGAATCCTGCCGCTTTCACACACTACAGTTACGCGCTCGCGGACGCTGTTCACATGGTTTTGGATGCTGGAGTTCCGCTCATGGAAGTGCATATTTCTAATCCTGCTGCGCGCGATGCTTTTCGTAAAATTAGTGTAATTAGTCCTGTTGCAACCGGCACTATTACAGGCATGGGATTATACGGCTATAAGCTCGCTTTGGAAGCTGTTGCGCATCTTGTTTGATTTTGTTCGATTTTTTGCGAATCAACACCCAGCGTCGAGGCTCGAAGATACCATGGAGTTCCATGGTTAGAAGACAACATGGTAACTCTCAGGAGCATATTACAAAGCATATTTTTGTCACAGGTGGCGTAGTTTCGTCCCTCGGAAAAGGCCTTACAGCATCATCTTTAGGTCGACTTTTACGCAGTCGCGGATTGCATGTATTACAACAAAAACTCGACCCTTATATCAATGTTGACCCGGGTACAATGAACCCATTCCAGCATGGCGAAGTCTATGTTACGGAAGATGGTGCAGAAACAGATCTCGATATTGGTCATTACGAGCGATTCCTCGATGTTTTCTTAAGCCAGAAAGCGAATGTAACTACAGGTCAGATTTATCAATCTGTGCTTCGTAAGGAGCGCGCTGGCGAATATTTGGGTCAGTGCGTGCAAGTTATTCCGCATATTACTGGCGAGATTAAGTCGCGTATGCGCGCGCAAGCTTCCGACGATGTAGACGTGATTATTACGGAAATCGGCGGCACAGTTGGCGATATTGAATCCCAGCCATTCTTGGAGGCTGCTCGCGAAGTTCGTCGCGATTTAGGTCCTGAAAACTGCATGTTTGTGCACGTTTCTTTGGTACCTTATATTGCTGCAGCGCACGAGTTGAAGACTAAGCCAACTCAGCATTCTGTGATGATGCTGCGTCAGCTTGGTATTTCTCCAGACGCGCTTGTTTTGCGCTCCGATCGTCCGCTTAATCAGGCTATTAAAGACAAGATTTCGCTTATGTGTGATGTCGATGCTGAAGGCGTTGTGAACTGCGTTGACGCTCCAAGCATTTACGATGTGCCGAAGATTTTGTTCAACGAGGGCTTGGACGCTTACGTTGTTCGCGAGCTTGAGCTTCCATTCCACGATGTTGATTGGAACGAGTGGGAAGATTTGCTTGAGCGCGTGCATCATCCAAAGCATGAGCTAAACATTGCAATCGTTGGAAAGTATATTGATTTGCCGGATGCTTACCTTTCTGTTACCGAGGCTATTAAAGCTGGCGGTTTTGCAAACTGGGCTAAGGTGAATGTGCGCTGGGTTGCTGCCGACAAGTGCGAAACTCAAGAAGGTGCAGCTGCGGCTCTTGACCAAATGGACGGCATGGTTATTCCAGGCGGCTTCGGCATTCGCGGTATTGAAGGTAAGATTGGCGCACTTCGTTACGCTCGCGAGCATGGTTTGCCAACGCTTGGTCTTTGCCTTGGCTTGCAATCTATGGTTATTGAGTACGCTCGTCACGTGCTTGGGCTTGAGGATGCTAATTCCACTGAGTTCGAGAAGGATTGTGGCGATCCAGTAATTGCGACTATGGAAGAGCAGAAGGATATCGTGGCTGGTAAGGGAGATATGGGTCACACAATGCGACTTGGCTCTTACCCTGCAATGCTTGAAGAAGGTTCTATTGTTGCTGAGCTTTACGGCACTACGCATGTTACTGAGCGTCACCGTCACCGTTATGAAGTGAACGTGGCATATAAGGATCGTTTGCGTGAAGCCGGCTTGCGTATTAGCGGTCAAAGCCCAGATGGTAATTTGACTGAGTTTGTGGAGCTTCCTAAGAGTGTTCACCCATTCTATGTTGCAACTCAAGCTCATCCAGAGTTTAAGTCTCGCCCAACTAAACCTCATCCACTGTTTGCTGGATTGGTTGCGGCAGCACTGGAACATCAGGAAGCTGCTGCTAGTAGTAAGGCTGATAAGTAAGGCTTAAGTAAGAATTAAGTAAATAGAAATAAGCGGTAAGACTGGGTTTTCCTAAGTTTTGCCGCTTTTTCATTCGCAACCGATCTTTTCTTTACACGCGCGTAAAGTTTCTGCCGTTTTTGTTTTATTAGATTGTGATAAACATTACGTTTTGCGCGTAACACGGCTATACCAAGAAATCGCATTACGAGGTAACCTTAGATAGGTGATAATTGAGTGGGGAGAGTGCAAAAGTAGCGCTTGGGGAGCAGCTTTTGCCAATTGATACGTACCGCGCGCAGGTGTGCGTTAAGTATGGAGGTGTTACAGGCTTTATGAGCGATACTGGCAATATGAATGATACTGGCGTTACTGGCGATACAAGCGTTGCAGCAAGCGATGGTAATCTAGCAAAAAATAAAGCTGCAGACGTTGAAATGAGCCAGTATGTGGCAGATCGCGCTCGCGTAAACGAAGAGAAAATCCGCCAAGATGAGCAAATTGTTGCTGAATTTGGTGATTACAATTACGGCTGGCACGATTCGGACGCTGCAGGCGAGGCTGCAAAAAAGGGTATTGACGAGTCGGTTGTTCGCGCAATTTCTGCCGATAAAAACGAGCCGGAGTGGATGCTAGATCTTCGCTTGCAAGGCTACCGCGCGTTTTTGCAAAAGCCAATGCCGGATTGGGGCGTGGATTTAAGCGGTTTTGACGCTGACGATTTTAAATACTACGTGCGCCCGGTTCACGATCAAGCAAAAACTTGGGACGATTTGCCGGAAGATATTCGCAAAACTTACGATCGCTTAGGCATTCCGGAAGCGGAGAAAAAGCGCTTAGTTTCAGGCGTTGCAGCACAGTACGAGTCGGAAGTTATTTACAATTCGATTCGCGAAGACTTGGCAGCTCAAGGCGTGATTTTTGTTGACACGGATACGGCAGTGCAAAAGTATCCGGAGCTTGTAAAAAAGTATTTCGCAACCGTGATCCCTGTTGACGACAACAAGTTTGCGGCTCTTAACACCGCGGCTTGGAGTGGCGGCTCGTTCGTGTATGTTCCAAAAGGCGTGCACGTGGATATTCCGCTTCAAGCTTACTTTAGAATTAATACGCCGAACATGGGTCAGTTTGAGCGAACGCTTATTATTGCGGACGAAGGCTCTTATGTGCATTACGTTGAAGGTTGCACGGCTCCAATTTATTCCACGGATTCGCTTCACGCTGCAAACGTTGAAATTGTTGTGGAAAAGCATGCGCGTGTGCGTTACACAACAGTGCAAAACTGGTCAAATAACGTGTATAACTTGGTAACTCAGCGAGCTTACGTGCGCGAGGGCGGCACAATGGAGTGGGTTGACGGAAACATCGGCTCCAAAGCTACTATGAAGTATCCTGCTTGTATTCTTGCCGAGCCTTATGCAAAAGCGGAGACTATGTCTTTGAGTTTTGCTGGCCGCGGACAATATCAAGATACTGGTGCGAAGATGATTCATTTAGCTCCTCACACGAGTTCTACGATTGTTGCTAAGTCGATTTCGCGCGGCGGCGGACGTTCAGCTTACCGCGGTCTTGTGAAGATTATTAAGGGTGCGAAGGGCTCTAGTTCGTCTGTTGTGTGCGATGCTTTGCTTGTTGACGATTTTTCCAGGTCCGATACTTATCCGCATGTTGACGTGCGCGAAGATGACGTTTCGATGGCTCACGAGGCCACTGTTTCCAAGGTTTCGGAGGATCAGCTTTTCTATTTGATGAGTCGAGGGCTTGAAGAAAAAGAGGCTATGGGCATGATTGTTCGCGGCTTCGTGGAGCCGATTAGCCGCGAGCTGCCAATGGAGTACGCGCTTGAGTTGAATCGCTTAGTTGAGTTGCAAATGGAAGGATCCGTGGGCTGATGAGCGAAGATTTAAAAGAGAATTTAGGCAATAAAATGACGGAAAAAGAAATTACTATTCCTATAGCAGACCCTAATGATCCGTATGCGGTTCCTGCAGCAATGCCTTCTAGCGCAGATAAATCCGTGCGCTCGTTTAATGTGGAAGATTTTGCGATTCCAACTAGAAAGCAGGAAGATTGGCGATATACTCCAGTTGAGCGAATTTCCGAGTTTTTCGAGCGTTTTGAACCATCTAATAGTATTCAAGTAACTCTTGAAGGTGTTGGTGGAGCTGCATTGGATGATTCTTACGTTGGTAGCGACGGTTCCGTAAGTTTGCAAGTAAAGCCGAAAAACGAGGCTCCTCATACCGATATGAAGCCGTCTGATCGCGTAGCTGCAGTCGCGTGGAATACAGCGAAATCTGCATACGTGCTTCACGTATCTGGCGAAATCAAAAAGCCAATCGTACTGAAAATTCAGGGTGATAATGTTAATACGCTTGACGCATTGCACTTAGTAATCGAAGCGGATTCTCGCTCGAATGCTGACATTATTATCGAACATACCGGCTGCGCAAAACTTGCTGAAGGTGTGGAAATCATCCTCGGAAAGCACGCGCACGTTTCTACTACCTTTATTCAAGAGTGGGATTCGGGCAGTAAACACGTTGGAAATCAGCGTATTCACGTTGGTGAGGGAGCTTCGCTTCGCCACACGATGGTCACTCTTGGCGGAGATGTTGTGCGCATTCGCATGGATCAGGATTTTGGCGGCGAACAGGGTGATTTGAACATGCTCGGCATGTATTTTGTGGATCCAGGCGAGCATGTTGAGCACCGCACAATGGTTGTGCACAATTATCCGGAATGCAAGTCCAGAGTAGTGTACAAGGGTGCCTTGGAAGGGAAGGGAGCGCATTCAACTTGGGTTGGAAACGCGCTTATTAAGCCGGAAGCTCCTGGCACAGATTCGTACGAGTTGAACCGTAATTTGGTGCTCACTCCTGGCGCAATCGCCGATTCTGAGCCAAATTTGGAAATTGAAAACGGCAATATTATTGGCGCGGGTCATGCAAGTTCAGTTGGACGATTTGACGACGAAGAGCTTTTCTACCTGCAGTCTCGCGGAGTTAGTGAGGTTGAAGCCAGAAAGCTTGTTGTGCGTGGATTCTTTAACGAGCTTATTGAAGAAATTGGCGTTCCGGAAATTGTTGATCACTTAATGAAGGCGATTGAGCGCCGTCTTGCAAGAACGGAAGAATAGGAGAAAAACATGTCAACTTTGGAAATTAAGGATTTGTACGCTTCTGTAGAAACAAAAGAAGGTCGCAAGCAAATCTTAAAAGGCGTAAATCTTACAGTTAATTCTGGCGAAACTCACGCAATCATGGGTCCTAACGGATCTGGAAAGTCTACTCTTGCCTACACTTTGGCAGGACACCCAAAGTATGAAGTCGATTCGGGTCAAGTTCTTCTCGACGGCGAAGATATTTTGAAAATGACTCCTGATGAGCGCGCAAAAGCTGGATTATTCCTCGCAATGCAATATCCAGTAGAGGTACCGGGCGTATCTATGACGAACTTCCTTCGTACTGCAAAAACTGAAGTCGAAGGCAAAGCTCCATCTTTAAGAAGCTGGGTGAAAGAACTTAGCGAGGCTATGAAAAAGCTTCGAATGGATCCAAAATTTGCGTCGCGTTCTGTAAACGAAGGCTTCTCCGGCGGCGAAAAGAAGCGTGCGGAAGTTTTGCAATTAGAGCTTTTGAAACCAAAGTTTGCAATTTTGGATGAAACTGATTCTGGTCTAGACGTTGACGCGCTTCGAATTGTGTCTGAAGGCGTGAATCGCGCCAAAGAGAACACCGGTTTGGGCATTATGATGGTCACGCATTACACGCGAATCCTCAAGTATATTAAGCCGGATATTGTGCACGTTTTTGCGCAAGGTCACTTTGTAAAGACTGCAGGACCGGAGCTTGCGGACGAGCTGGAAGAAGAAGGCTACGACAAGTATTTGCCGGAAGGTGCAACTGAGTCGGCACTGGCTTAAGCGCGGTTCAAATACAGTTTAATCTATCTGTATATTCGTAAAAATAGCGTCAAAATAGCGTAAAAAACGGTTTAATATGACTACAGTGACTACAGAAAATATTATGCGAGAATTTAGTGATTTGTGCTCGCAGTTTCCGATTTTAAGTCGCACGGTTCACGGCACTTCGCTTCACGATACTGTGCACGGAAAACCCTTGATTTACTTGGATTCTGCAGCTACTTCGCAAAAGCCGCAAGTTGTAATCGACGCCGAAAAAGAGTTTTACGAAACAATTAACGCTGGTGTGCACAGGGGAGCGCACGAGTTGGCGGCACTTTCCACGGTTGCGTTCGAAGAAGCGCGTGCGAAAGTTGCGCGTCTCGTTGGAGCTTGCGCGGATGCTGGCAGCGAGGAAATTATTGTTACTCCGGGCGCGACCGGCGCGTTTAATCTTTTCGCAACTGCTATTGGTAACGCTAGTGCGAAGGCGAGAATTTGCAAAAAAGACAGCGATGATTCTGCTGATTTCCGCCAAAATTTTGTGCTTCGAGAAGGCGATGTAATAGTCGTATCTCGCGCAGATCATCACTCTGTTTTGCTACCATTTCAAGAGCTGGCTCTTCGCACTGGAGCGGAGCTTCGTTGGATTGACGTAACAGAGGACGGCCGCGTGCGCACGGACGCGGATTATTTGCGAACAATTATTGACGAGCGCACGAAAATCGTTGCAGTTACGCATATTAGCAACGTTACTGGCGCGATTACGGATGTTTCGTCGATTTGCAAGCGCGCTCACGAAGTTGGTGCGATTTTTGTGCTCGACGCATGCCAGTCAGTGCCTCATATTCCGGTTGATTTTCACACTTTAAACGTTGATTTTGCGGCATTTAGTGCGCATAAAATGTATGGTCCTACAGGAGTTGGATTCTTGTATGGTCGCCGCGAGCTTTTGAACGCGCTTCCACCTGCCAATTTTGGCGGCTCAATGGTAGAGCTTGCGTGGCTTAACAAGCCGGCGCAATACATGGATGCGCCTTACCGTTTTGAGGCTGGAACTCAGCCGGTTGCGCAAATGGTTGCGGCTGGCGTTGCAGCGGATTGGTTGCGCGCGGTGGGCATGAATAAAGTTGCAGAGCATGAGCGGGAAATTGCTGCAGAATTGCTAAAATTGCAAGACGTTCCGGGAGTTCGCATTTTGGGGCCGGCTGATTTAGAGAATCGAATTGGCACGGTTGCTTTTGAAGTTGAAGGTGTGCATCCGCACGATGTTGGACAGTTTTTGGACGCGCAGGGCATTGCGATTCGCGTCGGACACCATTGTGCTCAGCCGATTCACCGTCATTTTGGCGTGTATGCTTCGAATCGCGCTTCTGTTGGCGTTTACAACACAGTTGACGAGGCTCGCGCGTTTGTTGAAGCAGTCTCACACGTTCGCGCCTACTTTGGCGCATAATATTGTTAGCGAGCGAGTTGGAGAGTTAGCGTGTTAGCAAAGCGAATTGGCGAGTTAGCGAATTAGCGAGTAGGTAAGGAGAGCGTATGTTTGATATGGGTTTTGGTGCGGGCGCTGGTTTTTCAGATGCGGCTGGTGACGGCTTGGAAAACATGTATCAAGAAGTGATTTTGGATGCTGCTAGAAATCCGCATGGCAAAACTCATTTTGAAAGCACGGATGCGCTCGCAAAAGCGGAATTGCAGGAAGAATCTCAAGAATCTGCTGAATCTGCCGAATCTGCAGAAAATACAGAATCTTCCGAAAATAAAGAATCTGCTGAAAATACAAAATCTGCCGAAATCACCCTAAATAATACTCACGAAAGTTGCGCTGTTACATCTGACGAAAACTCTGCTTTAGGTCAATCGCACCAATTCAATCCAACTTGCGGCGACGAAGTTACCATGCGCGTGGAGCTTTCGCGCAGCGCAAATAATGACGAAACACCAATAGTATCAAGTATTAAGTGGGACGGTCACGGCTGCTCAATTTCGCAAGCAAGCCTTTCAATGATGGTTGATCTAGTCGAAGGAAAATCAGTTGACGAAGCCTTACAATTAGACGCGCTTTTCCACAAACTTATGGAATCTCGCGGAGAAGGTTTGCAAAGCGAAGAGGACGAAGATGTGCTGGAAGATGCAATGGTTTTGCAAGGCGTATCGCGCTACCCAATGCGAATTAAGTGCGCGCTTTTGGCGTGGGAAGGCTTAAAAGACAGCATTGCAAAGGCTATGAAAGAACTATAAAATCTTTATGTAACGTAAAAGCAAGGAATATTATGGCAGAAAATCAATCGGCATCTGAGGTGATGTATGAAACGCATCCTGCGAATTTAAGCGCGAATGACATTGGCCGAGTTACAGAAGATGATATTTTAGACGCTTTACACGATGTTGTGGATCCTGAGCTTGGCATTGACGTGGTTGATTTAGGCTTGGTTTATGGTATTGAAATTGATGAGCTTGGGCGCGCAATTATTACTATGACGCTTACCACGCCTGCATGTCCGTTAACTGAATTGATTGAGGATGAGTGTGCGAATGCGCTCGCAGGCTTGGTGGAAGAGTTTCGTATTGATTGGACGTGGAAGCCGCGTTGGAGCGTTGAAAACATTAATGAGGACGGTCGCGCGCAGCTTGAGGCGCTTGGCTACAATCTCAACAGTTTGCAAGCGAATTTTGCTGCAGGAATGTACGGTTCTGGCGTAGTTGGCGATGCGTCGATGAGTGCTGGTATTCCGCCAACTGTGTGAGTATTTGGTTTGCGTGCTGTTTTGTTTTGAGAGCAACGTATTGCACAAGTGGGAATTATGGGCGCTGAAATAAAGGCAGTTAGTGCAAGCGGTATCTGTGATATTCGCGAAATAAGTGATGTGCGCAATGATGTGCGCAATGATGTGCACGAAAATAGTGATGTGCGCGAAAATAGTATTCGCAAGTATGCTTTGCGCAAAATAACTGACGTTGTTTTCGACTTGCAATTGCTGGTGGATTGGGATGCGCGCCGCACTCTGGCTGCAGATTATCCTGATTTTATTGGGGAAGTGCTTTTTAGTTTCGAGCCTGAGTGGGGATTTGAGTTTCACGAGTCATTGCGCGAGGCTGGGTGGAGTTGCAAGCAAGCGCTGGATTCGTTTGATGAGCATCACGGGCCGGCAGTTACATGGCTATATCGCTTGTATTTTGAGCGTTTCGAGCGCGGTTTTGCAGGCGAGCTTGCGGATGCTTCGGCTGTGGTGCGTGAGTTGATTGCGAGCGGCGTGCGCGTGTGGGCGCTTGGTAACGCTTCTTGCGATTGGGTAAACTGCGCGCGCAAAACTTGCCCAATACTCGGCGAGCTTAACGGCGTTTGTGCATCTTACGAATCGCATTTGCGCAAACCCGACGTAATGCTTTACCGCACGTTTTTGCAACAAACCGGTCTTTCCGCTGCTTCCGCGCTTTTTCTCGAAAGTGACTCTCGCGCAGCTTCTGCAGCGTCGCTGCTTTATTCTTAAGCTGCATTTCTAATCTGCGCGCGCTCGGCCGCTTCGAGCGAATCGTAGCCATACATGTGCACGGTATTCGCGATTATCATTTGCGTAAGATTTAGGTTTTCCGCGCGCAAGTTATGTACAAAACGCTGGTATTTAGCGAAAGTTGCGTCAGAATACGTGCTTAATTCGCCTCGCAAATACGTTTCAAAAGACGTATTCTCTGCCGTATCCTCGCTAGTTTTAAGCACGCGCATCGCAAAACCCAAATTTGGGTAGCGATTGCGAAAACCCACAGCCCACTCAACTTGAGTTAAAATAATCTGCTCCTGCGCGCTTTTTCTAGGCTCCAAAATCGGCTTAATATAAGGCTTAATCGTGCGCTCAAAAATTTCCGGCGCAGTCGACTCCATCATTCGCGCATACTTTTCCGTAATCAAATTGCCGCCGTTGCTGTTTGCGCGCTCAAGATCCTGCTTATAAGACTCCTGCAAATCCAGCGGCCACGCCAAAAACTGACTCATGCGCATAATGCGAAAAGTTGGCCAGTTTCCTTGGCAATTCGCGCGTCCGCCTTCGTTTTCTGTAAGCTGAAACTGATCCCACTCGAGTTTAGTGATTTCTTCCGCAAGATTTTCTGCTTTCGCAAGCTTTTGCGCTTTCGTATTTACTGATGAATCGCACATCATAAGCTCCTTAAGCACGCAGCGCGCGAATTAATATGCGCTTCAACGTACGGCCGCTGCCATTCCAAAAAAGTTTCGTCGCAATCGCTTAAGCCTTGATATTGCAATTCTCGCACAATATCTTCGCAAATGCTGTCAATTATTTGCGTAACTTGCTTTTGCGCAATTCCCGCTCCTTTGCCGCCTTCGCCAAAACCGTCGCCGCCGGAACCGTCGCCGCCAAAACAAGCAGCGGAAGAAAGTCGCATTACCGACTCAAGTTTTCCGCACACTTCCGGAAGCCTAGAAGCCATGCGATTGCTGAGCTTGCGCAATGCCGCAAACTGCCACTTGTAGTAAGGCAAGTAGCCTGCGGTTACAGGATTGTTGAGCAGAAAAACGAGGGAAGCAGTTGCGCGCACGAATTCGTTGATAGAAAGCCATGCTGCGGATGCGTCTTTGCGCGCGATCATGCGTGGGAAATTGTACTGGCCAGCTTGCGAAATCATGCCAAGTCTGCGCGAGATTAGTGAGATTCGCACATCGTCCGGCATGAGCTTGAAGCTTTGGCGCGCCTTTGAGAACTTTCCAAGAGGATCCGCGAAAATTTTGCCATTCGTTGCTACTGCAAGCGTTGGCTCGTTTAATGAGAGCCATAAGTGTGGCTCGTTTTGGCTTGGAGCAGTGGGGAAGCCGGTTATATTTTCAAAAAATTCGCTTATGCGAAATACTCCGACGCGCTTGCTGCTTTCGCATGATTTTGCGCGCGGCGTTTCGTTGCGAGAGTCAAAACCGGCGTATTTTCGCGGAAGTGCGTCGTAAGCAGCCTGCAAATCCGCGCCGATTTCCGCGTAATCTTCGTCGGTAAGCCACAAGCAGAAGCCTGGTCCAAAATCGTGATCGCGCGAAATCTCGTCGTCAAAACCGTAACATTCCGATCCGTGACCAACTAATCCTGCTGCAATGCGATTTTTGTACCTCGCGAATTTTGGCTGATCAAGTAACGGCTTTCCGTAAGTTTGCCAGTATGATTGCGATAATTGCATGCCGGTTTTTATGTTATTGTTTGCTGCGTGTTGGCTTTCTGTTTGTTGGCTTGATGATTCTTGAATTTTTGTAGATAATTTTGCAGATACTTTTTCGGATATTTTCGTAACTTTTTCTGCCAACTTGCGCGTCTGTCGCAAATTTTCTGCCGTAATCGCGTAAGATTCGCTATCTTTTCCGTAGCATCTCGCAATCAAATCAAGTGCCTTACTGTAACTTTCCTCAGCCTGAGCGTACTCTCCGCGCGCGCACTGTACTTGCGCAAAGCCTGCCAATGCAGAAGCGTAGTGCGGCTGATTTTCGTTATTCCCCGCAATATACATGCGAACGCTGGTCGAAGCGTGTTCAAAAGCGGATTCAAGAGTTGCGGATTTGCTGTTTGTGCTGGTGTTGGGATGCGAGCACTCCTTCGTATGCTCCTTCGTACACTCCTGCAGCATCGAAAGCGCAAGATTCGTGTGCGTGGCGGCAATATCGATGTCGCACTCAGGATCCGTGCTCGTATTTTGCAAAATTTCAAGCGCCTGATTAAGCTCCTCAATTGCATCATGCGTGCGACCGGTTTCGCTGTAAAGCATCGAAAGATTGTTGTGAAGCGCGGCAAGCTTGCGGTTTTTAGTGCCGAGCGTTTCGGTGGATTCGTTAAGAGCTTGAGTGTAAATTTTTTCGGCGCGATCGTAGCTGCCTGCCGCGCGAAGGCTTGTGGCGGCGTTAATTAGCGTAGTTGTGCCAGCTTCCGTGCCAGCTAGCTGCATTTTGTTTGCAAGATTTAGAGCGCGATTGATGATTGGCTGATTTTTTGTGTGCTCTCCGCGCGAACGGTAAAAGCCCATGAGTTCGTTGAGAATAGACAGTTGCAGGGGATTGGCTTCGGTAAGTTTTCGCAAAAGATACGTTTCAATCGCGTCTGCGCTCGCGTGATTCGCGAACATTTCGTCAAGCTCGTTATAAAATTGCGCAGCGTCCTCCATCAAAGCCCCCTTGCTATTGCGCTTGTTCACAATCAATCGACTTCAATTTTACAGCCATGTAAAGAAACTGCCGCTTTCACGCCAAATTGCGGCAGAAACTTTACGCACGTGTAAAGGAAATATCGCCTACGCGCCTTAATTCGGCAGAAATTTTACAGCCGCGTATAGGAAATGTCGGAATTGCGTGTGCGTGGGTGGAGGGTGATTCTAGAAATCAAAAGTCGGGCTGGCGGGATTTGAACCCGCGGCCTCTTCGTCCCGAACGAAGCGCGCTACCAAACTGCGCTACAGCCCGATGCTGAAACTAGCGAAAGCATATGCGCATAAAAGTTCCAACAACGTCCGTAATGTTACAGGTTGGCTAATACAAATTATTGTAAAGCGTGTGCAAGTCGCGCAAAGCAAGTCACGCAAAGTAAGTCCCGCGTAAGCATATTGCTACAGGCTGCGGAATTTCTTTGTAAACATATCGCAAATTATCACTGCAAGTCGCGTATAAAACCTGTATTACCTACTGGCTACAATTAGCGTTTATGACTGACACCAATACTGCAATGTCTGCCGCGCAAAGTGCCGCAGAATCTGCCGCTAAAAATGCAGCAGAAAACGAAGCAACAGATACCGTCAATGAAATTGACACTGTTGAACATGCCGAAATGTTACTCGCTCAAGACGAGGCAATCGCCAAGCGCGTAAACGAAGGCGCAACCTTGGATGAAGCAATCGACCCAAGCAATAAAGAATTTGGGCCACAAGCTCATCCTGAGCAGGTACAGATGCGCGTTGCTAAGCGCGCAATGATGCTTAAGGAGGGTGTGCAGCCTTATCCTGTGCATCTTAACGTTACTGACACAATCGAAAAGGTGCGTGCTGATTTCGATGGCAAGCTTGAAGCTGGCGAAGAAACCGATACCGAGGTTGGTATTGCAGGTCGCGTGCTTTTCTTGCGTAACGCTGGCGGCTTGTGCTTTGTTAAGCTTTCTGCCGGTGACGGTACTACGATTCAGGCGATGGTTTCCAAGAAGGAAATTGGTGAGGAGTCCATTAAAAGTTTTAAGCAGATGGTGGATTTGGGTGACCACTTGTACGTTCGTGGTCGCGTGATTTCTTCTAAGACTGGCGAGCTTTCTGTATTTGCAACCGAGTGGGCGATTGCGGCTAAGGCTTTGCAGCCGCTTCCGGCTTTGCATAAGGAATTAAGCGACGACACTCGTACGCGCAAGCCTTATATTGGCATGATTGCGGACGAGAAGATTCGCGATATGGTTCGCAGGCGTTCGCGCGCTGTGGCTTCTCTTCGCCGTACTTTCGACAGTCATGACTTCTTGGAAGTCGAAACTCCAATGTTGCAAACGGTTCACGGCGGTGCTGCTGCTCGTCCATTTACAACTCACATGAACGCTTTCGACATTGATCTTTATTTGCGCATTGCGCCTGAGCTTTTCTTGAAGCGTTGCTTGGTTGGTGGCATTGAGCGCGTGTTCGAAATCAACCGCGATTTCCGCAACGAAGGCGTGGATGCAACTCACGCTCCAGAGTTTACAATGCTTGAGGCTTACCAAGCTTACGGCACCTACGATACGATTGCTGCTCTTACCAAGGAGTTGATTCAGAAGGCTGCTGTCGATGCTTTCGGTTCCACTAAGGTGACTTTGCTTAATGGCGAAGAGTACGATTTTGGCGGCGAGTGGAAGCAGATTACCATGTACGGCTCGCTTTCCGAGGCTTTGGGCGAGGAGATTACGCCGGAAACTTCCGTTGAGCATTTGGGTGCGATTGCAGACAAGCTTGGTGTTGAGCGCGACGAAGTGGAGAATCACGGCAAATTGGTTGAGCACTTGTGGGAGCACTTCTACGAGGATAAGCTTTACGCGCCAACGTTTGTGCGCGACTTCCCAGTTGAGACGAGCCCGCTTGTTAAAGGTCATCGTACGAAGTCTGGAATGGTCGAAAAGTGGGATTTGTACGTGCGTGGCTTTGAGCTTGCAACCGGCTACTCCGAGCTTAACGATCCTGTTGTGCAGCGCGAGCGCTTTGTTGCTCAAGCTAAGGATGCTTTGGCTGGCGATGTTGAGGCAATGGATATTGACGAGGACTTCATTGAGGCTCTCGGCGTCGGTATGCCTCCTGCTGGCGGCATGGGAATGGGTATTGATCGCTTGCTGATCGCTCTTACTGGCGCAACTATTCGCGAGACAATTACGTTCCCACTCGTGAAGCCTCTTCGCTAGTTGTGATTATCGCTAGTTGTATTAGTTATAATCAGTTGAATTAATCTTAAAAGTCGTTGAATGCTATTTTAGTGTTCGGCGACTTTTTTGATTAAATTTTTCGTGTTTGTTTACTTTTTGTAAGTAGTCGTACGAAACGAATAGACTAGGTAACTATGACATACAAATTAGTATTGCTCCGACATGGTCAGAGCGCATGGAATAAGACCAATCAGTTCACTGGTTGGGTTGATGTACCGCTGACTGAGCAGGGTGTTGAGGAAGCTAAGCATGGTGGCGAGCTTCTTAAAGAGAAGAACGTTCTTCCAGACATCGTGTTCACTTCTTTGCTTCGCCGCGCTATCAATACCGCGAATTACGCGCTTGATGCAGCCGACCGCTTGTGGATTCCAGTTCGTCGCAGCTGGCGTTTGAACGAGCGTCATTATGGTGCTTTGCAAGGTAAGAATAAGTCTGAGATTCGTCAGGAATATGGCGATGAGAAGTTCATGATTTGGCGTCGTTCTTACGCAACTCCACCTCCTGAGATTGATCCAAACGATGAGTATTCTCAGACGAATGATCCTCGTTACGCAGGCGATCCAGTTCCAGAAACTGAAGCTTTGGCAAACGTTGTGACTCGCGTAACTCCTTACTGGGAGTCGGATATTATTCCAGAGCTTAAGTCCGGCAAGACTGTAATGATTGCTGCTCATGGCAACAGCTTGCGCGCAATCGTTAAGATGCTCGATAACTTGAGCGAGGAAGAGATTTCCAAGGTGAACATTCCAACCGCTATTCCTCTGCTTTACGAGTTGGATGAGAACTTCAAGCCAATCAAGCCTCGCGGTGAGTATTTGGATCCAGAAGCTGCTGCTGCCGGCGCTGCTGCCGTGGCTGCTCAAGGTCAGAAGTGAGACTCTGATTAAGTTAGCTTTGAACTGCTTAAGTTAGCTTTTACAATAAAAGTAGGTTTGCAATTAATTTGCAGACCTACTTTTTTATTCACGTTTTATTTTCGTGCGCACTTTTGAGTAACTTGAAATTGCGTAGCGCGTTTCGCTGTAACCGCTTTACGCTACAACCGTGTCTTTATCTGGCTCCGGCTTCTTGGACGGATCGAATCCGGAAACAATAAACACAATTTGCCTTGCGACGGCAACGCAATGGTCTCCAATTCGCTCAATAAAGCGGCTAAGCAGAACGACATCAATTAACTGCCTGCGTGTACCCTTCCAATTTTCGCCTTCTACCAGCTCAAAAATCTTCTCGTGCAATTTGTCGAGCGCATCGTCGCCAGCAATAATAGTTTCCGCCATTTGCACATCGCGATTTGCAACCATGGTCGTTAAGCGGCCTGACAGTTCGTGCAAGAAATCAACCATTGCAACAATAGTTTCGCGTCCTTCTTGCGCAATAGCAGATTCAGGCCAGGTTCGTCTAGTAATTTGAGCGATATGACTTGTTAAATCTCCCATGCGTTCAAACGTTGCAGCTAATCGCATTGTAGCTACAACTTCACGCAAGTCTGTTGCCACAGGGTTTTGGCGAGCAAGCAAAGTCAAGCATTGGTCAATAGTGCTTGCTTCTAAAGCGTCTAAGTCTGCGTCTTTATCGATAACAGTTTGAGCAGCTTCCAAATCCGCGTTTAAAAGCGCGCTTCCAGCATCGTTCATAGCTTTTGCTACAAGTTCTGCCATGCGCTCGATGTTTGAAGCAATCGCCTTCATTTCTTCGTTGAAAATTACTCGCATGGTGCGTCCTTTCTCAGTGCTGTGAGTTTATTTGAACGCCTAGTTTGCACGTCGCTATAAGTCAGGCATCCTATGTAATTATAGACGACGCTGGTAACGAAGCGACCGAAACTTTACAGCCGTGTAAAGTTTCTGCCGCTTTTTAGTTGCATAGTTACAAAAGCGCGCAAAATATGAGATTATAGGAGTATGCCTCAAGGTTCTTCTGCGGTTGTGATCGTTGTATTTGTTGCTTTCGGCGTGCTTGCGTTGTGCGTTGTGCTTTCGTTGTGTGTGTTGATGTCGGATTGGTTTTCTACAGTTTTGCGTCTTTTTAAGCGAGCGTTTAATTATATTCGTGGCGCAAGGTATGGCACAAAGTATGACGAAAGCGACGACATAAGCGACGACATCAGCGACAACGCAAGCGACGACATCAGCGACGACGCGTCCCAAGTTTTGGCAATGCTCGACATGCCAACTGTTGTAATTGATGCCAACAATGACGTAATTCGCGCAAGTTCTGAAGCTTATTTGCTAGGTGTTGTTAGCGATGATTCGCTATGTCAGCCTCGCGTTCTTCAAGCTGCTAATTCCGTACGCGCTTCTGGTGGATTCGAGCGCTTCTCTTTGGTCACTTCGACCCCTGAGCGTTATGTGTCAATAACTGCAAATCCTCAAGAGTCAACCACTGTTTCGCGCCCTAATTGGCTTACTGTTACGGCTGGAAGCATTGGAGGCGGTATTGTAGTTGTAATTATTGAGGATACGAGTGCAGCTCACCGTTTTGCGCAAACTCGCGACGACTTTATTTCCAACGTTTCTGAGCAGTTAATGCGATCTACTCGCAACTTAACTCAGCTTACGAAAGTTTTGCAAAACGAACAGGTATCTGCGCAAAAAATTAAAGATATTGCGCAAATTGCCGGTAAATCTTCCAAGAAACTTGAGCACATGCTTGAAGATTTGTTATGGCTGGTTCGCGCTCAAAATCCTATTGATTTAGATTCTGCGCAAGTATTTTCTTTGAATGATGTTTTGTCGTATGTGCAAAATCAAGTTGCTGCGTTTGCTAAGGATTGTTGCGTACGCGTCGTGTCAAAAGTCGATTCGCACTTATGCGTGCGCGGTGAAATTTCGCAAATTCAAGCTGCAGTGCGGAAATTAGTTGAGAATGCAATTACGTATTCTCCAAAAAATTCTACAGTTTCGCTATCTGCGTCACTTTCAACAGATGGTCAATACGCTGTGATTCGTGTTGTAGATCGCGGAGTTGGCATTGATTTGCAAGATCAGTCGCGAATTTTTGAACGATTCTATCGTGCGAATAATCAAAATAGTCAAAGCCAGGATGGTGTAGGTTTAGGGCTTGCAATTGCTAAGCATGTGGCACTTACGCACCACGGAAATATTACGCTTTGGAGTATGCCGGGGCAGGGTACTACCGTAAGTTTTGCGCTACCAATTGCAAATAAATAAGCAGCAAGTTAGCAAGTTAGCAAATCAGCAATAAACTATTTTCCTAAGCGCCTGTAGTCCCAACGGTCAAAATGTTCCCAGATTAATAGCAGAACGCCAATAATTGTTCCCGATACGCAAAACAGCACAGGAAACCAAGTTGTAATATGCAATAACGCAACGATAAGCGCAATCATTGTTGCGACTAGCCACGCGATCGTTCCTATAGCAAAAACCTTTCGCAAATCAACGCGCAGCGGTTTTGGTGCTGCTTTTCGTGCATCAGGATTAACTATAGGTGCAAATTTCATACTTCCAACCATACAACTTACCGAAGTCTAAGTGTGACAAGTGCAGCTTAAGCGCGAAAATTGGCGGATTTAGGTTGTGTGCGTTTCTTACATCCTAACCACGTTGTAACCTTTCACATAGAAGATTGGAAGAAAATCAGTTGGGGGTGTAGCGTTTGTGCGCTGCGTTCCACGTTTAACATAAGAAAGTGATTAGTATGAGACATGCTGCACATGGTGCCACAAAAGCAAAGAGGCGTGGTGATTCGCCGCTTTCGCTGTTTGTAGCTCAGCATGGCGCGCATGGTGCGCATAGTGTGCGCGGTATGCGTTCTGTTCAGGCTAATCGTGTTAGTGAGCGTTTGGCTGCGGTTGCTACTAGCAATGGTGCTGTTGTAGAGCTTCCAGAAGCTGTTTCTGAGCGTTTGCAGGAGCTTGTTCCTCAAAGCAGGCGCGCGCTTAGGTTGTCTAAGCTTGCTAATGAGCGTCGTCACAATGTAATACTTTCGGCTTCTCTTGTTGCAATGGTTGGTACTGTTGCAGCTACTATGGCTTTAACTAAGGTTAATAGTTTTGATGCTCGCGCTTCCGAATTTGAGCCGTCTATGACTGCAGTTGGCGACGCATCTTCAACAGTTTCGCGTTCTAGCCAGCGCGAGTCTCTTGATCCTATGGCGACTATTAATAATGCTGTTGACTCTATTGAGAATGCTGCTAAAAAATCGCATAATGCGGGCTCTGCTGATGCTGCAAATAGCGCGAATGAAGATAGTTCTGCTCGCTCGGATTCGAAGCATGGAAACTTAGCCAATAAGGTTGCTAATTCAGTACAACCTGGCACTTTTTCTACTATATCTTCGAAGTCTGATTCGTGGAATTTAGGTTCTGATTCAGGCTTTAATATTGCGGAAATGTCGCGTTCTGCTGCGAATAATCCTAAGGTTGCTTTGTTGATAGATAAAGACTTTGACGTTTTGCCGAAGGGCTTTAACCCAAATCACGCAACTGGGGATACCGGTAACGCGTATGAGTTCAGCCAGTGCACGTGGTGGGTGTATATTCGCCGCCATCAGTTAGGTTTGCCTGTTGGCTCGCATTTTGGCAACGGAAATATGTGGGCTGATTCTGCGCGCAGTCTTGGCTATTGGGTAGATAATTCCGCTCGTCATGTTGGCGATATCATGGTGTTCCGCTCGGGTCAGGCTGGTTCTGATCCATTCTATGGGCACGTTGCAGTTGTTGAAAAAATTAATTCAGACGGTTCTATTGAAACTTCTGAATGTGGCGCTTCTTACCAAGGACGAACTTTCTCGCGCAAGTTTGACGCTAAGGAAGTTTCTCAATATCAGTTTATTCATTACTAAAGCTGCATTACTGAAGTTTCGTTACTAGAGCTGGTTTGCTAAAATTAGTTTGCTTATTACTGGCGTTGCTATTTTTCTCGTATGTAATACCCAGATGATACACTACGGAAAGTATGCTAAAACAAAGTAGAATTTTCTCAGTTTTTGTATCAACTGCCGCTGCAGCTTCAATGCTTACTGTTATGGCGCCATTCGCCATGGCAGAGTCTTCGCATGAGCTTTCCGAGTCAGCTGTCACTTCTACGCGCGCATTTCCAAAGGTGACGAATGTGCGTCGCGATATTTTAACTGAATCTACTTCTACTGATGTCGACGCAGATTCTCATTGGGGTGGCATAGAAAGCTTGAATGTACCTCAAACTAAGACTCCTAGCGAACAAGCTGCTGAAGTGGCACACCGTGCTTTTGCTGGAAATGTTGCTGCAAGCCGTTCTGGTTTCCGCAGTGGTGTTGAGCAGGTTCCTCTTGCTTCTGTAGTTCCTCCTGACGGTAAGTCTGTTGCTTCTCTTTTGAATTTTGCTACTCAATTCTTAGGCAAAGTTCCGTATCGTAGTGGTGGCAATACTCCTGCTGGATGGGATTGCTCCGGTTTTGTGCAGTATGTTTTTGCTAGTGTTGGTGTTTCTTTGCCTCGTACTTCTGGAGCGCAGGCAACTGTTGGAACCCCAATCCCAAGTTTGGCTCAAGCGCAGCCTGGAGATATTATCGCGAATGCGCAGCATGCTTCTATTTATGTTGGTAACGGCATGGTAATTAATTCGCAGCTTGCTGGCACTAAGTACGATCCTATCCGCTGCGTGTTCCCAGGCGGATACTCTATTCGTCGCGTTCTGTAGTTTCTATAGCTTCTGTAGAGTTTCTGTAGTCATATATCGCAAAACTGGCCAACACTCAATCTAAAATTACGCTACAATAGTATTTACAAGTTGTGCGCGAGTGACGCTGCTGTCGCAAGTGCAAGTATGAGGAGGTTGGCAATGATCCCAGAAAAAGCTGTATTGGTTGGAGTTGACGGCTCGCACGCGAGCTATAAAGCGGTTTGGTGGGCTGCAAATTACGCAAAGCATGCTGGGTTGCAATTGCAAATTGTTTGCGCTTATTCGTTGCCGAGTTATGCTGCTGTTTCTTTTGATGCCACTTACACTGCGATTGGTGACGATAATGCAGCTCATCACGATGCACAAGAAATTCTATCTAAAGCAAAAGCTGTTGCTCTTGAGCAGGGTGTTGACGCGACTACGCTAATTGTTACGGGCGATCCTTCTTCGGTTTTCGTGGAGCTTTCTCGTAACTATCAGCTTATTGTGATTGGCAATCGCGGCAAAGGTGGCTTGGCAGAGCGTTTGCTCGGCACAACTAGTTCTTCGCTTCCAGCTTATGCGTATTGCCCAATTGTGGTTGTGCCTTACACTGACGATGACGGTCAGCGTATTCATTTGAATAATACGATTACGCGTGTGGCTGTTGGCTCTGACGAGTCGAAGTGGGGGCTTAAAGCTCTTGAAATTGCGGCTGATTTGGCGGATAGCTGGCATGCTGAGCTTGATGTTATTTCTGCAGTGCCAAGAGTGCAAGGTGCTGAGGGCGATACCGCTGTTATGGGCTCGTACATGGAGGATCTTGAGGAGCGCGTGAAGCCAATTTTGCAGCGTTTGCCGGATTTGCAAATTCATCGAACTGTTGTGCCTGGTTCTGCTGTTGAAGCTTTGACTCAAGCTAGTTTGAATCATGATCTTGTGGTTGTTGGTTCTCGCGGTCGCGGTGGCTTTACCGGTTTGCTGCTTGGCTCGATTAGCCAGGGATTGTTGCAGCATTCTTCGAGGCCTGTGTACGTTGTGCCGCGCAAGTATGTGGAATTTAGTGCAGCTCAGGTTGCGGCAGCGCAAAAGCAGCATTCTGAAGCGTCTATTGACGATATTTCCGGAGTGCATGAGGTTGATGTGCCGAAGGCTGGTAAAGAAGCTGCTAAGGAGATTGAACAAACAATCGATCCGCTGCGATAATGCAACGACTGCTTGGGATAACGCTCGCGTTGCTGCGACGACCTGCTTGAGCGCAGCACAGCGCGCGCGAAAGCAACTCGGAGCGCCGAGCTTGCTTAGGGTTGAAAGCACGGTGTGCTTTCAACGCAAGCGAGGTCTGCCTTCGTCTCGATTGACGAAGGCAGGACAGATTTGTGTGGTTATGCTTTAGAAACTAGGTTGTGTTTTGTGTGCGCTGACGACCTGCTTGAGCATTGAATTACTAGCGTTGACTTGCTTTCTGCGCGCGTGTCTCATTTTGCCCATTTTGAGACACTGGTGCAGATGAGTTACTGCGTTATTGTCTCTGTTTGGTTGTTTTCGGACATTAGTGCAGATTGCGTACTGCATTAGGGTCTCATTTTGCTTGTTTTGAGACATTCGTGCAGATTGCGCTCGCGCTGATTACGCTCGCGCGCGAAACTCGCGTTGGAAGTCCACTGGACTTCCAACTTAAGCGAGTTTCCGCTCCAAATTGCCTTCGCGCGCTAAAATCGCAGCGCGAAAGCAGGTCGTCGCGCTGCGCGCGTGTCTGAAGACCGGCGTAGTGAAACATTTGCCGGAGTTTTTACTGGCGTTTGTTGTTGGTTTTGCCGAAGCTGACCACATTTGCCGGGGATTTTATCCCACATTTGGAGCGCGCAGGTCATCTAGTCTTGCGGCTTTTGCGGCTCTTGCGACTCCGCTTCAGTATTCTCGCGCTTTTTCAGCATAAAACGCGCGCGCCTGGCATCTCGCTTAGCTTTCTTTTCAGCGAGCTTTTCTTTATTCATCTCGATTGCGCGCTTGTAAATCTTAAGCAGCTCACGCGCTTGGCTCTTAAAATCGTTATTTTTCGAATACTCGAGCACGTTCGCCTTAAGCTGAGCCTGCTCAGCCTCGCTCATATTCAAAACTTTACTAAAAACAGTTTTAAAATCTTCCTTAGTATCCCACTGATACCCGTTTTGACCGCTGATAATCTGCTTCTCATTCGGTACATCATGCTTTACAAGCGCAAACAGACCGGAAGCCATTGCTTCTAACATCGAAAGTGAGTGCATTTCGGAAAGTGATGCGGTTGTGTAGTAGTCCATTGCGTGCAAATACTTTGGAATTTCCGTGTGAGCAATAGGCCCAAGCAAGCAAATTCTGTCGTCAAAACCATTATCTGCCACGCGCTTGCGCAACGATTCCAAATCAGGACCGCCGCCAATAACAAATAAGCGCGCTTTTTCGCGAGGAAAATCGCAATACATAAAGTTGTCAATTAATTCTGAAATATTTTTTTCAGCGCCGATTCTACCAACGAAAACAAACAGCTTAGTAGAGTCAGAAACGCCATATTTTTCGCGGAAAGCTTTGCGGAATGCAAGTCGCTCAGGCGTTGGTAGGAACTTTTTATATTCCACAGCATTATTCAGCACAATTACTTTTTTATCAACCTTCTGACGGTCAATATATGCCTGTGCTTTAGGAGACATGCTCGTAATAATTGTGGCATTTTTCGAGAATCGCATAAAATATTTCGCCGAAATATTGCGAGAGAACTCAGTAAAATGCTTTAAGCCAATGTAAAACAGGAATTTATCGTATTCTGTATGAAGCGTGTAAATAACGGGAATATGCTCTTTTTTTGCTACTTCCAAGCCGATTTCGCCAATGCCAAATTCGTTTTGAATATGAATGACATCCGGCTTAAATTTAAGAGGAAGTTGCTTTCGCATGTGACCAATCGGAAGCGCAACGCGGTATTTGTAAAGCTTTTTAAGCAATATGCCCGGAACGTAAACAACCCCATCTTCAAGCTTGGTTTTGCGCTGTTTTTTGGAGCCGACCGTGACTACTAGCACTTCATGCCCAAGCTCTTCATACATCTTTTTGAGCATATAAGACTGTGTTGCGACGCCATTTATGTACGGTGGATACGTTTCGGTAAAAATAGCGATTTTCAAAGTTTCCTCCGGTTGCATACATGCATGCGTAGCGTCATTATTGCGCAAATATCTTGTGTACTCAATTGTGCCACACGTGGTGAATTTTAGTGTGATTTTTCGCGACTTTTGGTGCGACTTTTGGCTTATTCTAGCTGCGAACCGTAACGTTTACGCTAACTTGCGCGCCTTTTTCGAGCGTATGTTTAACAGTACAACCCCTGGAAATGTGGCGTTCCATGCGCTCTTTTAGTGCGGACGCATCTTCCTGGCTGAGTGCAGGTTTTGCGCAAGTTGCGTCAAGAGTGACGTCTTCTTGAAAACGCAAGTATGTGCCTTCTTCCGCGTCGTACGTGCCGTTTACTACAACTCGCGCTCCAGCACCCTCTCCAATAGCGTGTTCTGCAGCGTACTGGCTGCTAAGAGCTGTGCAACCAGCTAAAGCGATTTGCATTAATTCAACCGGGTTGAACATGCCTTCGCCGTGACCAAACTTCAAGCTCACACCGTCGTCGCTGTGTGCTTCCCAAGTGCCGTCTTCGTTGCGCTCTACCCATAATCTTCTAGACATTTTTGCTCCTTTGCTGTAGTCGTATTTGTTCATGTTATCGTAAGGATTGTAACTTTGCGTTCAATTGCAGAAGTTAGCGTTTTGCGCGGTAGGCATATGGTTTTACGAGCGCGATTCTTTAAATTTATTAGCACTTTGTTAACATGGCAGCATGGCTTTAACAGAAGAAGAACTTGCCGCAATTCGCGCGCGCGTACCACAAAAACCGCTTTCCAGCATCCCAACTCCTTACGAGGATTTAGTGCGAAAAATCCTTACGGAAGGCACTTTAAAATCAGATCGCACCGGCACTGGCACAATCTCACTTTTTGGCCAGCAAATTCGTTTCGATATTAGCAAATACTTCCCGCTTATCACCACGAAAACCGTGTTTTTCAAAGGACTTGCGTACGAGCTGCTTTGGTTCCTTAAAGGCTCGAGTAATGTGCGTTGGTTGCAAGAAAACGGCGTTCATATTTGGGACGAGTGGGCGGACGAAAACGGCGATTTGGGCCCTGTTTACGGCGTGCAGTGGAGGAGTTGGCCGGCTTCGACAGCGGAAAATCCAAACCGCACAATCGACCAAATCGCAAACGTTCTGGATCTTATGAAGAATCACCCAGATTCTCGCCGCATGATTGTTAGCGCTTGGAATCCTGCGGAAGTTGAGCATATGGCGTTGCCGCCATGCCACTCGCTTTTCCAGTTCTACGTTGCCGACGGCAAGCTTTCGTGCCAGCTTTACCAGCGTTCTTGCGATATGTTCCTCGGCGTGCCGTTTAACATTGCGTCCTACTCGCTTTTGACGATGATGATGGCTCAGCAGGCAGGTTTGGAGCCGGGTGAGTTCGTGTGGACGGGCGGCGACTGCCATATTTACGACAATCACGTTGAGCAGGTGCTTGAGCAGCTTTCGCGCGAGCCATACCCGTATCCGCAGCTTGAAATTCGTAAGGCGGATTCGATTTTTGACTACGATTACAGCGATTTTAAGGTGGTTGAGTACAAGCATCATCCGACGATTAAAGCGCCGGTTGCGGTGTGATTGATTGCGGTTTGATTGGTTGCGAATTATTTTGCTTGATTTAGTTTAATTTTTAGCTTGATTTAGCGTGTGAGGTGCGTATATGGCAAACAGCGTGTCGCATAATTTCCCTGTGCGACTGATTTGGGGCGAGGCTTTTGGTTTGGACGGCAAGCCAGGCGCGATGGGTGTAAACGGAGGTATG
Source organism: Gardnerella sp. DNF00747 (assembly GCF_049262675.1). Taxonomy (NCBI): domain Bacteria; kingdom Bacillati; phylum Actinomycetota; class Actinomycetes; order Bifidobacteriales; family Bifidobacteriaceae; genus Gardnerella; species Gardnerella sp. DNF00747. Next base: position 1,275,213 of record NZ_CP058394.1, on the reverse strand, counting down.
CCGTGGCGACTTTCGCCGGATTTGCGCTATTTTAAGGCGATGACTATCGGTTGCCCTGTGATTATGGGTCGTGGCACGTGGGATGCGATGCCGCCGAAATTCCGTCCGTTGCCTGGGCGTGAAAATATTGTTGTTACGCATAATTCGGATTTTGTGGCGGATGGAGCGCGTAGTTTTACTAGTATTGACGCGGCTTTGGATTATGCGCGCGAATGGCTGGAAAATAGGGAAGCGCTGGAAAATCAGGAAAGCGCATCTCAAGACTTGCCGCAAGACTTGCCGCAAGACGGCTCCGCAATCTGGGTTATTGGCGGTGCTGCGATTTTGCGCGAGATGCTCGCGAATTATCACGCGGACGCAGCTTACGTAACGCAAATCGATGCGAAAGTTGCAGCGGACACGTTTGCTCCGAACATTCATGCATTAGTTGATGCAGGAAAATGGCATGTTGCGCGCGAAGGTGAGTTTGAGGAAGCGCTGCTTAAGGTTGGTAGCGAAAGCAATCCTGCACGATACCGGTCTATGGTATATGAGCCTGCGCGGTAAACGAGAATCGCAAAGTAAACGAGACAGCAAAATAAACGAGGAAGCATGACTGAAGAATCAAGCAAAATCAAGGTAGACGCGCGTCACCCATATACCGTCATGACGGTTTGCACAGGCAATATTTGTCGCTCGCCAATGGCGGAAATCGTGTTGCGCAACGAGTTTCAATTGAGGGGATTGGGCGACGTCGTTGCTGTGCGTTCCAGTGGTGTAAGCGACGAAGAGTATGGCAATCCGATTGATCGCCGCGCGCAAAGGGAATTAACTAAGCGCGGATACAGGCTTCCTGCTTCGCATTTTGCGCATCGAATTGAAGCGGATGAGATTGCGGAAACGAACCTGTTTTTGCCTATGACGGCTTCGCATATGCGCTCGCTTTTGCGTTTGTTGCCTGTGCAAAAGCGCGAACTTGTGCATATGTATCGCGCGTTTGATCCGTCGCTTCCTAAGCCGCAGCCTGGTCGCGAGATGTTGCTCGACTTGGCTGATCCGTGGTACGGAGGTCCTCGCGAATTTGAGGTTGCGATGGATCAGGTTGAGCAGTGCGCGCCTTATATCGTCGATTGGGTTGCCGCGCGCATTGAGAGGGCTGACTAAACTAAACGCTCCAAATGTGAGGTAACGCTCGCGCTATAAGCGAGCACTTATAGTGCGAGCGTTTTCTCACGTTTGCGAATATAGTTTAAATTTGTAGGTATAGTTTTACAGGCATCAATTACCGCTCTGTTGCTTTTAGTTGGGAGGATTTATGGCAGATTTGGCTGTCGAAGACGTGCGCGCTCGCGTGCAAAACGCCTGGAATGATGTAGTTTCCGTGTTGAATAAGAAGATTTCGCTGGCTGCGGTTTCTGCTAAGGGTATTGCCGGCGAGCATATGCAAAAGTCCGCGCAATACGTGGCTGGGGTATTGCGTGAGGTTGGTATTGACGCGCGCGTTGAGCAGTCCACGAATCCGGACGGCACTCCGGGGGCTTTTGAAGTGGTCGGCTCTCGTATCGTAAACCCAAGTGCGCCAACGGTTTTGCTGTACGCGCATCACGATGTGCAGCCTGTTCCGGACCCATCCGAGTGGAACACAAACCCATTTGAAGGCACAGAGCGCGACGGTCGCCTCTACGGACGCGGCTCAGCTGACGACGGCGGCGGAATCGCAATTCACTACGGAGCTTTGCGCGCACTAAGCGACGATTTGCGCGTAAATATTAAGGTTTTCATCGAAGGCGAAGAAGAAATGGGCTCGCCAAGCTTCATCCCGTTCATTGAATCGCATAAAGACGAGTTCGAATCCGACGTAATTATCGTTGCCGACTCCGGCAATTGGTCCGCCGAAATCCCAAGTCTTACAACGAGTTTGCGTGGAAATACCGACGTGGATGTAAGGGTTAAAGTACTTGGTCATCAAGTGCATTCTGGACAGTTTGGCGGTCCGATTTTGGACGCTTACACGCTCGCTTCCATGCTTATTGCCTCGCTTTACAACGAAGCTGGCGACTTGGCAGTTCCTGGAATTGAAGCACAGGAACCGGTTGGCGGTTTGCAGCGCGATTTGGACGAAGCACAAGTGCGCGCCGACGCTTCCGTGGTCGATTCTTATAAGCTTGCAGGCACCGGTTCTCTCGCCGCGCGCATGTGGACTAAGCCAAGCCTGACGGTAATCGGCATGGACGCACATCCTGTTGAGGGCAGTTTTAATGTGATTGCGCACGAAACTAAGTTGCGTCTTTCGCTTCGTACCGCGCCTTCGCAGCGTCCGGAAGAAGCGCAAAAAGCGTTGTGTGACTTCTTGGTATCTCACGCGCCTTTTGGTGCGGAAGTTACTGCAGAGCCGATTGATAACGGCATGGGTTGGGCAATGGATCCGGATGCTGTTGCAACGAAGGATGCGCTCGCTTCTATGCGCGATGCTTTCGGCGTGGAGCCGGTAAACAAGGGCGAGGGCGGCTCGATTCCGTTTATTCCTGAGCTTCAGCGCATCTTCCCGAAGGCGCAGGTGCTGGTGACGGGTCCGGAAGACCCTAAGTCTAATGCACACAGCCCGAACGAGTCGATTTCGCTTTCTGGTTTGCGCGGAAATATTGTGACGGAAGCGCTGCTTTTGGATCGATTGGGCGAGTAATTCTGGCTAATTTTGCGCGAAGGCGGCATAAACTTTGCAACGCTGTAAAGTTTCTGCCGTTTTTTGATATGTACCCCTTTTTCTTTACATGCGCGTAAAGTTTCTGCCGTTTTTGTGGCGATTCTCGACCGAAATTTTACGTTACTGTAAATTTTCTGCCGTTTCCGCCGCGTCTGCATGCGTCTAGTCTGTTGAGTAATCTGCAAACATGACATGGAATCCATTTGCAAAGAAAACTGCCAATAATGAGGGCGCGTCTACTCCTTCGTTGCAAAAGAAAGTAGCGGATGCAGAATCGTCCGTAGCGACGAAATCTCGCGAAAAAAACGCGCCAACTCCTAAGCGCAACGCTGCTCAGGCGCAAAAGCTTCGTCCACTAGTGCCGGCAGATCGCAAGGAAAGTGCAAAACGCGCGCGCGCTCGTCTTCGCGAATCTGAGAATTTGCAATACAACGCAATGCGCACTGGCGATTTGGCGCATATGCCAAAAATTGAGCAGCTTCCGTGGCGTGTGTATATTCGCGATTACGTGGATGCTCGAATTAATATTGGCGAGTTTTTCATACCAGTTGCAGTGTTGATTATGATTTGCTTGTTTGCGCTATCTAAATTTGTGATTGTTTATTTTGTTTTTGCAGTGTTCTTGTACGCGTATTTGTTTGCATCTGTAATTGACATGTTTGTTATGTGGCGTAAGTTGCGTAAGGAGCTGATTCGTCGTTTTGGTGATGTGGCTGTGTCGCGCAAATCGCGTTCCGGCATGTACGCATTCAGCCGCGCTATGCAGCTTCGTCGCTGGCGTTTGCCTAAGCCGAGTAGCGCAAAGCGTGGTAACTGGCCGAAGTAAGTGTAAAAGTAAGTGTAAAAGTAAGTGTAAAAGTAAGTGCACAAGTAAGTGCAAATTTATTAATATTTGCACAAGCTACTATTATTATTTGAGATACTCAAAATAACGCGAATATCATGGGGTAAACGCATGGCACAAGATAAAGCACAAAGCAAATCGCAAGGCGCGTCTCAGGGCGCGACGCAAGGTATGAAGAAGCCTAAGAAAAAGCAGGGCATGTTCTCGCAGGTTATACGTATTTATAAGTACACGCATTCTGACGATAAGCAGCTGCCTTTGTGGTTGTCTTGCGCGTTTGCTGCACCGATTTTGGTTGCTGTAATTCTTGGAATTGTATCTCGTTGGTCCATTTTGATGTGGATTATGATGCTTATTACAGCGGCGATGCTTGGTTTGCTGCTGTTTACTGTTGTACTTACGAAGCGCGCAGATAAAGTTGGTTACGCAAAGTTGGAAGGTCGCCCGGGTGCGGCTGCTGGCATTATTTCTGCGATTAATAAGGGCGGTTTTACTTTTCCGCAGCAGCCTGTGTGGGTGGACGCGCGCACGAAGGATGCGCTTTGGCGAGGCACTGGTTTTAACGGAATTTTCCTCGTTGGTGAGGGTAATTACGAGCGTTTAATGCATGCTATGGATCGACAGGAGCACGCTATTAAAAGCGTTACTGCCGGATCTAATATACCTGTATACCGTATTGCTGTTGGTAATGGCGAAAATCAGGTGAAGCTTAAAGAATTGCGCGGAAAGGTGTTGCGCTCGAAGACGCTACAGCCTGTGAAGCACAAGTTTGCGTTGTTCGATAAAATTCATCCGAACCGCCGATTCTTCCTTACTAAGACAGAGCTTGCGATTTTGAATGAGCGTTTGCGCACGTTGCAAAGCAAGAGTGGATTTGGCATTCCGAAGGGCATCGATCCAACGCGTCCTCAGCGCATCAGCCGTCGTGCAATGCGCGGTAAGTAAATTAAGTAAATTTTAGTGTTTTAGCCTTATTGTTGCGTGCGTAAGTGGCGTTTGTTCGTCGCTTGCGCACATTTTTATTGATGCGACGACCTGCTTGAGCGCAGCACAGCGCGCGCGTTTGGAGGGTTGGCGTCGACGCAGTGCCGTACAATCGTCAATCGACACGGGTGCTCTGTGTTATCTCGCTTATGCAAGCGTGAACATTCAGAGCTGAGAGAAAACCGCTTGAACGTGAATCCGGGTAATACCGGCGCACGGAGGTCTGTTTTTCCCGTGCCTGGAGAGGTGTTGCAAGGTTTCTTTGTAACGCAAAGTATTGCATGTAACGCATCACGATGTAACGCGTTTGACGCACAACATCGTAATGTACACATGTAACGCAAAATATTGCATTGCGCACAATGTAACGCATTGCAACACGTAACAAGAAAGGCACATTTTTATGTCAGAAGAAAATTATCAGTCCAACATGCAGTGGCGTGTTGCAGACATCGCAGTTGCTTCCGTAATTGGCGTTGTTTCTGCTTTTATTTATTGGGTTGTTGCCATTTTTAGTGAGGTTCCATGGACTGCGCTAAACAGCATTCTTCCAGGTTTTGCAGGTCTTATTAACGGTCTTTGGCTCTTCGCTGCTCCTTTGGCCGCAGTAATCGTGCGTAAGCCGGGTGCTGCTATTTACGCTGAAGTCGTAGCTGGCGTGCTCGAAGCTTTGATGGGCAATCAGTGGGGTGGTGCTGAAACCTTCGCTATTGCAGTGGTTCAGGGTCTGTTTGCTGAAATTGCGTTCATTATTTTCGCTTACAAGAAGTGGAATTTGAACACAATGATTCTTTCCGGCGCATTGACTGGCATTGGTTGCTGGGGTTACACCTTCCTCGGTAAGTTACAGGCTGTTAGCGTATTCGGCAAGTATGGTCTTCCATACTTCGCCAGCACAGTGGTTTCCGGAATTGTGTTTGCTGGTGTTTTAATGTGGTTCTTGTATGTGGGAATCGCTAAGACCGGCGCGTTGGATCAGTTTGCGTCCGGTCGCGAAATACGCGAAAAATAGCGAATAACGTATTAAGAAATAACTAAAATCTATCATTGCCATAAAGGATTTACTATGCCTGATGCTACTCAATCGCAAGAATCTGAAACTTTCCTTCCAACAGATTTAAGTGATCGCAAGAGTATCAGCAACGCTAGTGACGCAAGTAGAGCTAGTGATAACGCTTCTAACGCAAGTAACGCTGAACTTCGTTTTGAGAATTGGGGTTATCGTCATGCTTCCCGTCGCGCTTTTGCTGTGCGCGGGTTGGACCTCACGATTAAGGCGGGGCAGCGCGTGTTGCTGCTTGGTGCATCAGGCATCGGTAAATCCACGATTTTAAGCGGCGCGGCAGGTCTTATTGGCAATGATTTTGTGGCGAAAAATAGCGCAAAATCCCAGCAAACCACTCTCGTCGAAGATGCCGATGGTGGTGTGAGCGAGGGTTGTGTTTTGGTTGACGGCGTGCCGGTTCGACGTGCGCGCGGTCGCGTTGGTTTGGTTTTGCAAGATCCGGATGCACAGGCGATTTTCCAGCGTTTGGGGGATAACGTTGCGTTTGGTCCGGAAAATATGAACGTTCCGCGCAACGAAATTTGGGATCGCGTGCGCAAAAGTCTTAAAGAAGTTGGGTTGGATGGCTTGCAATTGCATCGCTCAACTTCGCATTTAAGCGGCGGTCAGATGCAGCGTTTGGCGCTTGCTGGCGCGCTCGCTATGCAGCCGAGTGTGCTGCTTTTGGACGAGCCGACTGCGAATTTGGATCCGGATGGCACGCAGCAGATTGTTGGTGCTGTGCGCGCGGTTTTGGATTTGACGCACGCCACGATGGTGCTTGTGGAGCATCACGCGGAGCCGTGGATTGACATGATTGACCGCGTGGTTGTGCTTGGGCTTGAGAATGATGAAGCTGCGAACGGAAAAGCTGCGAACAACGAAACCGTTCACGATGACGATATTGCGCGCGTGGCTTCTTCGCGCACAGTGATTGTGGCGGACGGCACGCCAGACGAGGTGTTTAATCGCACCGATTTGGACTTTGAGGATCTGGGTATTTGGCTTCCGGAACGCTACAAGAAAAACGTAAAATCTTCTGCAAATGAATCTTCCGTAAGTAATTCTTCCGCAAATGCAGAATCTTCTGAAAAATATTACGAAAACTGCGATCCAGCAGAAGGCTACGGAGAAGTGCTACTTTTCACGAAGGACCTCGCAATCAGCCATAATAGCGAGCCGATTGCGCGTCACATCAATCTTGAGTTTAAAGCCGGACAGATTACGGCTTTGGTCGGCGCGAACGGTGCTGGAAAATCAACGCTTTCGCTCACTTTGGCTGGTCTTTTGCCGGCAGTAAGCGGCGAGGTTGTGGCGAGTGATGCTCTTGCTCAAGGCGCGAATGGTACGGATCCAATGAAGTGGAAGTCGCCTGATTTGGCGAAGCGCATTTCGTACGTTTTTCAGAATCCGGAGCATCAGTTTGCGTGTGGTTCGGTGTTGGATGAGGTTATGTTGGGGCCGCTTCGCACGGGTGTTTCGGCGGATGAGGCGCGCGCGAAGGCTCAGGAGTTGCTGAAGCGATTCCGTCTGGCTCGTTACGCGAAGGCGAATCCGTACACGCTTTCGGGAGGTGAAAAGCGTCGTCTGACTGTGGCGGCGTCGCTTGCTGCGGCTCCGCGTGTGCTGATTTTGGACGAGCCGACTTTTGGGCAGGATCGCAAAACTTGGTTGCAAATTATTCGCTTGATTGCAAGCCTTCGTAGCGAGGGTGTGAGCATTATTGTGGTGACGCACGACCGTGAGCTGGTTGAGGCGTTGGGTGCGCGCTTGGTTGAGCTTGTGCCGGATGCGAAAGCTGAAGCTGCTGAAATGAGTGCTGCTGAAGTGAGTGCTTCCGAAGTGAAATCTTCCGAAGCGCTTTCCGCAACTACCGGCGCAACAGACATTTCGCGTATCAAAGTGAGCGCTGTAAACAATCGCGACGAGGAAGCGAAACTTTCAAGCAAATCGCCGCTTCTCGCGTCAATTAATCCAGTATTTCGCATTTTTGGAGCGTTCGCGGCTTCGATTCCGCTATTTTTTACGCTTGATTGCGTTTCTGCTTCGGTCGCGTTGCTGTTGGAATTTGTGATTTTTGCGTGCATTAAGCTTCCGCCATGGCGTGTGATTCGCCTTTCGTGGCCTGTGTGGGTGGGTGCGCCGACTTCCGCGCTCACTGTGTTGCTATACGGCAAAAGTGGCGGAAATACTTGGTTCCAGTGGTGGCTGATGCATGCTACGGATCGTTCGGCTATGTTGGCTGTTGCAACTTCGCTTAGGATTTTGGCGATTGGCGTGCCGTCGATTGTGATGGTGATTGGGCTTGATGCTACGGATTTGGCTGATGCTTTCAGCCAGGTGCTGCATTTGCCGGATCGATTCGTGTACGGCGGTTTGGCTGGAATTAGGCTGTTTGGCGTGCTGCAGGATGATTGGGCGGCGCTGACTGCGTCGAGGCGTTCGCGCGGTTTGGGTGATGAGCATCGCGTGAGGGCGTTCTTCCCGCAGTCGTTTGCGCTGCTTGTGCTTTCGATTCGACGCTCGACGACGCTCGCCACGGCTATGGAAGCGCGCGGTTTTGGGGGAATTGGTGCGCGTTCGCACGCTCGCGTGAGTCGTGTGCGTGCGCGCGACTGGTGGATTTTTGCTGTGTGCGCGATTGTGCCGTCGGTTGCTGTTGTGGCTGCGCTTTACTTCGGCACCTTCGCCTTCCTTGGCGGCGCGTGAGTTTTTCTATGCGCGCGATGGCTGCTTTTGATAGCGGCTTTTGCTAGCGGCGCGTTATTTCCTTTACGCCGCTGTAAAGTTTCTGTCGCTTTTTGCTTCGCATCCCCAGTCACAATCTAGTTTCTAAAGCACAACCACACTAACCTGCCCTGCCTGCGTCAATAAAGCCGCAGGCAGACCTCGCTTGCGTTGAAAGTACACTGTGCTTTCAACCCTAAGCAAGCTCGGCGCTCTGAGTTGCTTTCGCGCGCCCTGTGCTGCGCTCAAGCAGGTCGTCAGCGCACGCAAAACACAACCGAATTCACAATGAACAACCACACTAACCTGCCCTGCCTGCGTCAATAAAGCCGCAGGCAGACCTCGCTTGCGTTGAAAGCACACTGTGCTTTCAACCCTAAGCAAGCTCGGCGCTCCGAATTGCCTTCGCGCGCGCAATGCTGCGCTCAGGCAGGTCGTCGCGCATCCTCACTAGCGTGTATACTTTCTCGAGTTGCGGGCTTGTAGCTCAGTGGATAGAGCGTCTGCCTCCGGAGCAGAAGGTCGTGGGTTCGAATCCCATTAGGCCCACTTTTGATTTTCTACTTTTGGTCGTGCCTGTCTATTCGTTGCTTTTCGTGTAGTGTTTTGTAGAATATTTGCATATGCGCTGGTGCATTTAAAGAGTCATCGAATGCTATTGGGGTAGTATTCGCAAAAATAAAAGATATTTATCCATAGTTTGGAAAAGGGGAATACATAGTATGGACAATCAATGCGATTCGGATATAAAGAAAACATGTGCAATTAGTAAATTGCCTGTGAAGCTTTCGTCAATAGATCAGATAAAACATCTTAAGAAGCAAGGTATAACTTTTAACAAACAATCTGAAGATTCTGCAATTTCCTACCTTTCAATCTTCTCATATTATTTTGAGACTTGTTCATATAAAAAATTGTTTAGCAAGAGAGTTGGTGGATCTAGGGATGGCCAGTATATTGACTTGGATTTTGATCAATTATGCAAAATAGAGCAGCTTAATAGGATGTTTCAAATACTTTTGCTTCTAATAACTTTAGCTATAGAGCATGAGGCAAAAGTTAAGTTAATGAAAATGTTTACTGAAAATCCTGAAGAAGATGGATACTCCATTGTTGAAGATTACATGTCTAGTCTTTATAACGATGACCGCAAAATACTAATTGCTGAATTAGAACGACTTAAAGATGGGAAATATAGCAGAGAACCGGCGGCAAAGTATGCAGGTGGAATGCCAATTTGGGTATTTGTTGAAGGTATTACATTTGGAACATTGTTAAGATTTTATCGTTTTTGCGCAAAAAGATGGGGTAGTAGAGAGATGCAGAAGGAGCATCACTTATTGTGCAGGGTAAAATCCGTGCGTAATGCTTGTGCTCATTCTAATTCAATATTGGATGGAATTACTGAAAAGAGTTTTGACAACGTGCTTTTGCTTGAAGAAGTAAGTAAAGCTATTGAAGCTGTAGGGTTCAATAAGCGTGCGAGGCGATCGAATATGTGTAATGCGAAGATGAAAGAAATAGTGATAACTGCATATATGTATAAGAGATTTTTGTCTAGGAATTATCAATGTGATGAATGCGTGAATGATCAAAAAAGCATTATTAGATACATTGCAGGAGGATTTATAAAAAAGGCATCTGAGTACACAAAAGAGTATGATAAAGCGAGTAAATTTAACTCATTGCTTGCTTTTATTTGTACTGTTATTGACAGTTGGATATGTGAAAGATAAAATTGAAAATGCTTGAAAACCTTAGGGTTTTGGGGGGCGGAAGTGCGAGAGTGCATCTGCCCCGATTTTTTTTTGCGCGCAAACGACCTTTCCTTTACACAGCTGCACAGTTTCTGTCGGATTTTCTTGCTGACGCGACGACCTGCTTTCGCGTTGCACAGTATATATAGCATGGCATATAGTGACGAATCTCACACAGTATATAGCGACGAAGCACACAGAATACAGCAGCGCAGCACACAACACACAGAGCATATACCAGCACAGCATATAGTGGTGCGATGCGTGCGTTATAACAACATGTAGTACTTTGTGTGGGAAAGTGGTCGGTTTTTAGACACGCCGAAGACGCGATTTTTGCGTTTTGGCGTCGGAAATTATTCATTATAAATGCGTTTTACAGTAGATTTTTTAGCGATATTCGCGAATTATAGAAATTTTTTATATGCACAATTATAATACGTGTTTTGCTTGAAATCCTTCATGGGGGGGGGGATATAAATATTAGGGGCTTTTCAGCAACCATGCTTGTATATAGGTCATGCAGGTATGTTATACTGGACTACCTGTGGTTGGCTCTGTCTGTGGCATTTGCAGTAGTGTGCGTACAAGGTTTTAGTGCACCGAGCATTGGCATCGCATGCAGGTTGAGTGCGTGAAGTCTTAAAGATTAGAGAGTTGGAATTTGAGATATACTGCGGCTTGTGCAGCAGTGGAGGACTAGGAAGGCGAGAAAATGTTACCAGCAAAGTTCCGTGGATTCGCATCACGCGTGGGTCGTCTTGCGTCGCGCGCTTTGGTCTGGCATAAGACCAGCGAGCGTGATGCCGCCGTTCGTACTTCCAGCACCACAGTTATTTCTTCCAGCAATGCCAGTACTTTCGGCACCGCCAGCACTTCTTTCGACAAAGCAGTCATTTCCGACAGCGCAGCCAATTCCGACAACGTTACCACCATCGCTCGCACCGCTCACCCAGCCCACACTCTTCGTCGCGCGCTCTTCGCAATGTTCGTAGCCGCCGCCACCATAGTAACCATGCTCATAGTGCCGCCGATGAAAGAAGCTAATGCAGCTAATGTTAGTTGGGATTACATTGGTAATGGGTATATTTCTCCTAACTCTGTTGCGAGTTATGATGTATATAGAGATTTCGATGTTCAGTCTCCAGATATAAATACAGTAACCGTTAATGGAAAGAAAAAAACAACCATCACTTGGAATGTTCTTTTTAACGCAAATGGATGCAGAATTAAAAAAATAGAAAATCCAAATGTAGATTGTGATGAAAATACTGCTCTACATGCGTATGATGGTAGACCTGATTTTTATCTTATTCTTCCAAAAAACATCAAGGATAATAGCATAAGAATTACAAGGTATCGTACAAAATTTGCTGGTTACAGTGGTAGAGGCAAAAGGTTTGTTTGGGAAGAACGAGGCAAAGATCAAATACCAAGCGATTTTAATGGTTATACTAATGCTACGCGCTTACCAGGTGATAGTGATTATGAGAATTTCTGGAAAGCATCTATTGAAAAATGTGGTTTAGGTACAGATGCAACATGTGAAGTAGATACATGGCGTCGAGCTGGTAATTTTGGTAGGTTATTTAAATCTTGGGAACAAGATAACGCTGTAGATTCTATTCGCTGGATTGTTACTGCAGAAGTTGAAGAAGGCAGTGACCCTTATAAGTTACCTTTTATGGCAGGTTGGATTTCCTACTATGGAGATAAGCATAAGTTTACAGTTTTTGGTCCGTATGATCATGATGGCGACGGCATACCAGACTTGGAAGAGTTTAAGTATGGTTTAAATCCTAAAAATGATGATGACATCCAATTCCCAAAGAGGTCTAAAGAGGACGCTGTTTACGGTGAAGTTACTTCCGTGAAACCGTATATAAATACTGGTGAGTGGGTTGGTGATTCTTATAACGGCGATTTTAAATATTATAAGGACATGCCAAATCATGGGGGCAGAACTACGACTGAGATGATTCCAACTGATGCTGGAATAGAATTTACGTTTAAAAAGAATGGAATTGGAAATAGTGAGATACTTCCGCCCGGTGTTACTAAGACTAATAATCCTAATAATATGCAGCCTGGTCAAGCATATATTAACCCAAAAACAGGCGAAGTTAAGTATAGTCCTAAGGCTTCTGATAGAAACAAAACTATACATTTTGAAGTTCAAATAAACTATCCTGACCCTAAGCCAAACAATTGTAAAATGAACAATTCAATTGTGAAGGTAAAAGGCGTTGATATACACGTTGTTTCGCAGGCGTCCCGGTATAACCCTTACTATGACGATACTACAGTAAAAGCTGGTGAAGAAAAGAATTCTCCAAATCCAAAAGACAGGGGAGGGAAACAATTCCCATCTGGCACTAAGTTTAAGGCAGAAATTTATAATAAGTATCAAAATCCACCAACTTGGGCAAAGATTAATAACGAGTCCACTGGTGTTGTCACTTTCCACCCAAATAAGTGGGTTCCTGCTTCTAAAACTGGTCAGCCTGAGAAGAGACCTGTAGTTGTGCATTATCCTGATGGTTCAACTTCGAAGGATAAAGATTCTGGTAATCATGGTGATCCAGTTAATGCTCAAGTGTATGTAACAAGAGATAACCCTGGCACTGGTGACTTGCAGCTCCATATTCATAAGAACCAAAATGGTCAAGAGATTAACTATACCAATGGATTCGTATTCCGCAAGAATCGTGATGTTACTCCACACCCATGGATAGATTCTTGGTCAGTGCAGGAACCTGGCGATATTACTATTCGCTCTGTGTGTGCTGATACTACAAATCTTCTGAATCTTAAGTTTTATCTTAACGGTATTAATGGAATAACAATAAATGGTGAAAAACCGTGGCCTCATGCTACTGATGAGGAACAAGAAAAGTGCCGAAATGGTCAGGGCTGTGCAGCAAACAAATTATTTGATAGCACAGACAGAACCATGGAGCGTACGCGTGGTAGCATCACAGGAAAGCCACTAAAGGTTGGCAATTACCAGTGCACTGTGTATGCTTTGAAGCCTAAGGCTTTGAAGAAATTTGAGGATGCTGAAAAGAAGAATAAGGATATTGGAAAGAAAGACGGTTCTTCTACTAATATCATTGATTCTGATACCTTCAGTGGGTTAAGAGAAGATGTTGATTATACATCTAGAACTGTGCCAATTAAGGTTCACTCCGACGCGCATTATTATAATCCTCAATACGATAAGGTATATGTGCAGGCTGGTGGTAAGTCTAAAGAATCGGCTGCTCCAGTAAGCCATTCTGGTGCTAACGGCGTGAAAGGTAATGACAAGAGTCAACAGGAGCTTGTGCAGAATGGTACTAGGTTGCCAAAAGGCACTTGGTTTGAGCTAAGAACCTATCCTAAAGATAATGAACATGTTCTTACATGGTATAAATTTGTCAATAAGCAAAGTAACAAGAAATCAGGCAAGGATGAGCCTGAAGATAGTACTACTGACGCTAGATATGGCAAAGTTACTTTTTCTCCAGAAAAAACTGTAATGCTTGGTGAATATTTTGCTCCTGTAATTGTGCATTATCCAGATGGTTCCACTTCTGAAGATCCGGATTCTGGTAATCTTGGCAAGCCTGTATATGCGCCTGTAGAGGTAACTAGTCAACCGATCCAAAAAAATGATTTAAAGCTCAATGTTTATTCGCAATATGGCGGAAGACGAATTGAAAACAATGATAAAAATGGTATGCGTTTCCGTAAAGATGAAGTGTTAGGCGACGCTACTGGTAACACTAAGCCAATGTTCTTTGACTCATGGTCAAGTGCTAAGCAAGGAAAAATTTATCAGCGCATGCTTTGCTATAAAAAGAATCCACAAACTGGTAAACCTGAAAGCTATGAGATTGATGGTATTAATGGTCTGACACTTGCCGGTCGAAAAGGTAATACTACAAGCGGTGAATTTATTGATAAACAACCATCACAATGGACAAGAGCTACTGAAAAGAATAAGTATGAATGTACGGTTCATGGTAAAAACTGCAACCGTAACCTTTACTTATACGGTGATGAGCATGATACCGTAGAGCGCACTTGGGGTTGGTTACATGGCAAGGTTAAGGAAAATGGCGACTTTGTGTGCACTGTGTACGCTATTAAAGACCTTGAAAATAAAGATGGTAAGCATGGTGATTTACAAAATAAGTTTGATAAAGCTGTAAATGACTTTGTAAAGAAACCTGCTGATCGCAAGTTTGAAGAGGTTATTAAATCAGTCTTAACAGATAAGCCGGGTAGTGAAGATAGTCCTCAAGAAGCCACTCAAAGGCATATCGATTGGGATTCGGTAACCTTCCCAATTCATGTGCATAGTGATGCTCACTACTACAACCCAGAGTATAAGACTATTAGCATGGAGGCTGGTACCAAACAAGCCACTGAGGTGCCTAAGAGCAAGAAGAATGCCAACGATGCTAATACGTTGCAAGACGATGTGCGCGAAGGTGATCTACCGGACGGAACTTGGTTTAAGTTTAAGAAATCTTTAAGCTACACATTCTTTGAGGATGATCAAGATAATAAAGCTGACTCTGGTGATTCAGCTAAGAATGGCACGGGTCAGTTTGGCAAGGTGACGTTCCGACCGCACAAGTGGTTCCCTGTTGGTTCTGACAAAGTGCAGGTTATTGTGCACTATCCGGACGGTTCCACTTCTGAAGATAAGGACTCTGGTAATCTTGGTAAACCTATTTATGCGAAGGTAGACATTACGCGATCGCATGATGAGGATGCTGGTAATTTACGGCTGAATGTTGGCGATCGTGAAGGTAGCGGCGACTGGAATGATACTACCATCAAACTCACTAAGGGCGAGGAACTTAGTACTTCTAAAAAGACGACCCGTTGGCTTGATTCATGGTCCAAGTATAAGCCTGGAAAAATCAATTTGCGCACAATTTGCAATAAGATCAATTCAGACGGCACTAAGTCTCACTACCAGTCGGGCGGTATTGCTGGTATTAAGATGCAAGATGTAAAGATTTGGGATCATACTGAAGATGCGTCAGCGCAGAAAGCTTGCGAGAAGGATGCAAGTCAGTGCCACCCTGATAGGCAGCTATACGACGATTACATTGCAAATGGTAACTCAAAAGATACCACTGAGCGTACTCGTGGGTGGATTAAAGGCAAGGCTAACGAATCCGGCGACTACGAATGCGTAGTTTACGCGATTAAAGCAAAACAGTTTAAGACAGACAATAACGATTTGCTTGCTAGATTCGATGCAGCTGTTGGTGCACTTAACAAAGATGCAAGTAAGAATAACACTGATCCTTTGAAAGACTTCAAGTGGAAGCTTGATGGTAATAACGGCAACAAAAACGCGGTTAAAGGTGTTGACTACGAGTATCGCGCAATACCAATCCACATTCACAACGACAACCACTTCTACAACCCGAAGTATGTTGATGTGAGCGTTACGGCTGGTCAAAAGGTTGAGAATGCTGTGCCGCAAAGCGTTAAGAGTGCTAACGGTGCGGATAAATACCAGGATGCTGTGAAGGCTGGTGCGCTTCCGGACGGAACTTGGTTTGAGTTTAAGGATGCTACTCACGGATTTGAAGTAAATAATGACGGCACTGCTGGAAACAAGGTGTCTTTAGACTGGTCGTATTGGGCTTCTGGCAACGCCGCAGATAACACCGGTGAGCAGAGCAATAAGCCTGACAATCCTTCCAAGCAAAAGAATGGCAAGCACAGTTCCAAGGATGACGGCACGCGTTACGGCAAAGTGACCTTCCACCCAGATCAAGCTGTTACTCCTAAAGCGTACTTGAAAGAGATTGTCATCCATTACCCGGATGGCTCCACTTCGGACGACCCGGATTCTGGTAACAACGGCAAGCCTGTGTATGCGAAAGTTACAGTTGGAGGCCTCAGTGGAGCTGACAAGGATCTTAAGATGACATTGCTCAGATCTCAAGATGCTGATCCTGAACATGACAAGCTTGGTGGTGCCAATTCTCTTACCGTCATGAGCGGCACGAGCCTTACTAAAAATCCGTATGTGCTCGCGTGGAGCTTGAAGGATCGTCGCGATATTTCATTGCGTATGATGTGTGCTAAGCAAGGCGAGCAAAAGTGGAGTCGCGGGCTTGACGATACGCTCAATATGCATCTGAACCAGAATTATGGCGAAGATGTAAAGCCGTGGGCTTTTGCAAGTGCTGAGCAGCGAAAGTCTTGCAGTCAAGACAGTAAGAATTGCATGGCTAACTTGCTGTATGGCTTTACGAAGAATGATAAAGATCCGAACAGCATAGAAAACGCTGTGTCTCGCAGTGAAGACGATATTGCTGGCGTACCTCAAAAGGCTGGAAATTACACGTGCGCTGTGTTTGCGTTGAAGCCGAATGCGCTGACGGTGTTTAATGACACTGTTAATGCTGGGCTTAGTACTGATAAAAAGTATTCGTCTACAAATATGCAAACAACTCAGCTTACCGGCGTAACCGTTGGAAAAGACTGGAACAGAATTGCTGTTAATGTGACCGTGATCGATCCGCCTAAATTCGCGCTGCCAAAGACCGGCGGAATGAACTGGAATGTGCTGCTTGGTACGTTTGCTGTGATTGGCACGGGCGTGATGGCGGCTGGGTTCTTCCTTGAACAAACCAAGTGGGGGCGCGCGATGCTCGAGACGTTGCTGCGTAAGACACTGCTTAGAGATTTTATTTGCAAAACTGCCAAAAAGCTTCGCGCTTTAAGGCGACGTAGCGAAAGGTGGCGATGCTGATGAAAATTTTCTGCAGCTTAAAAACTGCAGTATCAAAGTTCCATGTGCTGGCAATGGCATTACGCGTTACGTAGTGATGGTACTTATGCCGGAGCATGGTTCGGATTTAATCTTGCTGCGCGCGGCGCAAATCGTAGCCGCCGACAGAGTTTATGCGGCTTTGCGATGACTCCGCCGACCGTGCGCAACACAAAATAAAACAATAAACGTATTTTCCTCAAAACCTGCCCACAAGGGCACTGATATAAAGGAGAAGAAAGTGAATAAATTCACTAAACAATGCGTGGCGGCATTCGCCTCGCTCGCAATGGCTGGTACGCTGTGCGTCGCCGGCGCCGTGGTGGCAAACAACGTGGCATTTGCTACGGGTCCTACAGCAGCTGAAAAAGCCCCATGGGATCTTGGCAATGAAGCTACCACTAAGAAGGGTTCCATTACCATTCACAAACAGGATGATACTACTAAGGCAGGTGTTCCTGGCGCTGTATTTTCTGCTAAGAAAGTTAAGACAATTGATGGTACTGCCATTAATTTAACTAGTCGAGATGACTGGGAGACCTTAGCACAAAAAGTAGATAAACTTAACAAGAGTGCTACTGTTGCTGATAACACTATTGCATATGAAACTCCATTGCCAGATCAAACAACTAATTCTAAGGGTGAGGCAAAGTTTGCTGATCTTTCCATTGGTATCTATCGTATTGAAGAAAAGAATCCGCCTAAGGGTTACACATCTGATGTTATTCCATTCTTCATGACAGTTCCAGAGATTACTCGTGATAAGAGCTCTACTAACAACAAGTACACTTACGATGTAAGCGTAACTCCTAAGAACCACAACGTGAAGGACGCTATTTCTAAGGCGGCTGATACCAAGAACATGGTTGGTGTTGGTGATGTTTTGCCATATACAATTAACGCTACACCAAACAAGACTAAGGCAACCAACCTTGATAAAGACGGTAAAGCTAAGAATCTTACTAAAGAAGATCTTAGCCAGTATGCAATCTTTGATGATGCGTTAACTACAGCATATGAGAATGCTAATGAAAATGCAGTTGCTGAAGTTAAACTTGACGGTGAGACTGATGCGTTAATAAAAGGCACTGATTATGAAGTAACGAAAGCTGCAACTCCTGATGATAATACTCGAACTCGTATTTCTGTCGTGTTTAAGGATGCTGGTCTTGAGAAGATTATCACAAAGTTGAATGCGGTTACTAATGCTCAGCAGCAGCCACAGATTCATGTGACTTTTAACTTCAAGATTGCCTCTACAGTAACTACGGGTAGTGATCATAAGCTTTCTAACAAGTATGGCTTCATCCCAGGTGGAAAAACTGGTGAAAACCATGAGCCAGTTGTGCCTGATACAACTACAGATACTGAGTTCCGTAAGTTCCACATTCTTAAGTATGATGCTAAAAAAGGTGAAACAACCAAGCTTGATGCTGCAAAGTTCAAGGTGTTTGCTGGCGCTAACGGTGATTCTGCTACTGATTCCAATGCTCTGAAAGTAGCACAGAAGTGTGCTGATGATCCTACTAATGCAGATAATTGCAAGACTTCTCTTAGCGGTTTTGGTGAGAAATCTACTAAGAATGGTGTAACGGAAGATTACTCTGCTAAGGTTGGTCAGAAGTTCTACATTGTTGAGACTTCTGCTCCTGAGAACTTTACTCGCTCTACCAAGGTTTATGAAGTAACTTTGACTTCTGCTCCTTCGAAGGATGGGGCTCAAGTTGTTAAGATTGCTAACGTTCCTACTAAGGATGGAGATCACAACTGGTTCAACCTTCCAAAGACCGGTGCCGCAGGCGTAATCATCTTCGCTCTTGCTGGCATGTGCTTGGTTGCTGTTGGTATGTTCATCTTCTTGCGCAACCGCAAGAAGGATGAAGAGCAGCAGGCTGCCTGATTGTAGTTGATGACTGCTGAGAAAAATCAGCAGTCACTGCTGCATGAATGTAAATATCTGTTTGCATGGCATAAATATTGGAGCTGGGTGCGACTTGTTGCTCCCGGCTCTATATTTGTGCGCTTTAATTGAACTAACTAGCGAGCGCAAAATCAATAAATCGTAAATCAAATCTAAATCCAACAAAAAACTCACGAAACGAGGAAGCATGAAATTAAACGATGCTGTTGCTAAAGTATATGCTTTCCTCAACAAAATCGCTCTGAATATCCCCATCGTAAGTAAGCTTTTCAAGAATCGCACTGCTGAAACTAGTACTGCTGAAACTAGCTCTTCCGAAACTGCTATATCCGAAACTACTGCATCCGAAACTAATCCTGCAGACCCAAACTCTTCCGCGCAACCTTCCGTAAGCGCACATCCTACCGCAAGTGCGCAAAAATCCAAGCAAGAATCTAAGCAAAAATCCAAGCTCCGCCGCATCGTCGAGCCAATCGCATTCGTGTTGGCAGGCATTTTGTGCTTCAGTTACCCTGTTGTTTCAACGCTTTGGAATAATCGCGTGTCGAAGGAGATTTCTAACGCGTACGACAAGTATAACCACGATCAGGCTGGTGACGTGCGTCGCGCTCACATTCGTGCAGCGAAGCTTTACAATAAAACTCGCAAGAATATGCTTACCACGGATCCGTATGGTCCGGATGGGCAAAAAGACATAACTAACACACCTGAATACAAGCGTTATCTTAAGGCGCTTGAGGAGCCTATGGGCATTATCGGCATTGTAAAAATTCCGAAGATTGGCGTAAAGCTTCCTATTTATCACGGCAGTTCGCAGGAAGTTTTAGCGCACGGCGCTGGTCATTTGTACGGCACGGATTTGCCGGTTGGTGGCAAGAACCGCCACACAGTTATTACCGCGCACACGGGTCTTGCTGACGCCACCATGTTTGATGATTTGGTGAATTTAAAGAAGGGCGACTATTTCTACCTCGACGTGCAAGGCGAAACTTTACGATACAAAGTGTTCCGCATCAGCGTTGTTGAGCCACACGATATTAGTTTATTGCAGCGCGAAAAGGGGCGCGACTTGGCGACTCTGCTAACGTGTACCCCGTATGGCGTGAATTCGCATAGGCTTTTGGTGACGGGGTATCGTGTGCTGCCGGACCCTGTGAAGGCGCCGGATGACCACGTGCAATGGCCGCTTTGGATGACGCTATTCGTGATTGCAATGGCGTTCTCATTGATTGTTTTGTCCATGATGATTGCTGTTGCAACGTCTAAGCGAGGGCGACAGCTCGACATTCGCGGCAAGCATTTGCTGATTCTTTCGCGTAAGATGCTGCGTAAATTGCGTCGTGAGTAGCGCGACGACCTGCCTGAGCGCAGCATTGCGCGCGCGAAGGCAATTCGGAGCGCCGAGCTTGCTCAAGTTGAAAGCCCAGTGGGCTTTCAACGCAAGCGAGGTCTGCCTTCGTCAGTAAAGACGAAGGCAGGGTAGGTTCGTGTGGCTGTGTTTTAGGAACTAGGTTGTGTTTTGTGTGCGCTGACGACCTGCCTGAGCGCAGCATTGCGCGCGCGAAGGCAATTCGGAGCGGAAACTCGCTTGGGTTGGAAGTCCAGTGGACTTCCAACGCGAGTTTCGTAAGTGAGCGTTGTGACTGCGCGCGTTTGGAGTGCTACGCAGCCTTAATCCCTCCAAATGTGAGAAACTTTCCTCGCGTTTGGAGTGCCAAAGTAGCGCAAATCCTCCAAACGTGAGACAAGTTCCTCGTAAATGGAGCGATTTGCAACAGATAATCCTCCAAATGTGGGATGGTTGTTTCGTGTTTGGAGGGTTTTTGTGGGTTTGTTGCTCCAAACGTGAGATAACGTTCGCGCGAGCATAAAATTTAGCTCGTTTGCACATATCGTTGGTTGGCTGAAAAATTTACGGTTTATATTGCGCAACGAACCAACATTAGTTGGTAAATCAGCAATATTTTTTAAAAAAATATTGACACAATGCAAGGTTGTTGAAAAATTCTGTAAATTATATGTTAACTACAGATTTTTTACATGTTACTTGTGGAAAAGTGTTTGCGAGGAAATGGCGTAATTTAGCCATTTTTTCTATCCTAAATACAAATTTTTCAAATTTTATTTGCTAAATTAACAAGTTAAAAAAATTTTTTCTCTTTAAACAAGTGCTAGAGTATATGAAAAATATTTTGTTGCACTTGCAAAAATACACCATTATTTGCTGTTTGCATGGGGGGGGGTATATCTCTTATGCGATATTTAGCGGAAATGATTCAAACTAGCGTAACAAAAATATTTACACCCGCATGAAAAATTTTGGCAGCCAGTATGAAAGATTTTGGCAGCTGGCATGAGTTTGTGATAGCTAGAACCGAAATTTTTCCGGGATAACAACCACCATTTTGAAGGAGAGTATGTTTATGAAGTTCAAACGAACGTCATATCTGACTCGTTTAGCAGCATTAGGCGTGGCTGCGGCGACGCTTATGGTACCGCTTGGTACAGTTCCTGCGGCATTTGCAAAAAATGATAATGAAACTAAAAAAGATGGGAATGCACTTGTCTCTAAGATGCTTGATTCATCTTTAAAAGATAATAGTGAGATTAAGTCTATAGAAGATTTACGCCATGTTAATCCAACTCTTGCTAAAGCTTTTGAGAATTACAGTAAAAAAGATCAATTTAATAAAAATTCAAATGCTCAAGTGACTGTTGTTGTTACGTTGAAAAATAATCATCCGAAACTCACGAATTATGACGAAAAAGCCAACATTCATGAGCAGAATGTTTTAATTAACCGCGTAAAGTCAAAGTACAATATGACGGTTCGTCGCCAAGTTGGTTATTTAATGAGTGCTTTTGAAGCTACTCTCCCTGAAAAACACGTTCAAGATTTGAAACGTGAGCCAGGTGTAGTTTCTGTCGCAAAAGAACGTTTATATCATCCAATGGAAAATACTGCACGTAATTTGCAAGGTGTGCAAGCTGCGTTTAAAAAATATCATCTTGATGGCACTGGTATGTTGGTTTCCATCATCGATACGGGCATAGATCCAACTCACCAAGATATGAAGCTTGACGCTTCAGCTAAGACGCATCTTCGATTACAACCAACAGGTAAAGGCAACACTACCGACAAAGTGCCTGCAGGTTTCAATTACGCTGATGAAAATACTAATTTCACAGACTCGGGTGCGGAACAGCACGGTATGCACGTTGCTGGTATTGTGGCTGCTAACGGCGATGAGACTGGTGCTCCTGCATCTGAACATAATCGTGTTGATGGCATAGCTCCAAACGCTCAGCTGCTTGCTATGAAAGTATTCTCAAACGTGCCGGGTTCGCATGGTGCTCGTGATGTTGATATTGTTGCTGCAATCGAGGATTCTGTAAAGCTTGGTGCTGATGTTATTAACATGTCTCTCGGATCAGATAACGGTTTTGGTGGAACTTCTAATGCTACATCTCTCGCTTTAAAGAAGGCTCACGAAGCTGGTGTGCTTCCAGTTATTTCTGCAGGAAACTCCGGCTTGAACTTCTCTGAAAGTGGTGGCATAGACGATGTTCTAGGTAAGTGGGATGATGCAACTCTTGGTTCACCATCTTCTTATCCTTCTGCTTTCAGCGTTGCTTCTGTAGAAAATTCAAATATTACTCAGCAGTCTGCAAATTGGGTTGGAAAAGATGGCAAGTCACATACTTTGCCGTACAGCTATTCTATTGGTTCTTTAACGGATGCACTATCTCAGCATGAACTTGTGGATGCTAAAAAAGCTACTAAAGCTGATGTTAAGGATCTTGATCTTACAGGTAAATATGCTCTCGTAGAACGTGGCGATATCAGTTTTACTGAAAAGTTTAATAATGCGATTTCTAAAGGTGCTAAAGGTGTGATTGTTTACAATCACGACAAAGATTCATCCTTATTCATAGGAATGGGCGGATTGGAGAAAATCAAAAATTGCTTTGGTGCATCTATTCCTCGTTCTTATGCATTGGAAATTAAAGCAGCATTAGATAAAGGTGAGAAAGTAAAGATAGCTTTCACTGAACAATTCGTTACTATCGCCAATCCGGATGATGGGAAGCCTTCTAGCTTTACTTCTTGGGGTCCAACTCCAGAATTTGATTTTAAACCTCAGATTGCTGGTATCGGTGGTAATGTTTGGTCTACGCAGAATGGAAATAAGTACACCAGCATGTCTGGTACTTCCATGGCTGCTCCAAACGTTTCCGGTCTTTCAGCGTTGGTGATGGAAAGCTATAAGAAGCGTTTCCCTGATCTTAAAAAGTCTGAAATGGCTACCCGTGTAAGCCAAGCATTAATGAATACAGCAAGTATTATTGGACATAAAGATTCTGCAAATAGTAAGAAAATTCCTTATGCTCCTCGTCAAATCGGTGCTGGCTTAGCTCAGGTAGATAAAGCTGTTGCTACTGACGTGATTGCAACAGTCAACGGCAATTCGTACGTTGCTCTTAAAAACGTGAATTCTAATCGCAACTTTACAGTTACTTTGCATAATTATGGTAAGACTCCAGTAAAATTTGCTGTCCCAGATCAGGATGTGGTAAATGAGTCTAATGAGGCAAATAAAGATACAGTAACCTCTATTAGTAATACTGAAACCTTGCAATCAAAAACGCGTGAAGTTACGGTAAAGCCTGGCAAAACCGCTGATGTTAAGTTTACGTTAAGCCCAAATCGTTCTAAAGGCAATCATTATATTGAAGGTTGGGTGCGATTTGAATCCCTTACTGATACTCAGCCAGATGTTTCTGTGCCATATCTTGGCTTTGTTGGCGATTGGAACGATGAACCTATAATGGTAAAACCGGGAGAAAGCTATAGTGCAAGCCATAGTGATCTTACGACATCATTGCTTTCTGTAGCTGGTTTTATGGGTAAACTTCCGGTTAATAATGAAACGAAGCCTTATGTACTTGGCGAATTTTCACCTGCAAATAGAGATGGCTGGATGGATTATGTTGTTCCATCTATGGCTATATTCCGCGGTGCATCTGAAGTAAAATATTCTGTGTTGGATTCACATAATAAAACTAAGATTGTTCTTGGAACAGAACACAACGTGAATCGTTCTACTATTTCTAATGTTGGAGCAACCGATGGCTTAGCCGGAAATTTTGACGGGTCTGTGTGGAATCCAAAAACAAGTAGATTTGAAATTCTTCCTGACGGATGGTACACGTATCGTATTCAAGCTCGCTTAGGAGATAAGTTTGATTGGCAAACTTATGACATGAAGGTAGCAATCGATAATCATGGACCTAAAGTCACAGTATCTGATCGTGATGCTAACGGCAATGTGAAGATTGTTATTAGTGATGAGTTAAGCCCTGATCCTGGCGTACCAACTATTCATCTTCCTGGTGTAAAGGATGCCTTGAACTATGGTGATGAAGACACTCAATGCCCGTTGAATGAAGCAACTCGTACGCGAGTGTGCAAGACTATTCACATTGGTAATGAAGCTCAATACATAGATGTGCTTGTTCGAGACAATGCTATGAATTCAACTGAGGTTAAAAAGGTATTCGACACATATGCTGTGAAGAAACCGGATGGTTCAGAAGAATCTAAGAAGAACAAGAAGTTTATTATTCCAAATGAACAAAAACTTACTTCTCAACAAATTAAAGCTAATGCTCTAGAAGAAAGTAAGACCGACCCAGATATTAATGGTAAGTTCTATCTTGAGGGATATCTCACTAAAGATGTTGCTTCTATAAAAGCTTATGTGACTCCTGAAGGCGGTAAAAAGCAGGAAGTCAAATTAGCTAAAAAGCGCAAGGGTGAGAATACTTTCTATGCGTTTGTGCCACTGAAAAATGGTGAAAATACTGTGATGCTTAAAGCTTTTGATAGTAAGGGTGACCGTATTGGCAATAAGAAACTTGTTTTAAAGTTTAATGCACAAACACCTAAGATTACTGTTGATGGTCTTGACAACAAGGGTAATTTGCCTGTAGCTGCAGATGGTAAAGTAACTGTTGCTGGTAAAGTAACTGATACTCCTGGAGATACTGTAAAGCTAACGCTTAATTATCAAAAGGCTGCTGACAACACTACTGCAGCTAATGCAGTTGCTGGTTCTGTGAACAATCATGCTTCTGGTTCTGCCTCTGAATCTACTACTAAAGCTGTTTCTGGTGCTAATACAACTTCAGCAGCGAATATTAATGCAAATGTGAAGCAAGCAGATATAGCTGCAGCTAGTAAAGAAACTGAAGAAGTAGTAACTGTTGGTAAAGACGGTAGCTTCAAAACAGTTATTACTCCTGCCGCTAAAGCTGTTATGGTAACTCTTGTAGCTACTGATTCTGCTGAAAACACTACAACTATAGGTTTGGCTCTCGCTGGTCGTTCAACTCCTACGCCTAAACCTGCAGCTGCAACAAAAGATTTCATGCTTACTAATGCTGGCTCTATGGGTTCTTATGCGTGGTTAATTCATAAGAAGAATAATGGTCCAGACGTTATTGGCACTGATTACTTTGTTGCTCAAGGTGATGTGAGTTCCAAAGTGACTAGCGTGGTGTTTACTCCAGCTTCGCGTTTTGATGCTACAACTAAGAATCTTGTAACTCCAAACCCATTGCGTGCTGAAATTAAGAACGGAAAGTTTAGTGTAAAGCTTCCAATGCATCCGGGTATAAATGATTTCCGCTTGCAGGTGAACACTAAATCAACTGACGAAGATGCTGATGAAGACGATGAAACGAATGTAATCGATACTCCTGCAGCATTCTACTTCGACATTACGCCTCCAGCAGCACATTTCGATACTCCAAAACTGTATGGTCACACGTTGTTCACTAATCGTGACACAGTGACTTTCAGTGGAAATGTATCAGATGATGCTTTCGGTCAAAGTTTGCGAATTAATAATGATTCTGTAGGTGATTTCTACACTTTGGACACGAATGGTAAAGAAACAACTCGTCGCCAATTCTCAACTGACATTCAAGTAGACAATGGTGATAAGTTGCTGCTGCACTTAAGTGATCAGGTTGAATCTCATTTACTTGGTGTGATTCCAGTTGTTCTTGATGAAGTTGATCCTACTGTTAAAGCAGGTTTGGTTGAAGGCGAAGAAATCACTGATGGTCACGAAATTACTGTTAAAGCAGAAGATGATAATTTGAAGTCTTTGCGCGTTATGGTTGATGGTCATCCAGTAGCGTATACGGAAAATTATCTTCCAACTACAGCAGTAGAGGACACATTAGTGGATGTTTCTAAGGTTAACGATAATCCAACTCCAGATAAGCCAAGTTCTACAACATTAACGTTGAAGATTCCTACTAAGAAGTTGGTTGATGGTACTCACACTATCACTATTGAGGCGACCGATTTTGCTGGTAATACAGCAAGTGACGCAAGTAATAATGCAAATGGAGCTACTGCATATACATTCACGGTGAAGAATGGTGTGAAGCCTGGTGAGAATCCAACGAAGCCAAGTAATTCAGGAACCAAGGATGAGTCAACTCAAACTGATTCTGCACCAATTCCTCCTGCTTCTACAAAAAAGATCCAAAAGTCTCTTGCTGGATTAGAAACCAAGAATGTCACAGCTGGAAAGGAAGTAAAGATTTATGTTTCTGGACAGCCTGAAGCTGTGAAGAAAGCCAAATCCGGTGATCGCATGTATGCGTTCATTTACTCTGATCCTAAGGATCTTAAGGGTGAAGATGGTCATGAATATGTGACAGTGCATACTGATGAAAACGGTAAGTACTATTTCAAGGCTTTGATTCCTAGCGGATATTCAGGTAAGCACACAATCTTACTTATGGATGCAAATGGTAACCAGATTGCTTCTGGAGAGGTATCTGTATCTTCCTCTGCTTCTTCTGATAGTGGCAGCCAAACTGGTTCTGATAATAAGAATAATCAGAACCAGAATGGTAGCGGTAATGCTGGTAATACTGGTAACTCTGGTAATACTGGTAATAGCGAAGGTGGAAGCACGGGTCACGGTAACGGTAGTGGCAACAACGGTGGCAGCACTAGCGGTAATGCAAGCGGTAATACTAGCGGTAATACTAGCGGTAATGCCAGCGGTGATACCAACAATAATAGCCGCGGTGGTAATCATGGCGGTAGCCACAGCTCTAACCACGGCGGTAATCATGGTGGAAAATCCTTTACTACTGGAGGTAATTCCAGTAATAATTCGGAGTCGTCCTCAAAGGATGATGCGGATTCTACTAATGCGGGCGCATCCGCTGCATCCGGCGATGCCGCTGCCAATGGCAACGCAAGTTCTTCCAATGGCAACGCAGGTGCTGCATCTGGCAACGCTGCTGCAAAGCAGAAGGCTGCTGAAAAGGAGCAGGCTGACGCTAAGTCTGCCGCCAAGAAGATGACTTCTGATTTGGCGATGACTGGTAGCAGTGTGATTGGCATGGTTGTGACGTTTATGGTATTGCTTGCAAGCGGTGCTGTAACGTTTAAAACTCGCCGCCATCATACGCACGCCAGCAAGTAAATAAACAAAATAAGTAAATAAACAAACAAAAGTAAATAAACAAAGAGCACTTTCATCTTCTAATAAGGTGGGAGTGCTCTTTGCTCCTTTTTTATTATTATTGGAGGAATTATGAAGCTAGCTGATTTTGCAGAGTCTGCTCGCGCGCTATTTAAGCGGCTGACTCGTATGCGCGCTAATAAGTCCTCCAAAAGTGCGGAATCTTCCGCAAGCTCTGGAATCGCTGCATCTTCCGAAAATACTGAATCTGCGCAGTCTACGCAGTCTTCGTAATCTTCATCATCACAAGAGCAATCTTCCCCAAAACCAATGTCCACACTTCGCAAGCTGGCTGAGCCGATTGCGCTTGTTACTATTGGCATTTTGTGTTTCAGCTATCCTGTGGTTTCTACTTTGGTCAACAACCATGCTGCCAAAGAACTCTCAATCGAGTACGATAAATTAAATAAGGAAAAGCCTAAAGAAAATCGCTCGGAAATTTTGTGAAAAGCGCGTGAATACAACGCTCGCCACAAGGCGATTATTAGCGCGGACCCGTATAACGGCAATAACGACTACATGGACACTCCCGAATATAAAGAGTACGAAAAAGTGCTTAGTGATGTCGATGCTGAAGGCGTTGTGAAAATACCGAAAATTGACGTGAGGCTGCCGATTTACCATGGAACTACTCAAGATACTCTCGCGATGGGAGCGGGGCATTTGTACGGCACGGATTTGCCGGTGGGCGGCAAAAGCAGGCACACGGTTGTGACGGCGCATACGGGTATGCCGGATGCCACAATGTTCGACGATTTAAACACGCTGAAAAAAGGTGATTACTTCTACTTTGACGTGCAAGGCAAGACTCTTCGATACAGAGTGTTTCGCATAAATGTGGTGGAGCCGAACGATATTCGTTTGTTGCGGCGCGAAAAGGGGCGCGACTTGGCGACGCTGATTACGTGTACCCCGTATGGAGTTAACACGCACAGGCTGCTCGTGACGGGGTATCGTGTGTTGCCGGATCCTGCTAACGTGCCGGGCGACCATATGCAGTGGTCGTTGTGGATGACGTTGTTTGTGATATCGATGGTGATGTCTGCGGTGTTGATGGCGATGATGCTGATTGCGTCGTTGCGAAAGAAGAATGGTGTGAGTAGTGTGCAAGGCAGGCATTTGCTGGCGGTTTCGCGCAAAATGTTGCGTAAGTTGCGCAAACGACCTGCCTGAGCGCATATCGTCGCGCGCTTGCGTGGTTTTGGCTTGTGAATTTCTTGCGTGGCTGTGTGAGATAGGAATTTCTTTTAGCCGTGGTGCGAGTTTTGTGGGATTTCTTTCCTCGCACGTCCCGTCCTTTCGGGCGCTCTGGCTGTTAAAGGCGTTTAGTGTGTTCGCCTATCTTTAAAGAATGTAGCTTCTCAGTCCTCTTTTAGCGCTCGTAAAGAAATCCCCCAAACTCTGCGTGTTTAATCGTTAATAACCGTGTCTATCGCAGAGATTTTTCGATTTTTCTTCTTCGCTTGGCGAATCAGCAGCCTGAGGCTCTGACGTTCGCCGCGCTCAGTGCAAAAAATCTCAAATCTCTACCACACTGGTATTCGTACCTCTTAAGCAACACCCACCCATCGCTACTAGTAAAACCGCTAGTGTTCTTTGGTGTGGTAGGAGTGCTTGGTATGGCGTGTGCAGCAGCGTGAATGCTAGTGTTCGTTAATCAACAGGAATCAGTGTCTGCAAAGCATTGATGCAAAGCTTCTTTGGTCGTCAGATTACGCTTTCTTAGGAATATAAAGAAAGCGTAATCGTGTGCGCGCTTGCGTGGAAAGACCACTGGGCTTTCCACATTGAGCAAGCGCTACCGCATTAGTGTATCGAGAAGCGCGCTTCTTTGCTCGTCAGATTGTGCTTTCTTAAGAAATAAAGAAAGCACAATCGTGTGCGCTCCGATGCTGAAAGCACACTGTGCTTTCAGCATTGAGTCGTCGCTACCGCATTGAGCTTGCTTGAAGCGCGCAATGCAGCTTCAAGCAAGGGCAATGCGACACGCCGGCTTGCGCGCAAGCTCATTCTGAGTATAGTAGTTACTCGGTTCGCGAAACGAGCCAAGATAACCAACGCCCCTTTAGCTCAGTTGGTTAGAGCAGCTGACTCTTAATCAGCGTGTCCAGGGTTCGAATCCCTGAGGGGGCACAAGCAAAACCCAAGCTTCGCGCTTGGGTTTTTTCGTATCTAATCTCTCCGTCACGCATATGCAGCAGCGCGCGTTTGTCCTTCTTTGCAGTCAAGCTGGAAACATGACCTCGTCAAATATGATGCCGCAATTATTCCAAGATGATGCCCAGCTTGAACAGCCGCAACAACCGCTGCTAAATTTAGCACAGTCTCAGTCGCAACAAGTTCAGTCGCAGCTGCAATCACTTACGCCGCAGCAAGCTCAGCCGCGACAGCTCCCTCTAAAAGCCGCCGACACGACTGCCGAAAATCCGTGGCCTGTTGCCGTTTTAAGCCAAAAGTTCCACAGTGCAGTAGAACGCTGGCCAGCCGCGTGGATTGAGGGTCAAATCGTCGAAATTAACATGCGCCGCGCTTCTTCCGGTTACATCACCCTTCGCGACAGTAATGAAGAAGTGTCGATTTCAGTAATGGGCTTCAGCAATTTCGTGCAGCAGGCGCGCGAACTTCGCCAGGGCGACCGCGTAGTCGTTCACGGCAAGGCGGATATTTGGGTAAAAGCCACGCGTTTGAGCTTCGTTGCAGACGAAATCCGCCGCGTCGGTGCCGGTGACTTAAAAGCGCAAATTGACGAGTTGCGAAAAAAGCTTAAGGGCGAGGGCTTATTTGACGCTGAAAATAAGGTTCCGCTGCCGGAATTTCCTAAGTGTGTCGGTCTTGTGTGCGCTCCTCAAGCGCGCGCGGAGGGCGATGTTATTACGAACGTGAATTTGCGCTGGCCTGTTACGCGCTTCAAAGTTATTCACGCGCACGTGCAGGGCGTGCAGTGCCCGGCGGATATTATTGCCGCAATTAAGCAGCTCGACGCGGATCCAGAAGTTGACGTTATTATCGTTGCTCGCGGCGGTGGAAGCTTTGAAGATTTGATTGGTTTTTCAGATGAGGGTGTGGTTCGCGCTACTGCTGCGTGCGTGACGCCGATTGTGTCTGCAATTGGTCACGAGGACGATTGGACGCTGATTGATTTGGCTGCAGACATGCGCGCTTCGACTCCTACGGATGCTGCAAAGCGCGTGGTTCCAGACGTACGCGAGCAGTGGCAGCTTATTGATAACGCGTTGCAAACTATGCGCATGCGAATTTCTGCGCGCGTAGACAATGAGATTCGCCTCGTTGAAGGTTACGCGAACCGCCCGAGCCTTACGCGCCCGAGCACTATGCTTGAGCCGCACGAGTTGTTTGTGCAGCAGGCTGTTGAGCGAATGCGTCACGGTTTGGTGCGACTTCTTGACGACGCGAGTTTGACTGTTGAGAAAGCACACGCGAGCTTGACTGCGCTAAGTCCGCAATCGACTTTAAATCGCGGGTACGCTGTTGTGCAGCTCAGTGGTGGGCGAGTGCTTGACGACGCGGCTTTAGCGCAAGTTGGCGACGACATGACAGTTACGCTTAAAAGTGGCGTGGTCCTTGGCAAAGTGACTGGAACAAAGTCAGCTGTTACTAAGTCTGCTTTCATAAAGCCAAGTAAAAAGTCAAGTAAATAATTTTTTAGATATTTTAGATATTTATTTAGATACAACGAAAGGTTAGATATGAGTGAGAAAGTAACGAAAAAAGCGGAAGAAGTAGCGGCAGAAAGTAATGAAAGTGTAGAAACTGCAGAAAACACAGAATTTGCAAGCACACTTACGAAAGAAGAGCGCGCTGCGATTGAGGCGATGCCGTACGAGGAAGCTCGCGAAAAGCTGGTTCAGGCGGTTCAAGCGTTGGAAGCTGGCGGTTTGACGCTCGATCAGTCCATGCGTCAGTGGGAGATTGGCGAGGCGTTGGCAAAGCGCGCGCAGGGTTTGCTTGCCACGGTTCGCGCTAAGTTGGACGCGGCACAAGCGGAACAATCGGCGACGGCAGCTACGGCTGGCACGCAGTCTAATCTTGAGGATTAAGCGCGCCGCAGAGACACGCCTTAGTGTATAATTGCCATTTGTTGCCTCGGTAGCTCAGTGGATAGAGCACCACTCTCCTAAAGTGGGTGTCGTCAGTTCGATTCTGATCCGGGGCACTTTTATGTGTGACTTTATTTGTGCGGTTTATATTTGTGCAACGGTGTTGTGTGCTGTGTAGTTTGCCTATTTTTGTTGACAAGCATTAGTTTCTTTCGTACAATTGAGTAGTGGTGAAGCCAGGCAGTGTCTGGTTCGCGAAGAGCCAATCAAGCGATTGATTGGCTCTTTGTGCATCTAATAGTGGGGGATGTTGGGGATGATGGTGATTTATAAACCTTTTACTACTATCAGTCAACAAATAGAATTGCTTAAGTCTAGAGGAGTAGTGTTTCCTGATGAGTTTAAAGCTATGGAAATACTTGAAAGAGAAGGTTACTATAGCGTTGTAAATGGATATAAAAATCCATTTCTCGAATCAAACAATTCGAATAAATATGTTCAAGGAGCAAAGTTTGAACACATTTATTATCTTTTTAAATTTGATCGTGAACTTCGCAGTATTATCTTTGCGGCTACAACTAGAGCAGAAGCATTGTTAAGGTCATCATGTTCATATTGCTTTAGCCAAATGCACGGTAATGAAGTTAATGCTTACCTTAATGAAAATAACTATGAACACCCAAAGGAATCACGTGGTTTAATTAAAGCATTTAATCGAATTATAGAAAATAATAAGTCAAATAATCAAAAATTAAATATAGGAAAAGAATACATACGACATTGTATCAATAATCACGATGGGCAAGTTCCATTATGGGTTTTATCTAATGATTTGACTTTCGGACAGATGTTCTGGTTTTACAAAGCTCAAACTAAATGCGTGAGAGGTTTGGTTGCTAAAAAATATACTGAACTTTATAATTCTTCACACTGTTCTCAAAAAGATATTACGTCAATAAAAATTGATTCTACTTATAGAAGAATTAAAGAGTTCAGAAATATTTGTGCGCACGATGAACGTTTGTATTGTGCTAGACCGCATAGTGATAATGCAACAGTCTTTCAACTTATTAAAGATTTCGACATATTATTAGAAACTAGCTATTATCTAGAGTTTTTAGAGAAGATTGAAAAATTACTTGTTGCGCTTTGCGATAAAGTTCCAAATTGCTCTAAAAATGTTATTGAATGCATTGGAATGTCTAGTATTGATGAATTTTATGATTGGAAAAATAAAATTAAAGAAAATATTATCTTGAATAGTAACTTGTCTGTTCCAAACGAGGCAACGCTTAAGGCTATGAATCACGCTAATCAAATTATGAATGGCAAAATTTCTGACGATGGCATTGCTTTTAGCAATGCTAATGAAGCTAAGGCATTTTTGGATAATATGTCATGAAAATGTCATGAAAATTATTCGCGAGTCGCGAAATTATTCCTAATGTTAGGGGATAGTGTTAGATTATTTCTAACTTAAGCGATGATCCGTTATCGGCGGGGAGTTTTCGGAAGAACGGCGAGGATTCGTAAGGTTTTCGCTTATTAGAACCGACGGGGTTGGCCCGCACAGCCAAACACGAGAGGCTATGGGAATAGTTCGATTGCGTTGCATATTTGTGTTACGCACTTGCGTTATGCATTGCGATACACGTTACGTAATCATCTTATAGCAAGCGAGGTGGTACCGCGGCAGTAACTGTCGTCCTCGCAGGGAAATATTCACCCTGTTGAGCGAGGAGAGCACAGTGAGCGAATCCACTAATCCAGCAGCAAACGCGTCCGAAAATACGTCCGCAAATCACGTATACCCAAAGGTAAGTGTTTCAGCATCAACGCAAGAAAACTCCGGCGCGCAAGTTGCACCAAATCCTTCCTTCCCAAAGCTTGAAGAATCAGTTCTCCAATACTGGGATGCAAACAACACTTTCCGCAAGTCAATCGAATACCGTCCGTCCGGCAAGGGTAGTCAAAACGAGTTCGTGTTCTTCGACGGACCTCCATTCGCAAACGGTCTTCCTCACTACGGCCACCTGCTCACAGGCTACGCAAAAGACGTCGTTCCGCGCTATCAGACTATGCGCGGTCGCAAAGTAAACCGCGTTTTTGGTTGGGATACTCACGGTCTTCCTGCAGAGTTGGAAGCGCAGAAGGAACTCGGCATCGAGTCGGTTGAGCAAATCGAAAAAATGGGCATCGCAAAGTTTAACGATGCTTGCCGTGCCAGCGTTTTGAAGTACACAAACGAGTGGCAAAACTACGTGCATCGTCAGGCTCGCTGGGTTGATTTCGAGCGCGGTTACAAAACGCTGAACATTCCATACATGGAATCCGTAATGTGGGCTTTTAAGCAGCTTTATGATAAGGGCTTGGCTTACAAGGGTTACCGCGTGCTTCCGTACTGCCCGAAGGACCAAACTCCACTTTCAGCCCACGAGCTTCGCATGGACGCGGATGTGTACCAGAATCGTCAGGATACTACCGTTTCCGTTGCCGTTAAGCTTCGCGACGAAGCCGACGCTTACGCAGTATTCTGGACCACTACTCCTTGGACTGTGCCAACCAATTTCGCAATCGTAGTTGGCGCAGACATCGACTACGTGGAAGTTCGCCCAACTGAAGGCAAGTTCGCAGGTAAAAAGTTCTACATCGGTAAGCCTTTGCTCGGCTCCTACACTAAGGAACTTGGCGAAAATTACGAAGTTGTGCGCGAACTTAAGGGTGCTGAGATGGCTGGTTGGCGCTACTACCCAGTGTTCCCATACTTTGCAAGCGATTCTGCGCTCGCAGAGGGTGGCACTCCTGGTCCTAACGCTTTTACGATTTTCACTGCAGATTATGTTGACACCGCTGAAGGTACTGGTCTCGTTCACCAGGCTCCTTACGGCGAGGACGATATGAACACGCTTAACGCGCACGAAATTCGCAGCGTTGACGTGCTCGACGCAGGTTGCAAGTTTACAAGCGACTGCCCAGATTACGAAGGCTTGTACGTTTTCGACGCGAACTTGCCAATTTTGCGTAACTTGCGTGCAGGAGACGGTCCGCTTGCTCAAATGCCGGAAGATCAGCGCGCGTTGTTATTCCAAGAAAAAAGCTACGTGCACAGCTATCCTCATTGCTGGCGTTGCGCAACTCCGCTTATTTATAAGCCTGTTTCTAGCTGGTTTGTGTCTGTTACGAAGATTAAGAAGCGCTTGCTTGAGCTTAATCAGGAGATTAATTGGATTCCTGGAAACGTTAAGGACGGCCAGTTTGGTAAGTGGCTTTCTAACGCGCGTGACTGGTCGATTAGCCGTAACCGCTTCTGGGGTTCGCCAATTCCAGTGTGGGTGAGTGACGATCCAAAGTATCCTCGTGTAGACGTGTACGGTTCGTTGGAAGAGCTTAAGGCTGATTTTGGCGACTATCCGCGCGATGACGACGGCAATGTGAATATGCACCGCCCGTATATCGATCGCCTTACTCGTCCAAATCCAGACGATCCTACTGGAAAGTCGCAAATGCATCGTATTACGGATGTTCTCGACTGTTGGTTTGAGTCTGGTTCCATGCCTTTCGCGCAGTTCCATTATCCGTTTGAAAATAAGGAATTCTTCGAAGAGCACTTCCCATGCGACTACATCGTTGAATATATTGGTCAGACTCGTGGCTGGTTCTACACGCTTCACATTATGGCTACGGCTCTATTCGACCGCCCAGCTTATAAGAACGTGATTTGCCACGGCATCGTGCTTGGTTCCGACGGCCAGAAGATGAGTAAGCATTTGCGCAATTACCCGGATGTGAACGGCGTTTTCAACGAGTACGGCTCGGACGCAATGCGCTGGTTCCTCATGTCTTCGCCAATTTTGCGCGGTGGCAATTTGATTGTGACTGCAGACGGCATTAGGGATACGGTTCGTCAGGTTATGCTTCCAGTTTGGAGCTCGTACTACTTCTTCACTTTGTATGCGAATGCTGCAAACGGTGGTAAGGGTTATGACGCTCGTCGCCTTCGCGCGGATGAGGTTGCAGGACTTTGCAACATGGATCGTTATTTGCTTGCTCGCACGCGTTTGCTTGTTGAGCGCGTAGAAAAGTGCTTGAACGAGTTTGCGATTAGCGATGCTTGCGCAGCAGTTGGCGATTTTATTGACGTGCTTACGAATTGGTATATTCGCGGCAGTCGTGACCGCTTCTGGAATGAAGACGAGACTGCTTTCAACACGCTTTACACTGTGTTGGAAGTGTTCATGCGCACGATTGCTCCTCTTGCTCCTATGGAAGCTGAGGCTGTTTGGCGCGGTCTTACCGGTGGCGAATCCGTGCATTTGGCTGATTGGCCTTATTTGGTGGAGCCTGAAACTCTTTCAGACGGTGAGAAGAACCCTAAGGCTGGAACAGTCACTGAGCTTGGTGCTGTTCTTGCTCATGACGATGCTTTGGTTGCTGCTATGGATAAGGTTCGCGAGGTTGTGTCTTCTGCGCTTTCGTTGCGTAAGGCGGAACAGTTGCGCGTACGCCAGCCATTGGCAAACTTGACGGTTGTTGCAGAAAATACTGCTGCTGTTGAGCCTTACGAGCAGGTTCTTGAGCGCGAGCTTAACGTGAAGAATGTTACATTCTGCACTTTGGAAGACGCAAGCAACCACGGTTTGAAGATTGTTCACGAGCTTAAGGTGAATGCGCGCGCGGCTGGTCCTCGTTTGGGCAAGCAAGTGCAGTTTGCTATTAAGTCTTCTAAGAGTGGCGATTGGCGAGTTGACGAGTCTGGCGCTCCTGTTGTTCAGACTCCAAACGGCGAAGTTGCGCTTGTTGAGGGCGAATATGAGCTTGTAAATCGCGTTGAGTCTTCGGATGCTCAAGCGGCTGCGAATACTGCTTCTGCTGCAATGCCAACTGGCGGTTTCGTTATGCTCGACACTGCTTTGACTAGCGATTTGCTTGCTGAAGGTTACGCTCGCGACGCTATTCGCGCTGTTCAGGATGCCCGTAAGGAGAACGGTTTGGATATTAGTGACCGAATCGCTTTGACTTTGAGCGTGCCAGCTTCGGACGTTGTTAAAGTTGAGCAGTTCCGCGATTTGATTGCGGAGGAGACTTTGGCTACGAGCTTCGAGGTTGTTGAGGCTGATTCTAGCGCAACTGAGCTTAGCGTAACTCTTAAGCGTGCGTAAAACACGACTAACAGCTAATTAACTAAACAAAACGTGCCGGTGTATTTCAATACGTCGGCACGTTTTGTTTTACTTCTAGTTTTATTTGACTACCGTGTTGTAGCTACTCTAAAGAATTTCATTATTCTCAATATCCATCCAGGCATAATAAAAGTGACGTGCTTTTGTTCGTTCGAGTGGTTCTCTATAATTGGATGCTCCAAATCAAAGTACTCAAGTACGTCTTCGCCGTTATCGAATTTTCTATCAATTTCTTTTCCGCTTATCTCTTTACTTTTTGTGGTGTTTTTCATAATATTGTTCCTCCTTCTTTCGTGATCTTCTTACAGAAATAATACGAATTCGATTATTTCTTTTTGTTATTACTGCA
The DNA here is from genome assembly GCF_049262675.1 of Gardnerella sp. DNF00747. Classification (NCBI taxonomy): domain Bacteria; kingdom Bacillati; phylum Actinomycetota; class Actinomycetes; order Bifidobacteriales; family Bifidobacteriaceae; genus Gardnerella; species Gardnerella sp. DNF00747. The sequence goes on along the minus strand of NZ_CP058394.1, from coordinate 1,238,317 downwards.
GTCCAATGTTTGCTGTCTATCTTTCCAAAAACTAAGTAGCGAGAGTCATCATTGCCTGAATTTTTGGATTTGATTTCAGTTATTTCATTATTCCAAAGTATTTGAGCTTTTTTGAAACTGATACCATGTTTAGCTAAATTTTTTAAGCTCTTTGCAGGATCGTACTCAAAATTCATACTCACCTTCTATCGTCTATTTTAACGTAAAATAGCATCAATTGAAACTATTTTTAATGATTGTTGTTTTGTATTAAGTATCGTAAATGCTTTAAGTCGGCTTTCCTAGATTTTTTACGCATTGTGGTTAAAGGCTATTTATAGAAGCAAGCGCTACCGCATTGAGCTTGCTTGAAGCGCACAATGCAGCTTCAAGCAAGAGCAGTTAATTAACATTTTTTGGATTGTTGGTCGTCAGATTACGCTTTCTTAAGAGAATAAAGAAAGCGTAATCGAGTGCGCGCCGACGCTGAAAGCACACTGTGCTTTCAGCATTGAGTCGGTGCTACCGCATTGGGTCTCTTTTCGCGCTACGCTTAATCGAAAAGCGAGTCAATGTGACACCCCGTTTTCTATGGGTTCCTATAGTGTCGATAAGACAACAATACAAATTTTTACTCGATTTGTGTTTTGCGTTAATTTATATTGCATGATATTCAAAAAGAAAGTGCAGGTGACGAAATGAGTAAAGATGAGAAGGGTCGGTGTATTTCGTTCACGCTATAAGCGTGATTCATCTAGCGTCACCGTTCCTACTGGAAATAATTCTGGCATTATTATCGGAAGTATAATTATTGCAATTTTTGTGATTTTGGCAATTTTTGCCGATGCTTTTACTGCAATCACTGGCAATAATCCTTATGATGAGCATCCAGAATATTTAGATTTTAATTCTGTTCCAACAGGTTTTGGTGGCATTAATTTCCAGCATTGGTTTGGTCTTACGCCACTTCGTGGTCTTGATATTTTTGCAATTGTGGCTCATGGCGCGCGCGTATCTCTTGGAATTGGCGTCGCTTCTACCATAATATCGCTATTTCTTGGCATCGTAATCGGCATGATTGCAGGGTATTTCAGTGGTTTTGCAGATGCTTTGCTTTCGCGCACAATGGACGTGTTCTTCGGTTTCCCGTTCCTGATTTTTGCGATTGCTTTGTCTGCTGTTGTGCCGCAAGATTTTCCGCGTCCGCTTCTACTAATACTTGTTTTAGGATTTTTTGGTTGGCCAAGTATTGCGCGTTTAGTTCGCGCTCAAACTCTTACGCTTAAATCTCGCAATTTTGCAGTTGCATCTCGCGTAATGGGAGCCGGTACGTGGCATGTTCTTCGTGAACAAATAATGCCAAATATGATGCCGTTGTTGCTTGTGAATGTAACGTTCCTTATTCCTGGACGAATTGGAGCTGAAGCTGCGTTGTCTTTCCTTGGCGTTGGTATGAATCCGCCTTCGCCTTCGTGGGGTCGCGCTATTGCGGAAGCTGTGCAGTGGGTTTTAGTTGACCCATGGTATTTACTTTTCCCTGGAACTGCACTGTTCTTGCTAACTTTCGGTTTTAATCTTGTTGGTGACGGTTTGGCCAGTGCTCTTCAGCCTCGCGCTAAAAAGGCGGCGACGGCATGAGATATAAGGAAAATATTAGTAATAGCGATACAAAAAATAGTAATAGCAGTACGAAAAATATCAGCAATAAGCAGAATGTAAATAATACGCAGAAGAAAAATATGCAACAAAATATTGGTAATAACAGCAATAATGAATCCGCAAAAAACCCGCGAATTATTAGCAAAACCGTAGATTTTCTTACGTTTTTAATAAAGCGTTCAGCAAGCGCGGTACTTGTTTTAACACTGATTGCAGTTGTATTATTCCTTATTTTCTTTATGCTCCCAGCGAATCCTGCGCAACTAGCTTGCGGAAAGCCGTGCACTCCTGAGCGTTTGGCTCGAGTTTCCGCATTTATGGGCACGGACGCGCCGTGGTATGAGCAGCTTGGAAACTATATTCGTGGGATATTTTTTGGACGAGAATTTGGAACTAATTCTGCATCCTCAGGAATTTCAGCCGCTGGTGACGCAATTATCTGCTCGTCTCCATGCTTAGGCTGGTCCTTCACGCTTAACGAACCAGTCACAGATCTTATTATGAGCCGTTTTGCTGTGACAGCTTCTTTGGCGATTGGCGCTGCATTACTTTGGGTAATTATTGGTGTAGTAACCGGAGTGATTTCTGCTTCTAAAGAAGGATCGCTTTTTGATCGTGCATTTAGAGCGCTTTCTTCAGTGGGGATTTCGTCTCCTGCTTACCTGATTGGTATGCTTGCAATACTTGCTTTTGCAGTGTATCTGCCAATTTTCCCTACAGGCGGTTATGTGAATTTTTCGGATGATCCTTTAGGTTGGCTGCAGCATTTGCTACTTCCGTGGATTGTTTTGGCACTTCTTAACGCTGCTTATTATACGCGACTTACTCGTGCTCATATGCTTGACGAGTTGCAACAGGATTATATGCGCACTGCCTTGGCTAAGGGTATGCCGCGAACGAAAGTTATAACTCGTCACGCTCTGCCTAACGTAATGCTTCCTGTGCTAACAATGTTTGGCTTGGATCTAGGCGGTTTGCTTGGCGGTGCTGTGATTACTGAGAGAGTTTTCTCTATGCAAGGTTTGGGTTCACTACTTCTTGATTCTGTTAAAAATCTTGATTTGCAAGTGCTGGTTGGTGTGACGCTTTTTGCGGCTGCGCTTGTGATTGTTGCGAATCTTATTGTTGACATCTGTTATCGTTTCATCGATCCTCGTGCTGCAGTCTGTTAGTGCTTTTCGAGTGAAATTGTTAGTGGGCGAGGGCTAAGCGCTTGCGTTTGCTTGATGCTGCTCGTGTCAGCTCGCTCACTTTTTCTCAAGTTCAAAAATGTTAAATAGCTTATGCGCGAGTTTTAAAGAATTAAATTTTAAATAGAAAAGATTAAAGAAATAAGGGGATTATTATGTTCATTTTCAAAAATAATACGGCTTCAAAGAAAATTCTTGCTTCAACAGCAGCTTTTTCACTACTTACAATTTCACTACTTTCGCTTTCAGCTTGCACAAATTACAACTCTGGGAAAACCAGTATTACGAACACTTCCGTGCTAAATTCTAATCCTAAAAAAGGCGGAACTTTTACAATATTTACGTCAAATACGAATATGAATTTCGATCCAGCGCGCAGTCAGGGTTTGCCAATTACGTCAAATAATTTCATCTTCCGCGCGCTTACTACTTGGAAAGTAAATCCGGATTTAAGCAAGCAAACGCGTGTAGTTCCAGATTTGGCAACGGATACTGGCACAACAAGTGACGGCGGAAAAACTTGGAAATACACTCTTAAAAAAGGTGTTAAGTATGAAGATGGAACCGAAATCACTTCGCACGATATTAAATTTGGTATTGAGCGCTCGTTTGCAGATTCGTTAAGCGGTGGTTTTGGATATCACAAAACTCTTCTTGTTGGAGCTGAAAACTATAGAGGACCATTCGACAGAAAGTCGCTTGATTCGATTGAAACTCCAGATAATCAAACGATTATTTTCCATTTGAAAGCACCTTTTGCAGATTGGCCGTGGGTGACATCTTTGGCTGCATTTGTGCCAGTTCCAACTAGTTCAGGCGATGCTCAGACATATAGTAAAAGGCCGAAATCTTCAGGACCATACAGGATTGTGCAGAACGAAGTCGGAAAGCAAGTTGTAATGCAACGCAATAAGTATTGGGATTCCAAGCTCGACAGTACTCGCACAGCTTCTGCAGATGAAATTGTGTGGAAACTTGGTTCAGATACTACTGTTTCAGCTCAGTCTATGATTCAAGGAAATACGGATACAAAAACCGCATTTTTGGCTGATTTTGTGCCGCCTGCTCAGCTTGCACAAGCACAAGCGCATCCTCAATCTCGCAAGTTGCTAACTACTAGTAGTGATGGTGCTCTTGAATATTTGGCTATTAATACGCGCAGAATAACGGATATCAATGTTCGAAAAGCGATTCAGTATGCTGTTGATAAGCAGTCGTATCGAACTGCGAAGGGTGGCGAAATTGCTGGAGGTTTTGCTACTACGCTTATTACGCCTGGTATTTCTGGTCGAAAGCAGTTTAATTTGTATTCTGAAGATCCTCGAGGGAACGTTGAGAAAGCTAAACAACTGTTGAAAAAATCAGGTAAAACCGATATTAAGTTGATTCTGATTGCTCGTCCGGATCAAACGCAAGTGGCATCTTCTGTGCAATCAAGTTTAAAGCGAGCTGGTATTAAAGTGACGATTAAAACTGTTGACGCAGTAAACTTTACGGATGCAATTACGTCAAATTCCGGAGATTACGATTTGGCTTTGGCTTCGTGGCAGCCTGATTTTCCTTCTGCTTTTGCGAATTTGGGACCGCTTTTTGATTCTTCGCAAATTGGCGGCGGTAACTGGAATATTTCTCGTTATTCGAATCCTAAAGTAGATGCTTTAATTCGCGAAGCTGTGCAAACTGTTGACGAGAATTCGGCTCATAAACTGTGGCAAAAGGCGGATCACGCTATTATGGAAGATTCTCCTGTTGTTCCGCTTATTTACTCGCATAATACGTTTATTCATGGAAGCGGTGTTGAGAATTTCTACATCGGAAGTTTTCCTGCTTACCCTAATTATGCGGCTGTGTCTTTGAATAGGTGATTGAAGATGACGAATTTGGATGCGCAAGCTTTGAATAATAAAGATTTGGATGCGCGTAAAAGAATTGTTATAAGCGTTGAAGATTTGTCGGTTTCGATTGACGGTAGGCAAATTACACGCAATGTTTCTATGCGATTGCGTGCTGGAATAGTTTCTGCGTTAGTAGGCGAGTCCGGTTCTGGAAAGTCACTTACTGCGCTGGCTCTTATGGGATTGCTCGATAATAATGCGCGTGTTGAAGGGAATGCGGCGCTTCTTAACGCTTCGGATACTAACGAATCTTTTATAAATTTGCTTAGCGAAGATGCCTCTTATGAGCATATTCGCGGTGGCATGATTGGCATGATTTTTCAGGAGCCGTCCAGTGCGTTTAATCCTGTGAAAACAATTGGCAAGCAAATAGAAGAAGCGCTAATATATCATCCTGAAAAAGCAGGAAAGCTTAGCCAAAGAGATCGTAAGAAGCGTGTGATTTCGCAGCTTCTCGAGGTTGAGTTGAGTGATGCTGAGCGCGTGTATCGTTCTTATCCGCATGAGCTTTCTGGCGGCCAACTCCAGCGTGCGATGATTGCTATGGCTTTAATAAATCATCCACAAGTTTTGATTGCAGACGAGCCTACAACAGCACTCGACATCACCACGCAACGAGATATTTTACGTCTTATACGTAATTTGTCGGAGAAATTACAGCTTGCTGTGTTAATTATTACGCACGATATGAGTGTTGTGCGCGCGCTCGCAGATGAAATGTATGTAATGCAAGGCGGGAATATTGTGGAATCTGGCGAAGTTCAGCATATTTTTGCGAATCCTAAGCACGAATATACGCGCACTTTGCTAGATTCTGTTCCTAAATTTGATATGCAATATGCTTCAAGTGGTGATTCTTATGAAAGTATAGAAGAAGTAGCAAAAGCAATTGCTAAGAATATTGCTAAGAATATTTCTGAATCTCCAGGATCTGAATCTCCAGTAGTTGAAGTTCAAGGCGTAAGTGTGAAGTATTCGCATGCTCGTTTTAGCAAAAATTCAAATAAGCTTGCTCTCGCTAATGCAAACTTGCGCATTAACTCTGGCTCTACACTAGCTTTAGTCGGGGAGTCTGGAGCTGGGAAAACCACTATTGCAAAGCTTATTTCTGGGCAAATCAAACCAAATTCAGGATTAGTGCTACTTAATGGAGAAAACTTAAACAGATTAAACAATAAAGCTCGCCGCCAAGCATTATCGCGAATTGGATACGTTTTTCAAGATTCAGGTTCCGCACTAAATCCGCGTAAAACCATTGGCTGGAGTATTGCAGAACCATTACTTTTACACACGAATCTTGATGCCAATGAGCGTTTAGAGCGCGTTGAAGAAATGCTTAATCAAGTACAACTGCCAGTTGAATTCGCAAGCCGTTTTCCTCACGAGCTTTCCGGAGGTCAAAGACAGCGCGTAGGTATTGCGCGAGCGTTGATTTTGCAGCCTTCTCTGCTTATTGTGGATGAGCCAACTTCTGCGCTTGACGTAACAGTGCAACGTTGTGTACTTAACTTATTGCATGATTTGCAACAAAAATACCGTTACGCATGCTTGTTTATTACTCATGATGTTGGCGTTGTGCAAGAAGTTGCTAGCGAAGTTGCCATAATTAGAAATGGCAGCGTTCAATATATTTCGTAGTATGTTTTCCTAGTATGTTGACACTCGCCATTACGATAGTAAGCGTTTTTAGGAGGTAGTTTATGGCATCGTCGGCAGCAATTGGCGTTTTTGATTCTGGGCTTGGAGGCATTTCCGTAGCTCGTCAGTTGCATGCTGCTCTGCCGCATGAGCGAATTATTTATTTCGGCGACTCTGCAAACGCGCCATACGGCATTAAAACGCCTGAAGAAGTTAAAAAGTTAAGCTTTGCAATCGTCGAGCATTTTGTTCGTTTAAATGTAAAAGCTGTTGTAATTGCTTGTAATACTGCCACTTCCGCAGCTGTGAACGATTTGCGCGCGCATTACAATATACCTATCATAGGTATGGAGCCGGCGCTTAAATTAGCTTGTGATTTAGGTAAAGGTGAGCCTCAGCGCGTAATCGTAGCTGCAACTCCTCTTACTCTTCGCGAGCGCAAATTTGCGGATTTGCTGCAACGTTTTTCGCAAAATAACACGATTTTTTCGCAGCCTTGCCCCGACTTAGTGCGTATTGTTGAGGGTGGGGAGCTTAATAATCGTGATGTAGTTTTTGCTGCTCTTCACAAGTATTTCGACGAGTATGATTTAGACAGTATTGATTCGGTTGTGCTGGGCTGCACTCATTTTGTGTTTTATAGGGATTATTTCCGCGAGTTTTTGCCTGCGCGCACGAATATTGTTGACGGCAACGAAGGAACTATTAATCATTTGCGCAAAATATTGGAACTTAATAATGAGCTTGCAAGCGATTCTCAAGAAGGCAGCATAACTCTTACTAATTCGGATACAAGCTTGCGCATGCAGCAACTTGCGAAGAGCTTGTGCTGAAAGACTTGCGTTAAGATTTTGCGTTAAAAATCGCTCTTATTCAGCCAAAAAATACTTTAGAATATTGGCACAAAATCAAAGTAAGCAATGCCGCAACCCAAAGCACATCTATTAGCAAGTCGTATCGCAAACGGTAATAGCTTTCAACCAAGCTAAAACGCTTAACAAGCAACTTTTGCGAACTTACGCTTGCGTGAGTCAACGATATAAATTGCATTGTTGTGGAGAACATAAGCACAATGCACCACGGGCACAACGCGTGAATTACGAACATAGATTGCGAAAACAGCCAGTAAGCATAAACAAGAGCGCATAACCCACCAAGCCAAGTGCAGATTGCGAACCATCGCGGCACGCGTACGCGAATCATTCCAATAACTGCGAGCGTTACGAATACGCTTTCTGCAGCAATTCCAAAGAATGCGTTTGGGAAGCTTAATTCGCCAAATTTCACAATTTCTGCCTGCCAAGTTTGTGCAACTCTAGAGCAGGACACAACGCTGTTAAAATCGCAGCTGAGCAGTTTTTTAGGTGCGCGCGCTAAAGCAAGGGTTTCAGCAGAAAGTATAAGCGAAGTTACAAGTGCTACTGCAGAGAAAAATAGCATAATGCCATACGTCCATGCTGCAGAGTGCCTCCATCCGCTAAGTGTTGTTTCATAGTTTTCTTTAGCGGCGTCAGTTTGCTTCATTGCTGCTCCTAAAAGTTACTAATTGCGAATGATGTGAATAATAATAAATAATAGCAAATAATTATGTGTGCATATTCATTTCTCGTTACATGGCACAGTTTACGATGATTATATGACCGCAATAAGCAACAACCAACGTGACGCATCAAATCATGCTAGCGATAGTAACTCCAGCATGATGAGTTTTGCGCGCGAACGCTGGGATTTGCACTGTCATACTGTTTATTCAGACGGCACTGCAACTCCAGAAGATTTAATTACGCAAGCTAAAATCGTTGGTTTGCAAGGTGTTGCTATTACTGATCACGACACAACTGCAGGATGGCATGATTTTCAAGAGGCTGCTAAAGCTTCGAATGTGCCAGTATTATTTGGTTCGGAGATTACTGCGCAAGACTCAGGCGTGTTTGTGCACATGCTCGCATACCAGTACAATCCGAAAAATAGCATGATTGTGAGCATGTTTGAGCTTACTAGGAAGCGTCGTTTTGATCGCACAAAGCGTATGGTTGAATGTATGTCGCGCGATTTTCCAATTACTTGGGATGACGTTTTGGCTCAAGCGAAGCTCGGTGACTTAACTACGATCGGGCGGCCGCATATCGCTGATGCTTTAGTAAAAGCTGGCGTGTATAAAACGCGTTCTGAAGCTTTTGCTGGGCCTATTTCTCCGTGCAGCCCGTACTATATACCAACTCCTTCTCCAAATGTTCGTGAAGTTATTGAGGCTGTTAAAGATGCTGGAGGGGTTGTTGTTATTGCGCATCCTGCCGACCCTACGCGTAACCGCGTGCTTCTTTCGGATAATCAAATTATATCGTTTGCTAAAGCTGGTCTTGACGGTTTAGAAGTGTATCATCGCGGAAATTCTAAAGCACAGCGTGAAAGACTGCTTTCTTTAGCGAGTAAGTGCGATTTGCTTGTGACGGGCGGCTCGGATTGGCATGGCTATGGTAAGCCAAATTGTTTGGGCGAAGAAACAACAAGCCGCGAAGTAGTATCGGAAATACTCTTGCGCGGCTATAAGCTCTAAATTCCTTATTTACTATTTGTTTAATGTGGCGCGAGTTTTGGGGGATTTCTTTCCTCGCGCGTCCCGTCCTTCGTGCGCTCTGGCTGCTAAAAGTGCTTATTGTGTTCGCCTTTCTTTAAAGAATGTAGCTTCTCAGTCCTCTTTTAGCGCTCGTAAAGAAATCCCCCAAACTCTGCGTGTTTAATCGTTAATAACCGTGTCTATCGCAGAGATTTTTCGATTTTTCTTCTTCGCTTGGCGAATCAGCAGCCTGAGGCTCTGACGTTCGCCGCGCTCAGTGCGAAAAATCTCAAATCTCTACCACGCGAATATCCCATGCAACTAGAGCCGCGCAATAGGCTATGTTGTGTGCGTTGTAGGTACATCCGGAGTAGCGTATGCGGTAGCACAGATGCTAGTGCTCACTAAGCAATAAGTAATTAGCTTCTGCAGAGCAATACTGCAAAGCTTCAGAAGGTTTGGCTAGAGTTCGTTATTTTAGTTGAGTGCTCCGAAACCTACTGAATGCTTTGGTGTATCGCCGATGAGCGCGTAAGACAGCGACGAAGCTGAGACCATAATAGTGCGCCCATTTACGTCCGTAAACTCAAGCATATCTTTGGAATCGTTAATCACTTTGCGCACTTCTTCTGCGCTTTGGTTGGTTTCAAAATCGATGGAATCAGAAACGTTTTTTACTCCTAAAACAACTCGCATACATACTCCTTTTGCTTTTTACGCTATTTATCGTTTTAATTAGTATTTAGTATTTTATTTATCTTAGTCTAAGTCTGCTTGTGCGTCGCGCATTGCTCGTTCTTCACGCTCTAGCAGAGGGATGATTACGGTTTCTGGTTTATCGTCATTTTTTTGCGTATTTCTTTCTGTATCTTCAGAAAGTTTTGAGTCCGAAGAAGTCTCGTTTGCGCTATCAACCTTACTGTCACGCTCAACTATAACTTCATCCTTAACCTCAGAATCATTGTTGTTCTTGGCGTCCTTAGCTTCCTCATTGCTACCAGCGTTACTAACGTTTTCATGCTCAGCACTAGCATTGCTATCGGCAGATTTACTCATTGCAGTTTGCACAATAGTTTCTGCGGTTTCGTGTACTGTTTGGGTTTTTACATGAGTAATTACTTGAGTTGCTGTGTCGTCAGCGAGTTGTGCTGCTTTTTCAGCCTCCTCAGCGTTAGCTGCGTGTGTGCCAGCATATTGAACTTTGCGCTCATGAGTATCGTCGCTTATAGTTTTGTTGCTATCGTAAGTCTCGTCTTGAGTGTTATTTAATTCAGTATTTCTTTCTGAAGTAATGTCTCGCTCATGAGTTTCGTCGCTATTTCCAGTGTTTAGTTGGTTTTCAGTAGAATTATTCTTAGAAATTTGGCGACTTTGCGTATTGTCATTTTCAAGAAGCGTTCCAACTGTAATAGTCGAGACGGGATTTCCTGCAGCACGACCAGTTTTAGCAGTTTGTGCATTGCTAATACGACTAAGCTCGTGCGCTAAACGCTCAACTTGAGCCTTAAAACGCATAATACTAGTGTTATCTGCACGTTGCAAAGCTTGAACAAAATCGCCAACTTGTTCCATTTGCAGCCACAAGTTTGCGCGAAGCATAATCAAACTATCTAAACGAGAACCCATAATTCTACCGTATGCAGAAAGCACTGCGTTTCGGCGCTGCTCGTTAAGTTTTGCAAAAATCCAAGCCAAATCGCGCGCAGGATCGTTAATTTGCATTCTTTGCCAATTTGTCACAGCAGTAATTGTTGAGCCAGCAAACAAAATGTCGCCATCCATAAAACCGCCGTGTACTGGGCAAGTTTCAAATGACCACAATCCTTCAGTTTCCAACACTCTTGACCAACTGTCAGTAATTTCGGTTGGAATATGACCGGCTTGACGAAGTCTTTTAATCCAACCGGTTAACTGTGCGCGAATTTGACCAGTAGTAAAAGCAGAGTATTTTCCGCGCGTTACGAAAGTAGGGCGCAGGCGATGAATAGCGCCGATTGCAGTTCCAACATTTGCGCAATCGTCAGTAGTAAGAAGACGCAAGTCGCGAGCGCTACCTTCAAGATGTTCGCAAATAAGCACAGTGTCTTCATCGTTGTTGTTGGCAATAATGCTTGACATTCGTATAGATTGCTGTTGTGTAGATTGCTGTTGTACGTATTGCTGAGTGCCAGCAACTGTAGAATTTTCATCGGTTACATTATTTGCAACATTTCCAGCGTTATTATTAGCATCTTCGCGTTTTCCTGGCATAAACGTGAGCATAGTGTCGTAAGCGAATCCCAAAGCTGCCAAATCTTTACTGTGCTCAAGAGTCCATGCTGCACGAGCCCGGTCATGCAAACGCTTGCGACCTTTACTATCCGCACTGATAAAAACGTCGTAAAGCTTACCGGAAATATCTTGCACAACGGCGTGAGAAATTCCAGCCGCGGTATCAGTGGCATTAACTTGCTCACTTTGGCGTGTTCCTGCAAACTGTACTTCGGGCATGGCTGCAGATGCCAGTGCTGCCAACTTGAATCTACTGAGTTGTGTCACACTCCCACAGTAATACAAAGCACCGAAATTTTGCCAATTTTTTGTAAGTTATACACATATTTTTATTCTTGTTGCGTAAGCGTTGTTATTGCTGCAACAATAGAATTATGAATTCTTCACCAGAACCTTCGCAAGTGACTTCTAAAACTTCTCAAGTGACTTCTCCAGAAGCACTTTTAGACGGGTTGGATAATTCGCAACGCGAAGCTGCTACCGCACTAGAAGGGCCAGTGCGCATTATAGCTTGTGCAGGAGCTGGTAAAACGCGCACTATTACGCGCAGAATTGCGTATGCTTGCGCTACTGGTAAGTGGGATCCTGAAAGAGTTTTGGCAGTTACTTTTTCTGTAAAAGCAGCTGCGGAAATGAGATCGCGTATTGAGGCTCTTGGTGTAAGTAATGTTGGATGCGTCTCAACATTTCATTCTGCGGCTTTGCAACAAATTCGCAGCGTGTGGAACGACGTCTGTTCAGCACAATTTCCATCAATTATGAATGATTCTCAGCAAATCATAGCTTCTGCGCTTAAGCGTTATCCGGATTTTGCGGATATGACTTTGTTGCAAACTCGCGATATTTTGGCAGAAATTAATTGGGCGAAAGTTTCGCTTATTGCGCCTGACGATTACTTGCGTGTGTGCGCTTCTACGCACCGTTTGCCTCCTGCAGGTTTAGAGCCGCAGCAATTTGTCGATATATATGAAGCTTACGAAACCGAAAAAAATGCGCATAATTGCATCGATTTTAACGATATTCTTCTACTTTGCTGCCATATTTTACGAAATTTTCCGGAAGCTGCAAACCGTATTAAGCAATCAATCGGATGGATCACAGTTGACGAATATCAGGATGTGTCTCCTTTACAGCACGAATTGTTGCGATTATGGATGGGGCAGAACCGCGATATTTGCGTAGTGGGCGATCCTGCGCAAACAATCTACTCGTTTGCAGGTGCGAATAGTTACTATTTGCTTTCATTTCCGCAAGAATTTGCTCCTCTTGGAGCAGATATTAGTTTGAATACCGACTACCGCTCCACAGAACGCATAGTAGGTCTTGCTAATAGAGTGCTTGCGGCTTCTGCGCATAAAAAGGATTACGTAAAAGTTAAGGCGGCAACAAAAGGCGGCGTTCGTGTTAGCCAGCAAGTTTTTGCAACCGATGTTGAAGAAGCTTTGGGCGTAGTTGAGCAAATTGCAAAACTTGTAAAAAGCGGCGTTGCACATCTTGGGGAGTGCGCAATACTAACGAGAACCAATGCTCAACAGCAAGTAGTTTGTAAAGCGTTAAAAGCAGCAAAACTTCCGTATCGCGTGAGAAAAGACGTGGGGTGGCAGCGAAATGTTTTAGAGGATGCGCAAAGCTACGGTTCTCAAGGTATTTCTGACATTTTTGCATCTTCTAATATTTCAACTGTTACTGTTTCAACTATTCATGCTGTTAAAGGTTTAGAGTTTGCGCATGTTTACGTAATTGGCTGCTCTGAAGGGCTTATTCCTTTTGGCTCTACGACTGATGACAGTGCTTTGGAAGAAGAGCGCAGACTTATGTACGTTGCAATAACTCGCGCAGAAAAGACTTTGCATCTTTCTTACGCTTCTAGAAAAGACAGTGGAACTGGCATGAATCGCGTGCCTAGCCGCTTTCTGGCTTAATCTCGCGGCATAAATTTTACGCTCGTGTAAAGTTTTGGTCGTTTTTGGTTGAGACCGACCTTTTCTTTACACAGTTGCACAGTTTATGCCGTTTTGAGCGTTGATGTCGATTATTCAGCTGGATTGTTATTGAATCAGGAGTTTTACAAGAGTTTTATTCGCCGTCAGCATCAGTTTCGTCGGAATTGCCGGATTCGTTGCCAGCTTCGTTACCGGATTCGTCGCCGGATTCGTCGTCAGTTTCGTTACCGGTTTCGCTGTTTTGCTTCTTTTGGCGTGCATCCTCTTCCAAAAGCTTGCTAAGTTCAGCATCCCAATCATTTGTGCCTAAATCGTCTTCTGTTAATTTTTCAAAAGATTTTTCGATAGGCGCATTTTCGATAGCGTTATCAGTATTTTTGTTACTTTCGTAACTGTCTGCACTTTCGTGACTTTCGCTAGTTTCGCTAGTTTTTTCAGTTGCTTCGCTAGTTTGGTTAGACTGAGTTTCTATTGCATTTTTTGCAGCAGTTTTCGTTGCATCCTCCGCATCGATTTCTTTCGTAACTTCGTCACCTGCGTTACCAGCTTTACTTTCATTACCAGCGTCTTTCGCAACTTCGCTAGCTTCCGGCAAAGTTGGCAACAAATCTGGATGACTCCACAAGCTATCTCGCTCTTCAATACCGCGCTCGCGAGTCAACTTTTCCCACAATTGCGATGCCTCGCGCATACGGCGAGGGCGCAAATGCAAACCAAGTAACGATTCAAACGTCACTTCTGCAGGTCCTCCTGCAGCTCGCTCGCGACGCATCATCTCTCGCAACTGCTCAATGTGCACAATATGAGCCATTCCAGACTGCCATGTAACACAATCAACCCAACCTTCAACAAGTGCAAGCAAAGTTTCCAAACTATGCAAAGCTTGACACTGCTCTTCAGAATCATTGCTGCCAATATTTTGCAAATTAACAGCTCCTGAAATTGCTTCCGGATTCATTGTTTCCACGTCGCGAAGCTGTTCTTCCATAGCCTCTAAATCAATGCTTATTCCGTTTGCGTACTTAATAATCAGCGCTTCAAATCGTGGCATAAGCCATGGCACGGATGCAAATAATCTTGCGTGTGCAGCTTCTCGCAAAGCCAAATAATTCATGACTTCTGTAATATCCAATTCCCACACTTTTGCATACTCAATGCAATTATATGGAATTAATCCGCCTGCAGGATTTTGTAAAAGCGCAAGACCTTGATCAAAACTGCCGTGCACTTCGTGTGAAAGTGCTCCAGCTGCTTGACCTAGTTGCATAGCAAACGAAGTGTTTCCAAGCAGTTTCATTAGTTGCGCTGGATTATTCATTCCTTCAGGCAGTGGAATTGGCACAACTCCTGCAAATAATCCTTTTACTTCAGCATCATCCACATCGCGGAATCGCTCTTCAATAACAGAAGTGAGTGCTTCGTTTACTGATTTTGCAACAGGATTAGCGAATTTAACCCAAGCTTCCAGCGTTTTTTCTACCCAATCAGCTCTAGACAATACTTCTGGCGTTCCAGGAGCAGGATTGAAATTGCACGTTATATCTAGCCACAAGTTCGCTTGGCTTAAAGATCTTCGTGTGGCATCTGCTACGTCTGCATTTACATTTCCTTGATCGCCATTAGCGTGCTGTAGAGCAATAGATTGCGCTAACTTGCGATTAATTGGCCCTTCTTCAAGTGTTGCTTCCATTTCGTATGGATTATTAAGACCGCCTGCACTAAAAGCTTGCATCATTCCGCGAACTTCGTCTGGTTTAGGAAGCTTATCTGGATTCTGATTTAAGAGTTGTTCGCGTAGCTCAAACGGAAGCTGATCAAGTTGTTTCCATGCTTCTTCTCCTTGTATTGGCCCAAAGCATTCAATGAGCCATTGGTGAATTGCATCGTCATTCATGAGCATATCCTTCTCGTGCCACGTGTTGCATAATTTACAGTTTTTATTTTTATACGTTTCGTATCTGCACGTATTTGTACGTATTTTATAAGTATTTATACGTATTTTACACGTCTTTATATGCGAGTTTAGCGCATCTTCTTAATAAAAATATTTCTTAATACAAATATTCTACTCGATAATATGGTTTTATGCGCTATAACTTGCGTGCAAATATATTTTAAAGCAAAACTATATAGGGCTTGTGTCATGATACAAGCATGTTTCGCTTTTCTACAGGTGCTAGTGTATTCCGTGCGTGTTTTAGATCCTTGCGCTCGCTGTCTCATGCTTTAGTTTTGTACATTACTTCGCATTCTTTGCGATATTTTGCAGGATTCTTTACAGTAATTGTTGCGATTTTTGCGTTGTCGCTTCCAAGTGCATACGTCGTAGAAGAGCCTGGTCCAACGCAGGATGTTTTAGGATCCCTATCAAATACTCCTGTGATTGATATGTCTGGTTCTCGAGTAAAAGAAAATCATGATACTGGTAAATTATTGTTGATTACTGTCAATGTTTCTGGTGTTCCTGGATATGAGGTTTCAACATTTTATTCATTGATTTCATGGATGGATCCTCATAAAAGTTTGTTGCCTCGTGAAGCTATTGTGCCAGTAGGGCAGAGCGCTGACGAGTATGAGAAGGAATCCACGAACGAGATGGATAATTCGCAAAATCTTGCTCAAAATGTTGCGTTACAGTACGCGTCTAAGCATCTTGGAATTAAAAAAGAAGATGTAAAAGTTCGTTTACATATTGAAGATATTGGTGGACCGTCTGCCGGAATGATGTACACTCTAGGAATTCTTGACAAGCTTACTCCTGAACAAGAAACTGGTGGTAAGACGATAGCCGGAACTGGAACTATTGAAAAATCGCAAAAAATTGGTGCAATTGGTGGTATTCGTTTAAAGATGATTGCAGCTAAAAGAGATGGAGCTACTTGGTTCTTAGCGCCTTACGATAATTGCAATGAAGTTGTTGGGCATGTGCCACAAGGTTTGCGCGTTGTAAGTGTAAAAACATTGGATGATGCTTACAAAGCGTTAAAAGCTATTGGTTCTGGTCGTGGTGCAAATAAATTACCAAGCTGCAATGTGAAATAAAACTATAAACCAAATAAAGCAGAAACCAAATAAAGAGCAGAAAGTGGGCGATGAGGGACTCGAACCCCCGACATCCACCGTGTAAAGGTGGCGCTCTAGCCAGCTGAGCTAATCGCCCGTTTGCAACAAATTAAAAACATACATGATGGTGTGTACGAATGCAACGTGTGGCGCGCGTCGTAACAATCGCGTACAGTATACTGAATAAGAACATGTGCTCAGGAGGTCGATATTCGATGGCTCAGAAACCTGATACCGCTCGTAATGCTTCAGCAATGGAGCGTGTGGGTAAGCGTAAGTTAGGATATAACGTCGCACAGGTGAATGCTTTTCTAGAGCGTGCTCACACTTTGTACGAAAGCGATGAAGCTCGACTTACGCAGAAAGATATTCAAGAGGTTTCTTTTGACTTGGAGCGTAATGGTTACATTATTGGTCAAGTTGATGCTGCGTTATCGCGTTTGGAACGTGCGGTAGTAGATAAGTGCACTGAGCAAGAATTGGCGCAATGCGGACGAGTTGCATGGAAAGCTCGTGTAGAAGTGCTTTATCGTAAACTTTTGCAACATGCTCAAAGAGATTATCGCGATCGTTTTGATCGTGGTTCTTCGCGTCACCCGTCTTATGCGCGTAAACAAGTGGATATTATGGTCGATCAAGCCTTAGATAAGATTGCTCTTATGCTTGGTCATGAGCTTGAGTGGGAAACGGACAAAGAAACATTACAAGATATTGATTCTGCTTATGTTTCTAATGTGATTTTTACGCAAAAAAACGGTAAGCACGGTTATGATGAGCGTCAAGTTGATTATTATTTAAACGCTTGTGTGCGTTTGCTTAGCAGCTTGGAATCTTTTGAGCGTGTAGAACAGTATGTTGATGCGGATAATAGTAGTTCCTCATACTCTCGAGCAGCATCTGAATCTTATTCTGCTCCTGCTTCTGTTTCACCTTCTATCTCGGCTTCCGTTCCACCTTCTGTTATTCCTGTAACTAAAGCTGAAGAGCCTGCTAAATCTTCAGAATCTACGGAATCTTATAACCATTCTGAAGAGCCTGTTCCATCATTTGCTCCTTCAATAAAGCCTGCATCTGATTTCAGTGCTGCTTCTGCAGCTTCTTCCGCTTCTGCCACTGCACCTTCTGCTTCTTCAATATTCAAACCTGTTGAGGATGCTGTGGATGATGAAGACACTGCGGATAGATTGTCTAAGATTGCACCTCGCTCAATACCTAGCGTGCCAAATCATGATAAACAAAGCATTTTTGCTCCTGTAGATTATGCTAATCAAGATTCTAATGATTCGTTTGAAGCGTTAAATAAGTCTGAGCGCGCAATATTTACACCTCATGCTGCTGCAAGTAAGCCTTCTAATGTTCTTAACGATACTGATAGCAATGACGAGCTTTTGCAAAGCGCTACAGTAATGCGAAACTCTTCTGAATCTTCTGTGCTACCTCCTTCTTTCACTCCTGCAGCTCGTAATCGCAATAATTCATCTGCACCTAAGCCTGTTGCGGCTCCTGCTCCTGATGAATCAATTCCATCATTTGCTCCTCAAGATTCTGCACAGCATTCCTCGCAGCATTCTTCGCTTAATATTCCGGAGTTGCATGTTTCTAATTTGCAGCCGAGTAAGCCATTGAGTTTAGATATTCCAGATTTGTCATTCCCAATTATTGGTCATATTGATGAATCTACTAATTTCGGTAGCTCTTCTCAAGGCGACGACGATTCGGAAAATAACGATCGTAATTAATCTAACTATTAAAAAAGATATAGTTTGATTTATGCCATTGTATCGCGATGAAGCTGTTGTGCTTCGTACTTTTCCTTTAGGTGAAGCGGATAGGATTGTTGTGCTTCTTACTAAGCGGCATGGCAAAGTTCGTGCTGTTGCAAAGGGAGTTCGTAGGCTTAAATCACGTTTTGGTGGTCGTCTTGAGCCGCTTATGCGTGTTGATTTGCTTCTTGCACAAGGTAAATCTTTGGATGTAGTCTCGCAGGCTGTTTCTATTGCTGCTTATGCTGGTGAAATTTGTGCAGATTATACGTCCTATGAGTATGCAAACGTCATGCTTGAAGTTGTGGATTTGCTTGTTTCTAACGAATATACAGATGAATACAGGCGTGAATATCAAGATACGCTAGGGCAGTATCGTCTACTTACTGCGGCTTTACTTTCATTGTCCAAGCATAAGCATTCTCCTGATGCTATTGGCGTGTCGTATATATTGCGAGCATTGTCATTAGCTGGGTGGTCTCCGCGACTACAAGCTTGTGTTGTATGTGGGAAAAATGAAGATTTATGCTATTTTTCGCCTTGCGCAGGTGGAATGATGTGTGCAAGTGATCACACTCCGGATTCAATAGTTTGTGCTAATTCGACGCGTTTGCAATTGTGTGCGCTTGCGCAAGGAAACTGGTCTGTTCTTGACGGAGTGTCGGTTGATTCTTCTACTATGCGATGCGTTCAGCAATGGGCTGAATATTATCTTGAGCGACCTATTCGTTCGATGGGGTTGTTACATTCGTAAGTATGGCTTTTGAAAACGTGGATTATAAGTCGCTCGATATTCCAGCGGCTCCTTTTAGTGACCCTTCTCACATACCAGATTTTCCTAAGGGCAAAGTGCCTCGTCATGTCGGTGTGATTATGGACGGAAACGGACGCTGGGCAAAAGAGCGCGGAATGATTCGAACCGAAGGTCACAAAGCTGCAGAACCGGTAGTTTTTGACGTTATTGCAGGAGCTATAGAAGCAGGAGTTCGTTACTTAAGCTTGTACACTTTTTCTACCGAAAATTGGAAGCGATCTCCACAAGAAGTGCGCTTTTTAATGGGATTTTCTAGGGATATTATTCACCGCAGAGTTGCGCAAATGAACGAATGGGGAGTGCGCGTTCGTTGGGCAGGAAGGCGCCCTAGATTGTGGAAGTCTGTTATTGACGAGTTGGAAAAAGCGCAAGAAATCACCAAAAATAATAAAACTATTGACGTTGTTTTTTGCATAAATTACGGCGGTCGTGCAGAAATTGCGGATGCTTGCGCGCAAATCGCGAAAGAAATTCAAAATGGCAAAATTAAAGGCGATCGTGTAAGTGAAAAAATGATTGCTGAGCACTTGTATAATCCGGATATTCCAGATTGCGATTTGGTGATTCGCACTTCCGGCGAGCAGCGCACTAGCAACTTTTTGCCTTGGCAAGCATCCTACGCGGAACTTGATTTTGTGCCGGAACTATTCCCGGATTACGGCCGCGAAGTGCTGTGGAGGTCGATTGACCGCTATGCGCATCGCGACCGCAGGTTTGGTGGCGTAAAAAACGCCTAGTATCTCACTAAGATTTGTTACTTTTCGCTAGTGAGCCAAGCGCAAGCTGCCACAACTGCAGCTTCTAATCCGCGATTAAGAGTGGGCTGCAAATCTGGGGCGAATGCCGGATTGTGATTTCCAGGAGCATTCTGCATATCCGCAAAACCACCTAAGCTCCAGTAAGCGTAAGGAGTTTTAAAAGCGTTCGCGACTATAGAAAAATCTTCCGAAGCAGAAGCGCGCGAAATATCTACAGAATCTTCTCCAAAGTATTCATCAAAAGCTTTACGCACGCGCAAAGATGCATTCTGATCATTATTTGTAAGCGGATAGCAATCATAATACGTAAACTCTGGTTCTTTAGGACATCTTGCAAGCTCGCACTCTCCACGCACAATTCGTTCAATAGCATTGTGCACAAATTTTTGAGTATCTTCGCTATAAGTTCTTGTGTTAATTAAAAGCTCGGCATCATCAGGAATAATATTCGACTTACTTCCTGCATTAAGCGCGCCAACTGTAACAATTGCGTAATCTTTAGCTGCAAGTTCGCGAGAAACAATCGTCTGCAATTTAAGCACAATTGACGAAGCAACAACCACCGGGTCAACGCTCAACTCAGGCATAGAACCATGCGAACCTTTACCAAAAATGTGCACGCGAATCGAAGCTGCAGTAGTTAAGAACGCGCCCGAACGAATACCGACTGTTCCTGCAGGAATAGTGCCCAACACATGCTGACCAAGGTAAACGTCAGGCTTTGCAATCATGCTCATAATGCCATTTTTCACCAAGTCTTTTGCGCCTTGAGCTGTTTCTTCTCCAGGCTGAAAAACGCCAATATACGTTCCTTTCCAAGCATCTTTATGCTCATTAAAAGCCTTCAAGGCACCAAGTAGGCTGGAAATATGAAAATCGTGACCGCAAGCGTGTGAAACTCCAACCGTTTTGCCATTTTCGTCTTGCGCACTAACTGTTGAAGTGTAATCTTTTCCTGAATTTTCTTTAATTGGAAGCGCATCGATATCCGCTCTCATAGCAACAACAGGACCTTCGCCGTTTTTAATCTCTGCCACAACGCCTGTTTTTCCAACTCGCTTTGTTTCAATCCCAGCTTCGCTAAGAATATCAATAATTGTTTGAGCTGTATGATCTTCTTTCATTGACAGTTCAGGATGTTGATGAAAGTATTTGTATTGTTTTTCTCGTTCTGCTTGGGTTTCATCTAAATCGGATAATATTTTCTGAACTGCCGTAAGTTGCAGCATAAATTCCTGCTTTCTTTTGTTTTATTATAACTTTTTTGAGTTTTGAGACTATTTGATTTTAGTTTTATTCTTCTTTATTTCGTTTGTCGAGAATCTTATCTACAAGCGCACTTTTTGCGTCAATTTGATTGCTAAAACCAGGGCGAATATCTAATTTTAGTATTACTCCAGTACGGTATCCTTTACTAACTAAAGTCATCGTAGCATCTTTCACAACGCGCATAACGTCATCAAATTCGCCCTCAATATTCGTGAACATTGCGTTAGTTTCGTTCTTTAATCCAGAATCGCGAATTACTTGTACAGCATCCGCCACGTACTCGCTCAACTCGTCTCCGACTCCGCTTGGAGCAATGCACAACGCCGCGACCGTGTTAGTTCTGTGCTCGTTCGCGTGGTCGTTTGTATTCTCGTTATTATTTTCACTCATAGTAACAATCCCTTTAAAATCGTAATCTTATGCAAATCTAGCAAAACAAGACAACGCCAAATAATGCGTCAACAAACTTATAAATTTGCATTACTTTAACAATTTTACAAGCGTCACAGGGTTTTTCTATAATAGCAACGTTTTCACCCGAATTTTCTAGTTTTACGAAAAGGTGTATTGTGGCTGTTTCAAAGCTTGATGAAGTCGTCTCCTTGGCTAAGCGTCGAGGATTTGTGTTCCCAGCCGGCGAAATTTACGGTGGCACGCGTTCTGCGTGGGATTACGGCCCGCTCGGTGTTGCGTTAAAAGATAATATCAAGCGCGAATGGTGGCGCTACATGGTGACCACGCGTGGAGATGTTGTTGGTGTGGATACTTCCGTTATTCTGCCCTCACAGGTGTGGGTTGCTTCCGGTCACGTTTCCGTGTTTAACGATCCTTTGATTGAGTGCTTGAATTGTCATAAGCGTCATCGTGCAGATAAGTTGGAAGAGTCTTATGCTGAAAAGCATGGCGACAAGATGCCAGAAAATGGATTAAAAGACATTGCTTGCCCAGATTGTGGTACTCGCGGAAACTGGACTGAGCCACGTGACTTCAACATGATGCTTCGCACTCATTTAGGACCGGTTGAAGACGAAAATAGCTTGCATTATTTGCGTCCAGAAACAGCTCAGGGTATTTTCGTTGATTTTAAGAACGTCATGACTTCTGCTCGTCAAAAGCCGCCTTTTGGCATTGCGAATATTGGTAAGTCTTTCCGCAACGAAATTACGCCTGGAAACTTCATCTTCCGCACTCGCGAGTTTGAGCAGATGGAAATGGAGTTCTTTGTAGAGCCTGGAACCGACGAAGCTTGGCACCAGTATTGGATTGACACTCGTGTGCGTTGGTATGTGGATTTGGGTGTTAAGCCAGAAAACTTGCGCATGTATGAGCATCCTAAGGAGAAGCTCAGCCACTATTCCAAGCGCACTGTCGATATTGAATACAAATTCGGCTTCCAAGGTTCGGATTGGGGAGAGCTTGAGGGTATTGCAAACCGTACTGACTACGATTTGTCTGCTCATGCTAAGCATTCCGGCGAGGATTTGAGCTACTTTAACCAAGCTACTGGCGAAAAATATGTGCCTTACGTTATTGAGCCTGCGGCTGGTCTTACGCGCTCGCTTATGGCATTCTTGGTTGATGCTTACGACGTTGACGAAGCTCCAAACACTAAAGGCGGAGTTGACAAGCGCACTGTTCTTCGACTTGATCCTCGTTTGGCTCCTGTTAAAGCTGCAGTTTTGCCTTTGAGCAAGAAGCCAGAATTGCAAGCTGTTGCTCAAGATTTGGCTGCAGATTTGCGTCAGCATGATTGGGTTATCGATTACGATGAGGCTGGTGCTATTGGTCGCCGCTATCGTCGTGAGGACGAAATTGGTACTCCTTTGTGCGTAACAGTCGACTTCGATACTTTGGAAGATCATGCTGTTACAATTCGCGAGCGCGACACCATGCAACAAGAGCGCGTTTCTTTGGACAAGGTTGCAGATTACGTTGCTAGCCGAATTAACGAAAAGCGCGTTAAGTATCCGCAAGGTCCTGTTGAAATCGTTGGTACTCGTGCAGCCGACGGTGCTACGGATATTGCTAAAGAAGCTGGCGAAGACGAGTCTAAGCCTGTACAAATCGCTACTGCTGGCGGATTGTACTAATACGCGTTTGAGTAGTGCTTAAGCGAGTAGTGCTTAAGCACTAATAAGCAAAATTATTATTATAGTGAACGGAGTTAAAGCAATATGAATTTTTCTATAAAACCAGTAGATTTAGGGAAAGTTCATATTGCAACTCCTGTTGTTTTATCTCCAATGGCTGGGATCACTAACTGGCCGTTTCGCGTAATTTGCCGCGAATTTGGTCCGGACGGGCTTTACGTGGCAGAAATGATTACGGCTAGAGCGTTAGTTGCACGAAATCCAAAAGCGCTTAGACTTTGCCGTTTTGCGCCTAGCGAAAAAGTGCGCTCTTTGCAGCTTTATGGTGTAAATCCTTCTATTGTAGAACAAGCTACTCGAATTGTTGTCGACGAAAACATGGCTGATCACGTTGACTTAAACTTCGGCTGTCCAGTTCCAAAAGTGACGCGACGTGGCGGCGGTTCTGCTCTTCCTTGGAAAACTGATTTGTTGCAAGAAATTTTGCATCGCGTTGTTTCTGTTTGCGAACCTGCAGGAATCCCTGTTACGGCTAAATTCCGCGTTGGAATTGACGAGAATCATGAAACTTTTATTCAAGCTGGTCATATTGCGCAAGAAGAAGGATGCGCTGCTGTAACTTTGCATGCTCGTACAACTGCAGAATATTATGGTGGTCATTCAGACTGGACGTGTATTGGCGAGCTTGTAGAAGCACTCGATATTCCAGTTTTTGGCAATGGTGATATTTGGGGTGCGGAAGATGCGCTCGCAATGTTTAAGGAAACTGGTTGCGCTGGCGTTGCTATCGGTCGAGGATGTCAAGGTCGCCCATGGTTGTTTGCTGATATTCGCAATGCTTGCGAAGGTAGCGATAATCGTGTGAATCCTACTTTGGCAGAAGTTGGTTCTGTTATTTTGCGTCACTTGAAGCTTTTAGTTGAGTTTTATGATGGTGACGAGCGTATGGCTGTTCACGACTTGCGTAAGCATGTCGCTTGGTATTTAAAGGGCTTTCCTGTTGGTGGTGGCACTCGTAAAGCGTTTATGGAGTGCGAGTCGATTGAGGATGTTCAACGTAATCTCGATATGCTTGATGGTTCTCTTTGTTTGCCAAAAAAGGTGTTAGACACGCCGCGTGGACGAGTTAGATTTGCTAAAAAAGTTCATTTGCCGTATGGGTGGTTAGATTCTCGTACAACTAGTCACGAAGAGCGAGAGGCGTTATTTGGTGACGATCCAATGGATGCAAGTTACTAGTATTTTCTAGGGCTTTCGTCATTTTTTTGCACTGATTATTTCGATAGTGTTCTATTAAAATCACCTTGTGCTCATATTTGCATATAGCACGGTGTATCATCAAAGCAGTGACATTTTTTCAGTTTATTGTGAAAACGTCGTCAGTATCGAGCGTTTTACGCTAAAATATTGTGTAAACGTGCGTGAGTGACAGGAGATAACGGTGAGCGAGATTGCCCAGACTGACAATTTCAACGACAAAACCATCATCAAGGTAGTCGGCGTCGGTGGTGCCGGCGGTAACGCCGTCAATCGGATGATCAGCGAGGGTCTACAGAATGTAGAGTTTGTGGCCATTAATACTGACGCTAAAGATTTACTGCGTTCTGATGCTGATGTAAAGATTTCATTATCTGATGCTTCGAGCCGAGGCTTGGGTGCTGGTGCTGATCCTGAAAAGGGTGCTAAGGCTGCGCAGGATCATCAATCAGACATTGAAGAGGCACTTAAGGGTGCTGACATGGTGTTTGTTACCTGCGGTGAAGGTGGCGGCACGGGTACTGGTGCAAGCCCAATTGTGGCTCGTGCAGCTCATCAGCAAGGTGCTTTGACTATTGCTGTTGTTACACGTCCATTCGGTTTTGAAGGACCGCAACGTGCTGCATCTGCAAAACTTGGTATCGAGAATCTTCGCAAAGAAGTTGACGCGTTGATTGTTATTCCAAACGATCGTCTTTTGGAAATTTCTGATCGTACTATTGGAATTATTGAAGCATTTAAGACGGCAGATACTGCGTTGCTCGCAGGTGTGCAAGGCATTACTGATTTAATTACCATGAATTCTTACATTCATGTTGATTTCTCTGATGTTACAGCTGTTCTTCGCGGAGCAGGTACCGCACTGTTCGGTATTGGTGCTGCAAAAGGCGAGGATCGTGCAACTCAGGCAGCTGAAATTGCTATTAGCTCCCCATTGCTGGAAGAAAGCATTGAGGGTGCTCACGGTGCTTTGATTAATATCGCAGGTCCAAGTGATTTGAAGCTTCAGGAAGCTTCTGCTGCAACTGAACTTGTTCGTAAAGCTATTCATCCAGAAGCTCAAATTATTTGGGGTCTTTCTTTGGATGATTCTTACGGCGATGAGGTTCGAGTTACGGTTATTGCTGCTGGATTTGATGCCCATCCTAAGGCGGAGGAGTCCTCAGCTAAAGCTGGTCAGTTTGTTGATATGCAAGCAGATGTTAAGCCTGTAGCTCCTGCACAGTCTACGTCATCTTTCAAAGAGGAAGCTCAAGCTGCTCCACAAGTAGAACAACCTGCTTCTATGCCTTCTATGTTTGAGCCTGCAATGAATCAGCAATATTCTCCTTCTGCAGCTCCTGTACAGCAGACTGCTGAACCTGACGAATTAGATATTCCTGATTTTCTGCGTTAAGCGTAACGAGAGGAGGGTTGCTTCATGGCTGGCTTTATGAAGAACGTGATGTCATACGTTGGTATGGCAGATGTGCCTGAGGATGATGATTATGCTGAATCTGATGTTCAAGAAACGTCATTCGATAATGATCGCTCGGTAACTCCTGCTGTGTCGCAACATGGTAATGATTTGCGTGGCGGTTCTGCTCGTGCGAATGCTAGTCGTATGAGTCGTATTACTACAATTCATCCTAAGTCTTACGATGATGCGCAAATGGTGGGTCGTGCTTTGCGTGACGGTGTTCCAGTGGTTTTAAACCTTACTGGTGTAACTGAATCGGTTGCGTATCGTATTGTTGATTTTTCTGCTGGAGTTGTATTTGGTGTTCGCGGTTCTATTGAGCGTGTGACTCCTAGGGTATTTTTGCTAAGCCCGGCACAAGTGAATATCAAAGTGGAGGATGCTCCGAACGACAATACTGCGCGTGACTTGTTCTCCTAAAATTGTATTTGCTAAAGAATTAATTGAGCAGCGTTTGTTTAACAACTTTCGCTGCTTTTTTATACTTTTTGGTAGCATAAAAGCGATGTGTACGAGCATGACTAAAATCATGCGAATTTAAACTAAAGGCATGTAACCCAAATAACGAAAGTAATCTCATGAGCACTGAAAATGAAAACGAAAACACTATGCAAGCCAAGCAACGCACTGTATTGTCGTTTGTGCGTCGTTCTGGGCGCTTAGATGCGCGTTTACAGCACGCTCAGGAGCGTTATGCAAGTCAGTACCTGCTAGACGTTACTGAAGCACCTGGCTCATTTAGATTGCGCGAAAATTTGAACATTACGCATGATTGGATTAGCGATAAGTGGGGGAATGACAATCCGCTTATTGTTGAAATTGGTTCCGGACAAGGCGAAAACATTGTTGCCGCAGCTGAACGTTTGCCGGAAACTAACTTTTTAGCGCTTGAAGTTTATGATCCAGGCGTTGCTCACACAATGCTTCTTGCTGGAAAGCAAGGTTTGACTAATCTTCGTATTGCACAAATTAACGCTCCTGATTTCTTCGCTGCGTGCGACTGCGGAGTTTTAGAAGAAGTTTGGACTTTCTTCCCGGATCCATGGCCTAAAATGCGCCACCATAAGCGTCGTATTGTGCAGCCAGAGCTTGTCTCTACAATACACCAGGCGTTGCGTAGAGGGGGTGCGTGGCGCATTGCTACAGATATTGAGGATTACGCTTTGCATGTGCATGAGATTATGGATTCTCGCGAAGATTTTGCAAATATTGGCGAATTAAGCGCAAGTCTTCCAATTGAGCATGTAGGGAAAGGTACAGCTGATACTGCAGCAGCTCTTCCGCACGCAGATTTTAGCGAGTCTGAGCGCTTTGCTGGTCGAGTTCTTACGAATTTTGAGCGCAAAGGCTTGGAGGCTGGTCGCACGATTCACGACTTCACCTACATAGCACAATAATGCTCTGCCGCCGCTGTTCTCGTAGCTTTGCAGTTGTACTTAGTCTCAACACGCCGTGAGTTGCGTACTGCTTTTTTGAGTGTTAATATCATATGGTTTGGTTCGAAGCCCCCTTCGTCTAACGGTTAGGACACCAGACTTTCAATCTGACAACAAGAGTTCGACTCTCTTAGGGGGTACAAATTACAACGCCGCTGGGTTTTCAGCGGCGTTTTTCGTTTTTTGTATTTCTGATGTTCGTATTTCTATTTTTGCTGCTTACCCTATTTTTCGTATTTTGCGCAGCAATTAGTTTTTCATATATTTTTTCTATAAATCGATATAAGATCTGACAATGTATTAAATATCACAAAAGGTATGTTGTGCTTTTTAGAGGTGATACACTTTCTCATTGGTACTTCTGCCCGGGCTGCGTAGGTCAGGAAGTATTCAATTCAGTAATTTACAATGCGCAGCAGCTTAAAAAAGGATTTCCTATGAGCGATATTTTCAATACAAATAATAATGGGTTAGAATCATCTAATTGTGTAACGGATCAAGTGGATAGTAATGCTGCTTCTAGTATTAATAGGGTTGTGAGCATGCGTTGGCGTGTTGCAGATATCGCATTAGGTGCTGCTCTTGCTGCTGTTTTTGGCGTTATCTTGTATGGCTATGGCTTGGTGTTTATTCCTTTGATTCGTACTTTGAATGCAGCTGTTCTTCCTGGTTTTGCAAGCATCACGCATGGTGTTTGGTATTTGTCTGGAACTCTTGCAGTTTTGCTTATTCGTAAGCCAGGTTCTGCAGTGTATGTAAATGTTGTTGCAGCATTTGTACAGGTGCTACTTGGAACTCCGTTTAATATGCGAGATACGCTTATTTCCGCACTTTTACAGGGTGTGTTTGCGGAGATTCCGTTCTTAATTTTCCGTTTGCGAAAGTTTAATTTGACTTTGAGTGCTCTTTCTGGTTTGCTTGTGGCTTTTGAGTATGGTGTGTTCTTAAGCTTCACTAAGTATCAGGCTAAAGCTCCTACTTATATTACGATTCATATGATTACAGAGCTTATTAGTGGATTGTTGCTTTCTGGAGTGCTTGTGTGGTTTGTGTATTTGGCTTTGCGCAAAACTGGTGCTCTTGATAACTTCGCATCTGGACGTTCTGACCGAGCTTGAAATCATCGGGATTTCAAGCTCCTTCAGAGCGTCGAGCTTGCTCAGGTTGAAAGCACGGTATGCTTTCAACGCAAGCGAGGTCTGCCTTCGTCGTTATTGACGGAGGTAGATTTTGGTTGGTGTGGTTTTGTGTTGGGTTTTGTTTTTGTTTGTTTGGGTTTTGACCGAGCTTGAAACCATCGGGATTTCAAGCTCAGTAATCCTAAGCAAGGTCAAAAATTCGACTCACTGAGTTGGCGACGTTTATGGGTATGTGCTAATCTAGTCGTTGCTGACTTTGTTAGCGTGGGGCTTTAGCTCAGTCGGTTAGAGCAGCGGACTCATAATCCGTCGGTCCAGGGTTCAAGCCCCTGAGGCCCCACAAGATATTAATAATGCCACTTCATTATGATTTATGAAGTGGCATTTTTGCATCTTATAATTTAAATTTTATTTTTTGTTTTATTTGTTATTTTCTGCCATTGACAAATAATCTGGTATTTGTTTTGGATACTTAGGCCATGCTCCTTCTTGAGTGCACACAAATGCTGCAGTATTAACAGCTGCGCGATGCGCCTCTTGCAAGCTTTCTCCCTTAAGAATATGCGCTGCAAATGTTCCTGAGAACGAGTCTCCAGCACCAACTGTGTCAAGAACTTCAACGTGTGGAGTTGGGATAGTTGAGCTTTCTCCAGTGCTAGTAGTAATCGTACTAAAAGTAGAGCCGCCTGTAAGAATCACATAATCTAGTCCGTAACGAGCTTGGAACCACTTGCAAGCTTCCTCGTCTGAAGTGTCGCGAATATTGAACATATCGCGTAATAAGAATAGTTCCGAATCGTTAAGCTTAAATACTGTTGCTTCTTGAAGTAATGTGTCGATAAGATCCTTAGAGTAGTGATCGCTTCTAATGTTAATATCGAAGAACTTCATTGCTCCAGGCTTAGTATGCTTTAACAATTGCAAAATTGTGTCGTGAGTTTCTTGAGAACGTAAGCTTAGAGTGCCAAAGCATACTGCATCTGCTCGTTCTACTAAATCAATGAGTTCTCGAGTGTAAAGAATATGATCCCATGCTATATTTCGCAGAATAGTGTACTCTGGTATTCCATTTTTTAGTGTTACTTCTACAGTGCTTGTTGGCCAAGCGTTGCGTTGAATAATTGAAGCGATGCCAGCTTTGTTCACTTTGTCAATCAGCTCATCGCCGAGTTGGTCTTGACCAACAGCGCTAATCATGCAACTTTGCGCTCCGTGACACTGTGCATGATATGCAAAATTTGCTGGTGCTCCTCCAACACGTTTTCCATGTGGGAGCAAATCCCATAAAAGTTCGCCGAGTGAAAGAACAATTGGCTTAGTCATAATATTCCTTTCGCACGCGTCAGTGCAGCAAGTTTGTAGAGCTATACTTTTTACTAAATATCTTCTCGCTTCTTCAAAAGCATTTTGATGCAAATTTTGCTTGTAAAAATGCTACATAAACAATTATGGTGCGCCCTTTCGATAAGTAATATGCGCAATGCGTGTTACGTTTCTATAGAGCGCACCATAAGTGCTATATTGCGTACGTTTAACTTAGCTTATGCTGGCGTACTATATTATTATTATTCTTTTTTATTATATTTTTCTATTATTTTGATTTATTGCTTAATGCTGAAAAATATCACTTTTGTGAGCTTGTTCAGCCATCCATGCTTCTACATCATCGATTTGCTTTGGAATGTCAATAGAAAGCCACTCTGGACCGCTTTCAGTCATTAGCACATCATCTTCAATACGAATTCCAATTCCGCGCATTTCTTCAGGAAGCATCAAATCGTTAGCTGCAAAGTATAATCCTGGCTCAATAGTGAATATCATTCCTGGAGTAATTTTTGCGCCCTGATAAAACTCGTAGCGTGCTTGTGCGCAATCGTGCACATCCAAACCAAGATGATGAGCAACGCCGCAAGCGTGCCAACGACGATGCTGTTGACCTTCTGGCGAAAGTGATTCTTCAACGCTAACTTTCAAAATTCCCCATTCGTGCAAGTGTTCGGCTAGAACGCGCATGCAAGCATGGTGAATATCGGAGTAGGTTGCACCTGGTTTAGCAGCCTCAAAACCGGCTTGCTGAGCGTCAAGAACGCACTGGTAAAGCTTCTTTTGTAAGTCAGTGAATTTGCCGTTCGTTGGGAAAGTTCGTGTAATGTCAGCAGTGTAGAGGCTGTTAACTTCAACGCCGGCATCAATAAGTAGCAATTCTCCGCTGGAAACAACGCCAGTGTTGCGCATCCAGTGCAAAATTGGCGCGTGCTTGCCTGAAGCAACAATAGTGTCGTAGCCTACTTCGTTGCCTTCTTCGCGAGCAACAGAATTAAAAGCACCCTCAATCATGCGCTCGGAATGCTCATGACCCAAAGCATTAGGCAAACGCGTAAGCATGCGGTCAAAACCAAGTTTTGTGGCGGCAATAGCTTTGCGCATTTCGCGAATTTCGTAGTCGTCCTTAAGCATTCGTGCTTCTGCAGCGAATTCGTGCAATTTATCGTCTGCGCAAGTGTTTGCATCTTCATCAGTAAATCCACTTGCTTCTCGCATTGTTTCAACTTTTGCAGTAAGCTCAGGATCGGTTTCTCGAACAATTCGCACGCGAATGCCTTCGCCATTAGCGTCGTCGCTTACGTTCTTTGCAATAGCGTCGTCAAGTTCTGCAATATCGCGCGTTTCAATGCCGGTCATTGCTTTAAGTTCTTTTAAGCCTGCGCGAGGACCAACCCAATATTCTCCGTAGTGAGGATCCTTGTAAAATGCTGAAGTGCTGTTATCTGCGCGTGGAGCTACAAAAAGTTCTGGCGTATGATTTTTACCGGCTTTTGCTTCTTCGCTATCTTTTTCAACCGGTTCCATAACAAGCACAGCACCAGCCTCATAGTCTTGACCTAAGCCAGTGTAGTAAGCAAATGTAGTGTCTGGACGGAAAGCATAATCGCAGTCGTTATTACGCACCTTTGGTTGTCCTGCAGGGATAACTAAACGTTCGCCTGGGAAACGCTTTGAAAGAGCCTCTAAACGAGCTGGAATGTACTTGCTAGATTCAAGAGCCTTAACTTCTGGCTCCTGGTTATCCCAGTTATTCGTCATAAAATCTTTAAAAGAATCACTGTTTGGACGAAGTGAACGGTTATTTACGCGATCTTCTGCCTTTTGTGTGCCGTCAGCTTTTAGCTCTTCGCCGTGCTCAGTTGGCGTATATTCTGCCATTATGAGACTCCTTAATTTTTGCTTGTTAATTTTTGCTTGCGCAAATTATACAAATAGTAAATAAACAGTCAATAAACTAACATAGTCTTATTTAGTGTTTTATGCGAGTTTTTTTTTAGTGCAAAATAGCAAGATTTTATACGCAATTTACAAAGTGCGTTTAAAACGCTTTTGCTATGTGAATATTGTCACAACATATTTATATGCGTGTGTTGTTGGTATCAACTAATCTAGATAGTTGGAAAATGAGTAAGCGAGCGTAAAAATTAGGGGGAGTAGTTATGTCTATTGAAAATCCAAATCGCAATAATGAGCGAATTGTTGATATCGAACGCAATATTATGAGTCGAGCTCCAGAACACAATAAAACTAATCTCGACTTGGATCGCATGCGTCTTATTCTCGATATTTTAGGTCATCCAGAGCAGTCTATGCGTGTTATTCACATAACTGGTACGAACGGCAAAGGTTCTACTGCTCGAATGGCTGAGTCGATTTGTCGAGCATACGGTTTGCGAACCGGATTATATACTTCTCCACATTTGGAGCGCGTAAATGAGCGCATTATGATTGATGGACAGGAAATTAGTGACGATCAGTTCGTCGATGTGTGGGATCAAATGAAAGACATTATCGACATGGTTGATGCTCGCATGGAAGCTGACGGTAAGCCAAAAATGAGCTTTTTTGAAGTGCTTACAGCCATGGCAATTTGGGCTTTTGCGGACGCTCCTGTTGATGTTGCTGTTATGGAAGTTGGCATGGGGGGCGAATGGGATGCCACTAATGTTATGAATGCTGATGCTGCAATTATTGGGCCGGTTGATATGGATCACATGCAATGGCTTGGAAACACTGTTGAAGAGATTGCGCGTACGAAGGCTGGTATTATTAAGCCAAATTGCACTGTTATTTTGGGTCCTCAGCCGCATGAAGCTAAGGTTTTGCCAATTATTAAGGAAGTTGCGGAGCGCAACCATGCTACATTATTGCGCGATTCTTCTTATGGTGACGGCGAGCTTGAAGTTGTGTCTCGTACTCCTGCAGTTGGCGGACAGGTTGTTACTTTGCGTACGCCTCTTGGCACTTATGAGGATGTTCCGGTTGACAAGTTTGGCAAGCATCAGGCTCATAATGCTTTGGCAGCTCTTGCTGCTGCGGAGGTTGTGCTGCCTGTAAGTGGTGCTTTGGATGGCGATTTAGTTGCAGAGGCTTTAAGTCAGGTTAAGGTTCCTGGGCGTATTGAGCAGGTTCGTACTTCGCCGACAATCATTATTGACGGTGGACATAACGTGAATGCTGCCGAGTCTCTTCGTGAAACTATTGAAGAAAACTATCATTTTGAGCAGCTTATTGGCGTTGTGGCAATGATGGCAGATAAGCAAGTTGAAGAATACTTGGGTGTTCTTGAACCTATTTTGACGAAGATTATTGTTACGCGTAATTCTTGGCGTGACCGTGTAATGGATCCAGAAGAGCTCGAAAAGATTGCTGTAGGCGTATTTGGTGAGGATCGCGTAATTCGTGTTGACGAGTTGCCGGATGCTATTCAAACTGCTGTTGATTTAGTTGATGAAGACGATGAGCTTGGTGTGGGCTATGGTCACGGAGTGCTTATTTGCGGTAGTTTCGTCACTGCAGGAGACGCGCGCACAATGCTTGTTGAGCACGTGAATCCGGATCTAAAAAAGCCAAAGAATCAGCGCGTAGCAATCCACCCAAATATTGACGAGTCTTAAAAATTAAGCTATTTGTGCTACTTAATTCGCAAAGATTTAGCTTTTTCTACAGTATTTTTTACAAGTACTGCTTGAGCGTCAACTAACGGTATTTGCGGAAGAGGAAAAGCTTCATTAAGTACGCTTAATTCTGTGCAACCCAAAATAAGTGCGTCGCAACGGCATGCTCCTGCAGGGTCTAGCATATCGCTTAAAACAGATTCGTAACGGTGAAAATCAAGGTCTCCTGTACCTTTTACGTCATCGTAAATAAGCGAAGTAATACGTTTCTGCAAGTCGTCGTCTGGAGCTACAAACGTGTATCCTGCTTCTTCTATAGCGCGCTGATACACTCCAGCTTTACGCGATCCTGCAGTACCTAAGAATCCAATACGGTTACATTTAGACTTTGGGTAACGTTTAGAAACTTCAGCTACAGCACCACGCGGCATATGTATAATTGGCACGTCGGTGAGTGCTTGGAACTTATCGTAAAAGTAATGCGCAGTATTGCACGTGAGCACAATAAATGAAGCACCTATCGCAGTTGCTTTAGCTATGTCGTCTGCAAGAGTAGGGAATGGGCTTTCGGATGATTCGCCAACAATATATGCTGTTCTATCTGGCACAGAAGCATCATTGAATACCACATAATCTAAAAACTCTTGATCGTTATGTGCATGCGTTTCTTTATTAAGTAAACGAATATAGCTTTCTGTTGCAAGTGTGCCCATGCCGCCAAGTACAGCAAAAAACGGACGTTTCATTGTCTCATATTCCCTTCAAAGTTACGCAATAATTTTCACGCTTTATTGCGGAAAAATTCTGCGTAACGCCTTGTGTAAATTGAAAACATATGACGAATCATCAACCAGCGTAGCAGATTCATATCTTTTTTATATTCTAGCGTAGTGCCCCAATCGCCGCGACGAATCATATTAAGACCGCGCTTCTTTTCATCGCCTTCTGCTACATAATTGCAAAATATCGATCGCGGAATCTCCATCCACAACTTTTCTCCACGACCGAACACAGTATTTCCGTCAAAAGGCTTATGGTCAATTAAATCTTCAACAAAATATTTAGCAATATTAAATCCGTTTAAAGTGACGAAATAGCTTGAACGTCCTTGACGTAAATTGATTTCAAAAAGCTTATACTTTCCGTCTCTCTCATCGTATTTCATATCAAAATTAGCTACGCCAACGTAATGTATATCTTCCAAAAATGCTTTAATATTTTGGAAAACTTCTTCATTGTAGTCTGGAATAATAGCTGCATAATTGCCAATCGCTTCTGGAGTTGGATCCTCCAGCAGAGGGTGTCCTAGAAACATCATGCGCACATGATGATTGCTATCAACGTAGGCATTTAGCACACGCATGCGGCTGTCGTCTCCAGGAATAAAGTCTTGCAAAATCATTTCGTCATCGTAGCCAGCTTTGTACGAGCGTTGAATAAGAGTATCAAGTTCTTGCGGAGTATTGATAATAAAAGCTTTTTTACGTCCCTCAAAATCAATATCAAGCCATTTAGTGCTATTCGCTGGTTTCATAGCAATAGGGAACCTGAATGGCAAATCTTCATAAGCGTGCGCTGCTACTTCTTGAGCATTTACAACTTTAGTTTTTGGATGAGGAAGATTGTATTTTTCACAAGTTTTATAGAATGAGCTTTTAAGGCTAAGCTGGCGATTGAGCGAATTTGGCAATGTGTGGAAAGCAAAATATTCGTGCAATTCATCACCGCATTGGCTTAAAAGGTTCGCGTATACGTCGCCGCAAGGAATAAGCAGAAGTTTGGTATTAGGATGTTCCTCATGCCATGATTTAGCAAAATCAAGCATTGTATTGCGGAATGTAGGAAGTTCTCCAAAGCCTGGAACAATTCTCACATCGACAATTTTGCTAAATTTCGTAGGTGAAAGTTGGAAGTGCGCAAAAGCAATTGAAGTAATGCCATATTCTTCATGGAATGCTCGAGCCATGCCATATGCGTTTATATCGCTACCGAGTAACACAGGTTGAAATCGTTGATTCTTCATTTGTATCTTCTTCATTTGTTTTAATTTGTTATTTAACTTGTTTGTTATTTAGTTTGTTAGTTAGCTTGTTATTTAGTTTATGTAGTAATTGCGTTTATTTTATTCGTATATTTTCATACTTTCGTATAAGCATATTACAGGCCAAAAAGACGCTTTATTACGAATGAATCACCCTCATACGGCACATGCTTTCGTTTGTTTTTAATCCAACGTTCATCGCCCTTGCCAATAGCAAGAAGAATGTTTAATCTTCCATTTTTTTGTTCGCTGTTTGCAGCATCGTTGTAAGCATATTCTATTGCTTCAGCTCTGTCGATAATAATGCGTGAAGAAACATTCGTGTTCGTAACATAACTTTGCATATCCTCGCAAATATGCATTACGTCTTCAGTATCAGTATCTTCAGTAGTGAAAATAAACTGTTCTATGCGGTTTTGCGCTGCTTCAACAATCTCTTTACGGCGATCGACAGCTTTATCTCCTGTGGAACCAGTTATTAGCGTAATTCGAGGATTAAATTTGCCGTAGCGTTCTTCTACAAAGTCAAGAACTGATTTTGTAGAAATGTAGTTATGCGCATAGTCGACAACTGCAATCATGTTTGAGTGCGTGTCTTTGAAAACTTCCATGCGTCCAGAAATTTTCACGTTCTCAATAGCGTGTAGTGCGTGTAAATCAGTATCCTGATTAATTCCCAATTCTCCTGCAATAGCGATTGCAGCTAAAGCATTTTCGTAGTTAAAATCTCCTGCAATAGACAATGCGAATTCGTCAATAGGGCAGTAGTGCACGTCTTCTTCGTAGTCGTTATCTTCATAGTCGTCGTCTTCGCTTGAGTCTCGCATAGCGATGCAATGTGATTCACTATTTTCTACTGGCATTGCAATGTAGTCAGGAGTAAGTAATTCCGTGTAATCGTCATCGTTAGCAGGCGCGCAATAATTTATGCAATCGTCGTCAAGATCATCGAAATTGTTATTTTCGCAAGCAGCGCCTTCTATTTCATCTTTTTTAATGCGAGCAAAAGTTGTTACGAGCACATTGTTGCGTTCTGCATCTTGTAAAAGAAGATCTGCGTGATCTGTATCAGAATTTAGCACTAAACGCTTAGTATTTGCAATAATTTGTCGTTTGCAATACAAGTAATCTTCAAAAGTTGGGTGCTCAATAGGGCTAATGTGGTCTGGGCTAATGTTTAAGAATGCTGCAACATCGAATTTAAGACCGTATACGCGATTCACCTTATAAGCTTGTGAAGAAACTTCCATAACAAGATACTTCATGCCGTTATCTACAGCTTCGCGCATCATTTTGAAAGCATCAAAACTTTCAGGAGTAGTTAAATTAGATTCAACGTAATTTTTTCCGTCTACGCAATTATCTACTGAAGAAAACAGTGCTGCTTTACCGTGCGAATGGGAGTTTAGAATAGCGTGAGTAAAGTAGGCTGTAGTTGTTTTGCCTTTAGTTCCAGTAATTCCAATAATAGTGAGTTTTTCTTGTGGATTTCCAAAGAATGCTGCTGCAAGCACGCTCATTGCTTTTTTAGCATCCGTAACAATTAAACCAACAGCTTTTGTGTATTGTGCGTAGCTTTGTTCAGCAACATATGCAGCAAGTCCTTTGTTGTCTGCATCTAAAAGATATTCCGACTTAAAATTGCCTTTAATAAACAGAAGTGTTCCAAGTGTAATATCGCGAGTATCGTAAGTTGCGTTAGTGAAGCACTCGTCTGCATCAATATTTGGGAAATAATACGGATTTAAAGACCATATTTCATTGCGAGAATGAGTAGAGTCTACAGTTTTTTCTTTAGTATTAGCACTATTAGTATCTTCTGCTTTACAATATTGAATCATTTCGCGTAACAAACCATAGTGTTGCAAAATTTCACTTGCGTTTGCTAGTGACAACGTGTTATGCATGATCATAATTTACTTCTTTTCGCCAAATGTTTTATAGCCATGTTCCAGTAATAGGCTCACGTCCGTGAGATTGCAGCCATTGATTGAAGCTATCTCGCCAATTAATATAAGCTTCGCGCTGCCAATCCATCATAGTATTCAGCCTCATGCAACTTACTGACTCATATAGTTTGCTCATTGGAGCAATCAAATCAAGAGCTGCAACTGTGTCTGCTGTAGCATCGTGGAAATCTCCGATTGGTTCAACCCCGTAAAACTGAGATGTAATAGTGAGAGTACGCTTGCCGGATCTTCTAGAAACAGCCCTATCGATAACAAGAGGGTCAACAGTAAGAATGTCATTAGCGTTTAGTGCATGTATTGAACAAGTTGCGCGTTCTTCTAGCGCAGTAAGATGCCAATGCTTCAAGTCGTGACGTAACATTGCAATATCAAATGGAGCGTTATAAGCAAGTAGTGGAATATTCTTAGCTTGAGCCATGCTTACTGCACGTGCAAGGAATTCAAGTTCTTCTTCAGGCTCTCCGCCGTGTTCTTTGAGGTATTCATCTGTGAAACCATTTACTTCGCTTGCTTTAGGATTCATAGGCTGATGAGGGTTAATTAACCAAGTTGATACCACATCTCCAGTGTGAGCTAGTTCAGGATTGCGTAATACTAGAGTTGCAGAAACAATGGCATCTTTACCAATATTTGCACCTGTAGTTTCAGTGTCGAAACCAAGTAACCATGATTCAGCAAGTAATGTATTCTCATCTTGCTTAGGTGCTAAATCTAAAGCATTTAACAATTCTTGAATATGAGTTGGCATAGTCACAATACTACCGCAATGTCACGCAATGTCACACTATGCCGCGCTGCGTTATTGTGCTGCGATGTGTTATCATCTTGCGCTGCGTTGCACTATGTAGCACGATAAATCAGTAGCTATATGTGCAAAATGAAAGTATTATTGACTATATGAGTGAGCAAATCGAGAAGACAAATGTTATGTGCTCTAAAAGCGTAAGAGCTAAAAAACAAAGTGCAAAAAATTGTAATGCTCGCTTATTTAGTGATCGTTTAGTAAATACTAAGCAAAGTTCTGCAATGGAAAGTCGACGCAAAAGATTTGAACAACTTGTATCTACTTGCGTTGATCCTTTATACACCCAAGCTATGCGTCTTACGCAAAATGCGCAGGATGCGCAAGATTTAGTGCAAGATACTTTTGAGCGCGCTCTTAAATCTTTTGAAACTTTTCAGCCTGGCACAAATTTTGCTGCCTGGATTAACAGGATTGAACGAAATTTGTATTTTAATCAGTACACGAAAGCGAAACGAAGCCCTAAACGTGCTAATGATGAAACTGGTGACTACAATGATTGGGATATTTATGAGGCTTCTAATCATTGCGCAAAAGGAATGCTTTCTGCTGAACAAGAATATTTAGAAGGGTTTGCTCCACAAGAGATTATTGCTGCGCTTAGTAAGTTGCCGCCTGAGCGTAGAAAAGTTTTTATTGAAGTCGCTATTCGAGGTAAATCTTATAAACAAATTGCCCAAGAAGAAGGCGTAAAAATAGGAACTGTTATGAGCAGACTTAACCGCGCTCGCATGCAACTCAAACGTGAGCTTTCTGATTATTCTAGTGAATAAAAGTATGTTAAAACGAAAAAGCCCACGATTGACGTGGGCTTTACAGTATGTATAAGCGAATTTATAGTTTAAGCATTTGGTCTTTTACCATGATTCGCTGCTTTTTTACGACGCGCCTTGCGCTTGCGGCCACGCATACCCATAATGCACTCCTTAACGATTAATGAACAACCTTAGGGATTATCGCACGTTGCCAAGACGTTATATTTGCCAACGTACTAATCCCGTGCGAGTAATCACTTGTTGGTAGCAATATTTGCAGTAATAAAGCTTATGTTGCTTATGCTGCTATATCAGCTACAGTTGCGTTTAATAATGTTACGATATCTTGAGGATTAAGAACTACGTCCAATCCTCGTTTTCCTCCAGAAACAAGAATCTCATCAAATTGCATTACGCTACTATCTAGTACTGTTTCATGGTGCGTTTTTTGTCCGAATGGTGAAATTCCGCCAACTACGTAGCCGCTTTCTCGTTGCGCAACTTCTGGGCTTGTCATACTTGCTTTCTTTGCGTGTACGGCTCCTGCAATTGCTTTCATATTGAGACGTCCGTTTACTGGAACAATTCCAACCACTCGCTTTTCACCAGTGTCAACCATAAGAGTTTTGCAAACTTGAGCTGCGCTTACGCCTAGCTTCTCAGCAGCCTCAATTCCGTAGCCGTCGTCCATGTGATCAGCGTCATGCTCGTATTGCGCTATGCGGAAGGTGATGCCTGCGTTTTCGAGTTGCGCAATAGCAGGAGTTGCTTTTCCGGTTTCTGCATGTTTTTTACTCATTTTGTTACCGTGCCTTATACTCAGCCATCAAATTCTGTTACATGATATGCTATACCGACTGTTGACTTAACATATAAACCCCTTGTGTAGCTTAGAAAGCAGCACAAGGGGTTTTTGATATATTAAATATTCGCACAACCAGCTATTGCTGATTGATGCTTAGCGAAATCACTCGGAGATTTCAGCGAAGTAAAGAAGAGTGCGAATCATGTTGGAAGTGAAGCCGTACTCGTTGTCGTAGAAGGTAACGGTACGAGCCAAAGTTACACCGTCAACAGTGTTCACGTCGGTCTGAGTTGGATCGAAAACGCCACCGTGGGTGTCGCCGATGATGTCAGAAGACACGATGCTGTCTGCATTGTAACCGAAGTACTCGCAGTTTTCGAAAGCCTTCTTGAAAGCGTCGTTAATTTCTTCAGTGGTTGCTGGCTTCTCAAGAACAGTGGTCAACTCGGTAACAGAGCCGTCTGGAACCTGAATGCGCTGTGCGTGACCCTGGAGCTTGCCGTTAACTTCTGGCACAACCTTGCCGATTGCCTTAGCAGCGCCGGTGGAGTGCTCAATGGTGTTGCAAGCTGCGGAACGGTTATTGCGTGGCTTAGAGCCGCGTGGACCGTCGAGAATCATCTGAGTGCCGGTGTAGGCGTGAATTGTGGTCATGAAGCCGGACTTGATTCCCCAGTTGTCTTGAAGCAACTTCACCATTGCAGCCATGGAGTTGGTGGTGCAAGAACCAGCGGAAACAATGTTGTCAGAAGCCTTCAAGATTTCGTGATTAACGCCGAACACAACTGTTGGAGTGGTTTCATCCTTAGCAGGAGCAGAAATAAGAACCTTCTTAGCACCTGCGTTCAAGTGAGCCTGGGACTTTTCTGCAGAAGTGTAGAAACCGGTGCATTCGAGAACGAATTCAACGCCATCGTTCTTAACCCATGGAATGTTATTTGCGTCTTTTTCGGCGTAAACCTTATAAGTCTTGCCATCTACAACGATTGCGTCTTCGGTGGAGGTTACCTCAACTGGGGTGCCGTCATCGTGGCGGAATGTGCCGTGGGTGCTGTCATACTTGAGCAAGTAGGCGAGCATCGAAGGGGTGGTCAGATCGTTGATGGCTGCGACTTCGATGTCACCTGCTTGACCGCCGCGAGCTTGAAGCTCAAAAATACGACGGAATGCGAGACGACCGATGCGACCGAAACCATTAATACCAATCTTGACTGTCATGTGGTTCTCCCTTGAGTGAGACCTCGTGCGCAACGTTTTAAGCCGCGCTATTTTCGCGATGAAAACTCACGCATTTAGGTCATCGTTATTTGAATTAACGGTGTTCATTTTAGTGTGCGGTATGTACGAAGAGTTGTAATATAGCTCACTTTTATTGCAATAATGCATTGTGAGAACAGTGAGCGTTAACATGCTGTGTTTTATGAGTGTTTTTGTGAATTTTTTGATAGTTTCTAGTTGCGTTTTTGCATAACATTTTACGAATCAATATTGTTCAATTGAACAACGCATGTAATTTTAAAAAGAAAAAGGCTGACGAGTTTTCAAGTAAAAGATCCTCGTCAGCCATTTGTGCAAACTAAAGTTTGCGCTATTCGTTATACGTCATTGCTTCAGCAGCTGCAGTAGTCGAATATGTTGGAGTAGTCTCGCTTTCAAGAGGAACTGCTAATGCTTCCGATATAGAAGCATCAACTTCGCCTAAATCTCCAATTGGTCTTTTAAACCAGCTCACCTGTGGCAATGGAGCGTTAATAGGGAAGGTTACAATAAGTGTTCCTTCATGAACGTCAATATGAGCCGGCGTATCATTTAATAATTCGTTACTTAAACCTTGTACTGCATCTCCATGCATGGTTGCGTGTTTAAGCTGATACTTTAATCCAACTTCATTTACATCATTAGAAACTGGAGTATGAGAAAAAACGGAAACTATGCGCAAATCATTTCCAGATGATGCTGGAAAATCAAGAGATCCATCATGTATTGCTGTAACAATTTGACCGTCGCCGTACAAGAATCCAATTCCACCGCGACGCGCTAAACGAACCATAAGTTGAATATTAGAAATAGTATGGTCAACTCGACCACCTAATCCTCCGAAAATATGAAATTCTCGAGAGCCTTTAGCCCAACCGACTTTCAACGCAGAAAGTAAGTCCGGATCATCTTTTTCTGCAGGCAATCTAGTAATAACTGCATCAGTAGGGAGCTTTAATCTAACAGAGTCAAAATCGCCGATGAGCGCATCCACATGCAAACCTAATTTACATGCATGATCCCAGCCTCCATCAGCTGCAATTGTTAAAGCGCGATCTGGCACATGCTCACGCGTATGATCGTAATAATCTCCTGCTGCTAATACTACGCAGCGTTGCAAAGGTTCCATAGCAACATAATAACGCTGCATTTGTACTGATGACATACATTTATAACAAGAGTTTATAAGCGTAGTGTCAACCAACATTTGACTATGTTTTATGCCATTTTTTGGATTTGGTTTTAGCGTATTTTATTGTTTTTATTCCGGCAAATACAGGAATTTTTAGACTAATACTCGCTTAACATAAAGTGCTTGGTGTAATATTGCATGGCAAGTTAGATTTTCCAAGTTATTATGGATTTTCGTTAATTATTTGCTAGTAGACTAACGTAATGCTGTGTTGTATATTCTACGAGGAGAAATAAATGTGCGGAATTGCAGGGTTCATTAATGACACCCCAATTAACGTCAAAAGCCAAATTGTAAAAGATATGACAGATGTGATTGTGCATCGTGGTCCTGACGAGTATGGAACTATGATTGACGAACACGCAGCACTTGGTTTTCGTCGACTTAGCATTATAGATCTTCACGGTGGATCCCAACCTATGTACAACGAGGATGGGAATCTTGCAGTTACTTTTAATGGCGAGATTTATAACTACAAGCCACTTCGCGAAGAACTTATTAAAGCTGGTCACACTTTCCACACTGATTGCGATACAGAAGTATTAGTGCACGGATACGAAGAGTGGGGTAAAGGCTTACTTAATCGTTTACGCGGAATGTTTGCATTTGTTATTTGGAACAAGAGTACTCAAGAATTGTTTGGCGCTCGCGACCATTTCGGTATTAAGCCTTTTTATTATGCGCAAATGAACGGTACTTTTATGTACGGATCCGAAATTAAATCTTTACTGCGCCATCCAGATTTTAAGAAGGAACTTAACGAAAATGCGCTTAAGCCGTTTATGACATTCCAATATCCTGCAATTAACGAAACTTTCTTCAAAGGCGTTTTTAAGCTGCGTGAAGGTAATTGCTTTACGTATAAGAATGGCGAAATGAAGATTGAGCAATATTACGATCCTAATTTCAAAGAAACAAAGCAACGCTTGAATGAATTAGTTGATTCTATCGATAAAACAGTTTGTGATTCTGTTCAAGCTCACCAAATTGCGGATGTTGAAGTTGGTTCGTTCCTTTCTTCTGGAGTTGATTCAAGTTATGTTGCCGCTGTTGCGCGCCCTGAACACACATATTCTATTGGTTTTGCTGGTGGAAGATACAATGAATCCAAACAAGCAAGCGAATTGGCAAAAATTATTGGCTTAAACAATAAATCTGAA
This sequence comes from Gardnerella sp. DNF00747, assembly GCF_049262675.1. Taxonomy (NCBI): domain Bacteria; kingdom Bacillati; phylum Actinomycetota; class Actinomycetes; order Bifidobacteriales; family Bifidobacteriaceae; genus Gardnerella; species Gardnerella sp. DNF00747. Next base: position 1,195,212 of record NZ_CP058394.1, on the reverse strand, counting down.
ATTATTGACGCCGCTGACGCATTCCGTTATTTCCCACAAATTCAGTGGTATTTGGACGAACCTGATTCTAACTTCTCTTGCGTCCCATTATTCTTCCTTGCAAAATTAGCTTCGCAAGATTTACGCGTTGTGCTAAGCGGTGAGGGAGCAGATGAATTATTTGCAGGATACATTGATTATGGTGTTCATACGCGTTCTAAACTTATTAAAGTTGTGACTCGCATGCTTGCAAAGTTGCCAAAAAAGTTACGTTACGCGATTGGTCGAGCTGCAAAGGGTAAGCATTTCCATGGAGCGTGGCACTTGTACGCTAATTTAGCTCCAGCTGAGGAGCATTTTATCGGCCAATCAAAGGTCTTCAATGAGGAAGATGCTGTAAAACTTTTGAAGCCTGAGTATCGCAAGGGTCCTAGCGTTCGCAGCATTGTTGATGCTATTTACAATAGAATTGCTGGTAAGGGACTTTCTGAAGTGAAGAAAAAGCAATATCTTGATATGCATCAATGGATGCCAGGAGATATTTTGCTTAAGGCAGATAAAATGACTATGGCACATTCTTTGGAGCTTCGCGTGCCTTTGCTTGATCGCGTTCTTATGGATGTTGCAGAAAAAGTTCCTACTAAATATTTAATTACTGACGAAAATACGAAGTTTGCTTTCCGACAAGCTGCGTCCCGTCATTTGCCAAAAGCTTGGTATGACAGAGAAAAGCTTGGTTTCCCTGTGCCAGTTAAGGATTGGTTGCGTGAGGAACGTTTTTATAAGATTGTGCGTAAGACGTTTGAAAGTGACGATGCTGCTAAATTCTTCGATAGAGATGCTTTACTTCGTATGATTGACGATAATTATGCAAAGAAAAATGACGATCGTCGTAAGATTTGGACAGTTTACACATTCCTGACTTGGTATGATGTGTACTTTAATCATGATGGATTGAAGCCTGAGCCAATGCAGTTAGCGTAGAAATCGCATAGTTCTAGCTTTGATTTGTGGCAGTCAAAACACGTTTCGTGTGTTGACTGCTTTTTTGTCAAGGCTTCTAGTAGAATAGACATTCGGCTTGAGTAATCAAGAAAGTGGGATGTCCCCACCTGGAAGCCTGCTGTGGTTTCGGGTTCATGACTTCGGTCACGCAAGTTAGCTTCTTGTGCTGCTTGCTGCGCTGTTTGTAGCGTTTTATTGATATGAAGTAGTGAATCTTAAGCTCTTGGACTTCTTGGTGTATTGCATCTTACAAGTATTTAGAAGGATTGGAGTCATCATTAGCGACGAACCACGCATTAACGAGGAAATTCGAGTCCCTCAGGTGCGCCTTATTGGTCCAAAGGGCGAGCAAGTGGGAGTTATCGCAACCTCTGTCGCGTTAAACCTTGCAAGGGAAGCTAACCTCGATCTTGTCGAAGTTGCACCTACTGCTAAGCCTCCAGTAGCCAAGCTTATTGACTACGGTAAGTACAAGTACAACGAAAAGATTAAGGCTCGTGAAGCACGTCGTAATCAAACCGTCGCAGAGGTTAAGGAAATTCGTTTCCGCCTTAAGATCGACGATCACGATTTCGATGTGAAGAAAGGTCATGTGCTTCGTTTCTTGAACGGCGGAGACAAGGTAAAAGTAACTATTATGTTGCGTGGCCGTGAGCAATCTCGTCCGGTTGGTGGCGTTGAATTGTTGCGCCGACTTGCAGATGAGGTCTCTGAAAGTGGCACAGTAGAGTTTGCGCCAAAGCAAGAAGGTCGAAATATTATTATGACTCTTGCTCCAAAAGGCAAGAAAATTCATACACAGTCTGAGCAGCGTCGTCGTGGCGCTGAATCTCGCGCTGAGCGTCAAGCTCGTCAGGCTGCTCGTCTTGCAGCTAAGCAAGAAGTTCAGTCACAAGCTGCAGCTGCAGTAAATGCTATGCAATCCGATCAACATCACAAGGAGGGCAGCAATGCCGAAGATGAAAACTAATTCCGCAGCGTCCAAGCGCGTTCGTCTTACCGGTACCGGTAAGGTGATGCACGATGGTAGCGCCATGCGCCACAACTTGGAGCACAAGTCGGCTCGTAAGCGTCGTGCTCTTTCTGAAGATAAAGTATTGGCTACTGCGCAGAGCAAGAAGCTTAAGGGCTTGCTCGTTAAGTAAGTAACAAGTAAGAATTGCTTGTAAACGAATACGCAATCGAAAATTTTAAGAAAGCTGAGGAATACTTATGGCACGAGTAAAGCGCGCAGTAAACGCTCACAAGAAGCGTCGCGTTGTTCTTGAGAGGGCTTCTGGCTACCGCGGTCAGCGCTCCCGTCTTTATCGCAAGGCAAAGGAACAGCTGCTCCACTCATTTACTTATAACTTCCGCGACCGCAAGGCTCGCAAGGGTGATTTCCGCAAGTTGTGGATTCAGCGCATTAACGCAGCAGTTCGCGCTGAAGGCATCACTTACAATCGCTTCATTCAGGGCTTGCACTTGGCAGGCATCGAATTGGATCGTCGCGCTCTTGCTGAGCTCGCAGTTTCCGATATTGAAGCTTTCAAGGCTGTTGTCGAAGCTGCTAAGGCTGCATTGCCAGCTGATGTAAACGCTCCAGTTGAAGCCTGATTTTGCTTTAATAGAGTTCTATTTTAAGCCCACCAATTTAGGTGGGCTTTTTCTTTTAAATCAACAAATTTATTTATTAGCTATAATTATTTTTATGCGCTCAAATCTTGATTCTGACAATAGGAAAAATAATATTCCTGAAGAGTTTGCACTTCATATTCAACGCTTTATTGCGCATATTGATATTGAGCGTGGTCTTTCTAAAAAAACAGTATCTGCGTACGCTTCAGATTTGCAAGATTACACATGCTGGCTTTACGACGAACGAAAAATAAAAGATATTACTACTATTTCTCAATTAGATATTGAATCATACATTCGAACTTTGAATGAATTAGGGTTGGGAACTAGAACAGTTGCGCGTCGACTTGCAAGTATTCACGAATGGCACCGCTTTATGCTTGCTCATGGCGATATACAAGCTGACGTTTCAGCGCAAGTAAAAGCTCCAAAACAAGCCGAGTATTTGCCGGATGTTTTAAGTATTGAAGAGGTAAATAGAGTTATTGAAGCTGCTGGAAATTTTGGTAGCGAGGACGCTATTTCGATTAGAGATGCAGCTTTGCTAGAATTTTTGTACGCTACTGGAGCGCGAATTTCGGAAGCAGTTGGCGTAAAATTCGAAGATATTGATTTAAACGAATCTGTTGTAAAACTTACAGGTAAAGGCTCTAAGCAGCGTTTAGTCCCGATTGGTGGTTGTGCTGTTCGTGCTCTTCGTAACTATATGGAGAAATCTCGCCCAGAATTAACGTTAAAGGGCAAACGTGAATTGCACACAATTTTCTTAAATAAGAGAGGTAATGCACTTTCTCGCCAATCAGCATGGGCAATAGTAACGCAAGCTGGCGAGCGTGCAAAACTTGACAAACCATTGCATCCGCATACGCTGCGTCATTCTCTTGCCACGCATCTTATTGCAGGTGGTGCTGATGTGCGCACAGTTCAAGAGTTGCTTGGACATGCTTCAGTTACAACAACTCAAATTTATACGCATATTAGTCCCGACGCATTAGTTGAAGCTTACGTAATGAGCCATCCTCGAGCTAAATAATTTTATGCTCAGAGTTTCGTGAGTATACCTGTTGATAAAGTGGGGAACATGCCTACTGATTTACTTGGACGCGAATACGAAACTTTTCATGCACCAGAGCCGTTAGCTTCACACGGTCCTGCTCGCATTATTGCAATGTGCAACCAGAAAGGTGGAGTTGGTAAAACTACAAGCTCCATTAATATTGCTGGCGCACTAAGTCAGTATGGTCGTCGCGTTTTGATTGTTGATTTCGATCCGCAAGGTGCAGCAACAGTTGGACTTGGAATTAACGCAAATGCGCTTGATAATACAGTTTATACGGCATTATTTGATTCGTCTGTAGACGTTCACGACGTAATTCGTCATACTGAAACAGAAAATATTGATATTATTCCTGCAAATATTGATTTATCTGCAGCTGAAGTTCAGTTAGTAACCGAAGTAGGACGAGAGCAAATATTAGCAGGCGTATTGCGCAAAGTACGTGACGAATACGATGTTATTATAGTCGATTGCCAGCCTTCTCTCGGCTTGCTTACTGTAAATGCGTTAACAGCAGCTGATGGCGTGATTATTCCACTTGCTGCAGAATTCTTTGCTCTTCGAGGCGTTGCTCTTCTTATGCAATCAATTGAGAAGGTACAGTCTCGTATTAATCCAAATCTTAAAGTATTTGGAGTTCTTGTCACTATGTATACTCGCACGCTTCATAGTGAGGAAGTGTTGCAGCGCATTTATGAAGCTTTCCAAGATCGCGTTTTGCACTCTGTGATTTCGCGTTCTATTAAGCTGCCAGATTCTACAGTTGCTGCAGTTCCTATCACTATTTTTGCTCCTGAACACAAGACTGCAAAAGAGTACCGCGAAGTTGCGCGTGAGCTTATTGCTAAAGGTGTTGTTGCGTAAGTTCTTGTTGTTCTGCGTTAGTGTGGATTAAAAGCTGTCTGCGCTCACTAGTAAAATCGGTGCGGTTTGGCAGTTTACCTATTTGGGTGCTTGTCAATAATGTATATAGCTACTGTTTTTAGCTGATGTTTATAGCTTAAGCGGTTGCATGTTAATAATTACTTAAAACGCGAAGAATGGAAGAGGTTTGTGATGACTGTTCGCGGTGATATTCGAAATGTGGCAATTGTGGCGCACGTAGACCACGGTAAGACCACTCTGGTAAACGCCATGCTTCAGCAGTCGCACGTATTTTCTGAGCGTGAAGAAGTTCCAGATCGCGTTATGGATTCCAATGATTTGGAACGCGAAAAGGGCATTACTATTCTTGCTAAGAACACTGCTGTGCAGTACACAGGTCCATTAGCTGAAAAGTATGGTCATCCAGAAGGTATCACTATTAACGTTATTGATACTCCAGGTCACGCTGATTTCGGTGGTGAGGTCGAGCGTGGTATCTCTATGGTTGACGGCGTTGTTTTGTTGGTTGACGCTTCTGAAGGTCCTCTTCCACAGACTCGCTTTGTGCTTCGTAAAGCTTTGGAAGCTAAGCTTCCTGTTATTTTGTGCGTAAATAAGGTAGATCGTCCAGATGCTCGTATTGAAGAAGTTGTTGGCGAATCTACAGATTTGCTTCTTGGCTTGGCTCAGGATGTTGTCGAGGAAGGTATTGACCTCGATCTCGACGCTTTGCTTGATTTGCCAGTAATTTATTGCGCTGCTAAAGCTGGTTATGCTTCTGTTAATCAGCCTGAAAATGGTGGTTTGCCAGATAACGATAATTTGGAGCCATTGTTTGATTCTATTATTTCGAACATTCCAGCTCCTGAATACGAAGAAGGCGCTCCTCTTCAAGCTCATGTTGCAAACATTGATTCCTCTGACTTCTTGGGTCGTCTCGGTTTAGTGCGAATTTACAACGGAACTTTGGAAAAGGGCAAGACTTACGGTCTTTCTCGCGTCGACGGTTCCATTGAAAACTTCCGTGTTTCTGAGCTTCTTCGCACTCAAGGTTTGGAGCGCACTCCTGTAGCTTCTGCAGGTCCTGGCGACATTGTTGCTGTTGCTGGCGTAAACGACATTATGATTGGCGAAACTATCGTTGACCAAAACGATCCAAAGCCGCTTCCATTAATTCATGTCGACGATCCTGCAATTTCTATGACTTTCGGAGTAAACGATTCTCCTCTTGCCGGTACTGAAGGCAAAGATCATAAGCTTACTGCTCGTATGATTAAGGATCGTTTGGATCGCGAGCTTATTGGTAACGTTTCTATTAAGGTTATTCCAACTGAGCGTCCAGATGCTTGGGAAGTTCAAGGTCGTGGCGAGCTTGCTTTGGCTGTGCTAGCTGAGCAGATGCGTCGCGAAGGCTACGAGCTTACAGTTGGTCGTCCTCAGGTTGTTACCAAGACTATTGATGGTCAAATTAATGAGCCTATGGAAAGCACTACAATTGACGTCCCAGAAGAGTACATGGGTACCGTCACTCAGCTTATGGCTGATCGCAAGGGTCGCATGGATTCTATGAGCAACCACGGTTCTGGTTGGGTTCGTTTGCAATTTACTGTTCCTTCGCGTGGTCTTATCGGTTTCCGCACTGCTTTGCTTTCTGCTACTCGCGGAACTGGTATTGCAAGCTCTATTTCCGCCGGTTATGCTCCATGGGCTGGTCAGATTGTGACTCGTCAGAATGGTTCCATGGTTTGTGACCGCAAGGGTGTTGCAACTCCTTATGCTATGCAGCGTTTGCAAGCTCGTGGCGTATTCTTCGTTGATCCACAAAGCCCAGTTTACGAAGGACAAATCGTTGGTATTAACAACAAGCCAGACGAGTTGGATGTAAACATTACGCTTGCTAAGCACATGACTAACATGCGTTCTTCAACCGCTGATGTTCTCGAGACCTTGACTCCGCCAATCAAGATGAGCTTGGAAGAGTCTCTTGACTTTGCTAACGAAGACGAATGCGTGGAAGTTACGCCTGAAGCAATTCGCGTTCGCAAGATTATTTTGAGCCGTGACGAATGGTATAAGTGGCGTGCTAAGCAGCGTCGTCAGAACAATGCTGCGTGATGCATTCTCTAAAATACTATTTGTAAATTGAGGCGCTGATTTACTATGACAGCAAAACCGTGGTCGCATCGCTTACCTTTATGGGGTAGGTATGCGACCACGTGTGTTTCTTCTGCAATATGCGCACTAATTGGAACTTTTGTGCATCGCGCGGGAGCAATGAATAATTTGCCATATGGTTTTGTTGTTGCCATGATATTGCTCGCACTTTCTGCTTGGTGTTCCAGAGCTCGTAGTGGATGGTGGGGATTATTTGTTCACGCAGTAGTTTTTTCTGCTGTTGTATGGATTCTAGCGCTTGGTTTTATTGGTAGCGCAATTCTTGTTCCTGTAGGCTTTACTATTCCTATGCCTTGGTGTGTGAAATACGTTGGATATTTTTGGCTTTATGGCATTCTTATTGCCCACGCAATTTTGCTTTGTATGCCTCAGCGTTGGTTTGTTGTTGAATAGTGTTAAATAAGTAAAGAATTTACAGTAGTCTTTACAGTAGTTTTTATAATAGTTTTTACAATAGTTTTTTAAGGAAAATAGTCATGGATGGTAATAAGAACAGTCAGAGTGCCCACAAATTATGCTATTTAGGGCCGGAAGGTTCTTTTACTCATCAAGCATCTTTAAAAGTTCAACAGCAGTTACAATCATTTGATAATTTGCAACTTATTCCAACTGCTTGCGAGAATGTTCTTAGTATTGCTAGTGAAATTGAAGAGCATAACAATTGGGGTGTTATTGCGTGGGAAAACAATATTGAGGGCGTTGTAATACCTAATTTAGATTTACTCATTGATGCAAAGAATATGGTTGGTATTGCTCGCGTAGGAGTCGATATTAGTTTTGATGCTGTTGTTTGCAAGTCAGATTCAATTGACAACTGTTCTACAATTGTTGCTCATCCGCATGCGTTGGCACAATGCCGTAAGTTTGCTCAAGAGCGCGGATTGAAAGAAAAAACTGCGTCTTCAAACGCTGCTGCTTGCAGGGATTTAGTTCCTGGCGAAGTTGCTTTATGTCCTAGAATTTGTGCCGATTTATACAATAGGCAGATTGTGAGTGAAGCAGTTGAAGATTTTTCTGGCGCGCGAACTGAGTTTTTAGTGCTAGCTCCTCGAGATCAGGCTTTAGATTTTGTTAATGTGCAGCGAGAAAACTTTTCATCATTTTCCTCAATTATTGCGTTTATTCCGCGTTGCACAGGTGCTGGAGTGTTAGCAAATTTGCTTGACGTTGTGCGAGATCATGGGCTTAATATGACTTCTTTTATGTCTAGGCCGATTAAAGGGCAGGATGGTTTATACAGTTTTATTGCAACTGTTGATTCTGCTCCTTGGGATTCTATGTGTAAAGATATGATTCAAGAGGTTGTTGAGCACGGAGATTGGGTTCGAGTTTTAGCAGTGTATCCTTCTAATAAGCGCAATAATCCGGTGATGAACGATTGGATGTTGCCTAATGGGGGAGTGTGCGTGGAGCCTTCGGTTGATGCTTTGCGCAATTTGAACGTAATGCAGGCAGAAAGAGAATTATTATGGTAGACGATGCTGAATTTTCTCAAAATTTTTCTGTTGGTATTGTAGGTCTTGGTCTTATTGGTGGATCTCTTGCAAAAAGACTTGCAAAATTGTCGGAATGTAGAGTATACGCTTGGAATCGTCATCATGACCCATACGAAGAAGCTGAAAATTTAGGAATTGACTGCGTAGACAATGTGCAAGATCTAGCTAAACTTCGTCCAAACGTTCTGATTTTGTGCAATGCTTTGTTTGCTATGCCAAGTATTTTGCAGGAAATCGCACCTTATATTGACAAATCTCGCACAACTATTAGCGATGTTGGTAGCGTAAAAACTTTAGTTAGAAATCAGGTTGCTGCAGCAGGTTTGCAGGATTGCTACGTTGGTGCGCATCCGATGGCTGGAAGTGAGTTTACTGGTTGGAAAGCTTCTAGCGCTGAGCTTTTAAATGGTGCTTTGTGGGCTTTAACTGTTGATAACAACACAGAGTTTTGGCGAGTTAGCAGTGTTTTACGAATGATTGTTTCGCTATGCAAGAATCGTGCAATAGTTTTAGACGACGAAACGCACGATAATTCTGCAGCTCTTATTTCTCATATGCCTCATGTTGTTGCAACAGCTCTTGCAAACGTATTATGTGAACAATCTAATCGTGCTATTGCTTTACAACTATCTGCAGGTTCCTGGCGAGATATGACACGAGTTGCTCTTACTGATCCTCAACGCACTCGTGCTATGGTAAGTGAAAATCGGCATAATACTGCGAAATTATTGCGTTCCGTAATTTCTGAGCTAACTTTTGCTGCAAATATGTTAGATAATGATGTTGAAACCGCGGATGCTTTAGAGCAAGAGTTTTTTGCTAAAGCTCAATCTTGGAGAGAATATAAATACTTGCAGCGCAACTCGTCTAAAACTAGTATGCAACAAAGCGATGCTGCAAATAGCAGATTGTGGAAGTATGATTCTCAAATCAATTGGCAGCAGGAATTATTAGAATCCGCGCGCTTAGGAGAATCCATTGTTGAACTTTCCGGATTTAACATCAACGAATCTTCGCAACTGCTATTGCGCTCAGATGCTTCCTTGAGAAATGTGTAAAACTTGCTCCTTATCAGACAATTCTACAGACTAAGCGGCTTTTGGAATTTGCGTTCTGGGATTGGCTTTAAACGGTAAATAGTTTTGGCATCAATGAACATTTCTTCGGCAGCTCTAGTGCCGTTTGCTGCAGGATCTCGAAGTAAATGAAGCATTACCCCGTCCCACTCGAGTACGTGCCCAATTGCATCATGATACTCGATTTTTTGTGTTCCATTGTTATTGTCTTCTATAATTTTGTAAGTTCTTACTACTATGCGCGAGCCTGCAGGTATTTGCTGTGGTAGTGTAGTTAAATTCCGTGTTTGTGTGTTCATAACATGCTCCTTGTTGTATTATGCATGTGACTGAAGTATATGGCAAACGTTTTGTTTTAAACTTTTATGGAAGGGTGAGTTAAGTATGAGCAACAATAAATTTGTTTCTGAAAATTTCTTAGGCTTACCTTCTAAATATATGAGTTTAATAGATGATTATATTGATTATGTTCGTGCTAATAAAGGCTTGGGTGAACGCACGCAGAAAGCTTATGCCAGTGATATTTTGCAATGTTTAGCATGGTGTAATCGGCACGGATTTAATAATATTTCGGAGCTTACTACGGATGATTTGCGTTCGTGGATGGCTGATGAGTCGCGAAGTCATGCGCGTTCAAGTTTGGCTCGCAAAGTAGTTGCGGTGCGTGGTTTTTTTGCGTGGTGTCAGCATGTTGAATACATAAGCGGTAATCCTGCAGAAATTTTAATGACGCCAAAAATTAAAAATATGCTACCATCTGTTTTGGATGAATATCAAGCAGAATCATTAATGAATAATGTTGATTCTAAAGCTAATGTTTCAACTTCGTGTCCCAAAAATCAGAAAGCTGTAGGACTTCGCAATGCTGCAATTCTGGAGCTTTTATATGCGACTGGTATTCGTGTTGGTGAGCTTACTAGTTTAAATATTCAGGATATTAATTTTTCCTCGCACACTATAAAAGTTACTGGTAAGGGAAATAAGCAGCGTGTTGTGCCTTTTGGGGTTCCTGCTTATAAAGCTTTATCTGCTTGGATTTCTAAAGATGGACGAGAAATTTTATTGCGAAATTCTGTTGAAGAGGCAGTATTTCTTGGTACTCGCGGAAAGCGTATTGATCAGCGTTTGGTAAGGCAGATTGTGCATGACGAGGCTAAAAGTGCGCATGTTCCGGATATTTCTCCTCATGCTTTGCGGCATAGTGCTGCTACGCATATGTTGAATGGTGGAGCAGATCTACGCGAAGTGCAGGAATTATTGGGTCATTCATCGCTTAATACTACTCAGCGTTACACTCATGTTTCTATTGAATCTTTAAAACGTAAGTATTCTCAAGCTTTTCCGCGTGCATGATAGTAAATGTTTTAAGTATTCAATTATTCATATTTAACATGTTTTTTACATAATAAATATGTTAATTTACATTTTTGTAATATACATATACCTGTAAAAAACAATAAATTTTACTATATAAATAATAAAATTTTCGGTATTTATAATTAAATCTAGACTTAAATAATTAATTATTACTAATATATAATATTTTTTTCAATTTTCTTTTACTATTGCATTGCTTGTAAAAATACGTATCATTGAATTTTAATCAACGAAGAGGCCTCGTCATTGGCTTGCGAGAATCCATCTGGCAATAAAAACCGGATGGATTTTTATGTTTTAGCTGATGTTTGGCTTTTTTGTGATATGACAATCCTGCCTACCAGACGTTAGGAGAAAATATATGAAGAATAAGGCTTTGGCTTTTGCTGCTGCTGCCTGCTCGCTGGCAATGTTACTTGGTGGCTGTGGCTCTTCCGCTAAGAATGCACAAACAAACGGTGGCAAGGTTATTATTACCGTTTCAAACTCTGAGCCACAAAACGAATTAGTCCCTGGAAACATTAACGAAAATGCTGGCGCTCGTCCTGCCATGTTGGTTAATTCCACGTTGGTAACTTTCGATGAAAAAGGTAATCCTGTGAATGAGGATGCTGAAAGCATCACTCCAAATGCTGATGCTACCCAGTACACCGTGAAGGTTAAGAAAGGAAAGAAGTTCAGCGATGGCACTCCTATTACAGCCGAAAGCTTTGTGAAAGCTTGGAGCTTCGTCGCTAACGCTAAGAATGCTCAGAAGTGTGCTTCCTTCTTCCAAACCATTAAGGGTTATGCTGATTTGCAGAAGGATGGTACTAAGGGTGACGAACAGCTTTCTGGTTTGAAGGTTGTTGATGAAAATACTTTTACCGTTGATTTGGAACAGCCAGATTCTGTATTCCCAATTAAGGTTGGCTACTTGGCATTTGCTCCACTTCCGGAATCCTTCTACAAGGATCCAAAGGCTTATGGCGAAAAGCCTGTTTCTTCTGGTCCATACTTGTTCAAGTCTTGGGATCACAACAAGCAGATCGAAGTTGTAAAGAATCCTGATTACAATGGTCCGCGCAAAGCTCAGAATGATGGCGTAACTTTCAAGGTTTATACAGATGGTAACGCTGCATACCGCGATGTGCAGGCTGGAAATCTCGATATGACTGATAATATTCCAGATACCCAAACTAAGACTTTCCAGAAGGATACAACTGTTAGGGCTTACAACCGTCCAGGTTCTGTAATCCAACAGTTCACTATTCCTTCAAGCCTCCCACACTTCGATGTAAAGACTGAAGAAGGTAAGCTTCGTCGTCAAGCTATTTCTATGGCTATAGACCGTAAGGTGATTATCAACAAGATTCTCAATGGCACTGCTTCTCCTGCAAACGAATTTACTTCTCCATTGACTCCAGGCTATAAGGCTGATCTTAAGGGTCATGAGAACGTAGAATTTAATGCAAAGAAAGCTAAGGAACTTTGGGCTAAGGCAGATAAGATTTCTAAGTATGACGGATCTCTTACTTTCTCCTACAATGCCGATGGAAATGCAAAGTCTGTGTTTGATGCTGTTGTGAATTCCCTCAAGAATAATCTCGGGATCAAGGCTGAAACCACTCCAATTCCTACATTCCAGGAATTCCGTAATGCTTGCGCTAAGCGTCAGATTAAGGGTGCATGGCGTGCAGGTTGGATGCCAGATTATCCAAGTGCAGAAAATTACTTGACTCAGGAATTTGCTTCCGTTGCAGCTGATGGCAATGGCTCCAACGAAGGTGATTATAAGAATCCAAAGTTCGACGATTTACTTAAGAAAGCTGCATCTGCTAAGCCAGAAGAGGCTATTAAGCTCTATCAGCAAGCAAACGAAATCCTTCTTGAGGATCTTCCATCTGTCCCATTGTTCTACTCGAACGCTAAGGCTGTGATGGTTCCAACTTTGAAGGGCTTCACAATGGATTGGCAGAATATGCCGCTGTACTATCAGCTTCACAAATAAGCTGGTAGCTAATTAAGAAAACAGCATAGTGTTACATACTTTTTAGAAAGTTAGTAGGTAACACTAGTTGGTTCCTCTTAATAATTTAATATCGCTTATTGCGAAATTGCTGCTCCAGCTAAACTAGTTAAATAAAACTATTGAGCTGGAGCGGCACTTTGTTGTTTTTTGAGTAAGTTTTAACAATTCAAGGAGAATTCGATGGGTAAGTACATTCTGCGTCGTATTTTGCAGATGATTCCTGTTGTTCTCGGCACAACATTATTAGTTTATGCTTTAGTATTTGCTTTGCCTGGAGACCCAGTAAAAGCAATGTTTGGAGAAAAACCTGTTAATCCTGCAGTGGCTGCACAAATACGAGCCGAGTATAACTTAGATAAACCATTTATTATTCAATATTTACTTTTCTTAAAGAATGCTCTTACCCTCGATTTTGGTCATACTTTTGCAGGTCAACCAGTTATCGATGAAATTGGTCGTGCATTCCCGGTTACTGTTCAACTAGCAATTATGGCATTCGCTTTCGAAGCAATATTTGGTGTCATATTTGGCATAATTTCAGGTTTGAAGAAAGGCAAGTGGTATGACAGTGTGATTCTGGTTGTATCTCTTCTTCTTATTTCTGTTCCAACATTTGTGACAGGTTTCGTAGGACAATACTTATTTGGTGTTAAATGGCGCATATTACCAGTTACAGCTAGTAACGATCCTGGATTCTTCGATTTGCTTCTTCCTGCAATGGTTCTTGGTTCTGTGTCTATGGCGTATATCATTCGACTTACAAGATCTGAAATTTCTTCAAATATTTCGCTCGATTACGTGCGTACAGCTCGTGCAAAGGGCTTAAAAGAAGGCTCTGTTATTGTTCGTCACGTTTTGCGCAACTCGCTTATACCTGTCGTCACCTTCTTAGGTCAGGATTTGGGTGCTCTTATGGGCGGTGCAATGATTTCGGAAACGATCTTCAACATTCATGGCGTTGGATTCCTCACATATCAAGGGATTCTAAAAGGAGAAGGAAACCTTGTTGTTTCCATTGTCACGCTTTTGACATTGATATTTGTATTTAGCAATTTTCTTGTTGATATGTTGTACGCGGCTCTTGATCCGCGCATTCGTTACGCGTGAGGGGAGTACACTATGGAAGATAATTTGATGAAAAATGATTTGATTGCAAATAATGCTTCAAATTGCGATATATTACCGGGGCAAGAACGCTACGTTGCACCATTAGACGATACGCCTATTCAAGAAGTGGATTCCGTAGACGAATCCGCTGCTGCAACGAGTATGTGGGCAGATACTTGGAGAACTTTGCGCAGGAATCCATTGTTTATTGTTTCTGCAATTTTGATTATTGCAATTATTTTTGTTGCGTTCTTCCCAAGCATTCTTACAAAGCACAATCCTAATTATTGCGTTTTGGAACACTCTCTTGAGCCAGCTTCAGCCGCGCATCCATTTGGTTTTGATATGCAAGGTTGCGATATTTATGCTCGAGTTGTTTATGGTACTCGTACATCGCTAAGTGTTGGTTTGCTTGCAACCATTTTGGTTGTACTTGTTGGTTCTTTAATTGGTGCATTAGCAGGATTCTTCGGAGGCTGGGTTGATACTATTCTCAGCCGAATAACTGATATCTTCTTGGCTTTACCAATGCTTCTTGGTGCAATCGTAGTTTTACAAATGTTCCGTACATCTAAATCAATTTGGAAAATTGTGCTTGTTATGGTGCTTTTTGGATGGGTTAGCGTTGCTCGTATTGCACGAAGCGCTGTTATGGAATCAAAAAATCTTGAATTCAATACCGCATCTACTGCTTTAGGATCTACTCCAATACGTAATCTTTTCAAACACATTATCCCGAACTCTTTGGCTCCAATAATTGTTGTTGGAACAACTTCGCTTGGAACTTATATTGTGTTGGAAGCAACATTAAGCTTCCTTGGAATTGGTTTACCAAGTACTACTGTCAGCTGGGGTGGAGATATTTCTACCGCTAGAAATGTTCTTACTACGAACCCAGAAGTCTTGTTCTATCCGTCTATTGCACTCGCAATTACTGTGCTCGCCTTTATTATGATGGGTGATGCTGTAAAGGATGCATTAGATCCGAAGAGCCGTAAGGCGTGAATTTAGCGTGGAGGAATAAAACTTATGAATACAACACGTAAAGATATAGACATTCGCGCCATGCAGCTAGAGCAAGGGCCATTGTTGGAAGTAAAAAATCTCCAGGTTGATTTCACAACAGACTCAAAAAAAGCTGTTCATGCTGTTAGAGATGCTAGCTTCTGTGTTTATCCTGGTCAGTGGGTTGCAATTGTAGGTGAATCTGGTTCAGGAAAGTCCACTTCTGCAATGGCTGTTCTTGGTCTTCTTCCTGGAACTGGTCATGTTACAGGTGGATCTATTAAGCTCAAGGGTAAAGAAATTAGCAGTTTGAAGCCAAAAGAGATTGCTGCTTTGCGTGGTACTGCAATGGGTCTAGTTCCGCAGGATCCTATGAGCAACTTGAACCCTGTGTGGCGTATTGGCGAACAAGTTAAAGAAGCATTAATCGCAAATGGTGTTGACGTTGATCACGAGAAGCGTTCTTCATTAGCTGAGGCTCTTGCAGGCGATTCTGTTCAAGTCAAAAGCAATGAGGATGAAACATTCCTTGGCTCTAAAGAATTACCAGATTTGATTGAAGTCGCTAAGAAAGCTTTGAAAGAAGTTGGACTTGATGAGCATAACGATGCTGAAAAGTTCAATGAAGCTATTGATTACTACAAGAAAGAGTGGGTTCCAGGCTCTGAAACTCGTTGGCGCGTAGCAGACGATTTAATCAAATATGGTGTGAATGACGACAAAGCTTGGGAAATCGCCAAAAAGTATGTTGTAGGTGCAAGCGTTGAAGATCGTATTGCTGGTTTGCTCGATGAAGCTGGTTTGCCAGATGCTGCAACTCGTGCACGTCAGTTCCCACATGAGTTTTCCGGTGGTATGCGTCAGCGCGCTTTGATTGCTATTGGTTTGGCTTGCCGACCGGACTTGCTTATTGCAGATGAGCCAACTTCCGCTTTGGATGTTACTGTGCAAAAGCGTATTCTTGACCATTTGCATACACTAACTGATTCGCTCGGAACTTCTGTTCTCTTCATTACACACGATTTAGGTTTGGCTGCCTCTCGCGCGCAGCATGTTGTTGTTATGTATAAGGGTCGTGTTGTTGAGTCTGGCCCATCGTTGGAAGTTTTGCAGCATCCTCAGCATCCGTATACAAAGAGACTTGTTGCTGCCGCTCCAAGCTTAGCTTCTCAGCGCATTATTTCTGTTAAAGAACACGGTGGTAACGCTGATAACTTGCTTGAGCATCACGTAGTAGGTGAGCAAACTCTCGAAAAAAGTGAGCATATTATTACTGTGGATCACTTAACTCGTGAGTTTAAGCTTCCTCGCAAGAAAGAGCTTTTTAAGGCTGTTGACGACGTTTCATTCTCTATTAAGCGTGGTACGACGTTAGCTATCGTTGGTGAATCTGGTTCAGGTAAATCTACCGTTGCGAATATGGTTTTGCGACTTCTTAAGCCAACAAGTGGAACTGTTACTTACGAAGGTAAGAATATTTCCGATTTAAAGGGTGCGGATTTGCTTGACTTCCGTCGCCATGTGCAGCCAGTTTTCCAGAATCCGTATGGTTCTTTGGATCCTATGTACTCAATTTATCGTTCAATTGAAGAACCTCTACGTATTCATAAGATTGGTGATAAAAAGAGTCGTAAAAACCGTGTGGTAGAGCTTCTAGACATGGTTCGTATGCCTGCTTCAGTTATGACTCGATTCCCGAACGAACTTTCTGGAGGACAGCGTCAACGAATTGCAATTGCTCGTGCTATGGCTTTGGACCCAGATGTTATAGTTTGCGATGAAGCTGTATCTGCTTTGGATGTGCTTGTGCAAGATCAGGTTTTGCACTTGCTTAACGATTTGCAGGCAGAGCGTGGTTTGAGCTATTTGTTCATCACACACGATTTGGCTGTCGTTCGTCAGATTGCAGACGAAGTTGTTGTTATGCAGCATGGAAAGCTTGTTGAGCATGCAACTACAGATGAGGTATTCGATCATCCACAGATGGAATACACTCGCGATTTGCTTGATGCAATTCCAGGAGGAAATTTGGAACTTGGTTTAGACTAAATAGTACAAGCTGATAAAAAGGTGCAGGTTTTATAGAATCTGCACCTTTTTATTTTTCTATTAATTCCGTGTTTATTGGTTGAGTAATCCATAACTTGTAATCTGTGTTGGTTGCGTGATTTATGTCTGTTGCTTAGTGGTGGAGCTGTTTGTGTTGTGTACATATTAGAGTTGATTACATGATTACAATTACGACTTCGAATTTAAACGGTATTCGTGCAGCTGAGCGCAAAGGTATGCTTAACTGGTCTGACGCGCATACTCCAGACGTGTGGTGTATGCAGGAAGTGCGCGCTCCGCAGGATGCAATCGACCCAATTATGACAAAAATTGAAATGGGATATCGTACGTCTGAAAATATCGTAAATTCTATAAAAAACGATAATTTTACTTATACGAATGAAGTTTGCCGTGTAAAAGGTCGAGCTGGAGTAGCTCTAGTTACGTCTCTTCCTGTAGTTGAAAAACGCTACGGTTTGCCAGGTTTAAGTGAAGACGTTGATTCTGGGCGATGGGTTGAAACTGACGTGCGTACCCCTGAAGGGTATGAAATTACTATTGCTTCTGTGTATGTTCATGCTGGAAATGTGGACGATCCGCAAAAAATGCAACAAAAATTCCGCTTTTTAGACACAATGCTTATACGTTTGGGGGAGCTTCGAAATATTGCGGCAAATGGTGGAAATCAAGCGATTTTGTGCGGTGACTTTAATATTGCGCATACTTCACTTGATATTAAAAACGCTAAGGCTAATGAAAAAAGTGCAGGATTCTTGCCAGAGGAACGCGCTTATATTGATCGCTGGATTAACGAATATGAATTTGTGGACGTTATGCGCATGCTTGCAGGAGATATTCAAGGACCATACACTTGGTGGAGTCAGCGCGGTAAAGCTTTCGACAATAACGTTGGCTGGAGATTAGACTACCAGTTCGCAACTCCTGAAATTGCGGAAAGCGCTCGCGGATTTGTGATCGATCGTGCTGAAAGTTATGATGCGCGATGGTCTGATCACGCGCCGTTAAGTATAAAGTATGACGTGTGATGCGTAAGTATTAATTTGCATAATGTGAAATAACTAAATAATCGCACGTGTATATGAATGTACTATATACGCAAATTTTTCAGTGCTTTGCTTGTGCTATTCTGGTGAAGTTAGGCAATTTACAATAATAAGTAATAAATATATTTTTGTAGATTTGTTGTTTTAAGAAATGAGGAATAATGGGTTGGTTATTTGGCCGACATGAAGAAGAAAAATCTTCAAAAGTTGAAGACAAAATCGTAGAGGTAAAAACTGGTCCATGGGATTTCAATGATGAAGATGCTCCTGATTTTAGCGATTATCTAGATTTTGGTTCAATCTATATTCCATATTTTCAAGGCATTGAGTTGCGAGTAAAAAAGCAGCATGAAACATCGCAAGTTCTTGGTATGACAGTAACTTATGGTTCTTCAAGCGTAGAAGTTGAAGCTTTTGCTGCGCCTAAAACATCTGGTATTTGGCTAGAAGTATGCAAAGATTTGCTTGATGGTAATAGTCAAGCGTGTACAGTACAAGGCGAATTCGGTACTGAGCTACTGTTGCCTGTAAAAGTTGGAGAAAAAACCATTACAACGCGTATTGTTGGCGTTGATGGTCCTAGGTGGATGCTTCGCGGAGTATTCTCTGGACCTGCAGCAACAGAGCTTGCAGATAATAATAACGAAACAAAACAATTAGACGAATGGTTTAAGGGGATTGTTGTAAATCGTGGTGAAGAGCCGCTTGCGCCTCGCGATTTTATTCCTATGCATGATCCAATAACTAGAGAAGAAAAAGAAGCTGCTTTAAATGCAGAAAATAGCGGTAAAGATGGGGAAAATAATACGTCTGATGAAGATGCTAATAATGCACTAAAAAAAGACGATAAACCATTAGGTTACGACCAACAAGTAGAAGTAAAAACTACGCTTACACGCGGTCCAATGTTTGCTGAAATTAGATAATGCAAGTAGTAGAAAGTTAATTGAATGGATTCACAGGAATCTTTACAGAAGGTCGAAGAAGAGTTTTCTTCGCAAGAGTTTTCAAATGAAGTAAAACTCGACGATTATGCGCAAACCAACAATTTTGTGCAGACTAAAAAACGCTCAGGATTAGCGACATTGGCTTCAATCGGAGCAGAAGGGTCTACATTTTCTGTAATTGATTCATTGGGTGGCATTCGAGGCGTAATTGAATCCATGCTTCCAGGCTTGCTGTTTGTTATTTGCTTTGTTGTAACGCGTAACGTACAAACAACGGTTATTGTGGCAGCTGTGATTGCTGTTTTGCAAGTTGTGGTTCGTCTTATTCAGAGGCAATCGCTTATGGGAGCAATTAGTGGACTTGTTTCCATTGCAATTTGCCTTATTTGGGTGTGGACGAGTCATCAAGCACGCGACTACTACATGATGGGTTTTATTACGAACGCTGTTTATGGTGCGCTTCTTGCTATTTCGCTGATTGTGCGCGTGCCTGCTTTAGGGCTTGTGATTGAGTCAATTCGCAAAATGCCTACGGAAAATTTTGGCGCGTGGCTGCACGAATGGCTTGATTATAAGCCACTTAAGCGCGCGTACATGTATGTTACTGGATTATGGATTGGCGTTTTTGCGCTGCGACTCGTTTTGCAAGTGCCATTATATTTGACAAATCACGTTGTGTGGCTTGGCACTGTTCGATTGCTTATGGGATTGCCGTTCTGGGCGCTCGCGATTTGGGTTTCTTACTTGATTATTGCAACGCCGTTTATGCGGCTTCATCATAAAAATCACGAAGAGAAGCAGAACGGAGAAAAGCAGAGCGAAGTAAATTCTAGCGAAGAAAAATCAGCTTAATTAAAAGCAACTTTAAAATTGGCATTAGAAAATCAGCTTAACAAAACGCAAAACTAGGGGGTAGTTTATGCAAGTGACGATGCGAATCGAGCGATATGCGGATCAAGGAAGATGCGTAGGTCATCTTGACGGACGCGTTGTATTCGTGCGATTTGCGTTGCCTGGTGAGCTGGTTGTTGTGCGCATGGATGAGCCGATGCGTGCAAAAGCGCACTTTTTTACTGGCGAAGTTGTAGAAGTTTTGGAGCCTAGTGCGGATCGTGTGGAGCCGCAATGGAAGCTCGCTGGTCCTTTGGCTCAGGGCGGCGGAGTTGGCGGCGCGGATTTAATTCACGTTTCTTTGCCTGGTCAGATTCGTTGGAAGGCTTCCGTAATTGCCAATCAATTCCAGCGTTTAGCGCATATGGATGTTGCGGAAAGCGATGTTAGTGTTGAGCGCATGCCAGGGGACGAGGAGCTTAACGGGTTTAATTGGCGTACGCGCATGGAGTTGGTTGCGGATGATGAAGGGCGATTGTCTATGCGTAAGCGCGAGTCGCATGATCGCATTGCGATTGATACTATGCCGCTTGCGTCGCGCGCAGTTTTAGCTGTTGCGGATTCTTTGGACTTGTGGAATCGTTCTTTTTCGCCAAATGCGCAAATTCGTCTTGCTGTTCCAGAGCCTAGGGTTGATGGTTTGGATTTTGGTGTTTCTGGCGATAAGGCTGCGCTTCTTAGTGCGATTGGCGAAAATTATGCGCTTATAGTAAATGATGAGTTGGTTGCAGGATCGGCATTGTTGCGCGAGCGCGTGCGAGTTGCTGTTAATGAAGATTTATCTCGTGCGCGTACTTTTGATTACGATGTTGATGGGCGCGGTTTTTGGCAGATTCATCGCGCAGCTCCAGAGCATTTGGTGAACTACGTTTTGGGATTAGTTCGTTCTGCACTTGGTGGGCGCACTAAGAATACTGTTTTGTGGGATTTGTATTCTGGTTCGGGTTTGTTTACGATTCCTCTTGCGACTTTGGCTAATGTTGGCGGAGATTCTGCTGGTGATGCAGGTTCCGTTGGTTCTGCAGAGCCAGCTCGCGTGCTTAGCATTGAGGGTGCGCCGATTGCTGTAAAGAACGCAAGGCGAAATATTGGACGCGCTGGTCTTAGCAGGGATGTTGTTGAAGCGCTTGAAGGGGATGTTGCGCAAACTCTTGAATCGCAGGTGTTTAAGGCGAGTAAGTCATCTAAGATTGTGCGCCGATTTGCGCATCCAGATGTTGTTGTGTTAGATCCTCCGCGCGCTGGTGCTAAAGCTCAAGTTTGTAAGCAGATTGCGAAGTCTGGAGCAAGAAGCGTTGTGTATGTTGCTTGCGATCCGACCAGTCTTGCTCGCGATGTTGGCACGTTTAAGGAGCTTGGCTACAGCGTTCAGTCTTTGCGTGCGTTCGATATATATCCCAACACTCACCATGTGGAGAGTGTTTGCCTAATGTCTAAGGTGTAGTTTCGGTACGTATTGAATGTACAGGATGGATATAAGGAGGTAAAGATGGCAAGTGCGGAAGAAAAAGTTGAGGAATTTTACAAAGCACAGCTTGATGAATTGAATATCAGACATTATGGTAAGACCGAAGAAATAAACTCTTCTATTACCAAAGCATTAAAAGAGGCAGACAGTAAATCCGGTGGATCCGGGAATAATTATCCTGATATTCAGCTCTTATTACAAAATAGTACTCGCCGCGATATTCCTGTGATGATTGAAGCCAAAGGAACTAAAAACAAGCTTGAAAAGCTTTCCAAAGATGGCGATATTGAGCTTATAAGTAAAGGGAAAAATCCTCATAGTGTTGTACAGCAATATGCCGTAAATGGAGCTTTACATTATGGACTGGCTATTCTTGATGAAGGTACTTATAGTGAAGTCATCGTTATTGGTATTAACGGATGGGAACTAAAGGATGGGTGGGTATCAAACCCAGAGCTTAAAGCTTATTATATTTCTAAAAAGAACGGAAAAGTTCCTAAAGAAATTCCTGATTTTGATTTTTCACAAATGAAAAGTGAAAATATAGATTCTCTTTATAACATGATAGATAGGCTTTTGCTTACTGATAAAGAACTTGAAAGTCTTAAGCGTGATAAAGAGGAGTTGCTGGAGCAAAGTATTAAAAGCATTCATCAAAGAATTTATGATGATTCTGCTATTAAAAATTTGCTTTCTACAAATGATAAACTCTATTTCTTCTGTGGCTTGATTATGGCAGGTCTTACCACAGAAGGCGTAAAACCACTTGAAGTAACTGACTTTTATAGTAATGATGATGAGATTGATAATGACGGAAAGAAAATCCTTAATCGTACCAATTCATTCCTGCAAAAGAAGAAATGTCCAAGCGACAAGATTGAGATGGTTAATAATTACTTAAAGCCTGTGTTTGAAAAGCGTGATCTTTGGAAGCCAGTGAATGGTGAAAGCGTAATTAAAGCGGTTTATAAGCAGGTAAAAGAGGAGATATTACCATTACTTGAAAGTAACATTCATTTAGACTTTACGGGTAAAATCTTAAACAGCCTTAATGATTGGGTTTTGATTGATAATGATAAAAAGAACGATGTCGTTTTAACGCCGCGCTTTGTAACAAACTTAATGGCACGAATTGCAAGAACTAACAAAGACTCTTTTGTGTGGGATACCTGCATGGGCTCTTCTGGATTTCTTGTATCTGCTATGGAGCTAATGATTGATGATGCAAAGAGCACTATCAAAGATAATACAGTTTTAGATAACAAAATTAAAAACATTAAGCAAAATCAACTTTTGGGTATTGAGATTCTTGGTAATATTTATATTTTAGCGGTTTTGAATATGATTCTTATGGGGGATGGTTCGTCGCAAATTATTTGTGGTGACTCACATAAGGAAGCTCCTGATTTCATGAAGTCGCATAATTTTCCAGCTAACGTATTCTTGCTGAATCCGCCTTATTCTGCACCGGGTAAAGGGCTTAACTTTGTAGACGAAGCATTATCGAAAATGGAAACAGGTTATGGTGCTGTTTTAATTCAGGAAAATGCGGGTAGTGGTCAAGGTGAAGCGTATGCACAACATATATTAAAGGAAAATACGTTGCTTGCAAGTATCCATATGCCAGCTGATTTATTTAATGGTAAGTCTTCTGTACAAACAGCTATCTATTTGTTTAAGGTAAATCGCGCGCATGAAGTGGATGATATGGTGACGTTTATTGATTTTAGTAATGATGGTTATGCAAGGCAAAATCGTAAAAAGTCAACACAAAAAGTGAATTTGCGAAACGTTGACCATGCTCTAGAGAGGTACGACGAAATTGTAGCAATTTGCCTTGGTAAAAAGCCAAAAACTGATTACTACACCGAGGTAAATGGGTTGGTGATAAAAGACACTATTACTATTAACGGTGATGATTGGACATACAACCAGCATAAAAAGATTGATACTACGCCTACGGAAGAAGACTTTAAGAAAACGGTAGCCGATTATTTGGCGTGGAAAGTGAGTGCAATCTTGAAAGGCGAGGTGCAGTGGGATGAATAAGGAGTTTAGAATTGGTGATTTGTTTGACATTATAAATAACCCTCAGTTAGATAAGGAAAATTTTATATTTAGTGAAAGGGAAAAATATCCTTATTTTACAAGAACGGAAAATAATAATGGGATATATGGGTATGTAAAATATTTTGATGATGCTCATCTTATACCTGGAAATTCTCTTGCGGTTGGAATGATTAGTATGCAATTTCATTATATGCAACATGATTTTTACGCAGGTCAATTCACAAAAACTCTTATTCCAAAGTTTAGGGGATTTAATGAAAATCTCGCTATGTATTTTATAGCCATCTTAAATAAACATAGTGAATATTATCAGAGTTATCTCGTTAGACATTTCAAAGAAAAAATAAGCGAAACAGTTGTTGAGCTTCCCGTCATCGAACACTCCGACCTTAACCACGAATATACTGTAGATGACATTGACTGGCAGTATATGGAAGATCGCATCAAGGAGCTGGAGGAAGATCGCATCAAGGAGCTGGATGCTTATCTAAAGGTAACTAACCTTGATGACTATGAGCTGACAGATGAAGATAAGAAAATACTCTCTCTCTCTAGAAAATCCGCATCTAACGAAAACGGCTCTTTGGAAACTGATTGCGAAAATGGGACACTAAGGTTTAAGAAATTTAAAGTAGTTGACATTTTTGAAGTAAAAAACACGAAATGTTTTATGAAAAATGATTTGATACTTAATAGTGGTAATACACCATATATTACTGCAAGTGATAGAAATAATTCTGTTATGTCATATATTGCATGCAGTGAAGAACAACTTGATAAAGGGCACTGTATCTTTATTGGCGGAAAAACGCTGACATTTAGCTATCAGGATCAAGATTTTGTTTCAAATGATAGCCATAATCTCGTTTTATATCCTAAGTATTTAAAAATATTTTCAAAATATGTTTATATGTATATGATTGATTCTTTGCAAAAATCGTTGAAGTCTAAATATTATTGGGGGGATTCAATATCTAATAGGAAAATTCAAAAAGATACATTTACGCTTCCAGTAACTCCTGATGGTGAACCTGATTTTGACTATATGGAACGCTACATTCGAGCCATTGAAAAGTTAACTATTGCAGACGTTGTGAAGTATAAAGACAAGGTTATTGATACAGCCAAAAAGCTGGTAAATTGCCAATCTTAAACCTTTTAACGATAGCCTTTTCCTATCGTTAAAAAGTGCACCCACTATCCATAGTGTGCACTCAAAAAAGTGTAGCTATACTTGGAGTTCTCTCAATCCACGTCGAGACGGTATGTTTACTAACCCGAAAAAATGTCGCAGGGTACGTGAACGTTGATATTGACGTGAAGGAACTGAAGCGAGACAAGCTGCCGCCGAAGGCGACGTACAAGCAGATTCAGGCGTATGTGCTTGACAAGTACGGGCTGAAGGTATCGACGCTGAACATCGCGACCGTGAAAGACGAATTAGGGCTTGAGAAGCAGTTTTCTTACGAAAAGGAAGGCATGGCTGCTAAAAATCGACCTCAATGCCCGAAGGAAAAGCACGATGTAATCATCAAGGCTTTTAAGCACTTCAAGTTGATTCCATAAATGACAGAACACAGCATGAGAAAGGAAATGGAGGAAAAGAAATGACTGATGAATCAGGTAAAAAGAAGCGAACGAAACTATGGGCGGTGATTGGCGTCATAGTGGCAATAGTGATTGGCGTCACAGCAGCAATAGCAGTCGGCTACGGAGGTGCATATCTGTACTTCAACGCGCAAGCGGCGAAGGCCTATGGCGTTCCGCTAGTCGTAAATGCCAAGGGGCTTGACACAGATAGGGGCACAAAAATCTCTGTCCACGCTACTGGAAAAGATTCCAAGGACAATGGTGTGGACAGCGTGTTCTACATAGGTTCAAGTTCTTCCAACATAGCGCTCAAGCCGGGCGACTACAGCCTTGCGATTGAGGCATCGCCCATCGCAGAGGACGGCACCATTTACGACACCAAGGACGCGGTTACAAAGGTAAGTATAGCCAAGGACGGCAAGACCGACGTTGAGAAGGAAATCACCATCGAGCCAATCCCTGCGGAAGAGGTGACAGACGAGCAAATTGAAGCTGCTTATAACGCAGCGAAGGACAGCGGAATCGATGCATCCAAGCTTGACGATTTGAAGGAAAAGGCACAGAAGCGCAGGAATGATGCCGTAGCGGCCAAGAAGGTGGAGGAAGAGAAGAAGGCAGCCGAGGAGAAAGCCGCTGAAGAACAAAAAGCTGCTGAGACCAAAGCGAGCAACAGTGGGTACTCGTTCATGACGGACTACTTCTATGTTGACGTACCATCCAGCTGGAAGTCCAGCGAGTGGAGCGTGAGGCAGGAGGACGACCATACGTGGATATTTAACCACCAGCCTGCCAACGACTACGGCGGAGGGGCGACCGTTTCGGTTGCAAAGAGCGACCCGTGGCCGAACAGCAATTCCACCAAGACGCTAGGCACAACGGGGACGGGGCTGAACGTATACTACACGGAAGCTGGCGCAGGGTTTTTTAACAAGACTGGTGCGACAATCGAACTGACGAAGATGTGGAACCCAGATGACCCAAACTCTGTCCGCGCTGACGGATTTACGAATTCCGATTATCAGAAGATAATGCGTGCTCGCGAGAGACTCAGGCAGGAACAGACGGGCAAGAAGTAAGTTCTTTGAACCTAAGCTGGAACAGTCCATCAAGGAGACGATGTCTAAGCTCAGAAGTGTTCAGTTGGGGCAGGTATCGGTAGATGATGTCTTGGAGTATTGGCTTATTTTGGGCAGGCACTGAAAGGCATCCAGAACGACGCCGAAAAGCGCTTCTACGCCACGTTTATCGACCACATAGAAATTTACGAAAACGCCGATTGGAAGAACGGCGAGGACATCGTCAAGAAAATCCACTTCAAAATTCCGCTGTTATACGGAGGACAGCGAACTTTCGAGTTAACGCATCTTGAAGATGAAAAAGGTAAGCCAACCCAGAAAGTCGTCGAGGCGGAAGACTTCCGGGTTAAGGAAAATACCGACGAGAGTGTCGTATTGATGTCAAGGGCTTAATAGCCGGGTGCATTTTTGCCCTTATGTAGCAGGGGTTTGCAGGGTCTATCGTTAAAAGGTTTAGTATGTGACTACTTTAGGCTGGTTTCTCGCGGTTTTTGAGCACAGCTTGGTTGTTTGAGAGAGCATGTCTACGCTCTAGGGTTGAGTGCACAGGATGTTAACGTTAAAAGGTGCACCCACTTTGCACCCAGCTTTGTGAAATAAGTAAGACGATAGTTAAGTTGCTTGAGGTACTAAGTTATATATGAGGACATGGTATGATAGTGACAATTATTTTCGGAGGTATCAAAAGATGGTAATTAATAAATCCTGTTCTAACTAATGTAGAGAGGTTAAATCCTCTCGGTATTTTCAAGGAGGATTTATGATACGTATTGATGATTTAACAAAAGTTGTAGGTGCAAGAACTTTATTTGCGATTGATCATCTATCTATTGGTGCTTGTGACAAGGTTGGTTTAATTGGTGACAACGGCACAGGCAAAACCACCTTTTTACGCATACTTTCAAGTCTTGATACTGACTACGCAGGGCGAGTTCAAACGAACGACGAGATTAGTTATTTGCTCAACAATTTAGAAGATGAACTCGGTTTTATATATCAGCGTCGTTTTCAGCAGAATTGTAGTAGTCCAGGCGAGCAGCAAAGATTGAAACTGGAGCACCTTTTAGTTGATAATAAAGCATTTTTGCTTATTGACGAGCCTACATCACATTTAGACATTAAGCAAAGAAAGCTATTAGCTAAACGGCTCTATTCTCGCAATAAGGGTTTTATGCTTGTCTCCCATGATCGAGATTTTATTAATCAAACCTGTACGAAAATTTTCGAATTGGTCAATGGGAAAATTGAGGTTTATAGCGGTGATTATTCGTTTTACCTATGCGAAAGAGAAAAGAGGTATAAGTTTGCTGAGAGGGAATATGAGAGTTATGTAAAAGAAAAGAAGCGTCTTTTACAGGTTGCAAATGCAATAAAACAGCAGTCAGCAAAAGTAAAAACCACACCCAAAAGGATGGGTAACTCAGAAGCTAGGCTGCATAAAATGGGTGGGCAACAAAATAAGAAGAAGCTCGACAAACAGGTAAAAGCCACTTTAGAAAGAGTAAATCAACTAGAGGTGAAGAGTAAGCCATATCAAAATGCAGCCATCAAGCTCAATATGGACGAGCGAGAAAAAATTCATTCCAAGGTACTCATCAGGGCAGAAAATCTCAATAAGAGCTTTGATAGCAAGGTGATTTTTAAGAATGTCAATTTTGCGATAGACAATACAAATAAAGTTGCCTTATTAGGTGACAACGGTTCAGGGAAAACCACTTTGCTCAACATGATTCTTAACGGTGAAACGTGGACACATCCGAATTTACGAATTGGTTACTATAGTCAGCTAGGAGAAACACTCGACTATACAAAAACGATTCTGGACAACGTATTACCTTATTCAATCTATGACCAGTCAATGACGAGAATCATCTTGGCTCGTCTAGGTTTCAAAACAAATGATGTGTTCAAGCAGGTGAATGTGCTTAGTGATGGCGAAAAAGCCAAGGTGAAATTGGCGATGCTTCTAACAGGTAACTTTAATTATTTGGTGATGGATGAGCCAACTAACTTTTTAGATATTCGTGCCATAGAAGCCTTAGAAGAGCTGCTTCAAGGCTACGACAGACCCTTGCTTTTCGTGACGCATGATGTGTCCTTTATCAACAATGTAGCGGATTCTTTGTTACTTATCGAGAATGAAAAGATTACTGGTTTTGAAGGTAATTTGCAGCAATATAATGAGGAAAATGAGGTTTAGACGGTCAAGTCTTAACTTTGGTGTAAATTCATTTCCTTCCCTTTATCTGCTATTTTTATGTTCAAACTCAAACAAAAAAATAGGCGGGGCTTCCCCACCATCATGGCGCTTGACCGTGCCATAAGATGCAGGAGGCTGATTAGGTGGGCGCATTTTTGCCCTTGTATACCAGGGGTTTGCGAGCGTTATCGTTAAAAGGTTTAATGCGAAGCGGCTTTAAGCTGGGTTCTCGCGGTTTTTGAGCGTGTTTTGGCTGTATGGGGAAAGATGTCAAAGCTCTAGGGTCGAGTGCACAGGATGTTAACGTTAAAAGGTGCACCCACTTAGGGGCATTCACTTAGGGATTTAATTCCTAAAAAATTATCGGCGTAATCGGTATTACTACCGGCTACGCCGATTTTACTTATGGAGTGGAATATCAACTGCACCTATGTAATTCCACTGTATCCATATGGTTTGTTTCTTGGTTCTTGTACCTGCTACCTTTTCAGATTTTTCAACATAAATCTTATCTACAAAGGTTCGAATGATCTCTGCATTAAGTTCTTGTATATCTGTGTATTGTCGTACTAATTTCAAGAAAGAATCCACGTTGAGACATTCCTCTTGCGCTTTAGAAATAAAGGCTTCAAGGGATTCAATCTTGCTTTTCAGTTCAGCTTGTTCCTTGTCGTAGGACTCAGACATGCTCTTAAATCGTTCATCAGAAATTTTACCGTCTAAGTTGTCTTCATAGAGATGCTGAACAATTGTGTCAAGTTTGCTAATTCTTGCTTTTGCTTGCTCGAGTTCCCTATTAGAGGACTTTAACTTTTGGGTTAGTTCTTTCTCGCTTTTCTTCATCACAAGTCCCACGAACTCTTCTTCGTGCTGTTTGGCAAATGAAGTAATCATTCGTAGCTCGTGAAGCAGTATTGCTTCGATCTGAATATTTCTAATTTGATGTGATGAGCATTTGCCTTTTTGCTTACGATATGTAGCACAGACAAAGTATTCTTTATCATGGCTCCAACCTTTTCCTCGAACCTGATAAAGCTTGTTACCACAATCCGCACAAAATAGCATTCCCGATAACACCGGCATCTCTCCAAGATTGGTACGCACTCGTCTACCATCTCTTATACGTTGAACAATATCAAAAGTTTCCTGGTCAATAATTGCTTCGTGTGTGTTTTTGAAAATTAGCCAGTCTTCTTTGGGATTCAATAATGTTTTCTTGCACTTGTACGATTTCTTTCTTGTTTTGAAATTGACCGTATGCCCAAGATATTCTTGCTTTTCAAGCATATTAGAGATAGTTTTTTGATTCCAGACTCCCTTAATCTCCGATTTCGCGGAAGGAATTTTAATACCAAGAGAGAAAAAATGCTCAGAAGGTGTTGGAATATTCCTTTTGATTAGCTCATTGGCAATCTGGCTAGGCCCATACCCATTAACGCAGAGTCTAAAGATTTCACGCACTACACTGGCAGCTTCTTCATCTACAATCCAATGATTTTTATCTTCAGGATCCTTAAGATATCCGTAAGGAGGATTGATGCAGAGCGGCTTCCCACTTTGTCCTTTTGCTTTAAACACAGCTTTTATTTTTCTGCTTGTGTCTTTAGCATAAAACTCATTGAAGATGTTGATGAAAGGTGTCATGTCGTTGTCTGACTGATTATTGCTATCTACGCCGTTATTTATTGCAATAAAGCGAATATCAGCGTTAGGGAATACCATCTCTGTATACATACCAACTTGCAGATAATCTCTACCCAAGCGTGACATGTCCTTGACGATAATGGTTCCAATCTTTCCTTCGTCAATGAGAGCAGTTAATTTAAGCCAATCAGGTCGCTGGAAATTAGTACCCGAGTAGCCATCGTCTACAAAGAACATAAGATTGTTGAAATGATTATCCTCGGCATACTTTTTCAGCATGCTCTTTTGATTGATAATGGAATTGCTGTCACCTTGTAATTCATCGTCTTTGGATAAACGGCAGTAAAGTGCCGTTATCTTGCCTACATTATCTAGAGTATAAGAAGGCTGTCTATTTAGTTTATTCATCTGTTTTTCCTCCTTTCCGACAGCCTTCAAGCGGTCAGTATATATTCCCGTATAACTCAGAATTTATCAAGTTATTTAGCTTCTATTACATGGTTTAAATTGCTTAAAATAAGGTGTTTGATTAGGTCTTTGACACCTTTCTGAGCACTCTTGCTTTCAAGAGAGTTAACCGTAAATTCAGTATTTCCGATTCTTAACACTTCGGTTTTTACCGGTGTATCCTTAATTTGTTCATCCATGCATTTTGACCTCCTTGTTTAAGAAAGTTGCAATACTTTAATTGCTTCAGGATGTACCAGTTTCCCATCCAAATACTCAAAAGAGAGGTAACCTATCTGGTCTATAAGAGAAAATATTTCGTTTAGAACCTTGATGGTTGGGTTATGGCGTTCGATAATCCAATAGTTGGAAAAATCACCAAAGGCGATAACTTTTGCTCCCTTTTGCGAAGAAGGCATGGCATTGTCAATGACCACAGGTCTGCCCATTAAGTTGCCATCAAAATCAGGTAGGATGTATGCTCCGGTAGTGTCCTTTAAGGTTTGAAGATAAAGAGCAGTTTCATCATTCATAAGCCACGTGGCATTTTCTCGATACTTACTATCTAGCGAGAAGAATAAATGTTTGATGGTATCTGCGGAAATCTCTTTTGCTTGCACAGCAACCTCAGCACCTGATGTATCTGATAAAATTCCTGTCGGCTTAGTTATCCCATCGCCATTTATAAAAGCTTCCGACTCACTCAATGTAAATTGCTTTGTCAGTTCGCTTGTGATGAACTCTTCGATATCAAAGTCAAGATCAGCTGTAAAATCCGTACCCAAACGAATAAGGTTAACTAGGGTATAATCCGTTACATCAATACGCTTAAAGCCATCTTTAATAGGCATATGCGTAATGATATTCGCATCATAATCTTTCATCCATTTAGTGAACGGTGTACCTTCATAGATGAACAATTTGCTTGATTGCGAGTGTGCTTTTACCACTGTACACAGTTTTCTAAGATTACTTTTGTTTGCAAGTTTTGCTTCGAGTTTTGCTAGAGAAGAAGTCGGCAAATCATAGGCACCTGTATGAATGTGGCGCAGTTTTCCTGCAATATTGTTCGCATTACCATTTGCGTCGCGCAGTACGTTCCAAAACGTGTTGTGGTAGTCCTGACTTGCTAGTTTCATTTCTTTTTCAATATCTCTGTTAATCATAATTGTTAGTTCCTTTCATTACTGTTTTCTGCAATTACTGCAGTAATTTGCTTGATTTTGCCCATTTACCCTTTTGAATTCGCTGTTTTTGCACGCAAGACCCTGCGCCCGTTCCCGAAGGGGTACTCTTTAGAGATTTGACCCCCCCTAGGGGGTTAGGTTCAGAAAGTAGTATGCGAATAAATTTCTAACAGCACAGTACCTAGGCAGGTTTTCTTTCTTCAATGTTGTCAAAAAGCTGAAATCATTTCAGTATTTTGATTTGTGCATGATAGTATTTCTTCTTCATGTTCAACACAGGTTTGCGATACGAATTACGCAATCATAGGCACCACCTCCTTAAACGTGGCATGATGTGGCAGTTAAATTTCGTTATTGCCTTATAGGGTTATATGGGGATATAGGTTATTAACTGCCACTAGTTGCCACTTAAAAAATCGCTAAACTCACTTTTAAGCCTGTAGCCTTTAAGAAGCGTGGTTTTTTCTCCGCCTGTCTTGGGACGCTTTCTTACAACCTCGGCAAATTTTCTTAATTCCTGATTGAAGTTTCTGCTGTTCTCAGAAAAACAGCCGTTATCAATGCACCACTTCTTGTAGTGGTCGTATACAACTGCCGTTCGAATCTCAGAGCTCTGGTCTTTAACGAGTACATCTTCAGCAAACTGTGCCATCTTGTCACTGTCGTGGGCATAACTAAAAATGGCATCAAGAACGCTATTAGGCGGCTTAAAGCCTTCATCTCGGAGGTGGGTAAAGCCTTCAAGAAGCCAGTTTAAAATGGCACTTTGCACCTCTTTTTTAGAAAACTCCGCCTTTAAGGTTTTATCCTGTTCCCACGCTTCAAAATGCCTGTTAAAGGGAATAATCTGCATGCGGTCGCTACTAAACACTGTCATATCGCTGATGACGGGCAGATAATTGGTGTTCACGTACAGTTTGAACTGTGGTTTAAAGTCAAAACTGTTCTCATGCAGGAATCGAGCGTTTAAGGTATCACTTCCCGTCATGTATTTAACTTGGGCTGAATTAAGGAATAGTCCTCGGCTCGGCTCAGATATATTGGCAAAGCGAACACCGGCAAGGCGTGCTACATCCTCGGTCGGCTGTGAGCTATTAGGGTTCTTCTTTAGAGCAATGGTTTCCGCGCGTACCGCTTTTCCGTAATCGCCCATCACAGACAGAACGCTTTCCATGAGTGTGCCTTTACCGTTTCTTGTGCTTTCTCCAAAAAGAAAGAACATGCACTCATAGCGTGTATCACCGCTTAACGCATAGCCTAATGACTTTTGAAGATACAAGGCTTTCTCACAATCTCCGCTCATAATTTCATCGACAAACTGGCGAAAACGTTCACTTCTTGCCTTCGGGTCATAAAACACAGGTGATACTTTGGTAATAAGATCTGTTGCTAAGTGCTTGCGAAATACACCGTGCTGAAGGTCTAAAGTTCCGTTTTGGCAGTTAAATAGATAAATGTTCTTATCGAACGCTTCCATCGAAATGGGGTAAACGCTTTGAGCTTCCTTGATATAAATCTCACGGTTACGACGGCTGCTCCATTTGTTCCAATACTCAACAAGCATGGAACGGGTTCTCTCGTCTTTAATGACACCAGCATAACGTATAAGAGAAAGAGCTAAATCCTTGCATAGTTCCATCGTTTTAAGCGTTCCAATATCGCAAGTCCAACGTACACCATCGAAGATGAACCACATTTTGCGCTCCGGTACATAGTGCAGAATGTTTTGGAAAATATCAGCAAACAATCTGCCATTACCTAAATCACCGTTGCGATATCGTATATTTTCATCAGGCTTTAGTTCCTGTAATTTAGATAAGAGATCATCAAAGTCTTCCTCAGCACTTGCATTATGGAAAGGCTCATAGAAGGTATGACATTTAGAAACAGCTTTCTGAATGGTTGTGTTGCCATAAGTATCCGCGCCACGGTGTTCATCCCACTTAGGACGGAATAAAGCAGACTTACGAAAAAGTCGGTCTATTTGCTCCTTGTTACCGCCACAGTAAAAGGCAAGAATAGACACAAGCGCGGCATCTGCTTCGCTATGAGAAGGGTAAGCCGAAATGTCACCATGCCAAAGTGCTGTAAATTTAGCTCCATTTATGGCGTTGCCAGCTTTTTCAATAACAGATGTATCGCTTAAATATGACCTTGTACACGCGTTATTTTCTTTTTCATGAGTGTTTATGTTTCGCTTCATGTACGTGTCTAAAAGCCACATGATGGCTTCATCGTCTTCTAAAAGCTCGCCTTCCTGATACACGTCGCCCGTAACTGTTAGATAGCGATTCGTAGCTAGAGCGCTGTAAACCTCAATATCCCCATGCTTGATGTAATAAGACTTTTTATCGTATGCGCCGTTAAACAGAAGCAAGATATGAAAGCCATGCTTACTTGGGCTGTATTCGATATAAGCGTGCTTGAAATGGGCAATAATCTCTTTTGCCCAGTCTTTAATGATGCCATTATCGATGCAGTGGTCTAAATCGATGCCTAAGAGGTTATCAACAAGCTTTATACCAATTCCGTCGTATTGGTCTTTTACTTTCATGGCATCATCAAGCGAGGTGAAATCGCTTAAGTTGTCTGTAGCTGCTTTCTTTCCCGTTATGGGGTTATAAGGCGGCTTAGTGAGCCTACCGTTTTCTTGCTGCTCGTACTTCCATGAACAAAAGATATTCTTGTTCTTTAGTGCTTTTGGCAGTTTCTCTAGATCCATATTTGATCCTCCTTTTCTAGAAGGCTTATCCCTTCTACATCACAGGCAAAAGAAAAAGCCGACTTTTTAACCTGTCTTAAAAAGTTTTTTTGGTCTTCTACTTGGTAGCCATGAAAGAGGGTGTAATCTGACGGTTTTAGAAAAAATTTTTGACAATAAAAATCTCCTAAGCATTCATTAGGCATTTGCCTTGAATGAATAGCAAAGGAGACTTTTTTAATCTGCTATATTCCGGAGTGGCTAGCTCTTTATATCGTTGATATACTCACAGAATCGTGATAATATTTAACTATTAAAATAAGGAGGGAATTATGGCTGTTAGTTATAAAAAACTATTACATCGCATGATTGAAGAAGATATTTCCAATCAGGACTTAATGAGAATGAGCAATATTTCCGCCAACATTATTACGAAACTACGCACTGGGCAATATATATCACTGGAAAAAGTGGAAGGTATCTGCACAGCTTTACACTGCACGCCCAACGATATTTTGGAATTTATAGCGGAGGATGAAAAGTAATGGCTAATAATCAAAAACTGGAACTTACGTGGCTTGGTAAGGATAAAGAAATCAAAATAGAGCCTAGGATTCTAGTTGAGGATAAAGAAAAATCAAACTGCAAAAATGATCCTAATACAGAAAACATGCTCATACATGGAGATAACCTACTCGCACTAAAAGCGTTAGAAAACAAATATGCAGGTAACCGCGATCACTTCTTCATATTTGAAGTAAGTACCGTAGATGAGAATCCGCTAATCTATCATTATACATATAAGAAAACTACAATATATTTAGCAGAAAAATAGGAGCAGTTCAATTGACTGTTCCTATTTTTAATATTCATAAAATCTAAAGTCTTTATACTCTTTAACAATGGAGTCGCCAACCAGAACAGACTATACTGACCAGCGACTACCTTAAATTTAATGTTTCAGATTTATTTTCTTATCTCTAATTTCATAAACTACATCTGCTACATTTTCGAGTAATCGTTTATCGTGGGTGATAAACACGATAGTTCCGGTGTACTCCTTCATTAGTATTTCCAAAGCCTCTAAACTTGGTATGTCAAGGAAGTTACTGGGTTCATCCATTATTAGGATGTTATATCTACCCATGAGCATTTTAGCAAGCAACAATTTTATAATTTCTCCACCGCTTAAAACAGATAAACTTTTTCCAATATCGTTCTGTTTGAACCCCATAGATGCTAGCACTGAACGAATTTCTGATATATTGTAGTCACAATCCTTCTGCATAAACTCCATAACATTCTGATTACTGTTGTACTTGTAACCATTCTGTGCAAAGTAACCTATTTTTGCCTTAGGCGAAATAGAAATTCCTTCTTCATGGTTTAAGATCATTTGGATTAAAGTTGTTTTTCCGATTCCATTACCACCAGTTAACGCCACTTTTGCTCCTAACGGAATTTGAAAAGATGCATTTTCAAACAGAGCCTTATCCCCAAATACTTTATTAATTTCTGCACCGACTATAGGGTATGGATTATGGAGCTCCAATGCTTTACTTTGCCTGAAACGAATTCTGCGAATGCCTTCCGGAGCTTCTACTTTTCCTAAGGCCGCAATCCTGTGCTCTAGGGTTTTAGCAGCATTATACATCTTTTTTTCCTTACTTCCTATTGATTTTTGATGAGCTAAACGCCCTCCGTCTTCAGTACTTTTTTTCTTTGAAGAACCTTTTGCCTTCTGTTCTATTTTACGAGCCTGTTTTCGCTTTTCCTCCGCAGCCCTTTCCAATCGGGCACGTTCCGCAATAAATTGTTCGTATTCTGCAGCTTGGCTCTTACGTTCTTCCTCTTTCTGACGAAGATAATCAGAATAGTTTCCCCAATACTCAGTGATTTTGCCATCTTTCAGTTCCCATATTTTATCTACTATTTCATCAAGAAAATAGCGGTCATGGCTAATAACTAACAGTGCACCTGTAAAATATTTTAGCTGTCCTATTAGAAAATCAATTCCTTCACGGTCTAAATGGCTCGTAGGTTCATCCGCTAAAATACCATGAACCTGTGCCGATAAGGCCTGTGCTATTTTAAGCCTTGTTTCTTCACCACCGCTCATAGTCTGTATATTTAATTGCTCAACACCTAGCTTGCCTACAAGTGCAAAATCTTTTTCCTCCTGCAGAGTTACTTCGTCCAACTGGGGAATATAGGCAAGTTCACCCAGACGATTCATTTTACATCCTGGGGGAGTTAATTCTCCTAAAAGTACCCTGAGTAAAGTGCTTTTTCCAGCACCATTTGCTCCTACTAAACCAATACGGTCATAATCATATACTTCTAATTCATTTATATCTAAAACATCGCGTCCTTTGAATTCCACACGAATGTCTTTTGCTTTTAATATTAATTCCATAACATTTCCTCCTGTCTATAATCGCATGCTTTCATTTGCTTGTATGCAGGGAAAACCCTGCGATTTTAGCAGGAAGAGTTACATGAAAATAAGATACATAAATATTCCTCCAATATTGTTTATTTTAAATCTAATTTTCTAACCTCAGTTATCATTTGGCAAACTATAGCAATGCCAATAATTAAAATACCTGATAGTAAAAACCAATGATTTACACCGATTTTATCAGCAAAGAATCCAGAAAGAATTAACCCAATTGGCATAGCAAGTGACATGATACTTCCGATCAAAGAAAATACACGTCCTAAATATTCAGGCTTAATTTTCTCCTGAAAAAGAGCTGTTTGCACACCGCTATAAAATGGCACCGAAAGCCCCATTATTGCACAGCAAACTACGAATATTACAAATCCATTTGGAGGAAGTATTCCCGAAACGGCTAAACTGGTCCCCATTATAAAAAATGAACTTGTTATTAGTAATACATGCTTTTCGAAGCCCCCTAATCTTCCTAATAATAAGCCTCCTGCTAGCATCCCAAATGCAAAGGAAATTTCCGTAATAGAAATATGCACAGGCGTTCCATTAAAGTGTTCCATGCTTATTAAAGGAAATAGTGCATTGATTGGCATATAAACAAAAGTATATAGTGTTCCTAAGAGTAATAAGGCAAACAATCCTTTGTTTTGTCTCAGAACCACAACTCCTTCTTTCATCTCCCTTATGAAATTTGGTTCTAAACTTTGCACTTGATTACCCAGCTTAGGTATACGTACAATTGCTACCGTAATAGATGCAATCACAGCACCCAATACGTCGATGGCAATAATAGCATTTAAATCCCAAACGGAGTATAAGAGTGCTGCAACTGCCGGACTAACAATATAGCTTATAGACTGCAAAGACTGACTATAGCCTGCGCATTTCGTTAGCTGTTCTTCTGGTACTAAAAGTGGTGTAACCGCATTGAGTGCTGGGGTATGAAAAGCTGTTCCAATGCTACGGATAAACAATACTATCATAATCATCCAGACAGGTAGCTCCATACAGAATGCAACAATAGCAAGCACTGCACCAGCTGCTGCGATAATTAAATCGGCACCAATCATTATCTTCTTCCTATCATGACGATCCACTAGCACACCAATGGCAGGTCCCAAAATCGCATAGGGTAAAAAACCTACTAATGAAGCCATAGACAAGACCATCGCAGATCCTGTTTTTTCTGTAAGGTAAAAAATAATCGCCATTTGCAGGATGGCACTAGTGATTAATGATACTGCTTGCCCTGCCCATATTGCATAAAATTTTCGTTTCCAATTGTTGTATTTTTCCATTTATATTATCTCCTGCATATTATTTTGCTTGAATTTCTATTTTGAATAGCATTCTAGGCAATAAAAAATGCAGGCCAAACCCCACAATGTGGCTTTTGGTCTGCATACATACAATTTGGAAACATTCATATTAAAGACATAGTTAAATAAAGGTATAGTTAAATAACCAATATCCTCACCGTAACTAATGAATGCTCAATATCGTATAAATAAGCACAACAAAAAAGCCTATCATCGGGTATAGATTCTGCTTTTTTTATTGCCAGCTTATCTTAAACGCATTGAGGCTGTCATAGTTTCGGTTCCTCCTACATCTTTGTTTATATCAATTTATAGTATAACACAACAAGATGATATGTTCAATATAAAAGTTATGGAATGAGACTCATACTTCCAATTCGATGCCAGATTTAAAGGATATGACGAA
Source organism: Gardnerella sp. DNF00747 (assembly GCF_049262675.1). Lineage (NCBI taxonomy): Bacteria > Bacillati > Actinomycetota > Actinomycetes > Bifidobacteriales > Bifidobacteriaceae > Gardnerella > Gardnerella sp. DNF00747. The sequence goes on along the minus strand of NZ_CP058394.1, from coordinate 1,156,929 downwards.
GTTTTCTTCATAGACTGTAACGCTCTGGATTATCTTCCTTAGTAGCAAGCGATTAGCTTTCACAAAATCTTCTGTTTGTAGTTTTAAAAATTCATCAGGATTTTCTAACTCAACCTCAAAATATTTCATTTTACATTCCCTCATTTCATTTATTGATAAATTGAGTTTGCAAAAAAGAGTGGACAATTTTTGTCTACTCTTAACCTTTAAAATAGTTTTTTTTTTAATCGATTTGAAGTTGCCTAAATTATTACTTATTCGGTAAAATGAAGTATTGCTTTCAACAGATTTCCTTCAACTACACTTCACTTGATTCAAACAAGGTGGGTACATTTCTATTCCCACAAACTCCTTGTCAATGGAAACAAACACGTACCCACAGGGTAAATGGAAATAGAAACTGATAATTTCTAGCTATCACTTCTACTCATTCCAAAAATTTTCTCACTCTGATACTTACCCACCATAAAGCAAAAAGCCTTGCAATCAAGGCTTTCATTATCCCTTTCGTTCAAAGGTTTCTAAGCTTTTACGAGCAGAGCGACACACTCAGCGGTTCGCTATCTCCGTTCTGTCTGCGTGCTAGCACTTGTCAATCACGGACAGCTATCGCATGGGCGGAAGTAAATGCTAATCTTCGTCGTTTTACTCCTTGACTAGCAAACTTACCGCCTCAACATGCTACGTTTGTAGGTTTCACAGGAACTCCTATTGCCGAAACATATCAGACCTTTGGTCAGGAAATTGATAGATACACTATGGATCAGGCGGTCGCAGATGGACTAACTGTTTCTATTAAGTATCATCCTCGTATTGCCAAGGTGTTACTTGATAAGACCAAAGCTAAAGAAATTGAAAATTACTATAAAAAGTGTGCCGATGATGGTGCAACGTATGATGATATTGAAGCCAGTAAACGTGCAATGAGTTCTATGGAAGTTATCCTTGGCGAGCCTTCTCGCTTGGAGAGGCTTGCTATAGATATTCATGACCATTATATTTCATCTTGTGATAGTGACCCAGATAGAATTCAGAAAGCAATGATTGTCTGCTCTAGCAGAAAAATTGCATATTCACTTCTTTTGAAATTCAAGGATAAATATCCGGAATGGTTTGAAGAAAAGAAAACTCCTGACGGAGTTACTGCAACAGATGAAGAACTTAAAGAATTAAAGCCTATGCCATTTATGGCTATGGTATCGAGTGTTGGAAGTAATGATGAAGCTGAGATGTATAACTATCTTGGTGGAGTTAAAAATGATAAACGTTGCGAAGAACTGGATGCAGCCTTTAAACAGGAAAAGTCTAATTTCCATATTGTTATCGTAGTTGATATGTGGATTACGGGATTTGATGTTCCGTCACTTACATATTTATATAACGATAAGCCTTTGAAGAAGCACTTGCTGATTCAAACTATCAGTCGTGTAAACAGAAAATATCCCGGCAAAGAATATGGTATGGTTATCGACTATATTGGCATTCGCGATAATATGCGTGAGGCCATGAAGGTTTACGGTGGTGATACATCAGTTGCTCCCACATCGGATGACGTTGAGCAGGCTACCTCTGCATTCAGGGAGGAGATTGAAATACTTAAAGCACTGTTTACAGATTATGACTTAGCTCCATTCCTTAATACGAAATGTGACCCTGTTGAAAGATATAAATTACTTTCCAAAGCGGCTGAGTATGTCTTTACATCAGCACAGGTCTTGCAGACAGAAGGAAACGGAAAAACTAATCAGGTCTCATTTAAGACATATTTCTTAAAGTCTGTTAAGAGAATGAGAAGTGCTTTTGATATTTGCCAACCTTCTGGAAATCTGGGCGAAGAAGAATCTGCGCTTGCACAGTGCTTTATGGCTATAGCAGGCTTCGTTCGTAAAATGAGTGGAACCAGCGATGTTGATGCTGAAACTATGAATCTTGTGGTATCAAAGATGGTTGAAGAGGCATTAAAATACAATAAGGTAGAAAGTGTTCTTGAAAGTGGCGAGGAAGAAGATATCTTCTCTCCTGAATACTTTGAAAAATTATCAGATGTAGAAATGCCTGCTACAAAGTTAGAATTACTTATCAAAATGCTCCGTAAGCAAATAAAGGAATATGGCAGGGTTAACCAATTAGCAGCGAAATCTTTCCAAGAAATGATTGAAAAGACTATTGATGAGTACCATGAAAGACGTAAGCACCTTACTGCTGAAGAAGCCGGGGCAACACAGGAAGCTGCCTCAGAAGATATTATTAAGGCTGCAACTGAACAAGCTTTAGTGATACTTCGTCAGATGAACGAAAATCGTGAGAGTTTCCGTAAAATAGGATTAACCTTTGAAGAAAAGGCATTCTATGATATTTTGATTGCTCTTCGTGACCAGTATAAGTTTGAATATGGCATTGACAAAGAAGTTAACGGTGTTGTGATAAACGATAAATGCAAGACACTTGCTAAAAAAGTTAAGGAAATAATAGATACCGAGTCTTCATTTGTGGACTGGCTCAACAATCAGAATGTGCGTAATCAGTTAAAATTGAAGATAAAGATTTGTTTGGTTAAGAACGGCTATCCGCCACAGTATAGTCCTGAAGTGTTCACAAAGGTGATGGAGCAGGTAGAAAATTTTGAGGAGCATTCTGAAACAACTTCAGAAAGTTAGATTATTCCTTTTCCTTATTGCTTCTATGTGAAGAACTATGATGTTTGCTGAGAATAGTGCCCTATATGGTAGAAAGAAGGATGGTGAATAACATGGGAAGTATTGTTTTAGAATTACAGAATGAAATTGTGTCATCAAATTGCGATGTTGTTAATATATTACGCAAAGCACATTTGATTGCATCAAAATTAAAGCTTGCTGATTTTGATCAATGGATTCAACACGAATTAAATGGTTATCCTGACCCAGAATCTTGCCCTGAGTATAGAAAGGTTCGTGGAAGTTTAAAAACTTTCAATCCTTATCGCGGTTGGATTCCAACCTCAATACAGGATAATGAATACGAAAAAAAGATTTGTGAAAGAAAGTTAGTAAATTCAATTTCTGAAATCATTTCTTTATGTCAGTCCTCAGGAAATGTATTAACTTTAGATTTTTCAGGCGAACAACTTGCATTGTTTGATAAAATGGCTGATTCGCTACTTCCAATGGATTATGCATTACATGTACCTACAACTGCAGTTAAAGACATTGAAGAAAAAGTCAAAAATACTATTTTAGAATGGACATTGAAATTAGAATCGGAAGGTATTGTAGGGGAAAATATGGTTTTCTCTGAGACTGAAAAAGAATCCGCAGTGAACATGCCGCAAACCGTGAATAATTATTACGGGAATACAAGTGTGATCAATTCGCCATCCGATAATGTACAGATAGTGTCTGGAAGTGAGAATACAGTTACATTTTCCTATGATAAAGTTAAGGATGTAGTTGATGCCGTTGAAAAAAGTATTAGTGAATCTGATTTATCAAAAGAGGATATAGAAACCGCAACAGAATTATTAGCTGACATCAAATTAAAAATTGAAGAAGAGAAGAAACCGCATATTTTAAAATCAGCATTGGTTGGACTAAAAGACTTTTTAATTAATACAGGTGCCAGCGTTACTGCAGTGTTAATACAAGCTCAAATACAAGGTTTGTTCTAAAAATCTCAAATACTATTTCGGTATCTGAGTATAAGAAAACGGCCACACAGAGTATCTCTACTCTTGTATGGTCGTTTTATTTCTTATGTTCCCGCTTAAAGGCTTTCAGTTGGTTTTCTTTTAATCCCTTACTGAACACTCCTTTTGCACCCATCTTGTGAAGTGGGAAAATATAGCTCAAAAGGTAAAATGAAACCTGATTATTAGTATGTGCACGAGGAGGTGTTTAAGGAAATGGACAAGCTCGTTCGTTTTTGCCGTGAAGTAGCGACATTCGGCTTGACGGTTGCCTTAATCGCGATGCTGGTTGCCTTAATATGGGATGGCACATTTGCTATTAGAATTGGTTTTACCTCTTTTGTTATTGGTGTCACCGTGATCTCGCTTAAGACTGTCCTTCGAAAGACTGATTGAAGTTTGTTTGGTTCAAGTCAATAGTCGAATATCTCACGTTGGGTGGCTATTACTGATCTCTGTCAGTAATAGCCACTTCTTTTTATGAATCTTAAAGTCAGGCTCAATGTCCGTCCTGTTTAGCCGGTGATTAGTTAGGGTAATCGGATGAAGTATTGGATACGTTGAAGAATAATATTAGAGAAATTATCGCGGGCAATAACTTAAACGAGATTGAAACGGTTGATAAAAGAATTGCAGTTAAACAAGCGATACTACTAACCTTGCTTAAAGCTAAAAAAGACTACACGAAAACTGTCAACGAGATTGATGAACTGAAAGGTAAGAAACAGCAGCTTCTTATAGAAAAAGCAGGTCAAGAAGATGCTAAAAGACGAATCAGAGAAATGGAAGATTTTCTGAAAAGTGAGAGTCACGATATTAGTGAGTATGACGAGAAGCTGGTAAGAAAGTACATCAAGAAAATAAAAGTTTACGAGGACAGGTTCAGCGTAACTTTTAAATCAGAGATTAGTGTGGATATTGAAAGGGCATCGTAAAAGCCAAAAGACTGTGAGCGTTTGAAATGTTACAAAAGTCAGCCTAGGGGGAATCCTCTCTAGGCTGTTTTTTTATGCTCAAGAATCAAGCTATTAAGCCAATCTTAAACCTTTTAACGATAGCTTTTCCTATCGTTAAAAAGTGCACCCAATATCCATAGTGTGCACTCAAAAAAGTGTAGCTATACTAGGAGTTCTCTCAATCCACGTCGAGAGTGTCGTATTGATGTCAAAGGCTTAATAGGTGGGTGCATTTTTGCCCTTATGTAGCAGGGTTTAGCGAGGGCTATCGTTAAAAGGTTTAATGCGAAGTGGCTTTAAGATGGGTTCTCGCGGTTTTTGAGCGCAGTTTGGCTGTTTGAGGGAACATATCAACGCTCTGGGGTCGAGTGCACAGGATGTTAACGTACTTCGCTCGCGTTGAAAGCGCACTGTGCTTTCAACTTTGAGCAAGCTCAGCGAATCGAAGTGCATTCGCGAATTATATTTAATCGCTCATGCAAGTCGATTCGCCACTTTGCACCCACCTTGTGAAGTGGGAAAATAAGGTTGTTGGCGTGGTTACAATTTTATCAAACAGAATTAATGAGATGTAATTTAACGGAAATCTGCTTTTTCTTGCAGTCTTAAATCCAGTTTCTTTTTGAACTAATACACTAAACTCTTGACAAATATTGAATTTAGGTTCAGTATTTTATTTGAAAGAGGTGTGATATGGCACAAGTATTGAAAGAAGAAGTTAGAAATAGGATACTTGATGCAGCAGAAAAAGTATTTTATAAAAATGATTATAGAGGTGCTAAATTAACAGAAATTGCAAAAGAAGCAGATATTCCTGTGGCACTCATTTATACCTATTTCAAAAATAAGGAAGTTTTGTTTGATGCAGTAGTAAGTTCTGTTTATATAAACTTTGACTCAGCTTTTAATGAGGAAGAATCTTTGGAAAAGGGTTCTGCTTCTGAAAGGTTTGATGAAGTTGGAGAAAATTATATTCATGAACTTTTAAAAGAGCGTAAGAAGTTAATTATTTTAATGGATAAAAGTTCAGGTACAAAGCATGCAGAAGCAAAACAAAAACTCATATCGCAAATGCAGGTTCATATTGAAGTAAGTTTAAAAAGACAATCTAAACAGAAATATGATCCAATGCTTGCCCATATTTTAGCCAGTAACTTTACAGAGGGGTTTCTTGAGATAGTAAGGCACTATCAAAGTGAAAAGTGGGCGAAAGATATGCTAAAACTTATTGCAAGGTGTTATTACAAGGGAGTGGAATCCTTATAATAAGCACTAAAAATAGACTTTGCGTAATCAGCAAAGTCTTATTTTAAACCTTAATATTGAATTAAAATTCAATATTATTCAGTTTTGGAAGGAGCGTTGTTTATGCCAGAAAAAGAATTAAGGAAAAAGTGATAGGTAAAATGGCTTATCCAATGCACTCCTTGCTTTAAAAATAGTATTTGATTTGATACCACAAATCTTACTTGTATATTTGATTAGTTCTTTAATCACAAACAATACTAACGAAGTTGATTTAAAGTATGTATTTTTTGGAATCTTTATCTCATTTGTGTTAAAAGGCGTGTTTTACTATTTTGCAACAAAGGTTGCTCATGAGAAAGCATACGAAAAATTAACAGAACTTAGGTTAGATATTATTGATCATCTAAAAAAACTAAGTTTAGGATTTTTTAAAGAACATAATACAGGAGAGCTTACCAACATTGTTCAGCATGATGTGGAACAAGTGGAAGTATACCTTGCCCATGGTCTTCCTGAAATAATGTCAGTTACACTTCTACCTACCATTATTTTTGTAGCTATGATTTTTGTGGATTGGCGTCTTGCTCTTGGAATGATTGCCGGAGTTCCACTTATGTATTTGGTAAAAGTTCTTTCGCAGAAAACAATGGATAAAAACTTTGCTATTTATTTTAATCACGAAAAGAAGATGAGAGAAGAGCTAATGGAATATGTAAAAAATATTTCTGTTATTAAGGCCTTTTCGAAAGAAGAGGAGATAAGTGAAAGAGCATTAAAAACGGCAAGAGAGTATGTTTACTAGGTTAAAAAGAGTATGGGGGCAATCACAATTCCAATGGGACTTATTGACATATTTATGGAAATTGGAGTAGTTATTGTCATGATTTTGGGAAGTATATTTCTTTACTATGGAAATATTACAACCCTTAATTTTATACTTGCAATTATTTTATCATCTGCGTTTACAGCATCCATAAGCAAGACAGCTACTCTACAACATTTTTCTATTGTATTTAAGGAGGCATTAAAGGCGATTGACAAAGTTTTAACCGTTCCGCTTCCAAAGAAAAAGACAGAACAAGGTTTAGAATTTGGAAACATAGAAATGGTTCAACAAATAAGCGTTCAATTGAAATTCAAAAATATGGCTTTTCAAGGAAATCTGCTCTGTACATATTACAACACGAAGCAGAATACGTTTTTTATAAATCAGGAACAGGGCTAGAACTCAAGAAATCACTATTATAATGTCTTAACAAGGGTGTTAAAGCAGATGCTGAGTTGGCTTGGTATAATACACCGGAACTGTTTCTGGAGGAGGAAGCTTAATGAAAAAGATAGAAGGTTCACCAAAGAATCTCAAGCAGCTTTTGCAGAATACAAAATATTCAATTCATTATTATCAGCGTGAGTATATGTGGCAGAGAAAGCATATTGAAGAACTGATAGACGATTTAACTTCGGAATTTTTAGAGTATTATCATCCGGGGGACTCTAGACTAGCAGTTGCTGATTATGGAGCGTATTTTATGGGATCTATTGTATTAGCTGGTAGGGAGAATGCTATTATCGATGGTCAGCAAAGATTCTCATCTTTGACATTGCTACTGATGTATCTTAATAACAGATTAAAGAGCATCGGTCAGAGTTATAACATGATTGAGACCATGATTTTCTCTGAGTCCTTTGGCTCGAAGTCTTTTAATATCAATGTAGATGACCGGCAGGATTGTATGAATGCAATTTTCAACGATACTGACTTTGATACTACTGGTGCTGGTGAGTCCGTAAAAAATCTATATGGTCGTTATCAAGATATTCAGGATGTTTTCCCGGCATGCATTACAGATGATATGTTGCTGCATTTTTGTGATTGGGTTGCGGAGAAAGTATTCTTTATTGAGATTGTAGCAACAACAGAACAGGACGCTCATAAGATATTCGTTACAATGAATGATCGTGGTTTGAGTTTGACATCCACCGAAATGTTGAAGGGCTATTTGCTTTCGGAGATAAAATCTGACTCCATACGAGAAAAAATGAATGGCCTTTGGAAAGAAAAAGTTCTTACTTTGAAGAAGTACGATGACAAAGGCGATGAGATCTTTATTAAGGCATGGTTGAGAGCTCACTATGCAGAAACAATTCGTGAAGCAAAAGCTGGTGCAGTAAATAAGGATTTTGATATCATCGGCGGTTTCTTCCACAAATGGGTACGAGATGAACGTGATAAGCTGGGACTTAATGGTTCCGATGACTTTGAGTTGTTCATAAAGAAATTTGCAAAATTCGCAGAGGTTTATGAGCGTATCCGTCAGGCAGAAACAACGTTCGCTGAAGAAACAAAGTATGTATATTACAATGCGCAAGTTAACTTCACATTACAGCCACAGCTATTATTAGCACCTGTATGTTATGAAGATTCATGGCCAGTTATTATTGAGAAGATTAATCTGGTAGCAAGATTTATTGATGTTTTGATTGTATCCAGAGTAACGAAGTGCAGCTCTGTAAATTACAGCACAATTAAAAACTTTGTTTTCAATGTTACTAAGGATATCCGCATGACAGACATACCTACATTGAAACAGAAATTAGAACAGCAGTATATCAATCTCGCATTTGACCCGGCAGCAGCATTAAGTAATTTAGGACTTAACAGCTTTACTAAGAAATACATTAAGAATATCCTTGCACGTATTACAGGATTTATTGAAGAACATACTGGTGTTGCATCAAACTACTGCAATTACATGAACACTCAAACAAAGAATCCATTTGAGATTGAGCACATTATTACAGACCATTATGAATGGTTTACCGCGGAATATTCTGACCAAGACGATTTCAGACGTTGGAGAAATAGCATCGGTGCGTTATTGCTTCTTCATAAGAGCATCAATGCAAGCTTAAATGATGCAAAGTATGATTACAAATTGAAAAAGTACTGTTCCAATGAAGGAAATATCTATACTGAATCACTTGGTGATCTGGCATATCAGAATAATCCCCAATTTAAGAAGTTCGTTTTAGATAATAATCTTGGCTTCAAATCGTATGCTTCATTTGGTAAGAATGAAATTGCTGAAAGAATAGCAGTACTCATTGACTTGGTAAAACTCGTTTGGAACGATGATATGTTTATGTAATCCAGCGAAAGGAGGCAGGTTTTATGGTTTTTAATACTTTTATAAAATGTCAGGTTTGCGGATGTATTACTAGAGTTCGTTTACAAGTTGGCTGTCAAGAAGAACATCCGATAGAAGTAGCATGCGGTAAATGTGGAACCTCTTTGTCTGGTAGCGTGAAGATAGGGCAAGATCGTCCGGGGTTAAGTTTTTCTTTTGATAATGCTGATGAAGTTCAGGGCGAAAATGCGGATTACATTATTGAGTGTTCTGGTGAATTTCCTACCTTAAAACAAGTAGAAGCAGCTGATTTAGAGAGACTAGTGATTACACCGTTTATTCGATATATGAATTGTATGAAAACGAATGATTCTTATGAGGAATTTGGACAAGATGTGTCTAAGTTGAACGTAACTGCCAAAAAGTGGAAGAACTATAAAAGAATTCTCAATTTAGCAAAAAACAATAGCGAATACTTAACTCAAGAGATTCAAAAGGAGTTTTCTGGTCATTTTTTTCAATGTAGAGATGAATTCGAAACATTGAGAGCTGTCCACATGATTGAGGTATATGGATTTTATTCATCATTAAGAAAAGATATCTTTAATGACCTTTCGTTTAGCACTGGAATATTGAAAATGGATTCAGCGCAAATGAAAGACCTGATTGAGTTCCTTAATTCTCATGATGGATTCCACCTTGAAGAATTACAGGAACTGATCTACAAGGTCTACGATGAGTTTATGGTCGTATATCAAAGACTTATACCTGCATTGTCTATACAATACTGTAAAGATAATTCTTTTGATTTTGAATACGAAGGTTCCACAACGAGCAGTTTTGATAGTGTAAAACAGTTTTATCTGGATGTTTATGAGGCATTAGGTAATTTGATGATTATTCCTGTTGCTCTTAACAATATTAAGTATAGGTCTGATATCAATGCTATGAATCCGATTGAGAAAAATGTAAAGTTTTTAGAGGATTATATTAAACTCACAAAAGCATCAAGATATCATTTTTGCTTGGATTCTGAGGACTATACAGGCTTTTTGAAAATCCTCGTGAATGCGAAATTGAGAAATGCTATCGGTCATAATGATGTTGAATACAATTCAGTAGACCAGCTGATAACTTATATTCCTAATCCGAAAGATAGAACAAAAAAGAAAACAGAATATTTGCTTGAATTTGAAAATGAGGCAATGTGTATGTTTCAAGCTATATTGGGAGTCTCTGAATATTTATATCGTCTTAGAGAACTTGAACTTATGTATGACGGAAAAATTCCTATTATGGTTCAGTAAAGAGCAAATTGGCCGAAGAAGATAGGCCGCAATGAATTGTGTCCATGTGGAAGTGGGAAGAAGTATAAGCGTTGTCATGGGCGATGAGAGCATACAGAAATTCATTCATTGTTTATTATAGAGTGATTTATCGAAGAAGGAGGTCTCTTATTTGAAAAAGAAAAAAGATGACATAACCATTCGTTCCAGTGCAGCAGAATATCTGACCTATGTTGCCTCTGTCGGCGATCAGCAGGACAGTATTGAGATTCGCTATGAGGATGAAAATATATGGCTGACACAGAAGATGATGGCCACGCTGTATGGCGTGGATGTTCGTACAATTAATGAGCATATTAAGAAGATTTATTCCGACTTAGAGCTTGAGGAAGATGCAACTATCCGGAATTTCCGGATAGTTCAAACCGAAGGTTCGCGTCAGGTTACTCGTGATACGAAACATTATAATCTTCAAATGATTATTGCTGTTGGATTCAAGGTGAATAATGAACGAGCAGTGCAGTTTCGTAAATGGGCCAATGGCATCGTAAAGGACTATACCATCAAAGGATGGGTTATGGATGATGAGCGTTTAAAAAACGGTGGTTCCGTGCTCACAACAGAATATTTTGATCGTTTGCTTGAGCAGATTCGTGAGATTCGTTTATCTGAGCGTAGATTCTATCAGAAGATAACGGACATCTATGCTACAGCTCTTGATTATGACCGCACAGCAAAAACGACAAAGCAGTTTTTTGCAAAGGTGCAGAACAAGATGCATTATGCAGTTCACGGACATACGGCAGCAGAGTTAATTTATGAGCGAGCAGATGCAGGCAAGCCGCATATGGGATTAACTACATGGGCAGCAGTACCAGAAGGCAAGATCGTAAAAAGTGATGTGACTGTTGCAAAAAATTATCTTTCTGATCGGGAAATGCGTTCATTAGAGCGTATTGTTTCAGCGTATTTAGATCTGGCAGAGGATCGTGCTGAACGTCACATTCCGATGACAATGGAGGACTGGGCAAAGCGTCTGGATCTATTCCTGATGGCTGATGACAGAGAGGTCCTTCAGGATGCAGGAAAGATTACGGCAGAGATTGCCAAGGCTAAAGCCGAGACTGAATTTGAAAAGTATCGTGTTATTCAGGACAGATTGTTCATGTCTGACTTTGATAAATACATGTTGGAACTGGAAGAAAATGCAAAGAAATAGTTAAAATGTTTCTCTCGTTCAATGCAGGATTTTCAGGTATGATAAGGTCGAGTGTACGGAAACCTGGCTATCAGTTAGGACGAAAAATAGCTGTTGACCTGTTTTTGTAGGAAGAACGGACAAGGTTGAGGCGATGGCGGTTCCTCGCAAGATTTGACTTTTATGTTGGAATCACTATAAATAGTAGAAACAAATAAAAAAGTTGAACTTTTTCCTTGGATGGGTGAGGTTCAGACCGTGATATGGATAGCGGAATGTATCAAGAATTTTCTGCTATAGAATTTGTGGATATGTTTCCACTAACAAACGGAGATATGTTGCTACATTTCGTATTAGTCTGAATAGGTTCCTGATGACTGACATCAATCCGGACCTATCGTGCCACGTCGAGAGTGTTGTCTTGATGTCAAAGATTGATTAGCTGGGTGCATTGAAAGCTTTGTGTAGCAGGGCTTAGCGAGGGCTATCGTTAAAAGGTTTAATGCGAAGCGGCTTCAAGCTGGGTTCTCGCGGTTTTTGAGTGCGATTTTGCTGTATGAGGGAAGATGTCGACGCTCTAGGGTTGAGTGCACAGGATGTTAACGTACTTCGCTCGCGTTGAAAGCACACTGTGCTTTCAACTTTGAGCAAGCTCAGCGAATCGAAGGCGTAAAACAAAAATAAGGATTGGAGTTATAGGTTAAAATTGTCCTAAGCCCCCTTTACGTCATATCTCTCATGCTCATTCTTGACAAACCCATACAACAACTTTAATATTTTTAATAAAAGTTTAATTTAATTAAAGTTTTGTAGGTTGAAGAAAGGGGTGATATGGATCATATTCCAAAATGGATGGCTAATCTCACAGATGAAGATATGTCGTTTATAAAGAACTTTGTATTATCGTCTGGGTCGTTAAAAGAAATGTCGCAAATGTATCAAGTCTCTTACCCAACGATGAGAATCAGGCTTAACAGGCTTATTGAAAAACTGCGCATAAGCGACAATGAACCAGAAGATCCGTTCGTTCTTTTGGTAAAGAGTCTTGCTATTGACGATAAATACGATGTTGACACAGCTCGAACACTCATAAACGAATATAGAAAAAGGAAGGATGAATCATGAGCTATGCATTATTTGGTCCGATAATTGACATTCTTATCGCACTTGCTATATGTGCTTTAGTGTTCTTTATTGCAAGAAGTCTTATTCGATATGCGCATTCTCTTAAGAAAGACGATAAGTCATCTAAGCAGTCTGCAGAAGATAAAAGAATCGCATTACAGGACTTATAAAACACAAAAATAACAAGTTATCGTGGCAGAAATTGCAAAATTAGCAAAAACTGCCACGATAGCTCCATAAATATGTCTTTATTTAAGAATGGTTCCAAAATGTAAATATTTTTAAATGTTGGTTGTTAGGAACATACAAACTACTAATAGTAAAAGTTTTTTTAAAAAGTTTTCTAAAAGCACTATCGTTAAAAATAGGTACACCTATTTGTGTAGATAAAATCTGCACGTTAGTATGTTGGTAATTTACGAAACGAGAATCACGAGGAGGTGCTTATTATGACTAATCCTTTGCGCGGTATACGAGAAGAAGATATCGTCAAGTATTTTAAAGATCACAATCTTTCAGTTGATAAGACGTATGTATTTACAATGAAATACGACCCTTGGTGGAAAGATTTAATCAAACTATTTTTGTTACCTAAATTATTCTATGTAGCGCAAGGCGTTGATGCGCGTATTGTCGCTGCCACTAATAATGAGTTTATTGTGGTTAATCCGAATGCCATTTTAGGCTCGGGTAATCTAGCTAAATTAGACGATAAGCATCTTCGTCGCATTCCGTGGAATCAACTCACTAATTTTGAAGTTATAAATAAGCCAACAACTCAAATAATTCGCTTTACTGTCAATAGTAAAACCGAAGAATGGAGTGTACCAACGGAAAGTGCTAGCGTATGGCACTTTAATGTGTACAATCTTGATAATTTGAGAAAAACAATACAATCGCACATTAAGTAAGGAGATATGGTTATGTTAAAGGTAAAAAAGATTGTAACATCACTGATTGTGACTGTTTTGTCTTTCGGATTCTTGTCAACAACAATTCCAGCTGCGGAAGCGACTGAAAATAAGTCTACAGCTATTGTACAACAGGATGTTAAGAAAATTGAACAAGAAGTTCGTTTTATTTTTGAAGAAGCTAGCAGTTATAAGAATGGCGTGGTTTCTGTTAAAGATGAGCTCCTTAAGATGAAATATGGAAAAGTAATGGCCGCATACATTGCTGAAGGTATTCGACAAGTATATACAAATGATAACCTGTTGGACGCAATCCGCGCGAATAGCCAAGATAAGGATTTTTGGTCTTGCATGGGCGGCGAACTTATAGGTTTAATTCCTGGGATGGATATTGCTCAACTGCTTTCCAGTGGTGATTTTAAAGCTTATATTGAAGGGCATGCTTGGGATAAGCTTGCTAAATTCCTTGCAAAACAAATCGCTAAATTTGGATTGAAGGTGAATGTTGCAGGTATCGTAGCATCAATCGCAATTGGCGCTGGGAAATGTCTCATTTTTGGATGAAATAGTAATAAATTGTTCACTTTTGTCATAGATTTATGATGCATGTATTGCAATTTTGTATTGCAAAATATGAAAATAATGCTTTGGCTTTATCGCACAATTACTTTGCGACAGAGCCGAAGCATTTTAATCATCATTCTAAACATCTATTGACAAGCAAATTCCAAAACAAGATATCATATATTGTATGAACACTACTTATGCAATTGTTGATAATGACACGTTTGTATTGCGATATATGCAACTTCTTTTAAAAAGTCGTTTGCCTGAAAACTTTGTTTGTGCATGGATGTGTTCTTCTGCAAAACAAGCTATTCATCGTTGCGTTACAGAAAATACTCCTGACGTACTTTTAGTAGATATGTCAATGAGAGAAATGAGTGGTGTTGATGTAATTAAAGCAATTCGCGAGCGCAATAGCAATATTGTTTTAATTGGCATTACTTCCTACATGCTGGATGAATACGTATTGCAAGTTGCTAAGTCGGGTGGTCAAGCGCTAGTGCATAAAGACAATTTAGCAGACGTAGTTGCAGCTATCCAATCGCGCGCAACGAGCTACGGGTGTCCAGAATTGCCACAATATATTGACTATTTTCACACTCCGCAAGAATCATTTAATATGATTTCTCAACTTCCGAAGACTTCAGTTTTGTCTCCTCAAGAATCGGAAATTATGCGCTTGTGTAAACAGGGGTATTCGTCAAAAGAGATTGCAGATCAGCTTAATGTGAAAGTTTCAACAGTCAACACGCATTTACGGCGTATTTATGGAAAACTTCAAGTTAAAAGTCGCATGCAGGCGCTTGCTGTGCTCGCAAAATATTCACATGACATATAACGTGTAAGAAATTAACGTGTAAAAGTAGGTAGTTATGAAATTATTAACGCGTATGATCAATTTTTTGCCGCATGATGCCTGGCAGAAAATTGGAATTGGTGTAATCATAAGTTGTACTTTGATTCTTGAGATTTGTTCCTATAATAATCTTCATTACTACTCTAATTGGCATGCAATTACAGTTGAAATAGTATGGATTGTAATCTGCTTATGCATTGCAATATGGCCACGTAAAGCATCTTTTATTGTACTTATTTGGATGCCGTTGGTAATTATTGCGCCAAATATCAACTACTCATCTATGATGCTTACCATATTGATTTGTTTGGCAATTGCTGTAATTACTCAACCTTGGTACACCGTGCTTTCTTCTTGCGGAGTATCTTCATGGTTCTTTATTATCTGCGATTTTCAAAACGCCTATGTGTTAGCGTGGTGGCTTCTTATCACTCTTATTTCTAGTGCAATCGTAAAATACTATATTTCTACTATTCACCAACAGCAGGAACAGTTATTTGCGCAGCGTTACAACGTTTTTCAAAAATATGCCACTATTGCAGCAATTCGCATGCATGATGAAGTAACTAATGAGCTTTCCAGCATTATGATGATGGCTCAACAATCTATTGAACCTCAAACAACTCATGAGCAAGAGCATGAAAATTCGCGAGAGATTCTTCAACGTGCTACTACAACTGTTCATAGAGCACGTAATATCATTTCTCTTCTTGACAATGCTACAACTGCAAGCACTGGCGATGTTATGCAATCGACTACATGTTATAAAGATTTTTGTACAGGCTTACGCGTTTTATTTGACTGTGAACAAAAGTCATTTGAAAAGCTTGGCTATATTGGTTCCATTGACTTGAGTAGTGATTTAGCTACTGAAGATTCTCAATCAATCCATTTGCCTTTTGAAGAATGTGCTCAAATTGAGTATATTTGCCGAGAACTGCTTGCGAACGTAAAAAAGCATGCTGCAAAGCCTAAAGAATACGCCATGAATGTAATGCTTAATGACCATGAATGTCATATTACGTGTATAAATAGTGCGCAACGAGGTATTCTTGCTAACTTGCAATTAGGATATGGACTGCGTTTTCATAAGATGCTTGCGGAATGCGTTGGTGGAACTTTTAAAGTTATTGAAGATGACGATTCGTGGATTATTAATGTACATGTTCCGCTTCATGCAGAGAAATAGCCATTGCGCAAGATGCTTATTGTGCTTTCTTGCGCTTCAATCGAGTATTTGGACGAACCTTTGTGCAGCAGATGCAAGTAGGTGGTTAATTTGCAATGCAGAATGCTGCTTCGTTGCTATGTTATACCAGTTATCGTGGCAGTTTTTGCTAATTTTGCAATTTTTGCCACGATAACGCGCGATTTAGTAATAATTGTGTGCACAATGGTGCTACTTTGGTATTACGTTGGGTGCTGTAGGTCTGTTATAATAAAGCAAAGCATGAATAACAAATTCATGATTTTGAGCTTAAAGGAAACGACATGACTTCTACAAAAACAGCTAGAACAGGCAGATTAAGTGTAAGAGTTAATCCAGAAATACGGGATAGCGCATCGCAAGTTCTTGAACATTATGGTCTTGATATGAGTTCAGCAGTCAACCTATTTTTATATCAGATTGTAAATACGCAACGTTTCCCATTTTCACTTGAAAGTTCTCCATACGAGCATGCTATTGATGAAGCTATGAAAGAAAAACCAATAGCTGCAGGTACTGTAGACGATTTTGCTGAGCTGATGCGCAATGCCTAAACCGCCATTTTATAGTCTAATCTATCTGCGAGATGTTAAGAAATATAAGCAGAAGCATTACGATATTGAGCAAGTAATCAATATTGTAAGACTTATTTGCAATGGTGCAGATTCTCGCGAACTTGCAACTTATAGAGATCATATTCTTAAAGGCTCATATAAAGGCGTGCATGAATTGCATGTGTCTGCAGATGTTCTACTGTTGTATCAAGTTAAAGAAGATTGCATTATATTTCTACGCTTAGGATCTCACGACGACTTATTCTAGATAGCAAAATCTACCACGATAACTTGCTTAAAAATATAGTTATACAAAAGGAATCACATTTTCAAGCGTACTTGATGAAATTATAAACTTATTGAACGTTCTTAACTCTAAGCAAAATGACTAAATTTTGTATCCGTTGGCGACAAAGCGACAATTTTGGCGACATAAAAATGTCGCTTGGGGCTTAGTACAATTTTTAGACATTTTGTGCAACCATAGCACGATGTTCCATAATTGTCTTTTAATCCCCATTTTAATTCTGTGATTGTTGTAAAAATCAATATAAGTATGAATAGCTTGACGTAATTCTTCTGTACTATCCCAGTTAAGTGGATAATACATTTCTGTTTTCATTTGTCCAAAAAGCCTTCACAGGCAGCATTATCTCCACTATTTCCTTTTCTTGACATGGAGCGTGTAATACCAAGACCTTCTAATCTCTCAATCCACCTGCCACCTCTATAGTGACCTCCTCTATCTGTATGAATAACTAAGCTTTTACATTCTGTAGTGTCAAGGGTAGTTAAAGCACCCTTCTAACATTTCATCTACAAGACACTGATCTGGGTGGTTTGAAAGAGCGTAAGAGGCCACTTTACTATCAAAACAGTCAATCATAGGGCTTAAATAGAGTTTTGACTCTTTTGCTGAAAACTCAGTAATGTCTGTAAGC
This sequence comes from Gardnerella sp. DNF00747, assembly GCF_049262675.1. Classification (NCBI taxonomy): domain Bacteria; kingdom Bacillati; phylum Actinomycetota; class Actinomycetes; order Bifidobacteriales; family Bifidobacteriaceae; genus Gardnerella; species Gardnerella sp. DNF00747. The sequence goes on along the minus strand of NZ_CP058394.1, from coordinate 1,139,288 downwards.
CAAATCTTATTAGGTGAATCTGCATGAAAATTATTATTAACGATGTTACTACATGCGGGAGTAATTTCTCCTATGTAACTTGAATAGCGTCTTTTACGCCTGGCATATCTAACCTCAATTAACTCTTCTTTCATGAGCCGTCTTACTACTTTTTCAGATACTTTAATACCTTTAGTTCTCAATACTAACCATATTCTAGGAGAGCCATAAGTAAAGAAGTTTTCTTCTGCAATCTTGTGTATGCAACCTCGTATATGTGCGTATTTGTCAGGTTTTTGAAGAGCCTTTTTAGCATAGTAATAACTTGAACGTTTTATCTGAAGTGTTTTAATCAGAAGCTCTAACGGTAACACTAAAAGTAGTTAGGCCTATAACACTTTTTGCGGAGTGAGGATTTCTGATATTAATACGGTTGGGATTATATTAGATTTGTTGGGATTGTATTAAATACAGTTGGGACTTTATTAGCCGCGGTTGGGACTCTATTAGAGCGTGGCTAATGCTCGTTTTGTTTTCTAAAACGAGTGTTGTTTAACGAGAAGGGGGGTGAAAACATTGTTAACGCTTAAACCTCAAAGCACGTAGCTTTCAAGGCAAGTGTGGTTTTTACATGTCAAACTGTTATAAAAACGAGATTATTCCACTCTTTTTTACACTCATGATACGGGTTTTAAGAAAGAGCGGGTAAATGTTATAAGAATTTTTGGAACAATTAACAAGATTGTGGTTAATGATTAATCAATAAGACACTACTAATAAACAGTTAAAGCCTGATTAGCTATAGGGCGATGAGATACGTCAATAGGATCCTCATGGTTTTTTCATGACTCCTATGAAGTACCTCTATTCTACTATGGCTGTTTTTCAGGTATTAGAGTCGGTACTTCATAAAGTATCGGCTCTTTTTTGTATGTGTCTTCACCCTACCGCTGCAGGCGGGAAGGGTGAGCATGAAGACTCGCAAAACTAATAGCAACGATCGAGCAACATATAAGTACACAAGTTGTGTTCGTAATGAAGATGGTAGTTATAGTGAAGGAACTATCGAGATTAAACCTGGCGAAAATGGTGTCACTGAAGCGGATATTAAGATGCTTCACTCAATGGATGACAGTGAGGTTTACTACAACAATAAGAACCTGCGTCCTACTAGAACTGTTGAAGAAAAAGCTGAAATTGAAGCTTGGAAAGAAGAATATATCCAGCATTTTAATCTTAAGCATGGTTATGAGCCGAATAAAGATGATGTGGAGTATGCTACTGAAGAGCATTTTCCACGTAACTATAATCTTTCACTTGACTTTGATGCACGTCGAGAGTGTCGTATTGATGTCAAAAGCTGATTAGGTGGGTGCATTTTTGCCCTTGTGTAGCAGGGGTTTGCGAGAGTTATCGTTAAAAGGTTTAGTATGCGACGGCTTTAGGCTGGCTTGGCGCGGTTTTTGAGCGCAGTTTGGCTGTATGAGGGAAGATATCAACGCTCTAGGGTCGAGTGTAATAAGTTCAATGACTGTTGCTTGTGCACAATGTGATATACAAATGTATCAATCACTTTGATTTTCAATTCAGATTGGGAACTTGTTTGCATTTGAACCATAAGTCACAGTCATTAGATAAAAAATAAAGGAGTAAACTATGGAACATAATTGCGGATTTATTAACGATAAAAAAGCATTTAGATATAGAGCAGCAGCCATCATAGTAGAAGAAGGTTGTGTGCTATTTGCAAGAAATGATGAGGACGACTATTTCTACTCAGTTGGCGGAGCGGTTCACGTGGGCGAGACATCAGAAGAAGCCGTTAAGAGAGAAGTATTTGAAGAGACAGGTCTTAATTACGAAGTAGATCACATTGCTGTCATACACGAGAACTTATTCATCGGTAGCTCCGGCTTAGATGGAGTAGACTTCCATGAGCTGACATTCTACTACTTGATGAAGTCCATGGGCAAAAGAGATTTTACGAGCCATAGTACTACAGAGTCAGGTGCTAAAGAGACAATGCATTGGTTACCTATAGATGAGCTTGATAAGTTCAAGGCTTACCCGACATTTATGAAAGAATATCTTAAATCGGAGCATAGTGGAATAGAGCATATAATTTCAGATGAAAGATATTAATGAATCCCGCTATTATGGCAAGAGATCGTTGCATAAACATTATTTCTGTTTATGTTCGGACAGAACAATCAGCCGAAAACATTAGCCAGGATACCATTAGAGCAGTTCGAAGATGTACTCTCTTACATAAATTATGAAAACATAGATCATGATACAATTACGCTTATCTGAGTCTCGAAAGGCGCAGAATACGCGTTGATTCCGGAGCAATGATTATTGAATTCGGTGGAGAGGAAGAAGAAAATCAGAAGGCTAAAGCGGAGTCTCAAACCTTGATACTTGAAACACTTATGTTTTGGATTGATTACCGTAGTGCTTTTACACTGCCACGACGTTGAATATCAGATTGTATAAATTAGCATTTGAAGGAGAAATCAATGAGCTTAGATGAATTGAGGAATGATATCATCATAAAGCAGAAAAAAGGATTGCCATTTATCATGGCATCGGTGATTATATGGCTTCTGATAGTACTTGTGTCAATTTTAGATATCAATGTGGATATGAAAAATTTATTGGTATTTTGCTGTTCATGCCCATTATTACCGCTGGCTTGGCTCATTGGTAACCTTATAAAGGTTGATATCTTTTCAAAACAAAATCCACTTGGACAATTAGGCTTCATTTTCACCCTAAATCAAATGATTTATTTATTAATCGTTATGTGGGTGTTTAGTGCGGTTCCGGAAAAGATGATTATGGTGTATGCAATGGTCTTTGGCGCACATTTACTGCCGTATTCATGGCTGTACAAATCAAAAGCCTACCGGGTTTTCGCAATTATCATTCCTGTTTTATCGCTTGTTTTAGGAAATCTTTTTGGCGGATTTGTTGTTGCAGGAACAGCTGCAGCTGTCGAAATTGCCTTTGTCTTTATTTTGCGAAATGAACTGAATGGTATATAGATAAGTAAATGAAATGATAGCCTGCTGTTCTGATGAAACAAGACCAGTTATCTTCAAGATAGAACGGATTGATTACGAAGACTAATCCCGGTTAGTAAGGATACTTAAGCTCAAAATTATACCTTAGATACGCACGTTCCAACGACATTCCCATTGCCATCTTCCATCATGCAACTAGCGTTAAGATCAGCTTCTTGATGGAGAGTTATCATCAGGGCAGTCTTGAAACATGTGAGACTGTCGTATTGATGTCAAAGGCTGATTAGATGGGTGCAATTTTGCTCTTGTGTAGCAGGGCTTAGCGAGGGCTATCGTTAAAAAGGTATAGCGCATTATTGTCAGAGCAAGGCTTCCTATTAGTTTTTTAAGCAGCCAATAGGAACCACATAAACACCGTCTTTACGGCAATACGCAAAGTCACCTGTTCCAGTTAAAACCATAAGGAAAGATGGCGCGTCCATTTTATTGGTGTCGATTTTATCTTTCATCGCTTTAAGGCTTTTTGCACCATCTTCAATGAGTTTGCTGCCACCGAGTTTAATTTCAATAAGACCATATTTACCGTTTCTTAAATGAATAACCGCATCGCATTCCTGTCCGTCTTTATCTCTGTAGTGATAAACCTCGCCGCCTAGAGAATCTGCAAAAATACGCAAATCTCTGACGCAAAGTGTCTCGAATAGAAAGCCGAAAGTATTTAAGTCATTTATCAAGTCGTTTGGTCCAATCCCCAAAGCCGCTGCAGCTATAGATGGGTCGATATAATAACGTGTATCGGATGAACGAATGGCAGTTTTTGATCTTAGATTTGGATTCCAGGCAGGCATATCTTCTACAACAAATATTTTGCGAAGCGCATCAACGTAAGATGCAACAGTTTCCTCACTAATTTGCGTATCTTCGTTAGTGGAAATATCCTGCGAAAGCACAGTATTTGGTACTTGCGCTCCTTGATTCCTTGCGTATGAGCGCATAAGACGCTTAACTTTTTCAGCATTCTTTTGTACGTCATCTGCACGATTAATGTCGGAATGTACAACAGCGTCATAGTAATCAAAAGCTTGATCTAAAGCAATTTCATCACGCATATCCACCGATTGTGGCCATCCTCCACGGCATACAAGAAAAGCTAGGCGGTCAATACTTAAGTTTGAATCACCCTCAATATCCTTAGTTCCCGAAAAAAGGTTTTCCAAGCTAACTTCGCCCGTGGAATCACCTGATTCATACAAGCTCATTGGTCTCATTGTTAGCCACGTGAAGCGCCCAGTACCAGAGTGAGTAATTTCTGTAGTGTCCGCAGGAACGGCAGAACCAGTTAGTATAAACTGACCAAGCTTACTACGATGATCCACCTCAAACCGTATTGCATCCCAAAGTTTTGGAGCGAGCTGCCATTCATCAATTAATCTTGGAGTATCGCCATTCAGTAATCGCTTTGGACTTAGTTCCGACATAGCGATATTCTGTTCTTTCTTTTCCGGGTCGTCCATATATAGAACGCTTGCTGCATATTGTTCTGCAGTAGTGGTTTTTCCGCACCATTTCGGTCCTTCAATCAGTACTGCGCCTTTGCCTTCTAGCTTTCTTTTCAAAATATCGTCGGCAATTCTTTTCCTATATTTTTTCAACTTTGTCACCCTGTTTTCTAATTAAGTCTGCTCGTATTTTCTACTGATAATTATGAATTCTATCATCATTTTCCGACGATTGGCGAACTTTCATTCCGACGATTGGCGGGTTTTCGTTCCGATGATTGGCGGGTTTTCGTTCCGATGATTGGCGGATTTCTGTTTCGATGTTTGGCGGCATCAGTGAAGATGATTGGAAAGCGCGGTGTGAAAATGAAAGAAAACGAATTGGCGGTCGGTTGCGCTCATTTGTCGGCAGAAATTGCGCTTTTAACGGCAATTGCCAACTGCACTTGCTACTACGCAACTGCTGTTTCAGATATAATTTCACCATGATCATGATGAATTCGAGTTTCAAATGGAGATGTTTTTATGATTTTAGCAGATAAAATATTGGAACTGCGTAAACAAAACGGTTGGTCGCAGGAAGAATTGGCGGACAAATTGGGCGTCAGTCGCCAAGCTGTTTCCAAATGGGAAGGCGCACAAAGTATCCCAGATATGGAACGGATAATTGCATTGAGCCGTTTGTTTGGTGTTAGTACAGATCTTCTTGTAAAAGATGAAATTGATGTTATGGGGAAGAACGTCAATGAAGATGGAAATGCCTGGCAGGAAGAAGCTGGCGTTCGCATGCGGGTAATTGAGCTGGAAGAAGCCTCCGCTTATATTGCTCACAGAATATCATTTGCCGCCTATGTTGCTCTAGGTGTTCTTCTTTGTATTCTGGCGGCAATCCCGTTGGTCGGCAGTGATCTTTTGCTTTCTCACACAGTAAATGCGCAAGTCGGTAAAACTATGGGCTTAGCATTTAGTGTTGCGATTATTACCGTTGCTGTAGCTATTTTTATTATTCAGAGTTTCCACGGAAAGCGTTATCAATATTTGGAAAAAGAGGACTTTGAAACGGCTTACGGCGTTGACAGTGTGCTCAAAGAACGCTTGGAACGGTTCATGCCGTCGTATGTGCTGCGTACGGTCAGCGGTGTCGTTTTATGTATGGTTGCTTTTATTTTTCTTATAATTTCGGATATAGCGCCGAAATTTTATCAACTTTCATCCGGCTTTTTTGTAGTTGTCGCTATTGCTCTGGTGGCAGCAGCTGTTTATTTATTCGTACAGGCGAATATTGTCCGCTCGTCCTATTACCGTTTGCTGCAGCCGAAGAAAAAGATTGTCTATCCTGCAAAGATTAGGTTATTCCTCCAAGCTTACTGGCTTATAATTGTCTGCATTTATTTAGCCTACAGTTTCATTACGTCCGATTGGGGAAAAAGTTGGATTGTTTGGCCGTTGGCCGCATTGACTTACGGAGTAATAGAAGTGGTGCTCAAAGCGTGGATGCTCGGAAAGAAATAAGTGACTTTCAGCGTCGATTTTGTGGCGAATAATGTTAAGGTTGTTGCTTCTTGCATGGTGGATACGTTAAATGGTACGAGTGTTTTAGAAGGAGAAATACCTAAGGATGCATGTCTTGAAGTAGTTTGTGAGAATGGTATTAGCGAGGTTTCTGATAAGAATAAGGTCAATCTTAGTTGTAATAATCTTGGGCGCAAAACAGATGGATGTGCTCACTACGTTGTGCATTGCTTGAATGGGAAAGCTGTAGTGAAGTAATATTGTTGCGGTGTTTTATGTCCGCTACTTTGACCAATCGCACGAAATAGAGTTTGGCATATTCTAAAAATGCTTAGGAATGTTGGAGTATTAGGCTTGGTGGTTTTTTAATCCAAGTGTAAAGGTCATTTTCATTTGCTTCGCCTGATGCAACTTTGAGAATAAAAAAGTTTCGTATTAGAGATAAGGAATTTATGAAGGTTGGTCAGCCTTGTAATAAATAGTAAATGAGCGGGTTAGGTCTGATTTTAATATTTTTTCTCATAATATTTGTTGATAAAAAACATGATTAATGGAGAAAAGGCAATCGAAATAGCTAAAAGAGCAGCTGGTAAATATGCTTTTGTGATAAATGCAATTATGGCAATTATTCCCATTAGGTGTATTAGTATGAATGCCATTGTTGCATTTACTTTATCTTTGATTTTCTCGTTTCTTTCATCGTTCACATTTATTTTGTAGTTGTGGTCTTTTTCCATCATCTTATAGTGCATGATTTTTACGTGTGAAAGTGAGATAATTGCAACAAAAACAACTGACAGTGCAATTTCTACGGATTTGTTCAGTTTAAGAGTCAGTGCAAGAATTAATCCGCAAACTCCTATTACATATCCTATGTACCAAAAATTCTGTGTTTTCTGTTTTTTCATTTTTTATCTTCCTCGTAGATAAATATTTCTTCGATTGTTAAATCAAAGTACTTGGCAATTTTGTATGCCAATATGATTGACGGGTTGTATCTTCCATTTTCCAAAGAACCGACTGTCTGTCTTGATACTTCAAGTGCGTCTGCAAGTTCTTCTTGTGTTATGCCTTTTTCTTTTCTAATTTGTTCAAGTCTATTTTTCACATTACATTCTCCTTCCTAATGGAAAGCTAGCTTTACATATAAGATAATTGTTTCGAGAGTAAATGTCAAGTTTGCTTTCCGTTGGATTTAATATTGTATTTAATAAAGATGTGGTGGAGCACCTGCTGTGAGTTTTGCTTTGCTAATGCTGATGTTAATGTAGTGCTAATTTGTTGAAAAAATTAAATTTTTTCTTTAATAAAGCTTGTATGTATGGTTTTTTTAATAGTAATACTATTAAAACTAAACAGACTATTATGGATTCTAATTTTAATAGAATTGTATTTTTATTAGAATTGCATATTAAGGATATTGCATATTAAGAATAAGGAGAACTTATGAAATTAATTAGACCAGATAGTAAATATATCCAAAGTTATATAGAGGCAAATGAAGAAGATGAAATTTTTAGGCCGAATGTAGAAAGACGTTTTATACACCCTGAGACAATTATAGAGAGTTCTTATAACTATGAACATGGTATAAATTTGCCTGAAAATTATGTTAGAGCTACTACATTTTGGTTGATAGATAATGAAAAATTTATTGGCGAAATTAATATCAGGCATGAATTAAATTCTTTTTTAATTAACTATGGTGGTCACATAGGATACGAAATTAGACAATCTGAATGTATGAAGGGCTATGGAACAAAAATGCTTTCTATGGCACTTACATATTGTAAAGAGACTTTGAATCTACATAAGGTTTTGATTACGTGTGATGATGACAATATTGGGTCGATAAAAGTTATAGAAAATAATGGTGGAATTTTGGAAAATAAAGTGAAAAATAGCTTATCAAGAGGAAATGTTACAACAAGAAGGTATTGGATTAATATATAGGAAAAAAGATTAAAAACAGCGAATGTGAATGTGAGAGTGACAGGAAAATAGCCGCAAAAGCTCGGTAACGCTGCGGTTTTCTGGCAATCGGGGGATTTCGGAATTGGGCAGACAAAACACTCTGCGGAAATTTATCTAAAGGAGAACCAACCAAGAGTGTGATGGTAGAGTTGCCAAGATAGATGTCAATAAATGGAGTTGCCGGGTTAGATGTCGGGTAGTTGTGGTCGTGAGATAGATATCAAGATTGGTGAGGCTTGATTTATTCGCAAAATTTACTATTCCTATTATAGAACGTTAAAAGGAGGAACTTTGAATATAGAGTATGTTGTAGTTGGCATATGTATTGTGGCAGTGGTGATGATTGCTGCTTTCCTAATTAATAGGCTAAAGAAAACAAATATTCCCAAAGACGAGAATAGCTCTGATTTGAATAATAGTGCGATGATAGTAAAGAAAACAAGTAAATTATCTCAGCCAGATCAAAAGCTCGATGAACTTGTCATTCAGATGGAAATGCTTCCGGTAGAAGCAATATCTGATGATAGTAAGCTGGTGGAGATAACTGATAGTAAAATTCTGGGGCGTGTGAACAATTTGTTTTCCGGATTGGTGCAAGCTAGTATAGCAGGTTCCAATGCAGTCCAAACTGCAAAAGCGGGAAGCGAGGTTTTGTATCGCGCTATAATCCCGGCTGGTGCTAAACTTACCAATTCTAAGGCTATGGAAGGAGCGGTTCGAGGACTCTATTTTGGTGCTAATGGAATCAAGGGTCATGCAAACCTTGTAGCGGTTAAAGCTAAAAATGTAGTAGCGAATAATGTGGGTGTAGCCATGGGATTGGCATCAATTGTTGTTGGGCAGTATTATATGACGCAGATAAATGCAGAGCTTGGAGCAATCCGTGATGGAATTTCAAAAATATCTGATTTCCAAGATAACGAATTTCGAAGTCGGATTTTTTCACTTGTTGCTCATGTTAAGAAAATTGCCGACTTTCAAGTAGAGATCCTTGAGAATGATGAATTGAGACTGTCAAAGATTGCGCAGCTCGATAATCTAGAAGAAGAATGTACTCAGTTACTTGGTCAGGTTAATTTAACTTTGGCGGGCTTTACAAAGAAAAATGACCTGGATTATGCATCTTATGAAAAGGAATTAAAAGAAGCGCAAAACTGGTATACATACCAAAAAGCATTGCTTGATGTGCTGTATAAGATTTCCGACTTGAGGTATACGCTTCATCTGGGGGCTGTCTCAAGAAAGCAGTGCCTAGCGCTTTTGCCGACATACACAAAGCAGGTGGAAGATACTCAAGCATTATTGACTGGCTGGCATCAGACATCCGTAAATCGTTTAAGCATTGATACAGATGAGATCAAGCGTAAAAGAGATGGAATCGATCGCGTCATCCATTTTATTCCTGGATTATTTGATGATGACCTTAATTTTAGGTCGATTAACAAAAAAACAGTAGATATGATAACGGCTCAAGCATCAGTCAAATCCATTAAACATCCGCAGGACACCTCTGACCTGTATGCCGAGGATGTGCAATTGATTTCTAAAGACGGTAAAATCTACTACTTACCAATGGGTAAGGCAGAATGAATGTGAAAAAAGAAGAATGATAAGGTGACAGGTACGTTGTAACAAAAAAGTATGACAGTATTCGTCCTCTTGACATGAATGGTGCCACCGTCACTCAGAATGCCATTCACGCCAACTATGATAATTTGTTAATTAGTGAGAGAGGTACTTTAGCACCGTTAGTTTCAAATAGTTGAATTTCATCAGTGGACGTTAGCATTACTATTATATTATCGTCCACTTGAGACCTTGGTGATTCTAAATGCACCAGCTTACTAGGAAGACATCTAAATGAGTAAATGTTCAAACGGTCGTAAGCAAATGCAGCTAGTTTCTATTCTAACAAGCGTAATGGTTCCAGTTATTGCAGCTTTCGCTATTATGGAGTTATATCATCTGCTTGGAGTAGCCATTGCAATGGAACTGATTCTTATCGCTTGGGCAGTCGTGCTTATTAAGTCAAGCAAGTAAAACAATTCTCCGACTAGACAGCGAGACTAATTAAATGGATGACATCATACAAGTACGTGTTTTGCAACTCCTAAGTGGAGTGGACGCGATGTATTTATTCTAAAGAGTGTCCACGGCTAGCTTGGGTGAGGTTAGAGACTTTTTTGCGATAGATTTCTAAATAGCGTTGAGTTCCATGAGCCTATTCTTCATAATGTATTTAGATTAAATTCCGAAATGGAAATAATTCTAAATAGGAAGAGGCGTACGTTTACGAGATGTTGTTCACAGATATAATATACGTTATAAAGGCATCAAGAAACAGTTAGAAGTTGATTTCATAGCTAATCTTGGAAGTAAAAGATATTATATACAATCTGCCTATAGCCTTCCTTCAATCGAAAAGATACATCAAGAAAAAGCGTCCTTGTTATATATTGATGATTCATTTAAGAAAAAATAATTATCGTAAAAGATAGAATAAAACCTTTTTGGATGATGGAATACTTACTATTAGTTTATTCGACTTCCTATTGGATAGGAATAGTTTAGATTTGTAGTGAATAGCTTAACGTATTAGTTATGCTTATATTCCCACACATATTCCCGAGCGCGAGCTTTTGAAAACTATTAACTTTTATTCATATTTGTCTCTCAATCTCACGTTGAGACTGTTGTTTTGATGTCAAAGGCTGATTAGGTGGGTGCAAATTTGCCCTTGTGTAGAAAGGCTTAGCGAGGACTATCGTTAAAAGGTTTAGCGTGCGGTGGATTTAAGCTGGGTTCTCGCGGTTTTTGGGTGTGTTTTGGCTGTATGAGGGAACATGTCGACGCTCTAGGGTCGAGTGCACAGGATACTAACGGTAAAAGATACACACGACTTGCTCACAGGCTACAACGTCAAAGATAGGCAATTTCTTATAATGTAAAATATCTAGTAATATATACAAATATAATGAAATATATCCAAATACAACCAAATACATTGACCTTTTATAAAAAGCAGATATAATGGTAGTTGGGTCTGTAGTGATGAAAATTTAGAGGTGGTATAACACAGATGAAAAATGAAGAAGGCTATATCAGCATTGATGAAGCGGCAGAATACTTGGGGATAAAAACTGTCACTCTGAGAACCTGGATAAGAAAAAAACCAGATATGCCAGTATATAAAATAGGAAAACTTTGGAAATTTAAACGCTCGGAATTAGATAAATGGATTGCCAGTGGAGAAAGTGCAGAGTAGCTGTTAAGTTAGGAGAGTGATTCATATTGTCTAAAATAGAACTTTACAACGATGACTGTATTGTTGCTATGGATAATCTTAGGGCAAAATCAATAGATTTAATTGTTACAGATCCGCCATATAATCTTGGTAGTTTTATGAAAACTAGAGATACTAATCTAAAAAAGATGAGAGACAATTTTTTTGCTGCCGCAGGTTGGGATGACATGGGTTTTGAGGAATGGAAGAAATCCATGGAGTCTTTTTTTGAACTATCTTCTAGAGTCATGAAAAAGGGTGGCTCTATGATTGTGTTTATGGCTATTATAAAAGTTGAAACGATTATAAAGTTAGCTGAGGAATATGGATTTTACTATAAGACAACAGGGATTTGGCATAAAACTAACCCTATGCCCAGAAATATGAATTTACATTTTGTAAATTCTACAGAAGCATGGGTGTATTTCACTTATAAAACAAAGACTGGAACATTTAACAATGGTGGAGCTATGTTTCATGATTTTATAGAAACATCCGTTACTCCGAATAGCGAAAGAAAATATGGAAAACATCCAACGCAAAAGCCAGAAAGTTTGATGCAGCACTTTGTAGAAATACTTTCCAACCCTGGTGATAATATTCTAGATCCATTTATGGGCTCTGGAACAACGGGAGTTGTTTCAAAACGAGCTGGTCGCAATTTTATAGGTATAGAATTAAACTCAGAATACTACAACATTGCTAAATCTAGGATAGAGGGCAAATAAATGCAACCAACGGTAATAGATTTATTTTCAGGCGTAGGAGGATTATCGTTAGGCTTTGAAGAAGAAGGATTCAGTGTTCTTTTAGCTAATGAGTATGATGAATCCATTGCAAACGCTTATATGAAAAATCATAAAACAACAAAAATGGTCGTTGGTGATATTACCTCTCTTGATTTGGATGCTGTTTTTGGAACATATAAAAATAAGATTGACGTCATTATAGGAGGGCCACCTTGCCAAGGCTTTTCGCAAAAAGGTCAGCGGAAAACAATCTACGATAAAAGAAATTTTTTATTTGAATATTATGTAAAGGTAGTTGAGCTTGTAAAACCTAAGTATTTTGTAATGGAGAATGTCCCAAACCTGCTTACTGCTGAAAAAGGTTATTTTTTTAATGAAATTGAGACGCTATTTAATGCTATGGGGTACTTTTTGCAGCATGGAGTACTTAATGCCGCGGATTTTGGAGTACCACAAAATAGAAAAAGAGCAGTTATTATTGGCAAAATGAATGGGGTTGCTCCGTCTTTACCATCTTCGCTGAATGAGAAAGTAACTATATGGGACGCAATTAGCGACTTGGCATTTTTAGAATCAGGAGAAGGCGATGAGGTGCAAGAATACAGATATGCGCCTCAAAGCGAGTATGAAAAAAAATTACGTGGACATGCTAACCTTTTGTATAATCATAAGGCAACAAAACACTCTCCACTTTCATTAAAAAGATTGAGAATGATTCCTCCTAATGCCGGTAAAGAAGTTTTACCAAAAGAGCATCTAACTAAATCCATATATAGTGGTACGTGGACCAGAATGAAAAAAGATGATATATCCGTCACGATAACAACAAGATTTGATACACCTTCTTCAGGCAAATTTACTCATCCTTTTTTAAATCGGGCAATAACAGTAAGAGAAGCGGCCAGGATACAGTCATTCCCAGATGAATTCATATTCATTGGTAGTAAGAGTTCTCAAATGAGACAAGTTGGTAATGCTGTTCCGCCACTATTGGCATCAGCAATCGCTAGAGTAATTAAAAATGATATTATGGAGGGAAACATTGATGAATAGACCAGATAATATGTCCGTTTATGATGAATTGTATTTAAAGCTTGGTATTAAATCTTCGCTCCCACATGTTAAGAGTGCTGTCGCGCTAATACTTTTGTTTTGGGAGTGCTCTATTAAGTCTGCTGAGCTTCAGTATTCCGTGCAAAGTGGAGACAAAATAGTAATTAATCCAAATTTGAAAACTGCTATTAAAAATAAACTAGCACAAATTTGTAAACAAGATGGTATTAACATTGATACAGTAATAGGTGCTATAAATAATAATTCACTATTTAAGTCTCAAATGGAATCGCTAATAGTAGCCTTTGAGCTAATTTGGAAGTTAGCAAAAATCAGCTTTATTGATGAAGATAAAACTGCTAGTGCAGAAAGGACAGGTGGAATAAGGTATCCCAAAAAATTAATCTATACGGTTAATGCTGACATTATCGATACTCTAATTGACAATGATTGGGATGCTTATGTACGTATTTTGATTTTGTGGATTGGTGTTGATATTAATTATGATAAGCAGATAGAGACTCGATTGAGTCGCTTGTTAACTGCAATATCTGAAGGCGCAATCTTTAAATTAGTTGATGGTACTAATGATGTTATTTTTAATCAAAACGACGTGTATAAGAAACTAATGCAAACTAAAAATAATGTAGATTTAAATGGAGATGAAGAAGCTAAAGGTTCTTTAAGAATACTTAAATCTCTGCTTTCGGATGGACTAAACCCATACCTTGAGTGCCATAATGGAGATGTTCAGATATTAAAAGGTCAGTTTAATAATCTAGAGGAATATCAAAAAAGGGTAGAAACCTTTCTGCAGCTATCAGCCACAAAAATAATAGGCTCCAAGGATGTAAATATAGATAAAGAGACCGATAGACAAGATTCGCTTGAAAATAATCGCGTTGTAAGTGGGCGTAATATTCTTCTATATGGTGTTCCGGGTTCTGGTAAGAGTTGGACTATTGAGCATGAATATTGCAAACCTGGAAGTGTTGTAGAAAGACTTGTATTTCATCCTGACTACACTTATTCAGATTTCATTGGACAGATTCTTCCAGCAGTTTCAGATGATGGACAGGTAAGTTATAAGTTTACTCCTGGACCTTTTACGAATATCCTTCGCGAGTCATATAACAATCCGAGCAAGGAGTACATCCTTATTATTGAGGAAATTAATCGTGGTAACGCTCCTGCTATCTTCGGAGAAGTGTTCCAGTTGCTTGACCGTAAAGTAGAAATTCGTGATATTGATGACAACGGATATCCCATCGGTACAAGTGAGTACGGTATTACAAATATGAATATTGCTGAGGAGATGTACGGCAAGGATAGAAAAACAGAAAAGGTTCGTATTCCTTCAAACCTTTCCATCATAGGTACGATGAACACATCAGATCAAAATGTTTTCACGTTAGATACAGCTTTTCAGCGCAGATGGGATATGCGTCTTATCGAGAACGATTTTGCCAGTGTTGACAGTTCGCTTGCTGATGCAGAAATCCTTGACACTGGAATAACATGGAAAAATTTCTGTGTTGAAATCAATAAGATTGTTGTTGGGAATAGTGCAAGGATGACTTCTGCGGAGGATAAGAGACTTGGAGCATACTTTGTTCATGTTCATGACCTTAAATACGATGACACTATGGGAGATCTGAAAGAATACGATGCTCTTCGTATGAAAGAAACCAGTGGTTCCCTTACAGATGATGAGAAGTCCAGAATTGCAGTGATTCGTGATGCAATGCGACAAAATAGGAAGTTCCCTGAAAAGGTAATAAAATATCTTTGGGATGATGCATTTAAATTCAACCGTGAAATTATTTTTGATGTTGATAAATATCAAAGTCTTGAACAAATAATACATGCTTTTATGTATGCCAATGGTACTGAGCGCTTTAAGGTGTTTAAAGATAATGTCAGGGATGCATTTGCTAATGTAGAAGAAGATTAAGTCGGTGATTTATATGGATTTAGACTCAGCATCAAATTCAATCAAGGAATTTGATATTAAAAAACACTGCCATGTTAACACAAATGAAGATGGTGATCGTTTTGTTGGTATCAAAGCTGATTCTGATAATGCTATGGTCTATTTTCCAATCGGATATGAGTTGCCAAAAACCGATGCTGAAATCAGAACAGACATAAAGCATTTAATACAAGTGTTATCTGAATTTACAACAAAAGATGACAGATTATTGGCAATTAATAAGTTTACAGCACCACAATTAGTAGGCTTCCCTATCAATGCGTATAAAAATGTTATAGAATATTATTTTTCAATTGGTGGCGCCTATTATGTTGAGAAAGAGCAAGTATATACTACTGCTTCAACTGGTAAGCAGGATTGGGCAAGAACTGCACGAAAGCAAATGCCTCTTGTTCAAAGCAGAAATGGTGTGAGTTCTTTTGTATTTACACAGTTTGAAGTTCGATCTTCAACTCCAAATGACACGAAAGAAATAACGCAGATTAATAGATTCTGTGTGTATGAAGCGTTTAAGAGACTTGGATGGCTGTATGTTCCCTATATGCCAGAGGAATCAGGGTCACATCCGGATATTAAGACGTCAATAAGAATTGTCCAAAACAAGCTTGCTACTACAAATGACGATAGAAAGAAATCCTTATTTCGTAGCATGAATGACATGCTTGAGTATATGTATGAGAAGACTTCCGATAAGCAATTCTACTTTGGTACAGATGACTTTGATCACGTGTGGGAAAAATTAATTGATCGAGCATTTGGAGAGAAGGACAAAAATAAATATTTTCCTCGTTCAAGATGGTTGCTTGACTACGGCAAATACAAAGAAAAGAGGCCTTTGATACCGGATACAATCATGATATATAACGATAAATATTACGTTCTTGACGCTAAGTACTATAAATACGGTTTGACTGGGATTCCTGACCATCTGCCTAACGGTTCGTCAATCAATAAGCAAATTACATATGGCGAATATTTGGAAAAGAATAAGAATGTAGATGCGAAATCTCTATTTAATGCTTTCATCATGCCGTACAATATGGCAAAGAACTATTTTAGTCTGACGTCTTTTGTTGGAAACATTGGTGAGGCAATTGGCGACTGGAGACGCAACAAAAAATACTATGAACGAATCCAAGGAATTGTGATTGATACAAGATATCTAATGTACCATTATTCAGGTAAACCGATAAAGGAAAAGGCTGCACTTGCAGAATCTATAGAGTCTGTTCTGAGCAGGAAGGAAATAAAATTTACAAAGGAATCATCTCTTTCTAAAATAGTATCTTATGCGCGTAAGCCTACTGATTCTATGGTTGCCGAAGACCGTGGCACGTACGATATAGATTAAATATAAAAAATACTATTGCAGAATCTCTGTTTGTAGTACTACAGACAGAGACTTTATTTTATAGTTCTTCTTTTTCCTTTTCTTTTCCTATATCGGTCTTGTGTAACTCTGTTGCAGCATTCTTTGCTACAGAAACGTTTCCTTGTTGATGTGGTATTTACAAGGAAATACCGACCACATCTAGGATTATCACAGGGGCGATATAACTCAAGATCTGGTTTCAAGTAAAATATGGAGAAATATACAGCACTAAGAAGTGAATCTACTTTCCAGGAAGGAGTCATGGTTTCTGGATCATAAACAGGATGTATATCTTTAATATTGTAATTAATTTCTTCCTTAATTAGAAACTTAGCGATTTCAATTACTGCTACTTTCATTATTTCAGAGAAATTATTGGAGCTATCTCCATTCATGTCATAAAAGAAGTGAAATAGGAAATCGGAAATTTTCTTAGCTGTATCTTGTTTCTCATAATTAACAAACTTCAAAGTTACTTTAATATATAGCTCGTTTTGAAATCCTTGAACAGATTTATAACCTCCAATACTATCGTTATAATCATTGATGCTCAGATTATATGTGCCATATAAAGAGTCTGCAATAGTGTAGGTATCTCCATCAAATTTTTCCTATTTTCTTTTAGGAGATAATTCAGATGGAGAGTTGTTAATCGTTTCAAGATAAGAATTGTGGCAGCTTGAATAAGGTTTATTCATAAAATCTGTATTTATAGAAATATCCTTACGGAGGAGTAAAGAGATAACCAATTCGCAAATCTTTTTATAATTCTTTCTAATTTCACTACAGCAGTCATTAACTCAACTGTCGCTTTCAATCGGTTGATTATTTCATACAAAATTTTTTCATCGAATCCAGTATAGGAAGTTTCTGATACAGGAAATAAGAAACCATTGCTTTTAAAGAAAGAAAAAAGTTCTTTAGTTAGTTTGTTAGATAATGAAATTAATTTACCAAGTATATTTCGATCCTCTGTGCTTACATTAGATGCAATCCGAAATAAACCACCTTTGGCAGTGTAACCAAATTTCAGGTATTGCTTGTAATTTTAATCTGATTGTAGGCTCTTTCCCTGGAGATGTGTGTTCTATATCTTCAACGCAGTCACAACTACAGCTTTCAAACATAAATAAAAAATTTTCAAAATTATTTACGGAATTTTTTCTTTGATCAAGGGCATTTTGAATCCTTTCTATTGTAATAAAGTCATGGATTATAGCATGGCTTTATTTTTTGGTTGCAAAAAGTAATGTCAATTTATTTGGAATATATCGCTTATATACTTTAATGACGAGTAATGTAAATAATTTAGCATTACTTTTCCATTAAAGTTATGCTATTTTTTACTATCTTCTATTACTTTCTTTACTTGATTATATTTAATTCAGAGTTAATCAATAACTCTGATGTGATTTCAACTAATGAAATGAATATCGTTGCATAGGTTGAGAACATCAAATTTAAATCACAAAGCCTGATTAGCTATAGGGCGATGAGATACATCGTAGAGTCTCTACGGGTTTATTCCGTGGGGTGCTATGTGAAGTACCTCTATTTTCCTATGGTTATTTTCAGTTAAGAAAGCCGGTACTTCACCTAGAGTACCGGCTCTTTTTGTATGTTCTCTCCATCGCTCCGACCGCTACAGAACGCCTGCTTATTACACGTAAAAACATATAAGGAGAAAAATTATGATAGAAAAAGTAAACCCGTCACATGTTGACAAGATTGCGGATCGTATTGCTGGAGCAATTGTTGATCTTGCATACAAGCTGGATGAGAATCCGAAGATTGCTGTTGAAGTGATGCTCGGGCATGGTAAGTGTGCCGTGTGTATTGAAAGCACGGTGATGTTTAAGTTTAAGGATATTAAAAATATTATCCATCGTTTAAGCCCTGGGAAAGTAAAGATTGATATTACGGTTGTGCCGCAGGATAAGCATTTAAGCCGAAACCAGGATGGTATGGTTCGTTGCGCTGATAACGGGATTTTTAAAGGCGTACCACTAACAGACGAACAAAAGAAACTCTCGGCTATTGCTCGAAAGGTTTATGAAAAGTATCCGTATGACGGCAAGTATGTTCTTGATGGTGAAAAGCTTATCATCTGCCAGTCTCACGCTAAACGAGAAGACGTATTGAAAGACTATCCGAATGCGTTTGTTAATCCTTTAGGCGACTGGACTGGTGGTATCAGCGTGGATACGGGAGCGGTTAACCGAAAACTCGGGTCAGACATGGCTGATGCTGTTACGGGCGGCGGATTGCATGGTAAGGATCTTACGAAAGCTGACGTGTCGGTTAACATTTACGCGTTTTTGAAAGCACAGGAAACCGGTCGGGTTGTTGAGTTTTCTTGTGCTATCGGGGATGAAATGGTTGATGGTAAACCGTATTCGCAGATTGTGAAAATTGCGAAAGATTATATTGACTCGGTGGGTGGTTTTGAAAAGCTGGCTTGCTGGGGTCTTTTCTAACGGGAGGAAAGCTTATGGAAAAAGAAATGCAGTATTATTTGGCTGACGTAAGTGAGCTTATCCCGTATGTGAGAAACGCTCGCACTCACTCTCAGGCACAAGTGGCTCAGATAGCGGCAAGTATTCGCGAGTTTGGTTTTCTATCCCCAATTCTAGTGGCGGAAGATAATACGATTCTCGCAGGGCATGGCAGGCTTGCCGCGGCATTAAAACTGGGTCTTAAAAAAGTTCCGTGCGTGAAAGAAAACCATTTAACTGAAACACAAAAACGTGCTTATATTATCGCGGATAATAAGCTTTCACTTAACGCCGGCTGGGATAGTGAGCTTTTAGCTGTCGAGTTGTCAGAGCTTGAAGGAGCTGATTTTAACCTTGATCTTCTCGGGTTTGACGAGGTGGAGCTTTCCAGTATTTTTGATGCCGATAAAGACGTAAGCGATGATGATTTTGATGTTGAAAAAGAGCTGGAAGAACCGTGTTTTTCTAAAACAGGTGACATTTGGACGCTTGGTAAGCATCGTGTTATTTGCGGTGATGCTACTAAGTTAGAAACATTTAAGACGCTTCTTGAGGATACTAAAGTGAATCTGGTGGTTACTGATCCGCCTTATAACGTGAACTATGAGGGTGCTGCTGGGAAAATTAAAAACGATAATATGGAGAATGATAAGTTTTACCAGTTTCTTTTCAACTCGTTCGTGAACATGGAGCAGGCGATGGCAGATGATGCGTCTATCTACGTGTTTCATGCTGACACGGAGGGGTTGAATTTTAGAAAAGCATTCCAGGACGCGAGGTTTTAGGCTTATACCCTTTAATGCCTGATCGTATGAGAGTTGACCGGGATGAGAACGGTCAAATTTTTTACGAGTATACGTTAAATGATAGTGATGTTTTAGCGGGTAAAGAAACGAGTGTGAAACTTAAACCATTTGACGTGCTTCATATTCCCGGTCTTGGTTTTGACGGTCTTGTTGGCTATTCGCCTATTGCGATGGCAAAAAACGCTATCGGCATGGCAATAGCTACGGAAGAGTATGGTGCATCGTTTTTCGCTAACGGTGCTACACCAAGCGGAATCTTGGAATACCCCGGTACAGTAAAAGATCCGTCTGGTATGAGGGATAGTTGGAATAGGGGGTTCTCGGGTTCTAACTCGCATAAGATAGCGATTTTAGAGGAAGGCATGAAGTATACGCCTATTTCTATTTCGCCTAACGAAGCGCAGTTTCTTGAAACTCGTAAGTTTCAGATTAACGAAATCGCTCGTATTTTTAGAGTCCCACCACACATGGTTGGTGATTTAGAAAAATCAAGTTTTTCTAATATTGAGCAGCAGTCGCTGGAGTTTGTGAAATACACGCTGGATCCTTGGGTGGCGCGTTTTGAACAGTCTATTACGAGGCGGCTTTTTACTGATAAGGAGAAAGAAACTTATTATGTGAAGTTTAACGTGGATGGTCTTCTTCGAGGAGACTATCAGAGTCGTATGAATGGTTATGCTACCGCTCGTCAAAACGGTTGGATGAGCGCAAACGATATTAGACAGTTAGAAAACCTGGATAAGATTCCCGCCTGTGAGGGTGGTGACTTGTATTTGATTAACGGTAACATGCTCCCACTTAACCGTGCGGGAGCGTTCACTGTAATTGGTAGAAATAAGTTAGGTGATTAAGATGAATTTGTGTCTTGATAAAAACAATATAACATGTTATATTAATATCGCTATAGTATAACTGTTTAGACAGTGGATGAATCATTTAGGCAACGAAGACATAACGATTATCTTAATGTTAAGCGAAAAATAGAATTTAATCTCTATGGATACTTAACTAAGATAATATCCTACACTATGAGAGTATACAACAAATTAAGAATATAGAATTCTAGGAGGTGTAATACTATGTCTAAGAAAAAAATGTATATTTCGCTAGGAACTTTACTTTTATTGGTTCTATTTGTATTTACTGGAATTTTTATTATTGGAAATAATCAAGCATCAAAGAATAGTGGGAATATAGCTCATAAATTGATGCCAGTAAACGTAGCTTATGCTGAAACGTTAGATGATATAAAGGGATCCATGAATAAGTTGATGGTGGAATTAGAAACTGAGACGAAGACTAATCCACAAGTGGCTATGCAGGCACATCCAGGAAAGTTTATTAGGAATTCTAAAAACTATCAAAGAATATTGAAACTGGGACTGAAGGCAATTAAACCTCTTTACGATGCTATTTATGATAGTAGAGATGCTGGATGCTATGAGTATATTCTAGCTATGGCTATTGAAGACATAACTGGTGAAAAGTTTGTTTACAATTCTGACTATGGTTGGAAAAATTCGTTAGAGTTTAGGATGGCTTATGACGAAAAAGTAAACAATACAAGGTTTAATGTTGAAAGAATCAGTAATAATGAAACTTTGAATGATCATGACCGAACTCAGAAATTTAAGGAATTAGGGATTTTTGCAGTTTCTGATTTAATTAAAGAGTATAGGAAAAGTGATTCCAAAGTTTCTAAACCATCGATATTAGAAGCTGTTAAGGGAATTACTAGTAAGTATAAAGAACTTGCAATAACGGAAAGAACTCCAACTGAGAGTATTCTAGATGAAACGCAATTATTTGATTCTCTAGTTTCCTTAAATGGAAGAGCATACAAGTAAGGTGGATTATCTAACTGTAAAGCTAGTTCTTTAGGTATTATATGAGTGTTATACGAACATGAAGCGACCAAGAAAATCTTGGTCGCTTCTTTATATAAGAGAGGAGGAAAAAGGGGGTTATAGGCCAAAAAGTGTGTAAAACTAAGCTGATGAGTATTCTGTGGCATAAACTAGCCTCAGCACTGTTAAAAACTCAGTCAAGTATCTTAAGAAAGTAACGGTCATATGTTACTGGTGCAGTACGTAATCTGCGTTAACAACAGATAAGCGGGGTTATATGTTACTGGTGCAGTACGTAATCTGCGTTAGTAACAGCCTTTGACGATTTATTGTTAAATACTCAGCTAATACATGCTTCGAACGCCGCTTAATATAAGAAATAGCCCACATTCGATATACTGCGAGCCTTACTGCTATAAGGGTTATGAGCTTATTTTTACACACTTTTTGTCCAGGTGGCGAATGTGCAGAAAACAGATTCGATTACCGCAAAACCCTTGTATTGCAAGGTCTAAGACATGATTTCTTACACACTTTTTGGCCTATAACCCATTATTAGATTAATAAGGAGGAAAATATGAAAACATTAGTAAAAAAGACAATGGGTCTATTGATGGCTACATTAGTAGCGTTTGGTGTTATGGCTGGAACTACACAGGCGTTTGCGGCTGAAGGACAACTTGTATATAAAGTCGATAGTCAATTAAACGTAAGCGGATCCTTTTTCTTAAAGAAAATTACAGGAACCGTTGATGTGAGTAAGACGGTAACTGCATCTCCCGTCACGCCAATTGAAGGGCAAAAAGACTCTTATACGGGTACTATAAGCGCAAGCGTGGAAGCTGCAGACCTTTTTGAAGGAGCCTACAAAGTATATGAGAAAGAAATAAAAGGACAAGGTTTTGGACCTTTGAAATTTGAAAATATAATCATGTCCAGTGAAGGTGAAAAGTTCCCTATTGCTCAGTATACGATAAAATTCCCTTCTAACTTCCACGTTGATAAAAAGGGAATTAAAGCTACCGAAAACACATCTACTATCAGTGCCATTGAGACTAAATATGTAGAAAAGGATAATTCAGTTGTTATCACTATTCAACTAGGAAATTGGAATGATTATAAAGAATTTTTTAAGCTTGTAGAAAGTGAACGTAATCAAACTGGGCATGAAATTAACGTAAATATCCCATATATAGTAGAAGGAAAAGAAGAATTACTTGGAACTATAACTGGTTCAGGAATTTGCCAATTATACAAATTTGGCAATCACCCAGTTAGTGATCCAATCGTTAACATTACCTCCCCATTAAAGTCACTTGAAATCAAGAGACCGTAGGAGGTTTTGTATGAAATTACTAAAAAATATGGCTGTAACGATAGTATCAGCTACATTGATTGCATCAGCAGCATTTGTGTCACCAGTGTTTGCCGCGGATGGTAGCAAACCGCTTCTATATTTAATTAAGGATTCGTTGGCTGCTACGCCTGAATATTTGGGCGATAGTACGCTAAAGAATACGTATTGGGTTGATGTGGAAAAGAAAGAGATAACCGATGGTTTTACAGGGAAAACTTATTATGGGGTATTTCCTAAGTATTTAACCTCTTCAAGTAAAACAGCGATTGCTGATTTTCCATTTAACTCTTTAGAAGACATGACTAGTACGCCAAATGCGGGGATAGTGAATAACCCTAATACGTATTGGCTTATGCCTACTGGGATGGATTTTGAAGAAAGATATGGTTATCTCGCAGGTAATGATACGGCAGAAGGAGATACAAAACCAGGACAAAATCCTACAAAACCTATCGAAAATCGTGTCAACCCATTTGGCTTTAAGGAAAATGATTTATTAACTCAAGATGAAATTAAAAAGCCAGTTGATAAACTTAAAGTATACGGTGATCTGAAGCTTAAGGGTGAAACGGATTCTAAAGCGGTTGGTGAGCTACAATCTGGGGATAAACTGAATCTTGATTTTTCAGTTAGTATCCCATGGTTTAAGCGTTATCTCAATGGTTGGACGCTAAGCTATACGAGAGTTGGTGGCACGAATGACGCCTATGTTACGAAATTCCACAATAGCTACGGTAAGGTTGATGCAGGATTTGCTTTTACGCTAGATATTCCAGATGGTGTAGAAGTAGCTAATGATGCATCTGCTACAATTAGCGGAATTAAGGGATTTTCTCCAAGTGTAACAAAAACAAATGATGGTAAAACGCTCATTGTTACATTAAAGAAAGATAATCCTGGAACAACTCAAAAATGGCAAGACATCATTAACCAAGTTAAGAATGTAGATACCAGCAATATCATTGTTTCAGTAACTGGTCTATCTGTGAAAAAGACAGTTACTGAAGGTAAAAATATAGAATTCGAGGAACGGTAGCCGGTTTCTATGATTTTGCTAATTCTTCCACAGAGAATTTTGTGAAAGCAACCACTGCAAGAGAGGATAACTGTGCTAATCGCAATTATTTCTTCTTTGCTGCTGAACAGGATCCTAAAGGGTTAGATGCGAACGGAGAAGAAAATAAGTCTAAACAAATCTCTTATTCTTTCCAAGTGAAGAAACCAGAATCGACACCAGATCCGACGCCTACATATAATACTGTAACTTTTAAAGATGGCGATTCTACGGTTGCTACTGTTAATGTGGAGCCTGGTAAGGCTATTGATACTGATGCGTTGACTAATGAGTCTATGCTGAAGAAGCCAACGAAGGCTGGTTATACCTTCAAGGAGTGGAATACGAAGGAAGACGGTAAGGGTGAGACGTTTACGGGAGCAAGCATAGTTAATGGCGATATGACTGTGTATGCTATTTACACGAAAGATCCTGTACCAAATCCGGATCCAACTCCGAATCCTCCGGCACCGACGCCAACTCCGTCACCGAATCCAGAGCCTAACCCAACTCCAAATCAACCTGCGTCGGAACTGAAGCTGCAGCCGCAGACACCAGCTCCTCAGCCGCAGCCTGAAAAGCATATTGGCATGATTCCTAAGACAGGCGAATCGGCATCGTTTGCAGGCTTGCTCGCAGTGCTTGGTTTCTCAATTGCTGGACTTGCACTTCTTCTTAAGAAGAAAATGATGAAAAAAACAATAAGTAGGCACTGCTTGTTTTAAGTAACCGGCATTGTTTATTAGAAGATGGCTCTAGCGATATGTTAGAGCCATCTTTTTGTATGTTATCTTTTGAGTGTTATTTGAGATAAGCTTTCTTATTTTCAATAATAAATAGTATGATGCTCCAAACTAAGGGTTAAGAGCTCAATGTCAAAATTTCAGGATTCCTATAAATAGTTTCAGAGTACAAGAGTAAGATTTCATTGTGTCAACACGTAATGAAACTAGAAGCGTGTTTTGGTAAAAAGATATTTTTAACCATAATAAATATAAAAGTTGGATTTCTACCACAGAAAAAATTGAGTTTTCAGAGAAATGCTCAACAAATTGGATGACATATGTAGATGAACGTCGAATGGAAATAACGTGCGGAGAAGCTCCTTATTTAGTTAGTCGTTATAATGCAACAACTGGCAAAATAATTCCACTTAAGCAACGTATTGGTCTTTTAGAGCGCAATATTAGAGTAGTTAAAGAGAATAGTAATAATGAAACAGATTGGCTCAAATGATCTAAATATGCATTTTTTGAATCTATTTATGGTTTTTAATATCAAGGAGATAGTCTTCTTCTGTCAATAGAAAACCTTCTTGCAACATAGAGCTGGGGTAGTACAGAAGAATTACGTCAAACAATTGATTTTTATAACAACCACAGAGTAAAAAGGCTTAAAAGATAATCGTGCTATTACTGCATAAAATACTTAAGAAATTATCATAAGCCCCTTTTCGACCTATAGACCTTCTTTTTAGTGGATTATATTTAGTCTAATTTTGTTAATCTTTAAAAATTTGTATTAGTTGCAACAGTATATTTTACTTTTTCTCAATGATCGTTTTCTTTTTAACACACCCATTTAGTATAAAATTTTTCATTCATACAATAATTTACTATAAGTCTTTCTTAAAATAATTAATAAAATTTATTATTTGTTACTGTTTTGTATTCATGACTTATAACTGTATTGTATTTTTTGTAAGAAGTAATAGTATCTTTTACCAAAGTTCTTAAATGAGTTCTTAAATGAACTTAAAAGGAAATTAAATGAGTTATTATTTTTTATTGAAAGGTGAATATTATGGGACGTACTAGAACTGAACACAGCACTCCACATTTTACTAGTATGAGTGATTTCTTTGTTGGTGAAATACCAGACGATGATGAAAATTGAAATAAACATGCTGGCGGTTTTGTTATTTTGTAATACAATTGCCAGCATTATTTTGTGAAAAGATATGTTATGGTTAATTTTGTTTCACCTGAACGAGAATTTACATTGATGGATTCTTTGTCATCAATTATTGAGGTATTTGCCTTAAAGAAGTGGCAATGGAGTGTTGAAGTATCAGCATTAGACACTACTTGTATTTTGGATTCGTGTGTTTATTTAGATGAGGCTGATTGTGCAGATATTGTTTTAGAATCCGCTAGAGGTAAAGGTCTTGGGCTTGAATCTCTAACTAGCGGTTTATATGAATTATTGGAACATATAGTATATTCGAATCAGTCTGTTTTGTATTCTTGTTCATCATCTCTTCGAATAAAAGGAGATGCGATTCTTAATCTTTCTAATTCAGCAAGCAAAAATACTGATTATACTTTTTATAGTATGAGTGATAATGCTATTGCTTCGTTACCACCAGAATACTGCGGTGGAAAGTCTACTGGTGAGTTTTCTTCTATTGATGAAAATTTAATTCGTTGCTACTATACAAATAATGGATGGGCCGCAGGTGCTTCTATCCAAGAAGCGACTTTGCATGCGCTTAATGAACTTATTGAACGAGATGCAACATCTAATATTCTTCTTTCTAATATATTTGATGATGTATGCGTAGAGTTTTTAATTCCTAATTGTGAATTATTGAAAGAAATAAAACAGGCTATTGAGAGCGCAACTGGTAACAAGGTGTATATTGTATCGATTCCAGCTTTGTCTGGCTCAGTGGTGCTATCTATATGTTATAAGACAGATAGAGAAGAAATTCCTACTTTTGGATGCGGCGCATCGCAATTTTTAGGATACGCAACATATCGTTCGCTTCTTGAGTTATGGCAAGAGTTATGTGCAGATAAAGATTATTCTAATCCTGAAGAACGTGATAGATCCAAAAGACTAAAACATCTTGTACATTCATATCCAAATATTAAGAAAGCTTTATTCTTAGAAAAAATTAGACAGGATAGTGGGAAATTTTCACAAAAATTAGTGTCATATGATATACGTGACACTTTATCTATTCCTAACATAGAAATTCAGATAAATAATATAGTAAATGATCTTCATAAGTACGGAATAGATATATGGAAACGTGACGCATTCCACTATGAGCGTAAATCGATGAAATGCAATCCTAGTGTTGTGCAAATTGTCGCACCAGGATTGGAACGTTTTCATGTTATTCGTCATGGTTTTCCTGCTGAACTTATAGGTCGTCTAAGAAAACGTAAATCAATAATGTCGATTCGTCAACACAATTAATGTAATTTATAAGGGGCTTATTATGAAGGCTATTGGTAAGCGGAATAATATTTTTATTCGTATGAGATCTATTAGTCCAGCATTGCGATGGGCTTTGGTTGGCTTCTGTTTTTCTATGCTCGGCAATCAAGCGTATGAAGGATCGGTTTTGCCTTCTATTATTATTGTGGGTTTGCCAGCTTGGGTGATTGGTTTTCGTAAGACTTTTATGACGGTTGCCGATTTTCTTTCGCCATGCTCTGGTTGGATTGTTGATAAGCTTGGCGGTTTTCGCGCTCTTGCTATGACTGAGGGCGTAGAAGGCGTGCTCGGTTTGCTGCCGCTTCTTATGTTTGGCTCTCCTGCGTGGAAGTGGTCGCTTGTAGCTCTTTCTTGTGCATTGTTGATTACAGGTCAAGTGATTGATATTGCTAGCGAAGTTTTCGAGGTTGATGCTGCAGGCGGCGACGACAGCATGATTGTAAACTACAGCGGCATTGTGAGCATTTTGGCAAGTATTACAGGAACATTACTTGGCTCTCCATTAGGATCGTGGATTGCGAGCTGGTCGATTCCTGCGGTTTTGATTTTCTCGTCCGTGACTTCTTTCGCGGCTTGTGCTACGCGATTTATTATGAAACAAGACATTGCGCAAGCGTCTTGCGCAGAAGAGGAAGCGTTGCAAGATGTAGAGAATGAATCGCAAGCGATTAGTGAAGAAGGAGAAGTATCGCAAGTATCGCAAGTATCGCAAGAAAATGACGTTGCCAATAAATCTGCAGCTAAGCAATCTGCGAATCCGTCACTCAAGAGTAAAATCATGCTTCTTGCAGGATCTCTTTTGGTTGCTTTTATTCCTGCATGCTCTGTTTCCTATATTCTTCTCGGTATCGGTAAACAATATAGCTCTCAATCTTTAACAATACTGTATATTTTCACTGGTGTAGGAAGCGTGCTCGCGTCCGTTTTATATGCGCACTCTTCTCAAAAACTCGGTTTAAGAAAAGTAGCGATTTTAGGTATTGCTGTGAGCTTGCTCGCTTATTGCCTTATGTTTATTAATCTTTTGCCAATGATTTGCTTCGCATTCTTCCTTCAAGCGATTGGTGGAATGTTACTAGTAGAGCCGATTATTGTTGCGCGTCAGATTCTGTTTAAAGGGAGTACTCTCGCTAAGTTTTCTGGTTGGGCGCGCCTTGCGTTTGCGATTGGTGCTACTACTGGTTCTTGGATTGGATTTGCATTCTCATCTACGTGCCAATGGCAGCTTTTGCCTATACTCGCGCTGATTTTTACTGCCGGTTTGATTGTTGTTTTGCCGCAGTTGCCAAACACTAGCTATGCGGCGCTCGCATGATTATTTGTAATATTTAATATTGAATATAGTTGTTACCTTAATCGCATGGTAGTTTTTGCCTATATTACTTGAATTATTACGCGGGGGGGGGGTATCCTTTGCTCTATTAACAAGCTCTTTTGCAAGATGTGAGTTTATGTCTGCAGAGCGAGTTGAAGAGAAAATATATAAGTGAGGACTGTTAATGGTTAAGAAAACACAAGCTGCTAAAAATGCTTTACATGTGTCTAAAAATTACGCGTATTTGAAGCCGAGTACACTTCGTTCAATGGCGAAAGAGATAAGTGGAACTCGTTTAGAAGCATGTAAGTCGTATGCGATTTCACGTTTACCGAAAATTGCTGTGACTGCAACATTGGCAAGCTTGCTTGCTTGTGGTGCTGGTTTGCCAACTCATCAAGCTTGGGCTAATGGTTTTAATCTTCCTGATGGTAGCTATAGGTATGCGAATCGCGATTCTTCTACAAAGGCGCAGAGGTATGTGGATATTAAACTAGTGCCATGCGATGATAAACAAAACGATAATAAGGAAACAGCAGACAGAAAAACTTACGGACAATATTATAAGGTTGAGTACCAGTTTAATTCTCAGGGTGAATGGTGGGGTGGTCGACCATTCTGGTGGGCGAGCGTGCCTAAGGACGTCACGATTGTAAACGATAGCATTACTTTGTATAAGGACGAAGAGTTGACTGGTGGTTCGGCTTCTCAACAAACAGGTGCAACATATACAAAGGAGTCTTGGAATCAGTCTGCAAGCCGTTTCTGGTTTGATGATAATAAAGAGCAAAGTGTTGAATTTAAGAATAACTGGGAAAGAATGACCGGTGAAGCCGGCGGTTATGATGAATCTGGTAATACTCTCGATACTTCTAGAGAATATAGGAAAGCCACTAACTCTTTAATTATTAACTGGGAGAGTAGAGGCAATAGAAAATCTAAGATTAGCTTCGTTATTAAACTGAACGATAAAACAAAGCCGTTGAAGTTTGCTGCAGGCGTGTATCAGGTATTGGGTAACTGGCATTACACTGTTGGTAAGGTTGTGCTTGCGCCAACTTTGCCAGATTATTCCAAGGAATTAGAGCTTACTTATCCTCAGGCTACAGAAATTGCTACATTTGGACAGCCAACAGAGTCTGAACAAAAACAAATACTTAGCAAGCTGTGGGAAGCTAATAAGAGTAATACCGATGTGCTGAAAAAACTTAAAGGTATGGAACAGACTCAAACTGAAGATGCTTTCAAAAAGGCTGTAAAAGTCAATAACGATGGTAGCGCAACGGTAACGTACAAAGATAACTCTACGGATACTATTTCTAAGGAAAATCTGACTAAACGCTACGTGCCATTGTCAGAGCGCACAAAAATTACGTATCCGGATTTGACTCCTGTGAAGAATCCGTCTTCTCTTGATTCAACAGAGAAGAAGCAAGTTGAAAATGCTATTAAGAATGCTAATAGTAAGATTAAGGATCTTATAGAAAAGGTTGATGTTGCTGCTAATGGTGATGCAACAATCACATTCAAGGATGCAACTGGTACTCATTCAACTAAAAAGCTTGAAGGCAAGTATCTTGTAAAGAAGCAGCGTTCACTTGCGGATAAGTTTACGCCGTACTATCCAGTGCCAATGGCAGTTGGAAATCCACAAGGGTTGACTCAAGGTGAGCAAACAGAACTTGTGAAGAAAGTTTATGAAGCAAATAAAAATAAAGCTGACTTCATGAATGCTATTGGTAAGCCTCAGAATTTAGAAGCAGCTAAGCAATCTATTACAGTAGATGCTCAAGGCAACGTAACTATCACTTATACTGATAAGTCTACTGATAAGCTCGATGGCAACAAGCTGGTGTATCAGCGTAAGCCACTCGCTGATTTGACGAATATTACGCTTCCAGCTCGTACAGCTGTACAAGATGCTAAGAAGATTCAAAAGCAAGAACAGTCAATTATTAGGCAAGCTATCTTAACAGCCAATAATGACCTTCAAAGCAAGCTAAAAGGTAAGAATGAAAATAATGCTATCACATTTGATGACAGCAATCATACTATGACTGTTAAGTTTAATGATGATTCAACTTCTACCTTCGACTACTCTGAATTGGTGTATACCAAGGGTAATCCGGAAAAGCCAAGAACTGAAACAAAAGATAATAATGGCTACAGGTACAACATCACTAAGATTGCTATTACCGATAAGGATAAGCCGCAAGCTGCTGATTGGAATAGTTTTGTCATAAAGTTCATTCAAGATAATTGGAAAGTTAAATCAGGAAATGCTGAAATAACTACAGATTTTATAACTAAGACTGATGGCTTACTGAATAAACTTACCACTACTGGTGACAGTATAGGTAATGGAATGCAACTTTACAAATATAGTGGACAGTGGATTGAAAAAAATGGATCTAATCTTAAATTGGTTAGAGGTGGATTTGGTGGTGAAGATGGAATTGTAACAATTTATTTAGGCGACTCCATTGAAGTTAGAAAATCTAGTAAATATGGTGGTTCTGATTTAGCATTCAGTCTTACTAAGAACGACTGCTTTGTATCTAATGCTGCCGCTCCTCAGCCTAAAGAACTTAAGAAGGAAGCTGAGAATCTTATTGACAAGATTCTTAAGAAAAATGGCTTGAATGATCAAGAGATTAAGAAGTTCAAGGAAGATCATCAAGGTGAAATCAACAATATTACTAAGCCAGAAGATGTAGACAAGATTATTAAGTCTGCTAATGAGCATGGTCAAGATGAGAAGAAAAAGAAAGATGCTCAGAAGCAGATTAATGATGCTAAGAATGATCTTGGTTTGACTCCTGAGCAAAAGACTGAACTTGATAAGAAGATTGGTACTGAGACTGATCCTGAAAAGATCCGTGAGAAGATAAACGAGTTCCAAAAGGATCAGGATCAAAAGAAGCAAAAGGAAGCTGATCAAAAGCAGCAACAAGCTGATCAGCAGGCTGAGCAGGAGAAGCAACAGCAGCAGCAGAAAGATGATGCGAAGGTTGATGGCGAGGTAACGAAGCAGAATCAACAGGAGCAGCAAGACACAGGCAAGGCTGAAGAAGCTAAGAAGAAAGCTGAGCTTGAGAAGCAAAAGCAGGCTGCTATTGATGAAATTAGCAATGGTGAAGATTATAAAAATCTTACGCCTGAAGATAAGCAGCAGTTTATTGAGAAGATTCAGAAGGCAACTGATGCAAATGCTATAAATGATATAAAGCAAGAGGCTAAAGAAAAGGCTAATAAGAATCAGACTGCTGCTGATAACAGTAATAAAGAAGGTCTTGATAAGGCTAAGGCTGATGCTAAGAAGAAGATTGGTGAGTTGACTAATCTCAACGAACAAGATAAGCAGAAGTATCAAGACGAGGTAGGTAAGACCGATAGTCTTGATAAAGTTGCAGAGATTCTCAACAATGCTGAGTTTGAGGATGCTAAAGCTGCAGCTAAGAAGAAGATTGCTGATCTGAAGAAGCATGGTGATCTTACTGATCAAGAAGCTACGAACTTCAATGCAAAGTTGGATGATAAAAATACCGATTCTATACAAGACATTGATTCTATTCTTCAGGAAGCTGAGCTTGCAAAGACTAGAAAAGATGCGAATACTGCAATAGATAATCTTCAGAATCTTAATAATGCACAGAAGAAGGCTCTTAAGGAAGAAGTTGCAAATCCTGAAACTGACCCTAAGAGTGATTTAGATACTGTTGATAAGGTGAAAACTGCTATCAATAATGTTGTTACTAAGGCTAAAGATCTTGACGGCAAAATGAAGTCACTCAAGGATCTTGTAACTCTTGTTAATGGTCAGAAGTCTACTCTTACAGCAAAGTCTGATTATAAGGATAATAAGAAGACTGCTTTTGATAGTGCGTTCACAAATGCATCTACTCTTGTTGATGCAACTAAGGGTATGAATGCTGATGGTGCCAAGGTTGATGAGATTAAGAAGGCATTAGAAAAGGCTGTTCAGGATCTCGGTGGCAAGACTGTTGATAAGTCTGCACTGCAAAAACTTATTGACGGTGACACTGACTTCAAGAAGACGATCGCATACATTAACGCAGATCAGACTAAGAAAATTACTTACAATGAAGCTATTGCTGATGGTAATGCAGTGCTTACTGATGCTAATGCAACTGCTGAGAAAGTAGCTCAAGCTGTTAATGCTATCAATT
This sequence comes from Gardnerella sp. DNF00747, assembly GCF_049262675.1. Classification (NCBI taxonomy): domain Bacteria; kingdom Bacillati; phylum Actinomycetota; class Actinomycetes; order Bifidobacteriales; family Bifidobacteriaceae; genus Gardnerella; species Gardnerella sp. DNF00747. The sequence goes on along the minus strand of NZ_CP058394.1, from coordinate 1,106,556 downwards.
CTGCTAAAGCTGCTCTTGATGGAGCGGTTAATACAACTGAACTTGAGCAGAAAGTTGCTGATTCTAAGAAGCTGAAGAAGTCGACTAACCCTCAATCTGTTGGCGATGCTAAGTATGAGAATGCTTCTGAAGCAAAGAAGTCTGCGTTTGATAAGGCTTTGCAAGAGGCAGAGTCCGCTCTTACTGAAGCTAAGAACGATCAGTCTCAGAAGTCTCCTGAGCAGAAGCAGCAAGCTGTTGATACTGCATTGACTGCACTCAAGCAAGCTGTTAATGAACTTGATGGTAACGATGTGAGTAAGTTGCAGACTGCTATCACCAATGCAAAAGCTAAGCAGCAAGAAGTTATTTACAAGAATGGTACTGCTGTTAAGAAAAAGGCTCTTGATGATGCTTTGAAGACTGCCGAAGATCTTGTTAAGACTCCTCACGGTCACACTGATTCTGAAATCAGCACAGCTTTGAATAAGTTGAATACTGCAATAAACGGTCTTGATGGAGCGGTTAATACAACTGAACTTGAGCAGAAAGTTGCTGATTCTAAGAAGCTGAAGAAGTCGACTAACCCTCAATCTGTTGGCGATGCTAAGTATGAGAATGCTTCTGAAGCAAAGAAGTCTGCGTTTGATAAGGCTTTGCAAGAGGCAGAGTCCGCTCTTACTGAAGCTAAGAACGATCAGTCTCAGAAGTCTCCTGAGCAGAAGCAGCAAGCTGTTGATACTGCATTGACTGCACTCAAGCAAGCTGTTAATGAACTTGATGGTAACGACAAGACTCAATTGGTGGCAAAGCTTGCAGAAGCAAAAGATAAGAAGAATGATGTTTCTTATAAGAATGCTTCTGCTGAGAAGCAAGATGCTCTTAACAATGCTATAGACTCTGCAGAAAGCATTGTAAAGAAAGCTGGTGCAACAGAGAAAGAAATTTCTGATGCTACTTCTGCGCTTAATAATGCTGTTACTGGTTTGGACGGTCACGATACCTCTGCTTTGCAGACGGTTGTAACTGCTGCCGAGTCGAAGAAGAAGACTATTGCTTACATGAATGCTCCTGATACTACGAAGACTGCGTTTGATCAGGCTTTGCAAGCTGCTCAAGATATCTTGAAGAATCCTCAGGGCAAGACTGAGCAAGAAATCAACGATGCTAAGACTAAGCTTGAAACTGCTTCTAGTGCTCTTAATGGAACTGTAGATACGTCTAAGTTGCAGGCTGAAGTTGACAAAGCTGATTCTTTGAAGAAGTCCGTACAGTATACGAATGCTGTTCAGGATAAGAAATCTGCGTATGATACTGCTCTTGCTGCTGCTGAGTCTGCTCTTGCTGATGCGAAGGATGCTCAATCAGCGAATACTCCTGATCAGCAGCAGACTGCGGTTGATAATGCGCTTAAACAGCTTCAAACCGCAGCTGCTGCACTAAATGGTGTTGATATTGCTGATTTGCAAGCTGAGATTGCTCTTGAGAATAGTGTGAAAGAATCTGTAAAGTACGTGTATGATACTGCTGAAAAGCAGCAAGCATATAATAAGACTTTGCAAGATGCGAAGGAGCTTATATCTAAGCTAGCTGATCCTGCTGGTAAGGGTGTGGATCTTGCTGCTAAGTCTCAAGCAGATCGTAAAGCTCTTGTTGATACTGCGTTAAAGAATCTTAAGAATGCTAAAGATGCTTTGAATGGTGTTAATAAGACGGTATTGCAAGCTGAAGTTGATGATGATTCTCGCTTTAGCAAGTCGTTTGCCTACTTGCTTGGTGAAGCTCCTGATTTGGATGTGTATAAGAAGGCGTTGGCTGAAGCTAAACGTTTGCTTGCTGATCCGAATGCTACCCAGGCTCAGGTTGATGCTGCAGCTCAGAAGCTTTCTGCTGCTCGTAAGGCTTTGGCTGCTGCTAAGGCTCATGCGGCTGATGTTCGTGCTTCTGTGCGCGCTCAGGTGTTGAAGAGTGGTAGTGCTGCTCAGCTTAGTAAGACTGGTAGTGACGTGTCTGTGTTTGGCTTGTTTGCTGCAACTCTTAGTGCTGCTGGTGCTGCGCTTTTCTCAACTAAGCGTCGTGGTACTTCTCGTCACAGTAGTAAGTAGAATATTTGCTAGCTGGTCTGGTTATTGCAGATCAGCTAGTTTTAGAGCTGCTTAATGTTTGCTTAATTGTATTCAGTAAGTTTGCTGAGTATTGGGTTAATTAGCATAATGAAGTTAATGTAAAATGTGCCTTACTTTGCGTCTTTCTTTACTACGCAAAGTGAGGCATTTTGCTATTTTAGTTTGCGATTACACGGGAAGTTATTGTTGCTTACTATATTTTAAGAGTTATCTTGCTTACAAAGCACTTATTGAAGCGTTTAGTCACTGAGTTGCTAAGTTATTGAAACATCGAAACATTAAACCTTAACAATTTGCATATATATGCATCCTTATGTATAATCTTTAAAAAATAAAATCTTGCAAGTGCTAATACACGTAAAAGAGTATAAAACATTCTGCACAAACTAAATTACAGGAGACTCTCATGCACAAGATTGTTCAAAAATGGAATAACATTGACCTTATTTTACGCATTGTAATTGGTCTTTTTCTCGGTGCTGCACTTGGTATTTTTGTGCCAGCTCACGTCTATGTGCTCGATCTTATGGGAAAACTTTTCGTCAGTGCGCTTAAATCTGTTGCGCCAATTTTAGTATTTTGCCTAGTTATTGGTGCGCTTGCGCAAGCAAAAAGTGTTGGCAACATGAAAGTGGTAATAGGGCTGTACGCGCTATCTACGTTTACTGCAAGCCTTGTAGCTGTATGTGCGGCTATGATTTTCCCTGTTGATTTTACTTTTGCTCATGTTGCAGCAGCGTCTTCGCCGTCTCCTCAAGGAATTGGTGAGGTGCTTAATTCACTTGTGCTAAATATTGTTGTTAATCCTGTAGATGCTCTCGTTAAAGGTAACTTTATTGGCATCCTCTTCTGGGCGATTGCTTTCGGTGTTGCTCTGCGATTAGCCGAGCCTTCCACCAAAGCATTTTTCGATAACATTTCGTCTGCTATTGGAAAAATTGTCCACTGGATTATTAACGCAGCACCTTTTGGCATTATGGGTCTTGTTTATACAACAGTTGCAAGTAACGGTCTTCGTATTTTTAGCGAGTATGGTTTCGTTATTGCTTTGTTAGTAGGCACTATGGCTGTTGTTGCTTTGATTCTTAATCCTATTTTGGTTTTCATGCTTACTGGCAAGAATCCGTATCCTCTTGTTTTTAGAACTTTGCGCGATTCGGGTGTTACAGCGTTCTTCATGCGTTCTTCTGCTGCGAATATTCCTGTAAATATGAATTTGTGTGAAAAACTTGGCTTCAACAAAGATAATTACTCTGTTTCAATACCGCTTGGCTCAACTATTAATATGAGCGGAGCTGCTATAACTATTTCTATCATGTCTTTGTGTGCTGCTCACACGCTTGGTATTCGCGTCGATATTCCAACTGCTGTGATTCTTTCTGTGCTTTCTGCAGTTTCTGCTGCAGGCGCATCTGGTGTAGCTGGTGGTTCGCTTTTGCTTATACCTCTTGCATGCTCGTCGTTTGGTATTTCAAATGATATCGCTATGCAAGTAGTTGCTATTGGTCTTATTATTGGTGTTATTCAGGATTCTTGCGAAACCGCACTTAACTCTTCCACGGATGTTCTCTTTACTGCGGTTGGCGAATATCGCATGTGGCAGCGTGCAGGTATTGAATTCAAAATGGGCAAGGATCACGAGACTGTGCAACTTAAAAAGTAGATGTTCTGCTGTTGCTAGTTTTTGCTAAGTATTCTTGCTAGTGCGCGTTCTTCCGTTTTTACGTTTTAGATCGCGCACTTTTATTATATTTGGATGTTTATTGTAAATGAATCTAGCAGATGTTCAAATAAAATAGTAGAAGTGGAATCGGTATTTTTAGCGCGCATTAGGCTTTAGGGAAGTGGTAGGTTGTGTTTGCAGGAATACTGCGGTTTATCCACGCGTTTGCTGCGATTATACTTCCGCTTCCGATTGTTGTTTCGCCGCCAAGAATAGTAGCATTTGCGTAAATTACTACGTTGTCTCCAATATTCGGGTGTCGCTTTCCGCCTTTTACAGGATTTCCATCCTCGTCTAGCGCAAAGCTTTTCGCACCAAGCGTTACTCCTTGGTAAAGCTTAACATGCTCGCCGATTATAGTTGTTTCGCCGATTACAATGCCAGTTCCGTGATCAATGCAAAAATATGCACCAATTTTTGCTCCTGGATGAATGTCAATTCCGGTTTTTCTGTGAGCATATTCGCTCATAAGTCTAGGAATTAGCGGCACGTTAAGCTTGTAGAGTGCGTGAGCTGTGCGGTGAATAAGCATTGCATAAAAACCAGGGTATGCGAGCGTGACTTCTACTTTGCTTGTGCAAGCAGGATCGCCTTCATACATGGCTTGAATATCTGTTAAAAGTAACTTTTTAATTGCAGGAAGAGTATTTATAAATTGATTGCAAGTTTCTCGAATTTTAATTGAGTTGCTTGTATAGGATTGAAGTTCGTGAAATATAATGCGTTCTATAGTGTCTAATGCGTTTGAAGTAACGGTATTCAAACTAGCGTTATTATTCAAACTAGCGTTGAGTTGCGTAGTATCGTTGCTTACATTGTGCACATGCAACTCAGGCAAAAGTAACACCTGAGTTGCATGTATGAGTGCAATAATATTGCGGTAATTAGGTATGAATGTAGCTTGCCTTATGTCTGAATCGTGAATTGAGTTCAGTTGATTTATAAGATCAAGGCGATCATTCATACATTTCTCCCGTTATTTTGCTATTTTCTTTATTTTCTATTTTCTTTATTCTATAGTTTTGATCATTATCTAATAATGTTATTTATTATTCTTTTATTATTTAATCAAAACTTGCGTATTTAAAGTAGGCTCCTAAATGTAGTTAGTCTTCAAATAATGCGGTAGACAAGTATCGATCTCCTGAATCTGGCAGTATTGCAACGATGGTTTTGCCCCTGTTTTCTTCTCTTTTTGCTTCTTGGGTTGCTGTCCAAATCGCAGCTCCGGAAGAAATACCAACGAGGACGCCTTCTTTTTTGCTTATAAGCTTGCCGTTTTCGATTGCGTCTTCATTTGTTACGTGAACAATGCGATTATAAATGTTTTTGTTGAGCACATCTGGCACGAATCCTGCGCCGATTCCTTGAATCTTGTGCGCTCCTGGTTTTCCGCCTGCGAGCACAGGGGAGTCGGCTGGTTCTACTGCGATTACTTCAAGATGCGGATTTTGCTCTTTTAAGTATGTGCCAGTACCAGTGATTGTGCCGCCTGTTCCAACGCCTGCAATAAGCATATCCACGTTTCCGTCAGTGTCTTGCCAAATTTCTGGACCAGTTGTGTTGTAGTGCGCGTGCACATTTGCTTGATTGGTAAACTGTCCCGGAGTCCACGCATTTGGCGTGCTTTCAACGATTTCCTTCGCTTTGGCAATTGCGCCTTTCATTCCATCTTTAGCAGGTGTGAGCACGAGTTCGGAGCCGTAAGCTTTCATAAGTTTTCGGCGTTCAATAGACATGCTTTCTGGCATTACAATAATGCTTTTGTATCCTTTTGTTTGTGCGATCATTGAAAGACCAATGCCAGTGTTTCCGGAAGTTGGCTCAACAATTACTGAGCCTGGCTTAATTGTGCCTGTGGTTTCTGCTTCTTCAATCATCTGCTTTGCAATGCGGTCCTTTACAGAGCCTGCTGGGTTGAAGTATTCGAGTTTTACGAGGATTTTTGCTTGAAGATTGTACTCTTTTTCAATGTGAGTAAGCTCCAGAAGTGGAGTGTGGCCTACGAGTTCTTGCACGGACTTGTAGATGTTGGACATAATATTTCCCCTTACTTGTTTGTTTTACTTGTTTGTTTTACTTGTTTGTTTTGTTTAATTTAATTTGTTTAATTTTGTTTATTTTTAATTTTTAAAAAATAATTTTTTATTAATAAAGAGATTGTTGTTTATTAGTTGTTTCTAAAAATGCCATTTATCTGTTTAATATCTAATCCGTATTAAATTGTTATCTTTTCAACGTTTTATATTCGAATTTTGGCATAAAAAAAGAAACAGCGCGCTGTTTCTTAAATCGTAATTTGCTGTGTTCTAACGTAAATGCTTTTAACACAGGCTAGATGTTATGCATATTTAATGCTTGCAAACATCATTTCGATTAAGAAATGCGCAACAGCATACGTCACAACAACAGTTTGTCATCATATTTGTATGATACATGTGCACTCCTTTACTCGTCGAAATGGTGATAGGTGATGACTATAGCGAATGGATTTGCGTTTGTCAAACTTGATTTGTGTTTGGCATACCTTGATACGTACTCCTTTTTCTGCGCGAGTGTCTGATTTTGCCTGTTTTTGGGCACTGGTGCAGTTGGCGCATTAAAGTCCTATGTTAAAGAGATAGGCGACTTGATATACTGAGTTATTACGCTAGAAAATTTAGGGTTTCAACGTTGATTTCACAGTGTTTGGAGGCGTTGTTGTAAATGAATTTAACAGACGTGCAAATAAAAGAGTACAAAAAGTATAATAGCGAAGATATTCCAAAGCTGTATGATTCCGTTGGTTGGTCTGCGTACACAGATGATTTAGCTGCTTTGGAAAATGGTTTTAACAATTCGCTCAAGATTTTAGCTGCTTATAAAAATGATGAGCTAGTTGGCATTATTAGGGCTGTTGGTGACGGGTACACGGTTGTTTTTATTCAAGATATTCTCGTTTTGCCTGAGTATCAAAGGCAGGGGATAGGGTCTGCTTTGTTAAAGGCGATTGTGGATTGCTATCCTAACGTTCGTCAAATTCAATTGACCACGGATTGCACTGAAAAAACTATTGCTTTTTATAAGTCTGTTGGTTTTATTGAGTTTTCAGAAATTGATTGCTGCGGTTTTATAAAAGACAGGACATGATGCAGAAAATATGATTCTCTAGTAGCCATTAAGTGCGAATTTGCATAGATTGGCCACTTTGTGATTTTCGTGTACTAATGCGTGTATTTGTATATAGGATTGAGTTGCTTGTAGGATGGAGCTAATCTTATGAAGGAGCTGATTGTATGGCAGAATATGATTTGCCGATTTTAGAGTATGATTCCGATAAAAGTGCGGTTATTATACCAAATCACGATAATATTTCTGTTCAGCTTCCATCTAAAGCGGTTTTTGCTTTTTTAGGCGATGAAATCGATCAGTATGCTTTAAGTAGGAAAGCTACGATTGTAGCAAATTTTGAATCTGCAACTAAAGTATATCCAATATATGTTTTGGAAGAAAAAGTAGAGAAAAAAGTAAAGGAAGACGCAAACAGCGAAGTAGAAGAAGAAACTCAAAAAATCTGCTTAGTACAAGCTCCAGTTGGCGCTCCTGCTGCTGTTCAGATCTTAGATTGGTTGATTTCTTACGGCGTTAGGGAAGTTGTTAGTGCTGGTTCTTGTGGGTCGCTAGTTGATTATGCGGAAAACGTTTTTCTGGTTCCGTATAAAGCTTTAAGGGATGAGGGGACTTCTTATCATTATTTGCCTCCAAGTCGTTATGTTGATGTTTCAGAGCGTTCGAGGCGTGCTATTTTGCAAACTTTGCAGGCGCATAATTTGCCTTATCATGAAGTTAAAACGTGGACTACGGATGGGTTCTTCCGTGAGACTAAGACGAAAGTTGCTAATCGTAAGCAGGAGGGATGCGCGGTTGTTGAAATGGAGTGTTCTGCTTTAGCGGCTTGTGCGCAAATGCGTGAGATTGTTTGGGGTGAGATTCTTTACACTGCAGATACTTTGCACGATGTTGAAAATTATGATGAGCGCAATTGGGGCGGGGATTCTAAAGCGTATGCGCTTGAGCTTTGTGTTGAAGCGGTGTTGCGTATTTGATTTGATTTTTTTTTAACTCTATGCTTATTATTTCTAGTAAGCATTACGTATAAGTGTGTTTAAGCATTTATAGGTGTTATCAAGCAGATAAGCATGACCAATCAGGATAAGTATGATAGTGTGTCTTTCAATACTTAGTAGAGAGTGGATTAGCAATTCGAAAGCGAAAATGCTAGCTGCGAAAATGCTATTAGCGAAAAATAGCAAAAATAGCAAGAATAGCAAATAGATATAAAGGAAGTGAGAGGTAGCGAGAATGAACAAAACTGACAATACAGCAAATCAGCAATCGCCCGCGAATCAGCAATCATCCAAACTACATCCCGACGTAAAAAATTACGTAAAACTATTTTTCAAGGAAAACAAGCTTGTAGCTTTTCTTTCGATGATAGTTTTTATTTCCTTGTCTATGATTTACACTGCTATTTCTTGGATTTTGCAAATTATTTTCGACTATATGGCAGGTAAAGGAGCTTTCTCTTTAACTACTATTTTGCTGCTTGTTGTTTCCTTTATGCTGGCAATCTCCCTGATTTTCGCGTTGAAGCGCAGCTCGTACCCTCGCTTTCTTGAAAAAGCAATGAATCAGTATAAAGAGTCTGTTATCAAGAAGCTTTTACAGAAGAGTTATAGTGATTTTTCGCTCGCGAATTCCGGCACGTATCTTTCTGTGCTTACTAATGATTGTGAGCGTATTCAAGAAAAGTATTTGAAGAAGATTTTTGATTTTGTTCAAGACGTTCTTATGCTTATAAGCTCTCTGGCTCTTATGATTTATTATAGTCCATTGCTCACTGTTATTGCTCTTATTATTTCTGTGCTTCCAATGGCGTGCTCGATTCTTACAGCTAACGGGATTGCCACTCGCGAGGAGCAGGTTTCCAAGTCGAACGAGTCTTATACAGCCTTAACGAAGGATGTTTTGAACGGCGTTTCGGTTATTAAGAGTTTTAAGGCGGAGCAAGAGGTTATTAACCGTTATCAGAATCAGTCGATGGAGCTTGAGCATACTAAGAATCTTCGCGAAAAAACGATGACTACTGTTTCTGCTCTTGGTACTATTTCAAGTCTTGGAACTCAGCTTGGCGTGATGCTTGTTGGCGCTTGGATGGTTAACGCTCACGTGGGCGTTATTACTGCTGGAATGGTGTTAGCTTTCACTAATTTGATGAATGGCGTGCTTCAGCCTATTGCAAGTCTTCCTCAAATGCTTGGCGAGATGAAGGGCGCTAAGAAGCTTATTAGCAAGATGGCTGATTATATGAGTAACGCTAAGGAAGATTCTGGCGAGATCATTGACGATTCTATTAAAAGCGTTGTTTTGCGCGATGTTTCGTACGCTTATGACCTGGATCATAAAGTCTTGAAAAATGTAAATCTAACTTTGCAAGCTGGAAAATCTTATGCAATAGTAGGACCTTCTGGAGCTGGTAAGAGTAGTTTGATTAATCTGCTTATGGGATACTACAAGGATTATGAAGGTAGTGTGAAGCTGAATAATCACGAGCTTAGCAATGTAAGCAAGAGTTCGCTTTACGATAAGACTACTCTTATGCAGCAGTCTGTGTTTATGTTTGATGCTTCGATTTTAGATAATATTACGCTTTTTAAGCCGTTCCCGGATTCGGAAGTGGATCGCGTGATTCACTTGGCTGGTTTGGATGATTTGATTGCTGCTAAAGGCAAGGATTATCAGTGTGGTGAGAATGGTAGTCATCTTTCTGGCGGTGAAAAGCAGCGTATTGCTATTGCGCGAAGCTTGCTTAAAAAGTCCGAGATTCTGCTGGTTGATGAGGCAACGAGCGCGTTAGATAACGAGACGGGCACGAACGTAACGCAGTCTATTTTGGATTTGCAAGGAATTCTTCGACTTGTGGTAACTCACCGCTTGGATGCTAATTCGCTTAAGCAATATGATGAGATTCTTGTGATGAAAAGCGGCGAGCTTATTGAGCGCGGAAGCTTTGAGGAGCTTATGAATCAGAAAGCTTACTTCTACTCGCTTTACACTGTGTCTATGTGAGGATGTGGAGCTGGTTTGCTCTCAATGCGCTGTGCAATTTAGCGCAAGCGATTCTGAGCCAGTGTTAGTAGCCATTAAGTGCGAATTTGCAGCAATTGGCCACTTTCTCAGCAATGCAACCTGCTTTCGAGTTACATTTTAAGGAATTACGCTGTTACTTGCAGTGCTTTCTTTGCTTTAAAATTTTGCAAAATAAATTTTAGTCAAAATCTGTTTTTATTTAATGATCTTGTGTAATTTAGATTGTATAGAGTTAGAGAAAAGGCATATATGGAACAGTTTAATCAGTATGACTAATGACCAGAGTAACTATGATTCAAGTAATCAGAATCAGACAAACCCAAACAATGATACTGTAAATTCAAATCCTACAACGTTGTGCATAGTGATTCGCAAAATATGTCAAAAATGACGAGTGATTTATAAAAGGGAGATGACATGAATGTAAAATATGGTAGCGTATTTACAAATCCAGAAGTTTTAAACAGACTCGCACAAATAGAACAATCTCCCCAAATACAAGGAAAATTAAGTGCTTTAAAAGAAGGCGTAAAAAATAACTCTTTTGATCCAATTCGTTTAATTCCAATAATACCGGTAGTAATGGTTTTAGGCACTTTGTATAACTATTTTCCAAATATTGATTACTCTCGTTACAAATATTATTTACTAATAGTAGGTGTTTTTGTTGTTTGCTTTGCAGGTAAGTTTTTTGTAAATAATAAGGTTGATGTAGACGCGCTATATGCGGATAATGTTTTAACGCCGATTTTAAATGTGATTCTGCCTGGAACAGTATTAAACAATTCCGAAGGAATTGACAGCAGCATTTTTGATAATCTTCTGCCAATATCTAGTAGGTATTATTCAAGTAAACACATAATTTTTGGCGATGAATTTAAAACTGAATTTTCAAATATGCAAGCAATCCACTTTTCTAGAAGTGAAAGTGGAAAAAGTGTTAAAAAAACGGATTTTATTGGGCAAGTCTTATTAATAAACTCAAAAACCAACATAAATGGCCACATTAGAATCGTCCCTGTTACTGGAAAGAACTTTATGGGACAAAAACTAAATGGATACTATGGTAAAAAAACAAAAGAGGAGAGCGAAGTTCAGACAGAATCCATTGAATTTAACGACTCGTATTCAGTCTTCTCTACAGACGATTTTTATACAAAACTGGTATTAGATCCAAGTTTTATAGAACTAATGAATAATTTGCAAAAAAGAATGCGAGTTTGCTTATACCTAGATAGTGAGCGTATTGTTGCAGCCTTTGATTCTGGTCGGTATTTATTCGGCGCTCCAGGAAAATCTGGAATAGAAAACCTATCTTTAACAAGAGAATATGCAAAATTTAGAGATATTTTGGCTGAGTATTACGAAATAATTAACGTAATTAGAGAGAAATTACAAAAGTAAAAATTACAAAAGTAGAAACTAGTAAATTGCAATACTAGCGAACTAAAAAATTAGAAAATACTAGAACTAAAGGAGATGTTATGGGAGACATTATGGGTGACGTTATGGATAAGAACACTGTGCTAATTTGTGTTGCAATAGTGCTTGTAGTGCTTATTGTCTGGTTTATTGGCATGTTAAATAGGCTAAGAAAATATAGGGTGATTATAGAAGAGTCGCGGAAAAACGTTGATATTGCGCTCGCTAAAAGATACGATACGATTTGCCAAATGCTTAAAGTTGCGCAGTCGTTTGCAAAGTATGAAAAAACAACATTAGTGGATTTAGTAAGTTTAAGAGAGGGATTGGGCTCAGCGGATTCTAGTTCGATAATCAAAAATCAGAATCATGCAATAGGGAAGATTTTTGCTTTGGCGGAAGCTTATCCGGAATTAAAGTCTTCTGAACAATTTTTGAACTTGCAGGAAGAAATAAACGACGAAAATGAGCAGCTTGCGGCAGCAAAAAGAATTGTTAATAGTAATATAAGCGCTCTTAATCAAAATATCGTTACCTTCCCAGTGTCGCTTATTGCAAGCTTAAGCGGAATAAAGCAGATGGATTTTATTAGTGAGGACGATTTAAGCAATAAGAAGAATATTGACAGCATACTGAGCTAGTGAAAATGTTTATCTAGTGAAAATGTTTAGCTAGACGGTATATCTAATATAGCCAATCGCCCGCGAATTTGCAGTGATTGGCCACTTTGGGATTGACTGATTTGTGATTGGTTGATTGGTATTTAAATATAAACGCCAGGGAGTTTATTTCAACTCTACTGGCGTTTATTGGTTACTTGCGTTATTCGCTAGTTGCGTTTTTTATTTGCTGTGTTTGCTGAAATAATCTGCTAAATAAACTGTGATATTACAATGCCGGCAGCCATAAGCGGAATATTGAAAATAAGGAACGTTGGAACGCAAGTATCCCAAATATGACTGTGCTGACCGTCCGCGTTTAAGCCGGAAGTAGGTCCAAGTGTAGTATCGGAAGCAGGGGAGCCTGCGTCTCCGAGAGCTGCAGCGGAAGACATAAGAAGAATCGTTGCGGGAGTGCTGAAACCAATGCTCTGGCACAGTGGCACGAACAAAACAGCAAGAATAGGAACCGTGCCAAACGAAGTGCCAATGCCCATAGTCACAAGCAAACCAATAAGCGTAATAACAAATGCGGCAACAAGTTTGTTCTGTCCCATAGAAGCTACGCCAAAGTTTACAAGCTCCTCAACTCCTCCTGTCGCTTGGATCACGTTAGCATATCCGCCCGCAATGAGCATCACAAATGCAATAAGACCCATGAGTTTTACGCCGCCAGTAAGCTGATTGTCAATGTCATTCCACTTTATTGCTCCAAAAATAATCATGGTTGCAAGACCTGCAATAGACGAAAGCGAAAGATCTTTACTGATAACTTGCACTACTACAACAACAATAATTGCGAGAATGGTTACGTAGTGGCGTTTCTTAAGAGGTTCGACAACGGCGTCGGCTGCGCGAGTGTCAGTTTCTGTAGTTTTGTATTCGCGAGGTTTTCTGTAAAGCACAAATACAGCAAAAAGTAGTGATGCAAACATTGCAAGACCTAAATACCAGTTCACAGCACTAACGTCTGCAACACTAACCTTCATGCCATTTTTAGAAAGATTCGTAGCAATAACAGTTTGGAAAATAAGACCAAAGCCAAATGGAATAGCAATATACGGAACTTCAAGACCGAAAGCAGTGCAGCATGCTGCAGCTCGGCGGTCAAGCTTCATCTTATTCATAACTCTCAAAATAGGCGGAATAAGAATAGGAATATAAGCAATATGAACCGGCACAATATTTTGAGACATGCACGCAATTAGAGTTAGTACTGCAAGTAGAGCGTACTTTTTCATGCCAATAATTTTGCTAATTTTTTTAGAAATAATTTGAGCTAAGCCTGTTGCAGTAATTGCTTCCGCAAAAGTTCCAAGCAAAATGTAGGCGAGCGCAGTTTGTGAGTTGGTGGAGAAACCGTCGCAAAGCAAAGCCATAATTGTGTGATTTCCGTCACCAAAAAGAGGAAGATGACCGGCAATGCCACCTGCAATGCAAGCTACTATCATTGATAGCAAAACATTAAGTTTTGCAAGACTAAGTGCGCATAGCACTACAACCGACACAATAACCGGATTAAATATAATATTTAAAATTTGCAAACTTAGCATGCCGTTCACCCCTTTAAATGCTTGAATTTAATATATTGTTTGAAGCAATACGTTTTATTTCGTATTGCTTACGTCTGTATTTTTTGCATACGTATTCTTACATATGTATTTCTTACATTTAGTAATTAAAGACAATATAGCATGGAAGTGTTTACAACTTGTTTCTTGAGTGAATATAAAATATAAACAATTAAATAAAAAAATTAGTGTAACTCAACAATTGTTTGCACAAAAGAGTATTCTAAGTGACTAGTGGTGAAGAATTGATAAATCACCAAATGTTCGGTTTTACACCGTTTTATTACAGTATTGCAGCGTGAGTTTACCGCTGAAAAATAGCGATAAAGCAATGCGAAAATTAAAAATTGTTTTGCTAATTGTGAAGATCTAAAAATAAGCAGTAAACAATAAACAACAAACTGAAAAACTAAAAAACTGAAAATAAGTTATTTAGAGTATTTAGAGTAAGGAGGAATGCCTGGCGCTCTAAGTAAAAAGGATATTACGACATATCTTAATTACAAGCGTCAAACATGCAAATTATGAAAGATAGTAAAACACTTTTAGAAGCTAAAGAATTAGGCTTACAAATATTTAGAAGAACACCATTTTGGGACGTATCGTTAAAAGTAGAGCCTCATCAAATCGTTGCAATATCAGGTGAACACGGCTCTGGAAAATCAGCTTTGCTGCTTGCACTGTCTGGTTATATGAAATTTACGAACGGAACTCTTACTATTGCGGGCTCAACTCTTCCTAACGATTTTAAAAAATCACGTAAATATGTGGGATTGGGATTATTCAACGGAATTAACGAATTCTACAAAATGCAAACAATAGAAGAAGCTTTGATGAGTGAGCTAAAACTCGCATCATCTTCGCCACTATTTCGCGAACAGTATAAAAATGATGTAAAAAATCGCGAAGCATTGCGCCAATACGCGTACAATCTTCTTGCTCAATGGAAAGTATTTTCTCCTCACAAAACAGCAATAGGAGAGTTGACTCCGTGCGAGCGCATGCGTTTGGCAATTGCGTTGGCATTATTAAAGCAACCGTGGCTGCTATTTGTTGATGGAATTGAGACGGAGCTTACTAGTGAGCAACGCGAATGCTTACTTTCCGATATTCGCGAATATGTTAGCAAAAACTACTGCTCCTGCCTTGTTGGAGTTTTGCAAAGTGAGTTAGAAAAGCAAGCGGATCAAGTCTTAAGACTTATGTCAAATAATGAGAAAACAGAAAATTCTCATACTGATTCTCAACTTGCTACAAGTGAAGCAAACGGTGGTGAAAACAATGCACGTTAGTACTATTGCTCTTGCATTTCGTGAGATTAACAATACGATGAAAGGAAAAGCTCGAAAGCTTGTTATTGGAACCGTAGCTTTGATTCCACTTTTATACGGATCGCTTTACTTATGGGCATTTACAAATCCTTATAAGACTTTGGATACTGTGCCTGTGGCTGTTGTTGTTGAAGACAATGGCGCTATGATTAACGGCAAAATGCGAAACATTGGAAACGAAATCAAAACTCGTTTAAAGAATCAAAAAGACGGTAGTGAAGGTTTCCAATGGAATTTTGTAAATAGTGCTGAAGCAAATAAGGGCCTTAAAAATGGCAACTATTTTATGGTAGCAACTATTCCAGCTTCCTTCAGTAAGTGCATTGCTTCCGCGCAATACGATACTCCAACTAAAGCAAAACTTCACGTAAAGTACGATCAAGCAAGCAATATGCTGGCTTCACAAATTGGTAAAACTGCTTTCCGCACTATGCGTACTGAGATTAGCGAGGCGATTGCTCAAGAGTATTGGGAGCACATGTTTGCGAAAGTTAATTCAGCTTCCGATTCTCTTGGTGCTGCTGCAAACGGTGCTGGAGCATTGCATGAAGGTTCAAAGTCTTTGCAAGGCGGAATAAATAAGCTTGCAGATGGGTCGAATAAACTTTCGCAATCTTTGCAAAAACTTCAAGGCGGATTAGGGGAGCTTCAAAAAGGCGCGAATATGCTAACTGAAGCCAATGCTCGCAGCAAAGAAGGAGCTCAATATCTTGCACAAAAAACGCAAGATTTAGCAAACGGAGCCCAACAGTTAAGCGAAGGAACGCAAAGGCTATCGGCAGCGACAAGCGAATTCTATGAAGGAGCTCAAAAGCTTGCAGCTTCAAGCAACGAATTAGAAGAACATGTTAAAGCTGGAAACGCTGAAACAAAAGCACAAATTACTGGTCTTCTTATGCAAGCGCAAAACCCAGCAGTAACAAAGGAAGACGTGCTTGCTAATTTGCAAAGATTGGCAGAAGGATTAGGTGAAAATTCTAATCTTCTAGAAACAAATCTTTCTGCTTTAAGCGCTGGAGCAGACAAGCTTTCTGCAGGGAGCTTGCAAATAAAGGGCGGTGCTGACGCTCTTATGCAAGGCATGGAGAAAGTTAATGTTGGTTCAGATAAGTTAGTTGCTGGCACAAATAAGCTTGCTGACGGTTTGGCTCAAGTAAGTAACGGTAGCGAGAAACTAAATAGTGGCGTGAATGAAGCTGCACAAGGTTCTGCGAAAATAGTGAACGGTTCTGATCAGCTTAATTCCGGCGCTAAGAAGCTATCTGATAACACTCCAAAGCTTGTTGATGGTACTAAGAAATTGCATGACGGGCTTAAAGATGCTCAAAAGTCTGGAAAAGTAAACGGTATTGTTCAAAAAAGTAAGATGATGAGCGCACCAGTTTCCTTGGAGGAGCACGAGTATTCGCACGTTGAAAACTATGGAACTGGTTTTGCTCCTTACTTTATTTCTATCGCCCTTTGGGTTGGTGCTCTTATGACAACATTCGTTTTGAGAGTTATGGATAGGCGAGCGATACTAAACGGCATGAATCCGCTTAAAAGCGCGCTTATTAGCTTGACGCCGTTTGTGATTATGGGCGTTTCGCAAGCGATTATTCTTATGGGCGTTGTTCAAGGAGCGTTGAAGTTGCAAATCGATAATGTTGGTGCATTCTACGCGCTGGGGATTATAGCGTCAATAGTCTTTATGGCTATAATGCAAATGATTATGGTGGTGTTCCGCATGCCAGGGCGAATAGTTGCGATTGTGCTACTTATGTTGCAAATCACAAGCTCTGCAGGAACGTTCCCAGTACAAATGACGCCGGCATTCTTTAGAGCTGTTCACCCATATTTGCCAATGACGTACTCGATTATGGGGTTGCGTCAAGCAATGTCTGGAAAGAACAGTGGTGAAATAGTTTCAGGCATTGGAATGCTTGTGCTTTTCGGCGTTATTGCGATTGCCATAACAAGCATTGCCTTTCGCATGAAGCGTACTGTAAAAATGTTTGATTTGCATCCTGTAATAACGCTTGATGCATAAGCGTTGCTTATCTAATACTAGCCTGCGTAAGAGTGAATAGCTTTTGCGCAGGCTTTTTATATTTAATTAACCTAAATTTACGCAGTTTTTAAATATTACAATTTAGTATTAGAATATTTAACTTACTTGCTAATAATTAGTTAAAGCTTGAGAAGGGGTGGTTATGCCTAATGAAATTATGTTGAAGCTAAAAAAATTTATTGCGTTAGTACTCTCGCTATTTCTTTTCGTACCATTATGTGCTGGATGCTCGAACCAAAAGGGCGCGAATACAAAAGCTGCTGATAATGCAAAAAAAGTTAACATTATTAATGCAAAAGTAGCAGCTTTATATAAAAAAGTTTTAGCAAACGCTGATAAATATAACTTTAATGAAGCTGATTCAGAAATTGATGCTAGCCAAAGTAAGTATTCTTACGCGTTAGTAAATATGAGCGATAGGGATATTCCGGAGCTTGTTTTGCGGAAAAATTTGGAAGGTCTGTCACTGCTGAAGTTTTTTGCTGCAAATAAAGATTACAGTGACGTTGTTTCTTCAAATGATTTAATTTGCGATGGCGCTAGAGACATTGGCGGTTTTAGAGCTGTAGTATCGCAATACGCAGACAGCAATTCATTAAGATATGTTGAGTGGTCTTCTGGAACAGGGGATACTGAGGCTTATAAGGTGACTATGAATATTGCTGACAGCAATCCTATTAAAGAAGAAAAATACTGGTCTGGAATAATCACTGATCTTCCTAAACAGAATATAAAAGATATTAATTTTGTCAGTACAGATGACACTACACTTCTCGACAATTTGGCAAAAACTGAAGATAATATTTATGAGAAAACCGTAAGTAATAAAGGCAGTGACTCTAATTCAGAGGATAAGGATTCTAAGAAGGCCGAAAAGAAGTCTGATAAGAAGTCTGACAAGAAGGCTAGTAAGAAAGCTGATTCTAAGAAATCCGCTAGTAGTGAATCTTTAGATAGCAAAATTAAAGCTGAAAAAGCAAGCGGAAGGCAGGTAGTTTCTGGAACTGTGAAGGTTTTGTCATACAACAAGGTTCTTGAATTGCAAAATATGCTAGATCCTAGTCAGGGATATTCAGATCCTAGTCCGGGATATTCAGATCCTAATCAAACTTTCATGATTCTTATTCTGGATAATAAAACCAGCGTTACTTTGCGTCAAATCGGAGATATGCGCAAGCCACCTTATCCTAGCGATGCGAGAATGTTGGCGTTTGACGATGGTAGTCAAGCTAAACAAATTATGGAGAAGTATGTGAATAAGAAAGTTTATGTGAGTTTTACGGTAGACGATGGATTCTTCCCTTCGGATGCTGGATTGCCTTTAGGTGAGCCTCATTTTCAAAATATTAAAGTTATTGAATAGTTATTGTTCAATTATAAATAGTTGAAATAGTTGCGATAAATAAAATAAATAAAATAAAGACCCCACATTTATTTGTGGGGTCTTTTGTTATTTTGCTTTCGTTTTATTCTGAAAAACTAGTAAAACATAATTAAAGTCAACAAATTCCAGAAAGTAAGTTTGCTAGAAATCTGTTTTTAGAAAGTAGATGCGTAAACTTCAGCAATAGCATCTTCGCTCATATGCATGTAGGAATTCTTCAAAAGTCGCTGCTGCTCTTTAACAACGCTTGCAGCCCAGCTTTGAATCATATCCTCGGTCATTCCATACTCGTGAAGCTTATGCTTAGGAAGAATCGTGTTAAGAACTTCGTCAAGCTTATTTAATACATCTGCTTTTTGGCATTCAAGAATATTTGCCATAAAGTCAAAAAGCTTAGAAAGTTCAGTGTTTTCTGCACTAGTGCTGCTTTCAGCATCGTGCTTAGCATAGTATCGCAAAACGCTTGTAAGAAGAGCTGCATTCGTTTCGCCGTGAGCCACGTGGAAAGTTCCACCAAGCGGATAAGCCATCGCGTGAACGCAACCGCAGCCAGCGTTACCAAACGCAATACCAGCGTAAAGACTTGCCGAAACCAAGTCGCTTACAACTTGGCTTTTTGCGCTGCTGCCTTCTTTAACAACTCGCATATAACTTTGCAAAATAAGCCCGCAAGCCTTGTAACTAAACATTTTTGTAAGCTCGGTTGCAATAGGAGAAAGTGCGGACTCAATCGAATGCGTAAGAGCGTCAATAGAGCTGGTTGCAAAAACGTAATCAGGCAGGCTCTTTAACAATTCTGGAATAAGAACAGCGTCCGTAGCATAGCAAGCATCGTTCGCCAAACCCTTCTTGGTATTGCGCTTAGTAAGCGAGAACACCGCAACGTTCGTAACTTCGGAGCCAGTGCCGCAAGTAGTTGGAACAAGAATAAGATCCGCGCCTTTTTGTGCAGGAATCTTGCCGTCAACCAAGTCTTCAAGCGGACTAGTTTGCTTCAACGCACAAACCTTCGAAATATCCAAAACAGTGCCGCCGCCAATGCCAATCACGCGCTTTGGAGTTGTGTGAATGTCACTAACGATTGCATCAACCATTGCGTCGCTCGGCTCACCCTTGCCGTATTTCTCTTGGAAAATCACGTCGCAATCAAGATTCAAATCGCCAAAATAAGGCTCCCAAATGTACTGGTTTGTAATAACCAAATCGCCCTTGCTGAGCTTGAATTCTTGCGCGAACTCGCGTGCGTTCTCGAACTTATGAATAGTTGGTTTAATAGAAAGCTGCTTCATCCTAGACTCCTTTGTTTTAATCTGCATGTCTTATGCTAATAGTGCGCGTTTTGTGCGCTCTTTTGTGCGCGGATGATTAAAAAACCAAGCAACTGCTCCATTATAGAACAGATTGCTTGGTTTAATAAATGCGATTTAAGCTAATCAGAAAAAGTGATTCAGCCTAAGCTAATCAGCAAAGTCTAATCATCCCTTCAACAAAGCCGTGTAAGCAGCCATCGTAATGTAGTTGTACGGCTGGTTGAAGTGAGGCATGAAGAAGATGTCGCACAAAGCAAGCTCTTTAATCGTGACTTTCTTTTGAATAGCCAGCGAGAACAGGTGAATTGCGGCAGACATATCGTAGTTAGAAGCCAACTGGCAGCCAACAATAACCTTCGTATCCTTCTTGTAAACGATGCGAATCTTCACCTTTGGATTCTCAACTTCCATAAACGCAGGCTTTTGAGTATCCTCAAAATCAACGTAATCAACGTCCATGCCCTCTTTTTGAGCGGCAGTCAAGCTCAAGCCGGTGCAAACAAGCTTGTAGTCGTAAATCATCATTGCGCTAGAGCCTTGCACGCCCTCGGTTTCTACAGGAGTTCCGCAAACGTTGTGACCTGCAATCAAGCCGCTTCGAACGGCGTTAGTGGCGAGCGCAATGTAGTTTACGCGGTCTCGAGCGTTGTCGTAGATTGTAGCGCAGTCGCCGATTGCGTACACGTCTGGGTCGGAAGTTTGCTGCTTCTTGTCAACAAGGAAAGCGCCGTTAGCATACTGCTTTAAATGATCCTTGCCAAGCGCAACGTTTGGGTGGAAGCCAATAGCGCAAATCACCATGTCTGCATCGTAAGTGCCTTTGCTTGTTTTAACAGCCTTAACTTCAGTGTCTCCAACAATCTCCTCAACAGCTTGACCAAGCTCAAACTTAATGCCCTTATCTTCCATAATTTTCTTCAAATTGTTAGAAAACTCTGGGTCAAAGTAGCCGTTAAGAATATGGTCTTCCATGTCAATAAGAGTTACGTTCTTGCCAAGACGCTCGAAGGCTTCAGCCAGTTCCACGCCAATGTAGCCTCCGCCAAGAACCACGA
The DNA here is from genome assembly GCF_049262675.1 of Gardnerella sp. DNF00747. Taxonomy (NCBI): domain Bacteria; kingdom Bacillati; phylum Actinomycetota; class Actinomycetes; order Bifidobacteriales; family Bifidobacteriaceae; genus Gardnerella; species Gardnerella sp. DNF00747. The sequence continues at coordinate 1,085,817 of NZ_CP058394.1, read as the reverse complement.
CGTTACGGAAATCGCGCTCTTGAAGCTTAGCGATAACAGTTTGAGCGTTCTGGAAAAGCTTTACCATTTGCACGTTTTCCAAGTCAATGCCCTTAATGCGAGGCTTGTTTGGAAGGCTGCCGGTAGCAAGAACCAGCTTGTCGTAAGAATCGTGAATAACAGTGCCGTCTTTAAGTTCGACTGTTACTTCTTTCTTTGCGTAATCAATGTCTAAAACTTTACTTTCAAGATTTACCTTAGCGCCTTTTTTAACGAAATCTTCTGGCTTCTGGTAGAACAGTCCGTCGCTGCTTTGAATTTGCTTGCCAATCCACAAAGCCATGCCGCAACCAAGGAAGGAAATATTACTATTCTGATCGTAAATGGTAAGCTCGTTTCCTGGGTAGCTCAAAATGGTGTTAGCGCAGGCAGTGCCGGCGTGATTTGCGCCAATCTGAATGATCTTCGTCATCGGTAATCTCTTTTCGTCGTTGAATCTAGTTTTAATTTTGTTTATTTCTGTTGAATTCTGCTGAAATTAATTTAATTTAGTTTAATTTAATTCCGCTAAATTCTGTTGAAATTATTGTATGTGCTTCAACTGCTTTGTTTAATTCACGCTGCGGCGCGAATGCACATCCAATGCACAATACTATTACACGAATGCGAGTCTTACCAATTTTGATTTTGTGCGTGTTGTGGGGGGAGTGAGGTGGTTATTTCACAATCTGACTATCTTTTTGCGAACATGAATTACGTAGTAGAATCCTGAAGTTTGTATACTGTTTATATACAGTGACATTCACATATGTACAGTTTTTTGTGATGCGTTTTAATGTTTTAATAAAGTGATATTCGTGTGAAGGGGTATTGTGATGCGTATTTTGATTACTGGTTTTACGCCGTTTGATAATGAGTCTATAAATCCGTCGTGGGAGATTGCGCAATCAGTGCATGCGCCTGAGGGTGTGGAACTTGTTCGTTTGCAGATTCCTACGGAATTTAACAAGGGCGCGCAAAAAGTTATTGAGAAAATAGAGGAAGTTCAGCCGGATGCTGTGCTTTCGTTAGGGCAATTTGGTGGTTCTGCTTGTTTTAACGTTGAGTATGTTGGCATTAACTGTAGGGCTGCGCGCATACCAGATAATAGTGGGTATAAGCCTTGGTATGAGCCTGTTGTGCAGGATGGTGATATGGCTTATAAAGCGACTTTGCCAGTTGTGAATATAGTTGAGGCTTTGAATAGGGCGAAATTGCCGGCGTCTGTGTCTTTTTCTGCTGGCGCGTACGTGTGTAATGACGTGCTTTACAGTGTTTGTCATTATTGCCAGACTAAAAAATTGCCGATTAAGAGTGGTTTTATTCACGTTCCATATTTGCCTGAGCAGATTCTTGATAAGCCTACTACGAGTTCTATGAGTTTAGTTGATATGCTTCGAGGTATTGAAGTTGCGCTGCAAGTAATTGCGGATGATTGCAAGTGATTGCAGATTAATCGCCAGCAAATCTTTAATTTGTAAGTAATTGCTAATAATTAGTATGCAGTATTTATTCTCTACGCTCGCTCAAGCACGCGTTCAATAGCGTTATTTTGCGAAAGAAGATACACGCAATACTGGTTCATGCTTATGCCTTCTGCTTGAGATTGCTCAGCCAATTGCCTGTGTAATTCTTTAGGGAGACGCAGTTTGAATTGACCAGAATAGTCATTTAGCTCATGGTAAGACGGCTCTTTTATGTTGATTTTGCTTTCAAGAGCTGCTTCAATCCAAGCGTGCTTAGCGTCCTGTGCATTTGCTGCTGCTTCCTGTTCGGAGTCTCCCGAACTTATGCATCCTGGCAAATCAGGGTAGTAAGACACGAATCCGCCTTCATCCGGATCTTTCACAATTTCCAGCTTATACGGTAGTGACATGTAGTAGCTGAGTGTTTTATTTGTTTTAGTCATATTTGATTTCATATTTTGCTGATTTTTCAAAAGTTTTATAAGAGTATAAGTGGTGTTACATGTGGTCTCAATGGTTGAGTTATTTTTGCTATACTTTAATTCTCTATACTCTAATTTTAATTAGTGGAATCTTAGTTTATAAGTCAAAGAGTCTATATATCTGAATTTAAGTGGAAGTCAATTGGTGAATTATATCAATGATTTACAGATATTTATGCTTCAGAGCTTTAGAAGAATTAAAAAATCAATTAACAAAAGTGTAGAAGATTATCATCTTATGCTAGATGAGCTTACAGAGAATAAACTATTTAAACAAAATATGAGCAAATGAACAGGTGAAGCAACTAAGACATTTAATTGGGAAGTTTATAAGTTTATTCATCTAAATGCAGTAGTGACTTTTAAAGTATTTGGAACTAAAATTGTGCAACGGAAGAAATTAGTTTTATAAATTTAATTTGTTTATCAACCTATAGAAGAATCTTTTTATTTGGTAATACAAACACAGCCAAAATATAAAATCATAGATTATTTATAGTACTATAAAGGTAAAAGAAAAATATCGTTGATATAAGAACAGTGTATTGAGTAATAGTGCAAAAATAAATTAAAATGAGATAGTTTAATTCTAAAAGTGTAAGATATGAATTAGATATGCTTGGCAAGATGAATAAACAAATGAATTTTATTAGAGGCTAGTATATATGATAGGTTACTATTATTGTTCTTTAAGCACATTTTTGAATATTATAAAGAATAAATCTATTTATCTTTCAGATCCACTAAAAATGAATGATAATTTAGAAATAAAATGGTATATTGATAAACTAAATGATGAAAGAATCAATTTAAATGACGGATTTAATGCATTAGAATCACTTTTCCATCTGATGATAAATCGTTCGTGCCTAGATTTTACATCTGAAGAATTAATGCAAATACTAGAATCTAAAGGACAGAACAGCGTATATATTTGCTGTTTTTCTGAAGAATCAGATATGCTAAGTCAGTGGAGAGGATATGCCGATGATGGAAAAGGAGTTTCAATAGGATTTAATTTAGAAAAATTGACAAAATTCGATAATTTATTGTTTAAAAAAGTAATTTATACGAATAGTGTGGTTCACGACGGTATAGAAAGTGATGTTGAATGTGTAGCAGACACAATAAATACGGTGATTAGTGAGCAAAATATTACAAAGAGAGAAGAAAAAATAGAGGTGTTTTTACATGAATTAATTCCTGAACTTGTGAAATATAAAAATCCTGCTTTTGCTGAAGAAAAAGAAATACGCCTTATTTATTGTGACGATTTGAAATTTGAAAAGATAGTTAACAATCATGATGCTTTTACTGAAAGATTGTCTTTAAAATCATTAGAACATGATTTTAGAATTATTGGGAATGATAACATTACTGAGTTTGTTAAACTAAACTTTACTCCAGATATTATAGAAAAAATATGTATTGGTCCAAAATGTTTATTGAATAAGAGTGATGTTAGAAATATTACTAAGAAGTTATTGGGAATAGAAATTAGCGCTATAGAATCAAAATGTAGTTACAGATAACAAAATGGGAGGATTTAGTTTGTAGAGCCTGCGTATACGTTGAACTGCATCTCTGAATTTGAACTAAAAGTACCAATTTGGGAGGTGTAGTTTCATTATGATTAAATACAACAAGGAGACTCAGCAAAAGTAGCAGAACTAGTTGAAAAGGGGTAGGATAATCGGTCGATAATGTTGAAACTTGCCAAACCACCACTTATGTTGAAGGTGTGGTATAAAAGTCTTATGTTTTCTAAACGCGCTATTACCATTTTTGCGGCTGCTGTCGTAACTGCTTTAACGTTGGGTACGTTGAGTGCTTGTGAGCCGCAGGGTAAAGCCGTTGGTAGCACTGGCCGCGCTGGAGACATAATTCACGACGGCATAGATATTAATGACATCCATTTGCTGGTCATTGGTTCAAAATTAGCTGCGCTTGATGACGAAGTTATGAAACATTGTAAAACGTCAAAATTGAGTGCTTCTTATGTGCCGCTATCAAATGTTGTTAATCCTAACGAAGCTGCTCAGCAAGCTATTCGCGCTGCAAGCGAGCAACCTGTTTCATTAATACTTATAGACGCGCTCGACGTAACAGGCGTTGACGACCTGCATAATGATAATAATCAACCTAATATAAAAGAGAATAACAAGCTTAATAACAGCACTCGCAATAAACAAAACGAAAGCAAAGCATGGATTTCTGCGCTGCAATACGTGCGTTACGCTGGAGTGCCAGTTGCGTTAATAAATCCTGTAAAAGCACCAAAAGACGCAACTTTATACGCAGCTACTTTGTATTTTGATAGCGATGGAAGTGGAATTGGAAAAAATATTCATGAATCTTATTTATCAAAAAATAGCGAATCTTTAAACAATAAAAGCAATAAATCAAAATTTGAGCGTTCGTCTTTGCTAAGCATCGTTCGAGCAATAATCGACAATACACCGCATAGTAGGGAAGTGATTATAAATGACAAATAACGAACAAAACGCAATGGCATCTACAGAAATTAGCAAAAATAACGCTATTGCGGTGCTTCCTAAAGTAGAAGTTTCTGGTTTGAGCACAGAAGAAGTTGCAGAGGCAGTCTCTCGCGGAGATGTGAATATTACTTCTAAGCAGACTTCTCGCTCTTTAATGGATATTGTGCGCGCGAACGTGTTTACATTGTTTAACGCGATTATTTTCACAGCAATGGTTGTTGTGCTTGCCACTGGTTCGTGGAAGGATGCTGTTTTTGGTGTGGTAATTCTGGTAAATACTGGAATTGGCATTGTGACTGAATTAAAAGCAAAGCGCACTTTGGATAGGCTTTCTATACTTGTGGCGTCTTACGCAATGGTTCGTAGAGGCGGAGAAAATATTGAGATTGCGCACAAAGATATTGTGCTTGGAGATATTTTGTGGCTTAGGGCTAGTGAACAAGTTCCTGCAGATGTAGAAGTGCTGGAATCGTGGGGCTTAGAAATGGACGAGTCCATGCTCACGGGCGAGTCTGCTACAGTTCGAAAAGCAAAAGGTGATAACGTTTATTCCGGATCTACTGCAGTTTCTGGAATGGCTTTAACGCGTGTTACTGCCGTAGGAGAGCACAGTTATGCGGCAAAATTGGCGGCGCAAGCGAAAGTTTATACCAAAACAATTTCCGACTTAAGCCGTGGAATTAACACGATTTTGAAGTATATGACGATGGTTGTGGTGCCTTTGTGTGTGCTGCTTGTGTGGTCGCAAATGCACAAGGTTGGCGGATTTGTTGAAGCTTGGCAGACTGGTGCTTGGAGGGGAGCTGTTGTTTCTGCTGTTGCAGGCGTTGTTGGCATGATTCCAGAAGGATTGGTTCTTCTTACTTCGCTTAATTTTGCGGTGGCTGCTATGCGGCTTGCTCGTAAGCAAACGTTAGTTCAGGAGTTGGAATCTGTAGAAACTTTAGCGCGCGTAGACTGCTTGAATCTGGACAAAACTGGCACTATAACCGACGGTGGTATTGCATTCGTTGGCGTGGAAAATCTAGATAATAGTGGTGCCGAAATATCTTTGCAGACCAACTTGCAAACCAATCAAGCTTTATTCGACTTATCAAATGAAGAAAATCCGAACGCAACAGGTGTTGCGATTATGGAAGGGCTTGGCTCTAAAGGAGTTGCAGCTAGCCAGCATGTATCTAACCGTCTTCCATTCTCTTCTGCTAGAAAGTGGAGTGCGGTGCAATATGCGAAAAGCAGCGGAGAACATGAAACTTGGTATATGGGTGCTCCGGAAGTATTGCTAAGCGCGATTAATTATGCAAATTCTAATGAACTTTTAGCGAAAGTTAATTCTTATGCGGAGCAAGGTGAGCGCGTGCTGCTGCTTGCAAAAGTAAGTAGCGAAAGTAGTACTGTAAGTAGCGTCGATAGTAGCAGCTTAAGTAGCGTAACAGAAACAGATAAAACTTTTGGCGATTCTCCAACTATTTGCGTAAATGCTCATCCTATTGCTTTAGTTCGCTGCTCTGAGCGTATTCGTGACGATGCTCGCAAAACGCTTAAATGGTTCCGTGAGCAGGGTGTGCGTTGCCGCGTAATTTCGGGAGATAACCCTACAACGGTTGCGGCTGTTGCTGCAAAAGTTGGCTTAACAGGAGATCGCAAGCCTGTTGCAATGGACGCTAGAAAATTGCCAGAAGATATTAACGAATTGGCTAAAGTGCTTGAAAATGTGGATGTGCTTGGGCGCGTGCTTCCTCATCAAAAGAAAGCGATTGTTCAGGCGCTTCATACTCAAGGTCATGTTGTTGCTATGACTGGTGATGGCGTGAACGATACTTTGGCTCTTAAAGAAGCTGATTTGGGCGTTGCTATGGGCAATGCTGCTCCTGCTGCAAAAGCTGTAGCTCAAGTGGTTCTTGTTGATTCGCGATTCTCGCATTTGCCGGATGTTGTGGCTCGCGGTAGGCAAGTGATGGCAAATATGGAACGTGTGGCTGGCTTATTCCTTGTAAAAACTGTTTATTCTGCGCTTATTTCTGCAGGAGTTGTGCTTCTAGCGTTGCACTTCCCGTATTTGCCTCGTCACATTACTTATATTGGTTCTTTAACTATTGGTATTCCAGCATTTTTGCTCGCTCTTGCGCCTAATACTTGTCGATACATTCCAGGTTTCTTGAAGCGAGTTGTTCGTTTTGCTGTTCCTAGCGGATTTGCTATAGCTGCTTCTGTGCTCGCTACTGCTGTTATAGCTCCGCGAGTTTTGGGATTAAATCTTGACGATGTTGTTGCAAATAATTTGATAGCATCTCGTTTTATTGTCTCAAACGTGCAAGCTTTGGCAACTACTCGCAGTATTTGTTCCGTAATCGTATTTGTTCTCGGCATACTCGTGCTTGCAAGCGTTGCCAAGCCGTTGCGCTCGTGGAGAGGAATTATGGTTGCGCTATTTGCTGCAGCTGGAGTTGCTGGAGCTTTTATACCGTTTACTGCAAAATTCTTCGAAATTCACGTGCCGACTGCAGGAAGCGCGTTTACTGTAATGCTTATAGCTGTTGTTTTAGCTGTAATCTTATGGTTTGTGTGCGTGAGTTTAGCAAACTTGTTATCTAAACAAAGTAAGAAGTGAACAATCTAACATATTTCTCATGTAATTAGTGTGTCGACGTGAGCTTAATGATGCTTACAATAGATACGTGTTTAGTATTTTAGAGATGTTTTCAGTAGGCGTTGGTCCTAGTTCATCACATACAGTAGGTCCTATGCGAGCTGCGTGTTCGTTTGTTTCATCGCTTAAAAAAAGTGGTAGTCTTGCAAACGTTGCGCACGTAAGTGTGACTCTTTACGGATCACTGTCTTTAACAGGTCTTGGTCATGGCACTGATCGCGCTTGCGTTGCAGGTCTTGAAGGAAATCTTCCAGATAATGTAGACACTGATCATATGCTTACTATTCGTCAGGAATGCAAAAAAACTGGCACTTTAACGCTCGCAGGTGAACATACTATTGCTTTTGATTACGATAAGGATGTAATTTTTGAAAAATGGATGCGAATGGTTGTTCATCCTAATGGAATGCGTTTTGTTGCAATTGATTCTGACGGAAATAAAATCGATGAGCAAGTTTGGTATTCAATTGGCGGCGGATTTATTCGTCAAGGGTGTGCAGATGATGCAATGGTTGGCTTGCATGAGCGTGTTACTGAGCAAGATGAAAATAATGCCAATAAGAATGGTGTAAGCGAGAATAATAGCGAAAGTAATAACGGAAATAGTAGTGATAATGCTGCAAGCTCCTCAAATCAAACAAAAGATTCCACTGTACCTTATCCTTTTACTTCATGCGACGAGCTTATAAATATTTGCCGAGAAAAGCATATGTCAATAAGCGATGTTGTGTGGCAAAACGAGCTTGCATTGCATGAAGGTGCTGCTGACTACGTGCGCAACTATTTGCTGCATGTTTGGAAAGTTATGAGTAAATGTGTAGAAAACGGATGCAACTCAAAGCAACCGATTTTGCCAGGAGGTCTTGATGTGCCTCGCAGAGCTCCTCACATGTATGAGCGTTTAGCTGCAAATTCAGACATGCTTCGCAACAATCGTCGTCGTTCGGATGCTGCTTTAGAAAGTTCAGACTCTGCGTGGGTTAATCTTTTTGCGCTCGCTGTTAGTGAAGAGAATGCTGGTGGTGGGCGTATTGTTACTGCTCCAACGAATGGTTCTGCAGGAATTATTCCTGCAGTATTGCAGTATTATTGGCGATTTGTTGATTCTGCTAATGAAGATGGAGTTGTGCGATTCTTGCTTGCTGCAGGTGCTGTTGGTTACTTATTTAAGCGAAATGCTTCAATTTCTGGAGCTGAAGTTGGTTGTCAAGGAGAGGTTGGTTCTGCTTGTTCGATGGCTGCTGCAGGATTGTGCGAAGTGTTGGGAGGGACCCCGGAACAGGTTGAAAATGCTGCAGAAATCGGTATAGAACACCATTTGGGATTAACTTGCGATCCTGTAGGCGGTTTGGTACAAATTCCTTGTATTGAGCGCAATGCTATGGCTGCAAATACAGCAATTAATGCTGTTCGAATGGCAATGCTTGGAGATGGCTCGCACATGGTAAGCCTTGACAAAGCGATTAAGACTATGAAAGAAACTGGTCATGACATGATGTCTAAATATCGCGAAACCTCAAAAGGTGGGCTAGCTGTAAACGTTGTTGAGTGCTAATTTGCTAATATTTTGCATTAATTCGTTGATGTTTTGAGATTAATTTTTGCTAAGTTATACACAATGCGTATATTTCATGTACATACGTAACGTTTCAGTGCTAATCTAGGACAGGTTAATCTAGGAAGTGTTAGTCTAAACTGCATTTATTCGAATGTGCATTTACTTAAATGTACTATTTAAAATGCGCTGCTTTAGTAATGCAGGATGGTTAAAAGCTGTCTGTGTAGATGTTATACTGTTCAGATTATACTGTTTGGAGTTTGTAAAGGAGGAAATATGGCACAAGATATGCCAGAAGTGATTGCAGAATTTGGCACTACGCCAACGGTGACGTTCCCTGAATCTGAACCGCCAGCAGGTCTTAAAGTTGTTGAATTAGTTGAAGGTAATGGTCCTGTAGTTCGTGCCGGTGACACTGTAACTGTGAATTATCATGGTGTGGTTTGGGGTAGCGACAAGCCATTTGATTCAAGCTTTGCTCGTCATACTCCAGCTAGTTTTGGTATTGGTGTAGGTCAAGTGATTCAGGGCTGGGATCGTACTGTTCCAGGTCATAATGTTGGATCTCGTTTGTTGATTTCTATTCCTCCAGAGTATGGTTATGGCTCTCGTGGCATACCGCAAGCCGGTATTGGCGGCGGAGACACGTTGGTATTTGTTGTTGATATTATTTCAACTCGTTGATAGAAGAGCGTGAATTTTACTTACGCGCGCATAGTTTTTATTTTTAGAGATTGTTGTATAAGGAGGTAGCAATGGCTGAAGAAAAAACTATTTTACTTACGCAGGAAGCGTATGACAAACTAAAAGAAGAGTTAGCACATCGTGAAGGTGAGTATCGAGAAGAAATCACTGAGCGTATTGCTGCAGCTCGTGCTGAAGGTGATTTGTCTGAAAATGGTGGTTATCAGGCTGCTCGTGAAGAGCAAGGAAAGAATGAAGGTCGCATTAATGAGCTTATTGTAAAGCTTCGTAATGCGAAGATTCTTGAAGCACCGAAGGATGGCACTGTTGGCAATGGTTCTTTGGTTACTCTTGAGCTTGCAGGTCGAGAAATGACTTATGTTCTTGGTTCTCGCGATATTGCTGTAGCTACGGATTATGACGTTATTAGCCCGGAATCTCCAATTGGGGCAGCTATTATGGGTGCTCATGCTGGTGATACTGTTAGCTATGCAGCTCCAAATGGACGTGAAATTTCAGTGACAATTAAGGATTCGCATCCACTTGCGTAAGTTGCGTAAGTTACATGATTTTCATAATCTGCATAAGTTGATTTTATAAATATTATTCTCCCCACTTAGTCCATATTTTGAAATAAGTGGGGAGAATATTTTTTGAGGGGTTGGTGGGTAAGTTCTATTATATTTTTCGCAAAACTGTAACAACTTTTCCCATAATAGTTGCGTGTGATCCGTCAATAGGAGAGTAAGCCGGATTATGTGGAATAAGCCATACGTGACCGTGGTCATTTCTGAAAGTTTTAACAGTTGCTTCGTTATCTAACAGTGCTGCAACAATGTCTCCATTTACAGCCTCATGCTGCTCTCTAACTACTACATAATCGCCATCGCAAATAGCGGCGTCAATCATCGAATCGCCGTGTACTTCAAGCATAAAAAGATTTCCTGTACCTGTAAGACGTTCTGGCAATCGCATTACATCTTCAATATACTGTTCTGCTGTTATTGGAGCTCCTGCTGCGATTCTTCCCACTAGAGGAACATCTCTAGAATTTATAACAGAATCAGATTCGTATGCGCTAATATTGGCAACTCTTGAAGAATTTTTATTAATTTTGTTATTTGAATTGTTTTCAACAATTGAATTATCAAGAATTTCAATAGCGCGACCTTTATTTGCATTAATTCGCAAAATCCCTTTATCTTCAAGTGTTCGCAATTGATGTTTCACAGAAGATGGGCTTCTAAGTCCAACCGCTTCTCCGATTTCGCGGAAAGAAGGAGGGAATCCATGAATTTTTATATTGTTTTGGATGGCATTGATAATATTGCGTTGGCGGTCAGTAAGTGACATTGCGCTAATATCACTAGCATTAATGCCATTGTTATCGTTATTTGTGCCATCGTTATTCATGGTGCTCCTTTCGCTTTTACTATTTTAACGCACTTTCTTAAAAAAATCAAACATCTGTTCGACACGCCGTTGCAACTATCGAACAAATGTGTCATTATTAATACATCTGTTCGATAGAACAAATGTTCAGTCGATTAAGGAAGGAGAAAGGATAATTATGAGTACGTCATTAATTAGAAGTGGCAGGGAAGTTAGAGTAGGTATGCAAGAAAATACTTATTTGATTCGTAAACGCTGCGTTTCTAATAAGCATGCGCGCAAAACTAGAGTTTTTCGTGTAACTGTACTTTTGATGACAGCAATAACATTCTGTACATTGTTTATGCCAAAGACTGCTGTTTCTGCAATACCTGAAAGAGTTGTTACATATACAGTTCGTCCTGGAGATACGTTATGGAATTATGCTGCTACTATTACTCCTAAAAACGGTGATATATCAGATAATGTAGAGCGTTTAATGGCTTTAAATCATCTTTCTTCTGAAGATTTGGTTATCGGACAGTCTATTAATGTTCCATTAAATGATGCTCAATAGTTGATTGAGTACAAATAGTATGAAAATGGGGGAAATATGAGAAGGGAAAATATTACTATATTTGAAATTGAAACTGATGAGCTAAGTTTTACTGAAAATGATGATGTAATATTCAGTGTGTTTTATGGAGTATTTCGGATTATGGACAATAAAATCGTATAATATTCGGAAATATTTGAATAAAGTAAATAATATTATGTAGTTTTTCGCTATTTTTTAGTATGCTGAATATATGCATTGTCCTTTTTGTAAGAATTCTGATACGAAAGTTATAGATACTCGTATCAGTGAAGATGGTTACTCTATTCGCCGTAGACGTGAATGCCAAGTTTGTGGTAATCGATTTACTACGGTGGAAACAACTCAGTTGCTTGTAATGAAGCGTTCAGGCTCTATTGAACCTTTTGATCGGGCAAAAGTTGTTGCCGGTGTTAGCAAAGCATGTCAAGGACGTCCCATTAATACTGAAGCGTTAAAGACAATTGGTATGCGAGTAGAAGCTGATTTGCGAGCACGAGGTTTAGCGCAAGTTACATCTGAAGAAGTTGGCAAAGCTATTCTTAAGCCATTGCGTGAATTAGATGAAGTTGCATATCTTCGTTTTGCAAGTGTGTACCAAAACTTCGCAGGTCTTGAAGATTTTGAACATGCCATTGAAGATTTAAAGCGCAGTAAAACAGAAAAATAATAATTTTATCGATTATTGTTACAGAATATCTATTCCCTGCGCTTTTGCATTATTTTGAGTTCTATTTCTCAAAATTTGCGTCATCTGCAGTGCGTATTATATGCAATTTTTGAGTTGGTCTAGTCATTGCAACATATAGATTGGCTGCAGCAGTTAGTCTAGATGCTGCTTCCTGCTCAATTTGAGAAGGTTGCAACACTATGACAGCGTCATATTCAAGACCTTTTACTTCCTCAGCTGTGCAAACGCCGCATTGGCAATCATCGGCATTTTGTTTGTTTAACTGATTCCATAATTTTTCAGGTAATGCATGTTCTAATGCTTGATTTACAACCTTTTTAGCATGGCTAACTATACTGTTAGGAGTAATGATTGCAATACGACCACTACCATCATCAGAGACAAATTTTTCGAATAGTTTTATACAAGATTCTGCAAGTGCAGTATCGAGTTCATCTTGTGATTCAACCGTTTGTGATACGAGTGAATCAGGTACTGAGCGAACTGCATGAACAGTAGAAATGTATAATCCTGAATCTGTTGCAACTTTGCTTGCTGCTTCAGAAACTTCACTAGGATTTCGATAATTAATTGTTAACTCGTAAAGATCCCAATTTGGTTCTCCAAATAGAGAATTCATATTCTTCTGCCATCTGTGAGTTCCTCCGAGCGCAGAAGTTTGTGCAACATCGCCAACAATAGTAAAGGAGCGTGAAGGACAACGACGAATAAGCATTCTCCAATCCATTGCTGTAAGCTCTTGAGCTTCATCGACAACTACGTGACCATATGTCCACTCGCGGTCAGAAGCTGCTTTACGGGCAAGCATTCCTGCATCGTCGCCTTGCAGATTATCAAGAAGCATATCAGCAGTTACTATGCCATTTCCAATACCAGCTTGTGCTAAAGTGTCAGCTGCAAATTGTTGTTCTTCAAGTTTTTTTGCTTGTGCTGCAGATCTTTGAGCGTCAAGTTTTGGATCAGGACCGAGCAATTCCATAGCTTCATCAAGTAATGGAATATCAGAACGAGTAAGCGGGCTGCCCTTTGGTCTAGTAAGTGAGTTAATGTCTTCGTCGCTCAACCAAGGTGCGTATGTGCGTAATTTGTCAGGTTTAGCAAAAAGTTGGTCAATGAGCCATTCTCCAGTCATAGGTAACCATGCAAGATTTAAAGTAATGCGCAGTTTATCGTCAAGACGAAGTTGAGAAGTTATATCGTTTAATTCAGCTTGATCTGGAACATAATCAAGTTTTTCCAAATAACGATTTTTCAATATGCTGAGCACGGTTTTTATAAAAGTATTTCGTGCCTGGTTATGCGGCTGGTGAGTCCGTTGAGCATCTGATTGAGCTATCTCAATATCTTCTTTTAGAAGAGGAATACCAAATCCTCCAACATGAATTGTTGGAAGATTTTTAGGAACGCGAATACGAGCGGCAATTGCATTCGCAATAACTGTTCGCATACGATACATTCCTTTTAATTTTGCTGCGTATGGAGAATCTTCATCTGTAGCACAAATTCCAGGAATTAAGTCGGAAATAGTTCTACTTACTACACCTGTTTCACCAAGAGAAGGGAGTACTTGATCAATATAACGCAAGAATGCCGAACTTGGACCAACAATAAGAACTCCTGAACGCTCAAGTTTGCGCCTGTGAGTGTATAACAAATAGGCTGCTCTGTGCAAAGCAACAGCTGTTTTTCCTGTGCCAGGACCTCCCTGTACAACAATAGTGTGATCAAGAGGAGCGCGAATAATTCGATCTTGTTCTGCTTGAATAGTGGCAACAATATCAGTCATTTTGCCGGTTCTGCGAGAACCTAAAGATGCGAGCAGTGCTCCTTCGCCAGTAAGAGTACCTTGTTGTGAAGCTTTTCCTATTTCATCAGAATGTATGTCAAGTACTTCATCTTCAACACCAATAACGTCTCTGAAACGGAGTGTAATATGACGACGCATAACAATATCGCCATGATGCGAAGGGGTTGCCTCATAAAAAGGTCGTGCAGCTTCAGCGCGCCAATCTGTAAGAATAGGATCATGGTTTTCGCTAAGCAAACCAATGCGACCAATGTATCGCCTAATGCCTTCTGTGTTATCAAGTCTTCCAAAAACAAGACGATCTTCAACAGCTCGTAATTGTGTAAGACGATCTTCGTACATGGTTGCGAATGAGTCGCGCTCTGTGCGCTGTGTTGGTGAACCGTGCGAACCTGACGCGCGCACAGCGTCTAAGCGCGCGCGAATAGTATTACGCAAATCATCTAGACGGCTATAAGCTCGGTCAACAGCTTGTTGTTCTTCGCTAAGTTGTGAGGAATAGGTAGACATACGCTTCCATTCTTCGTAGAATCTGCAGCCAAATCAAAGCCAATTTTTAGGCATTTAAGTGTATCTCGAGGCATAAACCACTGATTTATTTCGTGTTGTAATCTAAATTAAAACAAGCTAAAAGCTTAGCGAATAATTGCGTTTTATTTTGCCGCAAAAATATAATCTAAACATATGTTTATAAGGGTTGATTTTGAATTATAGAGAGATAGAATTCTTGAGTTGTGAAGCATAAAACGATGAGGTTGACGCCTACTAGTTTGTTGCAACTTAGAAATAAACAGAATGGCTTACTGCATCACTGTTGATGTAGCGAGTTTGTAATCAGAAAGGTAGTTCACATGAAGAAGCTTATTCTTGATTTGGATACTGGTGTTGATGATACCTTAGCAATTTCTTATGCTCTTGGTAGCCCTGAGGTTGAGCTGATCGGTATTACTGGTACGTATGGCAACGTTTTAATGGAACAGGGCGTTCGTAATGCTCTTGCTATAACAGATTTATTTGGACATCCAGAAGTTAAAGTGTATCGTGGTTTGCCGCATGCGAGCAAGAAAGATTCGTTTGAAGTTCTGCCTATTTCTGCATTCATTCACGGTGACAATGGTATTGGCGATGTTGTTATTCCAGATTCAAAGCGTGAAGCTGAGTCTGAGCCAGCTGTTGATTTCATAATTGATGCAGTTAAGACTTATGGCAAGGATCTTATTTATGTTCCAACTGGTCCTATGACAAATATTGCTGCTGCATTGAAGAAGGCTCCAGAAATCAAAGATGAGATTGGCAAGATTGTTCTTATGGGCGGCGCGCTTACCATTCATGGAAACGTAAACGCTTGGACTGAGGCGAATATATCTCAAGATCCAGATGCTGCAGATGTACTCTTCCGCTCTGGCGCTCCAGTAACAATGGTTGGCTTGGATGTTACATTACAGACTTTGCTTACTTACAAGGAGACAAAGCAGTGGCGTGACCTTGGCACAAAGGCTGGCAAGTTCCTTGCAGATATGACCGATTTTTACATTAAGGCATATGAGACTACGGCTCCGCACCTTGGCGGATGCGGCTTGCATGATCCTTTGGCAGTAGCGGTAGCTGTGGATCCAACGCTTGCTACAACTCTACCAATCAACATGCAGGTAGATGTTGAAGGCCCAACTCGTGGACGCACAATTGGTGATGTTACGCGCTTGAATGACCCTGTTAAAACAATGCAAGTTGCTGTTGGTGTTGATGTTCCACGATTCTTGAACGAGTTTATGACGCGCATTTCTGGCTTGGCAAAAATCGCTGGCTGAGTGTGGATTTTACGCGTTTTTTAATTCCGTTTTAACTCCGCTTTTTGTTGTTCGACACGCCGTAAATCGCAATATTTTCCGCAATATACGACGTGCCTTATTTACCAATGTAGAAACTAAAAATATTAATTGATTGGATTATTATGACTGAGATTGCAAAATCTAGCGCGGTAGACCCATACGAGGATCCAAAAACCCGCGACAAAGTGGCGATTTACTCGCTAATTTTACTTCTTATAACCTTTATTCTTGGAACATTGTGTTTGCAAGGATTTAATCTGGTATTCGATCAGATTGGTAAAGCTGTTGGTGCTCCTAATCAGGCTTCTCTTATTACGAGTTTGCCAATTATTGTTTTAGGCATTGTGTGCTTTATTTACGGTTCTTTGGGTGACTTTGTGTCGCTTCGTAGACTCATAACAATCGGACTTGTGACACTGTTTGTTGGATCGTTGTTTGGTTTTATTGCAAACTTCTTCTTCACTCCAAACTTGTGGACTGTTATTATTGCGCGTATTTTACAAACAGCTGGCGAGCAGGTAGCAGGTTCTTCCTTCCTTGTTATTGCAACTAAGTATTTGCGCAACGATCTTAAGGTAATTTTCTTTGGACTCTTTACTGCTGCTTATCAGCTTTCTGCTTCTATTGGCGTTTTTGCTGCTGGTGCTCTTAGCTCTATTGCTTGGCAGTATTTGTTCTTGATTCCTGCAATTACTATTCTGTTCTTGCCAGTTCTTGTTAAGTGCTTGCCTACAAAGAACGGTATTGGTGGGAAGATAGATAAGCTTGGCTTTACAGTGTTTGGTATTGCTGTTGCATTGCTGACTTTGTTCTTCTCGTACAAGGCATGGGGATTGCTACTTGGATCTATCGTGCTGTTTGTTGTGTTTGCTGGTTATATTATGAAGGCAAAGAACCCGTTTGTAACCCCTGCATTCTTTAAGAATAAGCGTTGGCTTTCGGGCATTGTCTTAATATTCATCTTCTACTTTACTAACTATTGCATGCCTCCAATTTACAATGTTATTGGTGGAGTTTTGTATCATATGAGCACTGAGGCAGTTTCTTCCTACCTTGTATGGGCATTTGTTGTGGCAGCAGTGTTTGGAACATGCTCTGGAGCAATTATCGGTTTCATTGGACGTAAAGCTGGTATTATTACAGCTGCTGTTCTTATGATTCTTGGATGGGTTGGAGCTGCTGTATTCATCAATTGCGGATTCCTTGTTCTAACTTTGTGCGCATGCGTTTACTACGCTGGTTGCGGACTTATGTATTCGCCAATCGTTTCAACGGTTCTTAGCGCATTGCCTGTTGAAGAATCGGGTCGTGGATGCGGTATGAACGATTTAGTTATGAATGTTACAGCATCAATCGGTATTTCCATTTTCAGCGGATTCTTTGGTGGAAACTTGCTAAAAGGATTCTCTTTTGCTGGAATCCAAGGCTTAAGTGCAGGCTATTCTAACTTGCTTATGATGGGCGCTATTGTAGCCTTTATCGGCTTAGTAGTTTACATTGCTCGTAGCCTTATGGTTAAAGAGTAATTATTATTTACTCAATATGTTAGTGGTCACTATCTTGCAGTCATCTTTGGCTGCGTGGATAGTGACCACTTTTTTGTAGTCTTATGCCGCGCATTTTTAAACTAATATAGTTTTTACGCTAACATAGTTTTTTCATGCGCTGAATACTAATCTTTTGATATTGTATTGGTGAGGCTTATTTTTAATGATTATTTAAATTAATTAGCGTTATAGCCAAAATCCTTACTTTTTTAATACTTCTTTCCACCATGATTCTCTGCCTAAAACAAAATCATCTTTAACTTTCGCATTAAAAATTAAATCTGTAGTAAGTGAGTCTTTGTTGTTTTTGTTAAATATAGAAGCAGTTAATTTGTAATCTTTAACCAATTGTGCCAAAAATTAGACATTGAAGTATACCTCGAAGCTTATACACCGAGATTGTATTCCTATGTCGATCTAACGAATATTATTTGCGAGGATCTCCGAACCAAGCAGAGTAAATCAATGAAAAATTGCGATTTCCATATGCTGAGCACGAATTTCCTTCGCCGTATCCAGCTTTTAACGATTCTATATTTGGCTGATAAGGAGTATAGATATAAAGTAATGCAGTAGCCTTATTTTCGATATAAACATTGCTAGATCCGCATGATTTATTTGGCGAATATTGAATTGTGTTAATCGTGTTAGGGTGGTAGTTATATTGATCGTTATGAAGAAGATAATATCTATATCTTCTTGCGGAACCAATTACTTGTTTAAAGAATCCTGCAAAACGTGGGTTGCAATGAGAATCATCTGGACAATCTAATCCCATAGCTGATTCGTATTGGAAATCGCTAGGATCAGTGTCTGTTACAAGATGTTGTTCTTTTTGCAGCATGGTAAGTAATACTCGTTGACTGATATGACATGCTTTTGCTGATTTGTATATTATGTCTGCAGAAGATTCTTTGCTTACACTTTGATACTTTGAACATAGTGAATCGGCAGGAATAGTGTGAGTATTAAAGTACGCATTTTTTAAGCAATTTTTACCAGTGCATTTTGCTCCTTTTTTGCGTATAAAATTGCGTACTTCGTCTTTACTCATTGCGTTATCGTCAAAAAATTGAGAATCAGAAATAATATTGCCTGGATTAAAATCGAAGCGTGACACAAGTTGTTCTTGTTTGTTGCGAAGATTAGAAACAGTCTGTTCCCAACGTATCCACTGAACAACAGGAATGATAATAGCAATGCCTATGACAGCAATAATAATGTTTCGTAAAATTTTATTGGAGTAAAACTTATGCTTTAATGAACTGTTGTTTTTATTGTGATGAGCACCACTATTATGTTCACTATTTAGGTTGACATGAATAGAATCATGTTTCTTTCTTCTCTGCACCATGTTTCCTCCTACTTAGCTTGTTACATTATAAGTGATATGCGAATCATTTTATTATTGTGATTATTTTTTAAAATTGTTCCTAACTTTTATTGTTGATTGTAACTATCAAACTGTAGAATTATCCGATTGAGTAGCTACGCGCGAAGAATTTGTTGCGATTAACTTTAGATTGTTAGGGCAGATTGATTTATTTGCAGTAGTTTTCTGCATAAATATTTGGAATTATTAGGCTGTTGTAGGGGAGTAAGACGGTGATGATTGGGACTAAACGATTTGATTGTTCTTCTGTGGATCCTTATGATGACCCAGAAAAGCGCGATAAGGTTGCTGTTCGTGCGTTAATACTACTGCTTATTACATATATTATTAGCACCTTGTGCTTGCAAGGTTTCAACCTTGTTTATAAACAAGTTGGTATAGATGTGAAAGCTGTTGATCAAGCGCCTCTTATAACTGGTTTACCTGGCATTATTTTAGGAATTGTATGCTTTATTTACGGTTCTTTAGGCGACTTTGTGTCATTAAAAAAGCTAGTAACTATTGGATTAACATCTTTGTTTATAGGCTCAGTTTTTGGATTTGTAGCTAATTCTTGTTTTGAGCCAAATTTGTGGACAGTTATTGCTGCTCGTATTATGCAAACAACTGGTGAACAAGTAGCAGGTTCATCATTCTTAGTAATTGCAACAAAATATTTGCGAAATGATTTGAAAGTTATCTTCTTCGGATTATTTACAGCATCGTACCAGCTTTCTGCATGTATTGGAGTGTTTTCAGCGGGATTGTTAAGCTCTATTGCTTGGCAATATTTATTCTTAATTCCAGCATTAACTATTCTAATATTGCCGGCATTATTGCATTATTTACCAACAAAAAACGGCAATGGTAAAAAAATTGATGTTGTTGGTTTTACAGTCTTTGGATTTGCTGTTGCATCTCTTACATTGTTCATTTCATACAGAAACTTGTTGATGCTTATTTCAGCAATTATATTGTTTATAATTTTTGGTATTTACATTAGTAAAGCTAAAGAGCCGTTTGTTACACCAGCTTTCTTTAAAAATATTCGTTGGCTTTCTGGCATAATTTTGATGGGCATAATATACTTCACAAATTATTGCATAAGCCCACTGTTCAATAGAGTTGGAAAAACTTTGTATAACATGACTACTTCACAAATAGCTTCTTATTTAGTTTGGGCTTTTATTGTTGCTGCAATATTCGGTTCATGCTCAGGCTTAATAATTAGTCGTATAGGAAGAAAAACAGGTTTATTATTAGCAATAATGTTTATACTTTGCGGATGGATTGGTATTGCAGTATTAATAAATTCTGGATTCTTAGCTATAGCTTTATGTGCATGCGTTTATTATGCAGGTTGTGGAATGGTGTATTCTCCACTGGCCTCAACAATTCTTTCGTCTCTTCCAGTTGAAGAATCTGGAAGAGGGTGCGGAATGAATGATTTAGCTATTAGTGTTTCTGCTTCTGTTGGTGTAGTAATTTTTGACGGAATATTAGATAAAAACATGCTGAGTGGAAATTCTATAACGGGTGCTTCTGGTATTTCGTCTGGATTTGCAAACATATCTCTTATGTGTGCTGCTGTTGCATTATTAGGAATTATCGTATTTATATTCAGAAACTTTATTACTAAAGAAAGCAATGCAATTGAAGTAAACGAAGATCAAGAATAAGACCAAAATAATAGTAAAAGCAAAAGCAATAGAATTATAATTGGCAATAGCTTAGCAACTGTGCAAATAAAGTTTGTTTGCAACGTTATGAGCAATATTGTTTACAACATTGCAAGCGCTAAGAAAAAATATATGCATATATGCGAAACAGCTTTCACCTTCCGTTAATCATCTTTCGCATGCGTTGTATGCTAATCGGATATGCAGTTCCCAATTCTTGCGCCCAAAGAGATACATAGAATTCTTCGCACATCCAACGTAATTTCTCAGCGATTATTTGTGACTCGTCATGTGCTGGTCCTGATGGGATTTTCTGAGCGTCTTCTTGAGCTTTTACTACAAGCTTATGTGCTTCATCTGCCTGCCAAGCCCAACGTACGTCACGGTTTTTGTCTGCCTTAGCTTTAGTAAGACGAATCACGTCTGCATGCAAGTAGCGTTCAATACGAGGCAGAGAATCAGATGGAGTTTTGGCAATAAACCCTTCGTATACAAGACTTGCAGTGTGTTCGCGGATTGATTGCAACACTGAAAGCAAAGGCAAATCTGCTTTGCCAGAAACAGCTTTACTAACTTCCGCATCACGCTTTAATATAGCAATCACATCGTGAGCTACATCGTATACCGTATCCTCGTATATTTCGGAAATGTTGGCAACAGTTTCGCGTAATAAATTGTCGTCAGTAATATTATCTGTGTTCGCAATTAGTCGTTTTACTGCAGCCATTTGCAAGTCTTCTGCTAAAGCGTTAGAAGTTGAATAAGGTGCAGATGCGAGCATTAAAGATTCAGCGCCAAGCCAGCGAGAAGTAATACGCTTATTGTCTAAATGCAACATGTTTAGCGCACCCTGCCATACCATTTGCGCGCGCGAAAGATTTGTAGCGCCTGATTTGTGCAATAAATCAGCTCTTTCTACAACGTTTCCAGCTTGAGCTGCTTTACTTGCTTTACGATTTACAACCGCTCGCGCAGATTCTTGAGCTTCTTTTGCAAAGCGTTGTTGCAATGCAATTAATGACTTATCTGTTCCAAGAATTGTAGGTTTTACGCGATTAGAGTATTTGTTACGACCTGCAGGTTTATTGCGACTTTCGTTAGCTTTTCTCTCTTCAACACTAAACGTCATGCGCAAGTATGGTGAGAGTCTGCTTATTTGCTCGTCGTCGAAAACTTCAGGATGTATTTGCGCTCCAATTACACAAATTGCAGCTTTAGTGAAAACTTCTCTAAAATCTTGCCATTCGCTTTTTATATTGCTTTCTGTTTCTCCAGTCCCAGGAAGCTCGTCGTAATGTTCGTCAATCCAAGAGCGAATTTTTTGAGCAGTATCAGGAGCTGGAACAAACTGTACTCGTAGAGCTTTAGGCAAAGATTTAATCATGCCAATAATAAGCTCATCTAATAAACCTGGAACATTCCAAGTAAATTCTTCAGGAGTTAAGCGCGAAAGTACGTAAAGCGGCACATGTACAGTTACGCCGTCCAAAGGATTAGCTGGATCATACACATAACTTAAACGCAACCTTATAATCTGACCATCTGTACCAACTGTATCCCAATGGTCAGGATAGTCAGCTAAATCAGTACTTTGCGTAGTTTGTAAACGTTCAACTTCATCGGGATTAAAGTCTAACTTGTGTGGATTTTCTTCGCGGTTATCTTTCCACCATTTTGCAAGAGCTGCAATAGTAGTTGCTTCTTGAGGAATGCGAGTGTCGTAAAAAGTAAATAAATCTTCGTCGTTTACAGTTTCGCTTATTTGACGAGTGCGATTTGCTTGATTATCTGCATCTTCAAGCACATTGTGATTATTTAAAATAAACTCATCGTGTGCAAAACGCTGTTGCACATCTGCTTCAACTAAGCCTTGACGAATCATAATCATTCGAGCTTCGTAAGGATTAACTCTAGTCCATTGAACTGTGCGATCTTGAACAATAGGCAATCCGTATAGTAATACTTTAGATTTTGCTACAGCAGCACCTTTAGAAGCACTCCAATGAGCGTCAGAATACGTGATTCTAGTAAGATTTTTAGCAAGAGGCTCAGCCCACGCAGGATCGACTTGTGCGCAATATCTTGCCCAAAGTCTAGATGTTTCAACTAATTGCGTACACATAACCCATGAAGGAGTTGTTTTCGAAACAGATGAAGCTGGGAATATTGCGAATCTTCCTCCGCGTGCGCCTTGATAGTCGTTTTTAGCCATTTTTTGAGCGCGTTTCATAGCTCGAATTTTTGCTGATCCATGCAAATTAGCAAAATCTGAAGCTTTTGGTTCACGCACTACTTGCATTCCCAACATAGAAAGCAATCCTGCAAGCATCGACGAGTGTATTCCTTGCGAATCCCAAGAGCAGCACAAGCTGTGAGCAGCCTGTTGATTATTAGGAAGCTGACGAATTTCCAAAGATACTCTTTTAGATGGAATAGGCTCGCCAACTTTATAATGCAACTCTTTACATAAGTCTTGAAGTTGATTAACTAAATCTTTCCACTGTTTTAAACGCAAAAAGTGGAAGAATTCCGCTTTAGAAAGTTTGCGAAGAGCATTATTGCTCATATTTCCGTCTGCTTGGAAAATATAATCCCAAATATTTAAAGCAGTTAAGAAATCGCTTGTTTCATCCGCATAACGATTATGAAGTCTATCCGCTTCTTCACGCTGTTCTTCAGGGCGCTCGCGAGGATCTTGCAAACTCAAAAACGCAACAATTACCAGCACAGCTGCAAGAGTATTCGGAGTTGTTTTACGCGCCGCTTCAATAATCATGCGTCCTAAACGAATGTCAATCGGCAATTTCGAAAGCTCGCGTCCAATATGAGTTAAAGTAATGAAACCTGATTTTCTGCTTATTGCGCCAAGCTCGTTAAGCTCATTAAAGCCGTCGCTTACTGCTTTCATATCAGGAGGGTCAATAAAACCGAAATTCGTAATATCTTCGCCAGTTTTAGCAACGCCTACTGAAAGCATGTGTAATACTACTGCTCCAAGCGAAGTGCGCAGAATCTCAGGATCGGTAAAACGAGGTCGAGTTTCGTAATCTTCGCGCGAGTAAAGTCTAATAGCAATTCCGTCCGCGATTCGTCCGCATCGTCCAGAACGCTGATCTGCGCTCGCTTGAGAAATCGGCTCTATAGGAAGCCTTTGCACTTTTGCAGACTTAGAATATCTGCTAATTCTCGCAAAACCAGGATCGACAACGTATCGAATCCCAGGAACAGTAAGCGAAGTTTCAGCAACGTTCGTAGCAATAACAATGCGTTGATGAGAGTGATGTTCAAATACTCGATGCTGATCTTTTGCAGAAAGACGCGCAAAAAGCGGCACTATTTCAATAGCATCAGCTCGCTTCATATCACTTGCTCGAGTGCCAAAATATGAGCGTAATCCTGCTTCAAACTCTCGAATATCGCGCTCGCCAGAAGCGAAAACCATAATGTCGCGCGCGCCTTGCTCGTGGTTTGAATGAATCACTAATTGAGCACATGCGCGAGTTACTGCAGATGTCATATCTTCATCTGTAATATCGTCTCGATTGCTTTCGTTAGATTGGCTTTCTGCAACAGTTTCCTCATCCATTGTTATGTCTGCAAAGCCGGGGACGTGTTGCATAAGTGAAGGAGCGGATCCAAGTGGTTCATAAAGAACTCGCACAGGGTAAGTGCGTCCAGAAACTTCAATAACAGGAACTTTTGTGTGTAAAGCTTGCTCAAAATGTTCACGGAATTTTGCAGAATCTATTGTTGCTGAAGTAATAATCAGCTTCAAATCGCGTCTTTGCGGAAGTAAAGTCGTTAAATATCCTAGCAAAAAGTCAATGTTAAGACTGCGTTCGTGAGCTTCGTCAATAATAATCGTGTCGTATTTAGTAAGAAGAGGATCTCGCTGAATTTGCGCAAGTAAAATACCGTCAGTAACAATTCGAAGCTTTGTTTTAGGTGAACTTTCGTCGGTAAATCGCACTTGATAGCCGATTTCTTCGCCTAGTTTTACTTCCATTTCGTTTGCGATTCGCTCAGCAACAGTGCGTGCAGCTAAACGGCGAGGCTGAGTGTGCACGATTTGCTTACCTCTTCCGCCTCTTCCAAGCTCAAGCACCATTTTTGGGATTTGCGTAGTTTTACCGGAGCCAGTCTGTCCGGAAACAATCACGACTTGTGAAGACTTAATTGCTTCTATTATTTCGTCGTGTGCTGCGCAAATAGGAAGCTCAGCAGGGTAGTCGAATTTCATAGTGTATATTTCTTTTCGTAGATTTTTGCTTTTTAGTACTTCTTTAGTATTAGTACGTTTTATTATTTCGTTTTTATTACTTCTATAATTCGGTATCCTTTAGAACTTGCATATTTTTCAACTATGTAGTTTTCGCCAAGATTTTCAGCAAGCCAAGGAATAAGTGAGTCTGAGCCAAGATTTTTTTGCACAACTAAGTAAGCTGCTCCTCCTACTTTTAAACGCGGAATCCAAGTCATCAAAATGTCGTGCAGCATTTCTTTTCCAACGCGAATTGGGGGATTGGACCATATGAGATCAAAATTATTAAATTCCAAAGTATTATTTTCTTTTAAAGCGTCATCTACTAAAGAAGTGCGAATATGCTTTAAGCCAGCGTTTTTTGCGTTTAGCTCAGTAAGCTCTAGCGCGCGCTCATTTACATCTACAGCTACAATCTCAGCTTCTGGAGATTCTAAGCCCATTGCAATGCTGATAGGCCCCCATCCGCATCCAATATCAAGGAATTTGCCATTTTCCGGTGGTTTTGGAGCATGTTTTAGTAGCACAGACGTGCCTAGATCAAGCTTAGAAGCACTAAATACTCCGTTTGAAACTTGTACAACAGTTTCATGATTTCTCAAAGTTACATGTAACGTTCTTCGCTCATCGCAAGATGATGGTGTTGCAGAAAAGTATTGTTCGCCACTGATTTTTTGCGTTTTTTCTGATTTTGGTGATTTGGTTTTATCGTATTGTTTAAATTGTTGATGACTGTCCATGATCTCGCTCAAAAATACCGTATTTCGCCTATAAATTTAGATTTATTAATATACTTTTTTCTATTGTATCTTTATTTACATATCATACATATATGTTGTGTTCATATATTGTCGTCTCAAGTTACCATAATAAGACAAACGTTGTAAAACGCTATTTACAATGAAATAGAGGAGGGACAGTTGGCGGATAGTAATGTGGCATCCGGGCGAGATGATGTGCTTAATTCAAACGATTTTTCCTCCCTCGAAAATGATTCTAATAATATGAATGAGCATAATCTCACCAATAATGCAGTGCTTTATGCTCATTCGGATGTGCTTCTAGACACTACTTCTGACAGTGAAAAGCATGATGAAGTTTGGCAGGAGCGTGAATCTCGTAATGCTTTAAAGCGAGTAGCTGGTCTTGGCGAATTACAAGATGTTACCGAAGTTGAGTATAGAAAGCTTCGTCTTGAGCGCGTTGTGCTGGTAGGAGTGTGGTCTAGCGCAAAAGGAACTCTTGCTCAAGCTGAAGAATCGTTGCGTGAGCTTGCAGCGTTGGCACAGACTGCTGGTGCTGTTGTTTGCGATGGCATGTTGCAACAAAGATATAGGCCGGATGCTGCAACTTATGTTGGTTCAGGTAAAGCGCGTGAGCTTGCAGCAGTAGTTGCTCAGCATGATGCGGATACGATTATTGTTGATGATGATTTACCTCCTAGCCAGCGTAGAGCTTTAGAAGATGCAACCAAAGTTAAGGTTGTCGATCGCACTGCTGTTATTTTGGATATTTTTGCTCAGCACGCTACAAGCCGTGAAGGTAAAGCTCAAGTTGAGCTTGCTCAATTGCAATATATGCTACCTAGGTTAAGAGGCTGGGGTGCTGCTCTTTCTAGGCAGGCTGGTGGTAGAGCTGCAGGAGATGCTGGTATTGGTTCTAGAGGTCCTGGCGAAACTAAAATCGAAATGGATCGTCGAGCTATTCGCAATCGTATTTCTAAACTTCGTCACGATATTGCGAATATGGCACCTGCGCGCGATGTAAAACGTGGTTCTCGTAGACGACGAGATATTCCAACTGTAGCTGTTGTTGGATATACGAATGCTGGCAAGTCGTCTATTATAAATCGCCTTACTGGTTCACAAGAATTAGTAGAAAATGCACTGTTTGCAACTCTTGATACTGCAGTACGTCGTTCTCAAACTCAAGATGGTAGAAGCTATACTTTGGTAGATACTGTTGGTTTTGTTCGCAGACTTCCAACTCAACTAGTTGAAGCATTTAAATCCACTTTGGAAGAAGTTGGACAAGCAGATGTTATTTTGCATGTAGTTGACGGTTCGCATCCAGATCCTATTTCGCAAATTAATGCAGTAAACGAAGTTCTCGCCAATATTTCTGGTGTAGGAGATATACCTCAAATTATGGCATTAAATAAATCAGACATGATGAGTGATGCTGCGCGAGAACGTTTTTCTTCTCTTTATCCTGATGCCGTTATTGTTTCTGCATTTAGTGGCGAAAATTTGCAAATATTGCGCAATCGTTTAGAAGAATTGTTACCGTCTCCTCGTGTTCGTGTAGATGTAACTTTGCCGTACGAGTTTGGTGGATTATTATCAAAAGTTCGTGAAAATGGTGTAGTTGAAAAAGCAGAATATGTAGATTCGGGGGTTGAACTTATTGCTTGGGTTGGACCATCGTTAGCTGCAAAACTTATGAAAGTAGCGTTGTAATAATAAATTCCGGTGGTGCGATTAGAGTAAAGGTGTTCATACCAAAAGCTCTTAATGTGAGAGCAGCCCTTAGTAATGCATAAATCGTGGTATTTTGTGTGCTTATAAGGGTGTGATAGGTTGTTGAAAAGAGGTTTTTGCTCATGGTGAGTTCGCAGGTTAAGCCAACTAAGCTTGCAATTATTGGTGCCGGCGCGGTCGGATCTACTCTCGCTTTCGCTGCTGCTCAGCGTGGTGTTGCGCGTGAGATTGTGCTTGAAGATATTGCTAAGGAACGTGTTGAAGCTGAAGTTTTGGATATGCAGCATGGTTCTAGCTTCTATCCTGCAGTTTCTATTGCCGGTTCTGACGATGTGGAAATTTGCCGTGATGCTGACATGGTTGTGATTACTGCTGGCGCTCGCCAGAAGCCAGGTCAGACTCGTTTGGAGCTTGCAGGTGCCACTATCAACATCATGAAGTCAATCATTCCGAACGTTGTGAAGGTTGCTCCTAACGCAATTTACATGTTGATTACTAATCCTGTTGATGTTGTTACGCACGTTTCTATGAAGCTTTCTGGTCTTCCAGCAAACCAAATGTTTGGTTCTGGTACCAACCTTGATTCCGCTCGTCTTCGTTTCTTGATTGCTCAGCACACTGGCGTTAATGTTAAGAACGTTCACGCATACATTGCTGGCGAACACGGTGACTCTGAAGTTCCACTGTGGGCTTCTGCAACCATTGGTGGTGTTCCAATGTGCGATTGGAACGCTCTTCCAGGTCATGAGCCACTTGATGCTGCTAAGCGCGAAGAAATCCATCAGGAAGTTGTTAACGCTGCTTACAAGATTATCAACGGTAAGGGTGCAACAAACTATGCTATTGCTATGTCTGGTGTAGATATTGTTGAGGCTGTTCTTCGCGATACTAACCGCATTCTTCCAGTGTCTTCTTTGCTCGATGACTTCCACGGCATTTCTGATGTGTGCATGTCTGTGCCAACATTGCTTAATCGCAATGGTGTAAACTCTCGTCTAAACACTCCAGTTTCTGATCGTGAGTTGGCTGCTTTGAAGCGTTCTGCTGAAACTTTGCGCGAAACTGCTGCTAAGTTTGGTTTCTAGTTTTAAAGAGTAATTTATAAATTATTAAACCGCTTCTTCTTTTAATTGAGGAGGAGCGGCTTTTCTTATTTAAAACAACAACATACCTCACAGAATTTTCTGTGAGTTCGATATATTATTACATTATGGCTGATTTTTCTAACATTCTTGCTACTCGTCCTGATTTTAATGACAGTGATCGTGAGTGGCTTCACCATTTGGTGGTCGATTGGCAGGTTATTGCAGATTTGAGTTTCGCAGATTTGCTGCTGATTATTCAAAATGGTGACGGTGATTATGTTGTTGCTGAACAATGTCGTCCTTCAACAGCTATTACTTTGCGTACTGATGATTTGTTAGGTAAAAAATTAGATGATTCTTTAGTACCTGAGCTTAATGAGGCGATGAAATCTGAGACAAGTTTCCACTCTTCGACCTTACGTTCTATTGGTAGAGCTACTGTATGCTACGTTTATGCTCCAGTTCGTCATAGGGGTAAAACTCTCGGATTGGTTATGCGCGAAACTAATTTGGCAACGCGTGAATCTAATGGTCGTTATGAAACTGAAAGTATTAATGCTGGTAAGACTTTATTTGACATGATTCCTCGTGAACAATTCCCATATCGTGAATCTGTATTAAATCAACGACATAATGCTCGAGTATCCGATGGTTTTATTGTGCTAGAAGACGATGGAATAGTTCGTTATGCTTCCCCTAATGCCATTAGTTGTTTCCGCAGACTTGGCGGATTAAACACTATGCAAGGTGAATATTTAAGCGAATTTGGCACTAGGTTGTTGCATACGAACGATAATGTTCCCGAAAGTTTACCTCTTGTATTAACTGGAAAAGCTGATGTAGATTGTGAACTTGAAGCGAACCATTCTATAGTTTCCATGCGCTCCTTGCCTCTGTGGGGTCCAAATAATCGTGTTGGAGCTGTAGTGTTATGCCGTGATGTTACTGAAGTTTTGCGGCGCGAACAAGAATTGCGTACTAAAAATGCCACTATTTCTGAAATACATCATCGCGTAAAAAACAATTTACAGGCTGTTTCTGCTCTTTTGCGTTTGCAAGCTCGTAAGACAAAATCTATTGAAGTTAGAAAAGAACTTGAGGAAGCTCAACGTCGTGTGCAAACTATAGCACTAGTTCATGAAGGCTTGAGCCAAACTGCTGACGAAATTGTTGATTTTGACAAAGTTATTTCGAGTTTGTTGAAGATGTCAATTGAGTTGGCGTCTCAGAATCAAAATATTGATATTGATTTTGTTGGAAAATTTGGCAGATTAGCAGCTCAGGATGCTACACCATTATCTCTTGTTTTAACTGAGCTAGTGACGAATGCAGTTGAACATGGTTTTGAAGGTCGTGAAAAAGGTCATATTCGTATTGCAGTTGGTAGGGGCGGAGACAATCTTAATATTGTCGTTGAAGATGATGGAGATGGTATAGATAGCGAGTCTTCTCATGGAATGGCTAAACCATCTGGCTCTGGCCTTGGAACGCAGATTATAAACACATTTGTCACTAACGATTTTGGTGGTACAGTTCGTTGGTCTCCTCGAAGAGAGGGCGGAACTAGGGTAGTGTTAGACATTAAATTGCGTGTATCTGGTATTGAGTAGCTTTAGTAAAAATTGTTTTCCAACGTGTATTAAATGTTATACATTTAGTGTAAAAAGTACAGGAACAATTAAAATTGCTAATAAAGATGCAAAATACCTTGAAAAAACTTTCTTTTCATGATTTCCTTACATTCAGGGGAACTTCTAAAGCTCACCGTTGTAGGTAAGAAATGAGGATAATAATTCATGAGCAACTCGTTTGATTGGCGCACAACAGCAGCATGTAGTGACAAAGATCCTGAACTGTTCTTTCCTCTTGGAAGTGCTGGTACAGCAGTTCAACAGCTTGAAGAAGCAAAAGCAGTATGTCGCTCATGTGATGTTGCAACAGAGTGTTTAAAATGCGCATTAGAAACTAACCAAGATTACGGTGTGTGGGGAGGATTAAGCGAGGATGAGCGTAGAACTCTAAAGCGTCGAGTACTGCGCGCACGTAAAAATCAAGATGCGTCACTATAGATAATTTTATTCTAGGTGCACTATTTGAGTTAAACTTGCTGATCCTGGAGTGATTAAAACACATCGTCCTGGAAGTTGATAGTCTTCAATATCAAAACTTTTAGATAAAGCAGAAGGTATTCCAAGCATTGTATCTGTGCCCACATCTCCTGTTGGAAATATTATCCTTACTGGTGCTTGCTCAGGTAAACGTAAGTAGCGAGAAGTGCTAGTGCTCATAATAACTGGGCATTGTTTACTATTTAATCTTTTTTGAAAAGCAATAGCAGTTTGTTTAGTATTTAGCGGATCAAGCAATTCATCTGCATCGTCAATAATAATTGGCGTATTTTCGTTGTAAATGTTATTAATGTTTTGTTCGCATAATGATTTTCCTGAATATATTGGTAGGTTTAAAGTTTTAGAAATTATTTTTAATATTGTTGTTTTGCCTTGTTTCCTACTACCAATAACAGCTATATTCCCAAGGTGAATTGGTAATAGAGCAGGATATAAGTGTATGGTATCGTCTTGCAACCCAATAATAATATGCTTCGTATAAAATTCTTGAGTACGTAAACTTTGAGATATTTTTTGCTCCGAATTTTTGTATTTGTAATTATTTGAATACTCTGCAAGTTGTTTTGCTGAAAGAATCGACGGCAATGGTTTGCTAAATAATTCTGGAGAATGATCATGATGGCAGAATCTACCAGCTAACTGTATTGCTCGTACTAAATGTGCAGGATTGCTGCTTTGAGCACATCGCAAAGCTTCTACTCCTTCTCCAATATTGTAATATGCGGCTCCTGGCGTATTTGGGCTTATTCTAGCTGCATGCGCTGTTCCTAATAATTCTTGCGATTGCATTCCGTCTCTAACTCTCAAGCAAATATTAATAGAAATATTAGCTTTCATATCTGCGCTTACTTGTGCGAGTGGATTTTGAGTTCCAGCAATAATATGCATTCCCAAAGATCTGCCTACTGATGCAATTCGTATAAGACGAGGCATGTAGTCGGGAAGTTGATCTTTTAGAGCATGAAATTCGTCAATAACAATAAGCAATGAAGGTTCAGCTGGGGTTACTTGTGCAATATTATTACATCCATGATGAGCTACTAGTCTTTCTCGTCTATTTAGTTCTAGTTCGAGACCTTTTAGAGCGCGTATTGCGTGTTTAAGATTTAGATCTCCTACGTTTCCCATAGTATGTGGGAGTTTAGATAGTATGTCAAAAGTTGCTCCTCCTTTAAAATCCATAAAAACAAACCGTAGCTGCTGCGGACCGTATTGAAAAGCCAAAGCTAAACACCAAGTCGTAAGAAGTACTGATTTACCAGAACCAGTTGTTCCAGCAACTAAAGCATGTGGCCCATTGTTAATTAAATCTAAATAGCAGTAGCCATTATTACTTATTCCAAGTGGAGCTATAAGGTGTTTAGTTTTTGAATTAGGCAAGTAGTTATAAATATTTGTATTTAGATTTTCCTTCATACTATTGGATTTGTTTTTTATGTCGTATGTTCCTGCATTTTTTAACCATGTTTGCAATACTTCTTTCCAGTGATGTTGCGTATTAGAAATTGCATTTCTTCTCATAAGTAATGTTTCTAAACTTACTGGTGTAATAGTATCTGGCAAACTTTCTACAGTTTGTTGATTATAAGTTACGTTATTTGACGATTGCGTAGTGTTTAATAATTGAATTTGCTGATTTTGTTGAACATTTTGAACAGAATTTTTCTCAGATATGTATTGAAAAATTTGTGGAATAAGACTTGCTATGTACATCATAATGCTTGGAATAATCATGGTTAGCATCATCCAATTATCTTGCATCCATGCCATTATAGCCAATGCTACGTGAGCGAATATGGGAACTATACTCGCTGTCATCTGTACATGCATAAGTACTTTAGTTGTAGACATTCCTGTATTAGATTTGTTGCCCATAAATGTATGAGACAATATTTTTGATTTTTGTGCAATACTTATGCAAGATTGTGGTTAAAAGATACGAGTTTAGTGCTTTCTAAGTTGTGGTATCTAATTGAAGTGTTGTTTACACAACAATACTTCGAAATTATTGTTGCTCTGCAAGAGTTCCAACTGATCCAGGTTTATGAGTTCCTGATGCAAGTTGGTTGAATAAATCTAAGTTTTTAGCATCATCGAGAAGCACAGATGAACCAACTCCTGGAACTTGATAGTCAGGATTCGTCCAATATACTGTTCCAGATATGCCTGACGGTCCAGTTGCTTCTTTGAATGCTTGAGCCATTTCCCATAATGTTCCTGGATTGGTTTTCTCATCAAAAATAACTGAAGCAAGTCCCGTTTCAGCAAGCTTTTTTACTTTTCCAAAATTCAATAAGGTATTGTGATCTAAAGCTTTTTTCATAATAGCTGCAATAACCATTCGTTGGCGTGCAGCTCGTCCAAAATCAGATTCTGGATCTGCGTATCGCATTCGCGAAAATGCCAACGCTGTATTCCCATCAACGTGATGGCATCCAGAAGTCCAATTTAACCCGCTAAACTTATCGCTTACTGTACGGTTGTAGCATAAATCAATGCCATCTATAGCGTTAACAACATTAGTAAGACCGCCAAAACGTATTTCTGCAACATGGTCAATGCGATGACCTGTAATTTTTTCTATTGCTGCTGTTAATGCTTTATTTCCAGCTGCTTGCGCAACGCTATTAATTTTTACTTGTTCGCCATTTAAAGAAACAAGAGAATCTCGAGGAATAGAAATTAGAGAGCTGTGACCATTGCTCGGCTTTGTCAATACAAGAATAGTATCTGTTCTAAATCCTGTTATCTCTTTAGCTTCTTCGCCTTCTCGTTGATCAGAACCAAGAATAAGCCATGCTTTGCCTTGAGTGCTAGGAGTACTAGTAAGCCAAGTAGTGCGGTTAATTCTTGAGTCAACCCAGTTCCATGAATATACCCCAAAACCAGTTACACCTATTGCCAGAACAACAAAAAATGCAATAAATGCATGTAAAATTCTGTGCGGTTTGTGCGGTAGTATTTTTGCTGTACTTCCAACTGCTTTATTTATAGTTGTTGGAATACGCATTTGTGAAATAGAACTTGTGCGCGGTGCTGGTCTTGGTTGCAATTGCGATGTGTAAGAAACAGGTCTAGAAGAACATTGTTCTGGACTTTTTAAGATTCTTGTTCTTTGAGTTGTAGGCGCAAAAGACGGCGCTTGTGATGGAAGTGCATTAGACTCTATTTTGCCTCTTTTTACGCGTTTTGGAGTGAAACTAGGAGGCACGTTCGAGTTAGATGAATCGTTATTATGAGAAGGAGTGAAGATAGGTGGGTTTATATTATCTTCAGAAGGGTCCTCATACAATCTCGAATTCATTCATCCTCCAAAATAAGCATGTATCTTCAATGACTATGAATACATAATATATAAATTTTATGTTCGTACATTATATATTCATAGATTACATCTTGCTTAAGTGTTTATTTTTTTCTAGGCACAGCGCAAAGTACATTGTTTGCATACTTGTCTGCAAAGCCAACGTATTGTCCTGTTTGTGGATTGTGAATAGTTCCATTTTCAGGATTTACAATTCCTCCAGTATTTGGATCAATAAGTTGTCCTTGAGAATTTTTTATTAATCCTGTTTTTGGATCAACACGTCCCATCTTCTTTGGATCTGTAGTTTTATTAAGCTTGTCGTTTTCGTTTATATTGTTATCGTCATCCGTATCTTCATTGTCTTGATTATTCGTATTCTTAGACGAATTATTGGCATTCTTTTTGTTAGTGCCGTTAGTTTTATGATTTAGCGATAGCGGTTTATTTTCACGCATCAAATCCCAAATATTGTTTGCTTCATCAGACCACACAACACGATTTGGATCATAAGGATCTGGAATAACAGGAGTAGTACGAGCATAAATATGTGAAGAATCTAATTTACGCATGCTTAATGCCAAACCGACCAAAGTGGTAGGATTGGCCAAGCCTTCACTTATATTCAATGCTCCCAACGATGCTTTTGCAAGCTGGTAAAGCTCACTTGTCTGAGTAAATAAGTTTTTAGATAGTGCTTGATGTAAAAGCTGTTTAATCAAGTATTGCTGTCTTGTTGTTCGCATTATGTCAGAGCCATCGCTTGCTGTATCGTGGCGCATTCTAGCGTATTGAGTAGCAAGTCGACCATTAAGATGCTGCATTCCTTGTTTGAAATTCACGCCCGTATAGGCATCGCGAGTTGCTGTTGGGATGCACACAGATACTCCACCAACTGCATCAATCATATTGCTTAATCCACTGAAATCAGCGACTATAAAATGATGAATATTTAAACCGGTAAGTGAATTAACAGCTTTTAACGAGCATGATGCTGCTGAAGCTAAATCTCCACCTTGCGCATATCCTAAGGCGAAAATTGAATTAAACATCACATGTTTTCTTGCAGGAATATGTCCTTTTGTAGTGTCGCATGCTGGTGCGTTTACCATAGAATCTCGTGGAATAGAAACGATATTCATGTATGATCTATCTGCGCTAATTTGAACTACCATAGTAGTATCTGACTGATGATCACCAGTTTCGCCGTCATGTGTAAAGCTCTGATTATTCCCATCTCGAGAATCTTGACCTAAAACAAGAAAAGTTACTGGTTTGCCTGCGTTAATATCAAGTGTTTGATTAGCTTCTGGATCTTTAGATATAACGTTTATGACTCTGTTACTTACAGCAGAAGAAAAATCTAACCACACTGCAGCTATGATTGTTGAAAAGAATGTAAGTACTGAAATAACAAACATGCACAGTATCTTGCGCGTGCGGTTAATCATTCTATAACCAAGACTATGATGAGGAGTTGAGTTCCAATCTTCGCCTGGTTGGTACCGCATGCCTTCAGGATACCGTGAAGTTGTCATCGTACCTTCTTTCTCAATAATGAGTAACCTTTTAGGTTGTGGCAATATCATTTCTTTTGTCATCAAATAAATCAATATTCAATGGACACATATAGCGTGTAATTATAGCATGCTGCAGTGAGATTTATGACATCTGGTTGTGTTGAATATTATTTGATATTTTAAAGAAAATTTTAATAAGTTTACGCAAATATTCTAATTAAATTTATATGAAGCATACTGGTTAATATGAGCAAAAATAATTAATAAAATATGTATAAATTTATTTAGAATTACGACTTGTGTTTTGGCGGATACATACCCCCTGCGTAAACTGGTAAGTATGGATTCGATAACCGCTCATAATCTTACATTTGAAGACGAAGTTTTACAGGTGCTGTCATCTGCGAAAGATGCGCATCCTCATGATGTGGATTCGTCCATTATGGCAATGATGTGTGTGGAGCGAGATACTCGTTTTTATGCTGATACGTTACATGCAGTACTAAGTCAATCAATTCTTCCTGGAACTTTAGTAATAGTCGATTGTGCTAGTCGAGTAAAGCAGACTATGCAAACGAATTTACAAATAAAAATTAATTCATCTAAGCTTGCGGGAGCAATTAATACTAGGAAATCATTATTGCAGAATGCTAATAATATCGATTCCAATAATGCAATTGATAGCGATTCAAAATATAGACCAAATACTAATCGCGTAAATAATACTCGCGTAAACAATAGTGAAAATAAATCTGTACACATAATTATTATTCCCATTTCTTATGCTCATTCTTTTGGAGATGCAATAGAAAAATCTTTGCGCAAGATTTTGCCTTGTGCAGGAGTTTCTGCATTATGGCTTTTGCATGATGATTCTCGTCCTGCAGACTTCCATTGCTTAGAATATTTGCGTGAAACTTGGCGCAATACTCCGACTGCATCAGTATTGGGAGCTAAACAAGTTGATTGGCAAGGAAATATCTTGCACAACGTTGGAATGTATGCTTGGCGTCACGGTGTTCATACTCTTACTGTTGACGGCGAGCCAGATCAAGAACAGTATGATGGGCGTGGAGATGTGTATGCAGTATCGCTAGCAGGTGCTTTAGTCACATTAACTGCATGGCAGACTTTACGCGGTACGCAACCATGGATGACAACTTTTGGCGAATCAAGAGATTTTTGTCGTAGAGTATGTCTATCTGGAGGTCGTGTTGTTGTAGTTCCTTCAGCTCGTATCGCACACAGGCGTGCAAGGTTAGAAGGTATCCGTACTCGTAACGGTGATGCTAGAAATCATAATAATTCAGGATCTAAGTATGGTGTAGCAGCTTCTCTCGTAGCTAAGCAGCGTTACAAATACACTGATATTAGTATTTTTTTGTGGCCTCTTATATGGATTCTTAGTTTGCCTGCTTGTTTCGTTGGCGCTTTGCATTCGCTGTTTGCCAAACATCCTTATATAGCGTGGATTCGTCTGCTTTTGCCATGGCTTGCTATTATGCAATTACCTAGAGCAGTTTTTGCTCGCAGAAGGGTTGCAAGGAATACTCGTGTTCCCTTAAAACGACTTGTTCCTCTTATCGCAGATCGTCATCAAGTTGCACGTTGGCGTGATCGTAGTTCTGCTTTCCAAGCTCAACAGCATTTCGTGCTGTTGAGTCCTCTAGCGAAGCGGCATTTGCATATTCGAGTGTTGCGTAGGTGGAGTGCTGTTATTCTTGCATCTCTTCTTCTTTTTGCAGTCATATTGAATTTATATGGCTCTCCATGGCGTGAAATTTTAAGTGGCGCTTCTTGGAATGCACAGCAATGGTTACCAACGGGTGCAGATTTCAATCAACTATGGAATTCTGCTATTGGTGCATGGGTTCCTGATGATGGTTTTGGACCTGCAATTCCTCCAGCACCATGGCTAAGTATTTGGGCAATCGCATCAATTGTGGTTGGTGCTAACCCGTTATTGGCTGTCACATTAATGTTCTTCTTAGCTGCTCCAGCTATGTGTTTAAGTTTTTGGGCTCTTGCTGGCGTATTTACGCGCTCGGATACTGTGCGTGTATGCGCTGGTATTTGCTGGACTATGATTGCTATTGCTTTTGGTTTGTTTGCACGCGGTGATTTGCCAATGTTAATGACTATGGCATTTTTGCCTGCAGCATTTGCTTTTGCGTTCCATGCTGTTGGAATGTACGTAACAGAAGATCCTGTGCGTCCTGTTAAATCCACTCAATGTGCAGCATGCGCAGCATTATGCTTTATGGTTCCAGTAGCTGCAGAACCGCAGCTTGTTTTGTCTCTTATTGTTATTTTTATTGCGTCGTTTATTATGGTGCGCTCTCATCGTATTATGTTCGCGCTTATGCCTATACCATCGATAATTGTTTTGCTTCCTACAATAGGAAGTGCTATTAGATATGGCGAATCTGGAATGTGGCGTCAATTGTTCTCTAGTATGGCTTTGCCATTGAGAAGTGTGCAAGGTGCTCCACGCGTAAGCGATTACGCTGATGTTTTGTTGCACGCTTTTAATATGGCTTCTCCTAATGTTGAAATTAATATGCCATTGATGAGCTTAAGAACAATAATAATGGTAATTTTTGCAATTCTAGCTGTTGTTATGGCTGTTACGTCATTAACTTTGCCTTTTGCTTTGCGAGTTTCTCGAATGATGTGGGTTGTGATTATTTCCGGAATGCTGTTATCTCTTATTGCCGCTCGTGTTGTAGTTGCATCCGATATTTCAGGACCTGTTGCTGCAAGCGTTTTGCCTGGAGTCGCATTATCTACTGTCGGCATTTTATCTTGTATGTGCATGGTTGCCGGTCAAGCTGTTCGACGCTTTGAGCCACTGCGTACTTCGAAGGAATCTGAGTCTCAAATTTTTGATAACTATAAAACTCGTGCAAGTAGACGTGCTGCAATGCGTCGTTCTGCGGCACAATTGTTGCAGCGCATAATTCGCATAGCACGCGCTGTTCTTGCAAGTAGCATGTTGACTATGGCGGTTCTTTTGGGTCTTTTTGCTGTATTGAGCGGACCTGCTACATCTATTTGCGCAAATAACAATGAGCTCCCTATGGTTGTTTCTGATTATTTGCGAAAAGACGATACTCGGCGAATACTTGCTTTAAGAGCTCAAAGTAGCCATGATTTGTCAATCTCTATTATGCGAACATCTAAGGGAGATGCAATAGACGAATCTCCAGCACTTCGTGTTAGACAAGTAATGTTTGGTGATTCATCAAGCAATAAAGCAATATATCGTGCCTCAGCACAATTGTTATCTCATGCAGATAATGGCGCAATTTCAACGTTAAAGCAACTTGGAATTGGCGGTATTTATATTGTTAATAGTTCAGAAAATAAGCAGGTTTCCCATAAAACTTCTATGTCAATACAACAATTGTTACATCCTTCTGTGCAAACAGTGAGTAATGTTAACAAAGAAGCTACTGAACAATTAATTGCACACGTTAACGCTTCTGACGGTACACAATTGGTTGTTTCATCACCGCAAGGAACTTATTGCAGATTTGATGGTGTGCCTGATTCTAAGTCGTTGTCTTCTACATCTCCGTATTATCGATCTAGGCCTCTTGCGTGGAGAGTTCCTTGGATTATTGTTTCTTCTATGGTATTACTGCTGTACTGTATTGTTGCCGTGCCTCGATTTGGCAGACATGCAATGATAGAACGTTCAGATGACAGGCATGAGGAGGAATTAGATGAACTGGCATAAAAATCCTCATGAGGGCTCTAAGCATGGTGAAGTAAATGCGGATGTAGATATTAATCGCAAGAACAAAATAGTCAGTATTGTCTCACTTGCTATTTTTAGTGCAATAATACTTATTGCTTCTGCATGTGTTGTTGCATTATGCTTACCAATGCCTCACTTTGTAGACAATCCTAATACTCCATCTAGTGGCGTTATAAGTAGTGTTGGTTCTACTCGTTTGCAAACTATTTGTCCTATTCGATTGTCTCTTCCAGATTTGACTCAATATGGTGATAGCGAATATAACGAATCAGAAGGCGATTTACAATCTTCTGCTCGTTATGGTGCTTTTGGAGATGTGTATAGTTCTAGCTTGCGTAACATACGAGATAACAATGATCAATCTATTACGTTGAATTCAAAATCAACTGATGATGATACGTCAGCTTTTATTGCTAACAATAATGTAAATCATGACGCTCAAGTTCTAGAAGGACATTTGTCACGAGTTGGATCTGGCACTGGAATATCTGCTTCCATGGTTTCATGGGCTACTAAAGGTGACGTAAAAGGTTTATCTGCAACTACCTGTTCAATGCCGTCTATGAAACAGACATTCCTAGTTCCAGAATCTGCTGATGGAATTTCTATTCGTTTAGAAGCGTTTAATGCTGCTTCAAAATCCACTGTTGTTCGTGTTAGAGCTTGGTCTGCTGAGCACGGCAGCAATCAGTTAAATCTTTCTACAGGAAGTGCTTCTACTGTTCCTGCTCGTTCTCATGTATATTTTGATCTTGCTGCTGCCTCTCCTAAGACTTCTGGATTATACGTGCAAGTTGAAAGCGAGCAGACACCTATAGCATCATTTGTAAAAGTCGTTCATATGAGTGGCTTATCTGTAAAAGGTGTAGATATTGTTCATGAATTAAGCACTCAATCTAATACAAATATTCTTTCAGGTATTAGTGAAGGCGATCAATCTAAGTTATATATATGGCCAAATAAAGATGGTAATGTAACGCTTTCATGGATGAATGATACAGGTTCTAAAGAAGTAAAGAATTTGACGTTAAAAGCACACCATTTGCAAGTTGTCGATCTTGGAAAAGTTCCGGAGCGTGCTAATGCTTTGAGCGTAAGTGGAGATGTTCCTACTCAAGTAATGATGTCCATTACTAAAGATGGCAAAGATAATCAATCAGATGTAGCTTTTATTACACCATCTAACGTACAAGGTAGTGGCGCAATTGTATCGCCTGTTTCTGCTAATGAAACAGCTCTATACCTTTCTTCTTCAAGTGATAAAGATACTGCTGTGCGTTTGCAAGGATTTGATTTAAATGGTGTATTAGCTGCTACAAAAAACGTAACGATTCCTGCGAATGCATCTTTAAGAATTCCTGTTTCAGAAATTTCGCACGATGCAGTTATGTTTATTGCGAAATCGCATAGCAAAGTTGCTTTGTCTGCCCGTATTCATAAAGATGAAATCGATAAGGCTGGTATAGCAGGTATTTCTTGGCTTTCTGCGCAATCTTTGGAACCGCAAGAAATGAAGGTATACGTTAAAACTGACAATCA
The DNA here is from genome assembly GCF_049262675.1 of Gardnerella sp. DNF00747. NCBI lineage: Bacteria > Bacillati > Actinomycetota > Actinomycetes > Bifidobacteriales > Bifidobacteriaceae > Gardnerella > Gardnerella sp. DNF00747. The sequence goes on along the minus strand of NZ_CP058394.1, from coordinate 1,045,489 downwards.
TATTGTGCAATAATACGAATAAAAATATTGCTATAAGCGACTATAAATTAATTAAAATACTTAATAATTTTAATTAATTTAAAAATTGTTTACAAACCCCAATCTGGATCAATTTCTTCTGGTCTGCGACCGTATAGTTCTGCTAAGCATTGCACAAGCTCATCTCTGATAGCATATTGAAGTTCACTTCTGCTGCTTACATGAGTGTATAGCGGAAGCCTATACAATACAATTCTAGATTGCATACCACGGCTAGCTGGAAAAGCTTGCGAAAGTATTCTGCGGTTTTGCTCCCATAACAGTGGTTGCGAAGGCGGCACATCTTCTACCGCGAATTGAACGTCTTTAGTTAATGCTTGCCAAGCACTGTTAAGGCGTCTAATTTGAGCTGCTACCATGGCATCAAACATTCCGCTAGCAGTTCTATATTGTGGAAGTCGAGTACCAAATATTGGTGCCCTAAGACCTCTACCATGCCTATTTCTATAGTGACGTTCTTCCCAAATTAGACCTGTCATGCTTCCACTTTACGAGAAGGCTAGGGCAATAATATGTAAATAATTAATATGCGGTGTGTGAAATACGCTCACACTATAGAATACTGTATATATGGTTTTAAAAGTCAGGAGGATTTGTAATGCTCAAACCAATAGTGCATGATTGGAATGAGTTTAATCTTGACTTGAGCATTGCTAAATCGTCTCTTATTGCTTTTGATTTAGATAACACACTGGCATGTTCTAAAAAACCTATGCTTAAATCGATGGCTGAATCATTAAGTAAGCTGATTGATATAATTCCTGTTGCTGTAATAACAGGTGGCTGCTTAGAGTTAGTTAAGAAGCAAATTTTAAATATGCTAACTATTGGCACTAATCTTAAAAATATTCACATAATGCCCACTAATGGAACTAGTTATTATCGTGTGAATAATGACATGTCATTGCAATGTGTTTATGAACATACTATCGATTTTAAGCAAGCGCAATGCGTTATTGATGCAATACACAAGTGTGCAAAAAATATAGGCGTTTGGAAAGAACCCGGCGATCCAATGCTGTGGGGAGAACAGATAGAGAACCGCGGTAGTCAAATTACTTTTTCGGCACTAGGACAACTAGCTCCTATTGAATATAAAAAAACTTGGGATCCTAGCGGTTGTTTGAAAGCTCAACTTGCACAAAGCATTTCTCAAGCTTTACCTAATTTTGCTGTACGCGCTGGAGGAGATACTAGCATCGATATATACAGGCGCGGTGACGATAAAGCTCAAGCTTTGCGAATGCTGTCTCAATATTGTGATGTTAATATTGAAAAAATTACTTTTATTGGCGATCGTATGTATCCTGGAGGAAACGATTATCCTACTGCCTTTACAGGAGCTTTAATTATTAAAGTAAGTAATCCTTCGGATACTTTAGAGCTTTGTAATAAGGTACTTAATATTTTAGAAATATAGAATTTTATTAATTTTTCATTTTAAGATACCTTTTATCCACAATAACATTTTTTATTTGCATAGCCAATAAGCTATCGCATATGCTGTCATTATGGTTGGGAGACGCAAGGTTATAAACCACCAAAACAAAAAGAAGTATAGAAGCGTGACATCTCATGGGGGATTAGCATGTCACGCATCTGTACCTTGTGGTGTATGTGAAAACAAGGATGTTGATTTTATAAATTGGCGTTTTGCTAGTTGGAAGAATGTAGCGATTGCTTTATTTAATTTATTTTTGCCTCGCGCATGTGCAGGCTGTGATACTCCAGATTATATATTGTGTGAAAACTGCAAGAAAGCGTTGCAATGCTGGAAACGTGCACCATTTGCCAGAACAGTATGTGGATATCGCTACGCGTGTGGTTCGTATTCTACGGTTGTTCGCCGCTCAATATTATTGTGGAAGGATCATTTCGATATTGCATGTGACAAAATATTTGGTGAACTTATTGGCGATTTAGTAGTAGAAGTTATATCTAAATTTTTGCGCTCGCATTCTTGTTATATAAGTGAAAAACCTATATTTGTTATACCAGTCCCGTCGTCTAAGCATTCATCAAGGCATCGTGGACGTAAGCATATGTTGCCTGTTGCAAATTGTGTTGCTAAACGATTGTGTAATAGTGGCATTAGAGCATACGTTTTAGATATTGTAAGTATGGATGCTAGAATTACTGCGAAATCAGTGCAAACTTCCGGTTTTCGCGGAAGGTCTAACAGAATTTCTAAGGCGTTTAGCATCGATTTTAAAGAATTGAGAAAGCAAAAGTTTGAAAATCAACGCGAGTACAAAGCTATTGTATTGGATGATATTGTAACTACTGGCTCAACTATGAATAGCTGCGTTTCAACTTTACAGAGTAGTGGAATTACTGTTTTGGCATGCTTTTCTTTAGCATGTGTATGCAATAAGGATGATCGTACAGCAGATTACGAATGTTAGTTTGCTATTGTATTGCTATAGTTTAGTGGAAGCGCAATTTCAAAGTTCGGACCGCGTTTATCGTCTACTACTTTTACAGTTCCATGGTGCAATTGTGCAGCCCAACGAGCAATTGATAATCCTAATCCTGTTCCTCCTGATTCTGTGCCAATTCGCTGATTTCCTTTAACAAATCTTCTGAAAATATCGGCGCGATCTTCTTGAGGAATTTGTTCTCCAAAATTCACAACATTGCATATTACAGAGTTTTGGCTGTGATTAATATGAGCACTTATAAGAACACGAGTTCCATCATCTGAATGTTTTAGAGCGTTAGAAATAATATTAGTAAAAAGTTGCGAAAGGCGAGCTTGATCTCCTGTTAATTCAATCTCATCATTAATTTGAACTTCAATATTATGATTATGACCTGAATCAGCTATTTCTAGTGGTTCGATAATTTCGTCAATAAAGTCTGTGAAATTAAATGAAGTTATATTAAGGCTTTCCGCGCCTGCTTCAACTCTAGATAAATCAAGAAGGAAAGTAATAAGATCAGCAAGTCTATGAGTTTGGTTTAATATAGCTTCCATATTAGATGGAGTAGGATCAACAACTCCATCTGCAAGATTTTCAAGCATCGCTTGTAAAGCAGAAACAGGAGTGCGCAGTTCGTGACTTACGTTTGCTATAAGCTCTCTACGCATTTGATCTGCATGTTCAAGTTCTTCTGCCATTTCATTAAATGCAAGAGTTAATTTACCTACTTCGTCACGACGATTTTCTACAGCAACTCGCACAGAATAGTCTCCGTCAGCCATAGCTTCTGCAGCATTTTTCATTTGACGAAGTGGTGCTGTAAGTCCTCTAGAAAAAATGTATGTAATTCCCAGAGCAACAATAAGTGTTAATGGCATTGCAATCCAGCCATTTAGACCAGTTTTAAGTAAAAACCATGCCATTACGAAAGCAATTGCTGTTGCAAAAACAATAATTGCCGAAAGTTCAATTTTTAGAGATGAAAAAAATCCGACAGGTCGATTTGGATAATTATGCTTTACAGAAGAATTCGTAAATCGCATTTTTGACTTATTTTTAAGTTGAGCATTTGAGTTTTTATTTAATAAATTACGTTGTTTAGTATTTTTATATTGCTCAGAATTAGCATTATCTATTTTATTTTCTAATACCATTTACGAATTTTCCGAAGCTAAAGTGTTGTAATTATTTACTATTTATGAAAGTAGTAATTATTTATGAAACTTGTGATTGCAGAACTTTGTCGTAATCACTAATAGGTGGCTCGAATGCGTATCCTATTCCGTGTACAGTACGAATCCATTCCGATCCAATTTTATGTCTCAAAGACTTAATGTGTGAATCTACTGTGCGAGTTCCAGAAGCATCCGGCCAATCCCACACCTCTTCAAGTAACTTTTCACGCTTAAATACAGTATGAGGATGACGAGCTAGAGTAGCGAGCAAGTCAAACTCAGTTGGTGTAAAATGTACCTCTTTGTCGTTTAAAGTTACAAGTCTTTGACGAGGTCTAATAATAAGTGACCCAAAATTAATTGTGCGTTCATGTTCCATTGTCTTTGCTATTTGCGATGCGCGTTCTACGCGTCTCAGCAATGCTGCGCAACGAGCAATTAACTCACGTGGCGAAAATGGTTTAGTCATGTAATCATCTGCGCCTGCGCTTAAGCCAACAATTTTATCGGCTTCTGCGTCGCGTGCTGTTAACATGAGGATAGGAACAGGCATTTTGGAGATAATTCGTCGAGTTGCTTCAATCCCATCCATAATAGGAAGCATAATATCCATAATTATGAGATCAGGTTTTAGTTGTTCGGCAGCTCTAACAGCAGACGCTCCATCTGTAGCGACTCTTGCTCTCCAGCCTTGTGCAGTAATGCGTTGTGCAATTGCTGTAGCAAGATCCGGCTCATCCTCAACAACGAGAATTGTACGAGCATTTACGCCAGCTGATGGAGCGTTTAGCATATTTTAAAAAGACCTTTCAGTGTTGTACTGGCTTCAAGAATACCGCACCTAACGCTGGAACAGTGATTCTTGCAGAGTATGGTCGAGAATGATACTCTTCAGCAGTAGCAGTGAATGTGCCGTTGTGAATATTAGATCCGCAATACTTTGCATCATCAGTTGTGAGTATCTCTTCCCACTGTCCGCCTTTTGGTAACGCAACCTGATAGTCTTGCCAAGCTTGACCTGAGAAGTTTACTACTACAACGATTTCTTCTCCGTCGTCGCCAATACGCATGTAGCTTAAAGTATTGTGATCGGAATCGTCGCTTGTAAGCCACTGGAAACCATCAGGAGTAAAGTCTTGACTCCAGAATGCACGAGAGCTCTTATATAGAGTGTTCAAATCTGCAACAAGCTTTTGCACACCTTGATGGAACGGCCATTGCAGCTCATTCCAGTTAAGCGAAGTATTGAAGTTCCATTCGCTGGACTGTCCAATTTCTCCACCCATGAACAGAAGGTTCTTGCCTGGATGAGACCACTGGTATGCAAGCAATGCTCGCAATCCTGCGAACTGTTGCCATTCGTCTCCTGGCATCTTTCCAAGTAACGAACCCTTACCGTACACAACTTCATCGTGGCTTAATGGCAACACATAATGCTCAGAGTATGCATAAACCATTGAGAATGTAATTTCGTTATGATGCCAACGACGATTAATTGGTTCCTCTTTAAGATATTGCAAAGTGTCGTGCATCCAGCCCATATTCCACTTCAAGCCGAATCCTAAGCCGCCCATATCGGTTGGTGCAGTTACGCCTTGATAAGCAGTGGATTCCTCAGCAATCATCATGATGCCAGGATTATTCTTATATGCAGTTGCGTTTGCTTCCTTAATGAAGTCAATTGCTTCAAGATTTTCGCGTCCGCCGTAGATGTTTGGTCTCCACTGTCCTGCTTCACGGCTGTAATCCAAGTAAAGCATTGAGGATACTGCATCAACGCGTAACGCGTCAACATGGTATTCATCAAGCCAGAAGCAAGCATTAGCAACCAAGAAGTTACGAACTTCATGACGACCAAAGTTGAAGATGTAAGTACCCCAATCAGGATGCTCACCTCGCATAGGATCAGGATCCTCATATAATGCTGTGCCATCAAAACGACCGAGTGCAAAGTCATCCTTAGGGAAGTGAGCTGGAACCCAATCCATAATGACGCCAATGCCTGCTTTGTGGAGTTTATCTACCAAGTACTTAAAGTCATCAGGGGAGCCAAGGCGAGAATCTACTGCATAATAACCCGTTACTTGATATCCCCAAGATCCAGAGAATGGATATTGTGTCAACGGCATAAACTCGACGTGAGTAAAGCCTTCTCTTTGCACATAATCAACTAAATGATCAGCAAGTTCGCGATAATTACCCAAATCGCGATTCCAGCTGTTAGCTTGTACTTCGTAAATGCTTATTGGACCATTGTGAGCATCTGTTTTTGCGCGCTCATCCATCCAATCAGTATCGTGCCACTTAAACTCAGAATCAACAACAACAGATCCTGTGTTTGGTGGAACTTCATGAGAGCGCTCCATTGGATCGGCTTTCATAATCCAATTGCCAGATTGTGTAAGAATTTCGTACTTATATACTTCTCCTGCTGTAACTCCTGGAATAAAAAGTTCCCAAATGCCAGAAGAGCCGAGTGAACGCATAGCGTGGCGACGACCATTCCAGTAATTAAAGTTACCAACTACGCGTACTGCACGAGCATTTGGTGCCCACACTGAGAAAGCAGTACCAGTAACTTTCTTTACCATCTTTCCAGTTTCAGGAGATATAAGTCCCCATGAATCTGTTATCGTTTTGACGTGTGCGCCTAATGCTTCCCAAAGACGCTCATGACGACCTTCTCCAAATAAGTACATGTCAAGTTCGCCAACTTGAGGCAAATAACGGTAAGGATCATCATCTGTGGACTCAGAACCGTCTATTTCCACAGTGTAAACGCGATAACTAGGAACAGACCAAGACTTTGTTTTTGTATGCTTTACTGCAGGAATAACAGCTGTAAAGATGCCGTTATATTCGTGTTTAGCTTCGTATTCACCGTTCTTAGTAAGAATAACAACTTTCTTTGCCATAGGGCGCAATACGCGGACGGTTACAGTGTCGGCACCTTTGCCAGTTCCAAGGTGACCTCCAAGAACCTCATGTGGATTGTAATATTCTGCATTGCTCACCGCAGCTAATACGTCCTGTCGGACTGGAACTGCGACTGCATCTTCATTGATGTTAGTAACTGTACTCATGTTGACTATCATACATGCTTTATTGCTGTAAGTCGCGTGTGTTTCGCGCTATTGTGAAAAAAATATGAAAATTTTTTCAAGTCGTGACCTTATGGGAAACTGTTATGAGTTTTTCTGTGCATACGGAGGGTTCTGTGGAATATCAAGTCGGCGATATGGTCGTCTATCCTCGTCATGGTGCGGCTCGTGTTGAAGAAATTAGTGAGCGCACCGTAAAAGGTGTAACTCGTCAATATTTACGATTGGTAGTGTTATCATCTGATGGTTTAGAAATTAACGTACCTGTCGATAATGTTAAAAAAGTTGGCGTGCGAGACATTGTTGGAGCGCAAGAAGTTGCAAAAGTTTTTGAGATTTTGCGTACTCCAATAGTTGAAAAAGAGATGAATTGGTCTAGACGCTACAAGCTTAATGTAGAGAAGATTGCTACTGGCGATGTTAACAATATTGCTGAAGTAGTTCGTGATTTATCTCAGCGAGATGTTGATGAACATGGTTTATCTGCAGGAGAAAAGCGAATGCTTGCTCGCGCTCGCAGTATTTTAATTTCCGAAATTGCTTTGTCTGAAAAGATTGATGAGATTGAGGCGGAGCGACTTTTAGATGTGAATCTTGGATACAAGGAGCCTCAAGAAGGCGATGAAAATCACCATACTGTAGCTCCAGAAGAGCCTGCATCGCGAACTTTAGCGCTGTTAGAAGAGCGTAGCAAGAAATCTAAGAAAAAATGATTTGCGATATGCAAAATAAATAAATATTAATTGTTCATATTATTTAAGCCCTTCTAAATGTCGGTATATCGGCGAGTTAGAAGGGCTTTTGCTTATATATTTGCTTACGTATTTATTGTATGTTTTGCTTTTGTTCTTGCTTAAAACAGATAATAAAAAATCCTTGCATTTGTAAAATACAAGGATTTTTATGTTTATAGATTCACCTAAATTTACTTGCCTGGATCTTGCTGACCTTGGTTAGAATTTTTAGGATTAGTATTCTTTGCTACATGTGGCTTCTCAGTGATTGGCTTTTTTTGAGGCTCTTTATCATCAATGTCTTTACGCATATCCTTTGTTGCTTTTACAGCATTATGTAGGTCGTCACAAATCTTCATAATCCATTTATCAAGCTGATCTGCGTATTTTGGCATAAGTTCGCTTACTCGTACTGTAGACGTGTAGCTGCGTCCTGCGATTCCGCTTAGCAAGTTCAGAACATCGTTTCCTTGCTGGCTATCGCTAATCAACACATCAATTTTGCGACCTTCAATAAGCTTCTGAAACTCCTCAACGCTTGAATGTTCTGGTTCATTATTGTTATTTACTGAGTCAACATATTCTTTAGGTGAGCTATCTTTCAAATTGGCATCAGACATTAGCCAGAAAAGAATAGGAGATGTAGAAGCATACTTTGCGTTACCATTTTCTTTAGAGAAATCACTTAAGTAGGTGGTTAATTTCTTTTCCTTTTCCTGCCATTGTGCTAGTCGCTTAGAAAAAGCTTGCTTTTTTGATGGCAAAACTTTGGAGAAGGTGTCAGCCATGGCAGATGCCATAGCATTCCTAGCATCGTGAGAAAACCAAAGATATGGATTGTCTCCGTTAAGTGCTCCTACAGTACCTGCTGCACTAAGCACTTCAGCTTTAGCTGGGTGTACTTTGTTTGCCCAATCATCGTAGCCTGCACCATTTGTAACTAATACTTGTGCATTCTGCATATTTTTTAAATCTTTTGAGCTAGGTTTAAACGACGATATGTCTGTATCTGAACCAGTCATAACTGATTCAACTTTGACGTCAGAGCCACCAATCTCTTGAGCTAAGCTACCCCAGGTGTCAACAGTGGATACAACAGAAATATTTGTTGCAGCTTTTGGTTTTTCTTTTGGTTTTTCCTCAGTTTTTCCACAAGCTGCAAATCCAAGTATTACTGCAGAAGCAATAAGGCATGTTATGGCAGTTTTTCCAAACTTCTTTACTGCACAAAGAACGGTACGCATCACTGTGACTCCTCCCGTGATAATGGTGCGTCGGCGCACGTAAAATTGTTAGTCGACCCATATCTTCTATACTTCACGATAGCCTATCCTTACGAATTGTGCGAGTTGGGAGGAATTTTTTATGACTATTGTGCTAGATGGTAAGGCTTTAGCTAGTAAAATTAAAAAAGATTTGGCAGCGCGCGTTGCTATTTTACATAAAAAAGGCATTAATCCAGGTTTGGGTACGTTGCTTGTAGGTAGTGATCCTGCTTCGTTGAAATATGTTGCTGGTAAGCATCGTGATTGCGAAGAAGTGGGGATTAATTCTATTCGTTGCGATCTGCCAGAAGATGCTAGTGAAGATGAGATTCTTGCTGCTTTACAGAAATTAAATAATGACCCTCTTTGTACTGGATTTATTGTGCAACTGCCATTGCCCAAAGGTATTGATGCTCAAAAAGTTATTTCTTCTATTGATCCTGCAAAAGATTGTGATGGAATGCATCCATATAATTTGGGTGAACTTGTTACGCATATTTCCGGTAATATTACAACACCTTTGCCGTGCACGCCGCGTGGAATTTTAGCTTTGCTTGATGAGTATGGTATTGAACTTTCTGGTAAGGAAGTTTGTGTGCTTGGTCGTGGCATTACGGTTGGGCGTACTATTGGTCTTCTGTTAACACGCAGGGGAGTAGATGCAACTGTTACGTTGTGCCATACTCATACTCGGAATGTTCAGGAGATTATGCGCCGTTCTGATGTAATAATTGCAGCAATGGGTTGTGCTGGTTTTGTTAAGCCTGAAGATATTAAACCTGGCGTTGTTCTTGTTGATGTTGGTGTATCTCGTGTTTTTGATGAAGAGGCTGGCAGATATCGTGTAAAAGGTGATGTTGATTCAGCTTGTCGAGAAGTTGCTGGAGCGTATTCTCCGAATCCTGGTGGGGTAGGTCCGATGACTCGAGCTATGTTGCTGGCGAATGTTGTAGATATGGCTGAGCGAGCAGCTAATTGCAAATAAAATGCGACACGCCCGAAGTAAAACGTAAATTTTGGCTATACCTGTATATAAAATCGACAAAGCGTGTGCATAATATGCACACGTAACATAAATACATAATTAAATATCGAGTAATATCCACCCCAAGAAGAAACCACTAATAACTAATGGCAGAGAATAATAACGAAGTCGCCAAGGTTGCGATTAATGATATTGGCACCGAAGAAGACTTCATCAAGGCAGTCGATTCAACCATCAAGAATTTTGATGATGGTGATTTAGTTGAAGGTACAGTCGTAAAGATTGATCACGACGAAGTATTGCTGGACATCGGCTACAAAACTGAAGGTGTAATTCCTTCCCGTGAACTTTCCATCAAAAAAGACGTTGATCCAGATGATGTTGTCGAGGTTGGCGACACCATTGAAGCCCTTGTTGTAACTAAGGAAGACAAGGAAGGACGTCTTATTCTCTCCAAGAAGCGTGCACAGTATGAGCGTGCTTGGGGTGACATCGAGAAGATTAAGGATGCAGACGGCATCGTTGAAGGTACCGTTATTGAAGCTGTTAAGGGCGGCTTGATTGTTGATATCGGTCTTCGCGGCTTCTTGCCAGCTTCCTTGGTTGAGATGCGTCGCGTGCGCGATCTTTCTCCATACATTGGCCAGAAGATTAAGGCTAAGATTCTCGAGCTCGATAAGAACCGCAACAATGTTGTGCTTTCTCGTCGCCAGTTCCTTGAGGAAACCCAGTCCGAAGTTCGCGAAACCTTCCTCTCGCAGCTTAAGAAGGGTCAGATTCGCGAAGGCGTTGTGTCTTCTATCGTAAACTTCGGTGCGTTTGTTGATCTCGGCGGAGTTGACGGTCTCATTCACGTTTCTGAGCTTTCCTGGAAGCACATTGATCATCCATCTGAGGTTGTTAAGGTTGGCGATAAGGTTACCGTTGAAGTTCTCGACGTTGATCTCGATCGCGAACGTATTTCCCTTTCCCTTAAGGCAACTCAGGAAGATCCATGGCAGCGCTTCGCTCGCACTCATGTTCCTGGACAGGTCGTTAAGGGCAAGGTCACAAAGATTGTTCAGTTCGGTGTGTTCATCTCCGTTGAAGATGGCATTGAGGGCTTGGTTCACATTTCTGAGCTTGCAAACCGTCACGTAGAGAACCCAGAAACTGTTGTTAAGGGTGGCGAAGAAGTATTCGTGAAGGTTATCGACGTTGATCTCGATCGTCGTCGCATCTCCCTCTCCTTGAAGCAAGCTACTGAAGCTGTAGATCCAAATTCTGAAGATTTTGATCCTGCTCTCTACGGTATGCCAGCTGAATATGATGCTGAAGGCAACTACAAGTACCCAGAAGGCTTCGATCCAAACACTAACGAATGGATGGTCGGTTACGAGCAGCAGCGCGAAGAGTGGGAAGCTCAGTATGCTGCAGCACACCAGCTTTGGGAAGAACACAAGGCATTCGCTGCTAAGGAACTTGCGGCTGCAGCTGAATCTGCTGCTGCTGACGGTCAGAGCGAAGAAGCTGAAAAGAAGCCAGCTAAGGAAGAAAAGAAGGAAGAAGTTGCTTCCAACTATTCTTCTGAAGCAACTAGTGAAGGTGCTTTAGCTGATTCCGATCAGCTCGCAGCTTTGCGTGAACAGCTTTTGAACGAAAAGAAGTAGTTTCTACTTTCTACTAGAAGCTTGTAAATAAAACAGTAAGATGCCCTCGGTGACTAATCATCGGGGGCATCTTGCGTATTGTTGTTCATAATGTTTTACGAGTATCTTGAGTATATTTGACAAGTATTTTATAACTCAAGTTTTGTAATTAAATATAGGTACAATCAATTTTCTTTTAATAATCGTGATTATATGATGTAAAACGTCATTCGTATTTACTAATCGTATTTACTAAAAGGATGGTTAAAATATGAACACTTTGGAAAACAACCAGCAAAATGCTCAGTTCCCTTCGTACGATGGAAATAGTGAGGAGAACACTAAAGCAACTTTAGTAAGCTCGCGCAATAAAATTGTTGCAGGTTTGCTAGCGATTTTCTTAGGCACATTAGGTATTCACAATTTTTATCTTGGTTTTAAAGGAAAGGCGATTGCACAGCTGCTTATTTCTGTTCTTTCCTTTGGGTTCCTGTTGATTATTACGGGAATATGGGCATTGGTTGAGGGTATTTTGATTCTTTGCTCAAAGCCTGGAAGTAAGTGGCACAAAGATGCTGATGGTGCCGAGTTAAAGGATTAGTGTTTTATAATTATTGTTAATAAACAATGCCCTGGTAATTATTTGCTGGGGCATTATTTATAATTCATATATGACAATGATGCGGATTGCGGTAAAGGGCGGAATTGCAGCTGGAAAATCTACAGTAGTAAATCATTTGCGTTCGCTTGGCGCGTTTGCTATAGATTACGATGTTTTAGCGCGTGAATGAAACTTCTATCGAAGGTGCTTTAGCTGATTCCGATCAGCTCGCAGCTTTGTGTGAACAGCTTTTGAGCGAAAAGAAGTAGTTTTCTACTAAAAGCTTATAAATAAGATGCCCTCGGTGAGTAATCATCGGGGCATCTTTTAATATCTTTAGTAATAACGCTTTGATTTATTAATTTTTTATTATACAGTTTTTAAGAAAATAAATTTCTTACGAGAGAAAGTGTGATTATTGTGAGTGATTTAGATAATCAAACTGGAGATTACTCCGGCTCTGACGGACAGACTCAGTACGGACAACCACAGTACAATGATCAGTCCCAGCAGTATAACCAGGCTCAGCCACAATATAACAACCAATCCCAGTATGGTGCTCATACTCAGTACAATGCTCAGCCACAGTATGGTCAGACTCAGTATGATCAGAATTCATATGCTCAGCCGCAATACAATGCTCAGCCGCAATATGGTCAGTACTCTCAGTCTACTCCTCAGTACAATCAAGCATCTTCATACTCTAACTATGGGTCTAATTATTCATCAAACACATACAGAAGCTCTCGTAACAAGATTGCTGCAGGCCTGTTAGCCATTTTTTTGGGTGCTTTGGGTGTGCACAATTTCTATCTTGGTTTTAAAGGCAAGGCTGTTGCTCAGCTGCTTATTTCTATTCTTTCTTTCGGCTTGCTGGCTTTTGTTTCTGGAATTTGGGCATTTATTGAAGGAATTTGCATTCTTTGCTCTCAGCCTGGTTCTAAGTGGCATAAGGATGCCGATGGAGCTGAACTTCAAGACTAATTTTACAATTATTATTTAGCGTATAATGCCCTGGTAATTATTTGCCGGGGCATTATTTATAATTTATATATGACAATGATGCGGATTGCTGTAACGGGCGGAATTGCAGCTGGAAAATCTACTGTAGTAAACCATTTGCGTTCGCTTGGCGCTTTTGTTATAGATTACGATGTTTTATCGCGCGAGGTTGTGAAGCCAGGAGGTTACGTATTTCAGCAAATCGTAAGCATTTTTGGGGAGAATGTCGTTTTGAATGATGGCTCTTTAAATCGCGAGTTTATTGCAAAGCATGTTTTTGGGTACTCCGATGAGAGTTGTGCAAATCGTAAGAAGCTTGAGTCGCTTATTCATCCTGCTATTTATGATTGCGCAAAGCTCTTAGAAAGCAAGTATGAAAGCGAGTATATTAGTAAAATTTCTAAGGAAAATCGCAACGTGTTGGACAGTATAAATTCAGTTATTGTGCACGATATTCCGCTCCTTGCGCAAGTAATCGACAGCATTCCATTTAGTTTTGACCATATTATTACTGTTGAAGCGCCTCAAGAAATTCGCGTTAAACGAATGATAAGCGAGCGAAATATGACTGAGGATCAGGCTTTGGCGCGCATAAATAGTCAGCTTCCTAGTAAAATGCGAAAAAATATCGCAGATTTTGTAGTTGATTCCACTAAACCAATGGAATCGATGCTTAACAGTGTTGACAATACGCTAAAATCATGGTTGTGTGACGCAAACAATAAAAGTGCTGAAATGACGAAACTGGGGAAGTAAATACATGTCGAATAAAATTCAGCGCACAAACAAGCCTTTTGTAGTAAAAGCGCCATACAAGCCTTCAGGAGATCAGCCGCAAGCAATCGACGAGCTGGCTAATCGCATTGAAAACGGCGAAAACGACGTTGTTTTAATGGGTGCTACAGGAACTGGTAAAACCGCTACAACCGCTTGGCTTATTGAGCGTTTGCAAAGGCCTACCCTTATTATTGAGCCGAATAAAACTTTGGCAGCTCAGCTTTGCGCAGAGTTTCGTGAGCTTATGCCAGATAATGCTGTGAGCTATTTTGTGTCTTACTACGATTACTACCAGCCAGAAGCGTATATTCCGCAAACAGACACGTATATTGAAAAAGACTCGAATATTAACGACGATGTTGAGCGTCTTCGTCACGCAGCTACAGCAAATTTACTTACTCGACGGGATTGCGTTGTTGTGGCTACTGTTTCTTGCATTTACGGCCTTGGTACTCCAGAGGAGTATGCCGAGCGAATGCTTATGCTAAGCGTTGGCGAGCAGCTTGAGCGAGACGATTTATTACGCCAATTTGTGAGCATGCAATACAAGCGCAACGATATTGCGTTTACGCGCGGAACTTTTAGAGTGCGAGGTGACACAGTCGAGATTATTCCAGTGTACGAAGAATTAGCTGTGAGAATTGAGTTCTTTGGCGACGAAATTGACAGAATTACCATGTTGCATCCGCTTACGGGGGAAGTAATTCGCCAGGAGAGTAGCGTTCATATTTTCCCAGCATCTCACTATATTGCAGGACCTGAGCGCATGGAGTGCGCGGTAAAGGCGATTGAAAAAGAGCGTGATGAAAGAGTAGCGCAGCTTAAAAAGCAAAATAAATTGCTGGAAGCTCAGCGTTTAGAGATGCGAACTACGTATGATTTGGAGATGCTCCGCCAGGTTGGAGTGTGCCCAGGAGTGGAAAATTATTCTAGGCATTTTGACGGCCGTGCGGCTGGCACGCCTCCGCATACTTTGCTTGACTTTTTCCCAGATGACTTTTTGCTTGTTTTAGACGAGTCACATGTAACAGTTCCGCAAATTGGAGCCATGTATGAAGGCGACGCTTCGCGCAAAAGAACGCTTGTAGAGCATGGCTTTAGGCTGCCTTCTGCAATGGATAATCGCCCGTTAAAGTGGAAAGAATTTTTGGAGCATGTTGGTCAAACTGTGTATCTTTCTGCAACGCCTGGAGATTACGAGCTTGGGCTTTCGGATGGCGTAGTTGAGCAGATTATTCGCCCAACTGGCTTGCTTGACCCTAAGATTGAGGTTCGACCTGTGGAAGGGCAGGTTGACGATTTGCTTGCGGAAATCAAGGCGCGAGTAGCAAAAGATGAGCGCGTTCTTGTTACTACGCTTACGAAGAAAATGGCGGAAGACTTAACTGATTACTTCCTTGAGCTTGGTATTAAAGTTGAGTATTTGCATTCGGATGTTGATACTTTGCGCAGAGTGGAGCTTTTGCGCGAGCTTCGCGAAGGAAAAATTGACGTGATTGTTGGCATTAATTTACTTCGTGAGGGTTTGGATTTGCCGGAAGTTTCGCTTGTTGCGATTTTGGATGCAGATAAGGAAGGTTTCTTAAGATCTTACCGTTCGCTTATTCAGACGATTGGTCGTGCTGCTCGTAACGTTTCTGGAACTGTTCTTATGTATGCGGATACTGTTACTGATGCTATGAGCAAGGCGATTAGCGAGACAGAGCGCCGTCGTGAAAAGCAAATCGCGTATAACAAGGCTCATGGAATTGATCCTAAGCCTTTGCGAAAGAAGATTAGTGATGTGAACGACATGCTTGCTAAAGAGGATGTTGATACTCAAACTTTGCTAGCAGGCGGTTACAGGAATGCTAATAAGGCTGGGAACTCGCATTATGGCGTGCCAAAAGAGCCAAATCTTGGGCAGCAAAGCAAAGAAAAGCGTATGGCGAATATTTCTGAGCTTCCGCAAGACGATATTATGTCGCTGATTAAAAATTTGAGCGAGCAGATGCATGTTGCTGCAGAGCAGTTGCAATTCGAGCTTGCAGCGCGATTGCGCGACGAAATACGCGATCTAAAGAAAGAGTTGCGTCAAATAAGCGATGCTCAAAGTTAGAAAATAACTATTATTCTCAATTATTATTCAACTATTGTTCAAGCATTATCTGAGCGTTATTCAAGTATTATCTGCGATTTTATGTTATTTTTTGTGAGCGTTCACAAAACGCCGAATAAATACAATAAGCGGTCACAATACGTTGATACACTGGAAAGCGGAATTGGGCGTTTTATGGTTTCTATCATTAAATCGCTCATAAAAAATAAACAGAAATAGAAAATAGGTAGGCATTATGCGTAAAGCCAAAATCGTTGATACTATTGGTCCAGCTACCGAATCCTTGGAAGGTATTACCAAGCTTGTTGAAGCCGGTATGGATGTTGCTCGTTTGAACCGTTCTCACGGCACTCCTGAAGATCATTTGCGCGTTTACAACAACGTTCGTGCAGCTTCCAAGTCCACTGGCCGCAATGTTGCTGCTCTTGTTGATTTGCAAGGTCCAAAGATTCGCTGCGGCTGGTTCAAGAAGAACGCTGAAGGCGAAGATAAGGTTTATTTGGAAGAAGGTCAGGAGTTCATCATCACTACTGATGATGTTGAAGGTGACGAGCACCGCACTTCTACAACTTTTAAGGGCTTGCCAGGAGATTGCCACGCAGGCGACCCAATCCTTATCGATGACGGTAAGGTTCGTCTTGAGGTAACCAAGGTAGAAGGCAACGACGTTCACACTAAGGTTATTGTTGCTGGTCCAGTTTCCAGCCACAAGGGCATTAACCTCCCAGGTGTTGCAGTTTCTCTTCCAGCTTTGACTGAAAAGGATGAGGCTGATCTTCGTTGGGCTATTCGCACCGGCGCTGACATTATTGCTATGTCCTTCGTGCGTTTCGCTACCGATATTGATCGCGCTCACGAAATCATGGACGAAGAAGGTCGTCGTATTCCAATCGTCGCCAAGATTGAAAAGCCACAGGCTGTTGAAAACTTGGAAGAGATTGTTAAGACCTTCGATGGCATTATGGTTGCTCGTGGTGATATGGCTGTTGAAATGCCTCTCGAAGAGGTTCCACTGGTCACCAAGCGTTGCATCGAGCTTTCTCGTCGCTATGCAAAGCCAGTTATCGTTGCTACTGAAGTTCTTGGCACAATGGTTAACTCTCCAGTTCCAACCCGTGCAGAAGCTTCTGACTGCGCTAATGCTGTTCTCGACGGTGCTGACGCAACAATGACTTCTAACGAAACTGCTGTTGGTAAGTACCCAGATGTTACCGTAAAGACCATGTCCCGTATTTCTCAGTACGCAACTGAGCACGGCTATGATCGCATTCCTGCTGTTGAGCTTGATATGTCTAGCACCGGTGCTGTTTCTTCTGCAGCTGTTGATTTGGCAGATAAGCTTAATGCTAAGGCTATTGTTGCTTACACTCAGACTGGTCGCACAGTTCATCGTATTTCTCGTGAACGCCCAACCGCTCCAATCTTTGGTTTGACTAACAATGAGCACACTTATCGTTGGTTGGCTTTGAGCTGGGGCACTGAAGGCTTCTTGATTGATGAAGATTACCATGACATGAATCGTCACGATTTGATGATCTTCACCGACAAGGTTCTTCGCGAAGCCGGTAAGGTTTCCGATGGTGATCAGATTGTTATCTTGAGCACTGCTCAGGGTGAACGCCAGGCTGGTCGTACTGACTCCATCTACGTTCACACCGTTGGTGCTTGTGACTAATTATTTGATTCTGCGTTCTTGTACTAATATGCTAGTTCTTCTAGTTTAAGTGCATTTGCGCAGTAGTATAGTTTGCATAATGCGCGCTAGCTGTTTTGCAGTTTGCGCGCATTATGTTATGTATGATTAATATTATTGATTTGCGACACGCGCAAAACGCTTTAACTATTTGCATGTGGCTTAAAGTGTGCTATAGTCAACAAGTCGCAAAAAATGCGGAAAATTAAAAATGCCCCTGTATCCCAATTGGTAGAGGAAACAGCCTCAAAATCTGTGCAGTGTGAGTTCGAGTCTCACCGGGGGCACGTGCACGACGTCGCTTAGTTTGCTAGGCGACGTTTTTATTTTGTATTTTAATGTTTTGTACATAAACAATGAGCGTATAATGATAAAAGTATTCTGCACAATGAAAAGTGCTGTACGTATGTGAAAGGAACAACGATGATCCACAGTGCACAATTGCAAGTAAGTGAGCGTAAAAAAAGTAATTATGCTTGCGAATTAATCGATAATTACAAGCGCAATGTAATGTGCTCTTTTACTGCAATTGCTGCTGTAGCAACAGTATTAATGTGTATTTTTGCTATTGTCCCAAACTCTTCGGCATTTGCTTCAACTAAATCAACAGACGGTCTTCCGCCAAAAGGTGTGATTGTTACTGCTTTTCAGCAAAATTGGAAAAGTATTGCAAAAGAGTGTAAGCAAACTTATGGTCCTGAGGGTGTGAGTTATGTACAGGTTTCGCCGCCGCAGGATCATATTAAAGGTACAGCGTGGTGGACTTCTTACCAGCCAGTTAGTTACAATCTAAATTCAAAGCTTGGCACTGAAGACGAGTTTAAAAATATGATTACTACTTGCAAGGCTGCTGGTGTTGGAATTGTTGTTGATGCTGTAATTAATCACACAACCGGCGATGGTAATAAAGATACTGTAGGTGTTGGCGGTAGTAAGTATGATGCGGCAAATCAAAGCTATCCGGATGCTGGTTACACAAAAGATGATTTTCACCAAATAGATAAAGATATTTACACATATAAAAATGCGCAAGTCGTTTGGAATTATCGTTTAGTTGGTTTGCTTGATTTGGATACTTCTAAGCCGCATGTGCAAAAAATTCTTGGTAACTATTTTGCAAAATTGCTAAAAATGGGTGTTGCAGGCTTTAGAGTTGATGCCGCAAAACATATGTGTCCTGAGGATGTGAAAGGCATAAAAGAAGCTGCTGCTAAAGCTGCTGGAACGAAGCCTGAAAACATATGGTGGATGCAAGAAACAATTGGTTTCCCTGAACAAGATCCTAAAATTCAGCCGGATCAATATGTTGGTACAGGCGAAGTAGATGAGTTTGAATACTCGTATCGCTTGCGTAATTATTTCTATGGTTCAATTGAGAATTTGTCTCATATTACAGATCAGCTTATTCCTAATAAGAAAGCCGCTATTTTTGTGACTAACTGGGATACTGAGCGTGACAATTCGACTCGAGTTCTCACTTATAAGGATGGAGCAAAGTACGAGTTAGCTAATGCTTTTATGCTTGCTTATCCTTATGGAACACCAAATATTTATTCTGGATATAAGTTCACGCAGCGCGATGATGGTGCTCCTGGTGCAACTGATACGCACATTCCAGATGTAAAGTGCGGCAAGAATTCAAAGTGGCAATGCGCTCAGCGTTGGACTTCGATTCGTGGAATGATTGGATTCTATAATGCTGTTAAGGGCACGAAAGTGACTCGATGGCAAGATGACAACGATAATAACATTGCTTTTAGTCGCGAAAACAAGGGATTCTTGGCGATTAACAATACTGACAAGCCTAAAAATGTGAGTTATAAAACTGATTTGCCTGATGGTGAGTATTGCAACGTATATGCTTCACGTAAATGCTTTAGCACAGTTACTGTAAATGGTGGGAAAGTAGAGACAACTATTCCAGCTTATTCTGCTATTGCTTTGCATGTTAAGGCTGTAGAGCATTTTGGAAGTACTTCTGTGCTGACTACAGTGTTGATGATTGTAGTTGTTTTCGTTGTTCTGTTGATTGAATTAGTGCTGATTCTGTGCAAGAACAAGGCTGATTCTAATAAAAAGTTAGGTTCTGGTAAAAATTAGATTCTAACAAAAGTTAGATCCTAGTAAAAATTAGATTCTAACAAGTAAGCTGATTTTAATAAATAAGCTGAAAGCAGATACTGATTGTAAATAAATTGGTATTGTAGTGTTTGAATGATACAATTTTCTCCGCTGATTATACACATTATGGGCGATGGTTAGCATCATGGTTGTGCTAGCCATCGCTTGTGTATTAAAGCTATTAATGCATCCAAGGAAGAAGCGCGTTAATACCAATGGAGGAAAGGATACTGATGAGTCATCGTCGACACTTTGCATCGAAGATGGTTGCTGTTGTTGCGTCTGTTGCAATGCTTGTAACTGGTTTTGCTGTTACAATTAGCGCAAACGCTGCGACTAGCGGGGAGTCTGCCAATAGCAAAGAAACTTCTACTAATGTAACTCTTAAAGGTAAGGGAGTTATTGTTACTGCATTCCAGCAGAATTGGAAAAGTATTGCTAAGGAATGTGAGCAAACTTATGGTCCTGAAGGTGTGAAGTATGTGCAGGTGTCTCCGCCGCAGGATCATATTAAAGGTACAGCGTGGTGGACTTCTTACCAGCCTGTGAGCTACAAATTAAATTCTAAACTTGGCACTGAATCTGAGTTTAAGAATATGATTACTACTTGCAGGGCAAAGGGCGTTGGGATTATTGCTGATGCTGTGATTAATCACATGGCTGGCGTTGATAATAAGGATACTGTTGGCGTTGGTGGTAGTAAGTATGATGCTGCTTCGCAGACTTTTGAAGACGCTGGATACACTAAGGATGATTTCCATAAGAGCACTGAAAATATTAAAGATTACACGAATGCTGAAGAAGTTTGGACTCACAGACTTGTTGGTTTGCTTGATTTGGATACTTCTAAGCCGCATGTTCAGCAAGTTTTAGGTAAGTATTTTGCAGATTTGTTGAAGCTTGGTGTTGCTGGTTTCCGTGTTGATGCTGTAAAGCATATTTCGCCAGAAGATATGAGGGGCATTAAAGCTTCTGCTATAAGGCAATACAACGAAAGTGTTGAAGATAGCAAAAAGATTCATGACATCTGGTGGATGCAGGAAACTATTGGCAATCCTTCAGAAGCTCAACAAATTCAGCCAGCTGCGCATTTGAATGAAGGCGAAGTTAACGAGTTTGGCTACTCTTACCAGCTTATGCAAAGTTTCAAAGGCTCGCTGATGAAGGCAAGTAAGCCTTTGAACAAAGTTCAAGACGGAATGGTTAAGAGCGATAAAGCTGCTATTTTCGTTACGAATTGGGATACAGAGCGCGGTAACAGCGTGCTTACGTATAAGGACGGTCGTCGTTACGCTTTAGCAAACGCTTTCATGCTCGCGTGGCCATACGGCACTCCAAACGTGTATTCCGGATACAAGTTCGATAAGAATGATGATGGTGCTCCTGGTGCAACTGAAACGTCTGTTCCGGAAGTAACTTGTGGTGCTAATTCAAAGTGGCAGTGCACTCAGCGTTGGACTTCGATTCGTGGAATGATTGGATTCTACAATGCTGTTCAAGGTGCGAAAGTCACTGATTGGCAGGATGATGGCGATAACAACATTGCTTTTAGCCGTGAAGGCAAGGGCTTCTTAGCGATCAACAATTCGCTTGACGAAAAAGAAGTTTCTTATAAGACTGATTTGCCTGATGGTGAGTACTGCAATGTGTATGCTGCAGGAGACTGCTCTAAGACTGTTAAAGTTGAAAAAGGTGAAGTTAAGACCAAGATTGGCGCTCGCGAAGCAGTAGCATTGCACGTTGATGCAACAAAAGCTAATCATCCAAAAGGCTCTGCCGCTGATCCATCTGATCCTAAATATGGTGAAGAAAAGCCTGATGCAGGTATGCCAGAAGATCCTACAACGACCATTTACTTTAAGCCAGATGAAAAGTTTAACGGTAAAAAAGTATATGTTCACTACGGTATAGGCTCAAGCTGGACTCAAGCTCCTGGCGATGAGATGCAAAAGGCTTGCGATAGTTGGTATAAGAAGACAATTAGAACCAATGGCAAAGTTTATGAAGCAGTGTTTAACGATGGCAAAGGTTACTGGTATCACGAAGGAGATAATAATAACTTTAAGATTCCAGCTCACACTGATTCGTATGTAGCTCAAGATCACAAGGGTAGCGTTGGAGTAAATCCTTGCCCAGTAGCATATAATCCAAAGACTACTGTTCGTATCCACTACAAGCCAAAAGCTGGTGATACTCGCGATATTGGCGTTTATTTGTGGGGCAAAGACAAGGATGGTAAAGATTTACCTGGAGCTTGGCATAAATTTAATGGCACTGATAAATTCGGAAAAGTTTTTGAAACTACGGTTGATGGTTCTTTTGAAAACAAGTCACTTTCCTTTATTACTACTACAAAAGATTGGAATAAAGACGGTGGCGATCGTGCTATTGAAAACTGCGCAAGTGGTCTTGCTGAAGCTTGGGTAACAGGCGGATCGGATACTACGCAGTTTGCTGCTCCAGACAACCTTAAGAAGAAGCCAAAAGAGCTAAAGGTAACAGTTCATTATCGCAGGAATGCTGGCGATTATGAAGGCTGGAACATGTGGACTTGGAATGACGGAACCGGTGGTACTGCTCGTTACTTCACTTCGCATGACGATTATGGCAAAGTTGCAACCTTTACTGCTAAGAATGATGCTGGTATTGACAGTGTTGGCTTCAAAGTTAGAAAATCTACGCCAATTAACGCTTGGGATCAACAAGATCCTAGCAATCGCAGTATTCCAAACAATGCGATTAAGCTAGATGCAAATAATCCAAACAAGGGTAGTGCTGAAGTCTGGTTAATGCAAGATGACATGACAGTGTACTTAAACGCTACTATGCCACAACTTACAGCTCACGTGATGTCTGCTGATATTGCTGGCTTAAAGAAGTTAGTTGTAAAAGTGTCTGGTGACGTGTCTTCTGTAAAAGATTCTGACGTAACACTTTTGGATACTAGTGAAAATCCTAGCAAGAAAGTTGAAATTGCTTCTGCTAAAGCTAATGGTTCAGAGATTACTATCGAAACCAAGAATGACCTTAATATTAAGCATAAGTATGAGTTGAGTATTAAAGGATTAGCTACAGGTATTAAGCTTTCTGCTTCCTCAAAAACTGGTGCTAGCGTAATTCGTACCGATGAGTTCGATAAGAAATATGCGTACAATGGTGATGATTTAGGTGCTGTGTATTCTGCTTCTTCAACTACTTTCAAGCTTTGGGCTCCAACAGCAACTGAAGTAAAGCTGATTACTTATAAGTCGACTGCTGAAAAAGCTGAAAAAGACAAAGAAACAGCTATGAAAGCAGAAGATCGTGGCGTATGGTCTGTAAAGCTTGAAGGTGACAAAGCTAATACAGCTTACGCATATGAAGTTCATTTTGCTGATGGCACAGTGAATGTTTCTGCTGATCCTTATGCGAAAGCTGCAGTAGTAAACGGTGAGCGTTCTGTTGTATTAGCAGATAAAGACGCAGGCAGTGCTGGAAATCGTATGCCAAAGTTTACGAATCCAAGTGACGCAACAATTGCAGAAATGGATGTTCGTGACTTTTCGATCAATCCAAACTCTGGTATTAGCGATGCTCATCGTGGCAAGTATCTTGGCGTAGTAGAAGAAGGCACTAAGACTAAAGATAAGCAGAATGTTTCTGGCTTTGATTATTTGAAGTCGCTTGGTGTCACTCACGTACAAATCATGCCAATGTATGATTTTGGTTCTGTGAATGAAACTGGTGACTTGAGCTATGGAAAGCAAGGCGCTCAAAACTGGGGTTATGATCCGCAAAACTACAATGTTCCTGAAGGATCTTACTCTACAAATCCTGCCAATCCAACAACGCGAGTTCAGGAAGCTAAGCAAATGATTGCTGGCCTTCATAAGGCTGGTTTGCGCGTGATTATGGATGTTGTTTACAACCATGTTTACAACGCACAAAATCATTCGTTTAACAAGACAGTTCCTGGATACTACTTCCGCTATAAGGATGGTGCTCTGAATGGTAATTCTGGATGCGGTAACGATACTGCGTCTGAACGTCAAATGATGCGCAAGTATATTTTGGATTCTGTGAAGTATTGGGCTACGCATTACAACCTCGACGGCTTCCGATTTGATTTGATGGGCTTAATTGACCTGAAGACTATGCAAGAAGTGCGTGCTGAGCTTAATAAGATTGATCCTTCAATTATTGTGCTTGGTGAAGGCTGGGATATGAATGAACTGCTTCCTAAGAGCGAGTCTACTATTCAACCAAATGCTTATAAGATTCCAGGAGTAGCGTTCTTTAACGATTCATTCCGCGATTCTGTAAAAGGTTCTGTGTTTGCTGCTAAGGGTACTGGTTTTGTCAATGGCAATACAGATAAAGGTGTTAAGGCTTTGCTTGAGCATAATTTGCTTGGTTGCCAATTTGGCACGAGTAGTACTGTTAAGTGCTGGAATGGTAATGCTGAAACGCACTTTGCTGATGCAGGTCAAATTGTTCAGTATGTTGAAGCTCACGATAACTTGTCGTTGTACGATAAGCTAAAGGTCTCTGCTCCTAACGACACTGAAGACGTACGATTGAAGAGAGTAAAGCTTGCAAATTCAATGATTTTGCTTTCGCGCGGCATGCCGTTTATTCAGCTTGGTCAGGAATTCTTGCGAACTAAGAATGGTAACGATAATAGTTACAATGCTGGCGATAAAGACAATGCTCTTGATTGGAATCGTGCTGCTGACAAGTCTGATTCCGTGAACTATTTCAAGGGATTGTTGAAGCTACGCAAGAGCATTAAATCTCTTCGTGATTTTGATTATGCAACAATTAACAAGAACATGAAGATGATTGATGGCACTCCTGATGGTGTAATTGCTTACACACTTAACGATGCAGATAAGCAATATGTTGTAGTGTTCAATGCTAATAATGCTGAAACTCAAGTAAAGATTCCAGCAGGAAAGTATTCTGCACTTGTTGCTAATGGCAAAGTGAATGATACTGCTCAAGACGCAACTGTTGCTGATGATGGCACATACAAGATTGCTCCTGTTTCTACAGCAGTATTGCTTAGTAAAGATAAGGAATCTAAGCCAATTCCTCCGGATGCAAAGCCTGGTGATGAGCCTGGCAAACAGCCTGAGAATCCGTCTGAGCCTGGTGAAAAGCCTGGTGAAAAGCCAAAGCCTGGTGAGGATCCTAGTAAGAAGCCTGAGAAGCCAAAACCTGATCAGCCTGGCACAAAGCCAGCTCCAGCTCCAAAACCTGGTGAGCATCAGCAAGTTCCTGCTCCTGCTCCGAAGCCGACTCCGTCTGAGTCCAGTGAACAATCAAAGCCGTCTAAGCCTTCTGTTCCGTCGGAAAAGCCAGTTCCGTCGGAAAAAACAGAAAAGCCGGCTCCAGCTGATTCTGCTAAACCAGCTCCAGCTAAGCCAGCAGAATCTACTCCTGTACCTGTTGCTCCGAAAACAGTTCAGCAGCTTAATCCAGAATTAAAGGGAACTCTTAGCGTTGGTAACAATAACGTTGCAACTGCAGGTGTTGTTAACAGTGTGAGAATTAATGTTGTAAACAAAGAGTTCACCGAGCGTTTGCAGCGTGATGGAGTAGTTTATGCTTACGCGTATATCTATTCATCTCCACGCTTGCTTAAGGGTGCTGATGGTTCAAAGTTTGTGACTGTTCGCATGGTTAATGGCAAGCCTCAATTTGATGCTCAGTTCCCAGCTGGATATACCGGAAAGCATACGGTTGTTTTGGTTGACGAAAAAGGTAATCAAGTTGCTTGGACTGAAATAACAGTAGTAAATAATGCTGTTAAGAAGAATGTTCATGCGTTAAGTTCAACAGGCAGTAGTGTAGCGCAAATCGCATTTATTATTGCAATATTGTTGCCTGTTGCAGGTGCTTTCTTGATTAAAGTAAGGCGTTCTAAGCATCTGTCTTGCAATTATTAAAATCCAAAGTGCTTTTCGCATAATTTTGTGTTTTGTGATTAAGTACTGAGGTTTTAATAAAAAATGAGGGTAGTAGCAATTGCTAAGCTATTACCCTCATTTTTTATTTTTGCTTGCGTGTTGCGCTTATTTTTAGAAATTTTTTGCTTTGAATAATTTCGGGCGTTTTTTAAAATTATAGTAGCTGTTTTCCTTATGTAAGAATGGTTTATAGGAGATTTTTAAAAAGCAATGTTTTGCTTATATTTTTGAAAATATGATTATATTTTACGAATCAATATTTGCATTTGTACTTTTGCAGTGTTAGCATCATTTCCAACACAAATAAATATCGAATACTTCGGTTGAGGTTTGTGTGTGAGCCACAGTCAGCTAATGAGCTTAAGGAGGCAGTTATCATGCGTAACATGAACATGAATGCTGAATCTCACAATGCTCTTAACGCTGCTCGTATGTGGTGGTGGCAGTCTTCTCTTTGGTGTGAGTTTACTCTGAAGTTTTAGAAGCTGCGTATAAAAGCTTATAAAAGACCTCCGGGGTAAGCCCGGAGGTCTTTTTGTATATAAGCTTAAATTTTAAAAAATAACCAAATCACAAATCACAAATAACAACAAAATATTCGATAGCTTTGTATTCAAATAATATGAAGCTTAAACAAGGAGAGAAATCATGGCTCAAGAAATTAACGAAACCGTTAAGGAAGCTTACAACAATGGTGCAAACGCAACTACAGATGCTGCAGCTGCAATGATGCAAAATGTGAAAGTTAAGAATCACGCATTAGATATTACTTCACTGGTGTTAGTTGCAGTGCTTTTTGCTGCAGGATGCATTCTTGACTTTACTGTTGCAAAGTCTCTTTCTATTGGAAATATTCAGCCTGAGTTCGTTATTGCTTCATTCTGCTTGTCGATTTTGCTTGTTAGACCGAAGATTTACCAGGGTGCTATTATTGGTGCTTTGGCTGCAACGTTAATTCAATTTAATACTTCGATTCCGTTCCTTGAGTATGCTTGTGATATTCCAGCTGCAATCATTATGACTGCAATATTAATTGGTTATATTCGCGTGTTCCCAAAGGATGCAGCTCGTAAAGTAAGCGTATTCCCATTTATTGCTACTTTCATTACTACAGTAATTTCCGGTTGCATTTTTGCTCTTATTGCAGCTTTCTTTATTCTTCACTCTCCAAATATGGTAATGGTTATGTTGCCAATTATTTTGGGAACTGCAGTATTTAATGCAGTTGTTGTTGAAGTGCTTTACGCTCCAATTCGACTTGTTTTGCACAAGTAAAACAACATTGAAGAATAAGTAAATAAATTAACTTGAATAAACGCAAACAAATATAAACAAACATAAATGAATGTAAGTAAGCATAAATAAATATCAAAAGTCGATAATTAAAATTTGATTATCGCATTATGAAGGAGAAGATTATGAATCAGGAAATTAGCGAACATGCAGATAGCATGATTAATGCTGTAAGCATTAAAAAGCATGCTTTAGATATTACGTCTTTAGTGTTGGTTGCAGTTCTTTTTGCAGCAGGATGTATTCTTGACTTTACTGCTGCAAAAGCACTTTCAATTGGAAACATTAAACCAAACTTTTTAATCGCATCATTCTGTCTTGCAATCTTGCTTGTTCGTCCAAATGTTATTCAGGGCGCGATTATTGGTGCTTTGGCTGCAACTTTGATGCAATTTAACGCATCTATTCCTGGTCTTAATTATGTTTGCGATATTCCGGCAGCGATTGTTATGACTTTGATGATTATGGCTTATGTTCGCGTTTTCCCTAAGGATGCTGCTAGAAAGTTCAGTATTTTCCCACTTATAGCAACTTTTATAACTACAGTTGTTTCTGGTTTAATATTTGCTTCTACTGCATCTTTCTTTGTTCTTCATTCTCCTAAGACGATTTTTGTTATGCTTCCAATCATTTTTGGAACTGCTGTGTTTAATGCTGTTGTTGTTGAAGTGCTTTACACCCCAATTCGACTCGTTCTGCATAAGTAAGTGTTTGAATTTGTTTTGGATGATTTATTTTAGATGATATGTATTTTGGATAATATGTATTTGATGATTTTGTTGAATAGTTTGTGCTGGATAATATGCAGCAAGTCATATAATCATCAAAGAATATAATCGCAGAATAAATATAATCGTAAGATATCATTAGTAATTGTAATTGTTAGGTTTCTAAGAGTTAGGAATTATTGTGCCTTTGCTTGAGCTAAAAGATGTGTCTTTTAAGTATGTGAATCGGAATAAAGATGATTCTTTAGACTCTTCAGAGGCACAAGATTCCACTTTTGCACTAAAAGATGTAAGTCTTAGCGTAGAATCTGGCGAATTTGTGGGAATTATTGGTCCTTCTGGCTCTGGAAAAACAACTCTTGCTTCGCTTTTTTCTGGCGCGATTCCGCATCATTATTCTGGCGAACTTTTAGGAAGCGTTAAGATTGCGGGTCAAGACACTAACAATCTTGCTTTAACTAACATTGCTTGCTTGGTTGGATCTGTTATTCAAGATATTGATGCGCAAATGGTTGCCGCAAATGTTGAAGATGAGATTCTTTTTGGCTTAGAAAATTTTGGCGTTGCGCATAGCGAAATACCAAGTCGAATAGATGAAGCTTTGCAAATTGTTGGCATTAGTGATTTGCGTAACCGTGATTTAGACACTTTGTCTGGAGGTCAAAAGCAGAAGGTTGCAATTGCTGCTATTCTTGCGCTAAAGCCTAAAGTTATGGTGTTAGATGAGCCGACGTGCGCTTTAGATCCTGTTTCTTCTAAAATGATTTTTTCGATTCTTAAAGATTTGAATAAGAATTTTGGAATAACGGTTGTTGTAATTGAGCAAAAAGTTGCGCTTTTAAGCGAGTATTGCAAGCGTTTAGTTGTGCTTTCTAATGGCATTTTGTCGCTTGATTTGCCTGTTAGCCAAGCGTTGAAAAATATGGATTTGCTTTATTCTATTGGAATAAATTATCCGCGTACTACGCATTTGGTTAATGATTTACAGCGTGAGAATATTTGCTCTAAAAGCGATTTGCCTGTGTCTGTAGAAGATACAGTAAATACTATTATTAATACGATTAATAGTGAAAAATCTTTGACTTCACATGTTGATTCACATAGTGAATTTGATAATCGTGAATGCGATTCAAATAAATCGGCGCTTGCTTGCGACTTTTCACACGAATCGCAAGTCTCTACACAATCTTACGCACAAAATAAATCGAAAAACGATTCACCATGTCTTTCGCTTAAAAACGTCAGTTTTTTGTATCAAAGTGGCGTTAGTGCGCTAAAAAACGTGTCTTTTGAAGCTTACGCTGGAGAGCTCGTAACTCTTGTTGGTAGAAATGGTGCTGGCAAAACAACTATTACCAAAATTATTAATGGTTTATTAAAACCAACAGAAGGCAACGTAACAATTGATGGCGTTGACACTAAGTCTCTTCGTATTAGTCAAATAGCAAAATATGTATCTACCTTATTTCAAAATCCTGACCGACAATTATGCAAAGAAACGGTACTTGAAGAAGTTACTTTAAGCTGTATTTTGATTGGTCAGAATGAGGACGAAGCTAAAGCTCACGCAATGGAAATTATTGATGAGTTGGAGCTGGATTCTGAAGCTAGCCCGTTTATGCTCTCTCGTGGCCAGCGTCAAATGGTTGCTTTAGCTGCAACAGTTGTAACAAATCCTAAGATTCTTCTTCTTGACGAGCCAACTTGCGGTCTTGATTACAAGGAATGCATGAGAATTATGCAAGTTGTAGAGCGTTTAAGAAAAAACGGTTGTTGCGTGATTATGGTTTGTCACGATATGGAAGTTGTGCTTGATTATGCAACTCGACTTATAACAATTAATGATGGAAAGCTTATTATTGATGGTTCAGCGTACGATGTGTTTGAAAAACCGGAAGTGTGCTCTGCTGCAGCATTGTATCCACCATTATTGTGTTCCGTTTCTCAAGGCTTGGTTGCGCATGGATTTAATAAGTGCAATGGCTTGTATGTGCGCGAAGAATTAGTAGAAGCGTTGCGCGGCGAAAAAATCACAAAACAGACTGTACAGAATCAGCAGAATTAACAGAAGCAATAGCAAATAAAAGTAGCAAATAAAAGTAGAAGTAAAGGCGTCTGATATTTATGAAAACGAGATTATTAACTTACCAACCAGGTAACACTTTTCTTCATCGCACTAATCCTATTGCAAAACTAATTCTTGCTACGAGTGTTGTAATAAGCGTGTTTATTGCTAAACAGTATTCCGCGCTTATTGCGCTTGCAGCTATTATTTTTATTGGCATGGCTTTTACTCGTGTTGTTAAAACATTATCTGGTCTTATTAAAGCTATGTTAATAATTTCTTGCGTAATGTTTTTGCTGCAGACTGTTATTGCTCAAAGTGGCAACTATATTTTCTTGTGGTTCACATTGCACGGCATTGATATTGGTGCAAAAGCTGCTTTGAGATTGTTCTGCTTTGCTTTTCCTCTTGTTACCGTACTAACAGTAACTAAATTAAACGATCTTGCAAATGCTGTAGTCCAATATTTGCATATTCCATATTGTTACGCTTTTACTATAACTACTGCGGTTCGTTTTGTGCCTATTTTTGCGCAAGAAATGTCTCAAATCACAGAAGCTCAAATGGCTCGCGGAGTTGAATACGATAGTAAAAATCCATTTAAAAAATTAAAACTCATGATGCCTCTTATTGTGCCTCTTTTGGTTTCTTCAGTGCGTAAAGCAGATAGTTCTGCGCTAGCAGCGGAAGAGCGCGGCTTTTATTTGCGCACACGCAAGTCTTCGTATTACAAATACCCATTCGGATGGCGTGGATTCTTGTCTTTAGTTATTTCTGCACTTATTATTGCTTTACCAATATGCACTTCAATCTTTTTGCCAAATTTAGTATAAAATATTTGTGTAAATCATAAATAAATAAATCATAAATAATTTATGAGGCTTTTGATGAAAAGTGTAAAAATTTGGCTTAAGGGTGCAAGAATTTACACGCTTCCAATAGGCTTAGTTCCTGTTGTTATGGCGTTTGCGGTTTCATTTAGAATGATACGATTTTCGTATTTTGAAGAACCAGTTATGCATCTAGAGCAATGTTTTATACAATTTTTCTTGTGCTGCATGGTTGCTGCGTTTATACAAATCGCCGTCAATTATGCCAATGATTATTGTGACGGATTGAATGGCTTGGATGAGAATCGTAGTTTGCGTGCTTTAAGTAGCAATAATTCAAAACCTTTGTGCGATGTATCTTGGCGCCTTGCAAATGCTGGAATTTCCGCGAAATCTGTGCTTAAAGCCGTAATAATTTCTGCTTTTATTTCTTGTATTTTTGGTTTGATTATTGTTTTGCGAACTGGAATATATTGGTTTATTTTACTTGGAATTGCGTGCTTTGCTGCAGCATGGTTTTATGCAGGAGGTAAACATCCTTACGGTTATAAGGGTTGGGGAGAAGTAAGTGCGTTTGTATTTTTCGGCCCTGTTCCTTTTATTGGTTCGTTATGCGCAATTACATATGGAATTGGTATTCCAGAAACTAGCATATTTATCAATAACAGGCAAAGGATTTTGGCTTGTGTGCTAATATCTTGCATTCCTGGTGCTTATTCGGCTTGCTTAATGATGGTAAACAATCTTCGAGATATTAAAAGCGATAAAGAACATGGAAAAATAACTGCTATGGTTAAAATTGGCGAGCGCAATGGCAGACGTTTATGTGCTGCTATGAGCATTGTTTCTGCTGTTCTTTTGATTGCATATTCTGTTTTGATTATTGCGTTACCTTCAGCAGTGCCGTCAATATGGCGCTTTTATAGTGTTGAAATTTTCCTCAGTTTTAGTGCAATTGTATGCAATTCTTCGTGGCATTTATTTTTTGCTACTTTTCAGTGGATTTTATTGTTAGTTATTATTATTAAAGCCTATAAATTTACTAAATGTGTGCTTATGGGTGACTATAAGGATGCTTTTCCTATGTGCGTTGCTCAGGCAATACTTGGTGCGTTGGCTGTATTATTATCTGCGATTATATAAAATAAGC
Organism: Gardnerella sp. DNF00747; assembly: GCF_049262675.1. Classification (NCBI taxonomy): domain Bacteria; kingdom Bacillati; phylum Actinomycetota; class Actinomycetes; order Bifidobacteriales; family Bifidobacteriaceae; genus Gardnerella; species Gardnerella sp. DNF00747. The sequence continues at coordinate 1,013,830 of NZ_CP058394.1, read as the reverse complement.
AAAATAGTGCTAATTGTATGTGCTTGTTCGCGCGTCTTGCAATTCTTATGATATTATTAATTGACACGAACATGGTGCGCATGCGGTATTTTAATGACTTGCAGATTGTGTTATGATGCGCAATTTTCGCTAGTGTTTGTGAGTGTGCCGTTGCGCGAACGCCATGTTAAAGATGCATGGCGATGTTGCCCTGTGAATGTGTGGCAATGAAGTGAGGTTTTGGATATGCCAGGTATGGATGAAAATGAAGGGACAGAGCCAGCAATGCCTGAGGTACTTACTGATGATGAGCTGCGCAAAGCTGCAGATGATGAAGCTGTTCAGCGAGAAGCTAAAGAAAAAAAGGCCAATCATATTCGTACTGTAGTAGTTGCAGAAGATGAATCAGTTAATCGTATGGATTTAGTTGCAATGCTTGAAGATAACGGATATCAAGTTATAGGTCAGGCTGCTAACGGTCAAGAAGCTATTGAGTTGACTCGTGAAAATCATCCAGATGTTGTATGCATGGATGTTAAGATGCCTGTTATGGATGGCATTACTGCCGCTGCAACAATCTGTGATGAGAATATTGCTCCTGTAGTAATGCTCACTGCTTTTTCACAGTCAGATTTAGTAAAACAAGCAACTGGTGCTGGAGCGATGGCGTACGTTACTAAGCCATATGAAGAATCTAAACTTCTTCCTGCTTTGGAAGTTGCTATGGGTCGCTTTAGTGAAATCAACGATTTATTAGATAGTGTTGAGCGTGCAGAAAACAAGTTACACGATGCTGAAGATCAGTTGAAGAAAACAGAAGAAAAGTTGAAGAAAGCTGAAGATACTTTAGAAGAACGTAAGCTTGTAGACCGTGCTAAAGGTCTTCTTATGGATAAGGCTGGATTCTCTGAGCAGGGTGCTTTCCGCTGGATTCAAAAAACTTCTATGGATCAGCGTATCCCTAAGAAGCGTCTTGCAATGGCTATTATTGCAAAGTATAGCGATGATAAAGTAGAATCTTCATCTGAAAATTAGTAGGGTTATATTTATTCATTTTTATATAAGTGCATAGTTATTTATTAGTAATTTACGGAACGTGGGTGAGTAGTCAACAGTGAATACCGACATCGTTGAAGAACATTCTTCGGAACTTAAGAATGAGAAAGGAACGTTGTTGGTTGTCGATGGCCATTCTCTTGCGTTCCGTGCTTTTTTTGCAATATCTGCAGATAATTTTTCTACTCGCTCTGGGCAAGCAACAAATTCCATTTGGGGATTTATTACTATGCTTTCACAGGTTGTAAAAAAAGAGAAGCCTGACCGCTTAGCTATTGCTTTTGACGTTAAAGGTGGAACTTTTAGAAATACTATGCTGCCTCAATATAAAGGTACTCGTGATGCTGCTCCACAGGAGCTTCTTTCGCAGCTTCCTATCATTCAACAGATGCTTAAAGCTCTTGGTGTCACTTATATTGAGAAACCCGGTTATGAAGGTGATGATGTTATTGGCACTCTTGCAGTAATGGGTTCGAATGCCGGTTATAGAACTTTAGTACTTTCTGGCGATCGTGATGCATTCCAACTTATAGATGACAATATTACTGTTTTATATCCAGGACAGCATTTTAAAGACTTAAAAAAAATGGATAAGAATGCTGTTTATGAAAAATATCATGTTACGCCTAAGCAATATCCTGATCTAGCAGCGTTAAGAGGAGAAACTGCAGATAATATTCCAGGAGTTCCAGGTGTTGGAGATGGGTACGCTGCTAAATGGATTAATCAATTCGGCAGCCTAGAAAATATTATTGAACATTCGAATGAGATTAGCGGTAAAAAGGGAGAAGCTTTAAGAGAAAATATTGATCAAGTTCGTTTAAACCGTAAAGTTAATGCTTTAGTTTGCGATTTGGATCTAGGCGTAACTGTAGATGATTTGTGCTTTGGTGATGTTGATGCTGTAAAATTAGGAATCTTGCTGTCTCAACTTGAATTTGGCGAATTAAAAAAGAGAAAGATTCTCAAAACTTTTAGCAACGGTATGCAACAATCTATCGAAAATAATATGCGTATAATGTTTTCGTCTACGTATGAAGGTGACGCTAATAACGATAAGCTAGCTCAAAGTGCTCAATCAAATATTGACGCAGAAAATTTTCAAGAAATGCTAGCAGGCATTGACTTACATCATGTTAAAACTGTAGAGGACTTTATTGATTGGGAGAATTCAGTTTCTTCTTTGCTTTATACAAAAATAAAGAAAGATTCAAAAAATACTGAAGATACTTTTGAAGAATTAAATTCCGAAAAAATTATAAATAATTCTCGTAAATGTGCCGAACCTATACTGAAAAATCAAGAAGTTGTAATATACGCTCATGAGTGCAATAAGAATTCAAAACATCATTTTGAGTTGATTGCAGATTGTTTAATAATTCTTATTGCTAATAAAGCTGCAATATTATATACGACTGATTTGCAATCGTCAGATCAAGCTTTGCTTGAGATGTTACGAAAGTTCTTGCAAAAAAATTCCTCAATAACAGTATTGCATGATTATAAAAAGCATTTGGGATTGCTAAAATCGCTAAAATTATTCGATTCGAATAATTCATTTGGCACTCCACTTCTTGATACTCGATTGGCATCATATTTATTGGAGCCTGATTTTCGAGCTGAAACGTTAGAAAATATGGCTGAACATTATTTAGATATTCAGTCAGATGAAGATAATTTGGGTGAAAATGAAGCTAAGCAGGGTGAGCTTGATCTTCTTATTGACGATGGAATGCCAGCTAGTGAAGAAGAAACTAATGAAAAGCAAACTCAAGCGTGTGAAGCTAAATTCTTAAGAACTACGCTTCTTATTCGTCTTTTGGCTCTTCATTTTGCTTCAACACTTGATGATAGAAAACAAACTGGTTTGATGACTGATTTGGAAATGCCTATTTCGCGAGTTTTGCGTGGCATGGAAGACGTCGGTGCTGCAGTTGATATGCAACGTTTAAGTAGTATGCTTAAGCAATTTTCTGCAGATGCTGAGTTTGCGCAAAATATGGCTTGGAAAGTTGCAGGTAGTTCTGTTAATTTACAAAGCCCTAAGCAGTTGCAACAAATACTTTTTGAGCATTTTGGTCTTAAACCTACTCGTCGCACAAAGAATGGCTCGTACACGACTAATGCCGAAGCTTTGCAAGCTATGTACGTTAAACTCGATCCCGAAGAACCTGCAAGTCAATTCTTGGGTGCTTTACTTAAACATCGCGAAACTAATAAATTGAAACAGATTGTGCAAAGTTTAATTGATGCAGCTCATTATGACGATAGGCGCATCCATACAACTTTTGAGCAGACTATTGCAGCAACTGGTCGTTTAAGTTCTGCTGATCCTAATCTTCAAAATATTCCTAATAGGAATGCTGCTGGTCGTGAAATTCGTGCTGCTTTTATTCCAGGAGAAGAATTTGAATATTTAATGAGTTGTGATTATTCACAAGTTGAGCTTCGTATTATGGCCCATGCATCTCATGATAAAACTCTTATTGAAGCATTCCGTTCCGGCGTAGATTTTCATAAATATGTTGCTAGCTTAGTTTATAAGATTCCTGTTGAACAAGTAAGTCCGGATCAACGTTCTCACGTAAAAGCTATGAGCTATGGATTGGCATATGGATTGAGTACTTATGGGCTGGCAAAACAGCTTTCTATTAGTCCGGCTGAAGCTGAAATGTTAAAAAATAAGTATTTTGATACTTTTGGCAATGTTCATGACTATTTGGAATCTCTTGTGTCGAAGGCAAAAGAACTTGGGTACACAGAAACTATGTTTGGTCGACGTAGGTATTTCCCGCAACTTTCTTCCAATAATCGTGCATCTCGTGAAGCTGCTGAGCGCGGAGCTCTTAATGCTCCAATACAAGGTACTGCCGCAGATATTATGAAACTTGCTATGCTTCGTGTTGATTTGGGATTGCGTGAAGCAAAAGTGCGCAGCCGCGTAATATTGCAAATACATGATGAATTGATTCTGGAAATTTCACATGGTGAGCAAGCGCAGGTAGAAAATATTGTGCGTAAAGCTATGGAAAATGCTGTGCATTTAGACGTTCCTCTTAATGTTTCTACTGGAGTTGGTGTAGATTGGCAACTAGCAGCGCATTAGCACTGCTTAAAGGTAGAAGAAATGATTAGATTAAGCAAAGTAATTGAAGCTATAGAAACATTGTACCCATTAAGCTTTGCTGAAGAGTGGGATGAGCCTGGTCTTATTGTTGGAGACTTGAATTCCCAAATTCAGCGAATCGTATGTGTTAGTGATCCTACGATTAGCGCAGTTGATCGAGCGTTATCAATGGATGCAAACCTATTAGTGACTCATCATCCGCTATTTTTCAAAGCTGTGCATGGAGTTTCAAACGAAACTGTTCGTGGTGAAATTGTGCAGCGCTTAATTAGTAATAATTGTGCGCTATGGGTTGGTCACACTAATGCGGATGTCGCGTGGCGCGGAGTTGCTCATGCTGCGGCAGAGTATTTTGGTCTTCATAATTTGCGTCCAATTGTTGTTTCTAAACAGATTGATTCTGCTGGACGTAACATTGGCTTAGGCAGAATTGGTGTTTTGGATGTGCCAATATCATTGCGTGATTTTGCGCAAAATGTTTTTAACGTTCTTCCTCATACAAAAGTTGGTGTTCAAGTTGCTGGAAATCTTGATGCGAAAGTTAGTACAGTAGCTGTTTTGCCTGGTTCTGGGGAAAGCTTGTTAGATGAAGTTCGCAAGGAAAAAGTTGACGTATATGTTACAAGCGATTTGCGTCATCATCCTGCACTTGATGCAATTGAGCGAGCTAAATATGAATCGAAACTGCGTCTTTCTTCTGGTGAAGATTACATTCAACACACATATCCTATGATTATTAACACTTCTCATAGTGCTATTGAATCATTGTGGTTTACTTATGCGATTAATGATATTGCTGATTGCATAGAAGAAATGTATGGAGAGCGTCCAGAAGTTGCTTGGTTAGGTGAAGCTTGCGATCCATGGAATTACGTTATTAATTGAGGCTTTCATTTAAATTCAATCTTTTTTTAAATAACGTCAACATGACGTGAAAACTACTCGAATATATGAGATACTTATATTATGCATATACGACCAGGTTCCATGTATCCGCTTGGCGCAAACTATGATGGCGCTGGCGTGAATTTTGCGCTGTTTTCCGAAGTTGCAAAGCGCGTTGAATTATGTTTATTTGATGAGCATGATAACGAAACACGTATTGATATGACTGAGCAGAACTCATACGTGTGGCATAACTATGTTTCAGGCATACAGCCTGGTCAGCGTTATGGTTATCGTGTTCACGGACCTTATGATCCTTCTCATGGTTTATGGTGTAATCCTCATAAGTTGTTGCTTGACCCATATGCCAAGGCGATTGAAGGAAATATAGACGGTGATGAGAGTCTTTTCTCGTATTGGTTTGATAATCCAGATGATATTTCAGCAATGAATACTTTAGATTCTGCAGACCATACGATGAAGGCTGCAGTTATTAACCCGTATTTTGACTGGGGTAATGATCAGCATCCTATGATTCCGTATCATGATTCTGTTATTTACGAAGCTCATGTTCGTGGAATGACTAATCTTGATAAACGTGTTCCTCCAGATATTAGAGGCACTTATGCTGGACTTGCACATCCAAGCGTTATTTCTTATTTAAGGAAGCTTGGTGTTACTGCAATAGAATTGATGCCTATTCATCAGTTTGTAAACGATTCTTTCTTGCAAAATAAAGGATTAAGTAACTACTGGGGATACAACACTATTGGTTTCTTCGCTCCTCAAAATTCTTACTCCAGTTCTGGTCAGCGCGGAGAGCAAGTTAACGAATTTAAATCAATGGTTAAGGCATATCATGCTGCAGGTATGGAAGTTATTCTAGACGTGGTTTACAATCACACTGCTGAAGGCAATGATCGTGGTCCTACTTTGAGTTTCCGTGGTATTGATAATCGCGCATATTATCGCCTTGTAGATAATGACCAGCGTCATTATTTTGATACTACCGGTACTGGTAATTCCTTACTTATGCGTTCTCCAAAAGCATTGCGGTTAATCACAGATAGTTTGCGTTATTGGGTAACTGAAATGCATGTTGATGGCTTCCGTTTCGATTTAGCAGCAACTCTTGCGCGTCAGTTCCAAGAAGTAGATAAACTTTCTGCATTCTTTGACATTATTGAGCAGGATCCTATTATTTCAAGTGTAAAACTTATCGCTGAGCCTTGGGATATTGGTGTTGGTGGATATCAAGTTGGTGGATTCCCTCCAAGTTGGTCCGAATGGAATGGAAGATATCGCGATTGTGTCCGCGACTTTTGGCGTTCACAACCATCTACATTACCTGAATTTGCCAGTAGACTTATGGGTAGCTCAGATTTATATGAGCAAAATGGACGAAAGCCTGTAGCTTCCGTGAACTTTATTACAGCTCACGATGGCTTCACTATGAACGATTTAGTTAGCTATAACGAAAAGCATAATGAAGCTAATAAGGAAGGCAATTGCGATGGTGCGAACGACAATCGTTCGTGGAATTGCGGTGTTGAAGGACCTACTAATATTCACGATGTTAATGAATTGCGTGAACGTCAAATACGTAATTTGTTCTCAACTCTTTTGATGAGCCAGGGTATTCCTATGATATGCGCTGGTGATGAAGTCATGCGTACGCAGAAGGGCAATAACAATGCTTATTGTCAAGATAACGCTATTTCGTGGATAAGCTGGGATTATAACGAAACTCAACGAGATATGTTCGATTTCGTTTCCAAGCTTATTCACTTGCGATTAAAGCACCCTGTGTTGCATCGTCGTCGTTTCTTTACGGGTCGTTCTGCTGGAGATGATGTAAGCGATATTCCACAAGTTGAATGGCTTGATCATAACGGTACTGTTATGGATATGGAGGACTGGTCAAATACTCATGCTTTATCTGTGATGATTTATTTGAATGGTTCGGATATTCCAGAAACTGACTGGTATGGAACGAGAATGGTTGATAATGACTTTATTCTTATTTTTAATGCGCATTATGAACCTATTACTTTTACTTTGCCAGATAAACGTTATGGTGAGAAGTGGAAGTTGATTGTGGACACATATAATCCAAAGGGTCCAGAATTGTTATATGAGGCAGGATTTAATATTGTTGCACAATCTCGTAGTTTCTTGCTTCTTATGAGTGAGCATAAACCAGAACATTAAATATTATGCTTTATTTGTAAAGAATTTCGTGACTTGTAAAAACTAAAAGCAGCGCAGAAATTTAAGTTTCTACGCTGCTTTTGTTAGTTTAATTTATCTTTTTGTTCTTATTCTATTTGTGCTTTTGAGCTTCTATTTAATACTAAAGCTTGATTTATTTTTGATTGAAGACGATCGCTTTGCATAGCCGCAACTTGTCGTGAAAATACAATAATCCATCCAAGAAATAGCAGACACGATAATGCTTCAACATTTGTAAGAGTATTATTTCCATGTATCCACTGATTTCCTGCCCACGCAGTAAGAATAACCGCTAAATCGGAAGCAATATAGAATGTGCGAGAAAGCTTAGGCGCAAGCCATGGAAGACATACAAGCATTGTGCAAATTAATCCTGTTACTCCTCGAGCACACAAATCATGTAAGAAAGGATGTGGTGTGTATCTAAAAGTTCCTATTCCAATAAACGATATTCCTCCAAGAATCAGCAAAGCTGCCATAACAGTTGTGCGCATCTTGAAGTGTTTAATTAGTTTTTGGCTATTGTGTTGCAGCATTTCATGCTGCGTTGCAACGAATTCAGTAATAGCAAAGTAGCTCGTTATGATAATGCAAATTCCTGACAAAACAAGTGTTGCATTAAACATACTAGCTGCAAATGTTGTGCGGTCTCCAAGTTGAGAGAAATTATTGTTATACCAGTACGGATCATCTGTCGTAAGACCTGCAGTTGCAGCTCCAGAAATAACGAATAATGGCAGGAGAGAAGCCACTGTTTTAGCTTCGAGAAGTTCAGCCTGAATAAGAGTTGCGTATCCAACAATTCCAGATAATGCTGAGCATAATACTGGTAAATAACTGTTCATTGCTGCTCTGCCAATAATACTATTAATAATAGATAGCAAAGCAAAAGACATAAGAAACATTGTCGCGCCGTAAATCGTAGAAAGTGCTGTTATTTCAAACGCATGCTTAGCTACTCGAATTAAGTGATGGCTGATAACTTTTTTATTTGTACGCAAGTATCCAACAATAAAAGCGCCTACGCTGCACAAAGACACAATAGTTGAAGCTGTAAGGAATAGTCGCTGACTAATTTGCCAAAACGCTGGCATTGTTACCATATACATTCTCATAATAATCATTCCACAAGCTGCGCAAACTATGAATGATATTAAGCCCATTGCCTCTGTTCGCTGGAAGCGTCCCATACTTAGCCCCTTTTTCTTCAAACTAATTCTATTGTATCGTTTGGTAGCTAGTAATGAGTTTTGCTAGTTGAATTTTGTAATGAAGAAAAAATTTTCATAATACGTGTGTCGTAATTTGCATTTGTCTGCAAAGTGCGCTATTGTAATTGATTGTGCTTGGAACTGGTAATCAGTTCAAAAGTCTCGGGGTGTAGCGCAGTTTGGTAGCGCGCCTGCTTTGGGAGCAGGATGTCGCAGGTTCGAATCCTGTCACCCCGACTTTTTATATCTAATGAAATATGCGTATTTTTGCTTTTTATTCTTATTTAGCAGTACATGTTAATCGATAGTATTCATAGTATGAGTGATATTAACGATATTGCAGATTGCACTACTCCTTGGAAAGCACCGTATGCTAATCATCAATTAAAAGCTTATATTGAGGTTCCTGGCAGTAAATCTTTGTCGAATCGTTATTTAATTTTGGCAGCTTTGGGCACAAAATCAGTAGTTTTACAAGGATTATTGCGCTCGCGCGACACGGATCTTATGATTAACGCTTTATCTACATTTGGCGTTAGATGTGAGTCATTAAATGAAGATGGAACTAAGCTTCGTGTAATTCCTCCAGAAGACGGAGTTTTTAGAGTTCCAGATAATGCTGAAGTGTATTGCGGTTTAGCTGGAACTGTAATGCGTTTCGTTGCAGCTTTAGCTTTATTTGCAAATAAAGCTGTGCGATTTGATGGCGATAAGCAAGCTTATGCTCGTCCTATGAAGCCAGTTCTTGACGGTTTAGAGCAGCTTGGTGCTCGCGTAAAATATCACGAAGAAGAGGGTTTTTTACCTTTTACTATTACGCCACCTTCAGTCGAATTTAAAATAAATAATTTTTCTGAAAAAATCGTGCAAATTGATTCTTCTTCATCATCACAATTTATTTCTGCGCTGCTTCTGATTGGTTCACGTATTCCTGGTGGATTAGAGCTTAAACATATTGGTGACACATTGCCAAGTATGCCACATATTCGCATGACTATGGACGATATTTGCAAAGCGGGTGGGTCTGTAAATATGACTAGCAACGCAATGTGGCATGTTAAAGAGAGTAAAATAAATCTAGCTAACGTTGTTACTATAGAGCCTGATCTTTCTAATGCTGCGCCATTTTTAGGAGCATCATTGATTGCTGGAGGAAGTGTCAGTATACCTAATTGGCCGTTTTCTTCAACTCAACCTGGAGGATTGCTTCCTGGAATATTAGAAAAAATGTGTGCAAAAGTTAATTTTGAAAAAACAGGTGATGATGCTGGAATAATGCATGTGGAAAGCGATAGTGCGATTAAAGCAATTCCATATCTTGATTTGAGTGCAGCAGGGGAGATTGCTCCTAGTATTGCAGCTATTCTTGCTTTTGCGGACGGTCCAAGTGAACTTCATGGTATCGCGCATTTGAGAGGGCATGAAACGAATCGTTTGCAAGCGTTAGTTAATGAATTGAATCGAGTTGGGATTGGCGCTAAAGAGCTCGAAGATGGAATTCGTATTGAGCCAAGTAACCATATGCATGGGGAAGTAATGGAAACTTATGCGGATCACAGAATGGCAACTTTTGCTGCAATGCTTGGATTGCGCATAGAAAATATAAGAATCAAAAATATTTCTACTACTCGCAAAACGATTCCTGATTTTCCAGGCATGTGGCATAAAATGCTTGAATAACAAATAATCCCGAGCCTTTTTGACCCGGGATTATTCATATTTATTTATTTTGTTCTACGCAGTTAAGCGCAAACAATTTAGTGCTCAAACTTGTTGCCGTAGCTATCTTCACCAGCTTCAGCAATAGCTGCAGCCTTGCGCGCAATAGCCAACTCTTCGTTCGTTGGAATCACAGCAATAATCACAGAGCTGTCTGGAGTGGAAATAACGCGTGGCTCCTTAGAACGAACCAAATTCTTTTCCTTATCGAGCTTAACGCCGAATGGCTCAAGCTTTTCGCATACGCGAGCGCGTACAATTTCGTCGTTTTCGCCGACACCAGCTGTGAAGGTAATGACATCAACGCCGCCCATTTGAGCAGTATAGTTGCCAATATAACCAACAATGCGGTGCACGTATACGCCGAGAGCGAGCTTAGCGTTTTCATCGCCTTCTGCGATGAGCTTGTGAATATCACGCAAATCGCCATGACCAGTCATACCCATCATGCCTGAACGCTTGTTGAAGAGAGTATCAAGTTCGTCCACGTTCATGTGAGCGTTGCGAATAAGGTGGAAGACTACAGCTGGGTCAATATCGCCAGTGCGACCGCCCATCATTAAGCCTTCGAGTGGGGTTAAGCCCATAGAAGTTTCAACTGGCTTACCAGAAATCTGAGCAGAAGCAGAAGCACCGTTACCAATGTGCAAAACAATCTGCTTCAAACCTTCTGCAGGCTTACCTACAACGCTTGGAACAACAGAGCCAATGTATTCGTGAGAAGTGCCGTGAGCACCGTAACGACGAATATGATAGCGGTCTGCAATTTCCTTATTCAAAGCATAAGTTGCTGCAACCTGTGGCAAAGCATGGAAGAAGGAAGAATCGAATACCATAATTTGTGGAACATCTGGCAAAAGTTCAGTCATGACTTCAGCGCCAACAGCTTCTGGGCCGTTGTGAAGTGGAGCCAAAACTGCCAAATCCTTAACCTTATTGATTGTCTTTTCATTGACTAATGCAGGCTTAGGGAATGTTAAGCCACCCTGAACAACGCGGTGACCGACAGCAACAATGCCAGACTCTGAAAGCTTTGGACCATATTCTTCGAAGAATCCAAGTACGCGCTTCAAGCCCTGCTCGTGGTCGTGAACTGGCTCATCGAACTCATGCTTTTCGCCATTGAATACGTGCTTGTAGTGTCCGTCAACTGGCTCGCCAATCTTCTCAACGATGCCGGAAGCGATACCTTCACCGCTTTCCAAGTCAACGAGCTGATACTTAATCGAACTGGAACCAGAATTGATAACAAGAACGGTTTTTGCCATGTGGGCATCCTCCATAAGTATTGATAAGGCTTATAAATTGCCACGCTCTAGTTTAGCGTTAAGTTCCTACAAACTTAAAGATATTGAGTGCAATGCAATACCTAAAAATCGTGTATGCACTGTGGTGCTGTTTTAGGAGCTTTATTATGTTTATTCTGATTGTGCTTCTAACGCGGTTAAAGCAACGGTATTAATAATATCTTGTACTAAAGCTCCTCTAGACAAATCATTTACAGGCTTATTTAATCCTTGCAAAATTGGACCAACAGCCAGTGCTCCGCTAGAGCGTTGCACGGCTTTATAAGCGATATTTCCTGCGCATAAATCAGGGAATACAAATACATTCACATGACCAGCAATACTATTATTTTTTGCTTTTGCTGCAGCAACTGTAGGAGACCATGCTGCATCAAACTGTATAGATCCAACAATTGCTAAATCAGGTGCTTTTTCTTTCGCAATGCGTGTTGCTTCCTCTACAGTATCAACATCTGGCCCTTTTCCTGAACCAAGCGTTGAATAGGATAGCATTCCAACTTTAGGGTTGAGTCCGAAAGTCTCAGCAGTGTGTGCAGACTGAATAGCAATATCAGCAAGCTGTTCTGCACTAGGATTTGGGTTGATTGCACAATCTGCAAATACAGATACGTGATCTTTGAAGCACATAAGAAATGCTCCAGAAACCAGCTTAGAACCAGGCTTAGTTTTGATAACTTGAAGAGCAGGACGTACAGTGTTAGCGGTTGAATTAACTGAACCAGAAACAAGACCGTCTGCTTGACCTAGTACTACTAGCATGGTGCCGAAGTAGCTTGCATCTGTTAATTGTTCACGCGCTTGCTTTTCTGTCATTCCTTTCTTTGCTCTTAATTCGCAAAGTTTTGTAATCATATGGCTTAGCATTGCTTCATCGTGCATAGATTGGAAACTAGCTTTGCAAAGAGAATTGAGATTTAGTTCTTCTGCTCGAGCAAGAATAGATTCGCGTTCTCCAATGATAATTAGATTTACAATATCACGTTCTAGCAAATAGTTTGCTGCTTTAAGAATACGATCTTCTTCTCCTTCCGGAAGAACTATAGTTTTCTTATTTTCTTTTGCTTTCCCTAATAAACTGTATTGGAAAGCATAAGGTGTAGTTGGAACTTTAAATGGTTGGTGGAGAGCATTAAGAACATCATTTTCTCGAACGCAATTTACGAATGTTTCTAATGAAGAATTTTTAGTTTCTTCATCTATTGATGGCAAAACCCATAATGGAGTTTGGCTTACTCGGGATGCTTCGTCGTTTGAGTTTGCATAATTCCTAGAGCTATAGTCACGCATTAACTCAGCTCCAAGTTCTGGATCGCAGTTTGTAACAAATACTCCTAAAACTTGTGTGCATGATTTAAGAACACAAGCATTTGCAGAATCTATAGTTTGTAAAATTTGTTGTGAGTTTCTGCCTTGAGCTGAAACTGTGAGAAAAACAGGTGATGCCAAGTCAGCTGCAACAGTTGCGTCGAAAGAAAACAGTTCTGGATCATATGCTGGGTTTGCGTCACTAGAAACAATAATAGAAGCTTGAGCAGAGGTGGATTGCAACAATTCGTTATAGCGCGCAACGATATCTCCTCGCACTGTGTCTTTATTTGTTCTAACTATTTCTGGAGTTGTTGCAATAACTTGCTCTAATTTCGTTGAAGTATTTGTGATACCCAAAAGTTGCTTAGTAAAAGTGTCGTTTGGTTGAGCGCATGGACGAAAAACAGTAGTGCTGTAGTTATTAGACAGAATATGTGTTATTCCGAATGCAACAGCATTTCTGCCGTACATATCTTCGTTGCCGATAATTGTTACATTAATATGCGACACGATGCGTTCTCCTTTGATACTTCGTGTTACTGCTAGGTTTATATTGTTAATGTAAGTTTTGCATTTTGCAATATAAACAAACTTTTTCTATTGTACGGCTTATCTATGTTGTACACGCACAAAATAGTAATTATAAATGTAATTTATTTTGCGTATAACTAGTTTTATTGCATTGTTTGTTTTAATACACAAAACGGGAGCCAATCTTTCGATTGACTCCCGAAATGTTTTAGCTAACCAGTTTTAACTTTATCAGCTTAAAACTACTCGTTATCGCCTGCGGTTGCAGCGGTAGCGGTGACAGCGCCTGGCTTGTCGGTCTTAACGCCTGGCCATACCCAATCGGTGTAGTCTGGGTGATCAAGACCCTTGTCGACTGCATACTGGAAGGCTTCGAGGCGGAAGTCCTCGAGCTTCTTGATTTCGTCGGCATACTTAGCGGCGTCAACCATGCGCAATGCTTCAGCGGTAAGCTCGTAACGATCCATGTCGTTCACACGAACCATATCGTATGGCGTTGTGGTGGAGCCCTGCTCCTTGTAGCCATGAACGTTGAAGTTATCGTGGTTTGGACGATCATAAATCAAGCCGCGAACGTCATGTGCATAGGAGTGATAAGCGAAGAGGACTGGCTTGTCAGCAGTGAAGAGCTCAGTGAACTCTTCGTCAGTCAAAGCTTCGTTGTTTTCCTTAGCGGACTGCAACTTGAGCAAGTCAACAACGTTAACAACCTTGAACTTAACGCCAAGCTTGTTCAACTTGTCGGCAGCTGCCATCAATTCCTGCTGTGGAACATCGCCAACACCAGCGAGAACAACCTGAACTTCGTCATTGTTCTTAGCGTTGGAAGCCCACTTCCACTCAGCAGCACCCTTCTCGAGCTCTTCGCGAGCTTCGTCGAGAGTCAACCAAGTAGCAGCTGGCTGCTTACCAGCGAAGATAGCATTAATCATGTTGGTGGACTTGTAAGCCTTTTCAGCAACAGCAAGCAACATGTTGGAATCTACTGGGAAGTAAATGCCGATTACGTGATCGTTGTTGAAGGTCTTGTTCAAGAGCACGGAGGTTACGCCTGGATCCTGGTGCGAGAAGCCGTTGTGATCCTGACGCCATACGTGAGAGGACACCAACAAGTTCACAGAGGAGATTGGCTTACGCCATGGGATCTCACGAACGGTAGCCTCAAGCCACTTTGCGTGCTGGTTCAACATGGAGTCGATAACGTGTACGAAGGACTCGTAGGAGCTCCAGATGCCGTGACGACCGGTGAGCAAGTAACCTTCGAGGAAGCCTTCCATCTGATGCTCGGAAAGCTGCTCGGTGACCTGACCGGTAACAGCCATGTGCTCATCGACTAAGCCGGAGAGATAGCCAGCATCCCACTGCTTGTTGGTTACTTCGTAAGCAGCCTGCAAACGGTTGGAAGCAGTCTCATCTGGTCCGAAGATACGGAAGGAATCTGGGTTGTTCTTGATGATGTCACGAGTGTAAACACCAAGACGACGGGTAGCTTCGAGCTGACCCCAGCCGTGACCGAATTCCTTAACTTCCTTGACTTCGTAATCTTCAAGCTTTGGAAGCTTCAAGTCTTCACGAATACGACCACCATTGGCGTTTGGATTTTCGCCAATACGGAGTTCGCCCTTTGGCATGAAGGAAAGAACGTCTTCCTTAACAGCACCCTTTTCATCGAAGAGCTCTTCAGGCTTGTAGGACTTCATCCAGTTCTTCAAAACCTCGAAGTGAGCTTCGGTATCGCGAGCAGATGCCAGTGGCACCTGGTGTGCACGCCAAGAACCTTCGGTCTTCTTGCCATCGATGAACTTCGGGCAGGTCCAACCCTTTGGAGTGCGGAAGATAATCATTGGGTAGTAAGGACGAGTTACATCGTTAGTTTGAGCCTCAGCCTTAATATCGCAAATTTCATCGAAGATAGTTTCGAACATGTCAGCGAAGCGACGGTGGATGGACATATGATCCTCATCGTCGAAGCCAGCAACGAACTCGTATGGTTCGTAACCCATGCCATGGAAGAACTCATGAAGCTCTTCATCGGAAATACGGGAAAGAATTGTTGGGTTAGCGATCTTATAGCCATTCAAGTGCAGGATTGGAAGCACGATACCATCGGTACGTGGGTTCACAAGCTTGTTGGACTGCCAACCGGTAGCCAAAGGACCGGTCTCAGCTTCACCATCGCCAACGATTGCTGGAACGAACAAGCTTGGGTTGTTCATAACAGCGCCGTAAGCGTGGGAGAGTGCATAACCAAGCTCGCCACCTTCGTGGATGGAGCCTGGGGTTTCAGGAGCGAAGTGAGAAGGAATACCGCCTGGGTAAGAGAACTGGCGGAAGAACTTCTGCAAACCAGCTTCGTCCTTTGTAATCTTTGGATAGTACTCAGTGTAAGTACCGTCGAGGTAGGACTGAGCAGTACCAGCTGGGCCGCCGTGGCCTGGACCCATGATAATCACGGTATTCTGCTGGTGGTCAGCAATGAAACGGTTGATGTGGCCAATAAGGAAGTTAAGACCTGGAGTGGTGCCCCAGTGGCCCACCAGACGATGCTTAACATCTTCGCGAGTGAACGGCTCCTTCATTAGAGGGTTGCTGCGAAGATAAATTTGGCCAATTGCAAGATAGTTGGCAACGCGCCAGTACTTGTCTACGCCTTCGATAGCTGCCTCGGAAACTGGAGCGTTGAGCTTCTTCCAAGGTGTGCCAATAACAGGACTCGTCATGTGTACTCCTGTACTCAAGCACTTTTCAGTGCAATTTGATCATTACCATTTGGTTATAGAGACTGGAAAACAAATGTATTACAGCTCTTTTTCCATCCGTTTCAGTATAGTGCCAGCGTCTGACTTTTGTTCGTTTGGTTACTTCTTCGTGCATTTGTGTTGAAAAAATGTGTGATTATGTGCGTAAAAAATGAGCCATTTGTATAGATTATGTTATATTTAATGTTCATTTTATACTTTATAGTTAAGCGTTTCGCACAAAAATCTGTCAACGTTATTTTGCAGTGTTAGACTGTACGTGTAACTTTTGTGTTTAATTTTCGGCGTTTTGTAATTACGTAACGTCGCAAAGTTTCACTATTATAAGTTGAATCGTATTAGAACTTATATATAAGGAGAATCATGGCAAAAGGACCAGTGCTTGTCGTTGATTTTGGCGCTCAATACGCTCAGCTTATTGCTCGTCGAGTGCGCGAAGCAAATGTGTATTCAGAACTTGTTCCTCACTCTATGCCAGTTGACGAAATGCTTGCTAAGGATCCTCAAGCTATTATTCTTTCAGGTGGTCCTGCTTCTGTTTATGAACCAGGTGCTCCTGACATTGATCCAAAGATTTTTGAAGCAGGTGTACCGGTTCTTGGTATTTGCTATGGCTTCCAGGTAATGGCTCATGAGCTTGGTGGCGATGTCGATAAAGCTGCACTTGGTGAGTATGGCAAGACTGCTGCAACTATTGATGATTCTGAAGGTTTACTTTCCGGATCTCCATCTGCGCAGAATACTTGGATGAGTCACGGTGTTGCTGTTAAGCGTGCTCCAGAAGGTTTTACGGTCTTGGCTCACACAGAAGGTGCTCCAGTTGCAGCAATGCAAGACGAAAGTCGCAAACTTTACGGTGTGCAATGGCATCCAGAAGTTAAACACACTCCATTGGGTCAGGAACTTATATCTACATTCTTACATAAGTGTGCAGGATTAGATAATAATTGGAATCCTTCTAACATTATTGAAGATCAGGTTGCTAAGATTCGCGCAGAAGTTGGGAATGCACAAGTTATTTGTGGTCTTTCTGGTGGCGTAGATTCTGCTGTTGCTGCAGCATTGGTGCATAAAGCAATTGGCAATCAGCTTACTTGCGTTTTTGTTGACCACGGTTTGCTTCGTAAAGGCGAAGTTGAGCAGGTTAAGCATGATTTTGTTGAAGCAACAGGCATTAAACTTATTGCAGTTGATGCAGAAGATGACTTTTTGAACGCACTTAAAGGCGTGAGTGAGCCGGAGCGCAAGCGCAAGATTATTGGCGAAAAGTTTATACGCACTTTTGAAAAAGCTCAGCGTCAAGTTATTGAAGAAGCTGGTAAAACTGGAGCTGAAGTTAAGTTCCTTGTGCAAGGCACACTTTACCCGGATGTAGTTGAGTCCGGTGGTGGTGATGGTGCTGCAAATATCAAATCTCATCACAATGTTGGAGGTTTGCCAAAAGATTTGAAGTTTAAGCTTATTGAACCTTTGCGTACTTTGTTTAAGGATGAAGTTCGTGCTATTGGAACTGAGCTTGGACTTCCAGATGAAATTGTTTGGCGTCAGCCATTCCCGGGTCCTGGTTTAGGTATTCGTATTGTGGGTGAGATTACACGCGAACGCTTAGCTGTTCTTCGTGAAGCAGATGCTATTGCGCGCGAAGAGCTCTCTAAAGCTGGATTGGATCGCGATATTTGGCAATGCCCAGTTGTTTTGCTTGCTGATGTTCATTCTGTTGGTGTTCAGGGTGATGAGCGCACATATGGTTCTCCAATTGTTTTGCGTCCTGTGAGCTCTGAGGATGCCATGACAGCTGATTGGTCTCGTGTGCCTTACGATGTATTGGCAAATATTTCTACTCGAATCACGAATGAATGTCGTCAAATTAATCGTGTAGTGCTTGATGTAACTTCTAAGCCGCCTGCCACGATTGAGTGGGAGTGACCGTCAAAGTAAATATGTAATCTGTAACGATTATTTAAGTCTTCTTAAATTAAGATTATATAAATTAATTTGTTTATAACTGAAATAGATTGTCAATGACTTTCAAAAGTAGCATGCTTAATTTTAGAAGTTTTATTTTATGAGTCGCGTTTACTATTACCAGTGTGTTTTTAAAATGACGTGGATATGTGTGCCCCTTTCCTATAAATGTTTAGAAAAGGGGCACATGTAGTATCAGAGTGAGTTGCAGAAAGTATATCTGTTAATGATTTTGTATTGTAACTTTTTCATTTCTTATTTGATGTATCATGATTATAATTAGTTCTGTATTGGTAAAGATCTTGGATAATACGTATCAATTAATAGATATTTATCTATAATCTATAGATTGAATTATTGTTTATATTTGTTGTTTAAATATTATGATTCTTTGTTTGCTGTTTTGCAAAAGTAATATGAAAAGTTTTTTATACTCTTATAAATGGGAGTTTTCAATAAAAGTTGTCTTTTGTCTGGTCCTCATCGAATTTTTTTCGCCTATAATCCGAGTTGTGTGCACGGATCATTAATAGTTGGTGTTTTACTCTAGAGGTTTTTATTTTGCAAAGACATAGGCTATGACAAACTTAGCTATTCCTGTATTGTTTGAAGAGGATCCCTAACGTTGTTGAGTGGTGAAGTTATTTGTAGATATGTTTTAAAAGCTATCATTTTAGTATGAGGAATGTTTATGATGCTGTGTATTCAATAGCCTAGGTGAGTTGCATGTATCAAAAACTAACATGAAGATATATATCTTATGCATAGAACTACATGTACCCTATAGTGGACAAAATATGCATGTTGATGGATAGGCACTTTTATATTTGTGATTATTAAATTGTCCTAAGTAACTAGGAATAGGTGAAGTTCTTCCTAATCTCTATTGACTACATTATTTTATTTGGATACCTCAAAGGAGACGAACATGAAAGATGTACTTGTTGAGATTACAGATGCTGAATTAGATGAAATTCTCGGTGCTGGAGATGGAGTCATGCATACATTGACTCATGAATGCCATATGAACACTTGGCAATTCTTGTTAACCTGCTGTTAAGACCATAAAGAAGTTAGGAAGGATTTCACCTAAAATGGTTACTGATGAAACCAATGAGCTATATCAGTTTAATGGTGTATTCGAAAAAGTTAGAAGTGCTGATATTCGTCTTATAGATACTTCTAATCTGGAGCTGGAGCATGTGCTTGGGCCAACGATAGTACTGTTCCTAGCGAACTATAAAGCCAAGAATGGGAAACCGTCTTTTGCTGATTTCATCAGTCGTTTAGAGCATGATGATACTTTCTTTTCAGAATTCATGCATTTAGCAAGGCATAGGCTAGAAAATGTAGCAAAACTAGAATTAAAAAAGAAAGAATATAAAAAATGGGTTACAGGTTGTTTGCATAGTGATGTTCATCAGATAAACAAGGTTTTCAATTATTCTTTCAATAAGAATAATAAAATATTAACTAAAGTTTGCGGTGATTTACATGAAACACCTCCTTCTTTCCTAGTAGAATCAAAAGACTTTAAGTTGTATTTGAAGCGTGGCTCAAATGGTAATTTACAAGTATTGGAAGTTCTATGGAGCTTAATATCTGAAGATGAGAAAATATTGGATTTGGTTTGGCCAAAAAGTTTAAATTTGGGGGATCATTCTTGGTATGAATCTATTGATCGCAAACCATTATCATCAAAAGAACAGGCTTCAAGATACTACCGGAGATTTGGACAAATTATGTGTTTGGCTTATGCGTTGCGTATGAGCGATTTGCATTATGAAAATATTATTGCTCATGGAGAATATCCTGTAATTATTGATTATGAGACACTAGGTGCGTTAAATATAAATGAAAGTTATCGCAAGAATGATGTTAGTTTTAATTATAAACTATTGAAGCGGATAAATAACAGTGTTCTTATGACAGGAATGCTTCCACTAGCTGCAAATCAATCTGAGCGTGATGATGTTGGTGCTATATCTTCAAAGAGAATACTTAGATCTGTTAAGGAACTGGTTGATATAGGAACTTTAGATATGAGGTTTGAGAGAAAAGATAGAATAGTCTCTACTAACACTGCCTCTCCCTTCTTAAGTAAATATGATGGTGAAGAAAATTTGGCATGGGAAGATTATTACGATGATATATTAGATGGTTTTCATTATACGTATACAGCTATTCTTAAAGTGCGTAAGGAGTTGATTGCTAAGTTAGAAAGTGTTGCTACATCTATCGAAAGTAGAATTTTATTACGTAATACCCGAGAATATGCTGCTGTTATAGAGGCGTTGAAATCATATCGTTTTCAAGAACGTAAGGAATATATTTGGAAGATTTTTTGCGAAAAGAAGTATGGTATTTTATCTTCAAATTTAGTTGACTACGAGCGTTCGGTTCTAGAAGTTGGACTTATTCCGTCCTTTTACTGTAGAGCAAATTCAAAAGATCTTTATGGTGGGAATAAACAGCTACTATGTGAGCTTTCTTTGACTCCCATTACTTTAATGAAACAACAACTTGAAAGGCTGAATACAAAAGATCTTAAATTTCAAGTTGATGTGATTGAGTTTTCTCTTAAAGGTGTAGCTACAGTGCAAAACACGCAATGGTTAACCTATTGTGAGACTTGCAAAAAAAATAGTTTAATTGCGCTAAAGTCACAAACACAGATAGCTTCCGATTTATCTTTTAGTATTGAAGAATTCTTTACAAAGTATGCTGTAATTGATAAACATAATTCGAAGAATAGATATTGGTTTGGAGCCAATGTTGATGATCGGGACAATCTAGTTATTGATGTTGTTTCCAGTAATTTATATTCTGGAAGAGACGGTATTGAGACTGTTCTTAAAAATAGTCTTCCCGATGATAAGAATGGTCAATTTACATCTAGTTCAGTTTATTTGAGTTATATGTCTCGTTTGATTGTTGGTGAAGATCGTAATCGATTTTTATCGTGCAATATTAATGAAATCTTGAATTGTGTTCGAAAAGATAGTGTTCATGATGTTCTTGGAGGGAACGCGGGTTTTATTTTTTCTTTGGCTGATATGAACACTGATTATACGCATGTTCTTATTCAAGAAGCTGCATACAGTTTAAAGAAAAAAATGATCTGTGAAGAAGGGATTTTGCGATGGCCTATCGGAAATGAAGTAAGAAAAGCTAATGCCAGCTTTGCGCATGGTAATGCTGGCATAGGATTGTCGCTTCTTAAGGCTGGAATAGTTCTCCATAACGAAGAATACGTCGATCTTGGATTAAAAGCTATAAAGACAGATGATTCATTTATAAATGCAAGTGGTTTATGGGTGGATACGCGTCATATTCCATCAATTCCAACTGCTAACTGGTGTAATGGAACAACTGGTATGGTTCTTAGCCGATATTTATTATTGGAATTGGATAAAACAGTAGGATTTCTAGATTATTTTGAACGTCAAAAAGCTCGTGAAGAAATTCATTTAGGGATTCAACATATTCTTTCTAGCTTTTATTCATTAACAAGTTTTTCTATGTGCCATGGCATTTCAGGTAACCTTAAGTTGCTAATATTTCTTGATAAGCAAGGTCTTTTATCTGTAAATCAAAGTGTTGAATTGAGTCGTCAGATTAAACTATTCCTACGTTATATTGTTGATTTTGGATGTGGGTTCGGTAATAATCGTTTTCAATCTTTAGGACTTATGACAGGACTAGCCGGGATTAAATTGTTCCTCGATGAACTCTCTAATGACAAAGCAACTTTGTTTCCTCTTATTCCAGTAAGGAGTGATGCAAATGAAAATGATTAAACAACAGTCAGAAAAAGATTGTTTACTCGCATGTTTTGCCATGGTTTTGTCTGTTTATGGGATTAGCAGAGATCCATATTCGATTAATCCTGAACACTACCTATTTGAGTCTGATGGATTACGAGCATCTAGTTTGCGATCTTTATGTGAAAAATATGGTCTACTGTTAAAAGCATATCGTATTAATTCTTTAGAGTTGTTGGAATATGCCAAGCAAAGTGATTCAATCTTGATTTTACATTTGATCAACAATCATTATGTTGTGCTATCAAAAGTAAAAAAAGAGTTTTTAGTTATAAACGATCCAGCATACGGTATAAGACGTATTCGTATTGATGAACTTAGTAGAATTTTTTCAGGAACAGTGTTGTCGATTTCTAAAGATTCTTCATCAAAAGTGAAAATCGATAAAAAAGATCCTGTGAAAAAAACTAATGTTTTTTCTTTATTTTCAAAAACTGGTTTTTTGTGGATGCTGCTTTCTTTTATTTGTATTCAAGGTGTTTCATTATTATACGCTGCGTTATTGCGTTGTATAGTTGAGAAAAACAATAGTTTTAACTATTTGTTTATAGCAGTAGGGTGTATAGGGCTAATTACTGTATTGAATTATTTTGTGCAGGTAAAAGCATTAGAAAAAGGGGCTAGAGATTTTGATAGGGCTTATTCAAATCGTCTAATCAAATCAATGACACAACAGCCATTATCTTATTTCGAACGTTCCAGCATAGGTGCTTTAATCGAGAAGTTAGCTTTACGCACTACGGTGCGTGATACGCTACAAAAGGCAATCATTCCTCAACTGTTTTCAGCTATATCTTCTACTGTCCTTCTTGGATTCATAGCCTATTTTACCCCTATTATTTCAGTCGTTCTACTTTTAGGGTTAGCTTTTTTTGCAACCATTAACTATTTCATTGTTAATAGACAAAAAGAATTGACGTTTGATTTTATTCAATCTCAGCAAAACTTATCAACTAGAATTCAACATGATATTGAAGATATTGCTGTTCTTATTTCTACTCGTAAAACCAATTATATTGCAGATAAATGGATTCAATTAAATGATTCACTAACGTCTAGTTATCTATCGCTAACAAAACTAGTTACGTTAGCTCAGTCGTTCTCTTCTTTTTTCACATATGCTTCAAATATTTTTCTGGCCGTTTATCTAGCATTTTGTTTCAAAATGGGCAGTGTTAACCTGGGTGAAATGCTAATGATACAATCATGTGCAGCACTATCTGTATCAGGATTAAAAGATGTGCTTAACTCGTTTACTGGATATGTAACTGTACGACAAAATCTAGATAGGAATAATGACCTTACTGCTACGCAACCTAAACAATTATTTGTCGAAGATTCTTCTAGCTCTGAATTAGTTGCTACAAATTTGAGCGTAACTTTACCAGGAAATAAACATTTAGATTATGGGACTATTCATTTCACTCCTGGAGAGAAGGTATTTCTAATAGGCAGATCTGGTATTGGAAAAACAACCTTTATTAAGACTCTGCTTGGTTTAATACCTCATCAAGGTCTGTTGTATCAGCCGAGTAGTTTTAACGATAAAGTTGGAGTTTCGTTAGCTGATACACCTTTAGGCGGATCTACCATCCGAGAATTTCTTGTGGGTGAATATGATAAAAAAGATGCTAACTTACTTTGGTCGGCACTGGAAATAGTTTCTTTAGATCAACGTATAAAAGAATTTCCTTTAAAATTGGATTCCTTATTGTTGGAAAATGCTTCTAATTTGTCAAGTGGAGAAAAAAAGAGATTAGCTATTGCTCGCGCTCTTGTTTCGGCTCAAAACGGATGGGTTTTTTTGGATGAGCCTTATATTGGGTTAAATCAAGAACTTATAAAAACTATTCATTCGAATCTTAAAAACAACAAACAATTATCAATTATGTTAGTTACGCACAACTTGCGAATGTTGAAACCGCAAGACAAAGTTATATTTTTCAGTGATATTGCATCACCAGAAATTGGTACACATTCGCAGCTATTGAATAGTAGCGAAATGTATCGAAATTATTACAAATCACAAATGAATGGAGATATTAATGTCTAAGTACGCAATTGAAACTTGTAGACTATCAAAAGTCTATGGTGATCAGGCTGTAGTGCGGGATTTGTCTATTCATGTTCCACGTGGAAGCATCTATGGTTTTCTTGGACCAAATGGTGCTGGCAAATCAACAACTATGAAGATGTTGCTTGGTCTTGTTAAACCTTCAAGTGGTCAGATTGTAGAGTTTCGGAATTCTGCAAGTAATGGTAGCTCTAAGAAAGTGTTGCCGGGGTTATTGGTAGGATCGTTGATAGAAGGTCCGGCATTTTATCCTAATTTAAGTGCCTTAGAGAACGTTGATTTGGTTTGCGATTATCTTGGCATTGTTCGTGCTCAAGGTCGAGAAGCACTCGACATGGTTGGGCTTTCAGGTATAACTGGTAAAAAACCAGTGAAAGCGTTTTCTTTAGGAATGAAGCAGCGTCTAGGTATAGCGCTAGCTTTGGCAGCGAATCCACCTGTGTTGATTTTAGATGAGCCAACAAATGGTTTAGATCCTGCTGGTGTAGTAGAAATGCGTCAGCTAATTGTTAATTGGGCGCATAACCGTGGTACGACGGTGATGATTTCATCTCATATACTTTCTGAAATTGAACAGATGGCTGATTATGTGGGGATTATCTCAGCAGGAACTTTACGCTTTGAGGGGCGTATGCAGGATATTTGTTCTGCAGGGTACTTGCAACTACAAGTTTCTGATATGCAATCTGCAGTAGTTCTATTATCTAATTGTGGTATTGATTATAAAGTGGAAGAGGCTAGTAGATCCCTAATATTGCCAATTATATCTAATGAAGTAGTAGCAAATTTGGTTGCACATCTTGTGAATCAAAATGTGAAAGTATATAGGGTACAAATGGTTCGTCAATCTTTGGAAGAAGCATTCTTAGAACTAACAGATCCAATTTACACATCAAAGGTGGTCGCAAAATGAAGCAGTTTATTTTAACGCTAAAAAGTTTGCGTCATCGACAGATTTTGCTGATTACATTATTATTCATTGCTGTTGTTGGCTTATGGTTGGGTGCAGCGCTTGCTAAACGTGCTCGTGGCCCCAAAGAGATTCACCTTTATTTGCTAGCATTGAATGAGGTGATGATGTTAGCTATCTACGTGTTACCGATTATTGCTGCAATTGTCGCCTCTAGGGTGGTAACCACATCGCGTGATGGTGGTATGGATACTAAACTGCGTTCTATGGGAATTTCTGCTAGTCGCCAGTTTGGTGCAAATCTTGTTGTAACTATAATGATTACTACGCTAGTTGCTGTTTTCATTTTGGCATTAGCGCTCGTATCATCGTTAATATATGGATTTAATAGACCAAACAACATTACAATAATATCATTATCTGCTTTACTTGCACTGGTAGGAGATGCGATTGCTGTAAGTGCTATACATACATGGGCTGCTACACAATTTTCACAACAAGGTGTGACTCTTGGAATGGCTGTGGTTGCTGCTATAGGTACATCTGCACTTCCATTTGCTGGTTTAAATTATTTATCTTGGATTTTGCCTTGGGGTATTGTTAGTGCTGCGAATCCGGTACTTGGTTCAACTGGTGGCGTGGTTACTATTAGCTCCGAAGCACTACTGTTTGGCGTAGTAGCAGTGATTGTTGGGATTTTCTGGTCTAGTGTGTGCATGTTTTTGATTAAAATTAGAAAGGTGGAACAATGATAAAAAAAACATTTGCTTGGGAATGTAGGAAAAATAACATTACTTGGTATTGGATTGCTTTATTGTGTACGTCTTTTCTTGGATTGCTTATGGGAATTAGTCAATATGAGTCATATGAAGCAGAGTTCAAGGCTCAAGGAGTTACCTATTTAGCAGTATGGGGTCAGTCTGCGTTGTTGCCAACGACATTATTCTTTCCTATATTGCTTGGTGCACTGCAAGCGCAGAAAATGTCTAATGAGCATAATGGCCGTAATATTGCTCGTTTAAAGGCTATTGGAGTTGTTAATAAGTATATTACAACATTGACGCTTCATTCCTTTGTTATTTCTATGTTTTCTGTATTGCTGTTTGGCACTTTACAACTTGTTGCTGGCATATTTCTTCATTTTCATATTTCTGATGTATTTTCTCTAGTTCCTCGTTTATTTGCGATTGCATTAGCGATGACAGCTTGGCAACTGATTGTAGTGGGTATTGGGGTTCGCCTTTCAGGATTTTCTTCAATTGTTACAGTTGTGTTGGTTTCATCACTCATAGGATTTGGAATGGCTATTGTTGCACCCGCATTATCTGTTGTTTATCCACCGGCTCTTCTTGCGTATGCAAGTGCTGTACGTTGTATA
Source organism: Gardnerella sp. DNF00747 (assembly GCF_049262675.1). Lineage (NCBI taxonomy): Bacteria > Bacillati > Actinomycetota > Actinomycetes > Bifidobacteriales > Bifidobacteriaceae > Gardnerella > Gardnerella sp. DNF00747. The sequence continues at coordinate 987,565 of NZ_CP058394.1, read as the reverse complement.
GGTGATTTTTATGCGGTAGGTTCGATTGTTATCTCTGTTATGATGAATCTAATGTGGATAATTTTGGGAATGATATTCATAAAGGTTCAATTCAAACGAGCAAGGCTATGAGCACTTATATGCGTGAGAAAGCTTTATTTCATCACGATTATAACGCTAGACGAATATCCTCAAGTAGTTACCGGCTTGGGTTCTTTGACCAAATATATGCAGCTTGGATAAATAACTCTGAGCCGGTATGGATTATTGGAATACTTTCGACTATCTATCAAATAATAATTGGATTACGTAGTGATGCTGATCCGATTATAGTGTGGATGACGGTTGTGCTAACTTCTATTGCAGTATTTGGTAGGCGCCGATATTGGCATATTTCTGTTGCTTTATCTCTTATGGCCGCTAGTATATCTGCCTATTGTGGAGATGTAAATATTGGATTGCTTACCATGTATATTCTGGCTTCTTCAGGTATATGTTTGCTTGATATGCGAAAAATGTTAATAGGTATATTAGCCTTAGGTGCTGGAGTTGTCTTATCAACTCTTTATGGATATGTAGTCTTCGGCAGGAAATTAATTATTCCTGCCATTTCTGTTTTTGTATTTACATCTCTAACTGCTGCTCTAATACGAATGAGAGCAAATCAGGTCAGAGAGAAACAACAAGAACAAGCCATATTATCTGAACTACATGAGAGTGAATCCCAAGCACGAGTTAATGAGAAAGCTACGAGAATGGCAACTGTGCTACACGATTCTGTTGGACATTGTCTTACCGCAATTATTAGCCTAACTGAGGGTCTGCAAGTAGATGATGATTTAGATGTGAAACAGCATGAAATAGTGAAACTTATCAACGAATATGCTAGAAGTGGCTTACGGCAAACGAGAACTCTAGTTAACTCGATATCTGGTGGAGAACAAGATAGTAATAAGGAACATTCTATTACCGATATTGAAGAACTGGTTGCAGGAATCAATAAACTTGGAATACGTGCACAGCTAGAAATAACACCAGTAGTTCCAGAAGTGGGGGTTCAAATTCAATGGGCATACAGGATTATTCGCGAATCTATAACGAATACTTTGAAACATGCTACACATGCTACAGAAATTAGTGTTCAAATCACCATAACGTTGAAAGGAGAACTCGAAGTTGTTGTAATTGATAATGGCAAACAGATGGGTATTCATGAACAGACTCCGTCTACTGGTTATGGTCTTGCTCATATCGCTGCTGATTTAGTCAGTATTGGAGGCTCTATTACTGCAGGGGTCTATGCTAGAGGTGGCTGGAGAGTGCATGCAATTATACCAAAGGAAAATATCTATGATTGATCGCAAAAAAATCCGAGTTATTATTGTCGATGATCAGAAAGCTATCCGTTATGGATTTTCAATGATAATTAACAAATCTGCTACATGTACTGTCATAGGATCTTGTGAAAACGGGCTAGTTGCATTAGATATGCTTGAAAGGTTATCTGCATCGGGTGAGCAGTTGCCGGAAATAATAATTATGGATATTAGGATGCCTGTTATGAATGGGATCATTGCGACAAAACATATTAAAACTAAATACAGAAATATTAAGATTCTTGCACTTACTACTTATGATTATGACGACTATGCATTTAAAATGCTAAGTTCTGGAGCTTCCGGTTTCCTACTAAAGGATGTGCGCGGACCGCAACTTATATCTGCTATTGAAGCTATTAATGCAGGAGATGCTGTGCTAACTCCAAGAATAACAGGAAAGATATTAGCTCGTCATGTTTCTCAAATCAGTGCAAGTCAAGATGTGCAAATAGCTAGAGCTAAATTTGATGCTCTAACAGAACATGAAATTGAAATAGTAAGCCTTGTGTCATGTGGTCTCAATAATGCAGAAATTGCTGAGAAGCTTTTTATTGAACCTGATTCAGCCAAAAAAGCTGTCTCTCGTATTCTTGCAAAACTGGGGATGCGTGATCGCGTGCAACTAGCTATAGAATGGATAAAAACTTCTAATTGAGTAAAAATAAAAGTCATACTCTAATTAGACATATGTAAGACAATTCACATTTACGAAATAAATCGAAAAATTTAATAGTTTTGCACTCAAAAACGATAAAAACAATTATGTGGTATGAACTGTGCTAAAAATTAAAAATATTTTACTCAGCAGTTTTATATGTATTGTATATTTGAAAAAGTGGGAGTGACAGTTTTTGATGAGAATTATTGACCGAAATATAAACATATGTTTATACAGTAAAACATATGTTTATTTTCATTAAAAACTGTAATAATTACTGATTTTATAAAGCACTTCGTGAAAATGGAGTGCTTTTTTCTGTATATTGGTGTGTCGAATTTTCTAAAAACAGGTAAAAATTTCGAATTTTATTGATATTTAATAAATATTTTAGTTATAAATAGTGTTATTTTAATTGTTTATAATGTTTAAACGATATAATGAATTTGACATGAAACAACAGTATGAGCTGTAACAGTAGTTGTTGGCTGGGTATAAAAACTACTGCTCGTAGTAGCTCTTACTACTTTGCTTCATTGCGGAACCGTGAATTTTGTATGTGTAGTTTTACTGTGCTACGAAACTAATCGTGTATTTCGAATAGTTTCGCCTACGGTATCGTTTGCGAAGTTTGTAAGATATTTTTGCCGCCAATAATTGCGTAAGCCGCTCAAACTATATCGATTAATATGGTAAGGAGAGTTACGTGGACGGAATTCTGTCAGTACTGCTCGATATTTTCAGACAGCCATCTGTTATAGTTGCGCTTATTTCTTTTATTGGGCTTGCAGTGCAAAGAAAGAAATTCTCGGATATTTTGCAAGGATCAATCCGTACTCTTGTTGGTTTTCTTGTTTTAGCAGCTGGTTCTGGAGTTATTACTGAAGCGTTGAACCCCTTTGGCAAAATGTTTCAATACGCATTTCATGTGCAAGGCGTAGTGCCGAATAATGAAGCAATTATTGGAACTGTTTTATTGAAGTATGGCTCTGAATCTGCGCTTATTTTCTTCTTTGGAATGATTGTTAATATTATTCTTTCTATTACTTCTCGTTTTAAATTTATCTATTTAACGGGTCACGTAGCTTTCTATATGGCAAGTATGCTTGCAGTTATATTTAATGTTGCAGGATTTAGCATGTGGGAAGTTCTTTTATGGGGTTCAATTGCTCAAGGATTGTTTACGACAATTTCTCCAGCACTGGTGCAGCCGTTTATGAAGAAAGCTTCAGGCAAAGATGATGTTGCTTTAGGACATCCTGCTGGTACTGGTGTTGCTTTAGGTGCGTTAATTGCAAAGCTTACTGCTTCAAAAAAGCGTCCTTCTAAGTCAACTGAGGATATTAAATTCCCAGCAGCATTGGGATTCTTGCGTGATACAACAGTTCTTATCACGCTTTCTATGGCTGTTATTTATATAGTAGTGGCACTTTTTGCTGGATCTTCGTATGTCGAAACACATTTATCTAATAGTCAAAACTTCATTGTTTTCGTTATGTTGAAGGCTGCAACTTTTGCTGCAGGTGTTTATATTATTCTTGCAGGCGTGCAGATTGTTCTTGACGAAATTGTTCCAGCTTTTAAGGGAATATCGGAAAAGCTTGTTAAAAATGCGCGTCCTGCTTTAGATGCACCAATGACTTTTGGCTTTGCTCCTAATGCTGTTCTTATTGGTTTCTTAGCTAGTTTCTTTGGCGGTTTGCTTGGAATGACGCTTATGGCGATTTTGGGAACGACAATTATTATTCCTGGAATTGTTGCGCATTTCATGGCTGGTGGTGCTGCAGGAGTATTCGGTAATGGTCAAGGTGGAATACGTGGTTGCTTGACTGCATCATTTATTAATGGTCTTTTTATTACTTTCCTTCCGTTGTTCCTTTTGCCAGTGCTTGGCGATTTGGGAAGCGCAAATTCTACATATTCTGATGCGGATTATGGTGTATTTGGTGTAATACTTGGTCACGCAAATATTGTCGGTGGTCGTACTGTTTTAATTTCTGTAATACTTATTGCACTAATATTGTTCTATTCTGTTTCGATATTGATGAATAAACGCGATTCTAATAATTTTGAAAAGGTTGAAGAAATAAAATAAGTAAAGAAAATAAAAATACAATTAAATAATTGTATATACATATAAAAATTAAAAATTTTTTTACTCATTTTCTTATTTATTTGTACATTTTATTGTATGACTGGTAGGATAACAGAGTTATTAGTTTTGCATGAGCCGTTGTTACTATGCTGTGTTTTACACAAACTAGTATCAACGGCTTTTTCATATTAGCGTTTAGCTAGGGGAGAGTGATAATGGTCGAAGGTGTGCCTAAATACATTGCTGTGCGAGATAATCTACGCGCTCGCATTGATTCTATGGAAGCGAACGAACAATTACCTCCTGAAATTGAATTGTGCAAACAATACAATGTGAGCCGTATTACTTTGAGGCATGCAGTCGATAACCTTATTACTGAAGGATTACTTGTTCGTGAGCAGGGTAGAGGAACATTTCGAGCTTCTTCAATTATTCCTAGTTATAGTCAAGAAGTAATTTCTGATCGTGCGCAAGGATTTTACGAGCAGACTTATTCTAATGATGCAAAAATTAGAATAAAAGTTATTGAAAACGATGTTATTCATGATGAAGATGCTGCTGCTCGTTTAGGCCTTGATCCAGTAGATGAATTGATATGTTTGAAACGCTTGCGTTATGTTGACGATGTTTTATCGCGTTATAGTGTGCTCTATTTGCCTGCTTCTCGTTTTCCTAAAATTTTGACGCATGATTTTTCAGATGAGTCGTTATCTGATTTTTTGCTTAAAGCGTACGCTGTTCAACTTGTAGAAAATGAAGTGTCTGTGCATATAGAAAATCTATGTGACAGGCTTGCAGCAGTACTTAACCTTGAAGTTGGAACTCCTGCAATTACAGCTTATTCTACTGTAAAAGATAAGTTTGGTACGATTATTGCTTTTGGTGCATCTGTTTATGCGCCAAATTCTGGTGAGATTCGTTTCCACCTGCATTCAAATGCTGCTTAATTAAACTTTAGGGCTAACTAAGAATGTCTTAGCTAGCCCATTTTTGTGTTAAAAAACAATAAAACCTTGCTGGTTTTCCAGCAAGGTTTTTTCGTGTCCGGAGCGGGAGTTGAACCCGCACGCCTGTAACAAATAGGCACTAGCACCTCAAGCTAGCGCGTCTACCATTCCGCCACCCGGACAGGTGTTTTAGACAACAGATAAGACTATAACATCTTTTTTTCTTCTTCGCTTCGGCGTGTTGAAAAAATTACGAATTTTCAAAATATTTATATATGAAAATAGTAATAATAGTTTTAAATTATGCTATTTTCAGTATAAAAATCTCCTTTACTATCTTGTTTAAAATCAATAATATTCACTGACTTTTTTGCCAAGTTTCCATCAAAGTCAATGAACGAGTGTTGTGGCAATGAAGAAATATCATGTTTTGGATAGTCTCTTCTAAAGAAAGCACCTCTAGATTCATGTCTAGCAAGTGAAGATTGCAATACTGCCTTTGCAAGTAGTGACATGTTCTTTATTTCCCATATTGCAGTAATTTCTTGGTTAAAAACTAAATTATTGCTATGGATGTGTAATGACTGAATTTTAGGATCTATAAATTCTTGTATTTCATTAAGTGCTTCCTTAATTGATTGCTCGTCACATGATATTGCAACAGCGTTTTCCATGATTTTTCCTAAATCTGCAAATAATTTATAAGGATTATATTCTTCTTCTATTTGTGAAAATTCGTCGTTATAGCTGTTGTCTGTAAAATCTGTAGCTTGATTCGCACTTGTTTTCATAAGCTGATTAAGCTCATTATTTCTTTGTTTATATAAGACTTGTAGCGCAGTATTATTTGAGAAAGTTTTATTGGTTTCGTTGGTTTCGTTGGTTTTGTTACTGTTAGTTTCGTCATCCTTGTTTAAGTTTTTCAATTCTTTTGCTATTGTTGCTCCCGCGCGATTTCCAAAAAGGCATGCGTCAAGCAAGGAGTTTCCTCCTAATCGATTAGCTCCGTGCACTCCTACGCATGAGCATTCTCCGGCAGCGTATAAACCATAAACAATAGTTTGGTTGTTATTTTGCAATCTATATACTTTTCCATCCAAAGTTATCGGTATTCCGCCCATTGTGTAGTGAGCTGTAGGACGAATTGGGACTAAATTGCAAGTTGGGTCAAGATGAGCATATTTTTCAATAGTTTCTGTGACTTGTGGCAAGTATTCTAACATATTTTCTCGGCTGATATGTGTCATATCTAGCCAAACGCAATCGTTATGTGAATTGCTTTGTTGCGTAGTTGTTGAATCGTTTACACCTCTGCCTTCGCGAATTTCTTGGGCAATTGCACGAGAAACAACATCTCTTGGAGCTAAATCTGCATGTACTTCATCGTATTTTTTCATAAAAGCTTCGCCATTTGAGTTCCTAAGCACGCCGCCTTCAGCTCTTGCTGCTTCTGAAAGCAGAATACCAGTATGAGCTAGTCCAGTAGGGTGGAATTGAATGAACTCGCAGTCTTCAAGTTGTAATCCTGCTTTTAAAGCTAAAGCCATGCCATCGCCTGTTAAATCCCACGAATTAGATGTTGTTGCAAATAATCTTCCCGATCCGCCTGTAGCTAAAAGTAGGAATCTAGATTTTATTGCTCGCAAGTTTCCTGCAGATAAATCAAATGCAACAATTCCTTCAACGCTCATAGTTTGATCGTTTATAGCAACATCTGTTACGTAACAATCTTCAGCAAATACAATATTCTCGGAAACACATTGTTGCCATAAGCTATGTAAAATTTGGTGACCAATACGATCTGCAGCAAAAGCTGTACGTTCAATTGGATTCTTTCCAAAATTAGCAGTATGTCCACCAAAACGGCGTTGGTTAATATATCCATTTTGTGTTCGAGAAAATGCTACGCCATCATGTTCAAGCTGAATAACTGTTTTTGGTGCTTCTTTTGCAAGTAGCTTTGCTGCATCTTGATCGCTTAGCCAATCTCCGCCATGAACTGTGTCATAATAATGCCATTGCCATTTGTCGTGCTCTACATTCCCAAGGCTTGCTGCTATACCTCCTTCAGCAGAACCCGTGTGTGAACGCAATGCTGGCACTTTAGAAATCACTAAAATTGATGGTGTTTTTCCTTCTTTTTTCATGCATGCGTATTCTTCGGATTTAATTAATCCTAGTGCTGCAGATAATCCTGCAGCTCCAGCGCCAACAATAATAACATCGTAGTATTCGCTTGATTGCATACTTTTATTTTCTCACATATCTTGTATTGAGCGCGTTATTTTACGCTACTTTTTGCTGTGATAATGTTAAATTTTCTTTATTTTGTACAATAATTCCTTCCAATTCTAGCAATGCAATTTTTCCAGAAATTTCAGCAATAGATGGTATGTAATCTAATTGTTTTTCTTTGTAAGAAGTTTTTATTATTTCGTATATTCTGTCAACATTTGCAAGTTCGCGTTCGCGTTTGCACGTTGTAATTGCGTCGATAATTAGTTTTTGTGTATTGTCATAATTTTTATAGTCTATACTTAATTTTTCTGGTTTAGGTTGAGAATAAGCAAAGTAGTGATGAGATTGAGGAAACAGAATATCTATATCTTGAGTTGAACACAATATTATAGCTTGTGAATCGTGTATTAGCTTGTTGCATCCCGCATTATTAGGCTGATTGATATCTCCTGGTATAGCGTATAGTTCGCGATTTAAATTCGTTGCCCATGTTGCAGTATTTAGTGCTCCGGATTGTAATCTTGCTTGAGCAACTATAATTTTTGATGCTAGAGCTGCAATAATTCTATTTCGCAATAAAAATCTGTGGCCTACTGGTGTTGTATCTGGGCATAGTTCGCTAATACACACTCCGCCTTTTGCAATAATTTGTTCAAAAAGCTGATAATTGCATCTGGGGCCCATATGATTTAATCCTCCTGCAAATACAGCAATGGTTTTTCCTGTAGGCTTATTTTCATCTATATCTTGTGCATCTAATGCGCCCCAATGTGCTGCTGCATCAATTCCGTACGCTCCACCAGAAATAACAGTATGACCTTTCGAAGCGCAATCATAAGCAAATTGATATGCGAGTTCTCTTCCGTAGTCTGTGCAAGAGCGTGAACCAACAATAGCAAGTGGATTATGACATTGTGTTAATGTTTGTGGATTCCCTACGCCCCACAAGCATAAAGGTGGTGAGAAATGACTCTGAAAAGCCAAATCTTGTAATTGTTTCGGCCAATATTTGCTGTGTGGTGCAATAATCCATTGCTTTCCGCCACAAGTGAACCATTGACATAGTGATTCATTATTCCATGTCGGCAAATGCAATAGTCGAACGCACCATTTTGAAATAGAATTGTGTAGCACTTCTAAAGATTTAGGCGCATTATTGTTGTGATAACCCCACGCTGTTAAGCCCTTCTTGAAATAATTTTCTAAGAGAGCAAGCTCTTTATGTTTTTTTATGAAACTTAACATTGTAGATACTAATTCTTGATTTTTGTTACGTTTTCTTGAGCTAAAAGTTTTAGAATTGGCATCGTTTTCTTGATCTGCTACTTCACTAATAATTGGAAGTTGCATTTGTTGAGCTGAGTCTGTTGATTGTTGTTTCGTATAATTTTTCACAATTGTTTTTAATAGTGAAACAATTTCTTTAGCGCTTTTAGATCCCAATAGTAGTGTGTACATAATTGCATCCACTCCTTCAAGGCAGAATGTAAGTATTGCACGAGATATTGTTTCTTCGTCTGGTGAAGAAAAATCGCTAGATGCACTAATGGTTTCTTTAGTGTTATCCGTGTTGTTTATGCTCTTAGTGTTCATATTCGTGTCCTTAAACTGATAGCTTGTGCCATGTCTGTCATGTCTGGTGAAGTGTGTCCAGAAAGATCAGCAAGTGTCCACGCGAGTCGCAATGCTCTATCTGCTCCGCGCAAACTCAATTGATGCTTTTCTAATGCACGGTTAATAAGTCCTACAGCTTGCTGTGAAGTGTATTTTCTAAGCCACGTTCCAGATGCTTGTGCGTTGCAATCCCAACCTTGTTTTATAAAACGATCGCGAGCAATTTTACGAGCTTCTATTACGTTACCTCGCATTGTTTTGCTATTCAGATACGTGTTTTTAACTGAGTTTTGTGCATTGTCTTGATGATGGTTTGAAATAATAATTCGTTCTACTGGAGGTACATCCATTTGAATATCAATACGGTCAAGAATTGGACCTGAAAGGCGTGAAAAATATCGTGCTCTTTCGCGCTCTTTGCAAGTGCATCTTTCTCCATTTCCGTATGCGTAGCCGCAAGGACAAGGATTTGCAGCAATAACAAGCTGGAATTTAGCTGGATAAAGAGTTGTACCTTTTGAACGAGAAATAGCAATATGTCCTGATTCCAATGGTTCTCTTAGGGTTTGCAATACTCTAGGAGAAAACTCTGGAGCCTCATCCATAAACAGCACTCCGCAATGTGCTCTAGTAATAATCCCAGGTTTTGCAACTCCTGTTCCTCCTCCAATAAGAGAAGCTGCTGAAGCAGTATGGTGAGGTGCTTCAAATGGTGGAATATTGCTAATTCCGTAGTAGGGAAGTGTGCCACAAAGTGAACGAATTGAAGCAACCTCAAGCTGTTCTTGTTCGTTAAGTGGACACATAATGCTTGGTATTCGTGAAGCTAGCATGGTTTTTCCAGATCCTGGAGGTCCAATCATCATCACGTGATGTCCTCCAGCTGCAGCAACTTGTAGAGCCCATTTTGTATGTTCTTGCCCTATTACTTCAGACATATCTCCAATTTCATATTTTGGTTCAATTTGTAGTGGGGAAGTGCTTTCTTCGTGAATTGACGGATTATAATCTTCTTCTCCATTGTTATAATTTCCATTTCGCTCAAGAACTTGCATATATTTATACGCAGGGTCTTCTTCAATAAGCTTTAGTGATTCCTCGCTCAAACTGCCATGCAATTGCGTCACTAAATCTAAAATATGGTGTATTCCAATAGATTCAATTCCATCTACAAGTTGTGCTTCGGCAAGATTTTCTTGTGGAATAATCATTCGTTTAAAATGCATCTTTTTTGCGTAAAGTGCAATAGGAAGAATGCCTTGAATAGGTAATACTGTCCCGTCAAGATTTAGTTCTCCTAGAATAACTGTATTTTCTAATTCTGTAAGTGGAATATACTTTTCTGCGCTTAGTATGCTTGCTGCGATAGCTAAATCGTATGATGCTCCGCTTTTTGGCATTGAAGCAGGTGATAAGTTTACTGTTATCCTTCCTTCAGGCCATTTGCAATGCAACGCAAAATGAGCTGATTTAACGCGCTCTCTTGCTTCGCTTAATGAAGTGTCAGGTAAGCCGATAATAGAAAAGTTTGGCATATTTCCAGATATAAAAGCTTGCAGCTGAATAGTAAAAGCTTTAAGACCAATAAGTCCTATTGATGTTGCGTTTCCAATATGCATTAGAATGCTCCTTGAACATGCTTGAATTGGATTGATGAATTATCTTCAATTTCTTCCAAGGATTGCAATTCATATGCAGAATCTGGATAAGTGTATTTGTTAATAACGAGAATTGATACAGCATCAAATCGAATACGGTAATGAGGTATGTCGCTTCCGCATTCTTCCAGCCATTTCATACCAGTTGTACGTAATTTGCTACATTTTTCTTGAGTAATTGCTTCAAGTGGAGTGCCACAACGTACGCTTCTTCGAGTTTTTACTTCTACGAATACCAATTTTTGTTCTGGAGTAATCATTACCAAATCTAGCTCTCCATTGCGGCAATGCCAGTTTCTGTCAATAACGTGCCACCCTTTTTGCATAAGTCGCAAAGCGGCGTATGTTTCTCCCAGTTTTCCCAACTCTTTACTTTCAAGAGAATCATCTTGAAGCTCGTTGGACACTTGTTCAAGTTTTTCTTGCAAAAATACTTGAGCAGTTTCAGCGTTGTCAATCTCGTCAAGCGAGATAATTTCATCGTCAATAATGTGTTTTTGTGTAATCATGCTGCTATTTTCTGTGCTTATTGAGCAGTAATCCAGATTTTTTAAGCATTGTGGATAAAAGCTGTATACGGCGTGTTGTATTAGAAATTCAGTATATTTTCTGTATTTTTCTAAAACAAATTTCGCTATTTTTTGCAAACTGTTAATTCGTTATAGCTAATTTTGATAACCGCAGGTATGTACGAATGAACCATAGTGGCATATTGTCGTTATCACTTAAATAAATATGTAAACAGAAAACGGAAAAGTAAGCGGATGCGCAAAGTAAGCTGAAGCAAACTAATCTACTGTTTAAAAAGTCGCAAAACTGGAGGGGTATTATGAGCGATATTGAAGAAACGCAAGGAAAGTATCATTTTGAGACCTTGCAATTGCATGTAGGTCAAGAGCAGGCGGATCCGGCAACTGATTCTCGTGCAGTTCCTATTTATCAAACAACAAGCTACGTATTCCATGATTTTGACCATGCTGCAGCTCGTTTTGATTTGCGTGACGCTGGAAACATTTATGGTCGTTTAACGAATTCTACTCAAGATGTTTTTGAGCGCAGAATTGCAGCTCTTGAAGGTGGTACTGCAGCTTTGGCTGTTGCTTCTGGCGCGGCCGCTGTCGACTATGCTATTCGTAACATTACGCAGCAGGGCGATCACATCGTGTCTTCAAAGAATGTGTATGGTGGAACTTATAACCTTCTTCGTCACACTCTTCCTCGAGATGGTGTAACAACTACTTTTGTCGATCCTAAGAATCCTCAAAACTTCGAGGATGCTATTCAACCAAATACAAAGCTTGTATACTTTGAAACTTTCGGTAATCCTAACGCAGATTTGCCTGATTTTGAGACTATTTCCGAGATTGCTCATCGCCACAATCTTCCTGTTTTTGTTGACAATACTTTCGCAACTCCATATCTTTTCCGTCCGCTTGAGCATGGTGCAGATATTGTAGTCGAATCTGCTACGAAATTTATTGGCGGTCATGGTACAACTCTTGGTGGCATTATTGTTGAAGGCGGCAATTTTGATTGGGCTAAAGTCCCTGGAAAATTCCCAACTCTTACAGAAGCTGACCCAAGTTACCACGGTTTGAACTTCTATGAAGCTTTAGGACCTGTGGCTTTTGTGACGCGTATTCGTGCGATTATTTTGCGCGATACTGGTGCTTGCATTAGCCCATTTGCAGCATTCTTGCTTTTGCAAGGCACGGAAACCTTGAGCTTGCGTGTTGAGCGTCACGTTGAGAATGCGTTGAAGGTTGTTCAATATTTGCAAACTGTGCCAGAGGTTGAATCTGTAAGTCATCCTTCTATTGAAGGTCGTTCTGATCACGAGCTTTATAAGCGTTACTTCCCGAATGGTGGAGGCTCTATTTTCACGTTTGATATTAAAGGTGGAAGGGATGCAGCTCGCGTATTTATTGACAATTTACAGCTTTTCTCATTGCTTGCAAATGTTGCGGACGTAAAATCATTGGTTATTCATCCTGCATCTACTACGCACTCTCAGGAAACTCCTGAAGAATTGGAAGATCAGGGCATTTATGAGGGAACTATTCGCTTGTCTATTGGAACTGAGCATATTGACGATATTCTTGCCGATTTGCAGCGCGGATTTGACGCTGTTCGTAAAGCAGGTCTTGCTTAAATAGAAAAGAGAAAGTAAAAGTAAAAAATTATTAATTAAAAATATTCCTGAAGATCCATTACCATTTTATTCGGAGCGCATATTGTATTTGTATGCGCTCCGATTTTTTATACATTCTGTAAATTTGTGCATCATACTTTAGGATGAGACGCTAATTTTTTCTCAATAATTTCCGCCTTACGCACGATGGTAATCAGCTGTATTTTTCCGTAAATTTAAGTATTAGCAGTAGATAATTATGCGATTACTACTTTTTAAGAAAAGGAGCAGTTATGAACAGTCCGTACGAAACAAGCTCATACGAGCAAGAAAATGCTTTAGATTTTAGAGCAGATTTTAACCAAAACTTGATTGGTGAAACAGCAGTTGCAGCTTTGCATGTTGTTAAAGATTTTGGCAAGGGTGCAGGCATTGTTCACGCTTTGCGAGATGTAAGCGTAAGTTTTGAACGCGGCAAGTTTACGGCGATTATGGGTCCTTCTGGTTCCGGAAAGTCAACTTTAATGCACTCTTTGGCTGGTCTTGACAGCGTTAATTCTGGAAAAGTTTTGGTAGATGGCCTAGATATTACAGGCATGAGCGATAAGCAGCTTACGCTTATGCGACGCGAAATGGTCGGATTTATTTTCCAAAGTTTTAATCTTCTTCCAATGTTTAGCGCTGAGCAAAATATTCTCATGCCTCTTACTTTGGCGGGCAAAAAGCCAGATAAGCAATGGTTTAATACTTTGGTTTTAACTCTTGGATTGCAAAATCGATTACATCACAGACCTGCTGAGCTTTCAGGCGGTCAGCGTCAACGTGTTGCAATTGCTCGAGCTTTAATCTCTAAGCCTTCCGTAGTTTTTGCAGACGAGCCTACCGGAAATCTTGACTCTGCTTCCAGCTCAGAAGTTTTGCATTTCTTGAAGAAGTCCGTAACGGAGCTTGGTCAAACTGTGATTATGGTTACTCACGACGCTGTTGCAGCCTCTTACGCGGATCGAGCAATCGTGTTTGCAGATGGCCAAATCGTTGAAGATGTGCAAAATCCTACTGCGGAAGGCATGAGCAAGATGCTTATGGAACGCAGCGAGGCTGGTATTAGTAATCAGTCTGCTCAATTGCAATAAAAGGTGGTGAAGTTAGAATGTGGAAAATCGCGCTAAAACTTATGCGTAAAAGCGTGCGCATGCTAATCGCCTCTGGAATTGCAATTCTTATAGGCAGCATGTTTATGAGCGCTACTTTGCTTTTTGTAAACAGTGTTGACGACTTGATGGTTCGCAATGCAACGGAAGAATTCCATAGCGCAAATTATGCAATCTCATCTAAAAGCTCTAACAGTTCTCCGAATAGTGGAATTCATTATAAAGACCTTCATTTAGACGAAATATCGAAGATGCCTGGTGTCAACGGTATTCGTAGTGACGATGCGACTGCGCTTGTAGGAGTAGAAAAAGGTGATAAATCAGTTACAAGTATTGCTTGGTCTAGTGGTTTGTATGGAAATCTTCCTGTGTATAAATCAACAGAAGGTAGAGATCCGCAAAAAATAGGCGAAATTACGCTTATTAAAAGTATTGCTAAATCCATACATGCAAATATTGGCGATACTATAACCTTGGTTAAAGTAGATGAAGCTGGCGGAAATAAAGAAAAATCATACGATGTTCGTGTGGTTGGTCTTGTTGACGATGGAGAACATTCTCAAATACCAATTTCAAATCGCGGCACGTATCTTGGTGGCATAACGAATGATTTTTGTGCAAAACTCAACAATCTTAAAAATTTTGACAATCAAGTTGTGCAAAGCAAAGTGTACATGAGTATTGATGAATCTAAAATAAACGATTTATCTCCTAAGATTAACGCTTTGCTTCCAGAGCAATTTTCTCTTATGTCTAGGCACGAAGTTGGTGTAAGAGCTGTTCGAAGTGTGTCAAACGGCACAAATTTTGTGACTATGTTCTTGCTATCGTTTGGTGTTCTAGCGTTGCTTATTTCTTCGCTTGTTATAGCAAACACATTCCAAGTTTTGGTTGCTCAACGCAGACGCACTCTTGCGCTTTTGCGCGTAATCGGTGCACAATCGCATCAGCTTTATACAGCAGTTTTGCTTGAAGCTGCAATACTTGGAGTTATTTCTGCGGCTATTGGCGTGCTTTGCGCAATAGGATTTATGGGCGCAATTAGTAACTTGAATATTAATTCTGGACCATTATCTAAAATTCCTTTGATTGTTTCACTTCCGGCGATTGTGTGGCCAATAGTAATTGGCGCGATTGTAACAGTTCTTGCATCTATGGGTGCTGCGCGATCTGCTACAAAAGTAACGCCTATGGAAGCGTTGCGACCAATGGATTTGATGAAAGATAAGCGTGCAAGCATTATTCGCGCTGTTTTTGGCGTTCTATTTATTGTTGTAGGTATTTTATTTACGGCTTTAAGTTCTACTTCTTTAGCAAGCATGATTGCTCAGCAGTCACCTAATGCTGGTGCTGACTCTTGGAGGACTTTGATTGGAGCAGTTTTTGGATGCGCGCTTGTGTTTATTGGAATTATTATTACAGCAACATTCTGGATGCCGTTTGCTATGAAGGCAACTGGCGCAGTTATGGCACTTTGTGGGCCTGCTTCTAAAGTTGCTAACGCAAACGTGCAACGAAACCCTAGAAGAGTTGCAGCAACTGGAACAGCTTTGCTTATTGGCGTAACTCTTGTTTCAACAGTAGTAACTGGCGCAATGTGCGGTAAAGCAACTCTTAAAGGTGTTGTTGATGACCGTTACAGTGTTGACATTATTATTCAAGGCAAGAATGTTGATGAATCTTTAGCTGCCGACATTTCAAAGATTAGTGGAATAAAGCATACTGAGTTGCTTCCTGCAGTTCCTATGACTTTTAAGAACGCTAAGGGCAAAACTGAGTACGCTATGGCAGCTGGAGTTGATAATGTAAATCAACTTAGAAATGTAATGCACACTGACCTTGATGGCGTTAATATAAACAAAGATTCTGTGCTTTTGCCTAAGTTTAATGATGAAGGTGGAGAGCCTTTTGATCTTAAAAAAGGAAGTCTTAATCTGCAGGCTTATGTAGAAAAGTACAGTTCTGGTGAAACAGACAGTGATAATATTACGCCATTTACTGGCATGAATACAGACTCTAGTAATAACGATAAGAGCATTACTGTAAAGCAAGTTCAGTTTAAGAAGTATCGAAATGTTGGTGTGTATTCAAATAATACTGCTTTTGTGAGCAAATCCTACTTCAATAACTACCTTAAGCCCACAACGCATATTTTGCTCATTTCGGTAGACTCTAGCAAAGCTAATCTTGTAGATATTGCTAAAAACATTCGAAATGTTACATCTAGTTATGCGGAGGTTGTGTCTACTGGAAGCGTGTTTGAGCGAGCAAAGTGGGAGAGTACTATCGACGCAATGATGATGGCGCTTGTTGGCTTAATAGCAGTAGCTGTTGTGATTGCTTTAATAGGCGTTGCAAACACATTAAGCTTGTCTGTTATTGAGCGAACCAAAGAATCTGCAACTTTGCGCGCAATCGGCATGACAAGGGGACAGGTTAGAAGGTCTCTTGCATTGGAAGCAACGTTGATTTCCTTAACAAGCACTGTTTCAGGCTTGATTGTTGGAACAGCATTTGGTTGGATTGGATCCTACATGGTATTTAGCACAATTGGCAAAGTTCCGTTTGTAGTTGATTGGACTATTTACGCGGTTCTTGCTCTCATCGCTTTGCTTGCAGCTCTTCTTTCCAGCGTGCTTCCAGCTCGTAGAGCAGTGAAGTCTTCGCCAGTAGTTGCGCTCGCGGAGGACTAAATTTCGTAAGAACATATGTGAAAAGATAGTCTGTAGAAGTTAAGTTGCAGAAAAAATAGAGATAGTGCCGGTATGTAAATTTTACTTATCGGCATTATCTTTTTCTTAGGCTTTTTCGACACTCTGAAAAAATTTGTAATATTGTTATTATTTTTTTATTAAAACGTGCGTATAATTATGCGACTAGCATAATATTATGTAAAAAAAAAGAGCATTTTTTATTAGTAATATTCAAAAATAATACGATTATTATTCATCATGACAAGTTTTATCGGAAATATTCCGAATAAATGGCATTGAAAATGTATTTATTTCTTTGTTATGCTCAAAATGACTGCTGACATAAGTTAGACATGAAGGCCGCTACGAGCAAGGAGTAACAAATATGGTAACGGTCAAGAAAAAATCTGCCGCAGCAATCGCAGGATTTGTTTTGTTCCTGCAAGGTCCAATGCCAGCATGGGCGCAAGAAGCTGCTGAGGTTGTACAAAATACGCAAGCTCAAACAGAGGTGACTGCAAAAGCATCTACTGAAGAAGCAATTGAAAAAGCTGAAGAGCAGGTTCAGCAATTAGAAGCTCAAATTGAAGAGTATAAGAAAAAAGTTGCAGAATTTGACGATCTTTTAAATAAAATCTCTGAAACTGAAAAAAGATTTGAAAACGTTGAGAAAGATAAGGAAAAGGAACTTTTAGAAGCTGAAAATGCATTGAAAATGGATTCCGAAGCTGCAAAAGTAAAAATTGCAGAATTTGAAAAATCCAAAGAAGAAAAGGATAACGAACTTATTGGATTAAAAGCCGCATATGAACTTTTAAAAGAGCAATATGATAATGCAAAATTAGCTCTTGATGCTTTGCAAAGTGACGAAGAAGAAAAAAGTCAAACAAAAGAAAGAGCTACAGCTAACATAAAACAATATGAATCACAGATTTCAAATCTTCACAAAGAAGTAGATAATCTTAAGGAATCTATTGCAAGCGATTCTGCTCAAATTAAAGAGTATGATACAAAAATCAGTGAATTAGAAACTGCGTTAGAAAAAGTTGATCAAAACGATGCCGGTAATATTTATTCTCTAGCGGACCAGTTTAGAAAAGTCTCTAATGATCAAGTTTCGCTTAGCAAAAAAGTTGAAGAAAATAAGAAACTTGTTGCTGATAAAGAAAGAGCTTTGAACGAATTAGAGACTCTTTTCACAACAGCAAAGCAAGAATTTGAAAAAGCAGATGAAGAACTTCAAAAGATTAAAGATCAAATTGATGAGTCTAAGAAAAATGTAGCTAGTAAGCTTGAAGCTTCTAACAGTAAAGATTCTGAAGTAAAGAAAGCAGAGTCTGAAACAAAGCTTCTTAATAATATTATTGAGAACTATAAGTTAGTTGACGACAAAAAGAAACTAGATGAAAAAATTAAATCATTAAGAAATGGCTTTGAAGGCGCTAAAACATTTAAAAACAATCAGATTCAGCAGAAAACTGAGAAAAGTGATTTAAAGAAGAAAGCTGAGGATTCTTTAAAGGACGCAGAAAAGAATCTTGAGGAAGCTAGAGTTAAAGTTGCTGCCCTCAAAGCTCAATTGGAACAGGAAAAAGTTCAAAAGAATCAGCAAAGTGGTAGCAGCTCTGATGGTAATAATAATGCCAAAGAATCTGAAAAACAGACTAATCCTGTTGCTCCAGTACCTTCTGATTCTGAATCTAAAGAGCATGTTGCTCCAGTACCTGTACCTCCTGAAGCATCTGCTCCGAAAGTAACTGCTCCAGTTCCTACAGTGCCTGAATCTAAGATTCCAGCTCCGTCTATTAAAGCTCCAGCTATGCCACCTGCTTCTGTTGTTCCTGCTACCCCAGTAGTGCCAGCAGTTCAGGTTGAAGATAATTCAGCTCCTGCAACGCCTTCTGCATCTGTAGTTCCTGTAGCACCTGCAGAAAATCCTACTGTTGCAAATACTCAGAAGGCAGTAACTCCAGCTGCTGAATTGGTTAAAAGTGTTTCTTCCGCAGCTGCATCTCATGCTCCAGCTGCTGCTAGTACTTCAGCTGCTGTGGCTCCGTCGAACAATACTTCGCAAGCAGATAAGTCAACTGAATCTCAAGTTTCAGAAGAAAACTCGAAGAAGCCTGAAGATAATAATGGTGAAACTGAGGAAGTTGAAGAAAAGACTCCTGTTGAAAGCGAAAAGCCACAAGCTCAAGCTAGTGCTACAGCCGAGAACAAGTCTTCTGGCAATATGCTTAGCACTATAATGCTGGGTGTTTTGGGTGTGCTAACCATTTCTGGAGCTGCTGCTGCCGGCGTTACTGTTATGCGTCACCGTCGCCTTCCGAGAGCATAAATTAAAAAACTACTCGGTACGTTGATAATCTGAATTTGCGGCTATTTGTGTCTATGCATAAATAGCCGCATTTTTATATGCTTACGACTTAACTAAGCCATTTTCGTAAGCGAAAACTACAGCCTGCACGCGGTCTCGAGCACCGATTTTTCCTAAAATATGCGCAACATGAGTTTTAACTGTTGGTAAGCTAATAAATAGTTTGTCAGCAATTTCCTGATTTGAAAGTCCGTGAGCAATTTCAACAAGAACTTCGCGTTCTCTATCAGTAAGTTCTGTAATAGCTGAATTTGTGTACGCGCAACTTTGTGTTTCTTGCGCAGCCGGATTTGCTTGTACGTCGTAACTTACTTGTGCAGTGTAATTCGCAGCACTGTTTTCTGTAGTATTTGTTGCTACTTTGCCTTGCTGAATCATATTTTCAATCAAACGCTTCGTAGCAGTCGGAGCAATAATTGCGTTTCCTTGATACACTGTTCGTATTGAATTAAGCAAAGTTTCAGGTTCAGTATCTTTCAAAAGGAACCCGGAAGCACCAGCATGAATTGCAGCCATAACATATTCGTCTAAATCAAAAGTTGTTAGAATAATAATTTTAGTATTTTCGTTAGTTTTTTGCTGCAGAATTTTGCGAGTTGCTTCCAATCCGTCCATTACAGGCATGCGAACGTCCATAAGAATAATGTCTGGATTCTGGCTTTTAGAAAGCTCTACAATTTGTGATCCGTTAGAAGCCTGATATACAACGTGCATATCTTGCTGCGAATTTATTACCATCGCAAATCCTGCTCGCACAAGCTCCTGATCGTCGGCTATTGCGACGCGAATTACTCCCTTGTTTTCCATATATTCCATAGTATCAAGTTACTCTTGCTTATTTATAGCGTTGTGTTGAATTTGCTCATCAAGTGGGGCAGCAGGGCGAATAGCAATCTCAGTTACATTCGCAGCATTATTTGCTGAATGAACGCTTGAACCTGTTTCTCGCAAAACTCCAAGCAATTTTCGCATGTATTTAAGTGCTGAACGACCTTCGTCGCTAATATTTTTGAAAGATTCTCTAATTGCTTCACTTTGTTCAAGTGCTTGCTCTGGTTTTACGCAGTTTTGATTTTCTATATTATTTCTTGCTTCTTCGTATTCGTTGAGCATATCGATACCGCTATTTGCGGCATCAATTACTTTGTGTAGTGTAACGGCAACTTTTTGCTGAATATTTGCGCTAAGTCGTTGCCTTTCTGCGTTTGCTGCAAGAATTGCTAGCTGTTTTTGTTCTTTCTCAAGTTCCGTTCTGCGCGATTTTAGAAGCAGTAAATTATTGTCATCATTTCTTCGGGAATAAGCAAACGCAATAACTGTAAAACAAATTATTGCAACTATGAAACCAAAAACTAATCCAACGGACGCCATTTGCATAATGTCATAAAAATTGGTTGTGACAATATTCGATGTAAAGAATCGTATTGGAGTTTCATTTTGTGGAATATTTCTTGTAACAATACCAATTTTTACTGCGAAAATAGCAGATTCGGCAAGCACTACTGCGCTAACCCATTGCCATGCGCGTTTTTTGCCGTAGAGAACCGCAGCGTAAATAATATTTGGTATGAAAAAATTAGCGAATAAAATGTTAGGCAGGAATATAAGCTGTATTGCAGAAAATACTGCTGCAACAATTGCGCACGTAGTTGGAGATTTTCTACGTAACATGAATGGAATCATGGTTGTAAGAGTAAATACTCTATAAAGTATTTGTGATGAAAGCGAGCTTGAATATTGTGAAGTCATTCCAGTTCCAACAGTAAAATCGTAAGTTGGTATAAAAAGCATCATAACAACCCAAGGTGATGCATAAATAATGTCTCCAATAAGCCAATGTTGTTCAAACCATTGAGATACTTTCTCAATCCTATTTTTTGAAGCATTTGTTTCTGGTAAAACTTTTGGCAAAACTTTTGATGAGGTTGGAACATTTACATCTGCTGGTTTCACATTTGCCGGTTCTGCTTGCGCCGCCGATTCATTATTAACTTTTGGATTTTTATGAGTAACGTTAGGAATACTATTTAATACAGAAGCAGTAGTGTTTGATTGGTCTGTGCTGTAAGAATATGGAATAAAAGCAACAATACTAAACGTTCCATCATTGAGTTTCCCATAATCAAGCGTTCCGTGAAGATTTTCAAGTCGCTCTTTCATACCAATTAAGCCATAACCGTTTTTATGTTGCGCATTGCTATTTTGCGTTTGGTTAGCTTCGGTTTTGTGTATTTCATTCGTGATTTTTAGTGTTAAGCCTTGGTTCTTCCACTGTTCATGAATGTTTATTTTAACGCCATCTCCTGCGTGCTTTCGAATATTAGTAAGAGATTCCTGAACAACGCGGTATGCAACGGTTTGTGCGTCAGTGTTAAACCTATTTTGAGAATTTATGCCATCAACAGTATGCCAAAAAATATTTTTAGGAGATGCAATTTTTGCTTGCTCAATAAGCGAAGGTATGTGATTGAAATCCAATTGACCCGATGGAGCGTCTGTTAAAGCTTCTAGAAGTCGGCGCATGTCATGAACGGCGCGCTCGGCTTCGTTTTTAATAATATACATTGTTTTTTTAGCAAGAGAAATATCTTTGGTTGCTGCATAACGACCACCATCTGCTTGAACAATAATAATAGAAAGCGTGTGGGCAACAATATCGTGCATATCTCTTGCAATTCTTGCGCGTTCTGCAGTAACAGCAATGTGTTGAGCTTTTCGGCGGTACGCGCGAATAGAATTATTGTGATCTTGCAAAAGTTGAATAGTATGCACGTGAGTGCGCTGCCAGTAGCCAATAATAACCGTAATAGTAGTAATAATAATCGCAAAAATTATTGAAGGAATTGCAAAATTAAGTATATTTGAAACGCAATTTTTTATGTTACTACTATTTATATTTTGTACACTACAAGTGTAACTAGCTTTTGAATGATTGTTGCCATATATTGGCCCCATTACGATATTCCACGATATTATTGCGCAAGATAATACTGTTGTTACGTAAGCTGCAATAACAAAAGCTTTTGAATGTTCTGGATTTCCGCGCGCAATAGCATTAACAAGTAGCACGAAACCAAAGAAATCAGCGAAAAGTTGAGTAGAGCCAAATGCTACTTGCACAATGCAAATAACAATAAAAATAGTAGCCGATTGTTCAGGCCATAGTTTTCGGACTGAAAGTAGTAATGCAACAACAATATTGATAAGCGTTACTGTAATAAGCGAACCTTGAGTCAAAAAGCCATCAACGTTGCTTATAACGTAGCGATCGCTTGAAAGCATAAAAAGAATAAACGGAATAATACCCCATAATATGTCGTTTAATGAGAGCTCTTTTCGTAAGCGCTGTATAACACTTTGAAACATATTAGGTACTTTCATAATTACTAGGCTAGTGCATAGTACTTTATAGAACAATCAAACTTGAGTATGATTTATAAATAGAGTGTGTAATTGATAGTTGCAATGTAGCACGAAAATAAAGAAAGGGATGGCAAGATGGCATTGCTTACAAGCTATTATGTTCCGGGATTGCATATTGAAGAACGAGCGATTGATGTGCCGCTTGATTGGGAGGGTAACACTCCGGGTGGTGCTATCAAAGGTGAGACTATTCGCTTATTCTGCAGAGTAGTTTGCGCTCCTGAGCATGTGCATGACGATTTGCCGCTGCTTGTGTTCTTGCAAGGAGGCCCAGGCGGGCAGTGCCCACGTCCGCTTTCACCTTCTAGCGATGGTTGGATTCAAGAGGCTATTAAGCATTTTCGCGTAGTTTTGCCGGATCAGCGCGGTGTTGGACGTTCCTCAAGGGTAGATGCTTCAACCATGAAGCGTATGTTGGATGACGGCGTTAGTGTTGAGCGTCAAGCATGGTATTTGAAGCGTTTCTTAGCTGATTCAATTATTCGCGATTTTGAGCATTTGCGACTTACTGAGTTTGATGCGAAGCCGTGGGTGTCTTTGGGACAAAGCTACGGCGGTTTCCTTACGCTTACATATTTGTCACTGTTCCCGCAAGGATTAATTGCAAGCTTCACAACCGGCGGTATTCCTCATGTTCCGGCGAATGCGCGTGAAGTTTACGAACACACGTTCCCGCGTATGGCTCGCAAAACAGAGCAATTCTATGAGCGTTATCCGCAGGATGTGGCTCGCGCCGCTGCTATTGCAGACCGTATTGCTCAAGGAGACGTTATGCTTCCAAATGGCGAAAAACTTACGGTTGAACGATTCCAAATGTTGGGCTCTTCCTTTGGTATGAAACCAAGTTTTGAGCGAGTGCACTGGCTTCTTGATTCCGCTTTTTCTGACGGTGACGGTTCGCTTAAAGCTTTCAAACACGCTGGCGGTTCTGTTGCTGGTAGTTTAAGCGACGAGTTTGTTTACGGTGTCATGGACTCTACAGCTTCTAGTCCACTTTATTGGCCGCTGCAAGAATTTATTTATGCTGACGGTGAATTGGAACACCCAATTTTGTGGGCTGCTCAACAGGTTCGAGAAACTATGCCAGAGTTTTCTGGTTCTGCACGTCCGCTTCTTTTTACGGGCGAAGCTATGTTTCCTTGGATGTTTGATCAAGAAAAAGCTTTGCAGCCATTCTTGCCAGCAGTTGACTGCTTAATGAGCGACAAGCAGTTTGGCAAGATTTATGATCAAGAGCAGCTTGCTAATAATGAAGTTTCACTACAGTCTGCAGTCTACTTTGATGACATGTATGTTGATTCTGGTCTTCAGTTAGATACGCTTTCTCGTATTGCAAACTCCCATTATTGGACAACGAATGAGTTTGAGCATGATGGTTTGCATGGAAACATTGTTTTCCGTCATCTATTTGATGAGGCTTTAAATCGCGGTGATTTAGAGGGAATTTACAAGAGATAAGCCGTATACAAAGGTAATAATTTTAATATGCGCAATGATTATAGTGCACTCTTTGCTATGCTATACATCTGTTTGCTTAGTAATGAGTGCACTACTGTTTTATCAATGCGCTAAAGGGAGTCATGTATGGGTACTTGTGTATCTGGAACTGTTGGTTTTATAGGCTATGGCAATATGGCACAAGCAATCGCTAAAGGTGCGCTGAATGCAGGAGTATTGCAAGGTGAAAATATTGTTGCGTGCGCGCATAATTTTGAAAAACTCGAGCGTAATACTTCACTAATTGGCGCTCGCGCTATGCGTACTGCTCAAGAAGTGTGTGAAGCAAGTGATGTGATTATTATTGCTGTAAAGCCGTATCAGGTTGCTGAAGTGCTTAAGCCAGTTTGTGAAGTTATTAATGAACGAGGTATTGCTGTTATTTCCGTTGCAGCCGGTTGGACGCTTGAGCGTTACATGGAACTGCTTGGCAAGAATGCTCATGTTCAGTGCATTATTCCGAATACTCCTATTGCGGTCTGCCAAGGCGTGACTTTAGCTGAAACTACTCATACGCTTAGTGATAGTCAACTTTCAATGTTTAGTGCTTTATTTGAGCCAATTTCTTTGGTAGAGCGAGTGAATAGTGATCATATGAATATTGCAATGTGTATTTCTAGCTGTGCTCCAGCTTTTACAGCAATGTATATGGAAGCGTTGGGCGATGCTGGTGTGAAATATGGTTTGCAACGTGATTGTGCTTACCGTTTGGCTGCAAAAATGATTGAAGGAGTAGGTGCGTTATATATGGATTCGCGCACTCATCCAGGGATTATGAAAGATGCAGTGTGCTCTCCTGGAGGAACAACTATTCGTGGCGTTGCTGAGCTAGAATCTCGCGGATTTAGGGGAGATGTGATTGCTGCAGTTGATGCTATTGAAAATAAATAGTAAATAAAATCAAGTTGTGTCGGCTTTCCCGGCGCTGGTCTAAACTAGGTAAATATGTCTTTAACTATTGGAATTGTTGGATTGCCAAACGTTGGTAAGTCCACTATGTTTAATGCTTTAACCCGCAACAACGTTTTGGCGGAGAATTATCCGTTTGCAACTATTGAGCCTAATACTGGTATTGTTCCGCTTCCGGATTATCGTCTTCCAGTTTTAGCTAAATTAGTTAATACTGAAAAGATTGTTCCAGCAACAGTTACTTTCGTTGATATTGCAGGAATTGTTAAGGGTGCCTCCGAGGGTGAAGGCTTGGGCAATAAGTTCCTTGCTAATATTCGCGAAGCAGACGCTATTTGCGAAGTTGTTCGCGCGTTTAATGACGACGATATTGTGCATGTTAACGGAAAAGTAGATCCTGCTGACGATATTGACACGATTAATACTGAGCTAATTCTTGCCGATATGCAAACTATTGATAATGCTTTGCCAAAGCTTGAAAAAGATTTGCGCGGTAAGAAAGTTACGCAAGAATACGTAGACGCTGTAAATAAAGCTAAGGAAATTCTTGAATCTGGCAAAACTATTGACCAGGCTCATAACGAAAAGCTTATTGATAAAAACGACGTGTATGATTTGCACTTGCTAACTGCTAAGCCATTTATTTACGTGTTTAACGTGGATGATTCGGAGTTGGCTGATGAAGATTTAAAGTCTAAACTTTCTGCATCTGTCGCTCCTGCAAAAGCAATATTCCTTAATGCTCAATTTGAGTCCGAACTTACTGAGCTCGACGAAGCAGATGCTCGTGAAATGCTTGAAGATGCTGGTTTGAAGGAATCTGGTTTGGATCAGCTTGCTCGCGTAGGATTCGATATTTTAGGTCTTCAAACCTATTTAACTGCCGGTGTTAAGGAAGTTCACGCCTGGCAGATTCATAAAGGCTGGACTGCTCCACAAGCTGCTGGTGTGATTCACACTGATTTTGAGCGTGGATTTATTAAGGCAGAAATTGTGTCATATGATGATTTTGTTGCTGCTGAAGGATCTATGGTCAAAATTAAAGAGGAAGGCAAGCTTCGTCTTGAAGGCCGTGATTATGTTATGCAAGACGGCGATATTGTTGAATTTAAGTTCAACGTATGAGATTGTTTGCGAAAATAAAAGCAGTATGATTCATATTTAATATTGCTGAATTAATAAGTGAAAAAATATTGCTTTTTGCGCGTTGCATCTAATAATTTCCTGCTAAACTATTGGATGCAACGCTTTTGCATTTATATAGGAGACATAATGCAGTTTATTCGTAACATAATGAATGACATTAAAAAGTGCATTCGCATTGCTGCGAAAATGCGCAACTGGTGGAGGAGAAGCTCTAAAGCTGCTCGTATTACGTCTTCTGTTTTATTAGCTTCTTTGCTGATTGCATGGTTGTGCTTTATTATTTTCGAAACTGTTAATATGGTTTCTTACTCGTCTAGATACAGCGCAAAATTGCAGAATTCTGTATTAATTCAGCGCGAAAAAAATGCTTATAGTAACAATCTTGGTAATAAAAACAATGAGGTTGCTGATAATAAGTCGTTTGAAAAATATTTCGATAAATATTGCAAACAAAAGTTAGATAAATCAACGGTTAATCATGTTTTTTGGAAACATCCTACTGGTGGTGAATATCCAAATCTTTCAGGGGCTAAAGTTTCTGACTTAAAAGTTAATGTGGACTTAAAAAAGCAACGAGTGCATATTCTTGCCAATGGTAAAACTGTATATACAATGATTATGAGTTCTGGAATGGATGATTCCACTCCTCATGGTGATTATCACATTAATATGCGCGGAAAACATTTCTTTAATCATGAGGAAAAAGTTGGTGCTGATTATTGGGTTGGTTTTATTGGTGGAGAATACTTATTCCATTCGGTTCCAACGCGCTACAACTTTGGTGAATATATTCCGTCGGAGGGCATGAAACTTGGTAAGCCTGCTTCGCATGGTTGTGTGCGTTTAAGTGTTGCGGATGCCAAATGGTTTTATAAAAATATTCCTGATGGAACGGCTGTGCATATTAGATAGATTTTTCAAGAATACGCGAAAATAAATTATCGAGAATATAAAATGAGGATCTTCAAACGAAGACCCTCATTTGTTAAGCAAAACTATTCTGTAATGTTTTATTTAGAAGAACAGTACTGCAGCTGCATAAGCCAAAGCAACTAAAACAATAGAAGCTAGGAAGCTTGCTGCAAATGCTGCGCGACCTTGCTTGAAAATAGCTCGGAAGTTTACGTTAATTCCAAGTGCAGCCATAGCCATGCCAAGGAAAACGTATCCTGCTTCTACAAGAGTTGATGCGTGTGCCGCTACGAAAGGAACGTAAGTTCCAATAACAGATGCTGCAATAAAGCCAAGCATAAACCATGGGAAGCTAATCTTATGCTTTCCGCCATTTTCAACTTTGCTATGACGAGCATTCCACCAAATTGCAATAAAGATGGAGGCTGGAACGAGCATAAGAACTCGCGAG
This sequence comes from Gardnerella sp. DNF00747, assembly GCF_049262675.1. Lineage (NCBI taxonomy): Bacteria > Bacillati > Actinomycetota > Actinomycetes > Bifidobacteriales > Bifidobacteriaceae > Gardnerella > Gardnerella sp. DNF00747. Next base: position 960,307 of record NZ_CP058394.1, on the reverse strand, counting down.
AGCTTCATGATTGTTGCAACATCGATACTATTGAACGCTCCGCCAGCTGCAACAGCATGTGCAATTTCGTGAAGTGATGCACCTGCTGTAATGCCAAGCTGCTGCTTAGTCATGCCAAAGTTAGGCAGGATGAAGATTTCAGCAAGAGCGTAAATAGTGCCCATAATTGCAACTGTTGCAACAGCCATAACTTCGTTCTGTTCTTTCTCATCTTCCTCTTCTGGAAGAACTGGCATTGAGCCAGAAAGACCCATAACTGCAGCAGCTCCACAAATACTTGTGCCTCCTGCTGTAAGCATTGCAAGCTGAGGATTTACTTTCAAGAGTTTAGCAATGTTATAAGTTACGCAAACCATTATTGCAACTAACACAGCTGCAATAGGCAAGCATTTAATGCCCTTGGTAAACAAATCATGCAAATTCAGCTTAAATCCGAGGAGAATAATACCTAGGCGAAGAAGTTTGTTTGCAATCAAACCAGCAGCGCTTTTAACGCCTGCTCGCCTTGAATCATTATTCATTTTGTACACGTGCAATGGCAGCTGCAGAGCCATGCCAACAAGCAACGCAATAATAAGAGCACCAAGTAATTGGAAACCTGGGTACTGCTTAAGCCAGCTGCCAATAAAGGAAGCTAGAAGTGTCAATACAGCAATAAGAGCCATATCGATGGTGCAGATTTTCTTTTTCCATGTATCAAAGAAATTAACCATTTAGCCAAGTATTCTCCCATAATCGGACAAAAACGAACATAAATTAAAAAAATTAAGCAAATTTTATATAATTTTGCTGCAAATAAACGCGACACGCCGACATAAAATCACATAATCGAACATAATAACTCAATTTATATCGCAGATATCTTTTGCTAGTAAATAATTCCTTGAAAAAATAAATAAAGCTGCGATTATGGTAAACGTATAAAGGAGATTTTATGAACAAGTGCACTGTGAAGATTAAGCGTGTGTATGAAACGATTAGTAAAGATGATGGTGTGAGAGTCTTGGTTGATAGACTTTGGCCGCGTGGTATAAGCAAAGAATATGCTCATATTGATAAATGGCTTAAAGATATTGCTCCTACTTCGCAGTTACGCAAGTGGTTTAATCATGACCCGGAGCATTTTGAAGAATTTTCACATCGTTATGTTGAAGAACTTGATTCAAATCATGAAGCTGTTGGTGTGATTATGGATTTGTTTAATAAGTATCAAACTATAACTTTGTTGTATGCTGCAAAAAATCCAAAAGTAAATCACGCATTAGTTTTGCAAGAATATTTACAAAAATTACTTGCTTGAGTATGTGTTTACTAATTTTGCGATTATTTAACTTTGCCTAACTTTAATTATTTTATAAACATAAGTTAGTAAGTATCAACTTTAGTTGGTGTTCATTGCATTCTTTTCAACACGCCGACCTTGCTTGATATTCCAACAAAAATAAAAAACAAAACTGTAATTTTTTTCTTATGCTCGACACTTTCGTTTTGCGACATTAGAATGTCCCTTTGGCATATGGGTCGGTGGTGCAATGGACCTCCCAGAAGCTGCCATCCCAGCGCTCAATGAGTGCTTGTTTTTTAGCGACACTTGTTTTACACAACATTTTGCATAGCTTGTTTTTGCAAGGAGAAGAAATGAATTCATTATTCACGTGGCAGCTTCACGGTAATGGCAAAACGTTAAAGCCTGGTGAAGTTGTAGAGCCAGACGAGCGTTTGACTTGGACTCGTACTGCTGGAATTGGTGCTCAGCATGTTATTGCAATGTTTGGTGCTACGTTCTTGGTGCCTATTCTTACGGGCTTTGATCCATCAACAACATTGATGTTCACTGCTATTTCTACAGCACTGTTCTTACTTATTAACGCAAATAAGCTTCCTAGTTATCTGGGAAGCTCTTTTGGTCTTATAGCACCTGTTATGGCTGTAACAACAGCTCATAAAGGTATTGCAGTTGCAAGCTTTGGCATTATGTGCACAGGTTTGCTTCTTGCTCTTATAGGTGTGCTTGTACATTTTGCAGGAGCTAAGTGGATTGACATTATTATGCCACCTGTTGTAAACGGTGCAATCGTTGCAATTATTGGTTTTAATTTAGGACCTGCAGTTTGGACTAACTTCCAGAAAGCTCCAGATACAGCTCTTGTGACATTAGTTGCTGTAATGCTTATTGCTGTAGTATTTCGCGGTCTTCTTGGTCGTTTAAATATTCTTTTAGGTGTTCTCGTTGGTTACGCTTATGCATGCTTCCAAGGTCAAGTCGATTTTAAAAAGATTGAAGAAGCTTCTTGGATTGGTTTTCCTAAATTCCACACGCCACAAGTTGATTTCTCTGTTCTACTTATGTTCTTGCCGGTAGTACTTGTTCTCATTGCAGAAAATGTTGGTCACGTAAAGTCTGTAGCTCAAATGACTGGTCGCGACTATGACTCTAAGATTGGAACTGCATTATTCGCAGATGGTTTTGGTACAGCTATTGCTGGTTTATTTGGCGGCTGTGGTACCACCACATACGGTGAAAATATCGGTGTTATGGCTGCAACAAAGGTTTATTCTACTGCAGCTTATTGGTGTGCTGCAGCTTTTGCTTTTATATTGAGCCTTTGCCCAAAGTTTGGCGCTGTTGTAAATTCAATCCCAGCTGGTGTTCTTGGTGGCGTGACCACTTTGCTTTACGGCATGATTGGCATGATTGGCGTAAGAATCTGGGTAGAAAACAAAGTTAACTTCGATAAGCCAGTGAATATTATGATTGCTGCAATCGTTATGATTATTGGTATTGCTAACTTCCAGTTTGCTATTTCTGGAATTCAGTTCAACGGTATTGCAATCGGAACCGTTGTGGTGTTGGTTGTATACCACTTACTGAAGGCTATTGGAAAGCTTACTGGTACGATTGCTAAAGATGATCCTGATGTTGCCTAGCTTAAATACTCCAATTTGATTTAATTTAATCGCTTTAAGCGCGTTCGCATTAACTTGCGGGTGCGCTTTTTGTAATTAATTTTGATTACATAATATATAGATTGGGAATAATTAGTATAGTATCATTAACCTTATGTTGAAGCTCATCATAGAAGTAATTATTGGCATTATGTGGGTTGTTGCTGGTGCATATATGGCTAAAAATAATAAAAATAGTAAGAGCAGTGCGAGCAATAAAAGTAACAAAAATGTACAGACTATATTCTCAATGATGATGAGAAAGATAACAACAATAAGCTTAAGAATGAAAGAAATTGTTCTATGAAAGTTAATCTGAATTTTGCAAAATTTACTTATACTGCAAAAAAGTGGAGGTGGATTCTTGCGATAGTAGTGTTAATTGTCGCGTTTGCTGTAGCTGCAATATTTGCTCTCGCAAGGTTCATAACTGATTGCATGTGGTATTCGCAGCTTGGATTTGAAAGTGTTATTTGGATTCAGCTTGCAGCAAAAGTGGGCGTTTGGGTGCTTTATGCAATATTAATGTCTGCTTTTGGATACTTGTCTGCAGCTTTGGCAATAAAAGCGCGTCCAAGCAATGCAGATGGAACTTATATTCGAATTAAAGGCAATGTTATTGATTTAAAGCAGGGAATTAGTTCAAAGCTTGCTTTGCATGTTGCAGGAATTTTTTCATTGATTGTAGGCGCAGTATTTGGATTTAAATTCTACAATCATTGGGCGCAAATTTTGTTAATGTTTAACGCCCAACCTTTTGGCATTAAAGATCCGCAATTTGGAATTGACAATGGCTTCTATGTATTTGTGCTTCCAGGATTAAGGTTATTTATAAGCGCATTTGTGCTTTTATTGGTAATATCTCTTGTTTTCTCTATTATTACGCACATTCTTATGGGAGCAATTCGTTTTAGTATGCCTATCGATGGTAAAGGCATATTAATTATTACAAAACGAGCACGTAGACAAATTTCTGTATGGTTTATGCTTGTGATTTTGACATGGGCACTTCAACAGATTTTAGACATGTTCGCTTTAGTAACTCTTGATGGATCTCGAATTACAGGCGGCTCATACACTGACATGAATGCTGGTGTTCCTGGAAGCATAGCAATGGCAGTGATAACAGTGTTAGTTGGTTCTGTTATTGCATTTTGGTTTATGAAATCTCATGCTTTATCTGTAGAAGCACCAATTTCAGTGCGTTTTAAAACAGCAATTAAGGCATGGAAAACACCAATTATTGCTTTAGCTTTTATGATTGTTTGCTCAATTGTTATATCTTTCGCTTGGCCGGCACTTGTGCAGCGATTTAAAGTTGCTCCTAATGCTCAGGAATTGGAAGCTACTTATATTCAGCGTAATATCGATGCAACAAAGTTTGCTTACGGGCTAAATAACGTAAAGAAAGAATCGTATAACGCTACTTCTAAAGGTAAATCAGGTGCATTATCAAAAGAAGCAGAGTCAACTGCGCAAATTCGTTTGTTAGATCCACAAGTTACGTCTCCAACGTTCCGTCAATTGCAGCAATCGAAGCAATATTACACTTTCGCAGATACGCTTTCAGTTGATAAATACGATATTGACGGTGTAAGTCAAGATACGGTTATTGCTGCGCGCGAGCTTGATTTAGCTGGCAACGATAATCGAAACTGGGTTAATGATCATACAGTTTATACGCATGGCTATGGAATTGTTGCAGCTTACGGAAATAAAGTAACAACAGATGGACAGCCACAATTTATGGAGTATGGTATTCCTGCTCAAGGCAAACTTACTAAGTCACAAAAGTATGAACCGCGTATTTACTTCTCACCAAATGCTCCTGAGTATTCTATCGTTGGTTCTCCAAAAGGGACATCTCCATGGGAATTTGATTATCCGACTGGCTCTCAAGGTGCTTTAACTACTTTCAAAGGCAATGGTGGTCCAAGTTTAGGAAACTTCTTCTCTAAACTTTTGCATGCAATTAGATTTGAGTCTGATCAGATTCTTTTTTCTGACCGTGTGACTTCTGAATCTCAAATTTTGTATGATCGTGATCCTAAGACACGCGTGTCTAAGGTTGCTCCTTACTTAACTTTGGATGGTCGAGTTTATCCTGCAGTAGTAGATGGTCGCGTTAAGTGGATTGTTGATGGCTATACTACTTCTGATTCTTACCCTTATTCTCAAATGACTGATTTTGGTAAGGTAACTCAAGATTCCACAACAACAACTTCTCATTCTATTAAAGGGTTGACAAATCAGCGCGCAAACTACATTCGTAATTCTGTGAAAGCTACAGTTGATGCTTATGATGGATCTGTTGATTTGTATGTGTGGGATACGAAAGACCCTGTGATTAAAGCATGGCGTTCAATTTTCCCAGGTCATTATCATGACATTTCTAAGATTTCTGGCGATTTGATGAAGCATTTGCGTTACCCAGAAAGCTTGTTTAAAGTTCAACGTCACTTATTAGCAAAGTATCACGTCGATACAGCAAGCCAATTCTTCTCTGGAGAAGACTTCTGGCAGATTCCTGTTGATCCAACTGAATCTCAAAAAGCACAAAAAGAAGATATTTTGCAACCTCCATACTATTTGACTTTGCAAACTGGAGACGCAAAGAAACCAGTATTTTCGCTTGTTTCTACTTATATTCCGGCAGGTAAAAGTACTCGCGAAATATTAACTGGTTTCTTGTCTGTTGATTCAGATGCGGGGGATACTCCTGGAAAGATTGGTCCAAATTACGGTAAGATTCGTTTGCAAGAATTACCTAAGATATCTAATGTTCCAGGACCTGGTCAAGCTCAGAATAATTTCAACGCTAATGCAAATGTTTCTAAAGAATTGAATTTGCTTGAATCCGGTTCTACTAAAGTTAAGCGCGGCAATTTGATTACATTGCCTCTTGGCGGTGGGCTGGTTTATGTAGAGCCTGTTTATGTGCAATCTAGCGGTTCTACTAGCTATCCTTTGCTTAAGAAGGTGTTAGTTGCGTTTGGAGATCAAGTTGGATTTGCAGATACGTTAGATGAAGCACTTAATCAAGTATTTGGCGGAAACTCGGGCGCTTTGGCTGGAGATGCTTCTAATAATTCTTCTTCAAACAATGCTGCTGAAAATAATGAATCTAAGGATGCTGATTCTAAAGAAGGTACTTCTAAGGAAAATGAGTCTACGAATTCAGAAAAATCTCATTCTATGAGCCAAAAAGCTAAAGAAGCACTTAAACGTGCGGCTCAAGCATTAAAAGATTCTGATTCTGCTATGCGATCCGGAAACTGGGAAGCTTACGGAAAGGCACAAAAAGAGTTGAGCGATGCTATTAATGAAGCAATGAAAGAAGAATCAGGTAAGTAAGTAGGTTTTCGTTAATATATCAGTTTGTGAGTTACAAAAGTAGCGAATGTTACGTTATTTTCGTTACTTTTGTAGCTCACATGGGCTATTTTAATTCATTTCACAATTGGTTATCTGGATCCTCATCTTCGTCTGCTGAGCCAAGCAGAATTCTTTCACAAGCATTAACAATGCACATAAGAAGCGCAGTAAGAATTATTATTACTATTGTTGCAGAAAAAATAAGTGGTGTTCTAAATGAGTTATAAGCGAATTGAAGCCAAATTCCTAGCCCATCTTTGGCTCCCAAATATTCTGCAGTTGAAGCAGTTCCAAAAACATAAGCTGCACTAATGCGTATGCCACCAAAAATTTGGCGAGCTGCAACCCTTAATTTAACATGCCACAAAGTCCAAGTTCTACTTGCTCCACAAGTTAAAGCAACATCTGTATAAAAACTTGGAACAGCGTCAAGACCTCGTATAGTTTGCACAGCAATAGGGAACATGCTGAAAACCATTACTATTACAATTTTTCCAGATATTTCAAAACCAAACCAAATCAAAAAAATTGGCGCAATAGAAATTAATGGCATAGTTTGCGCTGCGCATAAAAGCGGGAATAAAGCAGATTTAACAAGCTTACAAACATGGAAAATAACACCTAAAAGAATTCCAACTACTATTGCAATAGAAAAACCGATAACTGTTTCTTGTGTTGTAATTAATGCTGCAGGTAATAGAGTTGGCAAAGAGTCAGCTGTTGATTGAGCAATTGAAGATGGTGTTGGAATCAAATTTTCCGAAATTTTATAATAGTCGCATGCATACTGCCAAAAAACAAGTAAAACTATTACAGAAAATACAGTTGGCAGGTATTTAATTAGCATACGTTTAAAACGCGATTGCGTCATGAAAACTCGATTCCTTTCTTTAAACGACTTCGATTGCTGCCCCAATCGAATTATTTAAAACTACAAATAGCATGTACATTCTATTAGAAACGCACAACTTCTGTGAGTTTAATAGTGTACGAGATTTTTTTTATTTGTCTATTTAATCATGCATAATCTAAATGTTTCGTGAGTCAATGTGTGGCAAACTGTAGCAGGTTGAATCTGCGCAGGGGCATTGAACGGCGCGGGCTAGGTCCTTTGTTACCGTTTTCTGCCGAGTTCGTGTCACTTTCCCAGAAGAACGGTACAAGAAACAAAGTAGGGAACTCATGAATATGCGTATTGTAAAGCGTACTCTTGCGTTTGTTCTTTCTGCGTGCTGCGTATTTTCTTTCTCGGCATGTGGATCTGCAAGTAGTAGTAAGAATGCAAATCTTCGTAAAGTGTCGTTTATGCTATTTTGGGCACCGGATACTAATCATATTGGTATTTATGTTGCTAAGCATAAAGGATGGTTTAAAGATGCTGGATTAGATGTCAATATACTTGCTGTTGCTCAGACTGGTTCGGAACACGCAGTTGATAGTGGTGTTGCTGATTTTGCTCTTAGTACTTTGACAAATGCTGCTGATTTTTCAACAAAGGGAGCAAATCTTGAGCAAGTTATGCAAGTTCAGCAAAAGCCAAGTGCTATTTGGTGTTCACTTGCTTCGAACAATAAAATTCATTCTCCAAAAGATTTTGATGGTCGTACTTTTGCAACTTTTGGTTCAGCTGAAGGTGATGCTGTAATTCGTAGGATGATTCAACACGATGGTGGTCAAGGTAAGTTCGACAAAGTGACTGTTGGAACTTCAACTTTTAGAACTCTTGAATCTGGCAAAGCTGATTTTGGTGGTTTTTACGGCACTTGGGAAGGTGTACAGTCTGAAATGTTTGGACCAAAGCTTCGCTGCTTCATGGAGGGCGACTACGGTGTACCAGGTCAGCCAGATACTATTGGAATAATCGCAAATAAGCGTACTGTAGCTAAAGACCCTAAGCTTGTTCGAGCATTTGTTAAAGCTGCAAAGCGCGGATATGAGTATGCTTATGAACATCCTGATGAGGCTTCTGAAATTCTTGTGAAAGAAGCAAAAGATGCTAATCTCGACATAAAGTTTGTTCAGCGTAGCATGAAGATGATTGTTGACGGTCAATATTGGGGCAATCGCGCGGATATTAAGAGCGGAAAATTTGTGTTCGGAACCACTGATGTTAAAGGCGCTCAAGCTTACTTTAACTTCTTAAGTAAGGAAGGTGCTTACACTGATTCTAAAGGCAAAGTAACTCATAAAACTCCGCAAGCAAAAGAATTGTCTACTGACGAATTTTTGAAATAAATAACATAATGACTTGAGTCTTGATAGAATAGGCTGAAGTATATAAGGGCGTATCGAGTAGTTGTAATTTTACGTTCAGCTACAATCGATGCGCCCGTTTTGTTGTTTTGCTAAATATTTGAATGGGGAGTGGTCTGCCATGGCATCGGATTTTTGGCTTATTGCTGGCTTGGGAAATCCTGGTACAAAATATGAGGGTACTAGACACAACATGGGTTTTATGGTTGCAGACGTTTTGGCACAACGTTGGTCAGTATCTCTTTCGGATCACAAAGGTTTAGCTAAACTTGGCAAAGGTGTTATGAATCTTGATGGTCGCGTAGCAAAGTTTTTCCTTGCTAAACCGTTGACTTTTATGAACGATTCTGGTGCTGCAGTATCTTCTATAAGCTCCTATTATCAAATAGAACCGGATCATATTGTGATAATTCACGATGATATGGATTTAGATTTTGGGCGCATTAAAGTAAAAGCAGGAGGCTCTGCTGGAGGACATAACGGTATTCGTTCTATCGATCGCTCTCTTGGTACTCCTCAATATTCTCGAGTGAGAATGGGTGTTGGTCATGCGCAGCGTGGTGCTCACGCGCACGATAATACCGTCAATTGGGTTCTTGGAGGTTTTGCTGCAGCTCAAAAATCCGATCTTCCAAACTTTTTAGCAGATGGTGCTGATGCTGCAGAAAGTATTATTTTCCATGGATTAGCAGCAACGCAGGAGAAGTTTAATGGCCGCTGATAGCAGGTCTAATACCAGAAACAACAAGAATGATAATACTGATGATATTTCAGTAATAAGCTTGAGAGATATTCTTAATGATTTATCAACTAAGGATTCACTTTTTAAAGCTTTATCTGAATATGATCTTGATGCGATATCTGATTATTGTTGCGAAAGTGCAAATAAAAATCGTAAAGATTTAGATTCAATAAGTGAAGATTTAACAATTTCTTCTCCTATTGGAATTCGTTCTGCTATTGTTGCTGCATTAGCTAAGAAAAAGCCAGTTGTTGTTATTGTTCCATCGAGTAGAGATGCTGAAGATTTTATTGCGTCTGTGCGTGATTGGTACGATGGTGATGCTCAAGACGTTGCTAAATTAGAAGCGTGGGAAACGTTACCTCATGAAAGGCTTTCGCCTAGGGCAGATACTGTTGCTAGCAGGATTGCAGTGTTTCGTAGGCTTTGTCATCCTGAAAATAACACATCACTTTTTGGTCCGATTCGCGTGTTGGTTATGCCTGTGCGATCGCTTATTCAGCCTGTAGTTGAAGGCATTGGTGATATAGATCCTCTGTTATTTGAGTGCGGAAAAGAATTAACTCTTGAATATGCTGTGAAACGTTTGGTAGAAAACGCATATACTCGTGTTGATTTGGTGATGGAACGTGGAGAGTTTGCTGTTCGTGGTGGAATTATTGACGTTTTTGCGCCAACGATGACACATCCTGTGAGAATTGAATTTTTTGGTGATGAAATTGATACTATAAAGCAATTTCATGCTTCTGATCAGCGTACTTATGGCAATAATATTTCAAGCATTTGGGCTACGCCTTGCCGTGAGCTTCAGATTACAGAAAAAATTTGCAAGCGCGCGCGTTCTCTTATTGGCGCAATTCCAAATGCTGACGATATGCTTGAATCAATCGCAAATTCTATACCTGTAGAAGGTATGGAGTCCTTGTTGCCTGCACTAGTGGATCGCATGGAATCAGTGCAAAATATGCTTCCGAAGGAATCTGTTATTATTCTATCTGATCCCGAAAAATGCCGTAGAGCTGCAGATGACGTAACTGCTACAGCTAACGAATTCTTAGCAGCTAGTTGGCATGTTGCTGCTTCTGGACACGGTTCTGGAGCTCCAATAACATTCGATCAAGCTAATTTCTTGGATTTTGATGAAACGATTTCATCGTTAGAATTGTCTAATCATGATGTATGGAAATTAACATCTTTTGGTGTTGACAATCAAATTTATGGAAATATTGCTTTGCCAGCATCGGCGCCACAAGAGTTTCGAGGAGATGAATCGAAAGTTTCTGGTGGTATCACTTCTCTTGTCGACAATGGTTTTGCTGTAACTATTACTGCAGCGGCTTCTGGTACTCTTGCACGCTTGAGACGCGCTATATATGCGACTGGTGTACATGAATTTACTACAGTGCGCTCAAGTATTTCGGATGGCTTCATTGACAATGCTGCGCGTATTGCGATTCTTACAGAGCGTGATCTGACAGGTAAATCTTCTGCATCAGCTCAACTAAAAACTCCAAAACGCAGGCGCAAAGCAATCGACCTAATGGAACTAAAGCCTGGTGATTTCGTTGTGCACGAGCAGCATGGTATTGGACGTTTTGTCGGCATGAAGCAACGTAATATTGCTGTTTCGGGTGGTAGTGCAACTCGCGAATATTTAGTCATTGAATATGCTCCTAGCAAACGTAACGCTCCTAACGATAAGCTTTTTATTCCAACTGATCAGCTTGATTTAGTGAGTAAATATATAGGTGCAGAAATACCAAAGCTTAACAAGCTCGGAGGTTCTGACTGGGCTCAAACTAAAGCAAAAGCTAAAAAGCATGTTCATGAAATTGCTGAAAATCTTATTAAACTTTATTCAGCAAGGCAGCAATCTCGCGGATTTGCATTTAGTAAAGATACTCCTTGGCAAAAAGAGTTGGAAGACGCATTTCCTTATCAAGAAACTGCTGATCAGCTTACAACTATTGATGAAGTAAAAGCAGATATGGAAAACCCAATCCCAATGGATCGCTTAATTTGTGGAGATGTTGGTTTTGGTAAAACTGAAATTGCGTTACGTGCAGCTTTCAAAGCTGTGCAAGATTCTAAGCAAGTTGTTGTTTTAGTTCCAACGACCTTGCTTGTTCAACAGCATTACGAGACTTTTACAAATCGTTTTGAAGGATTCCCTGTAAAAGTTGCTGCAATGAGTAGATTCCAAACTTCTAAAGAGATTGAAGAAACTTTAGCTGGATTGCAAGATGGAAGCATTGACGTTGTTATTGGAACGCATAAGCTTTTGAATCCTAGTATAAAGTTCAAAGATTTAGGTTTGGTTATTATTGACGAAGAGCAGCGTTTTGGTGTGGAACATAAGGAAACGCTTAAAGCTTTGCGCACAAACGTTGACGTATTAAGTCTTTCGGCAACGCCAATTCCTAGAACTCTTGAAATGGCTGTAACTGGTATTCGTGAAATGTCTACTCTTGCAACTCCTCCAGAAGATAGGCTTCCAGTGCTTACATACGTTGGTGCGTATGATAATTCTCAAGTTGCTGCGTGCATTAAACGTGAATTGTTGCGTGGCGGTCAGGTTTTTTACGTCCATAATCGCGTTGAAGATATTAGTTCTGTTGCAAGTAAGATTCAGGAGCTTGTGCCAGATGTTCGTGTTGCTATTGCTCATGGAAAAATGGGCGAGAAGCAGCTCGATGCTGTTATTCGTGATTTTTGGCATAGAGATATTGATGTGCTTGTTTGTACAACGATTATTGAAACAGGTCTTGATATTTCTAATGCAAATACACTTATTGTCGATCACGCAGATAGATTCGGTTTGAGCCAGTTGCATCAGCTTCGTGGTCGAGTAGGTAGAGGTCATGAGCGTGCTTACGCTTACTTTTTGTATGATCCGTCTAAGCCTATGACACAACAATCTCACGATAGGCTCTCAACAATTGCTCAGCATACTGCGCTTGGTTCTGGTTTTGATGTTGCGATGAAAGATTTGGAATTGCGCGGAACTGGAAATTTGCTTGGAGATGAGCAAAGTGGACACATTGAGGGTGTCGGATTTGATTTGTATGTTCGTATGGTTTCTGAAGCTGTTGAAAAATATAAGGAACCTGAAAGAGTTGAGCCTGTTTGTGTAACTATTGATCTTCCTGTTGAGGCTTCTCTTCCAGTTGATTATATTGCTTCTGACAAGCTTCGTTTGGAGGTGTACAGGAAGCTTGCTGCTGCTAAGGATAATAGTGATTTGCAAGAACTTCACGATGAGCTTCTTGATCGCTTTGGTAATCCGCCTGAAGAGTTTGAGTCTTTGTGTGATGTTGCTCGTTTGCGTTTTAAAGCACGCGAGATTGGTATTACGCAAATCAGCTCTCAAGGAAAATCAGTGCGAGTTGTTGGCGTCGATCCAAAAGAGTCTGTGATGATGCGTTTGAAGCGTATTTATAGAGGATTGCAGTATCGTCCTCTTACTCATATGCTTATTGTTCCAGCTCCTTTTGAATCTTCACTCGGTGCTAGTTCAATGAGTGAATCAGATATTCTTAAGTGGTCTAAGCAATTACTTGAAGACTCAGCGTGGTGATTTGTAATATCTGTTGCAATATAAGTGTTAAAAATATTTATTGCAATGCCATGCGTAGTTCGTCTTCTATTTCAACGTGATTATTTGGACGCTTTTGTGCATCAAGTTGGCTTCGATCAATATTCCAGTTTTTCTCAATAATTCCGTCTTTGATCATAAGAATTCTGTCAGAAAGTCTTACTGCTTCGGAAATATCGTGCGTGACCATTATCGTGGTCCAGCCATGTTTTTGCCTTAGATTATCAAGCAAATCTTGCATGTCTAAACGAGTTAAAGCGTCTAATGCTCCGAAAGGCTCGTCTAAAAGTAGTAATTCAGGATTATGAACTAAAGCTCTAGCTAATGAGACTCGTTGGGCTTGACCACCTGAAAGTTCTGATGGCCATTTCGAACCATAATTATTAAGTTGCATATCGTTAAGAGCTTTTTCTGCAATAGATTTTAGTTCTGATTTGTTTCCTTGCATGCCGAAAACTACGTTCTTACTTACTGTTAGCCATGGTATTAATCTTGCATCTTGGAAACCTATTGCTTGATGTTGTGTGACGTTTATTGTTCCAGAATCAGGTTTGATTAATCCTGAAATAACTTTAAGAAGAGTGGTTTTTCCGCATCCTGAGCGTCCTATTAGAGATACGAATTCGCCTTTTTTAATATTTAGATTTATATCTCGTAATATTTTAGCGTTATTTTTAAAAGTCACGCCAATATGTTCTAGAGTAACGCAGTAAGAGTTATCTTTAGTCTCATAGTTTTCTTCTATTTGAGTGTTCATATTTACTCCTACTGCGTTGCTTTAAATCATGTTTATATAATCTTGTTATATAACTTTGTTTTAATTTTGATTAATCAGTTATATATTATTTTATTTTGATATTTTATTTTGTTTTTTATGAATATGTGTTTTATGGATAAATGAATTAATTTACTTTGTGCAATCCATTACAGAATCTTTCAAATTCTTTGGAGCTTGCTTAATTAAACCATATTTCACGTATTCTTTAGCCTGAGTTTCCATCATTTTCAAACCTTTTTCATCGATTGGACGAATAGTTGGATTGTCAAACTTTTCAATTTGCTTAATAATAGTTTCGCTTGCTCCGAGCTGCTTGTAAGCGTTTCCAATAACATTGTTTTCTTTATGAGACTTTTCTGCTTCGCGAACAAGAGCCTTGTACATCTTCTTAACAAGATCTGGATGCTTTTTGGCAAAGCTCTTAGAAACAATGTGAATAGTAACGTTCATATTGCCGTACTTTTTAGCATTTACAAGCAATTTTGCGCCTGGAGTTGTCATTGCTGCAGCAAGATTCTGATCGAATGAGGAAATTGCGTCAATCTGTCCAGAAGTAAATGCTGCCTGGAAGTTCTTAGGGTTCATCTCAACTTTGTTAACTTTAGAAACGTCTAAACCGCTTTTATCAAATGCGCGGTGAAGCATGTAATCGCCAGTGTCACCGTTGTGAATAATAGCAACTTTCTTACCATATAAGTCTTTTAGTGTTTTCACTCCGCTTTTTGCGGATGCAACGATTCCTTGAGAATCACCATTGTAATATTCGAGCGCAAAAGCTACCCATGGCTGTCCTTCAGCAATCAAATCAATGAAGCGTCCAGTTCCAGTAGTTGTAGCATCTGCATTTCCGCTCATCACAGCAGTAAGACCGTCAACTGGAGTGTAAGGACCAGTGTAAGTTACTTTAGATTTTCCAAATTCTTCTTGAAGGAATTTCTCATTTTTCAAAGTAGTTAGATAATTTGCTGTAGAAAGATAAGCAACTCTCATAGCTCCAGCATCTTCTTTTGAAGAAGCGTTTGATGATTTTTGTGAGCTTCCGCAAGCTGCAAGAGATACAGTTGCACAAGCAGCGCAGATTAATGCAATAATGCTCTTTTTAGAAAATCGCATTTTTAAATTGGCCATGATATACAGCTCCTTTTGTTTGTTGTTTTGTTTGTTGTTTTGTTTGTTGTTTTGTTTATCTGTTGTTTGTTTGGTTGTTGTTATTTGGTTGTTGAATCTAAATATTGACTAATTCTTAAAAAGCAATTTAATGCATTTTAAAAAGTAGTTAACTTTAGAAAAATGTTGATATTACTAGATTATTGGCGTGATTTTTTATTTAATCTGCGTTCAGGTATAAGAAGATACTCTAATATGTTTGCAGTAAGCTCAGATCCAAGACCTGCAATTGCGTACATAATAACGCATGCCATCATTTGATCTGGTCTAAAGAATTCTTGTGCTCTTGAAAGAATGTATCCAATTCCAATAGAAGAATTAACTGTTTCGCAAGTCACTAATGCAACCCATGCTACAGATATTGCAAATCGCAAACCTGTCATAAAACTTGGAAGTGTGCCGCGAAGCAAAATAGATATAAAAATAGTAGATTTTTTAACGTGATAAACCTGCGCTAATTCAAGAAGTTTTGAATCAATATTACGAACTCCGTCGCGAATATTAACGTACATAGGTCCAAAAACACCGACAGCTATAAGTGCTATTTTCATCGTTTCATCTATTCCGAGGAAAATTATTAATATTGGAGCTAAAGCCGGGAATGGGATTGACCTCAACATGTGGCTTGGTTTATCAACTACAATATTGCCAAGCTTACTGCCTCCTGCAAGTATTCCTGCTGGAACAGCAAAAATAATTCCTAACAAAAGTCCTAAAAGAACTCGTAAAATACTTATTCCTAAGGATTTTAATAATATGCCTTCGTTGTTTAAATCAATAAAAGCTTGTATTACTTCATATGGGGATGGCAAAGAACGGTCTTCGGTTGGAGAAAGAGTTGTGAAAAACCACAAAACCAAAATGAGGATAGTTGAAATCCACACTTTACATGAAGATACCGCTTTAAATGCAATCTTCAATATGTTCTTCGCTTTATTAGGCGAACTGTAAGTCATGCGACAATCCCTTCGATAGTTTTAGCTATATCAGGTTCAACGAGTGTATTCTCAGCGCAACACTATATGTATTGTTGTTTGGCACGATGTAGTTGCGCACCCCGTGTCTGAGGTCATTATCACTTAAGGGTATGGACAAGTATATTTTAAATCGATATTTATAAACAATATTGCTTAAAAATATACAATTGGCTCATATGACTCGAGTTGAATCAAAATATTGTGAACGTTCACGGCATAAATACGCTGGTACTCAATATAACGTCCATAAAACGCACTAATCTTAAAAGAGTCATCACAACCCATAGGTATAAAGGAGTAGTTGTGGCAGCTATTGAAAGCGTATATGCACGCGAAATTTTGGATTCTCGTGGAAATCCTACTGTTCAGGTTTATTTGGAGACCGAAGATGGCGCTCAGGGTATTGGTTTAGTGCCTTCTGGTGCTTCTACTGGTGAGGCTGAAGCTTGGGAACGTCGCGATGGCGACAAGTCCCGTTATCAAGGCAAGGGCACGTTGGAAGCTGTTAAGGCTGTCAACGAGGTAATTGCACCTAAGGTTATTGGCATGGATGCCACCGATCAGCGCGCTCTTGATGAGACGATGATTGAGCTTGATGGCACGCCAAACAAGGGCAAGCTTGGTGCTAACGCAATTCTCGGCGTTTCCCTCGCTGCTCTCTACGCTGCTGCTGAATCCGCTCAGCTTCCGTTGTACCGCTACATTGGCGGCACCAATGGTCACATTCTTCCAGTTCCAAACATGAACATCATGAACGGTGGTGCTCACGCTGATTTCGCAACCGATATTCAGGAGTACATGATTTCTCCTTACGGTTTCGCAACCTACAGCGATGCTTTGCGCGCTGGTGTTGAGGTTTATCACACCTTGAAGAATGTTTTGAAGAAGGAAGGCTTGGCTACTGGTCTTGGCGACGAAGGTGGCTTCGCTCCAAAGATGAAGTCCAATGAGGATTCCTTGAAGTACATCATGGATGCAATTGCAGCCGCTGGCTACGAGCCAGGCAAGCAGATTGGTATTTCTCTTGACGTTGCTTCTTCTGAGTTCTACAACAAGGAAACTGGTAAGTATCGTTTCGATGGCGAAGAGCGCGAATCTGCTTACATGCTTGATTACTACGAGAAGCTCATCAACGAGTATCCAATCGTTTCCATTGAAGATCCATTCCAGGAAGAAGGATGGGATGATTGGGCAGAAATCACCAAGCGTCTTGGTGATCGTTTGCAGTTCGTTGGCGATGACTTGCTTGTCACCAATCCAAAGCGTTTGGCTAAGGGTATTGAGCTTGGTGCAGCTAACTCCTTGCTCGTGAAGTTGAACCAGATTGGTTCCGTTACCGAGACTCTCGACGCTATTGAGCTTGCAACCAAGAATGGCTTCACTTCCATGGTTTCTCACCGTTCTGGCGAAACCCCAGATACCACCATTTCTGATCTTGCTGTTGCTAAGAACACCGGCCAAATCAAGACTGGTGCTCCTGCTCGTGGCGAGCGTATTGCTAAGTACAACCGCTTACTTGAGATTGAGGAAGAGCTTGGTTCTACTGCTCAATATGCTGGTTACAGCGCATTCAAGGCTTGCAAGAAGTATATGAAGTAATATGCTAGAGCTTTTATAAGTTCTACGTAAGTCTTGTTTAAGATCTAGACTGTAGCATAAATCGGTCAGTCGCATTCGTGCGATTGGCCGTTTTTTGTATATTTTAGCGATTTTTTGAAAAAAATATATAAATTTTTCTAACATTACTTTTATTCTCATCAAAATAGTGCTATTTTTTATGGAAAACTAAAAACGGAAGGAGATGTTTCATATGAGAAAAGTCGCAGTTATAGGCATGGGAAACGTTGGTGCAGCAGTAGCGCATCAACTTGTTGTTGGCGGTCACGCTGATGATTTGTACCTTTATGATACAAACGAGGCAAAGGTGAATGCCGACGCATTGGATTTTGAAGATTCAATGGATAATGTGCCTTTTAATGTTAATATTACGGTTAATGATTATGAAGCATTAAAAGACGTAGAGGTAATCGTAAGCGCCTTGGGTCACATAAAGCTTTTGGACGTTCCTCATCCAGATCGTTTTGCAGAGCTTAAGTATAATCGTAAGGAAGTTGCAGAAGTTGGTGCAAAGATTAAGGCTTCTGGATTCCACGGTGTTTTGATTGACATAACAAATCCTTGCGACGCTATTTGCCAGCTTTACAAGGAAGCTACTGGTCTTCCTTACGAAAAGATTATTGGAACTGGCACTTTGCTTGACTCTGCGCGCTTGCATCGTGCAGTAGGCAAGTTCTTTGGCGTGCATCCAAAGGCTGTTAAGGGATATAGCTTAGGAGAGCATGGTGATTCGCAATTTGTTGCGTGGTCCACAGTTAAAGTCTTTGAGCAGCCTATAACAGAGCTTATTAAAGAAAAGAACATGGATTTAGACGCTATTGATGAGGAAACTCGCGAAGGCGGATTTACAGTGTTCTACGGAAAGAAGTACACAAACTACGGTATTGCTGCTGCTGCAGTTCGTTTAGTGGATGCAGTTCTTTCGGATTCTAAAGAGCAAATGCCTGTTTCAAACTATCGCGAAGAATACCATTCTTATCTTTCTTACCCAGCAATTGTTGGTAGAGAAGGAATTGTTAAGCAATGCCAACTTGACTTGACTGAAGAAGAGTTGCAAAAGTTGCAGCATTCTGCAGATACAATTTTGAGTAAAGCTCAAGCAGAATAGATAAGTCAAAAAATAAAATAACTAAAAAATACTACTTTTGAATCTAAAATATTTTACAGATTTTAGATAAAAGCGTATTGGAAAATGTCGTTGTAGGTTTAATTGCTCCTAAAGAGTGTTGAATTTACAGCGACATTTTTGTTATAAAAATTTTTTGATATTAGCTTATTTATTATTTGAATTTATAAAGTTGGCTAGTCCTAACTGTTCATGATATATACTTTTAACTATAAATTGAATTATTTTTTTGGGGGTGGAAATATGATTTCCAGTGCATACATAAGTGTTGGAAGCAATATAGGTGATAGATTACTTAATTTGCGTCAAGCTGTTTCGCTATTGAAGCAAAATTCACATATAAGCAATATTATCGTTTCTTCAGTGTATGAAACTGAACCAGTTGGTGACGTAGTGCAAGACAGTTTTTATAACATTGCTTTACGTTTGGACACTGATTTAACAGCTTTTGAATTGCTTGATTTTATTCATGATATTGAACAGCGTCTTCACAGAAAGCGCATAGTTCGTTGGGGTCCTCGAACAATCGATTTGGATATTATTGATTTTGGTGGTCAAACTATAAAAAGTGAAAATCTTACGATTCCGCACAAAGAAAGAGATAATCGCAGATTTGTATTAGTTCCTTTGCTTGAAATAAGCGCAGACGATGCAAATTATCATGAACTTATACAAGATAAGCTTAATAAAACTAGCGACACTAATTGGATTAATATTATTGAAAGTAGCGAAGTTTTTAATTAGTTTGGAATATAAATTTAGTTTTTTTAAATATGAGGTTTTAGAAAGAAAGAATACAAATGCGAATTATTGAAAGCAATTTGGAGAATGCGTCTTCTAAAAGTATTGCAGATATAGCGTTGCTGCAGGATCTTTGTGTAAATCAAAAAATTTTATGCACGTGGGAAAATATTAGCGAAAACGATTTAAGCAAAGTAGCTGATTTTCTCGATCATTTTGATACAGCTATCAAAGTTTCCGAGTCTTCTATTGACTTCATTTTGCCGCTTATTGCTCTTAAACCTTTTATGCAAGAATGCGAAAAAGCATGGTACGAAGATCAAGAATTACTTGCAAGTTTGCGCTCGATATTAAAGCAAAAAGCAATTGTGTGGAATGCAGGGCGATTCTGCTTTGATACACTTGACAAGCCGATAGTTTACGCGATTTTGAATATTACTCCTGACTCATTCTATGACGGCGGCAAGTACCAAAGTGAAGACGAGATAAATAGCCATATTAAAGAAATAGTTGAAGCTGGTGCTGATGTTATAGAAGTAGGCGGTCAAACTACAAAACCTGGCGGTTATTTAGAAATTACTCCAGAAGAGGAAATAAGTCGCGTTATACCTGCTATTAAGTATATTCACAAAAATTATCCTCAAATTGCTGTAGCAGTAGACACTTACAAGTTACCTGTAATGGAAGCTGCAATTGAAGCTGGCGTAGATATTATAAATGATGTTCGTGCGTTTGATTCTCCAGAAAAAGTAAAGCTTATGGCAGATTCTAACGTTGGATTAGTAACAATGCATAGCAATAGAGATACAGAATATGACAATTTAACAAAGGTTATGTGTCAATTCTTTAGCGATAATTTAAAAATGCTTGTTGATGGAGGAGTTGACTTAAATAGGATTATTCTTGATCAAGGAATTGGCTATGCAAAGGTTGCTGATGGTGAACAAGATTATGCAATGATGCGCAATATTAATCAATTGCATCGTTTTGGTCGACCAATACTGGTTGCGATTTCTAGAAAAGGCTTTGGTAAGAAGCTTTTTAATTTAGATAAAGAAGATCGTTTGCCTGTCACTTTAGTTGCAGAAACAGCGATGTTTATGGCTGGTGGACGTGTAATACGTGCTCATGATATTGCAGAAACAAAGCAATTAGTTGAAATGATCGATGTTATTAATAGAAATTACTGGTTTAAGTAGAAAAATTTGAATATTTTTTTGCAGTTTTGTTCGTCAGTTTTTTTAATTTTAATAACGAATAAATGTGAGTTACTGTAAATGTAGCGTGACTGTAAATGTGGCACAACAGCATTTTGCATCTAAAAGCGCGTAAGATACTAGCGGAATGTATGATGTTTTCACGTCGAATACATCAAGTAATTTAGAGAGTATGGTTATGAAAAAGCGTCGTAAAACAGCATTAGGTGAAGATGTAGCACCATTGCAACAGCGTCGACTACTTTCAGGACCACTTGTGTTTTTATTTATGGTTTTTGTAGTTACTGTTGGTTCAATTGAGTGCATTTCAACAGTTAGAAATTATGCGTTAAGCTTATCTGAGCTTCATGCACTTCAGCGTGAAGAAAGTGATTTACGTGAACAAAAACGTACGTTGGATAATAATATTGACCGATGGAAAGACAAAGCATACGTTACCGCTCAAGCTAGAGATCGTCTCGGCTTTATTTTTCCCGGTGAGCAGGCTGTTCGCGTAGAGCATCCTGAAGCAGTAACTGGAAAAGTTCCGAATGAATTTGCTCAAGAAAATAGCGAAACTAAGACTCATTCAGTCTTGCCTTGGTATAGTGACTTAATGTATGCAATACATAAAGCAGACAAACCAGATACTGTGCCATCCTTATAACATATAAACTGATAAAATATATAAACTGATAAAGTAAAAGATTATTTATTTGTAAAACAGCTTTAACAGGAGTAGAAACGCATGGCTAACAGCCAAGAAAGTTCAGATAAAATGCAGAACAGTAATAAGAAATATATTCCAGAAGAAGCTGTGAAACGTTTATTTACTACACCTGCAAGTGATGCTGAGCGTACAATTGTTGAAAAGCAACTTGGAAGATTCCCTAGAGGAATGGTAGCTGTTGGTGCGCGTTGCGTTTGTGGTAGACCTCTTGCTGTTATTACTAGACCATGCTTAGAAGATGGCACACCATTCCCAACTACATGCTACCTTACCAGTCCTGAAGCTGTAAAAGCGGTGTCTCGCGTAGAAGCAGACGGTATTATGCGAGAATATAACGAGCTATTACAATCGGACGAAGATCTGAAGAAACAATATGAGCGTGCGCATAAGTATTATTTGGAATTCCGTCATGAATTAGCTGTGTCTTTGGGGGATAGTGAAGAGCATATTAGTCAGATGAGCGCTGGTGGAATGCCAGTTCGTGTTAAATGCTTGCATGCTTTGCTCGCGCAAACATTGGTAATGGGCAAAGGTGTAAATCCGATTGGTGACATGGTGCTAGAGCGCATTAAAGATGAGTTTGATCCTAACGTGTGCCGTTGTACTACTCCGTGGAGCGATGATGCATATGCTACTGAAACGGAAGTTGTTGTGGAAGACGAAACGATTGCAAAAGATAAAACTGCAGAGGGCGAAGCTGTGAAAAGCGACACGACTACTTGTGCAGAAAAAACAGTACAGGTTGCCGCAATTGACTGTGGTACGAATTCTATTCGACTAAAAATTGCGCAAGTTTCTGAGCATGGAATGAAAGATATTGTACCTCGTATGCTTCGCGTTGTTAGACTAGGTCAGGGAATTGACGAAACTCATCGTTTCGCAGATGACGCTTTGGAGCGAGTGAGGGATGCTGCGCACGAATTTGCGCAAGTTTTGAAAGAACATCCAGTTGATGCGATTCGTTTTGTGGCAACTTCAGCTACACGAGATGCTGAAAATCGTGAGATTTTTGAACAAATGATGATTGATGAGCTTGGTGTTCGTCCTGAAGTTATTAGTGGTACTGAAGAAGCAGCTCTTAGCTTCCTTGGTGCAACAAGCGTTGTGTCTCGCGATGAGTTGCAGCCACCGTATCTCGTAGTTGATTTAGGTGGAGGTTCTACTGAGTTAGTGCTTGGAGGGGATGGGGACTGCTTGCCGGCGCACAAGGTTTCTGCAGCATACTCCATGAATGTTGGTTCTGTTAGAATGACTGAAAGGCATTTGCATACTGATCCTCCTACGGAAGAGGAAATTCAAGCTGCGATTGAAGATATTGACAAGCATATTGATGATGCTTTCAAAGTTGTCCCTGCAGGGCGAGCTCGTACTATTATTGGCGTTTCTGGAACTGTGACAACTATGGCTGCTTTGACTATGGGATTGCAGCATTATGATCATACTGCTGTCGATGGTGTGCATATTGGATTAGAGCAGGCTTATGCTGTTAATAATCGCTTTTTGCGTATGCCTAGGGACTGCAGGCGCACGTATGCGACGATTCACCCAGGGCGTGTGGATGTTGTCGGCGGTGGAGCAGTGATTTGGAGCCGTGTGTTGGAGAGATTAGCAAAAGCTGCGTATGAGGATCACGGTGGGGTTTTGGATACGTTTGTTGCAAGTGAGCATGGTTTGCTTGACGGAATTACGCTTGATTTGGGAAGAAAGTTACTCGCCACACGCTGAGCTTGTTCTTTGCTTAGATATATGGCATAATAAGTGATTGCTGCCTCTGTGGCGGAATTGGCATACGCATCAGACTTAAAATCTGACGCCCTTACGGGCTTGTGGGTCCGAGTCCCACCGGAGGCACAAACAAAGCGCTGCACAGTTTTTAGCTGTGTGGCGCCTTTTGCTTTTCTGTTGGTTTTACCTATAACCCATAATGCGTGCATGTTGACAGCTTGTGATTACATAGTTATAGACAAAGTAATTGATAATAGTGAACCCCGGCTTAGGCTGGGGTTCATTGCGTATAAGGCAAAATGCGAATGATATTGAGAAACGATATCGCCCAAATATTTTAATATTTTAGGAGGTTGGAAAGTGCATAATCATAACGATGTAATTCAAACTAACGGCACTGGTTCACGCTCAAGCAGTGTGAATGCAAATGTCAACTCTTCCGATACTAATTACAATAACGCCAACGCAGCTTCCCAAGCAGAAGCAATTCACGCAAGTCATGCACATCAGCATCGTTTGCTTCTTACGCTTTCTCTTACTGCAACTGTGTTCTTTGCTGAGGTAATTGGTTCTTTCATAACCAATTCCTTGTCGCTTCTTATAGACGCAGGTCATATGCTTACAGACATTTCGGTTCTTGCAGCTTCAACAGTTACTGCAATTCTTATGCGTCGTCGTCCAAATAGTAAGCGCACGTGGGGTTGGGCGCGTCTTGAGGTTATTACAGCTGCTGCGGGAGCTCTTATTTTACTGCTTGTAGGAGTGTATGCTCTTGTTGAAGCTGGAATGCGTCTTTTTGGTAGTGGCCATCAAGGCATTCACGATGTAAATCAGCTGCTATTCTTTGGTATCCTTGGTTTAGCTGCGAATTTAGGTTCTCTTGTAATTCTTATGTCTCAATCGCAAGACAATATGAATATGCGTGCTGCTTTTCTTGAGGTTATGAACGATGCTCTTGGATCTGTTGCAGTTGTAGTCTCAGCTATTGTAATGATGAGTACAGGTTGGGCAGGTTTTGATGCTTTAGCTGGCGGTATTATTGCGCTTCTTATGATTCCTCGTGCGTTAAAGCTTCTTAAGAATGCTGTTAAGGTTCTTCTTGAGCAGACTCCTGAAGGTCTTGATTTAAACAAAGTTCGTGAACATCTAGAGCATGTTCCTCATGTTCTTGCAGTTCATGATTTGCACGCTAGTACTGTCTCTACTGGTATGCCGATTTTTATGGCACATGTTGTTGTGGATCCTAATATGACAATGACTCAATGCTCTCAGGTGCTTTCCCAGCTTCAGGACTGCTTGCGCGAGCATTTTCCTGTTTCTGTCTCTCACACTACTTTCCAGCTTGAGCCTAAGGGTTATACCACTTCTAGTGCTTCAGAGCATCATGAATAGAGTTTATAAGGTTTTGCTTATAAGTCTTGTTGTAAAGAACGTGACAAGTTTGCATAAATACGTGAATGCGTATTTCCTGTGTCGTAATTGTTTTTGAAGTAAAGTTATATTTATGCCGTTAAAAGAACTAATTGATAATACTCACAGTGAGCGCGTGCGCAGACTCGTTTCTTTAGGTCGCGCAAAGTCGCATGATTTGCAGCGTTTTTTAGTTGAAGGTCCGCAAAGTGTGCGCGAAGCTGTACGTTATGTCACAGATTCGTTATGTGATATTTATGTTACTAAAGATGCTTGTGAAGGTAATGAAAAGGAAAGTTCCCAATTTTCTTCTTTGCGGGAAATAGTTAAAGAAGCTTTATCTCGATCTTGTTATGTTCATCCTGTTGAGTCGAATATTATGCAAAAAATTAGTGCTGATTCACAGGGAATTGTTGCGGTTGTTAATTCGAAATCTTTGGACGATATTTATTTTAGTGAGTTTAAAAATTTGCAACAATCAGCACAAGTGAAAGTAAAAAACGATTTTAAGCCTCTTCGTATTGCAGCTTGCTGGCAGGTAAGAGATCCTGGCAACGCTGGTGCTATTATTCGTGTTGCAGATGTTGCTGGATGCGATGCTGTTGTTTTTGTTGATGATTGCGTAAGTCGGTGGAATTCTAAGCTTGTGCGTTCGACTGCTGGCTCACTATTTCATCTTCCTGTAGTGCAATTAAGCGTTCAAGACTGGTTCGAATGCGCTGCAAAATCAAATATTCGAGTTATTGCAGCTGATATTTACGGAACTGACAAGATTAAACCTGTGCCATTTCCAAAAATTTTAGTCAATTCCGAGGTTATTAGCAGTTCTTTGGCTATTTTATTTGGCAATGAAGCTAGAGGCTTACCTAAAGAAGTATTGCAACAGGTTGACGATATTTCAATAATTCCAATATATGGAAAAGCGGAATCAATGAACCTTGCAACAAGTGCAGCAGTAATGCTTATGGGCTTGGCTATGTCGAGTCATGAGCGAAAAATATAACTTTGGGCAATATTTTGCAATATCGTATATAAACAATGAATATACGTATAACACAGATAGGAAGGGTGCTGTGACCGATAATAAGCCATTCGATATTAAAGCTGTAACTAAAGCAGTAAAAGAAGGTATTGCTAGCGTTACAGCTGCTCAAACTATGGAAGAGCTGAAGGCTGTTAAAACTAAGTATGCTGGCGCGCAGTCAGTGATGACTGTTGCAAGTAAAGCAATTGGTTCTTTGCCTGCGGATCAAAAGAAGGAAGTTGGCAAGGTGATGTCAACTTTGCGAGCTGATTTTGGTCGAGCTTTTGCAGAAGCTACAGAGCGAATTAAAGCTGTTGAAGAGGCTAACATGCTTTCTGCAGAAACTGTAGATATGACTCTTCCAATTAATCGTAAGCCTTTAGGTGCTCGTCATCCTATTGCTCGTATTATTGAGGATTTTGAAGACTTCTTTGTGTCTATGGGTTGGCAGATTTCTGCGGGTCCAGAAGTTGAAACTGAATGGTTTGATTTCGATGCATTGAACTTTGGTCCGGATCATCCTGCGCGTCAAATGCAAGATACTTTCTACGTTCAGGGTAATCAAGCTAAGGATGCTGCAGGCTTTGTCGGTTCAAATATGGTTTTGCGCACGCAAACTTCTTCTGATCAAGTACGTGCGTTAATTGAGCGTGGAGTTCCTCTGTATATTGCTTCTCCTGGTAGAGTGTTCCGCACTGATGAACTGGATGCAACGCATACTCCAGTTTTCCATCAATGTGAAGCTTTGGCTGTAGATAAGCATTTAACAATGGCTGATTTAAAGGGTGTTCTCGATCGTTTAGCTGTTGCGATGTTTGGTCCAGATGCAAAGAGCCGCTTGCGACCAAGCTACTTCCCATTTACTGAGCCTAGTGCTGAGCTGGATCTTTGGTTCCCGGATAAAAAGGGCGGCCCAGGCTGGATTGAATGGGGCGGTTGCGGAATGGTTAATCCTAATGTGTTGAAGTCTGCAGGTTTAGATCCACAAGTGTATACCGGTTTTGCTTTTGGTGTCGGCTTGGAGAGGACTCTGCTTCTTCGTCACGATATTAATGATATGCATGATTTGGTTGAAGGCGATAAGCGCTTCAGTGAACAGTTTGTAATGGGGGAGTAAAACTCATGCCAATGGTAGATATTGACTGGCTCAAAGATCATGTTGAAGTGCCAGAAGGTTTAACTTACGAACAGCTTGCTAAAGATTTAGTTCGTGTTGGTTTAGAGGAAGAAGAAATTCATACTTCTCAAGTTACCGGTCCAATTGTTGTCGGTTACGTAGTTGATGCAACTCCTGAACCGCAGAAAAATGGCAAAACTATTAATTGGTGCCATGTTGATGTTGGAGATAAATACAACGATGTTGACGAGAACGGCAAGAAAGTTCCTCGTGGCATTGTTTGCGGTGCTCCTAATATGGCTGCTGGTGAAAAGGTTGTTGTAACTCTTCCTGGTGCTGTTCTGCCTGGAGATTTTAAGATTGAGCCGCGTAAGACTTACGGTCATATTTCTGACGGTATGTGTGCTTCAGAGCGTGAGCTTGGTTTGGGAGATAGCCACAATGGCATTATTCTGTTGCGTGAATATGGCTTCTCTAAGGCTGAATATGATGAGTTGAAGCCTGGCGACGATGTAATGGAGTTGTTGCATCTTAATAAGCCGATTTTGGAGATTAACATAACGCCTGATCGTGGATATGCCTTCTCTTATCGAGGTGTTGCTCGTGAATATCATCATTCAACTGGTGCTGTTTATACGGATCCTGTTTCAAAGTTGAATGAGCAGGTATCGCAAATTAATGATGAAGGTCACAAGACTTCAGATATTGACGTGAGTATTGAAGATACTAATCCAATTCATGGTGTACCTGGTTGTGATCGATATTATGCGCGTGCTGTACACGGTTTTGACTCCGCTTGTGCAAGCCCACGTTGGATGCAGCGTCGTTTAACGCGTGCAGGTATGCGCAGTATCTCTCTTGCTGTTGATATCACTAATTATGTCATGCTTGATTTGGGTCAACCTCTTCATGCTTATGATTTGGACAAAATTGAAGGTCCAATTGTAGTTCGTCGTGCACATGAGGGCGAACATCTTACGACTTTGGATGGCAAAGATCATGAATTGCATGTTGAGGATTTAGTTATTTGCGATTCTCCTCGTGGAAACTATGGTTCACGCGTGCTTGGCTTAGCAGGTGTTATGGGCGGCATGTATGGCGAAGTTACGAGTGAAACGAAAAATATTTTGATTGAGGCAGCTCACTTTGATCCCGTTTCAATTGCTCGTACTGCTCGTCGACATAAGATTCCTTCTGAGGCTTCTCGTCGTTTTGAGCGTGGCGTTGATACCCAATTGCAGCCAGCAGCTGCACAAATGGCTGCAAATCTTTTGGAACAGTTTGGTGGAGCTAAGCCATCTACATCGCCGTGTGATGTCAATAATACTCAGTCGCGAAATGTGATTGTGTTTAAAGCTAATGAAGTGCAGCGAGTTGCCGGTTTGGATGTTGATTTGAATCGCATTAGCGATATTCTTACCGATATCGGTTGCTCTGTTGCTGGTGGTGGCAATGGATCCTTCCCCGTTCTTCCTCCAACTTGGCGTCCTGATTTGAATGAGCCTTGCGATCTAGTAGAGGAAATCGCTCGACTTGTTGGATATGAT
Source organism: Gardnerella sp. DNF00747 (assembly GCF_049262675.1). Lineage (NCBI taxonomy): Bacteria > Bacillati > Actinomycetota > Actinomycetes > Bifidobacteriales > Bifidobacteriaceae > Gardnerella > Gardnerella sp. DNF00747. The sequence continues at coordinate 932,241 of NZ_CP058394.1, read as the reverse complement.
GAGATTCCTGTTAAGGTTCCTGCTGTTCCTGTTACTGGTCGAACTGGCTTAACTGCGCAACAGCAAACTAGAAGAGCTATTGCTTATGAGTTAGCGGAAACTGGTTTTGTTGAATCTTTAAGCTATCCATTTGTTGGTGAGGAAGATATTAAAGCTTTCCGTCAAAATGTGGATGAAGTTGCTGAAGTAAGTGTTCGTATTGCTAATCCTTTAGCTGGAGACAGGCCTTGGCTTCGTCGTTCTGTTTTGATGACTTTGGCTGGTACTGTTCGACGCAATCTTCATCGTGGTTTAACAGATATTTCCATGTATGAGCTTGGTCATGTGTACTTTAGCGATCCAAATGCTCCTGCAATTCCTGCATTACCTGGTTCTGTTAGACCTTCTAATGCTGAGCTTGCTGCGTTGGATGCTGGATTACCGGAACAACCTTTGCATGTTGCTGCTTTGCTAACTGGTCATGCTGAAGAAACTGGTTGGCTTGGTACTCATAGAGATGTTGATTGGAGCGATGCTGTTGAAGCACTCCAGCGAGTTGGTAAGAGAATTGGTGTTAAGTTCATTCTCGAACAGTTTAAAGCTCAAGATGCTCCATCTTCTTGGCATCCTGGTCGTAGTGCTCAAGTTTGTGTTCTTGCTGAAGATGGTTCAAGCGTCAATCTCGGTGTTGTTGGCGAATTGCATCCACATGTTTGTGAAGCGCTAGATTTACCTAAGCATTCTGCAGCATTCGAGCTTGATTTAACTGAATTGTTTAAGAATATGATTATGAAGCCTGTTCAAGCTAAACCAATTTCGACTTTCCCTCCTGTAAAGCAAGATTTCGCTTTCACTGCACCAATTGAGTTGAAAGCGAATGAATTGCAGTCTGCTATTGAAAAGTCTGCTGGAGATTTGCTTGAATCTGTTGAGTTGTTCGATGTGTATGAGGGTGAGCAGCTTGGAGAAGGTTTGCGTTCTCTTGCTTATTCCGTAACGTTCCGAGCAAATGATAGAACACTTTCTGGCGAAGAGATGGAAGAAGTTCGTAAGAAGATTACGGATGCTGCTGAAGTCTTGCACACAACTTTGCGAGTGTAAAACATAATATATTTTAGTTAATGCGATTGTGCATACGTTCTAATAATAGTATGCATAGTCGCATTTATTGTATTATTAACTCTTTTTCTTTTTATGTAAAGTAACATCTATTTTTTAAATAAAATATAGCGTTTTTATGCATAATAGATATGTGTGACGAAGAACACACAAATAATTTTTTATGCATGTAGATATGTATACATATATTCGTATATATTTAATTGAAAATATGTTTATGAAAGGTTTTGATAAAACTATGATGAATCCAGAAACGGATGCAGAATCAAATAACGAAGTGTCAATAAAACAGCAACGTCCTGCAACAAAAGCAGCGCGTTTAAACGCTATTGAACAAGCGTTACTGGCAGAAGTGATTACTTCTCAATCTCAACTCGCTAAAGTGTTGGCGTGTCATGGTTTTAATGTTACTCAAGCTACTTTGAGCCGAGATTTAGATGAGTTAAATGCCGTTAAAATTCGATTGACGGATGGCAGGATTGCGTATGTGCTGGGGGATGGTACTGGCAATCGTCATGCTATGGATACTGTGCGAATTGATCAGCAAGTTGCTCGCACTTTAGCAGGTCTTGTCACTGAAGTTGGACATGCAAATAATATTGTTGTTATTCACACTCCATCAGGCGCTGCACAATACGTTGCAAGTGTTATAGATCGTCAGCCTTTGAAAGGTATTTTAGGATCAGTTGCTGGAGATGATACAGTTATTATGGTTTGCGTTTCAAATGAAGAAGCTGAAAATCGAGCAAATTGGATGCTTTCAGTAGCTTCTCGTTAAACAATTTATTAAAAAATATTGTGGCTATTTAATTAAATATTGTATTAAAAAAATAATTTTGCAGTAACGAAAAGATTTATACGCGTGCAGTGCATTGTTGAGCTGCGCGCGTTTTTATATGTATAACTATAATTGATATATTTTTTATATTTTATAATAACTCTTCGAAGATGGTAAAAATATAATAATTTTTTGGCGCATCTGTTGATTTTATTTTAGATGTATAATATGCTCTTTATTGTTTATTTATTCAATACATGACCTGGGAGGTCACAATGACTAATAAAAAACGTATTGTCTTGGCGTATTCAGGTGGCCTCGATACTTCGGTAGCAATTCCATACCTTAAAGAGCAAACAGGTCAAGATGTTGTAGCTGTGTCACTAAACGTTGGTCAGGGCGGTGAAGCGCTTGAAGTAATTAAGAATCGTGCTTTGGCTTGTGGTGCAGTTGAGGCATATGTTGTCGATGCTCGCGAAGAATTCGCAGATAACTATTGCATGCTTGCATTAAAAGCTAACGCAATGTATGAAGACGTGTATCCATTGGTTTCTGCTCTTTCTAGGCCTTTGATTACTCGCCACTTAGTGAATGCAGCTCATCAATTTGATGCAGACACAATTGCGCATGGTTGCACTGGCAAAGGAAACGATCAGGTTCGTTTTGAAGTTGCAATCCAATCTTTGGATCCAGAATTAAAAGCTATTAGCCCAATTCGAGACTTGTCGCTTACTCGTGATGTTGAAATAGAGTTCGCTAACGAGCACAAGCTTCCAATTGAACAAAGCAAGAAAAGCCCATATTCGATCGACCAAAACGTGTGGGGTCGTGCAATTGAAACCGGTTTCCTAGAAGATCCATGGAATGCTCCGACTGAAGAGTGCTATTCTTATACGCAAAATCCTCTTGAATCTCAAGAACCGGATGAAGTTACAATTACTTTTGAAAAAGGTGTTCCAGTCGCAATTGACGGTCATAGCGTAACGCCTTTGCAAGCAATTGAAGAAATGAATGCAAGAGCTGGAGCGCAAGGAATTGGACGAATCGATATTATTGAAGATCGTCTTGTAGGAATTAAATCTCGTGAATTGTACGAAGTTCCAGGTGCTCAAGCTTTAATTGTTGCACACCAAGAGCTTGAAAATTGCTGCCTGGAGCGTGAGCAGCATAGGTTAAAGCGTGCTCTTGATAAAAAGTGGGCTGAATTTGTCTATGATGGTCAGTGGTTCTCTCCAGTTGTGCGTTCTCTTAACGCATTTATTAATGAAACTCAAGAGCATGTTTCTGGAGAGATTCGAATGACTATGTATGCTGGCAAAGCTGTAGTTACTGGACGTCGTTCTGAGGAATCATTGTATGACTTTAATTTAGCAACGTATGATTCTTCAGATACATTTGATCAGCGTGCTTCCAATGGATTCATTGAAATCTACGGATTGTCTAGCAAGGTTGCAGCAGCAAGAGATATGCGCGTTGCAAACAACAACTAATACGATATATATAAAAAGATATAAAGGTAATAAACTATGCACGATGCAACAAAAGTAGCAGCCGCAGAACTAGAAAATAATGAAAGTAATAATACTAATCACCCTATTGCATTGTGGGGTGGACGATTTAGTTCAGGTCCTTCAGCAGAGCTGGCGAAACTAAGCAAGTCCACACAATTTGATTGGCGATTAGCGGATGATGATATTGCTGGTTCTAGAGCTCATGCGCATGCGTTGCATCGTGCAGGTCTTCTTAACGAAAAAGAGTATGCTGATTTATCTTGTGCATTAGATGAATTGCAAAAGCGTGTAGATGATGAAACTTTTGCACCCATTGAGGAAGATGAAGATGAAGCTACAGCATTAGAGCGCGGTTTACTTGAAATTGCTGGAAATGAGCTTGGTGGAAAGCTTCGTGCAGGTCGATCTAGGAATGATCAAATTGCAGCTTTAATACGTATGTTTTTGCGTAGGCATGCGCGCGTTATTGCATCATTATTGTTGTCAGTTTGCCAAGCGTTGCTGAATCAATCAAAAAATGCAAAAGACGCAGTGATGCCGGGTCGCACTCACATGCAACATGCTCAACCAATTTTGCTTGCGCATCAGTTAATGGCACATGTTTGGCCGCTTTTACGAGATGTAAATCGCTTCATAGATTGGGATTTGCGTGCAGATGAAAGCCCTTATGGAGCAGGAGCTTTGGCAGGCAATACTCTTGGTCTTAATCCAGAAGAAGTAGCTAAAGAGCTTGGTTTTTCTAAAGTTTGCGCTAATTCTATAGACGCAACTGCAAGTAGAGACTTAGTCGCAGAATTTTCATTCATCGCAGCAATGATTGGCGTTGATATATCACGATTAAGTGAAGAAATTATTATTTGGAATACTCAAGAATTTGCATTTGTTCGTTTAGATGATGCTTATTCAACTGGCTCATCGATTATGCCTCAAAAAAAGAATCCAGATATTGCTGAACTTGCTCGCGGTAAAGCTGGTAGATTAATAGGCGATTTAACTGGTTTAATGGCAACTCTTAAAGGTCTTCCTACTGCTTATGCTCGCGATTTGCAAGAAGATAAAGAAGCTGTTTTTGATCAAATTGACACTTTAGAAGTGCTTCTTCCAGCTTTTGCTGGAATGGTAGAAACTATGAAATTTGATTTAAATAGACTTTATGAACAGTCTTCTACTGGTTTCGCTCTTGCTACAGATATTGCAGAATGGCTTGTAAAAAAGGGTGTTCCATTCCGTAATGCTCATACTTTATCTGGTTTGTGTGTAAAGCGAGCTGAGGAAATTGGGGGAGATCTTGCTGATTTAAGCGATGATGATTTTTCAAATATTCTAAGCGGTTTTGTTGATAGCGCAGAAATTGCGAATATTAGAACAATATTGTCTAGTGCTGGATCTGTATCTGCCAGATGCGGTCGTGGTGGTACAGCCTTCGTGCGAGTTAAAGAGCAAATTGTAGAGACTGAAAACGCAATGGATAATTATTATAAATTTGCAAATTCGAAAAGTGATGGCTCTGCTTATATCTCGCCTATAAAATAATTTTAAAATTAGATTATTAGCTGTCACGTTATAGTGCCAAATATTGTACTTTATGATATTTGGCACTTTTTTATTATGCGTGTCGTCATGTGCTGCAAAAATTGAAAGGCTTGTGGACGCGCAAAGCGCCCGATATTTATCGGTATTCTGTATTAAGGAGATACGAATGGCTCAGGTCAGGAACTACAAGGAAGCAGGTTTTGCTTCTTTGTTTGAAGAGCTTAAGTGGCGTGGATTAATTTCACAATCTACTGATGAGCAGCAGCTTGCTCAAGCGCTTGACGGAGAACCATTAACGTATTATTGCGGTTACGATCCTACTGCTGCTTCATTGCATATTGGTAATCTTGTACAGCTTATTAATATGCGCCATTTGCAGGCTGCAGGTCATCATCCTATTGCTTTAGTTGGTGGTGCCACTGGTTTGATTGGTGACCCTCGTCAAAGCGGAGAACGCACTCTTAATTCTAAGGATATTGTGGCTGGCTGGGCTGAACGTTTGCGTAAGCAGATTGGCAGAATTTTGCCTCTTGATGGTGAAAATCCTGTTCGTTTTGTCAGCAATTACGACTGGGTTTCTAAGATGTCTGCTATCGACTTCTTGCGTGATGTTGGTAAGAATTTCCGTGTTGGCACAATGCTTTCTAAGGATATTGTGGCTCGTCGCTTAAATTCCGATGAAGGTATTTCTTTTGCTGAGTTTAGCTATCAAGTTTTGCAAGGCAACGACTTCTTGTACTTGTTTGATAATTACGACGTAACTTTGCAACTTGGCGGTTCGGATCAGTGGGGTAATCTCACTTCCGGCATGGATTTGATTCGTAAGGTTCGTGGCACATCCGTAAACGTGTTTACTAGCCCGATTATTACAGATAATCAAGGTCGTAAGTTTGGTAAGTCAGAAGGTAATGCCATGTGGCTTGATCCTTCTATGCTTAGCCCTTATCGCTTCTACCAGTTCTGGTTCAATCAGCCTGATGATGAAGTTGTTAAGTTGCTTAAGGTGTTCACTTTCTTGCCAAAAGATGAAATTGAGCGTTTAGCTCAGCAAATTCAGGATGATCCTGGAAGTCGTGAAGCTCAGCGCGTGCTTGCGTGGGAAGTTACAAGTTTCGTTCACGGTGAAGATTTAACAAACCAGGCTATTGAAGCTTCTTCCGCTTTGTTTGGACGTGGTGATCTTTGCAATATTGATGAGCAGACTCTTGAAGCTGCTTTAGATGGCGTTAAGGTTAAGGCTGAAGACGGTAGTTTAGATTTCGCTAAGGCTAAAGTTGCAGATCGTGTTGTTGAGGCTGCAGTTGCCGCTGGTCTGTTCCGCACTGTTTCTGAAGCTCGTCGTGCTATTGAAGCAGGCGGTTTGTATCTGAATAATGAACGTGTAAGTGGTGTCGACGATGTGTTAAGTGAGGGCTCTTTCTTGCACGGTCGTTTCGCTTTGCTTCGCCGTGGCAAGAAAGCTATCGGTGCCGTAGAGCGCGCTTAATAAATGTTTGTGATGTATTAAAAAATACATCTGTTGTAAGCTTGCTGCTTGATGTATGCTATAGCTTGCTTCAGCAGATGTTTAGTTGTTTTATGAATATAATTAAAATGTGATTTTGTAATAAAATTGCACATAGATGAGAGGTATGCCAGAATGGGCGAAGAACGCGAACACTCGCGGAGTGGTAAGAAATCTTTTGGTGAACGTGGTGGATTTGGTCATCGCAATGGTGGTAAAAGTAGCGAGCGTCGCGGTGGTTTCCATAAGGATGGTTTCCATAAAGGCGGTTTTAAGAAGGGTGGTTTCCGCCGTAATGATGATGACCGTGAAGAGAGCTTCCACTCTGACGTAAAGCGTGATGGTGATTGTCGTTTTAACCGTCATGACGATCGTAAAGATGACCGTCGCGGTGGTTTTAAGAAGAATGGTTTTAAGAAGGACGGATTCCGCTCAGAGAATCGCGATAATGATCGTCGCTTTGATCGTAACCGTCATTTTGATCGTATAGATGATCGTCGCGATGATCGTCGCTCTAGAGATTTTGAACATTCTGGTGAAGAAGGTGGCAACCCACGCTACAAGAAGTTTGATGGTGAACATCGTTTTAACCATCGTGACGATCGCAGGGATAATCGTCGTGAGAACCATCGCAATGGCGATTTCCATAAAGGCTCTAAGGGTGGCTTCCGTGATGACCGCAGAGACGATCGTCGCGATGAGCGCAGAGATACTGAGCGTCGTTTTGATCGTCGTGACGATCGCAGAGATAATCGTAGCGCAAATTCGCGTAGTAACTTCCGCTTTGAAGATGGTCCACGCCGCAATTCTGACGGAACTGTTTCTTATCCATCTCAAAATCCTTATACAGCACGTCGCCCTGGTGAGCCTAAGATGCCAAAAGGTTTGGAATGGGCAATGCTTTCTAAAGAAGATCGCGAGCGTTTGCGCGGTCTTTCAAAGGAGCATGCTGAAAATATTGGTCTTCATATTCTTGCAGCTTATACTTTGCAAGAAGAAAATCCTGAACTTGCATTAGAACATGCAAAGTGGGCTGCTAAGCAAGCTTCTCGTATTGATTTTGCTCGCGAAACTTTAGCTTTTGTGGCCTATCGTCAGGGCGATTACAAGCTTGCTTCTAAGGAATTCCGCACTGCAATGCGAATGAATGGTTACCTTGATTATTTGCCATTTATTGCCGATTGCGAGCGCGGTATGGGAAATCTAGATAAGGCTTTAGAAATTTGCATGTCAGATGAAGCAAAAACCTTAAGGGGAGAAGTAAAAGCCGAAATGTTCCTCGTTTATGCAGGTGTTTTGGCTGATACTGGTCATGCTGATAAGGCTATTGAATTGGTTCATGCAATGGGTCGTTCAAAGGGTCTTCCTGGGGAGTATCGTATGCGTGCAGTTCAAGCAGAACAATACTTCTTGGAAGAAGCCGGGCGTAGTGACGAAGCAATTGAATTAGAGTCTTTGCTTGATAAGCTTGAGCAACAGTATGCTGATGTTGATGACGAAGATATAAATCCTGATGATATTGTTATCGACTATGATTTAGAGCATTTGAATGATGACATGATGGATGAAATTGGCATGAGTGAAGATGATGCTCAATTTGCTCCTGATGAAGAATCTGATGAATATGCTGATGAAGAATCTGAAGCAACTGAAGATTCTGAAGATTTAGAAGACTCAGAAGACTCAGAAGAGACAAGTAACTCTGAGAATGCGGATAATACGGATACAATCGAGATGAGTGCTGTTCACGCTGACGAAGAGTAGTTCGTAACATTTGAATATTTGCGCCCGGCTGCTTTTAAGTAAGCCGGGCACTTGCTGCTTTGAGAGTTGATATTTATAAAATATATTTGAAAAATTTGAATCTAAATTAAGTGCAGTGTTTAGCAAACTTAAATGAGGTATAGTATGCAAGTTGAAACGAAAAAGAATTTTTCTTCATGTAATCGTCCGTTAAGCGATGCATTTCGTTTAGCACTGCTTGATTTAGATGGTGTTGTATATCGTGGTGGAAATGCTGTTGAATATGCGTCTGATTCCATTTTGTTTGCGCAAAAAAATGGAATGGCAATTGAATATACAACTAATAATTCTTCGCGTTTCCAATCTGTTGTTGCAAAACAACTGGAAAGTTTTGGCTTAAAAGTAGAACCATGGCAGATTATAACGTCTTCTGTTGTTGCAGCAAGGATGGTAGCTCGCAATGTTGAGAAAGGATCTCAAGTTCTTGTTCTCGGCACTGAACATTTGCGTCAAGAAGTGCAACGCGTAGGATTACAACTCGTAGATTCGTGCGAAGATAATCCTAAAGCTGTTATTCAAGGCTGGTATCCTCAAATGACTTGGCAAGAAATGGCGGAAGTTTCTTTCGCTGTTGAGCATGGTGCAAAATATTTCGTTACTAACCGCGACTTAACTATTCCAAGAGAGCATGGTATTGCTCCTGGATGCGGTTCCATGATTCAAGCTGTTATTAATGCTACGGGTGTAGAGCCTATTTCGTCTGCTGGAAAACCAGAATCTGCAATGTATGATGAAGCAAGGTTTTTGGTTGCTGCTAATGCTAAGCATGATGATTCTGAATGTGAAGAATACACTGAAAAAGACGAGTATGGGAATCCTGTAATTAGTATTGAGCATTCATTAGCAGTTGGAGATCGTTTAGATACTGATATTGAGGCTGGAACAAGAGGAGGCTATGCTTCATTACTTGTTCTTACTGGAGTTACAGATCCTCGCATGCTTATGCTTGCGCCAAAACATTTGCGTCCAAGTTTTGTTTCTAAAGACTTGCGAGGATTAAACGAATCTCATAACGCTCCTGAACGCGTTAACGGTAGTACTTTTACTTGTGAAGATGCTATAGCAAGAGTTGTGAATAATAATATTATTGAAGTTAACAACACTAACGATTGCAATGCTTTAAGAGCTGCTTGTGCGCTGGCATGGAGCTTGCAAGATTGCGGTGAAAATATGGAAAATTATACTCTTCCGGAGTTTTCCTTATGACTGTGAATGAGGATTTAAGTAAACTTTCAAATAGCAATATTTCACAACGCTTAGATTGCGCTTTGGTTAATCGTGGTTTAGCAGAAAGTAGGACAACTGCTCAGCGTTTAATTCATGCTGGCGTAGTGAGTGTTGACAATCGAAATATTACGAAATCCTCATTTTTAGTAAACAATTCACATACAATAACAATCGACGAATCAAAAAATACGCAATTTTGTATTAGATACGTTTCTCGTGGAGCACTTAAGTTAGAAGGTGCTTTCGAAGCGTTTTCTAAAAATGGTTTAACTACTTCCAAATCAACTAAAGCTCTAGATATAGGTGCATCAACGGGCGGTTTTTGCGACGTTCTTTTGCAAAGAGGTGTTCATTCTGTAATAGCTTTAGATGTTGGTCATGGTCAATTGCATCCAAAAATAGCTAACAATTCACATGTAATTGAAATGAGTGGCGTAAATATTCGAGATGTGTACGAAGAGAACTTGCCATATAAACCAAATCTTATAGTTTCGGATGTTTCTTTTATTTCTCTAACGCTTGTTATTCCAGTAATTTCTAGAATAGCTCAATTGCATGCAGATATTGTGCTTTTAGTTAAGCCGCAATTTGAAGTAGGAAAAGGAAACCTTGGAAAAGGTGGAATAGTAACTGACGAGACTTTAAGAATTAAAGCTTTAGAAACAATAAAAAGTTGTGCAAATCAAAACGGTCTAAAGGTTATCTCCTCTTGCGAATCTCCTATTGAAGGAACGCATGGCAATACGGAGTATCTTCTTTATGCACGTTACGAGAAATAAATTAATCATTGAATGTTTAGCATTTTTCAATATGTATCCTAACAATTATAATAGTAGTAGTTGTGTTTAAACAGTACGAAGGGGCTGCATATGCAGGAACATTTCGATACTAATTCCGCTTCGTCGGCTCGTCGTGCTCTTGTAGTTACTCACGCTAGAATCGATGTTCACAGTGATGTGGTAAATCAAGTCAAGACTCAACTTATTAAAGCTGGATTCGTTGTTGACATATTCAACAGTGCTTCTGTGTCTGATTTTGCTAAAAAAACTACTCGTATAGTTGATGAAAATACGGAAATAGTTGTGGTGCTTGGGGGAGATGGCACCATGCTTCAGGCTGCTGAGTTAGTGCATTGTACTACTGTTCCAATTATCGGCATAAATCTTGGTCATGTTGGTTTTTTGGCAGAATTTGAAAGTTTTCAAATTAATGATGCTATTCGTAGGATTGCAAACAAGGATTACACTATTGACAGGAGAATGGAAGCTCATGTAGATGTGTGGCTTCCTGGCGAAAGTAAGCCTTTAAGTGATTGGGCGTTGAACGATATAACTCTTGATCGCGAAGACAGAGGTCGAATGGTAGAACTTTCAATACGAGTAGACGATGTTGAAATGTCATCTTTTGGTTGCGATGGTGTAATAGTTTCAACTCCGACTGGTTCCACAGCTTACGCATTTTCAGCAGGTGGATCAATCATGTGGCCAAATGTAGAAGCGTTACAACTAGTGCCATTAGCTGCTCATGCTCTTTTTGCGCGTCCTCTAATTATTGGTGCCGGTTCTACTTTTACTATTGATATTCTTAATGAATCGTCTTCTGGAGGTTGGATTTGTTGCGACGGTAGAAGACAGCGCGCTCTTCCTCAAGGATCAAGGATTCAAGTTCGTCAATCAAAAGATGACCTATTATTAGCTAGACTTTCTGGTGCTCCTTTTACGAAGCGTTTAGTTACAAAATTTGATTTGCCAATAGTTGGATGGCGTGAGCACAATAATAATTCTTTAAACTGAATTATTTAAGTAGAAAATAATATTAAATATAGCATTTATAAAACGAGGTACAGCGTGCTTGAAGAGTTAGAAATACGTAATCTTGGGCCAATTTCACATGCGCTTATTACTCCTTCGTCTCACATGACAGCTATTACGGGCGAAACAGGCGCTGGAAAGTCAATGCTTTTAAGTGCTATCAAGCTTATTTCTGGATCCAAAGCAGAAGTTGCAAGGATTTCTCCAAATGCTAAAGAAGCATGGGTTCAAGGCATATTTAGTATCCCTAAAACAAGTGAATTAGTAGATGCTGTTGGAAAATCCGGTATTGAATTAGAGCCTTCAGAAAATGACGAAAATAAATCAGATATGTATGTTTCTAGAACAGTGCCGCAAGAAGGTCGTTCAAGAGCAACAATTTCTGGTTTCGCAGTACCAAAAACAGTTCTTGAACAAGTATGCTCTCGATTGATAGTGATTCATGGACAAAGTGACCAATTACGCATAGCAACAAATTCAAAACAACGCGAATTGCTTGATACTGTATCTAAAAATAGTGAATTACTTAAGCAATACGCATGTGCGTATCAAGCGTGGAAAGATGCTAAAGAAACATGTAATCGACTAGAAAATCAAGCGTCTTCTTCGCGGCAACGTGCAGATTACCTTAGAGAATCGTTAGCGAGAATACGAGATGTGAATCCGCTGCCTAATGAAGATAAGGAATTGCGTGCAAAAAGAGAAAGAATTGAGAATTCTGCTCAAATTGTTAAAGCAGTGAGCATTGCGCTCGCATCCCTTGATTCCAGTCAAATAGATTATGGTGCTTCAGAATCATCTGAAGATGCTTGTTTTCTTGTAGATAAAGCTTCTCAAGCATTACGAAATATTCGTGTAGATGATTCTTTCAATTCTATTGCAAATCAACTTGACGATATTCATGCTCAACTTGACGATATTGTAATGCAGCTTGCTCAACAGTTGGATATCGATGTAAGTGAAAAAGATTTAGATGATTTAAATTCTCGTATTCATGATCTTACTGATTTAACTCGTAGGTGGGGTCCAACATTAGATGACGTACTTGATTGGTCCGAAAAAGCTCAGTTTGAACTTGAAGATTTAGATGATTCTCCTGAAGCTATTGCCAAAGCGCGTGCTAAGTGTGCTCAACGATATGATGATGCTCTTAAACTTGCTGAAGAATTATATAAAACTCGTTTAAATGCAGCTCATGATTTTGGCACTTTAGTTAGTGAAGAATTACATTCTTTGGCTATGCCAGGTGCTCAATTAATTATCAGTGTAAATAGGCGTTGCGAAGATTTATCTGGTTCTATTCCGCTTGATTCTAACGGATGTGATGATGTAGAGTTTTTGTTCCGACCATTTCCTGCTTCTTCAGATTTGCCGATGAGTAAAAGTGCTTCTGGTGGTGAATTAAGTAGGCTTATGCTTGCAATTGAGCTTGTTGTTGCGAAGTTGACAGATTGCGACGAAGAAAATATTACATTTGTTTTCGACGAAGTAGATTCTGGTGTTGGTGGTGTTGCGGCAGTAGAACTCGGTAAACGTTTGGCTCAACTTTCTCAACATGCTCAAGTTATTGTTGTTACTCATTTAGCTCAGGTTGCTTCTTTTGCAGATGCACAATTTGCAGTACAAAAAAATCTTGTTGAGAATAGCGAGAATAGTTCTTCTGCTATAGTTGCGGATACTTCTGTTATTGAGCTTAATGATTTGATGCGTGAACAAGAGATTGCTAGGATGCTTGATGGAAGTGAATCAAAAACTTCATTAGGACATGCTCGTGAGCTATTGAATGCAAGTAGGAAGATCATTGATGGATTTACAAAATAATTCGTCTATTGTTGCAGCGATTTTTGATTTTGACGGCACATTACTTGATTCTTTAAGCGTTTGGGATGATATTGATCGAGTAAGTTTTGCGAAACGTGGTATGAGCGTTCCCTCAATCTTTGCTAGTACAACTGCAACAATGAATCCTAGACAAATTGCAGAATATGTTATTAAAAATTACGGATTTACTGATGCTCCTGAAGCTTTGATGAAGGAGTGGTCAGATATGGCTTTTGACGCTTATGCTAATCATCTTCCGCTAAGAAAAGGCGCGTATGAATATGTGCATTATTTGCGTTCTAATGGTATAAAGCTTTTTCTTGTTACAACTCTTTCTAAACGCTTGTGTATTCCAGCTTTAAAAAGAGTTGGCATTTTTGATTGTTTTGATTTTATTCATTTTGGAGAAGATTTATCTGAAAAAGGTAAGCATAGTCCTAAAACTTATATCGATATTGCTAATCAACTTAAAGTAGATCCAGCTAAATGTGTAGTTTTTGAAGATTCTGCTACAGCTTTATGTTCAGCTCAGCAAGCTGGTATGCAAACATGTGGGGTAGTTGATAATTCAAACGTAAAAATTGATTTAGACTCGTCGTTTAATAAATGCTTAGCAGTATTTTCTGATTTTTCTTTCGCTCCAAGAATCAGCGATATAAGTTGAAAATATGCTATTGGTTGAGTTGATGAGGTTTCACATACCCCGGGTTTTGTCGCATACACAAGTGCATGCGGATGGCCATCCATCTCGATTTGACGTTACCGCCAAACTCTAGCAGTCTACCCGAAGACTTGAGCGAGCAGCTCTAAAGCGTCTTCTGCTTGACCTTGCTCCCAATGAGGCTTGCCATGCGGCTTACTGTTACCAGAAGTCCGGTGGTCTCTTACACCGCCGTTTCACCCTTACCCGAACGAAACGTTCAGGCGGTCTATTCTCTGTTGCGCTATCTCTCAGGTCGCCCTGGGCGGACGTTATCCGCCATTGTGCTCTGTGGAGCCCGGAAGTTCCTCAGCCACTCCGAATGAACATTGTGACCGCGGCCATCGTGAAACCTCAACCTTCCCAATTATAGCAGATGATATTAATATCGTAAAAAATTCGTTATTTTATAAGAAATTCCGTAATAAACGTTAATTTTTTTATTTTAATTTAATAAATTGCTAGGTTTGTATGGATTTAGCAGATATAATAGAAGAACCGACGGCATCGTGGCAGTCGGGTTGTACAAATCGAACTTAAGGTTCGAGTCTATATGGGGAGGTTTCGCATGGAAATCGTCATTACTGGTCGTCATACGCAGATTAATCAAAGGTTCCGTGACGTTGTAGAAAGTAAGATGAATCGTGTGACCGCCATTGCACCTGATGCGCAGCGCGTGCAAATCGTGTTGACTCATGAAGGCAATCCAAGGCAGGCTGACACAGCAAAGCGAGTTGAAATTACTGTTGTTGCAGGAAGCACTGTGATTCGCGCAGAAGCTTCTAGCACTGATCAATTTAGTGCATTAGATATGGCGCTTGATAAGTTGACGCTTCGTTTGCGTCGTACTCGCGATCGTCGTAAGGATCATCGCCGTGGATATACGGAAATGACTCCTGTAGATATGGGTGCTGTAGAGCCTGAAATTGAGACTACTGTTGAAGAGCCAGAAGAAAATGAGGTTAATAGCGCAGATGCCGCTGTTGCTTCCGATTTAGGTCCTGGTGAATCTGTGGAAGTAAGTGTTGGCGACACTCCTATTGTGATTCGTCGTAAGCTACATATTGCAGAGCCTATGAGCATAGATGAGGCTTTGTATGAGATGGAGCTTATTGGACATGATTTCTTCCTGTTTGTAAACAAAGAAACTATGAGACCATCTGTAGTATATCGCAGACATGGTTGGAGCTATGGCGTGTTTGAAATTGATACACCTGAAAATGTTGCTAAGCAAAAGTAATGGTTAAAAAACACGTCTAAAATGCGCGAATAAGTGCGTATGCCCGTCTAGCACAATGTTGGGCGGGCATTTTTATGTAGTAATCAGACTCGCTAACTTATAAAAATCGTAGCCGTCGCGTAATATGGGCACAGTTTACGTCTATGTTGGCTAGGCCGTCGTCATAGACATGACCTAAGGGAGCAAAACGTGGTAGATATCGTCGATAAAGCCTTGCGTATGGGTGAAGGCCGTCAATTGAAGCGCCTTGAGAATGTAGCAAAGGCTGTGAATGCGTTGGAAGATGAAATTTCCGCGCTTTCCGATGAAGAATTGAAGGGTCAAACTGCTAAATTCAAGCAGCGTTTAGACAATGGTGCAAAGCTTGATGATTTGATGCCTGAAGCCTTCGCTACTGTGCGAGAGGTTTCAAAGCGTACGCTTGGCCAGCGTCATTTCGATGTGCAGCTTATGGGTGGCGCTGCATTGCATTGGGGCAATATTGCAGAAATGAAAACTGGTGAAGGTAAAACATTGGTTGCTACTTTGCCAAGCTATCTGAATGCTTTGGAAGGCAAAGGTGTGCACGTTGTCACAGTCAACGATTACCTTGCTAGCTACCAGAGCGAGCTTATGGGTCGTATTTATAGATTCCTTGGCATGAGTGTTGGATGCATTATTACAGACCAGCAGCCGCCAGAGCGTCGTAAGCAATACAATGCTGATATTACTTACGGTACAAATAATGAGTTTGGCTTCGATTACTTGCGTGATAACATGGCGTGGGAAAAGAGCGAGCTTGTGCAGCGCGGTCATCACTATGCAATTGTCGATGAGGTCGATTCCATTCTTATCGATGAGGCTCGTACGCCACTTATTATTTCAGGTCCTGCTGAAGGTGATGTAACTCATTGGTATCGTGAATTTGCAAAGCTTGTTTTGAAGCTTACTCGCGATGTTGATTACGAGATTGATGAAAAGAAGAAAACCGCAGGTATTCTTGATCCTGGCATCGCAAAAATTGAGGATTACTTGGGCATCGATAACCTTTATGAGCCAAGCAATACAGCTCTTATTGGTTATTTGAATAACGCTTTGAAAGCTAAGGAGCTTTTCCTTCTAGATCGTGACTATGTTGTTACAAACGGCGAAGTTTTGATTGTCGATGAGCATACTGGTCGTGTTCTTCCAGGTCGTCGTTATAGCGAGGGCTTGCATCAAGCAATTGAAGCTAAGGAAAACGTGGAAGTCAAGGCAGAAAATCAGACTTTTGCTACTATTACTTTGCAAAACTACTTCCGCATGTACGACAAGATTGCTGGTATGACTGGTACTGCTGAGACTGAAGCTGCAGAGTTCATGGGAACTTACAAGCTTGGTGTTCTTCCAATCCCTTCCAACCGTCCAGTAATTCGTAAAGATAAGGACGATTTGATCTTCCGCACAAAGAAAGAAAAGCTTACTGCTATTGTGCGAGATGTTGCTGAGCGCCATGCAAAGGGTCAGCCTGTGTTGCTTGGTACAGCTTCTGTTGAATCTTCTGAGATTCTTTCTTCGCTTCTTGACGTTGCTCGCATTCCTCACCAGGTTTTGAATGCTAAGCAGAATGCTAAGGAAGCTGCTGTTGTTGCTGTTGCAGGTCGTAAGGGTGCTGTAACTGTTGCTACTAACATGGCAGGTCGTGGTACCGATATTATGCTTGGCGGCAATGTTGAGTTCCTTGCAGATGCTAAGTTGAAGGCTGAAGGATATTCTCCAGACGATACTCCTGAAGAGTATGAGAAGCGTTGGCCAGGCGTTTTAGCTGAAGTTAAAGAGCAAGTTAAGGACGAGCACGAAGAAGTTAAGAATCTTGGTGGCTTGTATGTACTTGGTACTGAGCGTCACGAATCTCGTCGTATTGATAACCAGCTTCGAGGTCGTTCTGGCCGTCAGGGTGATCCTGGCGAGTCCCGCTTCTACTTAAGCTTGGAAGATGATTTGATGCGCCTGTTCAACACTCAGCTTGTTGCTCGTGTTATGGCTAAGGGATTGCCAGAAGGCGAACCAATTGAGTCTAAGTACGTTTCTAACGGTGTACGCACGGCACAGAAGACTGTTGAAGCTCGTAACTTTGAAATGCGTAAGAACGTTTTGAAGTATGACGATGTTATGAATAAGCAGCGTACTGTGATTTATGCAGAGCGTCAGATGGTTCTTAAGGGTGAAGATATTCACGAGGACATCTTGAAGTTCATCAGTGACACCGTAGAAAGTTATGTGCGTGGCGCAATGAACGGTTCTGATAAGCCAAAGAATTGGGATTTGGACGGCTTAAAAGATGCTCTTAACTCTGTAATGCCTGTACTTCTTGATTGGGATCAGGTGCGTGAAACGATTATCAATCTTAAGGGCGAAAAAGCTGTTTCTGCTTTGCGTGATTTGATTGTCGACAGTGTAGTAAAGGTTTACTCTCTCATCGAAGATCGTCTCGGCGCTGATCCACTTCGTCAAATTGAACGTCGCGTTGTTCTTTCTGTTCTCGATCGCAAGTGGCGTGAACATCTTTATGAGATGGATTATTTGAAGGATGGTATTGGTCTGCGTGGTATGGGTCAGCGTGATCCGCTCGTTGAATATCAGCGTGAAGGCTACCAGATGTACAATTCGATGATTGAGGCAATTAAGGAAGAAAGCATTCAGCTTCTATTCCACATTGATATCAATCAGATTGCTTCTACTGAAGATATTTCTTCTGACGATGAGCTTGATGAAGATGTTGCACAAGCTTCGTCTGAGGTAGATGCTGAAGATCAGGCTGCTGGTATTGTTGGTCCTGCACCTTTGAGTCATGCTGAGGGAGATGTTCCGTTGAGCATGCGACCAAAGAATGAAGAATGGAAGACTCCATGGTCTGATGGTCGTACATTCCCAGGAACAAATAAGAATGAAGAGTGCCCATGTGGTTCTGGTCGTAAGTACAAGCTTTGCCATGGTCAAAACGAATCTGAAAATGAAGCTGAGTAACTTGAAAGCTGCTAAGTAAAATAAATAAAAGGCGGTGTGATTATAATCATGCCGCCTTTTTATTATATTCGATTGATTATTAGCTATACTCGAGCACCATCTCCATAATCGCTGTAATCTTCTTTATACGGATCAGGTTTTTTGCGATTCATAAGTAATCCTGCTCCACTAAGTAGCATTAATAGGCCGCATATAATACCAACAATGTTTGCTATAGCAGGAATAAAAGCACTTACAATAACACCGAAGATACCTATAACAAATAGAATCCACAAAACTACATTAACTAAAGATACGTTATAAAATCGTGGATTTGGGGGCACAAAATCATCTCCATAGTCTTCCATAGTCTTATCTAAATCAAGCCAACTTGTGCGTGTATTATCACGAGGACCTTTAGCAGTTATGATCGTGTGAGGGTCTTGCATTCTAGTAGGAATAATATAGGATTTATGGCTGCTTAGATTTTTTAAGCTAAATTTATTTTTTATAGCATTTTTTTGATTTTTAGAATTATTATCGCTTGCTATACTGTTGCGTTCTTTCTTTTTTTCTTCTTTCTGAGCATGCTTTTCAAAGCTTTTTGCGCTATGTGAATTAGCAATATCATTCATATCGTCAGAATGCTCTGCAATAAAAGATGACCAATCATCATCAAAATTTCTATTGTTTTGTTTTTGATTATTCTTTAATGATTCTGACGTTAACTCGTCATCACGGCGAGGGTCGTTGGTATTCTTAGAAGAAGTCATGAACTATACTGTAGCAAGTCTTCCTGATTCTATGCTTAAAATGTTCGAAATTGGACTTGCAAGAAAGGATATGGTATGTTGTACTGGTTCTTCGTGAAGGGACTTGGGGGTATTGCCCGCATGAGGATTCATCCATCAGCGCAAGGTGTTAAAAATGTTCCTAAAAAGGGTGGAGCTATTATTGCTGCAAATCATCTTGCTGTTATTGATGACGCGCTTCTGCCATTGACTTGTCCTCGTATGATCCACTTTATGGGTAAAGCAGAATATTTTGAAGGCAAAGGTTTAAAGGGTCGTTTTAAGAAGTGGTGGTTTACTTCTGTGGGCGTTTTCCCTGTAGATCGTTCTGGAGGCGCAAAATCTCTTGGCGCTTTGAATCATGCTCGTGAAATATTAGAAAAAGGTCAGCTTTTTGGCATTCATATTGAAGGCACAAGAAGCCCAGACGGTCGTTTATATCGTGGTCATACTGGTGCTGCACGTCTTGCTCTTGAAACAGGTTGCCCGATTATACCTGTTGCAATTATTGGAACTAGAGAATTACAAGTGCATGGTCAAGTTATTCCAGCAAAAGGCAAGACTAAGGCGATTTATGGCGAGCCTATTCAAGTAGAGCGTGTTCGTGACGAAAGTGAGATCACTCACGAGCGTTTACGCGAAATTACAGATAAAGTAACTAAGTCTATTCAGCAAATGAGTGGTCAAGAATATGTTGATGAATATGCTCAAACCGTAAAAGAACGTATGCGTCAAAAACGTGAAGAAAGTAACGAAAATAAGTAAAATATAATGCTGATTCTCATGCTATTAGATTAACATTTTATATATTTAAATTTTATTTATGTTCAAATATGTAAGCGGCGAAAGTTATTGAGCTTCCGCCGCTTACATAATACTTAAGACACGCTTATATTACTGTAAGAGTAATAATAGAAGGATTTCCATTAGAATCCTTCAATGGCACTTCGCTTCCAGCTCCAGGGGATTGGAAGCGCACTACGTGCATTAAATCACCAAGTGGAGCAGAAATACGAACTTTAAGCCCTAGACTTTCAATAATCCTTCTAGCTTCATCACTGCTCTTTCCGCAAACGTTTGGCAATGTAACAGTTTTTGGACCTTTTGAAACAACAACTTTAACGCTATCGCCCCAATGTAAGTCAGAACCAGCTTCAACAGAAGCTCGGATAATCTTACCCTTTGCTACAGTATCGCTATTTTCTTCTTCGTACTTTACATCCAGCTTAGCGTCAGTCAAAGCTAAGTCAGCTTCACTCTTTGCCTTCCCAACAATATCTGGCATTTGTACAGGCTTAGGTCCCTTAGAAAGTAAAATACTTACTTCTTCGTTATGGTTCATGCGCGTGCCAGGTTTAGGGCTAATATCAATTAAGCTGCCAGCTGGTATATCTATAGAATACGTATCTCCTGACTTATCGTGAATAATGTTAGTAAAGCCTGCTTTACGCAATGTTTTCAAAGGATTTTTGCCATTGTAAGTCTTTGGATCTGTAATATCGTCCGGGATTGTAGCCTTACGAATTCCACGCGAAATTACAACATTAAGAGTGCTATTATTGTGCTTTTGAATATGGCTTCCGACAACATCAGGATTTGTTGAAACTACTTTTCCTTCTGGCACATCGTCACTATAATCTTTTGAAACTGTGTAAGGAATTCCAGCAACTTTAAGCGTGTGCTCATATCG
Source organism: Gardnerella sp. DNF00747 (assembly GCF_049262675.1). Lineage (NCBI taxonomy): Bacteria > Bacillati > Actinomycetota > Actinomycetes > Bifidobacteriales > Bifidobacteriaceae > Gardnerella > Gardnerella sp. DNF00747. The sequence goes on along the minus strand of NZ_CP058394.1, from coordinate 911,770 downwards.
TTGCCAATTGACATCAGTTATTTTGCAAGATGCATAATTGTTGCATTGAAGGTCGTCAGGCTTAGGTAGCGTCCAATAACTGCCAGGACCTAAGAAATACCAAAAACCACCAATAGCAGCAATTGCTAATACTCCAGCTGTACTTAAACCTGCAATAATGAAAACACGCTTTTTAGAAGAGCGGTTAGACTTGTTTCCTAAGTCCTTTTCTGTATATGACAGGCCCAATGGTTTTGTTGCATTTAATTTGTTGTTAAAATTGCGAGAGCTAATAGCAATTGTTGGCATATTGCTATCGTCAAATTCTTCTAAAGGATTATCTTGCGAATTGTATGACACATCTTCTGCATTAGTAGTATGCCATTGCATAGCTTGTGTTTTTTGAAGATTATTCGCATCGAAAGCACTGTCGGACTTTGCTAGTGAATTGTCTATTGCTACATTATTGACTTCAGGATTATGTAGATCATTATTTGTGCGTGAATCGAGTTCACCTACAGAATTATCTCTAGGCATTGCAACAGTTTCGTCTGTAGCATTTTGCAATAAAGAGTTGGAATTAGCAGAAAAATTAGAGCCTGAAGTATTTATCGCTCGTGTAGCATCTGAGTCATTATTAGGATTCAATTTGTCCGAATAATTTGCTTCAGGGGGAACACGCAAATTATTAATAGGAGAAAAGTCTGTTTCTTCTGAAAACTCTTGTGGTTCTTCTGCTTTGTATTGCCAATCTTCAGGGTTTAATTGTGTAGAAAGTGCACGTAATTTTGCTAATGCTTCACTTGCATCTTTAGGTCGTTCGTTCATGTCGCGAGCAGTGAGGTTTGCTATGAATTGTGCAACTTTTTCGCTAATTCCAGGGCAAGCTGTAGCAATTGAAGGAGTGTTTTCATGCACATGCTTGAAAACAAGCGTAACAGGATTATCTGCAGTAAAAGGCACTCTTCCTGCAAGCATTTCCCAAGCCATCATGCCCGCTGAATACAAATCACCTTGAGGAGTTGCAAGATTATGCTCAATAAGTTCAGGAGCAAGATAAGCTGCTGTGCCAAGAAGCAATCCTGTAGAAGATAATGTTGCTTGCGAAATTGCTCTAGCTAAACCGAAATCAGTAATCTGAACATGACCTCGATCGTTAATTAAAATATTTTCCGGCTTAATATCTCTATGCACAACTCCAGCATTATGTGCAGAAGCGAGACCATCCAAAGTTTCTGCAAGTAAACGCAGCGTATCTCGCACACTGAATGTGCCTTGCATATTCATTTCATAACGCAAATTAACGCCATGAACATATTCCATTACGAGATAATCGAGCCCGTCATATTCGCCTGTATCATAAACTTGTACAATATGTGGATTTGCAATTGCTGCAGCAGAAGTCGCTTCTCTGCGGAATCTAGCAATAAATTGCTGGCGATGCACCCCTTGAGCAAGTTGAGTGTGCATGATTTTAATTGCTACAGGTCTATCAAGGCGTTCATCTTCTGCTTGATACACAGTAGCCATGCCACCCTGAGCTATTTTGCGCACAATGCGATAGCGATTTTCAATGCGCATACCTGGCTGCGCCTGCGTAGCTTCATCCATTGTCACAATCCTTATACGCGTAAAACCATTTTTACTACTTACGAGTGTACAAGCAAGATAGTAAAGAAAGCTAATTTCGAGCGTTATTTGCTAAATATTATTGTACATTACGCCATGCTTCAGGTATAAATCGTTTGCTAATTTCATGCAAAATAGCTTTTCCACTGTCGCTCAATGTACTTGATTCGATTGCTTGTTGTGAATCATTCCACAGATTCTCAATTCGCTTTTTTGATTTTTCAATAGCACCAGAAGTATGGTAAATCTGTATTATTTTATTTACATCATCTTCGCTTCGAGTACTACTCGTGTAAGCTTTTAATAGTATTTCTCTTTCATTATCGTTTCCGTATTGCAAAGCATCTGCAAGAAGAACCGCACGCTTACCTTCTCTAATATCACCGCCAATAGGCTTACCTGTAATCTTGCTATCCGAAACAATATCAAGCAAATCATCAGCAATTTGGAAAGCAACACCTAACGAATTGCCAATAGAATTAGCAAGATTGTATGCTTCAGTTGGTTGCATATTTGCTGCAAGAAAGCCGAGAGTTAATGGAGCAACAGTAGTGTAACTGGCTGTTTTCCATCTAAAAACATTCAAAGATGATTCCGCAAGTTGTATTGGATTATCTAGTTGCATCATTTCTATTGACAAATCCAATACTTGACCAATACCAACATTTCTTTGCATAGACGCAAATGCTGCTAACAATTCCTCGCCATAAGTAAAATTCTTCGCACGATTTCTTGCAATATCGAAACTTTCTGTGGCAAGTAGATCTCCCAGCATTAAACCTAAGCCTGTGCCAATATGCTTATTATTGCAAGCTTTACTTAATGCACAATACGCACTAGGCTTTCCACGTCTTAAATAAGATTCGTCAATAATATCATCATGAATTAATGCAGCTGTTTGAAATACTTCTAGAGCACAAGCTATGTCAAATACAGACTGTTCATGGATTTTTTGAATATTGGTTTCTTTTGATGCAGCGCAAAATGCTGAAATCGTAAGAAGAGCTCTAAGACGTTTTCCGCCTTCGCTTGAAACAATAGCTTGCTTTATTACTTGCTGTAGTATTTGCGCACATGTGGATGAAAGATTATTTTCTAATCCCGTATTAAATTGCTGAGAAATTAAAAAAGTAATTCTAGATTCAATATCGTTAAGACTGTAATTGTTGCCTATAAATGTGCTCATATTATGAAAGTTATCCACAGGGCTGAACATTACAAAACGCAGTTATTATTATGGTTTAATAAGCTTTTCACCGCGGAAATAGTTTTTTATTGAATGCTGACTCATATCTTGAGAAACTTCAATATATCAAAAATGCTATTGCATAGTTTGATTATCAAAATAAAGAATCATGTAAAAAATGAGGGGGAGTATGCATGGAAATTGTAGAGGATGATTTGAAAACGAAGATATCGCATAATTGTATTGATGACTTTGATATGCAAAGTCTTATGCAAATTTATGGTGAAAGTGCTAATTCTTTTAATGGTTGTTTAGATTTTGCAGGTTCAGAAGATTTTGAAAGTTTTGCTGGAAGAGAAATTTCAGATATTAATGGGACTATATATCCTTCCAAAGAGTGCAGCTTTTTTATGACTTTTTCTAAGGAATATATTTACAACAACTGTAGTGATAGTGCGCAATGGATTAAAGGATTAGAATATTGGGTTCCGGCAGTTTCGGAAGCTTTTATAGAAAATGTTGATCAAAATGGCAAGCAATATGCTATTAGAGATATTGCAAGCAGAGCACTTATGCGATGGTACAACATGTTTGCTTACGATGAAAAAATGTTTGGATATGATTTAGTAAATCTGCCAATAGCAATGTTGCATAATATTAATGTTCGTGATGCAATGCTTATTTCTATTCTGGATGAAAATCAAGAATGGTATGACGAAAAAACTTTGTCGGAATTTGCTTGGTGCCCTCATACACCTGAAGTATCTCGTAATTTGCGGCATTGTTTAGAAGCAAAATTCACTCAAACAAATAATAAGCCTGATATAAAGAGAGCTATTTTCGCGTGCAAAATTTTAAAATCTATGGCTATTATTACTAGAAGCATTCCAAAATTATCTGTGCAAGTTTACGCTTTGTTAGCTTATATCAGCTGGTGGTTTAGGCTCGGAGAAGTAAAATATTATTGTGATTGTGCATTGCGCATTGATCCTGATTGTTCTATGGCAAAAATAGTGTGTGGAGCATTCGAAAATGGTCTTGAGCCAGCATGGATTGAATAATTCGCCACGCCGCAAAAATTAGTTGTGGAATAATCGTCTTGCTTAAATGGTTTACTACTTAAGGTAAAACTTGCCCTTGCATGAACTATGCCTATATGCGTTACAAGGGGATAATACAGGAGGAACAGTTTGACGAGTGAAGTTGGATTAACGGTCGACAGCGACGAAATGCAAGATGATACTAAGCCTGTAAAAACTCGCAAGGCTAGCGCTGCGCGTAAAACCAGTACTCGAACTTCGTCAGCTGATAGCAAGACGCGCAGTTCTCGCTCAAAGAAAACTGAAGACAACAAGATTGATACTGAATCAGTATCGGCTGATGCTGAACATGACGAAACTGAAGATAGCGTAGATATTGAATCTCAAGATCAATTATCTATTGACGATTCTTTAGATGACGATTCACATCTTGATGTTGATGATGAACATTTGAATCTTGATGATTTGGACGATATTCAGCCAGAAGATATATCTGATGTTGACGATTTAAGCGATATTGACGTTGCAGATGATCTTGATGATGAAGAGTCTGAAGATCTTGATGAAATTGATGATCACGACGAAATTAAGCATGATGCTCCGCAAGTGCCACAAGCAAAAGGCGCATTTGTTGTACGTGATGATGACGATGACGATAATCTAACTCCATCTGGTAATCCTAAGCGTCGTGTAATTGCTACAGGTGCTACTGCGGATCCTGTTAAGGATTATCTAAAGCAGATAGGTAGAGTTAGCTTGCTTAATGCTGAGCAAGAAGTTGATTTGTCAGAGCGTATTGAAGCTGGATTGTATGCTCAGCATTTGCTTGATACTCAAATTGATCAAATGGAGTTTAAGCGTAAACGTGAGCTTAAGTGGGCTGCAGCAGATGGCAAGAAAGCTAAAGATCATCTTCTTGAAGCAAACTTGCGTCTTGTTGTTTCTCTTGCTAAGCGTTATACCGGTCGAGGCATGCTTTTCCTTGATTTAATTCAGGAAGGTAACCTTGGTTTGATTCGTGCAGTTGAAAAGTTCGACTGGAAGAAGGGCTTTAAGTTCTCAACCTACGCAACTTGGTGGATTCGCCAGGCTATTACGCGTGCTATGGCAGATCAGGCTCGTACTATTCGAGTTCCAGTGCATATGGTTGAGGTTATTAATAAGCTTTCTAGGGTTCAGCGTCAAATGCTTCAAGATTTAGGTCGTGAACCTACGCCGGATGAGCTTGCTCGCGAACTAGATATGCCAGTAGAAAAGGTTCAGGAAGTACAAAAATACGGTCGTGAGCCAATTTCTTTGCACACTCCTCTGGGCGAGGATGGCGATTCCGAGTTCGGTGATTTGATTGAAGATACTGACGCAATCGCACCGTCTGATGCTGTTGCGTTCTCGCTCCTTCAAGAACAGTTCAGGCAAGTTTTGGAAACTTTGGCTCCTAGGGAGGCTGGAGTTATTAAGATGCGCTACGGCTTGGAAGATGGTCAGCCAAAAACTTTAGACGATATTGGTCGCGTTTATGGTGTTACTCGTGAACGTATCCGTCAAATTGAGTCTAAAACAATGTCTAAGCTGCGTCATCCTTCTAGATCGCAAACTTTGCGTGACTTCTTAGATCAGTGATTGTGTGAAGTTATATTACAAAGTGTCGTATTGTTGCTTTTGCGATAGTACGACACTTATTGCTTAAAATAATCGGTTGTACGTTTAATAAGTGCAAGGGGTAGAAGTGGTCTCTCATAAAGAGCAGTATGATGCCGACAGTTTGACAGTGCTAGAAGGCTTAGATGCTGTAAGAAAGCGTCCAGGCATGTATATTGGCACTACAGACAGCCAAGGCTTAATGCATTGCCTTTGGGAGATTATTGATAATGCGGTTGACGAGGCTTTGGCGGGTGCTTGTGACCATATTATTGTTACTCTTCACGATGATGGATCTATTGAAGTTGCAGATAACGGTCGTGGTATTCCAGTAGATGTTGAGCCAAAAACAAAGCTCACTGGCGTTGAAGTTGTTCTAACTAAGCTTCACGCTGGAGCAAAGTTTGGTAACGCTTCTTATAATGCTGCAGGCGGTTTGCACGGTGTTGGATCTTCTGTTGTAAACGCTTTAAGCTTGCGTTTAGATGTTGAAGTCGATAGAGACGGTAAAACGCATCATATGGCGTTCCATCAAGGGCATCCTGGTGTGTATAGCGATGCTGACCCAGAGCATCCATCTCCAGTCTCTCCATTTAAGCGTACGCGTAAGAACAAGCCTACTGAGCTTGAAATTATTGGCACTGTTTCGCCAAAAACTACCGGAACTCGTGTACGCTACTGGGCGGATCCAGAAATTTTTAATTCGACTGCGCATTTCAGCTATGAGCAGCTTATTGCTCGCGTGCGTCAAACAAGTTTCCTGGTTCCAGGCTTAAAAATTACTGTTATTGACGAGCATGTTCCTGAAGGTGAATCTGCAAATATTGAAGAAATTGATTCTACTAAAGATGATGTTGCGGAAAATAATATTGCAGAAGATAATATTGCAGAAAATAATCTTCTTGAAAATCAGCCTGATAATATCGATGACTCTGTGCCTGAATTTGAAGAATTAGAATCTGAAACAGCATTAGAAGATGAAGATAAGTCTGAATATGTGTCTGAAGATAGCGAGTCTGAATACAATAAATCTGAAGAATCAACAGCACAATCTATTGCAAATGCTGAGTCTGCTAACTCAGTGCAGAATAAGCGTCACCCTCGCGTTATTGAGTTTTTGCACAACGGTGGTGTTAAAGATTTCGTTGATTTTCTTTCAAAAGGTGAAGCAGTATCCGATATTTGGCGCATTTCTGGCGAAGATACTTATATAGAAGAAACGCAAGCCGTTGACTCTTCTGGTGAATTACACGCGCAGCAAGTAACTCGAAAATGCGGTGTTGATATTGCAATGCGCTGGGTAAACGGATACGATTCAACGATTATTAGTTTCGTAAACGTTGTTGAAACTCCTGGCGGAGGTATGCACGTTGACGGCTTTATGCAGGGATTAACTAAGCAAATTCGTAAAGCCGTGGAAGATAATGCTAGAAAGCTTAAAGTAAATCTTAAAGACGCCAACACAAAAATTGAGCGCGATGACATTATGGCAGGATTGGTAGCAGTCGTAACTGTTCGCATTGCTGAGCCTCAATTCCAAGGTCAAACTAAGGATGTTCTTGGAACTGCTCAAGTTAAGCCAATCGTTACCAAAATGACTGACGCTCAATTCGGTGAGATGATTACCGGTTCTAAGAGAGGATTCAAAGAGCAGTCTTCTAGAGTTTTGGAAAAAATAGTTTCCGAAATGCATGCGCGTATTCAAGCGCGTAAAACTAAGGAAGTTACCCGCAGAAAGAACGCTCTTGAGTCTGCTTCAATGCCGCCGAAACTTTCTGACTGCCAGCCTGGAAACGACGATGTTGCAGAACTTTTCATCGTCGAGGGCGATTCTGCACTTGGCACTGCAAAAGCTGCTAGAAACTCTGCTTTCCAAGCTCTTCTTCCAATTCGCGGTAAGATTTTGAACGTGCAAAAGGCAAGTCTTGCACAAATGCTTTCCAACAAAGAGTGCGCTGCAATTATTCAGGTTGTTGGAGCAGGATCTGGCGCAAGTTTCGATATTTCACAAGCACGTTATAACAAGATTGTTATGATGACCGATGCAGATGTTGACGGCGCGCATATTCGTATTTTGCTGCTGACGCTGTTCTACCGTTATATGCGCCCGCTTATTGAGCATGGCCATGTTTATGCTGCAGTGCCACCTCTTCACAGGATTGCGCTCGCTGGAAAGCGCAAGGGCGAGTATATTTACACGTATTCCGACGATGAATTGGCTGGAAAGCTTGATGATTTGCAAGCTAAAGGCATTGATTTTAACAGCGATATTCAGCGTTACAAGGGCTTGGGCGAGATGGATGCAGATCAGCTTGCAGACACAACCATGGATCCTAGAACTCGCATGCTTCGAAGGATTCGTATGGAAGATGCTCAGCAAGCGAGTGAAGTATTTGATTTGCTAATGGGCGATGATGTTCCTCCGCGCAAGCAGTTTATTGTTGATAACGCAGACGACTTCGATCGTTCCAAAATCGATACCTGATATCGGCATGTTGTTTGCATTGCATTATGTTGCCTTGTATATTTATATTCCTTATATTGCTTTATGAGGGCGTGTTTGCGTTAGAAATATGAAGTACTGATGTTAGGGAATTTTTATGATTAACCTTCTTCTTGCTGTTATTTATCTTGCTTTTATAAGCTTGGGTTTGCCGGATGCTCTTCTTGGAGCTGCGTGGCCTACGATGAGTCATGATGTTGGTGCGCAAATTTCTTGGGCTGGTGGAATATCAATGGTTATTTCTGCAGGAACAATTGTTTCTGCGCTGCTATCTAATAGGTTTACGCATAAGTTTGGCCCTGGGAAGGTTACGCTTATTTCAGTTGCTTTAACAGCTTTAGCGTTACTAGGTTTTTCTTTTGCTCCGAATTATCTTGTGCTTATTTTTCTAGCTATACCATACGGTTTAGGTGCTGGAGGAGTGGATGCGGCTCTTAATAATTACGTTGCAATTCACTATGAAAGCTGGCACATGAGCTGGCTTCACTGCATGTGGGGAATTGGTGCTTCCGCAGGTCCTTATGTTATGGGTTTCGCACTTTCTCACGGTCAGCGCTGGCCTGCAGGCTACCAGTATATTGCTGTTATACAAATTGCTCTCACTCTTGTGTTATTCATAAGTTTGCCGCTGTGGAAAAATAATAATAAAAAGGCAGAGACGCATAATCTTACTGAGGTAAAGAAACAATCTTCTGGGATGCTATCTTACGCAGAAGTTTTGCGCATTCCAGGAGCTAAGAATATTCTTATTATGTTCTTTTGCTATTGTGCGTTGGAGCAAACTGCAGGATTGTGGGCTAGTAGTTACATGGTTTTGCATGGAGGAGTTAGCCGCATTGTTGCGGCAGGTTGGGCAAGCTTGTTTTATGTTGGCATTACAGTTGGTCGTTTTGTAAGCGGATTTCTTACTATGCGTTTTAACGATGCAACGATGATTCGTATTGGGCAGTGCGTAATGCTTATGGGCATTCTAGTATTGTTGCTGCCTTTGCCGAATCATATTGAGCTTATTGCAGGATTTGTAATTATTGGACTAGGCTGCGCTCCAGTTTACCCATGCATTATTCATTCCACGCCGCATTATTTTGGTGCAGATAAGTCTCAAGCTATTGTTGGCATGCAAATGGCAAGCGCATATATTGGGTCTATGGTAATGCCTGCGATTTTTGGACTAATTGCGCAGAATGTTTCTATGGTGCTTCTTCCGGCTTATTTGCTTATTCTTCTCGCTGTAATGACTTTTATGCACGTGCGCTTGCTTCGAACTTGCGAAAGTTGAGCGTGAAAGTATTTGTATGCGCGATTGCTTATATTTTTTTGATGTAGACTTGTGTTAGATGTGTTATGTGTGCTAGGTGTGTTAGAACTTGTTGTATACGCATTATCTAGTAGATGTATTTCTAATAATGTTTTTACAAAAGGAGGGGTTATGAATGATATTAAGCAAGAAGTCTTTGACAAAGATAAGCTTGATTTTGCAATATTTTGTATTGAAAATGTTGCTAAGAAGCTTAATCAAAACCCTCGCGATACGTATGATGCTTTGACTAAGAAGAGTAATATTCTTATGTCTTATATTGTTCCATCTTATGACGTTTTGCACACTCAAGGCAAAGAGTATATTACAAACGATATTATTTCCTTCATGCGCGAAAAAGGTGTAAAAGTATGATTGTTTATCACGGTTCTTTTATGCCTGTTGAATTTCCAGATGTATTGCATTCGCGTAAAGATGTTGATTTTGGCGCAGGATTCTACGTTACATCAATACGTAGTCAGGCTGATAATTGGGCGAAGAAATTTATTCGCAAGGACAAAGATGCTTTTGTTTCTTCTTATAATTTTGACAATAATGTTCTTAATGAATTATCTGTTCTTAAGTTTGATTCATATTCTGAAGAATGGCTTAATTTCATACTTAATGCTCGTTCTGGAAATGATACAAGCAGTTTTGATGTAGTAATTGGCGGTGTAGCAAACGATAAGGTTTATAACACACTTGAATTGTTTTTTGATGATTTAATTACTAAGTCTGAAGCTTTAGGCAGACTAAAATATGAAAAACCTAATAATCAAATATGTTTTAGAAGTCAAAAAGCTATTGATTTGTGTCTTACATACATAAAAAGCGAGTGTGTAAATAGTAAGTTTTTAGGGGAGTGATGGATTTTGAAGGCGAATCCTATTTTGTTGCAAAAGAAGTATGCTAGGGTTGTAAGTCTTCTGGCTGAGCGTGCTGGGTTGAGTTATGAGCAGGCGCTTGACGTGTTTTACCATTCTGTTACTTACGATTTGATGCGTAATGGTATTTCGGATATGCATTGTATGAGCGACGGATATTTGGTTCAAGATTTGCTTGATGAGATGCATAATTCTAAAATGTGTGTTAATGCATGACTTTTGTAATAAATTAAACGATTGTGTGATATACCATGCTTGCATTTGTATTTCGACTATAAAGCGTACAATGTGTATACGTTTTTACATTATCTCGTTATCTATTTTTTAAGAGGGTAAATGAATAAGAGAACTGGTCTTATGTTGACTAGCACTATGATGGGTATTGCTACTGCTGCTTGTGCTTTCTGCATGGCGCAAAGTGCGAATGCTGCCGAAACTTCAGCTTCTTCTGGTGTTAATACGACTGTAAATTCTTCTACAAATAATTCTTCTACCACAGCTTCTAATACAGAAACTTCCTCTACAGAAGGTTCTTCTTCCGTAACTTCTTATAACGCAGCTTCTAATACGCCCAATGGGGGGGGTCTGCTTTAGATAGCACTTCCGCAAAACCTTCTGGAAATACTGTACCTTCCAAGTCTAGCGAAACTGCAAAAACTGCCGAAACCACAAAATCTACTAAATCTTCTAAAGCTTCTGAATCTGTAACTGATGCTGAAAATTCTGAAAATGCTAGACTTACACAAACTCTTATAGATGTAAGCAATACTAATCTTCAAACAAATAATCGTGAAGATAGAAGCGTACACGCATCTGCAGAATCTAAAGCAGCATCAACTGATTCGGGTACTACAGATGATGCATCTTTAACTTGGACGAAGGACGACTTTAACATTTCTGACGATGGTAAAACTATTGGAGGTAGGAAAAATGTTTATTATCCGGAGACCGGTCAAACGGTAAATGAGTATGTGGACGGACTTAGTGCCAAAGGCAAGGAGAAACTTAAGAAAAATCATCATGTTGTGATTCCTGAGGGTATTGAGGTAATTCATGAATGTGCTTTTACCGGTCAGGCTGACAAAGTCGGGAATAAGCATAAACACGTTGACGGCGAGACTTATATTGAGGGTGTCACTCTTCCGCAATCTCTTAGAATAATAGAATATGGAGCTTTTGGTTGGAATAAAATTAAAGGAACCGTTGTTATTCCAAAAAATGTGGTTTCAGTAAGCGATGCAGCCTTTGTTGCTAATGAAATTGAAAAAGTTGTGTTTGAAGGCGTGCTTGATGATAAGGGAAAAGAGCACGATACAGATACTAATCCGTATTATCTTGCTGGAGTTGGTAGTGTTGCTTTCCAAGGTAATAAAATTTCTGAAATTGTCGTAAAAGGTAATTTAGGACAATATAAGTTTCGCTCAGGGGAAAATGATTCACCGTTTGACAATCAAAATCCTGGACCTTTCACTATTGAAGTGGGAGAGGAATACAAAAGTCCTATCAAAATTACGCAAGAAAGCGCTGGTCATACAATCAGTGTTATGGAGGGTTTTGAGGAGAATGGAAATCCTGTAACGATTGACCTCTCACCATATTTTAAGAAAAATGCTGATGGCAAATATGTAGCTGTAAAAACTGGCACACTTGAAGGTCAGTGCATTTTTTATGACTTTGTTCAGCGTGTGCCTAGGATGATTGGTAGATCGCATTTTACGTACAACATTGTTCCTAAAGCTACGATTTACACAGTTACTTTTGTAAATGGCGCTAATTCTCATTATGCTTCTGTGCAAGTTAAGGAAGGCAAAAGCATAAACGATAAGAGTGTTGATAGTCAGTCTATGCCTAAAGATCCTACGAAGATTGGGTACACTTTTGAAGGGTGGAATGAAGATCAAGACGGTACTGGTGCAGTGTTCCTTGCCAGCACTAGTGTAAACAAAAATTTGAAAGTTTACTCCATTTTTAAGAATTACTTACCAGTTATTACAGTTCAGAATAAGACTATTACTGAGGGTAATTCACTCGATTTGAATAGTCTTGTTGTGTCTGTTAGTGATATTGAGGATAATTCTATAACAACTAAGGTTAAGCGTATTAGTGACGGTGGTTTTAATAACAATGTTCCAGGCGTTTACACTATCACGTTTAGCGTAACGGACAATGGCGGTGCTACTGCAACAACAGTTGCAACAGTAACTGTTAATAAGAAGCCAACGCCTCTAATTCCACCAGCTCCTGCGCCGGAACCGGAGCTAACTCCAACTCCTGTTCCACTTCCTGAGTCGTCGGCCCCTGTCGCTCCAGGTCCGATTCTGACACCTTCTGAGCCTGAGCCAGAACCTGAGTCTGCTCCAGCTCTTTCGCAACCGGAGCAACCGGAAGCTAAGCGCGTTGTTAAGCATCTTCCTAAAACTGGCTCTTCAGTAGCTATGGTAATAAATTATTTGTTTGCATCTGTGACTGCAGGAATTTTTGCACTTGTAGAAGCTAGAAAATCACTTCGCAGATATTCCAAGCATGCTCGCAAAAACTAGCTTTAAAAAGTGTAAAACTAGCAAGCAAAAACATTACTACCCAATATGTGCAATTGGGGAAACAAGCTCAGTTCCAGAAGCGTCCCTACGCATATCTGGTTTAGGTAACTCAACATTGCTTCCGCCTTCCGTAACTGCTTGCAATGGATAGTATCCAACATATGCGTGTATCAACGTATCTTGACCTTTAAGGAATCTTTGCGAGCGCACGCCACCAGTTGCGCGACCTTTTGTTGGGTACATGTCAAATGGAGTAATCTTTGCAGAACCGTTTTCGGTTCCAGGAAGAGCTTCACTGTCTCCAGCAACGGTGAATACAACTGTTCCAGAAGCGGAGAATAAACCATTTTCACCTTCTTCGTAATGCCACTCTATTGATTTTTCTGGCACTACTGCGAAGGTTGCAACTTTAGCACCTTCTGCTAAACGAATGCCTGCCATTCCGCCTGCTGTGCGTCCTTGTGGTCTAACTTGTTTAGCGTCAAAGGTAAGTAATGAAGAATCACTACTAATGAACACGAGTCTGTCGTTGTCTTTTGCTGGAGCTGCGGCAATAACGGTGTCGTCGTCTTTTAAGTCAATTATGCTCCATGAATCCATGGTAGTTGGAGCTTCAAAATTCCATCTTTTAACTACACCGTTTCGTGTTCCAATTGCAAGTGGAGTAGCGTTTTGTGAGGCATCAAATGCTATTGCTGAAACTACGCGTTCTCCTCTTACTGGATCCGTGCTTTGCGTGGAAGTTAGCAGTTCTTGTGCTTTTACTCCGTGGTTGAGCAGCGCAGGTTTTCCTTCTTCATAGTTAAGTTGTGGCAAATCTGCAACATGAGCTAGAACTAGTCGACCAGATGAAGTAACAAGAGCACAAGTTGAACGCGTTGTTGTTGCAAACATTGTTTTACAAGGAGTGTTAAATACGTTGTTGTTGTGCGAATTCCAATGTTCTAACACTGCAATGCTTGTTCTGGCAATTAACCCTGAAGTGCTTAATGCTACTGCGCAAGGTTCGTCACTTAATTGCATTGCAACAGAAGATGCGTCAGCTTCTCCAGTTTTACGAGCTGCATTAGCTGCTGCAGCCAAATCTGCTTGAGTTGAAGTAATTTTATTTGCTGATTGAACGGCTTTAATCGCAATATCCTCACTGTTTTTATTTATGCTGGAGGCTACTGGAGTAAAACTACCATCTTCATTTTCGTCAAGCAAAATTGTTCTGCGTGGAGTATCCCATTGTTTAACTGCAGAATCCATATCTGCTATTACGACGTTGTCGAGTTTAGCTTCAGAACTTAATATTTGATTTAGCTCTTCAATTTTTTTGAGCAAATCGTCGCGTTCAGCTTCGAGCTCTATTCGGCTCATTTTAGTAAGTCTGCGAAGACGTAAGTCAAGAATATACTGTGCTTGAATTTCATCAAGATCGAATACTTTAATTAACTTAGTTTTTGCACTATCTGCATCTTCAGATGAACGAATGACCTGAATTACTTCATCAATATCAAGAAGTGCAAGAAGCAAGCCATCAACCAAATGTAAGCGTTCTTGAGCTTTTTTGCGCCTAAATTCGCTGCGTCTGCGTACCACGGTTCTGCGGTGAGAAATCCAAACGTCTAATAGCTCTCGCAAGCCCATTGTGTGAGGTCTACCGTCAACAAGTGCAACATTGTTAATAGTAAAGCTCTCTTGCAAAGGAGTGTGCTTAAAAAGTTGAGCAAGCACAGCGTTAGGATCAAAACCTGTCTTAATCTCAATAACAATACGAGTTCCGTTATGTCGATCTGTTAAATCAATAGCACCTGAAATACCGTCTAATTTTCTTGATTTAACTCCTTGAGAAATTCTTTCCAAAACGCGCTCTGGGCCAACCATAAACGGAAGTTCTGTAACAATAATAGCTTTTTTGCGAGCAGTAATATTTTCGATATGTGTTGTAGATCTTGTAGTGAATGCTCCGCGACCTGTTGCGTAAGCTTCGCGAATGCCACTTCGACCAATGATAATTCCTCCGCTAGGCCAGTCAGGTCCTGGAACTAGTTTCATAAGATCATCTAGGGTTGCATCAGGATGTTTCATAACATATTTTGCTGCAGCAACTACTTCGCCTAGATTATGCGTTGCCATATTTGTTGCCATGCCTACAGCAATTCCAGAAGCGCCATTTACTAAAAGATTTGGAATAGCTGCAGGAAGCACAGTAGGTTCTTTTAGTTTATTGTCGTAATTTGGTACAAAATCAACTGTGTCTTCGTTGATATCCGCGTTCATACCTAGTGATGCAGGAGCTAAACGCGCTTCGGTGTATCGAGAAGCTGCTGGACCGTCGTCAAGAGAGCCAAAATTACCGTGTCCGTCAACAAGCGGCAAGCGTAGGGAAAATGGTTGAGCTAGACGAACCATTGACTCATAGATTGCAGAATCACCGTGAGGATGAAGTTTACCCATTACTTCACCAACAACACGCGCTGATTTCATATAAGCATGATCAGGACTCAAATTCATATTGCCCATTTGATACACAATGCGTCGCTGCACTGGTTTCATTCCGTCTCGTGCGTCCGGTAAAGCTCGAGCATAAATAACTGAATAAGCATATTCCAAGAAGGATTTGCTCATTTCTTCGTTTAATGGTGTTTCAACAATATGCTCTTTAACTTTTCTTGGGTCGAAAGCTTGCTGTGTTGAGTGATGGCGTGAGGGCATATTTAGAACTCCTTGAATGACATTACGGCTATCAATCTTACCAATTTATATGCACAAACAGCATGTTTTTGCTGAATTTTTCAGCAATTTGACTAGTTATTTATATAAATATTTGTTATTCGCGTTTTGTTCAATGCAATATAAGTGGTTCAATAGTAAGTATGAGTGCTGAAATACCGTCTGAAAATGATCTTTTGCAATTTGTTGGTAATGTTAAGTACGGTGATTTTTCTAATTCCGCAGTTAATGAAAATTTTTCTTACGATTTTAATGAAAAAAATCTTGGTGGAGCGTTACATATATCTTCGGTTCTTCCAGCTTTAAGTGATGCAATAGATGCTCCTGTTAAAACAGCTATTCATAACGATCCACACGCTTTGCGAGAAAGTCTTGGTTTCCCTAAATCTAATTCTGCAATTGTAGTGTTAATAGATGGTTTAGGATACTGGAATATTCTTATGCGCAAAGGTCACGCTCCTTATTTACGATCCTTGCTTAACGAATCAATAAATCAACGACCAATTAGCACGTGCGTTCCAAGCACAACTGTTGCTGCAATGGCTACTTTTGGAACAGGCACATGTCCTGGTCTTACTTGCATGACCGGTTACACGCAAAAGAATTCTCAAACTGGTAAACTTGCGCAGCTTATTCAATTTAATGATGCGCCTGATCCGCTAGTTTTGCAGCAAGAGCCGACTATATTTGAAAGTTTAGTTTCTAATGGAGTCCGTGCAGATAGCGTGGGATTACCAAAGTTTGAAAATACTCCTCTTACCAAAGCTGCTTTTCGTGGAGCAAATTATATTACTGCTGGAACTCCTAGAGCTCGCATTCTTAAGGCTGCTAATAACAGTAAAACTCCAGGTTTAACTTATATGTATTTACGTGACGCTGATAAAACCGGTCATAATTATGGTTGGGATTCTCAGCAGTGGGTTTCTGTTTTTGAGCAAATTGACGAGCAGTTGCGTCTTTTGCGAGCAAATTGTGCTCCTGGAACATTAATTGTTATTACTGCAGATCATGGGATGATTAAATCCGATCCCAATAAGCGAATTGATATTGCTAAACATGATGAGCTGATAAAAGGCGTATCGATGGTTGGCGGTGAACCTCGTTCTGTAATGTTGTATGCTAACAGTGACGCAAATCCTGAAGATATTATTTACCGTTGGCGTGAATATTTTGGAACTAATGCAATTGTACGCAGTAAAAAACAAGCCATTGACGATGGTATTTTTGGTTTAGTAAACAACAGGGCAGAGGATGTTATTGGCGATGTTATTGTGCAAGCTTGTGGAGCTTACACAATTGTTGATTCTCGCATTCAATCTGATAAAGCTATGAGTTTACCTAGCGTTCATGGATCGATGACTCATATGGAAATGGATATTCCGTGCCTCATAGATTTAGTGTAAGCGATTTTTTGCTTCTATTATTGAGAATATTTTATAAATCGTAACTTAGCAAATAAAATGTGTGACACTCAAATTTTACTAAGAGTGTCACACATATTATTAATAAGCGAAAAATTTATTTTTAAACTTCTTATTTAGCTTTCGCCAAATAATATTTCATCCCAGCTTGGTACTGCTGCTCTTCCAGCTTTACGTTTATTGTGCTCAGAAGATGATTTTTCTTGGCCATTAGTATTAATTTCTTGATTATTTTTAGTAGAATTTTGATTACTTTCAGCAGCATTTTTTTGCAAATTCGTACTAACAATATCTGCTTTTTCAGCATTTTGAACTTTCGCAGCCAATGATTTTTGTGCTTCATTAGACGCATTGACGATTTTGCTATTCGTTTCGTTTCTATTAATAAATTCAGCATCTGGTTGTATTAGCGAAGTCTGCTGAGGATTATCTTCTTTAATAAATTGCGTATTTGTTTCAGTAGAACGCCTAGAATAGCCTTTTTCTAATACTTGCTGTATGTCAGAATTATTGTCCTGATTTTCGAAGGAAGATTGGGCTTGTGCATCTGCAAGTTTGTCACTGTTTCTAAGTTCCCATTGAGAAACAGCTCGTTCGATTCTGGCAGAACGAATAGAATTTCCTGGAAGCTCTTCAGTGTTGAATGGGAAATTAATGCTTACAGTGTCTCTATAAGCTCCACCATATGGAGATTGTTTAGAAGTATCCGCTGCATTAACATCTTCACCAAGCAATAATCTAGACGAAGGGTTCGCGCATGTAACAGAGTTGTCATGCATGTTCCATGTCCACTCAGCTTTAATAGTGCGAGTAGCAGTTTTGAAAGTAGCAGTAATTCGCCATGGCTCTAATCCTCTGCGCGTTGCTTTCCATTGCACTGTTTCCATGCCAATATGTGCTTTAGCTAATGTTCTTTCAATTAAATCTGCAATAGTGCGCATATTGCTTTGTTTAGGAGCAGGTACTAGAAGGAACTGCTCAATTGCATACTGCTTTTCGGTTTCAACGCCTGCAGAAAAACGCCTAACTTGTGCTTCACTAACATTGTATCTTTGCGCCACATGTGAAGGTGCAACTCCTGCGCGAATCAATGCCTGAATTTGCGAAATAGGCAATGTTGCATTAGATTGTATAGAATTTGTGCCAGCATCTGCTGAGTTATGTTCATCGCTGTTTTTACTCGTAATTTTATGTGAACCAGCGATGGCGCGTTCCAGCGTGTCGTCCACTTGAATACGTAACGGCGTGTTTTCACAAATGAAAATCAAATTACCGTCTGCGTCAATATGGTCGAAACTCGCCTCTTTTGGCGGATTTTCAAGCATTATGCACCACTTTCTTCGCTTTTAACAATACTATTTATATACTTTAGTCCATACACTGCATTCTTTACCATTTTATTTAAAATAAAAAATGTGTAATATACGGGGTAGCATTCGTGTATGCTATGCGCGTAAGTAGCTTTAAAAACGAAAGGACCATAATGGCACAGGATTATGATTCTCCTCGTAGCAAAGATGAGGACGAAGAGTCGTTGGAAGCTTTGAGTAAAGGTTCTCAAAATTCAAACAGCGATATTGACGATGATGAAAATGCTATTGCTGAAGACTACGAGTTGCCAGGTGCTGATTTAAGTAACGAAGATGCATCCGTAACTGTTATCCCTATGCAAGGCGATGAATTTATTTGTTCTGAATGCTTCTTAGTTAAGCATCGCAGCCAGTTAGCTGAAACTAATGCTGATGGTCAGCCTGTTTGCAAGGAGTGCGCAGCTTAAATGGCATATGACGAGACCTATACTGGCCCCGAACAGGTTGAGGTACTAATTAAGTATCTCGATGATGAAACATCTACATTACAGCCGCTTTGCTACGCGCATGCAGGTGATGCAGGTGCCGATTTAAGAACTACCCAAGATTTTACTTTGCGTCCTTTCCAGAGAGCGCTTGTTCCTACTGGAGTTGCTATAGCTTTACCTGCAGGTTATGTTGCTTTAGTGCATCCTCGTTCTGGTTTAGCAGCAAAACAGGGTGTGACTGTGCTAAATGCACCTGGAACAGTTGATGCCGGGTATCGTGGTGAAATTAAGGTTCCTCTTATTAATTTAGATCCTGAGAACACAGTGCAATTCCATAAAGGTGATCGTATCGCTCAAATGGTTATACAACGTTATGTAGAAGCACGATTTATTCCCGCATCTAAATTACCTGAATCTGATCGCTCTGATAAAGGTTTTGGCTCCACTGGCGTACAATAATCTTTTTATAAATATCCGACCGGTTTTTAAAACTGAGTCGGATTTATTGTATGTATTTTTTGTTTTGGTAGTGTATTGAGCGAATTGCAGGTAGGATAGTAAAAAGTACCAGGAGGTGCCAAATGGGTGAACTTCAAGAGGATATAAAAGGATCCAATAGGCTCGGATGTGAAATCAGCGAAGATTCTCAAAATCCATTATTGCCAATATTGAGCATGTGCAAATGGCATCATCCTAATGAGGATATGAGCATTCTTCATAGAGCTTATGATCGTGCTGTAAAGCAGCATACAGGTCAAAGACGCAAATCTGGTGAGCCATACATTATTCATCCTCTTGCTGTAGCTCAAATTCTTGCAGATCTTGGAATGGGACCAATTGTTGTTGCTTCAGGATTATTACACGACACTGTAGAAGATACAGATTACACGCTAGAAGAATGTCGAGCTGAATTTGGCGATACTGTAGCAGGTCTTGTAGATGGTGTTACAAAAATATCCAACATGGAATATGGCGAAAGTGCTCAAGCAGAAACTATTCGTAAGATGGTTGTTGCAATGAGCCGCGATGTGCGAGTGCTTGTAGTAAAGCTTGCGGATCGTTTGCATAATGCTCGTACTTGGAGGTATGTTAAGCCATCAAGTTCACATAAAAAAGCAAGAGAAACTCTTGACGTATATGCGCCTCTTGCTAACCGTTTAGGCATGAATGCAATTAAAACTGAACTTGAAGAGCTGAGTTTTAAAGTATTGTATCCAAAAATTTATAATGAAATTGTTGTTTTAGTTGCTCGTAGAGCAGGTCAGCGTGAAGTTTATTTACGACAAATTCTCGAAGAAATTAATGCAGATCTTGCAGAACAACATGTTAAAGCATCGGTAAAAGGTCGACCAAAAGATTATTTCTCTATTTACCAAAAGATGATCGTTCGAGGTCATGATTTTGCTAATATTTACGATTTAGTTGGTGTGAGAATAATAGTCGATTCTATTCGTGACTGTTATGCAGCATTAGGTGCAGTGCATGCTCGATGGAGCCCTGTTCCAGGACGTTTTAAGGATTACATTGCAACTCCAAAGTTGAATATGTATCAAAGCTTGCATACTACAGTTGTAGGCCCTGGTGGAAAGCCAGTAGAGATTCAAATACGCACATGGGATATGCATAGGCGTGCTGAATTCGGCATCGCAGCTCATTGGAAGTACAAAGCTAATGGTCAGGCTGGTCGCGCTTTAAGTAAGCCTGATAATGATGATTTAAAACGCGAAAATAATATTGATGACAAAAAAGAGCTTAGCGAAGCAGATAATCTTAAGTGGATTCAACAGCTTGCTGATTGGACTAGTGAGACTCCAGATTCAGATGAATTCTTAGGTTCATTAAAACAAGATCTTGGTGCTTCTGAAGTTTATGTTTTTACTCCAAAGGGGAGTATTGTTGCGCTTCCGCAGGATGCAACTCCTGTTGATTTTGCATATTCTGTGCATACTGAAGTTGGTCACCGCATGATGGGTGCGCGTGTAAATGGACGCTTGGTTCCTCTTGATACGAAACTTTCAAACGGTGACACTGTAGAGGTGCTTACTTCAAAGTCGGATACAGCTGGACCATCTCGCGATTGGCTGAGTTTTGTAAAATCTCCTCGTGCTCGAAATAAAATACGTCAATGGTTTAGCAAGGAACGCCGCTCTGAGGCGATTGAAGAGGGCAAGGATGAGCTAACTCGCGCTATGCGTAAACGTAACTTGCCTTTAACTACTTTGATGACGCAGCAGGCATTAATTGGCGTTGCTGATGAATTGAATTTGCCTACTAATGTTGAGTCTTTATATGCGGCTATTGGCGAAGGTCAAGTTTCTACACAGAATGTTATTTCGCGTTTAGTAAAAGATGCGGGCGCTGATGAAGTTGCAGAAGAAGTAGAACAAGAAGCATTGCCTTTACGCCATGTTGAGCGCAGCCATAAGTCTAACGGTGCTTTGGGAGTATCAGTTAAGGGTGTTGGAGACGTTTGGGTCAAGCTTGCAAAATGTTGCATGCCAGTTCCAGGAGATATGATTATTGGTTTTATAACACGAAACCAAGGTGTGTCTGTGCATAGGACTGACTGCCAGAACATGCTCGATTTGCAAAAAACTCAATCAGAGCGCGTTATTCCTGTTCAATGGACTAGCGATAAAGGCTTGTTCTTGGTTAAGGTCCAAGTTGAAGCATTGGATCGACAACATCTTCTTTCGGATGTTACTCGCGTTCTTTCAGATCATGGAGTAAATATTCTTTCCGGAACTATTGCTACAGGCGATGACCGTGTTGCAACAAGTCAATTTACCTTTGAAATGGCAGATCCTCAGCACTTAGCAACTCTACTTGCTGCTATCCGTAAAATTGAAGGCGTTTTTGACGTTTACCGCATTACGGGAGCAAAAGATAGCGCAGAGCCGCGTTTGCGAAAAATGGAACGAGGAAATCTATAAAAGATGGGCACCCCAGCTTTGGAGTGCCCATCTTTGTTTTTGCGCAAATAGTATTTGTTTAATGTAATAAATACGAAAAACGCTTAATTTCAGGCAGTAACAGCCTTCTTCAACAAGGAGCCAGCGGAAATACGTACACCGTAAGAAGCTGGAATCTTGATGGTTTCACCGGTACGCGGGTTGCGGCCAGTGCGCTCAGCACGCTTTACGCGTTCTGCGGAGAACAGACCAGTAAGCTTCAAACCTTCACCGGACTGTAAAGCCTCAACGAACACATCCTGGAATGCGTTGACGGCGGCTTCGGCCTGTGCCTTGGTCAGGTTGGACTTCTGTGCGATCTTAGAAACGAGATCAGACTTGTTGTATGCCATGCAGCATCCTTTGTGTCAGGGGACCTTCTCTTCAAAGGTCACGTTCATACTAGATATTAGTACATTTTCCCTACAAATGTAGCCATTTTTGCATTTTTTCTTAATATTTTTTATTTATTTTTTGCTGTTTTTTATTTAAAACGCACTTGCATAGAAACAGATACGATATTTGCTAATAAAAATACACAAATGTTTGTAAATCTCACTTATATAAGCTCATTATTGCTGAGCCACTTCATTGCAAACGCGCCTAACGGAATTCTCAACCAGTAGAACATAAGCCTATACAGAAGAGTGGCAGACAAAGCAACTGTTGGAGGAACACCTACAGATGTAAATGCGAAAGTAAGAGAAGCTTCAACAGCACCCAAGCCGCCTGGCGTAGGCACTGCCGATCCAGCAGCGTTAGCAAGTAAGAATAGTAAGATTGTTTCCCAAGGATTTGCGTAATATCCAAATGCAAGCAAAGAAATCCAATAACCCAATCCAATGCATGAAACAAGCACAATAGCACCAAAAGAGCCTGCAATAAGTTGCATAGGATGTGAAATAAGTTCCTTAATTTGATGGCCGTAATCAGATAATATTGGCAAATAATGCTTTCGAATTGCTTTACGAGCGGACGGAATAACCATTAAAACACAAACTATAAGTGTGATTATTCCAATGAAAGTAATGAGCATATGAGTAGGAATCATTCCAGAAAGCACATTTTTACCAGTGAAAACGCCTATAGAAAGTAATACTAAAGTTGTCATTAATGCTTGAATAAGCCATACTGCACTAGTAATTGCTGTAGCTTGAGCTGAAGTGTACCCGCTTTTCTTTAATAATTGCATATTTACAAATGCAGGACCAACACCAGCAGGCATAGAAACTGCTGTGAAACCAGTAGCTGCTTGAGATGCAAACAAAACATGTGCAGAAGGTTTTTGATCATCCATGAATGAGCCGAGAGTAATTGCAGATCCAATCCAAGCAAACATGCTGCAAGCAAAGCACATAAATACCATTACATTATCTGCGTGACGCAAGGCAGCAAATACTTCCTGAGGATGCCACTGTGTAGCAATAACAGCGACAGCAACAATCGAAAGAACCAAGCTAACAAAGAAACGTATATTGAAGCGCGCTAAACGCACAGTATCATAATCTTCTTCATCTGTGTGTAAAGCAACTATTTGACTTAACTTATTGCAAAGATTTTGGAAAACTTTTTTATTCCAAGATGGCAAAGATCTCGTGGAAGCAGGAATAGCAGCTTTCTGCATAAAAGGCAATAGTGCAGATAACTTTTCTGCACCCCATGTGTTAATAGCAGCTTTAAGAGCAGTGTCAATATCTGTGCAAGATGCAATAAGCGTTAAAAGCTGAACTTTATCAAGTGCAATATTTGTATCATCGCTGGCAACGTCGCCGTTTTGCCAACCTGCAATAACTGGTGTTCCGTCTTCAAGCCTAGCAATAGTTTCAGGAGTGATGCGTCTATGCGTAATACCGCGAGTGTTAGCAGCATCTACATAACGCATTAATTTTGCTGCATCATCAATAGTTAAAGTGTTCAAATTGCAAGGCAGTAGAGCGTTAGAAGCGTGAAAAACCATTATTGAAGATTTATCACTGTCGCTTACTCCATAAACATTCGCTGTTGGCAAATGCATATTTCGTAAAACAAGAAGCATAGAAAGGTGGTGATGAACAGAATGTCTAGCAGAACGATCTCTACGAGTTGGTATATCTACTAAACGCACCCACTGCCATAATTGATTTAAATAACCTGGTAAATGAACTTGATTATCTAATACTGAAATTACATAACGTATGCCGTGGATGTCTGTTGCATCATACAATCTTGAATTTTCAATTAAATCGTCATCAAGACTTGAACGAAGAACTCCAGTATGATCAGCTTGCTGAGTTCTACGAGTTAATTGAGTAAGATTATCTATGCCAATATTTTTTAAAGCAAGAACAATATCGTCACCCCAAGCACCCTTACTGCGTGTGCCTTTTGCGAAACGAATAAGCGTACCAATTGCTCTTCCTAAGCAACATGATACAAGAATAGCAGAGTAGGAATCCCAAGATGAAAATAGAAGTATTGCTGTAACAATGAATAAAGCATTCCAGCCCCACATTACATGCTTATATTCGCGTCTAGGACCACTAACTGTAAGAAAAGCAACCAGAACAGCATACATGTCTGGAAGCAAATCAGCCCAAGTGTTATTAGACCGCATTTGTAAAGATTCAATCAAAGCTATATTGTGTGTAGAAAATATCGCAATAGATAACAGCCATACTGAACCATAACTTATAAACAGCGTAATAACAGAAATAGCGGTATCAATCCAACGCCTGTCAGAAACCATGTGTGCAATAACTTCTGCAACAACAATAAGAGTAAGACCTTGCTGTATCAGAACAAATGAAAGATTATTAAAAGATAATCCTATAATTTGAGTAGCACTTCGTGCATCAATCTTCATAGCATCAGCCGTTGCTGATAAACACATTGACGACAACAAAGTAAAAACGCCAATTACAACTGATGATATTGCATACAACAAATCAGCCCAACTACGTACTAAGCTAGGCTGAGTATCTTCAATAACAAGATTTGGATTTATGCTAGATTGCATGGCTTTACCGTCTACTTAATCAATAAAGTCCACCAATTGTGAAGCAAATCCAGTGTAAGATTCTGGTGTCATTGCTTGCAAACGAGCTGCAGTATTGGCATCAAAGTTACGAGATTTAATGAATTCTTCTACGTCACTTTGTGAAATATGGTGACCACGCATTAATTCTTTTACTTGCTCATATGGTCGTTCCATACCAGGTACGCCAGCAATTTCTTCAGCACGCATTGCTGTTTGAATTGGCTCTCCAAGAACTTCCCAATTTTCGTCTAATTCTTTTGCCATAAATTCTTTATTAGGATGAATAGACTTCAAACCGCCTAAAAGATTATTCAAAGCAAGAAGAGCATAACCGAAAGCTGAGCCAACATTCCTTTGAGTAGTAGAATCTGTAAGATCACGCTGCCAGCGGCTTTCAGTAAGAGTTGCACATAATGTGTCAAACAGTGAGCAAGAAATCTCAAGATTAGCTTCAGCGTTCTCAAAACGAATAGGATTAACCTTATGAGGCATAGTAGAAGATCCTGTAGCTCCCTTCACAGGAACTTGCACAAAAATACCTCTAGAAATATACATCCATACGTCAACTGCAAGATTATGCAGAATATGGTTTATGTGACTTACAGTGCTATAAAGTTCAGCCTGCCAATCGTGGCTTTCAATTTGAGTCGTTAATGGATTCCATTGAAGACCCATTCTATTTTCAACAAACTCTTGAGATACGCTAATCCAATCAACTTCTGGGAAAGCAGCTAAATGAGCTCCAAAAGTTCCTGTAGCACCATTCAACTTTCCTAAATACTCTTGAGTATCAAGATGACGAAGTTGACGACGCAAACGATATGCAAACACTGCCAATTCCTTACCTAAAGTAGTTGGAGTAGCAGGCTGGCCATGAGTTAACGAAAGCATAGATAAATCTCTATATTCGTTAGCATTCTTAACTAAATAATCAACTATCGCTTCTAAATTCGGACGATAAACGTTTAAAACAGCTTGCTTTACGCAACGCGCAATAGAAAGATTATTAATATCTTCACTTGTGCATGAAAAATGTACTAAAGTTTTTAAATTTGAAAGCTCAGTAGCACGACCAAGCTTATTTTCTGCTTCGTCTAACGCATCGTCAATGTAGTATTCAACAGCTTTAACATCGTGATGAGTAATAGCCTCATGCGCAGCATGACGAGCAATTCCTTCAGCATCAAAATTTTCAGGAATAGAACGCAAATATGAGCATTCTTCATCAGTTAAAGGATTAACACCCTTAACAATTGGCTGGAATTGATTAGCTTCATAACCATTTGCGAGAAGAATCATCCACTCAACTTCTACACGCATGCGCTCGCGATTTAACGCAGGTTCGCTTAAATATTCAACGAGTGCGGATGTTTGATTATGATAACGCCCATCGAGAGGAGTCAGAGCTATTGCAGGAGAAATATCGGTAAGCTTCATAGTTTTAAGGTTACATCATGCTGCGAATTAGCTTAATTTTACTCAATAAGAATTTAATTATTTTATTTTTTCATTACTCCTTGCCACAATGTAGTACTTTGCAATTTGCCATTAATAGTATTCTGAAAATGTCGATCTTGCTCGCGCACACTTTTAGATCCGAGTTGAAGAGCATCTTCATAAGCTGCAGTATGGTAATGCAAATCATGAGTTAAAGTTCCTTCTTCTGGAACGTCATTAACGAATATTCCGTCATTATCGAATTTTTTAGTCGAATATTGTTTGCCAGAAAAACGCGTGACTCCAGGAGGTAAAGAACACTTAGATTCTTTAACATGAATTGCATGACCGTGAATAGTCACCCAATTATTTCTACGAGGATTCTCTTTGCCATCTAAAGAAGGCACAATCTCATCGTCCATCTCAATACTAGTAACCCAAGTTTTCTTAGGAATTGGATGATTTGCAATAGGAGATCCAGCAGTAACAACATGCTGTATGTTGTATTGCTTAGCGTAATCGCTTGCAATGCTTGCTGCAACAATACCTCCTTGAGAATGTCCTACTAAAGCAACAGGCTCGTTAGATTTAATTCCAGAACGTTTCATAGCTTCTACAACCATTCGAGTGCTATCAGCTTGTTTTCTAACTAAAGAACTATGACTCATTACTTCTGCGTTTTGTGCCCAACCAAAAGGAGAGTGTGCTTTACCGTCAGTTCCTGGAATTATTACTAACCATGACGAACTGCCATCGCTGCGCCTAAAACGTTGAATTGCAATAGTAGCAGCATCTGGATTAACAAGTGGTGGTCTAACGCCCAAATTTTCGCTTCCAAGTTCCGTTAAATTTTCTAAAGTTTCAAGCAGATTACGTCCAGGTCTAGCAAGAACAGATTCAGGTTTTCTCCACATCTCATTTACTTTAGTGAGAAGTAAATTATTACCTTGCTTTCGATCATTAATAGGCGCGCTTACGAAGCTAAGAGCACTAGAAATAAATGGAATAGCTTGTGATAAATATTTTTGAGCATTGGATAAAAAGTTTAGTGAGGTTTCACGCTCTTTTTTATTTATGGGGCCTTTCGCATTTCCGGCAATAAATATTGGCAAACTTGTAATAGGATTTAAAATAAGGTGCTGCGATAGACCTCGAATAATTCCTTGTTGTATATTCTTAGTTGCGTAGGACCATCTAGCAAGATTTTGGAAACCTGAATGATTTTTATTATCTTGATTAACGGCGAGACCTGCGGAGAATAAAACATGTAAAGCAAAAATAGGGTTTGCAAGAGCCAAGAAAGAAATTTTATTGTCTAACTCGTCTTTTGCACGAAATTCTGCATCTTCATACAAATTATTTGCTCTTGCAATAAGAAAAGCAAGATTTTCTAAATTTTGAGACATTAAATAACATTTATGAGCATATTCATGACATATGCTTTCAGTTAAAAATGATTGCGAAGAATCATGAATATATGCTCCTGATTCTTTTTGTATACCATAATTTTGACCGGCAATAACCATCGCTGCATTAAGCCATAAATTTTTTAGCGTAAGTAATTCTTTAGCAATATTATTGAGTTTTCTGGAAAAACTAATATACGCTTCTCTATCAGCAACGCTAAGCGTCATTCCACCTACAACAGAGGACTTAACTTTCCAAGACATACTATATTCCTCCGCGAATGTTATATAACGCATACGCTTGTGCAGAAATATTTTTCATACTATGACGAAAATGTTCGGCTGCAAGCCCTTGCCAATCTTCTAATTCAGTCGCTGCGGATTCTGCCATAACGCAGCGAACGCACTCTTGAGTGCGTTGTATAAGCCATTGCCATTCGTAATATGTGTGCATAATCGTTATTACACACGTTTATTAATGAAAAGTCACTAAAAAATATTCAATGTGGTTAAAAGGTTATTAATGCTTATTGCTTCGCTTATAGATAATCGTTGAAGATTTAATTACCAAGGCTTATTGCTGCTTTCATCAGTTTTAGTACGTTTTTCTGTCTTTTCTAAACCTTGCTGGTCTTCTTGATTCTGTGAAGATTGAGAATCCACATGATCGTTCTGTTTTAGCAAGTTTTCAACTTTATTGCGCTGAGTATTGTCCAACTGAGGCTTAGACGAATCTGACTGCTTTTTATCTTTAGAAGAATTGTTAGAATTATCGTTTTTAAAATGATTGTTATGCTTTTTCGGTTTCTGCTGCTTATTAGTATTGTTTTGATTCTGCTTTAATTTTTCTGTTAACTTTCGTGATAATTCAGCATTTTTGTCAATACTATTTCGAAGTTGAGGAAGCAGTATCATTTCTTGAGATTTAGCATCATCAAATTGCGCATCAGTTTGCTGTTGCTGAGTTAAAAGCACATTCTTGTCGCTATCTATACTCTTGGAAGATTTTATGTTGGAAATAAGGCTATCAGTAGCAGCATTATATGTGTATTGTGCTCTCCAATTTACGATAGCAAAATACGCTACGAATATCGCAATAATCAAGAATAAGAATGTAACAATGCGAATAATTGTGCGACTAGACATGTGCTTCATACTAATTTCCTTGAAGTTATAAACCACGACATTAATTCCCAAATTAAAAGTATCGACGCAAATATTGCAAACGGCCAAATAATTGGTTCAGGTCTCAAACGAGGTTTTGCTGTCTCGTTCATTCTCCATTGGTGTGAAAGAATTGGTTTTGCTTCGTCTCCAAATGTTACGTTTAAAGATGAGTGCATATACTTGCCGCTAAGCTCATCGGCAATATTTCGCAAGTTCTTTTCATCAAGCTTTGAAATTCCAGGATTTCCTGTAGCAGGATCAATAACCCATTGATTAGAGGTATTGTCTTCGCTGTAGTCGTCAAGTTGCAGCTGTGTTTTTTCCAAAGGTATTTTAGCTCCTTTAGATGAGCCTATTCCAATAACAAATGCGTTAGTAATATAAGCTCTGAGCGATGAAAATGTGCGGCGCTTTCGTTGTGTTGTTTCCTCACCATCGCTTAAAACATACAAAACTGTTGTATCATCTGGATGAGCATCATGTATAGCTTTTGCAGTAAGCAAAGTTTGATCTATAGGAGCGTCAAGACTAGTTCCAGTAGCTACGCTAGTTGGCTCAGTTCGTAGAGTATTTATCCAATTGTCAACTGCTCTAGCATCAGGCGTTAATGGGACATCAACAGACGTAGAAGCACCAAAAGAAATAGCAGCAAAACTTGAG
The DNA here is from genome assembly GCF_049262675.1 of Gardnerella sp. DNF00747. Classification (NCBI taxonomy): domain Bacteria; kingdom Bacillati; phylum Actinomycetota; class Actinomycetes; order Bifidobacteriales; family Bifidobacteriaceae; genus Gardnerella; species Gardnerella sp. DNF00747. The sequence continues at coordinate 882,500 of NZ_CP058394.1, read as the reverse complement.
TTAGCATAGGATTTTGTTATTTGATGAATAATATTCCTTGCTGCTTCAATACGCTCAATCTTACTATTTTTTGCATAATCAGCGTCTTTTGCTCTCATTGAACCTGTTATGTCTAGAGCAATAATCACATTTGTTGCATTTACTGCTCTTTGCAAAGTTGAACGCATAATACTTGGAGATAGCACGCAAATTATTAGCATTATACATATGCCAATACGTCTTAATCTCATGCAAAAAGTTTCATCACTTGATCCAGGTTTCCTACGTATAGGCACAATTTCAAAAAACATTGCTGCCAACAAAACCAATATTGCAATAATCGCAATAATCCAACCATATGACGGAGAAAAAACCAACTGACCTGCTTGAGAAGTGTCAGAAGCTTCAGTTTTAGCGTGTGCAAACAGTAGGGTAGTAGCAGAAAATAGTGTTGTTGTCATCGCTTCATCCTCTTTGCAATAGCTAGCCAAATCACAACGCTAAACACAGTAAACAAAACCCAAAGACCAGGATCGTCACTAAATGCAGACTGAGCAGCGCCTTGAGGAATTGCTGTATGTCTTTTTTCAATTTCTTTTACTAAATTAATAACAGAATCAGAATTGCGTTGAGAAAGGAAAATTCCACCATGAGATTCAATAAGCTGTTTCATTTCTAACGTAGTGTCATCATTCTCATTCTGTTTTGCGCCAGAATATAATCCGTCGACAGTAATTTTAGCTTGCTTTGTTAAATCTAAAGCTTGCTTTAATGAGTAAGTTTGTTTTCCAGAAACAACATTATCTGTAGCAAGAACAATGGAAGCACTTCTATTAAAACGGCTTTGTATTTTATGGTTATTATGAACAGAACCATAAATAAAACCTGGAAGCATTGCTGCACAACTAACTAAACCGTCTCCAATAAGCGATGTTGCGTTTTTGCGATTTTGAGTTCCTTCAAGCCAGTCAGAAATTTCCTGATATTGGCGTTGTTGTAAACGATTAATACGACTTTGCGATTGAACTCCGCCAAGCAAATTTGCAGCATACTGCAATTGTTTTTTAGCTAGTCGATAATCGTCAGTCAGTGGAAAAACTGTCCTAGATGTGGAGTTAAAAATGCTCAATCCAATGCGTTCACCCTGAAAATGCTCAATAAAATTAAGATACGCTTGAATCACTTCGCGATCATATGGTAGAGCAGAACCTGAAACGTCTAAGCATAAAACAATGTCTCTAGAACTAACTTGCTCGTTCGCATTAAACACTCGTGCTGGCCTGGAAGCAACAGCAAGCGCACTGCACAAAGATACTACCAATGCAGCCGTAGCAAACCTTCTAAACATTCGCCACATATACCATGAATGACTAGTAGTAGTTCCTTGTAGATCATTGTCAAAAGTAAAAGTATAGAATTTTCGCGTAATATTACTAGTTTGACTCTTATACTTCTTTTTTAAAATATTGCTACGAATGGAATCTAAAATTAGTAAGACAGCAAAAATTGATGCAGAAACAACAACGCCTGCAACAAAAAGCAATGGCCATTGCCATCTCCATGGCCATATGTATTCCCAAACATTATTACTCATCAACGTTTGTCCTTCGTTTGCCAGCCTTCAAGCAATACTAAAACCCATTCAGCAGCCTGCTCAACAGTAGTATTTCGCGCTTGCTCGTTTGCTTTGCGATCAGCAAATTCTGGAGGATACAAAGCAGATATTGTTTGGCGTAACATATCAGCACCTTTTTTATTGCGCCATTTCAAACGTAAAGAAGCCAATTCTCCCAAAGTGTGAGTTTGAATATCTTCACCGCTCATCTTCGAAATATAAGATCTAGCAATAGACGCCAATTTTGCACAAGCCTGATCTTTAGTAAGTTCATTGTTATGATACTTCTCAACAATCGCATCAATATCTTTACGCCAAGCTTGTTTGTTTACATTATGAACGTGAACTGCTTCTGTAGAATTGCTACTTTCAGTTAATTTTTTTGGCTTTTTAAAAGAAAAATATAAAACCGCAAAAGCAATAAAGATAACAACAAGCGATGCAGAAAGTAGTATTAAAAAAAGCGTTTCATCATGTAAAGGCTTTTGAATATCTTCCAGGCTCATTCTATTCAACCTCCTTGTTAAATGAGTCAGCAAGATAATTTGTACGGCTCACTTTTTGTGCAGAAATATGGAACACTTCTTCACTTGAAGAACCATGAATTATTGAAGATTGAACACCAAGCAGCATATCGTATAAAGCGTTTATTCTAATATTTCTACGAGCTTCGACTTCATTTTTATTTGATTCTTTTTTCAAAAACACTGGTACTTTACGTAAAGTAATTCCATCAAATATTTGCAAATCAATTGCAGCATCAAAAGGATTAATAGGAGAGACAACAATAACTACAAGCTTATGATTTTGCGTAATTTTACGCAAAGATTCAGAGTTATGAGCTTGTAATGCATACTCATCAGTTATTAAAACTACCAGACCATTATTGTCAATATTTTTTAGTAACGAAGTAAGCAACGCATCAATGTCTCTGGTATTCCTACGAGTATTAAGCAACGTATAATCTAGATTTCGCTCAAAATCAGAAAGATTACTAGCAGAATGAACATTGATAACGTTTTTTCCATCTGCACACAACAAAGAAACAGCATCATGACGTTTTAAACTCAAAGATGCAAAAAAGCATGCAGAGTTAGACGCAACTTCATACAGAGATTCTCCAGAAACACAAGCTCCATTCATATTGATGCTTGTATCTAAAGCAATCCAAGTATGAGAAGACGAAGTACGCTCTCTAGAAGACACCATAGGTTGTCCAGTTCGAGCACTCGCAGACCAATTCATCATGCGAGCTTCATCTCCTGGCTGCCACGCGTGTATGTCAATAACATCACCTGTGCCAAAACGTCTGTGCGAAGGATGGTCTCCCTCTAATAAGCCTAAAGCTTTACGCGCAATAGGCAAATCAATTCGCTGATCCAAAAGCTCAATTTTGCGACGCACGGCTTTAGCAGGTTCAGATAATACTAACCGCTTCGTACGCATCATGGCACAGGAACCGTCTTAACTAATGCATCAATTACTTGATCTGTAGTAATAGAATCAGCTAAAGCTTCAAAAGTTAAAAGTATGCGATGCCTTAACACTTCATGCGCAAACAATTTAATATCTTCAGGTATCACATAATCGCGTCCAGAAAGTAAAGCGTGAGCTTGAGCAATACGAATAAGTGCAATTGATGCACGAGGGCTAGCTCCCATACGAACCAATGAATTAATCGTAGGAAGTGGATGCGTACCTTCACCGCGAGAAGTGGCAACAAGATCAACTACATACTTCATAACTGCTTCAGAAACGTGTATGTGACGCGCTGCAGTACGCATAAAAACAACATCTTGCAAACTTATGCGTTGAGTATTTAGCTTTGAAGGATCAACGACATCCAATCCTCGTTGAGTAAGTAATTGCAGCATACGAACTTCCTCGTCAGGATTAGGGTAAGTCATAACTGCTTTTACCATAAAACGATCCATCTGGGCTTCTGGAAGATTAAATGTTCCTTCTTCCTCAATTGGATTTTGCGTAGCAATAACCATAAATGGTTGAGGCAGAGGAATTCTTTCGCCTCCAATAGTTGTTGCTCCTTCTGCCATAGCTTCAAGCATTGCAGATTGAGTTTTTGCGTTTGAACGATTAATCTCATCCAACAAAATAACATTTGCATGGATAGGACCAATTTGCGTAGTAAAATGTTGGGAAGCAAAATCAAAAACTTGAGTACCAACTAAATCTGCTGGCATTAAATCCGGAGTACACTGCACACGACGGAAACTACCTGACATAGCTGTTGCAAGAGTTTGAGCAGCAGTAGTTTTTGCGAGACCTGGTACTGATTCAATAAGAATGTGTCCGCCTGCAATAAGAGTAAGAATAAGAGACTCTCGTAAAGCGTCTTGACCGACTAAGGTTTGTGCAAAACGTGCGCGCAAAATATTTGCAATTTGTTGGCAACGACGTATGTCATCACTCGAAATAGTTGCAGTGACTTGCGCACTTGTATTAGAAACAGCAGACGGCTGAGGTACAGCTGATCCAATGCCAAGCTTAGAAGCAATTGAAGTTTTATCGGTTAACGGTTTCTTCTGTGGTTGCGGTGGAAATAATGCCATAAGAGACATTTTAACCGATATGCAGTACTGACATGTTCAAAAATGGCATTTTTATTGTCTTTATAAGATAATTTGCAATATTTAAGACAATTAGATTTCTTGAGAATCTAGGGACCAATTAATTGGCGAAACTCCCATATTAATTAAGGCCTGATTAGCTCTTGAAAATGGATGCGATCCAAAGAATCCTCGCATTGCAGAAAGAGGGCTTGGGTGCGCTGATGTAATAAGAGTTGCATTCGTCAGCAAAGGAGCCAAACTTTGCGCATTACGACCCCATAAAATAGCTACAAGCGGCAATGGATTACCATTGCAATCAGTTCTATTGTTTAATGCTCGAATAGCTGCATCGGTTACAGGCTCCCAACCTTTTCCTTGGTGGCTATTTGCCTTACCGGCCTCAACAGTTAAACATCTGTTAAGAAGCATCACACCCTGCCTGGTCCACGGTGTTAGATCTCCACTTTTTGGAGTTTCTACACCTAAATCGTTTACTAATTCTTTATAAATGTTTATGAGACTTTTTGGCAGTGGGCGCACTTTTGCAGCTGTGCAAAAACTTAAGCCTACTGGATGGCCCGGCGTTGGATATGGATCCTGGCCAACAATTAAAACTTTAATGCTTTTTAGTGGAATAGAAAAAGCACGCAAAATGTTGTGGCTAGCAGGAAGAATATGATGTCCGCTTTCTATCTGCTCTCGCAAAAATACTCCCATTGCGCGTATTTGTGGCTCAACTGGCTTTAATGCTTCAGCCCAATCAGGATCCATTAGCTCGTTTAAGGGTTTAATATTTTGAGGATTCATATTGCTACTGTATGTCAAGGCATACCATAAAAGGAAATCAATCAAATTTTCTAAATTTGTGCTTTGTGCTAAGCATTAGATAGTATAGATTCATTATTGTTTAAATGATTTTATAAGGAGTGCAATTATGGCGCGAAATAATCAGAACGTGTCGTATACGCCTGATGCTTTTGATGAGCCACCAGAGGGACCGATTGGAGTTCATCGTGGAAATCCTGCGTGGTATGCCGTAATACTTCCTTATTTTGTTGCATTAATTGTTGCAGCGGTTGTTGGTGTTTTGGTTTGGGCTATCGCTTCTGGCGAAATCTCACATCTTCCGTTGCCTTGGAATCATCAGCAACAATCATCTCAATCAGCATCGCCTTCTAAGACTTCTGAAAACAAAAAGTCGGTTAAAAGCGACGAAGATAAATCTTCTGAAGGCGGAGATGACGACGATAATAAATCTGAAGAAAATAAATCAGATAGGAAAGATGCTGGTGACTCTAAGGATAATTCAGCAAATGATTCTAAGACGCAAACTTCACTAGATAAATCAGTTGCTGTGAAAGTTCTTAACGCAACCAAGATAAGCGGTCATGCTGCTGCTGGAGCAGATAAGTTAAAGCAAGCGGGATACGCAAATGTGACAGCTGGGAATCCAACTGGTAAAGTCCCAGGCGAGTCTGTTGTTTGGTATAAAGACGATTCACAAAAAGCTGCAGCTGAAGATATTGCAAAGACTTTAGGTATTAGTGCTGTCGAAAATGAAAAACAAATCGTTTCTCCGATTGTAGTTGTGCTTTGCAAGTAATATTTTTAGCATAAAAATAACCGGTTAGAATTATTTTCTAACCGGTTTTTATGTATAAACGCCAAAAAAGTTGGCACTCGGGTACATAGAGTGCTAATCTTCAAATTAGCACTCAAGCCTTGAGAGTGATAATAAGCAGCTGACGGCTTATTACTCAAGATTGCAGTGAAAAGTTCATAAATAACGTATGTGGAGGAACTATGGCAAAGATTATTGCCTACCAGGAAGACGCCCGTCAGGGTATGCTCGCCGGTTTGGATAAGCTTGCAGACACTGTTAAAGTTACACTTGGTCCAAAGGGTCGCAACGTTGTATTAGATAAGACTTACGGTGCACCAACTATCACAAATGATGGCGTTTCTATCGCTAAGGAAATCGATCTTGAAGATCCATACGAGCGTATTGGCGCCGAACTTGTTAAGGAAGTAGCTAAGAAGACTGATGATGTTGCAGGCGACGGTACTACAACTGCTACTGTTTTGGCACAGTCTTTGGTGCATGAAGGTTTGAAGAATGTTGTTGCAGGAAGCAACCCAATCGCTCTTCGCCGCGGCATCGAAAAGGCTGCTGAAGCAATCGTCAAGGAATTGCTTGCTTCTGCAAAGGATGTTGAGACCAAGGAACAGATTGCTGCTACTGCTACGATTTCTGCAGCTGATCCTGAAGTTGGCGAAAAGATCGCTGAAGCTTTGGATAAGGTCGGTCAGGATGGTGTTGTCACAGTTGAAGACAACAACAAGTTTGGTCTTGACTTGGACTTCACTGAAGGTATGCGCTTTGATAAGGGCTATATTTCCCCTTACTTCGTCACTAACGCTGACGATCAAACTGCTGTTCTTGAAGATCCATACATTTTGCTCACTTCTGGCAAGGTTTCAAGCCAGCAGGATATCGTCCACATCGCTGAGCTTGTTATGAAGTCTGGCAAGCCATTGCTTATTATTGCTGAAGATGTTGATGGTGAAGCATTGCCAACACTTGTTTTGAACAAGATTCGTGGCACTTTCAACACTGTTGCTGTTAAGGCTCCAGGATTCGGCGATCGTCGTAAGGCTATGCTCCAAGATATGGCTATTTTGACCGGTGCACAGGTTGTTTCTGACGACCTTGGCTTAAAGCTCGATTCTATCGACGCTTCTGTGTTTGGTCACGCAGCTAAGGTTATTGTTTCTAAGGATGAAACAACTATCGTTTCTGGTGCTGGATCTAAGGAAGATGTTGATGCTCGCGTGGCTCAGATTCGCGCAGAAATCGAGAACACTGATTCCGATTACGATCGCGAAAAGCTTCAGGAGCGTCTTGCTAAGCTTGCTGGCGGCGTTGCTGTTATTAAGGTTGGCGCTGCTACTGAAGTTGAAGCTAAGGAGCGTAAGCATCGTATTGAAGATGCAGTTCGTAACGCTAAGGCTGCTATTGAGGAAGGTTTGCTTCCAGGCGGTGGCGTAGCTTTGGTTCAGACTGCTGCAAAGATTGAAAAGTCTCAAGCAATCACAGAGCTTAAGGGTGAAGAAGCGACGGGTGCTGCAATCGTGTTCCGCGCTGTAGAAGCTCCAATCAAGCAGATTGCTCAGAACTCTGGCGTTTCTGGAGATGTTGTGCTCAACAAGGTGCGTGAGCTTCCAGAAGGCGAAGGCTTCAACGCTTCAACCAACACTTACGAAGATTTGATGGCTGCTGGCGTTACTGACCCAGTTAAGGTAACTCGTTCTGCTCTACAGAACGCTGCTTCTATTGCAGGTTTGTTCTTAACCACTGAAGCTGTGGTTGCTAACAAGCCAGAAAAACCAGCTGCAGCACCACAAGCTGGTGCCGACATGGGCTACTAAATTAAAAGTTGTAAAAATTTTATAGCTGAATAGCTCATAGACTGAATAGCTCATAGTAAATGGCGGTATGCTCGCAAATGAAGTATACCGCCATTTATATTTCATTAGATTATTCAGACTATTCAGCCCATTCCAAATAGGGAAGTAGCTTGAGCTTCCGCATCAAGATACACTCCTGACGCATGTTGCATAGCTTGCTGAATTGCTTCTAATGATTGCTCCATTTGTTGTTGCGCCGCTCGCCACTGCTGAGCGGTCGACGCAAATTGTGTAGCCGCCGATCCAGTCCACACGCTCTGCAATTGCTGTAAATTGGTATACATCCCGTTGACTGCATCTCTAATTGCACTAACCGAGGTTCCAACGGCTGCCGCAGCCTGCTGAATTTGCTCTGAATCAACTCGAAATTGTGCCATATTTCCCCTCCATTTGTTTTGCGTCTAAATAAACGCTTTTTTATAAATTATTTTGCGAAACATTCCAAATAAATTAAGCAAAGATTTTTATAATGCTACTTTTACTTGTGTGATGTCACGCTATTATGAATATATGCCATCAAAAAACTACGAAAAAGATTTATGCACCAATGTGGTTAAAAGCTTAGCTTGCACGCGTATTGCAAATTTTAACTACCAGCATTCTCATTCAAAACTATTTTTAGCTAAACGCGTATTGCTTTTATTAATGGCATTTTTATTTAGTTTTTCTTTTATTCTTCCAACTCTTCCAATAAATTCGCTCATATTTTTACCTTTAAATAGAGTAAATACAATTAATGCATATGCTGAAAGCAATGAGCAAAATTCTGGAATAGTTGCAACAGACTCAATAACAGACACAGAAAATTTGCTTGGGGATTCTGTCAGTAAAGTTGCTGACATGATTGAGACAACAAAAAAGCGTACAGGAGTAAATGTTAGGCTCTTATATTTGTCTACTTTTGGAAATACAAAAAATTCATCAAAATGGGCTAGTGATTTGTTGATTAGTACGCTTCCAGCTAAAAATACTGTGCTGCTTGCAGTAGCAACTCATGATGGAAGATTAGTTGTAGCTGTTTCGCCTAATTCCGATGAATGGCTCAAAAATAAAAATACTGTAGACTTGTTATCCGATGCAGCTTATAAGCCATTAGTAAGCACAACTGGAACGCATTGGGATCAATCTGCAATAATGATGATGAAACAAATAATGCGTGCAAAACGTACGTCAACAACTTCTTCTGCAAGTCTTATTTCTACAATTATTATGCTATTAATATTGTTGGCATTATTCTCAATAGTCGCGATTATTCTGTTTAGAAAGAATCGCATACAACGTCAAATACTTGCTGGTGTTAGAAAAGCTCGTAGAAGGCACGCTCGTCACAGGTAGACAAAAATATTCGATAACTTGTTTTATTTTCAGCAATTATTCAGGAAACATTCAGCTTGATAAGTGATGCTAATCAATATGAGTAAGAACGTTGAAGCATCTATTGTCGTGGTCGATGACGAGCCATCAATCCGTGAACTTTTGGTAGCATCTTTGCATTTTGCTGGGTTTGAAGTAGAAACTGCTGCATCCGGCTCAGAAGCTGTTGAAGTAATTGAACGAGTAAATCCAAATCTTATCGTTATGGATGTTATGCTCCCAGATATTGATGGTTTTACTGTTACGAGGCGTATTCGTCAAAATGGAATTAAAGTTCCTGTATTGTTCCTAACTGCAAGAGACGATACACAAGATAAAATTATGGGTCTAACCGTTGGTGGAGATGACTACGTTACAAAGCCATTCAGCTTGGAAGAAGTAGTGGCAAGAATACGAGCAATTCTTCGCAGAACACAAGAACCTGATGAAGAAACTCATATTATAAAAGTTGCGGATCTTGAGATTAACGAGGATTCTCATGACGTAACTCGATGTGGCGTGCCAATCGAACTTAGCCCAACTGAATACAAACTACTTCATTATCTTATGGACAATGAAGGTCGAGTTCTGTCAAAAAGCCAGATTTTGAATCACGTATGGCAGTACGATTGGGGCGGAGACGCAGCAATCGTTGAATCTTATATTTCTTATTTAAGAAAGAAGATTGATGGCATTGAAATTACTGATGATTCAGGAAAACAGCAAAAAGTAGTTCCTCTTATTGAAACTAAACGTGGCATCGGTTATATGATTCGAGAGCCTAAGGCAGGTCAAGCCTGATCATGCAATCTAGTAATAATAACTACAATAACGCTGAATCAACTATTAGCAACAGCACAAATAATAACTCTAAAGATGATTCAGATGTTAGAACTGCTGGAAAAAGTGTTGCGATAGAGCTAAGTGAAAATAACAAAAAAAACAAAAAGCCTCGTAAAACCTGCTGGCTACGTCGTCGCATAAATGCAATACCACTGAGTACGCGTTTAGTTGCATGTACTCTCGCTATTTTAACTGTAGCCGCTTTTTGCATATCACTATCAATTCAGCAGCTCGTAGGAAATTATTTGCTAGAAAAAACTGATGTACAATTAGCAAGTCAAGCGCAATTTGTTTATGACAATGTTGATTCATTGCGCATGAAAAACTCAAATCAATCTTCAGTAGGTCCAAATAATTACTTTATGCAAGTTAGAGATACGCATAATAAAATTATTTCTACTCCATTAATACCAATTAAAGGATCGGTTGTTTCGGTTCCTAAACTTCCTGCAGACGGTTTTGATAGTAAAAAAATTGTTACCCACAAGCCTTACACAGCACCTGCAATCGTCAAGGGGAATACTAATAAAGTCGATGCAATCACTAAAAAGGCTGCAACAGCTCCATGGAGAGTTTTAGTATTAACGTGGGGTCAAAAAAATAGCTATAATTCAGAGTTAAGTGTTAGCGGTTATGTCTATATTGCTTTATCTCTTAGCGATCAAATTGATACCGTTAGCACACTTACTCGTTACTGTATAATGGTGAGTATTGCAGTTATTTTGTTTGGAGCAGTATTTTCAGCAATTATTATTCAATCAGCTTTAAGACCGTTAAAACGAATTGAAAAAACAGCTTCAAAAATTGCTTCTGGAGATTTAAGCAAACGAGTTCCATCTGCTCCTGAAAATACTGAGGTTGGATCTTTAGCAGCTTCTCTTAACTCTATGCTTGCTCGTATTGAAAGAGGATTTAATGAGCAAGAAGATATGACAGAAAAAATGAAGCGATTCGTTTCAGATGCAAGTCATGAATTACGTACTCCATTAGCTGCAATTCATGGATATGCTGAGTTATATACAATGTGGCGCAACATGCCAGGAGAGCAGGAGAGAGCAGATGACTCTATTGCCCACATTAAGGCTTCTAGCGAGAGAATGACTGAACTAGTAGAAGATTTGCTTTCTTTGGCGCGTTTTGATGAGGGTCGTGGAATTAATATTTCACAGCAAGTTAGCTTATCTCCAATACTTTCTGACGCGGCTAATGATCTACATGCTCTTGATCCTGCTAGATCCGTTCAACAAGGCTATTTAACTATTTCGGATGAGTGGAAGCTTATGAGTTGCACAAATTGCGATTTTGAGCGTAAGCTCCAATTCCATGTTGGTACACTTCCAACTGTTACGCTACTCGGTGATGGTGCTAGATTACGCCAAGTAATGACAAATATCGTAGGAAATATTCATAGATACACCCCTGTTGATTCTCCTGTAGAAATTGCAGTAGGAGTTATGAAGGCGTCTATAACTCCAAATGAATTATCTAAATTACCTTCTGTAAAAGAATCACTGAAGGAGTTTTTGGAAGCAGCGGAAGTCAGCCAATCTACTGATACGGGTCATAAGTATGCTGTAATTCGAGTTGTTGACCATGGCCCTGGAGTTCCAGAAGAATCATTGTCTAGAATTTTCGAGCGTTTCTATATTGCTGACCCATCAAGAGCTAGAGAAAAAGGTGGAACTGGCTTGGGTATGGCAATTGCGCAATCTGTAGTAAAAGCACATCATGGTTTTATTTGCGCAACTATATCTTCTCCACTAGAAGCATCGACCAATTCTAAAACTAATCTTGATGACACTATGGATGGGTCTGAGCAAATAGATGTTAAAGCTCATGGCCTAACTCTTACTGTAGTTCTGCCAGTTAATGAAATCGATGAGCCTTCTAAAATTGTTAGCGATTAAAATATTGGCATTAGCAACACTTGCGTAGGTTAAAAAAATTTTATTGCCCGCGTGTATGCGCTACAATGTAATAAGGAAACAAGTAATAACAATATTTGGTACACTATCTATAAACCTATCGCATATGCTGATACTTTATGCCTTGTGCACTTCAGCGTGCGAAATGAGAATTATTTGGAGTGAGGTGTGTTATGCCCAATGGGCGCGTGCGTTGGTACGATACGCAGAAGGGGTACGGCTTTATTGTTGGAGATGATGGTAAGGATGTTTTCTTGCCAGCAGCAGCATTGCCAGTTACTGTAAAAAGTTTACACAAGGGTACACGAGTTGAGTTTTCTGTAATTGAAGGTCGCAAAGGACCACAGGCTATGGGCTTGAATGTTATTGCAACAGCACCATCGCTTGTAAAGGCTACTCGTCCTAAAGCCGAAGATATGGCAGCTATTGTAGAAGATCTTATTAAGCTTCTTGATTCTGCTGGTAATGGTTTGCGTCGACGTCATTACCCATCAACTGCTGAAAGCAAAAAACTTGCTACATTGTTGCGTGCAGTGGCAGATAATTTTGACGTTCAGGAATAGTGTCTGGAATATTATTTATGACTGATGAAGTGATGGATCCACAAGAACTAGCTAGAAGTATAGCTGTGGAAACTTCAGAACGTACTGATGCAGTAGGAGATTTTGTATCTTCTATAGAGCTTGGCAACGGAGTTACAGACTTTCGTTTCGTAAGCAATTTAGTTGGGTATGAAGGCTGGCAGTGGTCAGTTACGTTGTATCATGATGAAGAAACGCAACGTTGGACCGTGAACGAATCAACGCTTGTTCCTACTGAAAATTCTTTGCTTTCACCACCATGGATTCCGTGGAAAGACCGCTTGAAACCAAGTGATCTTTCTGTAATGGACTCTATTGGCACATCTGAAGACGATTCTCGACTAGAAGATGGCTTCCGTCAAGTAAATAATATTGATGATAATAATTCTGAAAAGAATATAGAATCAGCAAATTCAGATGATTATTCTGAGTCTAAAACTGAAGATGACGCTAAAGCTAATACTAGCGAAGAAGATGCAGACACAAACGCAAACGCAGAAAAAGATATTAATCAAAATCAAGAATCTTGCGATGCAAATAATGATTTTGACGAAGATCTTGAAGAAGCTGTTTCAACGCTAAGACTGTCTCGCAGACGAGTAATGACTGCGGAAGCAATTTCGCAAACAGCTAAACGCTGGTACGCAGGTCAACATGGCCCAAAGTCGTTATCTACAAAAATTGCCGATGGCAAAGCATGTTCATCATGCGGATTCCTCATTCCTCTAGCTGGAAGTTTAGGCTCTATGTTTGGCGTATGCGCAAACATGTGGAGCCCAGACGATGGGCGAGTTGTATCGCTTGATCATGCTTGTGGTGAGCATTCTGACATTGAACCACCTGAGCCATCGCAGCTTTGGATTCAATCTGAGCCTGCATACGACGATTATCATATTGACATTTTGCAACAAGCTCCACGAGATGAGCGAGCAGACGTTGAGCTTATTGAGGAAGCAATCGAAGACAGTAAGATGCATCGTCGTAAGCGCAGAAAATTAGATTCAAAATTGCGCAACAAAAGAGAAGTCTCAACAGACAACGATGAACAAAATAATTTATCTGAATCTGATTTAATAGACAATTCAACTATTGGCGAAAAATCATATGAAAATAATGATGACAAAAATCGCGAAATTGAAGTTGAAAATCAAACTGAAAAAATTGAAGAGACTGTAGCTAATGAATCTGAAAAATTTGAAAAATCCCAAAAAGATACAGATTATCCTGATTCTTCAGAAGTAAACTTAGTAGACGAAAATTCTGTTACAGAAGAAATACCGTTAACAGGAAAAGTGGAAGAGTCACAAGAATCTGAAGACACTTCAAAAACTACAGCATTCACATCAATGCGATTATATAAAAGAAAATCTCGCAGACAACATAAGTAATTATGCAAGAAACGAGAATATGAATATTTAGGTTCATCATTCATGATTATTGTGATGCTATGGAATGCTGTACGAATGAATAAATATATACGACGCTTCGCGTCATGGCGACTCGTTACCATGGAATGAAAGAAAAGAACGGAAGGCAGTTATGTTTGAACGGTTCACTGATCGCGCACGACGCGTGATTGTGCTAGCTCAGGAAGAGGCTCGCTCACTTCAGCACAATTATATTGGTACTGAGCATATTTTGCTAGGGCTTATTCGCGAAGGTGAGGGCATTGCCGCGAAAGCGTTAAGCTCAAAAGGCGTAGGCCTAGAAGGCACTCGCAAACAGGTTGAAGAGATGATCGGCAAAGGCACTGTTTCGCCTGCTGGTCATATTCCTTTTACGCCTCACGCTAAGCAAGTGCTTGAACTGAGTTTGCGCGAAGCTCTTCAGCTTGGTCACAGTTATATTGGTACTGAGCATATTTTGCTAGGGCTTATACGCGAAGGCGAAGGTGTGGGCACGCAAGTACTTATAAAGATGGAAGTTGATCTTGGAGACTTGCGAAGCACTACTGTTGATTTAATTCGTGGAGATAATGCTCCTAATGGTAGCGAGAAGGGCGAGTTAGCTAATGCTGGAAGTGTGCAAGATAAGCGAAATCAATCCGGCTCTGCTCTTCTTGATCAATTTGGACGCAATTTAACATTTGAAGCTCAAGAAGGAAAGCTTGATCCTGTTATAGGTCGTTCTGAAGAAATTGAACGCGTTATGGTTGTACTTAGCCGACGCACGAAGAATAATCCTGTGCTTATTGGAGAGCCTGGAGTTGGTAAGACTGCAGTTGTAGAAGGTCTCGCACAGAAAATCGTTGAAGGCGATGTGCCGGAAACGTTAAAAAATAAGCAAGTTTATTCTCTAGACTTAGGTTCAATGATTGCAGGATCTCGCTACCGTGGCGATTTCGAAGAGCGCTTGAAAAAAGTGCTTAAAGAAATTAAAACACGCGGCGATATTGTGCTTTTTATTGATGAGATTCACACTATTGTTGGAGCAGGTTCTGCTGATGGAGCTCTTGGTGCATCCGATATGCTTAAACCAATGCTTGCGCGTGGAGAGCTACAGACAATTGGTGCTACTACTACTGACGAGTATCGCAAGTATATTGAAAAAGATGCTGCTTTGGAGCGTCGTTTCCAGCCGATTCAAGTTCCAGAACCTACAATTGCTGAAACTATCGAGATTCTTAAAGGATTGCGTTCTCGCTACGAAAATCACCATCATGTAACTATTACCGATGGAGCTTTACAGTCTTCTGCTGAGCTTTCTGATCGTTACATTCAAGATCGTCACCTTCCAGATAAGGCTATTGATCTTATTGATGAAGCTGGTGCGCGCTTGCGTATTAAGCGCTTGACTCAGCCGCCTGAGCTCAAAGAATTAAACCATAAGATTGCTAAGATTTCTGAAAAGAAAGATGAAGCAATCAAGCAGCAAGATTTTGAAGAAGCTGCCAATCTTCGCGACGATCAAGAAAAGCTTGAGAATGAAGCTGCAGAGAAGGAAAAGGCTTGGCGCGAAGGCGAGTCTAATGTCAAGATGGTTGTTGATGAAGACATGATTGCTTCCGTTGTTTCAAGCACTACAGGCATTCCTGTAGTAAAGCTTACTCAAGCGGAATCACAGAAGCTTCTTCAAATGGAATCTGAACTTCACAAGCGTATTGTTGGTCAAGATGAAGCTGTGTCTGCTTTAGCTCGCTCGATTCGTCGTGCTCGAGTTGGTTTGAAGGATCCTAAACGTCCTTCTGGATCGTTTATTTTTGCTGGTCCTACTGGAGTTGGTAAAACTGAGCTTGCCAAGGCGCTTGCAAACTTCTTGTTTGATGACGATAATGCCTTAATCAGAGTTGACATGTCAGAGTTTGCAGAAAAGTATGCTGCGTCTAGGCTTTTCGGTGCTCCTCCTGGATATGTTGGATATGAAGAAGGTGGCGAGCTTACTGAAAAAGTTCGCAGAAAGCCATTCTCTGTGGTGCTTTTCGACGAGATTGAAAAAGCTCATCCAGATATTTTCAACACGCTTTTGCAGGTACTCGATGACGGTCACTTAACAGACGGTCAGGGTAGAAAAGTGGACTTCAAGAATACGATTATTATTCTTACCACCAATCTTGGTACTCGCGATATTGCGAAGGCTGCAAACACTGGCTTTACACTTGGAAATAACGCTGATTCCACGTATCAGCGCATGAAAGATCAGGTTAATTCTGAGCTTAAGCGTCATTTCCGTCCAGAGTTCTTAAACCGTTTGGACGACACTATTGTGTTCCGTCAGCTTACGGAGCCAGAAGTTCGTCAAATTGTTGACATGGACGTGAAGTTGCTTAACGACAGGCTGTTTGATCGTCACATGTCTCTAGAAATTACGGATGCCGCTAAGAATTTGCTTGCACAGAAAGGCTTTGATCCTTTGCTTGGTGCACGTCCGTTGCGTCGCGTAATTCAGCGAGATATTGAGGATACTATTTCTGAAAAGATTTTGCTTGGTGAACTTTCTGACGGCGAACACATTAAGGTGGATGCTGAAGGCGAAGGATTGCTGGGGGAGTTCACAATTAAAGGCGAAAAGTTTGAGACAATAGACACAACTGCTGCTGTTGCTACTGAAGAAAATAAATCTGAGGATAATAAGTCTGAAGATAGCGAAAAAGAAGATAGCGCAGCTAAAGAAGATAGCAATAAGAATAAGTAAAGTTACACAATAACTAACTGAATACACTAAAAGCCCGGCGCGTAAACTCGTCGGGCTTTTGTTTGAATAAATTTTATAAAAACGTATAAATTACTTAGCAGTTATGTCAGACGCAGTGCACATTACATTAGCAGAAGTTCCAGTTGCGCTCTTATGAGACACTTCTTTGCCATCAACAGTAATTGAACATTCAACTTTGTAATTGTCTGGCGTTGGATTATCAACGTCTATTTTTGGCGATGCCATGATTGTCCAATCCTTTTGAGCATCCTTGCCAGTAAAGACTTTCTCCCAAACACCATTATTTGTGCTTTCATTGCTGTTAGAACCAGAAACTAATAAGTTAATATCAGTTGGAGCAGTGCCCTTAACTTGAATCTTCATCTCTTTAGCATTCTCATTGGCAATACCTTTTGCCATATTGTCTAGCTTTTTACTTGCTTTATCTAAGCCAGACTTAGCTTTATCTATAGAAGCACTAAAACTTGCTTGCATAGATAAAGTAATTACTATTGAAAGGATACCTAGAACAAGACCAGCGATTACCATTCCATGACCACGCTTGTGTCCTTTTTTACCAGTTGATTTCCAAGAGCATCCAGCAAAAACTATTGCTAGAACTCCCAACACTATGCACAAATTGTTAATAATTGGAACTACAGAAAATACAATGCTAATAATACCCAATACAAGCGCAGATACTCCAAGCCCACTCAAATGCTTGTTATTGTTATCATTATTCACTGGAGGCATTTCCATATTCTCCCCATTCATCTTTCTTCCTTTCTTAATTCGATTTGAAAATTATGCAAAATTAGAGTCAGCCCCAAAATTTGCATACATCACAATAAAGTTTATTCACTTAAAAAAAAAGCAATATTTTTTTCGAACTATGAGGATAAAAGGTTCAGTTACGAGTTTCACAATTCAACTGCGTATTGTTTCAGAAGAATGAATATGCTAGAAGGTCACACAAAACTTGTGACCCTCTGCTAACAGCAATCAACACTTCTTAATATAAATCCTGACTTGTAGAAACTACAGATTTGTTTTTAGTTTTGTGGGTTTGTTTATATTAAATTCATTCCTTAGTCATGTGAATATAGGATTTGAAGAGAATTTCTAGGCGCTCGTCATTATTAGTGCAAGGCTTTGTAGCACCAAAAGCAACATCTACTATTTTATCTAGCTCGTTGTGAGCTTTGCGCAAATCTGGAGGCATGTAGGTCGGTCTAGTTTCTTAACTCTTGGATACTCTGAAACTGTTTGCTTTCGTACTCTGAAACTGTTCCTTCTAAACTCTGAAACTGTTTGCTTTTATACTCTGAAACTATTGCTTTCTGTGTTATATATCCCAACACTCATCACGTCGAGAGTGTTGTATTGATGTCTAGGGCTTAATAGGTGGGTGCATTTTTGCCCTTATGTAGCAGGGGTTTGCGAGGGCTATCGTTAAAAGGTTTAGTGTGTGGCGGCTTTAGGCTGGGTTCTTGCGGTTTTTGAGTGTGTTTTGGCTGTATGAGGGAACATGTCTACGTTCTAGGGTCGAGTGCACAAGATGGATAACGTTAAAAAGTGCACCCACCTTGCACCCAGCTGGTGAAGTGGGGATATACAGTATTACAAGCATAATATAGTAAGAAATAATATGATGTTCTAAATCAAAGTTTCAGAGTACAGAGCAATAGTTTCAGAGTTCAAAAGCAAAGCTTCATTGTATACAACACGTAATGAAGCTAGATTTCAAATTATCATGTGAAGAATCATGGAAGATATTATCTGAAATCATAAAATCATCACCTTCAAACCTTGTATATTTTAAAACCCGCGCGACTAATCAGCTAAATCCGCTAATTTAGGAGACTTAGTAGGCTCATGGTCTTGCAATCTAAAGCTCGAATTAATGCGAGGCTGAGATTATGTGAAATTGCAGGTAAGCCAGTAGGTGATTTACATCCAGTTTGCAATGGTATTAGTGAACTGCGTTTCGCTTTTGGACCAGGATATCGTGTGTATTTTGCACAAAAAGGCTCAAAGTTAATGCTATTACTTGCTGGTGGGGATAAAAGTAGTCAAAGTAAAGATATTAAGCAAGCGAAGATACTTCTTGCACAGTTAATTGAGGAGAAGAAATGGTAAATATAAGTAAATGGGATGCGAGTGAGTATCTTGAGGACGATGATGATGTTATTGCATATCTCAATGCTGCAGCAGAACTTAACGATCCTCGCTTGTTGCAAGCTGCTATAGGTGATATTGCAAAAGCTCGAGGAATGAAAGAGATTGCTCAAAAAGCTGAGGTTGGTAGGGAAAGCCTTTATAAAAGCCTAAGACGAGATGGCAATCCTAGCTTTCAAACTATTGCGAAGGTTGTTCAAGCGTTAGGTGGACGCATTGCAATAGAACCAGCAAATGCGTGACACACACAGTTATCGTGGCAAAAATCGCAAATCTAGCAAAATCTGCCACGATAACGTGCGTCCTGTTTACAGCGTCATGCAACAATTACAATGACTGAATTGTAAGGCGTAAGACTAGAATTACATACATTTTTAATACATTTAGTATATTAAATATATTTAGTTGATATTTGAAACAAAATGGCACTTATAGCAACAGAACAACAATTCCATATACATAAAACATCGTTTTATGATTTTATTGACATCCATATAAATTCAATAGTAGAATTTCTAATGTGTTGTTTAGTTGCACCGTAAAGATGCATGCAACTAGCGCTTTGCTAGTTTCTTTTATCAGTACGGTTGCTGATCATCATGGTTAATTAGGAGAGAAGATAAGATGAAAATTTGTTATAAAATGATAGCTACATGCTTTGCCTGTCTACTGATTGCTAATGGATTAGTAAATGTAGCATATGCCGATAATAATTCTGGCGTTACAACTCAAGAAAGTAGTTTTGTAAAAGTACGAAATTATATAGCATTCCAAGGTGAGCGTTTCAGATTACTAGATACATTCCAAGACCCAAATTCAGCAAAGCAAAACTTTTTATCTAAACATTTTAGTGTTATCAACAAGGCTAAGAAAAGTTATTCATTGCCTGAATTAACTGAAAAAACAGCAACAATTTATAAAAGCATTCTTTCACAAGAGGATGAAAAAAATACATTGAGAACAGACGCGACAGAATCTGTTGAATTTTTAGATTGGTATGAAAATAGATCTGAGAATGATGCAATACTTGCTGAACTTGAAAAAATAAATAAACAAATTTCTAATGGATTTCTATCTAAAGAAGAAGGCATAGAAAACGCTTATCTACTTTTGCCAACATTACCAGAAAATCATAATGATAAACCATATTACGCAGACCGTAGTTTAGGGATTAATGTTTCTGCCGCGAAAAAATATGCTGCAAAATATGCTGTAAAACCTAATCCAAAATACGGTTATAAAAAAAGAGGCTGGTGGATTTGGGAACGCGATGAAGATTGCACAAATTTTGCTTCTCAAATTTTGTACGCCGGTGGCGTATCAATGGATATGTATAATAATCCATCTAAAGGTTGGTGGTGGAAGGCACAGAATGACACTTCTATCTCTTGGGTTAATGCTAATACTTTCAAAAATTATATGGGAAGTGGCTACAATACAAAGCATTGGAAACAGCTTGTTCATTCTGTTGCTGACGGTGATTTTATCGGCGTTGATTATAACCAAGATGGAGAAGTTGATCATATCGGTTTCGTGTATCAAAAAGGTCGCGATGGTTTGAAGATTGCACAACATTCCACGAATTATTTAGCGTGGGATGGTGGATGGCCAAAACATGACGGAAAAGCTATTTATTATAGAGTACGTCGATAAATAGTAAAATTTTGTAACATTTTCATTTAAGAAGAATGTAAATAATGAATTTGCTAAAGAATATTTGTAAACGCAAGTGTGCGTGGTTATTGTTTATTCCACTTGACACTATATGCCTACTTACTCTGGCATATAGATATTTTATTAACACATCGAATGGGTATGTTTTATATGACGGTCTTGCATGGACTAGTGTAGTAAGTCTTGTATTGTTGGTTTGCGTTATTGCATTTTGTCGCGAGCGCAAACGCTGGATAATGTCAATAACACTAGTAGCGCTTTTCGTTATATCTACGCTTATTTGCATGTATGCGCAATCATTAGCAGAGCTATTACAAGTTCCTATGGTAAATTATGCATATTATCCCGGCTCTGAAGTAAATACAGTTCTTATATGCCTGAATTTTTGCGTACATAGTGTATTGGTTATGCTTCTTGCATTTAATAGTTATAAGACTTTCATCGAGAAAGAACAATCAGAAAATAGTGCATCTTGCAATATTGTTCCCGAGGAGAAAAAATTTAAAAATATTCATTCTTTCTGTGCAAAATATTTGTGGATTATTTTAGTAGTGATTGATGCTATAAGTATTGTATTACTTCTTCGATTTTGGTTTACAGGATTGCATGATGCAGTTAATTCAACATTGTATAAGGCAGTACAATTGTCTGGATTTTATGTGCCAATTTGCTTTGCAATTGCTGTGTTATCTTTGCGCAAAGATTCAATGCGATGGAAAGCATTAATACCTATTGTAATTATTATTTTTGATACATTAGGTACATTGCTATGGTCAAGTGATACAGAACTATTGTATGGGTATTCAATCAATCCATACCCTGGACCTCATATTTTCACTCTTGTTACTACGTGGAATTTCTACCTAATCACTTGTACAGCTTTTGCTTTAATGTTGCACAAATATAAGGAAAATGTACGATTAAAATCAGTTGATAGCGTTCAAAATAAAAAAGATTAGATGCTGATTCAATCTGCGCAATAATCGCGATTGTGCCTTGCAATTATTGTGCGGATTGAATTGAAGCCTCTTGGCGAGCAACATCAAGCGCTTTATTGAATGCGTCGCTAGTCCAACTTGCTCCAGCAACAACTGAAATATGCAAATCTTTCAACGGCTTTCCAACTATTTTACCTGGAATAGCGCCAGCAAAAGCATTCATGTGCTTTTTTGAAATCGGCGTAAACGGATGAGGAGTCATTTGCACATCGCTAATATTCCCATTTGCGACGCTTAAGCGCACATCAAAACTATCTTCTGCAACCGGACCATACGTAGCTTTGATTTTGTAATCGCCATCTTTGTAATTGCCAGTATCGGTTTTAGACTGGTTTTTAGAATCCCCAGAATCTTCACTTTGCGCAGAAGACTGAGATTGCTGAGCGCCAGCATCGTACTTCCCTGAAGGATTACCGCCATCATCCGCGCTTTGACCAGAATTGTCAGCGAACTCATCGTTCATAGGAACAGCTTTTGGCTCTCCACAAGCGGACAACATAGCAGATGATGCAGCTATAACAGCAAGCGCAGCAACAGTTTTGCAACTTTTTTGGATTCGACATCCTTCAGGGTGGATGCCCTATATCTAGCGACTGGCTAGGATTTCGACTCCAATTTCCCTTTTTTCAAAGGTAAGATACAGAACAAGAGAATAGTTTGAACTTAGACCAGCTTTGGGCTCTTTTAGTTTCATCATGGTTTTGAGTGATGCAGACTCAACGACGTATTCTTTGATCGCAAGTGTATCGCTTACCTCACTTCGGTCACATAAATCTAATATTGTCAGAAAGACGGGTGCATATATTATGCGAGTTCAGATAATCCAGAACTGCTAAGTTCGAGCCATCTTGTGATTGAGAGGCTCTCTAAAAAGTCGCGATCATGACTTATTACTAGCAGAGCGCCTTCAAACTGCGACAGCAAATCTCTCACCTCACGGAGGCTTTGAATATCTAGACTATTAGTAGGTTCATCTAAAACAATGAGTTGTTTTGGTGGGGTAGCTAGTAGGAGCTTCGCGAGTGAAAGTCTAAACTGCTCGCCACCCGAGAGTTCAGATACAAGGCTGTCAGGCGTTGCGCTGCTAAAATCAAGCCGAGCAATGACAGCGAATACTCGTTGCCGTTCAAGGTTGGGTATCCCTTGCACAAGCTCGTCCCAGATCGTTTTTGAGTGATCAAGATGTAGTGAGTTCTGAGAGAGAATACCAATACTTTCAAGATCAGGGGTCAAAGGTTCTGCCCAAGCCGGACCAGAGCACCTCAAGGAGCTATTGTTAATGCTTGCTATGAGGCGCGACTTTCCAACACCGTTAGCACCAACAAGTGCAACGCGATCGTCACCACCGATAATGGTTTGCCAGCCAGTGCATGAAGACAAACATATAATCTGACGCCTACTGCCCTCTTGATCTGACAGCAAACCGTCGAGACGCATAGTATGTTCTTTTTCGATGTTATTTTTTGCGGCCAATTCGGTCTCAGCGGCATCTTGGCGTTTCTCTGTTAACTGTGATCGTTGTCTGCTTAAGGTACCCTCAGACTTACTTTTGAGACCGTTCATAGACATTTTAGAGCCGCGCTTCTGAATCGATGCACGTTGATTACCGTTCCTACGAATTGATTGCCGTTGCTCTAATTCTCTAAGAGAACTTTTCAGCCTTTTTACCTCTTTTCGCGCTTTGTTAAGCTCGTGAGTGGCCTCAGCTCGCCTATTCTTTACATGGTTCAAGTAATCAGCGAAGGATCCATCTATCTGAGTCAATCTACCATCACGGATTTCCCAAATCTTGTCAAAGCAATCCATGATATTTCGATCATGTGTTGCCACGATAAGGGTGTATTTAAAGTCGGCAATAAAGCGCACCAGCCGCTCTCTTCCAGCGAAATCAAGGTTATTCGATGGTTCATCAAGCAAACAGATTCTCGGCTTGGCAATCTGAGCTCGCGCTAACCCCAAGTTCGCGAACTCACCACCAGAGATTTCTGAGATCAACCGTGAATACTCTAGTTGTGGGAACCATTCTTCTTTAACAGACTCAAGCAGGCTCGCAAGTTCCCATTTATCACTTAAATACGCTAAGTCCTCCTCATTATAATTACCTTCCTCAAGTCTTTCGGAAGACCTCAAGAACCACTCAACACCAAGAAACTCGGCAACCGTGCGATTATCATCAGGGCTACGATTCTGTGCCATGAAATACGGTGCGGATCCTAGGACTACGGAGCCATGAGATGGAGAAATCGTGCCTGCGATGATACGCAAGAGCGTTGACTTGCCACTTCCATTATCACCGACAACTGCGATACGTGTATTAGAAACATGGCTTGAGATGTCGTTCAATACGAGCACATCTCCATCAAAACTGTGACTCACGCCATTCAAACGTACAGCACTCTGATCCATATTCTTACCTCACAGAGAAATAATAAAGATGAATTAAGGTCGTGCTATTAAGGAAAAGCGCATCGGACTTTCTGTAACATGCTCACAGTCTGTGAAACCCGCAGCTAGAACAAGTGACCGAACATCTTCAGGTTCTCTGACCCGTCCTTGAACAGCACAAGCTAGCGCCAGTTTGCCTATAGCATCAACATGTGATGAAGAAGAAAATCTGATCGCCTCGGAGATAACCAAGTTCGCCCTAGATTGGCGAATCGATCGAAGAATATTTCTTAGTATTTTTGTACAACAGTCATCATCCCAATCAGCTAAAATCGAATCCAACAGAACGACATCTACGCTCGGAAGACTGTCGTGGAAAAAGTCCAGTGGCATAAACTCAATGGTTTTATTGGCTTCAATTCCGTATATTTAGTTTTTACCTGTCTATTTAGTTTTTACTGTTTTTATCCGTTTCATTCTTACTTGAATGAGATTTTATGTGTGTTATTAAATCTCTTAGGAACGAAATTGCTGGTAATGCCAATGGCGTCCATGACCATTGGTTATTTGTAATAAGGAAAGCTATTAGTCCAGAAAGCAAGCATAAAACAAATAGTACAGCGCTTATCCATGTATTTCTTTTAGATGTTTCTATTTCTGCTTTAACAAGTTTGTCTTGTCGTTTAGACTCATCGACCGTAAAAGCATCTGCCTGATTAAGTATTCTTTCTTGTACATTCGTTGGGTACAAATTAAAACTTTCTGGATCTGGCAGTATTCCGCTCCATTCGTCGCTATAACCTAGAGTCTTGAGTGCAAATATAAGTGAAGCAGCTTGTTTTTCTTCAAAGGTAGTTGAATCTATTGTTTCGTTAATGTCATTTGACGTAATTCCGTCGACACTCCCAGCAGTATTCGAGTCATTCTTCGATTCATGATTTGTTTTTGAGCGTTCTTCATTGACGCCTGGCGATATTGTTCCAGCTTCTGAGTCTGATTCGCGCTCGGAATCGTCGGCATAATTGAAATCATTTTTCACAAACTCCTACCTTTTGCTAGTGCGGTTTGATTCTCAAATGAGAATTTAATAGTTTACGCAATATAAAACAGTCTACACAATATAATGAAACTATTTTACATTATTGTTTATTGCTTAGCTAGTGTATAACAAGATTGTTTTTGATTAAAGCAGTAATGTTTATTGAGTTATAAAAGTGATTGTGTTTTTGTTTTAACATTTTTATCTCTGGTTTGTGTTGGCGTTGGTTGCGTATGCGTGTGTGTTTTGAGTGTTGAGTGTGTTGCTTTCGGTTTTGTTTGCTACTAGGGACATTCAAAACCGAAAGCTTTTTGTTTTTCACTCTTTTTGTTTTGAACTGTTTTAGTCTATGATCCCTGTTTTTTTGTAGTGTTTTTGTTGTTTTGTATTATTATTTGTTGTTTTTTGGCCAAGGGTATAGTGTTATCAAATTTGTCAAATAAGCTATTGGATTTGTGTAGTTTGTAGTGAATTATTTAAGTTTGGTAGCGATTTGAAGGTAGTTATGTAAGTTTGCATGTAAGCCTGCGTGTAAGTAGTTATGTAGTCTTGCATGCAAGTTTGCATTGTTTGGAGAGAGTTTTAGGGGAGAGCTGGTTGCTGTGAAGTCAATATTTAGTAAGAATAATATTTTTATTCGCATGAGATCTATTAGTCCGGCATTGCGATGGGCTCTGGTTGGCTTATGTTTTTCTATGCTCGGCAATCAAGCGTATGAAGGATCGGTTTTGCCTATACTCGCGCTGATTTTTACCGCCGGTCTTCTTGTTGTTTTGCCGCAGCTACCAAACACGAGCTACGCTACAGACTAGGGATGTAGTTGTGATTTTGAGTATTCTAATTGTAGTCTATTTGCATAATTTAGTATTTGGGGGGGGGATAACCCTATTCCTATTTGTTACAAGTAAAACTGAGAACACCTTATACATTTTATATATTATCAAAAATAACAACAACAATTGTATGGCAAAAAATTATGGAATAAGATGAGTACTAAACCTAATGATAGGTCTTTTATATATTGTAATTACAAAGGAGAATTTCTATGAAATGTCATATTTTTAAGTCTATTGCTGTAGTTGTTGCAGCATTATCAACCTGTATTTCTCTGGTATCAACTGCTCAAGCTAGTGAGATAGTGGATAATGGACCAAGTGTTGTAGAAAGTAATGTCAGTGATGCGAATATAGATAATTATGCTAAGCGTCTTGAAATTATTTTTTCAAGGTATCTCAAGTTTAATAAAATTAATAAAAAATGGACTATAACACAAGCAGGGGAGTTTTCTCATGTTCCGAAAGAAGTGCTTGAGAATTTAATTCATAAGCTCAATGCAAATGCATCTGTTGATAAGATTTCGTCTAATGATAATCATGCAGTGCGTTCGAAGGATTATGCTAAATGTGTACTTGAAACTACTGGTCTAAGCAGCCTTATTGGAATATTTCATGGTGCTTTAACAAAGTTACTTGAAAATCAGCTTTGGAAGCAAGCTGCTATGTATATTTTAAAGGCAGTTGGTCCAGCCGCATTTAGAGGTGGAGCTGTGGCCCTAGCTGCAAGTTTAGCAGCTTCTGCTATTTGGTGTGCGACTCCGTGGAGTAAGTGAGGAGAATATTCTTATGTACAAGGTTCTTATGTTCGTGCTGAAGTTGGTTCTGTTTACAGCTGTGAATTTTATGTTCCTTTACTTGTCGATGGTGGTATTCGGCCATGATTTTGGTGTGATGTTCAAAACGTATGGGAATGCGCTCGGTCCGCTTATGTTCATGCTTGCTTTGATGACAACGATGTCGTTGCCTAATGAAGGAACCATTTTTGAGGATAAGCGGCAAAAAAGTGTGTCTAAAAACCCGAGTTATCGTTGAAATACCACGGAAAACTCGCTGTTATTAAGCTAAAAAAGCTTAACATTCAGCATTACTTGACATTGAAAACAAAAGGGGCTTAAAAGATAATCGTGCTATTACTGCATAAAATACTTAAGAAATTATCATAAGCCCCTTTTCGGCCTATAGACCTTCTTTTTAGTTTTAATGCAATAAATTTAATATTCCTAATTTTATTTTCAAAAATCACTAGATTGGTTTTATATATTTTTTGAAATAAAAACTATTCTATACAAAGCTTAAAATGCACTCATCTAATCATCCCTTGAATCATCTCACGTGCTACGAAGCATCATCAGAAGATGACTGGACGAACGAGTAGGTATTGAAGAAAGCCAACCAAGCTTGTGTTGGCTTCGCCTTGTCGCTGCCATCATTGCGTTGAACCGCACCATCA
This sequence comes from Gardnerella sp. DNF00747, assembly GCF_049262675.1. Lineage (NCBI taxonomy): Bacteria > Bacillati > Actinomycetota > Actinomycetes > Bifidobacteriales > Bifidobacteriaceae > Gardnerella > Gardnerella sp. DNF00747. Next base: position 855,475 of record NZ_CP058394.1, on the reverse strand, counting down.
GATGCGGCAATTAACCAACCGAGCAAAGCGTCTAAAGCAGCAATGATCTACTAATACTGTGACATTTTGACATTCAAAGAAGTTTGTGTATAATATATAATTGTGTTGTTGTAATTAATTCAAAGGAGTAATATTATGAAACACAAATCCACAGTAAAAATGTGTGCATTTTGCCTATTGTTTACAATTGGAATATTTCCATCAATGGCATCCGCATCCCCGCCTCACAGTGAAGACTTTCTTGCCAATCAAGAAACTGCAACTAATACTGTTAAGTTCCAAGGGAAGACTTTATATTTATTAGATACCTATGTCAATGGCGATGCTGCCAAGGCTAAATATGTTGCTCTCTACGCGAGTGACCTCAGAGCTGCTCAAACCAAATATTCTCTACCAGAACTAACCGTCGACACAGCATCTATGTACAAACAGATTATTATTACTGAAGTTTTGGATGGCCGTCCAGATTTACAACCATTGGTTCAATTTCTTGATGTTTATGAAAACCCTAAAGAGAACTCACAAATTATCGAACAGTTAGATGCGTTCAATCTTAAGATTTCCGAAGGTGAGCTTTCTAAAGACGATGGTATTGCTCTCGCAAAAATGTGGATTCCAACCAAGCCTAAAAATGGGAATGATAGACCAGTTTATGCTTTGCGAAATTCCGGTATCGACCTTAGTAAGGCTCGCGCTTATGCCGAGAAGTGGGCAACAGGGATTAATGGCAAATATGGTGAGGAAAAGAAATGGTATGGTGCCCCTGTTGACTGCACTAATTTTGCTTCGCAGATCCTACACGCCGGTGGTGTACCAATGGATACCTATAATGATCAAAATAAAGGATGGTGGTGGAAATCGAAGGGAGATCGCTCTACATCATGGGTGAATGCCAATGTTTTCAAAAACTACATGGGGTCTGGTTATAGCACAAAGCACTGGGATAGTTTCGTGTCTAATGTGCGTAGTGGAGATTTCATTGCTGTAGACTTCACAAGTGATGGGACTGTAGATCATGTGGGCTTCGTCCACACCAAGAGCGGTAGAAAGTTGCGGATTGCACAACATACCAACAACTACCTTAAATGGAATGGCGGATGGCCAGATTCAAATGGCAGAGGAACGTACTATCGTGTCCGCCGCTAAAGGTAATAGGCTACAGCTAATACCCCTAATAGCTGTGCTAGCAGGCCTAGGAATACTAGTTTATCGCTTCTGGTTGAACACCTCTGCTCTGTACGCTCCATTCTACGCTCTCATGGCGTGCGGGGTTGTTGGTGCGTTGATTCAGTTATTGGTTGCAATAACAACTACTTGTTTGTACCGCAGAAAAGTTATAGCTATCGTGGATGTGACAGTGATTATAATTACATTGTTGATTATTCTATTTGGCGATTATATAGCATGCAGTGTGCTGAAATTGCCTGTTGTTAGCTATGCTTGGAGCCCTGGAACGCAGATTAACACCGTTGCTACAATCTTGTCCGGTGCTGTGGTGACATTCCTAGCATTCTGGGAACAACGCAAAATAAAGTGACAGTAAAACCATATGAAAAATCTACAGTTAGGTATATTCTTGCGCATTCGATGACTAGTTTTTCTCATAAGGGAATGTAGTACCGATTGCTATATACCTGCCAGATTCTAGGCGAATAACCTTTGTGCTATTCGCCTAGATTTTTATATATTCTCATCACTGCGAGTGCTATTGCGTCTCATGAGATATAGGCCAAAAGGGGCTTAGGACAGTTTTTAGACATTTTGTGCAACTATAGCACGATGTTCCGTAATTGTCTTTCCATTAAGACCTGTTTTAATTCTGTGGTTGTTGTAAAAATCAATGTAAGTATGAATAGCTTTACGTAATTCTTCTGTACTATCCCAGTTAAGTGGATAATACATTTCTGTTTTCATTCGTCCAAAAAAGCCTTCACAGGCAGCATTATCTCAACTGTTTCCTTTTCTTGACATGGAGCGTGTAATACCAAGACCTTCTAATCTCTCAATCCACCTGCCACCTCTATAGTGATTTCCTCTATCGGTATGAATAGCTAAGCTTTTACATTCTGTAGTGTCAAGGGTAGTTAAAGCCCCTTCTAACATTTCATCTACAAGACACTGATCTGGGTGGTTTGAAAGAGCGTAAGAGACCACTTTACCATCAAAACAGTCAATCATAGGGCTTAAATAGAGTTTTGACTCTTTTACTGAAAACTCAGTAATATCTGTAAGCCAAATCTTATTAGGTGAATCTGCATGAAAATTATTATTAACAATGTTACTACATGCAGGAGTAATTTCTCCTCTATAGCTTGAATAGCGTCTTTTACGCCTAGCATATCTAACCTCAATTAACTCTTCTTTCATGAGCCGTCTTACTACTTTTTCAGATACTCTAATACCTTTAGTTCTCAACACTAACCATATTCTAGGAGAGTCATAAGTAAAGAAGTTTTCTTCTGCAATCTCGTGTATGCAACTCCGTATATGTGCGTATTCGTCAGGTTTTTTTGAAGAGCCTTTTTAGCATAGTAATAACTTGAACGTTTTATCTGAAGTGTTTTAATCAGAAGCTCTAACGGTAACACTAAAAGTAGTTAGGCCTATAACACTTTTTGCGGAGTGAGGATTTCTGATATTAATACGGTTGGGATTATATTAGATTTGTTGGGATTGTATTAAATACAGTTGGGACTTTATTAGCCACGGTTGGGACTCTATTAGAGCGTGGCTAATGCTCGTTTTGTTTTCTAAAACGAGTGTTGTTTAACGAGAAGGGGGGTGAAAACATTGTTAACGCTTAAACCTCAAAGCACGTAGCTTTCAAGGCAAGTGTGGTTTTTACATGTCAAACTGTTATAAAAACGAGATTATTCCACTCTTTTTTACACTCATGATACGGGTTTTAAGAAAGAGCGGGTAAATGTTATAAGAATTTTTGGAACAATTAACAAGATTGTGGTTAATGATTAATCAATAAGACACTACTAATAAACAGTTAAAGCCTGATTAGCTATAGGGCGATGAGATACGTCAATAGGATCCTCATGGTTTTTCATGACTCCTATGAAGTACCTCTATTCTACTATGGCTGTTTTTCAGGTATTAGAGTCGGTGCTTCATAAAGTATCGGCTCTTTTTTGTATGTGTCTTCACCCTACCGCTGCAGGCGGGAAGGGTGAGCATGAAGACTCGCAAAACAAATATTAAGGAAAGAAATATCTACACTTACGAGAGGTTGCTTTCCAACAACAATGGTGGCTATGAAAAAGAAGTCATCGTTATTAAACCTGGCGAAAACGGTGTAACCGTTGCGGATATTAAGATGCTTCACTCAATGGATGACAGCGAGGTTTACTACAACAATAAGAACCTGCGTCCAGGTAGAACTGCTGAAGAAAAAGCTGAAATTAAGGCGTGGAAAGAGAAGTACGTCAAACGTTTCGAAGAAAGACACGGCTACAAACCCAACAAAGACGACGTTGACTACGCTGCTGAAGAGCATTTCCCATCCAACTATAATTTCTCGCTCGATTTTGATGCAGATGGTGAGCTTGAAGTAGATAAAAGTTATATTGCTGAAGCTCTCAGTACTACTGATGATTATGGTTTTAGCGGTGATGACCATGGTTTTGAATGGTCAGAAGAAATGGAGCATGCGTTTTCAACACTCACTGACAAGCAGCGTCAGGTTATTCGTTTGATGTTTATTGAAGGATACACTCAGTCAGAGATTGCAAGCATGCTTGGTATCTCGTCTGCCGGTGTGAAAAAGCATCTGGATAAGGCTCTCGAAAAGCTTAGAAAAACGCGTTAAAAAATTCTAGAAATTTTTAGGAGGAGGTTAAAAACTCCTCCTTTTTCTTTGCCTGTGATGTGTAAGGAAGAAACCCCTTATAGAAAGGAGGCAAAACTCGTGAAACACAAGATCGTTATTAACGTCACCGGTGAAAACTGTGAGAAGAAACAGGTTCTACGTGGAGCTGTGATGCGATTACCTCAACGGTTTATCCGCTGGTTGTTTGGTGATTACTCGCAAGTCTACCTATTAGATCCCGGGAAAAGTGTTCAGTCAGTTGATGTCAAAGAAGTTTAAGGAGGAAAACCGTGAAAAAGGAAATATTGAGAGAAGTCATCAAAGACTTGGAAAACTTAACAGCTCATCTTAAAACGCTATTTGATGATGCCGGTGCTTCTGGTGTTGGTTGTAAAGAAACAGTTCCTAATAATAAGGAGTCTGTTAAAAAGGTGAGTTTGGAGGATGTGCGAGCGGTTTTAGCAAAGCTTAGCCAACATGGTAAAACCGCGGAAGTAAAAGCGCTTATCGTCAAGTTCGGAGCTAACAAGCTTTCAGAACTTGATGAAAGTAAGTACGCTGAGCTTCTTGAAGAGGCGAAAGGTATGACAAGTGACTAAGCATGCTTTACTTTCCCCATCTTCTGCTCACAGGTGGATTAAGTGTACTCCGAGTGCTGTTTTAGAAGAAAAGTTTGAAAACACTACTTCTACAGCGGCTGAGGAAGGAACAGCGGCACACGCGTGGTGTGAGTACAAGCTGAATAAGCTTCTTAACCGTCCGTGTGAAAAACCGTCAACAGAGTATGACTCAAACGAGATGCAGGAATGCTCGGATGCTTACGTGGATTTCGTAATGGAAAAATACGAGCAGGCAAAACTTAACTGTCAAGATCCTATCCTTCTCATAGAGCAGAAAGTTGATTTTTCAGCTTACGTGCCTGACGGTTTTGGTACAGCGGACTGCATTATTGTAGGCGAAAAAACGCTGCAGGTTATCGACTTTAAGTACGGTCAAGGCGTGCTGGTTGATGCTTACGAGAATCCTCAGATGAAATGCTACGCGCTTGGAGCTTTAACGCTTTTCGACAGCTTGTATGAGATTCAAACTGTTGAGATGAGTATTTTTCAGCCGCGGCGTGACAACGTATCAACTTTCACACTACCTGTCGCGGAGCTTATCTGTTGGGCTGAAAGCGTGCTTAAACCTAAAGCAGGGCTTGCTATTAAAGGCGAAGGCGAATTTGAAGCCGGAGACTGGTGCAGGTTTTGCAGGGCAAAAGACACGTGCCGTAAACGTGCGGAAGAAAACCTTAAACTTGCAGAACTTGAGTTCAAACCGCCTTCTGTTTTAACAGATAGTGAGATTGAAGAAGTACTCACGCTTATACCTAAGCTCACGAAGTGGGCTGATGATGTTTTAGCGTACGCCACAGATTCCGCTATTAACCACGGCAAAGAGTGGAGCGGTTTCAAACTCGTAGAAGGCAGATCAGTTCGCAAGTTTAAGGATGAGACAGCGGTTATTGAGAAAGCAAAAGCCGCAGGCTTTACTGACATTTTCAAAACTAGTCTTATCGGTTTAACAGAAATGCAAAAGCTGATGGGCAAGAAAAAATTTGAGGATATTCTGGGCGACCTCATTATCAAACCGTCCGGAAAACTTACGCTCGTACCAGACTCGGATAAGCGAGCAAAAGTTAACGTAACAAATGTAAATCAAGAATTCAAAAAGGAGAATTAGTACTATGTCTAAATTAAATAACACTAAGGTTATCACCGGCAAAAACACACGCCTTTCCTATTTCAACGGTTGGGAGCCAAAGTCTATTAACGGCGGCCCTGAAAAATATAGTGTTTCACTGCTTATCCCTAAAAGTGATGTTGAAACGATTACGGCTATTGAGAAAGCTATTGATGCTGCGATTGAGGAAGGTGTCGGCAAGTTCGGCGGTAAGAAACCAAACAAGGCTGCTCTTAAAACACCACTCAGGGACGGGGATATTGAGCGTGATGATGAAGCGTATAAAGGACACTACTTCATTAACGCGAACTCAACCACGGCTCCGCAGATTGTAGACAAACAGGTAAAACCAATCATGGACCGTAGCGAAGTGTATTCAGGCTGCTATGCGAGAGTTTCCATCAACTTCTACGCGTTTAACTCTAACGGTAATAAGGGTATCGCTTGCGGTCTTGGCAATATTCAAAAAATTCGAGACGGTGAACCACTCGGCGGACGTAGCCTCGCAACCGATGATTTTACGACTTTAGAAGATGATGACTTTCTAGCATAAGGAGCGTGAGTTAATTATGGAAATTGTTATAGCGGTTTTTATTTCAGTGTTTATAGGAGTATTACTTCTTGATTTCACGGTAAAGAAACTCGTGAGTCTTTACGTTGATATTAAACACATTCTAAATAGGAATTAGAAGATTCCTGAAAAACAGGATTTAGAAGATTCTATAAGTGGGGTGGCATGTTTTCTGTCACCTCTTTTATTAACTTGGAGGTGGTGTAATTTGGAAAATTTGAGTATAGATTTAGAGACGTTTTCGAGTGTAAATCTTGGTAAATGTGGTGTTTACAAGTACGCAGAATCGGATGATTTTGAAATACTGCTCTTTGGCTACAGTGTGGACGGTAGTGAAGTTCAGGTCGTTGATTTAGCGCAAGGTGAAACCATACCCGAGGTTGTGCTTTCTGCTTTAACGGATGAAACGGTGACCAAGTGGGCGTTTAACGCTCAGTTTGAAAGAGTCTGCCTATCACGCTACCTGCGAGATAAAGGCATCAATGTTAACCCCGGTCAGACAGTGAAAAGTGAAGGCTTGTTTTTAAATCCCAGCTCGTGGCATTGCACAATGATCTGGTCAGCCACCCTGGGGCTTCCCATGTCTTTGGAAAGCGTGGGAGCAGTACTGGGTCTTGATAAGCAGAAACTAACTGAAGGTAAGAATCTTATTAAATACTTCTGCCTGCCGTGTAATCCTACGAAAGTAAACGGTGGAAGAACAAGAAACAAGTATTTTCACGATAAGGAAAAATGGGAGCAGTTTAAATCGTATAACAAGCGTGATGTGGAAGTTGAGATGAGTATTCAAGAAAAGCTCTCACGCTTTCCCGTGCCAGACTTTTTATGGCAGGAGTTTTATCTCGACCAAGAGATTAACGACCGTGGGATAGGAATAGATTCTCTTTTCGTTGAGTCAGCTATAAAACTCGACCAGGAGGTGAAAACGCATCTCATGAGTGAGCTTAAGCATGTTACAGGTTTAGAAAACCCGAACTCAGTTTTGCAGATGCGTTCTTGGCTTAAAGAGCATGGTCTTGAAATGGAGTCGCTTGGTAAAAAAGAAGTTGCTAAAGAGCTTAAGACAGTGGGTAAAGAGTTGGCGGAAGTTTTACGGCTTCGCCAGCAGCTTGCCAAATCATCGGTGAAAAAGTATACGGCGATGAAAAACGCTGCCTGTATGGATTATCGGGAGCGTGGCATGTTTCGCTTCTATGGTGCAAACCGTACAGGAAGGTTCGCGGGAAGGCTCGTGCAATTACAAAACCTGCCTCAAAACCATTTGCCTGATCTAGCGGAGGCTAGAAGTCTTGTTAAACAGGGAAATGTTGAAGCGTTGGAAATGCTTTATGAGGATATTCCGGATACCTTATCCCAGCTTATTCGCACTGCTTTTATTCCACGCACGGGATTTAAGTTTATTGTCGCAGACTTTTCAGCGATCGAAGCGAGAGTCTTGGCTTGGCTTGCAGGTGAAAAATGGCGTATGCGAGTATTCGCGGAAGGTAAAGACATTTACTGCTCGTCAGCCTCTCAAATGTTTAGCGTGCCTGTTGAAAAGCACGGGGTAAACGGGCACCTGCGGCAGAAAGGTAAGATCGCGGAGCTCGCTTGTATTGCTGAAGGTGAACTTGTACTCACAGATGAAGGGCTTGTTCCAATTGAAGAAGTCACTACAAAACAAAAAGTGTGGGACGGAGAAAACTGGGTCAACCATAACGGAGTTGTTTTTAAGGGTGTAAAGGAGGTAATCGAGTATGAAGGACTTAGAGCAACACCAGACCATCTCGTCTGGGTTAAAGGGAAACCGAAGCCAATACGGTTTATTGAATCCGCCATCTGCAAAACACATCTCATACAAACCGGAGATGGTCGGAGAACAATATGGCTGGGTGAAAATCATCAGTGCAGAAAAACATTGGAATCAAAAGCAAAACCACTGTTATGTACTGACACAATGCGTAGGGTGTGGAAGCGTCCAATGGCAGGACTTAAACAGTCTAAAGTCGGGCAAATCAAAAGGGTGTCAAGCTTGCTCACAGCCGAAACAAATACCAATATGGCTAGAAAAGCGGCTAAGTGCTGCAAAACAGCGATGCATCAATCCAAGAGATCCAAACTACAAAAACTATGGAGCAAGAGGGATAAAGTGGTGCTTCCATTCTGTTTTAGAAGCAGGTCTTTGGATTTTACAAGAGATAGACAATGTGCGAAAAGACTGGGAATTAGATCGGATAAATACAAACGGCAACTACGAAAAAGGAAATATCCGCTTTGTTCCAAGAATAGTCAATCAAAACAACAAGCAGAACGCTATCCTAACACGCTGGGAGCAACAATATTGGCCATACGCAAGATCGGTAGTTACAAGAATGTTATCGAAAGGAATAAGCAGAGAAGAAATCATATCAAGAGCAAATACAGCTGTAGCACAACACAGAAAAAACTGGCGTTTAATCGAAGCAAGACTCGAGTTTATGACATACAAAATGCCGGACCAAATCATCGTTTTACCGTATCGGGAAAGCTCGTGCATAACTGTGGCTACGGTGGTGCAGTAGGAGCATTAAAGGCAATGGGCGCTCTTGATATGGGTTTACATGAAGATGATTTGCAACAGTTGGTAAATGATTGGAGATCTGCTAACCCACATATTGTTTCACTGTGGTGGGATGTGGACAGAGCGGTAAAACAGTGTGTACACGAACACATTTCTGTTCGAACACACAATATTGTGTTCACTTACAAGAGTGGGTTTCTTATCATCGAACTGCCTTCGAAAAGATGCCTTTACTATGTGAAGCCACGTGTGGAAGAAAACAAGTATGGTGGTGAATCGGTCACCTATGAGGGTGTGGGGTCTACTAAAAAATGGGAGCGGCTGGAAAGTTATGGGCCTAAATTTGTGGAAAACATTACGCAAGCTATAGCTCGTGACATTCTACTTTACGCCATGCAAACGCTGAAAGAATATCGCATCGTCGCTCACGTGCATGATGAAGCCATTATCGAAGCCGATAAGAATGTGAGTGTTCAAAGCGTGTGTGAGCTAATGGGAAGAACACCACCTTGGGCGGAAGGGCTTGTTTTACGAGCTGACGGCTACGAGTGCGAGTTTTACAAAAAAGATTAAAAAAATTAAAAAAAATTTTAGGAGCAGGGTTAAAAACCTGCTCTTTTTCTTTGCCTGTGATTTAGAAGGTAATCCCGCCTTCAGAAAAAAATCATAGGAGGTAATTTTATGAATGAATTACAAGTTTTTAAGAATGTAGAGCTTGGCTATGTTCGCACAACAGTAGTAGATGGTATTCCTTATTTTGTGGGTAAGGATGTGGCTGAGATTCTTGGTTATCGTGATACATCTGATGCACTGAAAAGGCATGTAGATGAAGATGATAAGCTGACTCGGTGTTTCACCGACTCAGGTCAGAACCGAGAAATGTATGTTATTAACGAGTCTGGTTTATACAGTCTTATTCTTAGAAGTCAGCTCCCTAAAGCGTGTCAGTTTAAACACTGGGTTACATCACAGGTTCTTCCAAGTATCCGTAAGCACGGTATGTATGCGACAGAGGAGCTTATCAACAACCCTGATATGGCTATCGCTGTTTTTAACGCATTGAAAGAAGAGCGTGCTAAAAGAGAAGCGTTAGAGCTTACGACCGCTGTGCAAAAACAGCAGATAGCAGAGCTTAAGCCAAAAGCCAGCTATTACGATGTTGTGCTTAAATGCAAAGACATAATCTCTATGCGTGTGATTGCAAAAGATTATGGCAAGTCAGCACAGTGGATGAATAACTTTTTGCATGACCTTGGTGTGCAGTATAGGCAGTCTGATATTTGGCTTTTATATCAAAAGTATGCCAATCAGGAATATACGAAATCTCGCACAAATACATACGAGGATTCTAATGGTGTTACACACTCAAAAATGCATACTTATTGGACTCAGAAAGGCAGGCTTTTCATCTATCACCTCATGACACAACACGGGATCTACCCGTTGATTGAACAGGAGGCTAAAGATGAGTAAGTCTTATAAAAAGCATTTAGAAACGACACCGAATTTTAAGCCTATCGTCTACATTTGTGCTCCCTACCGTGGAGATAAGGAAAGAAACGTGCAACACGCTATCCGGTGTGCGGCTTACGCGTATTCACGCGGAGCAATCCCAGTAACACCACACCTGCTTTTCCCGTTTATGGATGATGAGAATCAAAAGCATAGAGGGGATGCGATGTTTATGGACATTATTCTCTTAGGCAAGTGCAACGAGCTGTGGGTGTTCGGGGAGAAAATCACAGGCGGCATGCAAGTAGAAATTGATCTGGCTGAAAAACGAAACCAGCCGATTAAGTATTTTACGGATAAGGATTTAGGGGGTGAATATTGATGCTTGAATGCAAAATTTATACAGCTTCCTGTGTGGGAAACAGTAGTAACTGCTTGTATCCTGACGAAATAAAAGTCTGTGATCGAGATAGTTTTAATAAGGCTATCTCTTTTGACCATGTCACAGCACAGTTTACTAACAGTTATAGGTCTAAAGATAATTTCATTTCATCTACCTGTATTCCGATGGACTGTGATAACGACCATTCTGATGTTGGTAAAGACTGGGTGACACCTTTTGATGTTGCTTTAGCGTTTCCGAACGTGTGCTTTTACGCGTCTTATAGTAGAAACCACATGAAAGACAAGCATGGGAAGTGTGCAAGACCACGTTTTCACGTTTATTTTCCAATTGAAGAAGTAAGCGATGCTAAAGCTTATGTGGAGCTTAAAACAAAGATTCAATCAGTATTCCCGTATTTTGACAGTAACGCTCTTGATGCGGCACGTTTCCTCTACGGTGTTAAAACTCCACAGGTAGAACTTTACGATGGTGAAAAAACAATCACTGATTTCCTCTCGGAAGAAGATTTCAGTGAATTTGATGCAGGAACAGAAGAAATACCATCAGGGCAGAGAAACTCTAGGCTTAGTCATATTGCCGGAAAACTCATCAAACGTTATGGGGCGACAGATGAAGCGCATGAGAAGTTTTTGAGTGAAGCTGAGAGGTGTAATCCTCCTTTGCCTGACGCAGAATTATCTAAAATCTGGTATTCGGCTAAAAAGTTCGGGCTTAAAGTAGCAAGTCAGGAAGGTTATATTCCGCCTAGCGAGTATGGCAAAAGCTATGAGGAGTATAAGCCGGATGATTTAACGGATATTGCGATGGCTGAGGTTTTTGCCAAACATAACAAGAATAAGGCTGTTTATACGATGTCTGCCGGCTGGCTTTACTGGACAGGCAAGAAGTGGGAAGCGTCTGAGCTTAAAGTTATGAAACTTTACATGCTTATTGCTAAAAAGGTTTTGAAAAATGCTGGTATCGAGTTTAAGACAGCTTACGAACAGTTCATTCAAGCCGAATCATCAGGTGATAAAGAGCAGGCGGATAAAGCGAAAAGTGAAGTGAATCGGGCAAAACAGTATCTTTCGTTTGCTAAGAAGATGAATGATCACAGTAAAGTGTCCGGAATATTGAAACTTGCTAAATCCATGCTGGAAGTTGCAAACGAAGAACTGGACCGTGATGCTTTCATTCTAAACACGCCTTGCGGAATCGTGGATTTAAAGACAGGCATGCTAAAAGCACATGATCCGTGTTCGTACTGTACGAAAATGACCGCTGTTTGCCCTTCACAGGAGAACATGGGATTGTGGCAGACAACGCTTGATATGGTTACCGCAGGCGATAAAGAGTTTCAAACATTTCTTCAAAGCCATGCGGGTAGTACGCTTATAGGTCAAGTGTTTGAAGAGTCACTTTTGCTGGTGTACGGGTCAGGCGGCAACGGTAAGTCGACCGTGTTTAACGCGGAAGCACACGTGCTTGGAGATTATGCTGGGAAAATACCTGCAGAGTCTTTAACCACTCGGGCTAAAAACGTGAAAGTGGATTTAGCAGAGCTTTGCGGTAAAAGGTTTATTCTTGCCTCGGAAACCGAGGAAGGACAAAGGCTTTCTATTTCCATGCTGAAACAGATAGCAAGCGTGGATGATATTTCAGCTGAGAGGAAATATTATGCTCCTTTTACGTTTACACCAAGCCACTCAACTATTCTCTACACGAACCATCTGCCGAAAGTCGGTTCAAACGATAAGGGAACGTGGCGGAGAATCTTTGTCGCACCGTTTACGAAAGAAATCAAGAATCCGAAAACAGACTATGTTGATGAACTTTTGCAAAAAGCAGGTGGGGCAATACTTCAATGGATGATTGAAGGAGCCAAGATTTATATCCAAAACAGTTATAAATTCCCTGCTTGTAAGGTGGTAGAGCAGGCTAAGGACGCTTATCGGGCTGAAAACGACTGGATAGGCCATTTCATCACTGATTATTGCATTAAGGGTGTGAATGAAACGGAGATGAGTAGGAGTCTTTACTTGTCTTACCGCCAGTGGGCAAACCTTAACGGTGAATATGTTAGAAACGATAGGGATTTTTCTAAGGCTTTACTGTTAGCAGGTTATAGCAAAAAACGGACTGGTAAAGGCTACCAGTGGTGTGGTCTTTCCATCAATCCGAATTTGCAGGCACAGGAGGATTTTCTTTGATGGAAAACACTGTAAAACTGAAAGATACTTCCTGAAAAATGTATAGGCGTGTAGGCAAATGTTTCGTATGGTAAAAACCGGGTTCAGAGAAAAATGTTCTATAGGATTTTTTCATACACGAAAATAGGCGTTGCCTACACGCTACCATGCACGTTTTCAAGAAAGAAAAGCCTGATAAATAGGGGTTTTGTATTGTAGTGTACCCTTTTTCTTTACTTTTTATATAAGAGAAAAAAATAAAAGAAATATAAGTATATATAGAGAAAAGTAAAAGATGGGTCTAAAGCATACATGGCTACACAAATAACATTCGCCTGATGTAAACGGGGCAAAACCAACGAATGAAACAACTCTATTCAATAGATAAAAAATAAGATTTGAGAAAGGTGGAATAAACCATGATTAACAAAAATGAGAGAACAGTAGAAACCTACAAGCAAGCAGGAGCAACAATGCGACTGACTAAGAGTCTGATTAGCCAATTAGTGGTTGATATTAGCCCGGTGCTTTTAGCGAAAGACCAAGACAGACTGCTGAAAGCCATGAACATGATTGATGAAGTATCCTCACACGCTGAGGACAACATGTTCAAAGATCACCCACAATTAAACAATCACTATATTGACGTGTTTTACGGCGATGTTTCCGATGAGCCAAGAAACGAAGTTGATAAGAAAATCATTGAAATGGCAAAAGAGGTATCTGATGGGCTTTTTACGAGAAAAGGAAACTGAGCGAAAACTCGTCCGTGAAGTCAAAGCTGCGGGAGGACTTTGTTTAAAGCTTACGAGTCCTTCCGTTGACGGGCTTCCAGACAGGCTCGTTTTACTCAACGGCGGCAAGATTGGTTTTGTCGAGCTTAAAACACCAGGTAAAAAGCCTAGAGTCTTACAGGTGAAACGGATGAAGGATTTACAGGCTTTAGGTTTTAAGGTTTTCGTGGTTGATGAGAAGAGTCAGATTGGAGGTGTGATTGATGCGATACGAGCCACATGAGTATCAAAAGTACGCGACTGATTTCATTATCACACACACAGCGTCAGCAGTTTTCCTTGAATGCGGTTTAGGTAAGAGTGTTATAAGTCTTACAGCAATTAACGACCTGATGCTTGACTCATTCGATGTTTCCAGGACTCTTGTTATCGCTCCTCTTAGGGTTGCAAACACTACATGGCCTTTAGAGTTAGAAAAGTGGGAGCATTTAAAACACCTGACTTATTCTGTGGTAACAGGCACTGAGAAGGAGCGGATTCAAGCACTAAAAACGCCTGCTCACGTTTATATTATTAACCGTGAAAACGTGGAGTGGCTAATAATGAAAAGCAAACTACCATTTAATTTCGACATGGTTGTGATAGATGAGCTTTCAAGTTTTAAATCGTATCAGGCGAAACGTTTTAAAGCATTACTGAAGGCTAGGCCGAAAGTTAAAAGGATTGTTGGTCTTACAGGAACTCCTTCTTCTAACGGGCTAATGGATTTATGGGCTGAGTTTAGGCTGCTTGATATGGGTGAAAGGCTAGGCCGTTATATTACGTATTATCGGCAGAACTTTTTTGATCCTGATAAGCGTAACCAGCACATGATTTTTTCTTATAAGCCTAAAGATGGTGCTGAGAGTTTAATCTATAAGCAGATAGCTGATATTACGATTTCGATGAAGTCGAAAGACTATTTGAAAATGCCGGCGTGTGTGATAAACGAGGTGAAAGTAGAGTTATCCGGTAAGGAGCGAAAACTCTATGATGAGCTGAAACAGGATATGGTGGTGTCGTTGGAGGGTAAAGAGATTGATGCGATTAACGCAGCGTCTCTTTCAAATAAGCTTCTTCAAATGGCAGGCGGCGCGGTTTATAACGAGAAAAAAGAAAGCGTTCATATTCATGATCGTAAGCTTGATGCTTTAGAGGATTTAATCGAGGCTGCTAACGGTAAACCGGTGCTTGTAGCTTACTGGTTTAAGCATGATCTTGAGCGGATTAAGAAACGTTTTAACGTGCGTGAGATTAAAACGAGTGCTGATATTGCTGACTGGAATGCCGGCATAATTCCTGTAGCATTGATTCACCCGGCTTCCGCGGGTCATGGTCTTAACCTACAGGCTGGCGGTTCAACTCTTATCTGGTTTTCCCTGACTTGGAGTTTGGAACTTTACCAGCAGACGAACGCCAGGCTTAACCGTCAAGGGCAAACCGACACGGTTGTAATCCATCACATCATCACTAAGGACACGATTGATGAGGATGTGATGAGGGCTTTAAGCATGAAGGCTAAAGTGCAGGATGCTTTAATCGAGTCGGTTAAGGCAAGACTATCAATTAACGAAGTGAGGGAAAGGGGTTCTAGAGAGAACTTACCTCAAAATGGAGGTAAGAATGAACAAAAAAGAATACTTACGGCAAGCCTATCTTCTTGATAAGCGGATTAAAGCTGACATGGATGAGGTAGTAAGACTGCGTGAGCTTGCTACAAGTGTTTCTTCATTAAGATACGACAGGGAGTATGTGCAGACGACTCGAAGTATAGAAGCTCCGTTTGTGAAAGCTCTTATAAGGGTTATGGATTTAGAAGCAAAGATTAACATGGAGATTACGATGCTTATCAGTTTGAAAGAGCAGATTTTGGATGTGATTTCTAAACTTGAAAGCGTGGATGAGCAGATGATTTTACGCTACCGTTACATGAGTAACATGACGTGGGAGGATATTGGTAAAGAACTCCATGCTAGCAGAATGACGATTATAAGGTGGCATGGTAAAGCGTTAGAGCACATGGTTTTACCAGATAATCTAATCCAAATCTGAAAAAATGGTACGGTTTGGTACGCTCTGATACGAGATGACACTGCCTTCTATATGGTATTATATAGTTAGCAAAAATTATAAATACTAAGCCTTGGAAGAGTAATCTTTCAGGGCTTTTTTCATGCCTAAAAGGAGGGCACAACATGGATCAGATGGTATTGCAAACACAGCAATGGTTAAACAAAACCTATGGTGATAAGCCTGGGTTTGGTTCAGTTATTACTGATGGGAATACTGGTTGGGATACAATTAATGGGCTTATTCGTGCTTTGCAGATTGAGCTTGGTATAACAGCAACAGCAAATAATTTTGGTGCTGGTACAACACGTAAATTTAATCAACGTTATCCACATGGTGTTAAGCAACAATCCGATAGTGATAAGTCGCAAAGTAATGTTTACTCGATTATTCAAGGTGCTTTATGGTGCAAGGGTTACTCTACTGGTAATGATATTACACAAAACTTTTATGGTGGTACTGGGAATGCTATTAAAGAGTTGAAGAATGATATGGGCATTGGTGGTGATTCTACTGTCACAATTGATGTAATGAAAGCTCTTCTTTCTATGCAGCAGTTCGTTTTACTAAAGCGTTACGGTGGTATTGACGTTATTAGGATTATTCAACAAACTATTAACCGAACCTATAAGGATTATACAGGTATCATTCCTTGTGACGGCTTGTATGGTCGAGAAATGAATACCGCACTTATCCAAATTTTACAGTCGTTAGAAGGCTATTCGCCTGATGATGCCACGGGTAATTTTGGACATGGTACACGAGGTAATTTGAAAACTATTAGCAGGCAAAACGCTTCTTCCTATGGTAAGTGGGTATGGCTAGCAAAAGCTGTACTTAATTGTATTAGATATGATTGTCTTCAAAATGAGAATTGGGATGATGATTTTGCTGAGCAACTCACTAAATTCCAGAAAGACTATAAGCTTCCAGTCAGCGGAGCACTTGATGTTAACACGTGGATGTCGTTGTTAACTAGTAAAGGCAATCCAGACAGAGCTGCCAAGGCGTGTGACTGTGCAACGGTACTAAATGCTCAACAAGCTAAAGATTTAAAAGCGGCAGGATACCAGATTGTTGGAAGATATTTGACTGGGTATGTTGGAAAGTCAACATCTAAAGCTCTAACTTTAGATGAAATTAAAAACATAAAAAACGCTGGTCTTTCCGTATTTCCAATTTATCAAGATGGAGGATATTATCCTGAATATTTTGCGAATCCTAACCAGGGAACTGTTGATGCACAGGTTGCTATTTCCGCTGCAAAAAGGATTGGTATTCCTTCTGGTAGTACAATATACTTTGCTGTTGATTTTGATGCTTATGGATATCAGCTGGACAGCATGATTTTACCGTATTTCAAGAAGATAAGTTTACTATTCAACAGTTGTGAAAATATTAAGAAATACCAAGTTGGTGTATATGGCCCAAGATTAATCTGCTCAAAAGTAAGCAAAGCAGGATATGCTAAATATTCGTTTGTAGCGGATATGTCTACTGGTTTTAGTGGGAATTTAGGTTATGCAATTCCTAACAATTGGGCGTTCGACCAATTTAATGAATTCTCTTTCCAATCTAGACCGACTTTTGCTCTTGATAAAGATGCATATTCTGGAAGAGATAAAGGTATCGCAAAATTTGATAGTGTAACAAAAATGACGAAAGGCGAACTAGAAAAGGAAAATATAAAAGACAAAGTAAATATTGCAAGAACACAGTTTGTGTATGATGTAGTAGAGCCTCTACATCTGCTAAATCAGCTTACTAGTTTTGGTCTTTCATATAATAAAGAAATTATTCTTAGTTATACTGAACTGCCTACTATTAGTATTCAAACCTCGGTAGAAGCAGTAACAGAATTGATGACAGTGCCTAATAATTCCTACAACGTTTCGATAGAACTAAATAGTGATGGTTCTCTAAGTGCTGCATGTGAAAATAAAATTTCTAAAATTGCTAAAGATATTAGAATTATGAAGGGCGGAGACATGATTCAAAAATCTATAGCAAATATTGCAGCATCAGTAAAATCGGGTGATATTGCATTCACTGGAAAAGTTATTTCTCCAAATCAAGTGGAGTTAGCTATTGAGGTAATGTCAGAAAATCTATTACCAACATTAGATGATGTTGATGAACATATAACGGTGATTGTAAAATACTTAATTACATTTCGTGATTTTACAATAAAGGTTCCTGAAATTCCTGAAGATGTTGTTGAAATAGGTGTAGCAGTAGCGGGAGTAGTTGCTATTTGTGCTTTTGTTCCAGTATTAATTACAGGTATTTTGGGATTCTTAGTAACATTAGGGTTGGTTGTTGCTGCTGATGCATAGAATGCATGAAAGAGAATAGGATCTGCTTTATGATAAGGTAAAGTTAGATATTAGAATTTGGTGGAGTATGAATAAGATAAGTAAAAAAGCGAAAGTGCTGATATTTTGTATTTCAATAGTTGTGGCTATCGTTTGTTTTATCACCTTATTCTTGCATCGTATTGATAATAATGCATTTAATGCTCAAATTGATAGTAAAGAGAAAATAGCTTCATATAGGGCTAACTATAACTACATAGATGTATATAAGCAAAAAGATAAAATAATTATCAACACCTATTCTGATAGTAAGTTTGACGAACCAAATCGGATTGTTGTTCCATTTGAAGGTAAATTAAGTAAAAGTGATATTCTAGTAAAGTGGAAAACCGCAAATGGTGATGTTATTGAGCAAGATAGTGATAGTATCCTTGCGGCGAGTATCATCATTGAGAAAAATGGAAAAACTATATGTAATGAAAACATAAATTTTTGTGAAAAAGGCTGGAAAGTATTAAACGATGTAATTGGAAAATAGTGATATAGTTTTGTAAATGATTTTGTTAAAAGCTCTTTGAGATTATCTCAAAGGGCTTTTTTCATGCCCGAAGGGAGGATAAGTCTTGCCAAGAAAACCTAAAAGACCGTGTTCTTATCAAGGCTGTCCGAACCTAACTGACGGCAGGTTTTGTGAAGAACACTTAAAACAAGAGAATAGACGATACGAAAAATACGAGCGTCCTTATGATGCTCACAAGCGTTACGGTAGAGCATGGCAGAAAGTAAGGGATTCTTATGTGAAAGAGCATCCTTTCTGTGAGCTTTGCTTTAAGAATCGTGTGCTTGTTCCTGTTGAGCAGGTTCATCATATTAAACCGATTGCTGAAGGCGGAACGAATGAGAGGAATAATCTTATTTCTCTATGCAAATCCTGTCACTCTAAAATTCACGCTAAGCGTGGAGATCGCTGGCATAACAGATAAAAACCACCCCAGGGGCGGTCAAAATCTCTAAAAACCTATTCCCTGGGGAACGGGCGCAGGGTCTCGCGTGCAAAAACAGCGTATTCAAAAGGGTAATAGGCAAAATCAGACACAAAAATTTTTTAATAGTTAAAACTCGCGTGGGAAGGAGGCGGAAAGTTTGCCTACAAAATCAAATAATATTGGCGGTCGTGGCGGCAGACGCGTAGGTGCCGGGCGTAAAAGGAAAGCAGTTGTTGAAAAAGCGAATGACGGAAACCCCGGTGGCAGGCCTTTAAGCGTTCTTGATATTCCGGAGCTTGAAGGTGCTGAAATGCCTGTTCCTCACGAGTTTTTATCCGCCACACAAAAAGACGGTACTCAGCTTCAGGCTAAAGAAATTTTTGAAGAAACATGGAAGTGGCTAAAAGACATTGGTGTGAGCAGTAAAGTGCCATCTCCTCTTATTGAACGGTATGCGATGAGCTGTGCTCGTTGGATTCAATGCGAGGAAGTAACCAGTAAACTCGGGTTTCTTTCCAAGCATCCAACCACGGGTAAACCGATACCATCGCCTTTTATCAATATTGGTATTAACTACATGAATCAGGCGGTCAGGCTTTGGAATGAGATTTTCCAAATTGTGAAAGAAAACTGTTCGACTGAGTTTGATGGCGTTTCACCTCAAAACGATTTAATGGAACGCCTGCTTATTACACGTAAAAACATTTAGGAGAAAAAATTATGATAGAAAAAGTAAATCCAAGTCACCCGGACAAGATTGCGGATCGTATTGCCGGAGCAATTGTTGATCTTGCATACAAGCTGGATGAGAATCCGAAGATTGCTGTTGAAGTGATGCTCGGGCATGGTAAGTGTGCCGTGTGTATTGAAAGCACGGTGATGTTTAAGTTTAAGGATATTAAAAATATTATCCACCGTTTAAGCCCTGGGAAAGTAAAGATTGATATTACGGTTGTGCCGCAGGATAAGCATTTAAGCCGAAACCAGGATGGTATGGTTCGCTGCGCTGATAACGGGATTTTTAAAGGCGTACCATTAACAGGCGAGCAGAAGAAACTCTCTGCTATTGCTCGAAAGGTTTATGAAAAGTATCCGTATGACGGCAAGTATGTTCTTGATGGTGAAAAGCTTATCATCTGCCAGTCTCACGCTAAACGAGAAGACTTATTGAAAGAGTATCCGAATGCGTTTGTTAATCCTTTAGGTGATTGGACGGGCGGTATCAGCGTTGATACGGGAGCGGTTAACCGAAAACTCGGGTCAGACATGGCTGATTCTGTTACAGGCGGCGGCCTTCATGGTAAGGATCTTACGAAAGCTGACGTGTCGGTTAACATTTACGCGTTTTTGAAAGCACAGGAAACCGGTCGGGTGGTTGAGTTTTCTTGTGCTATCGGGGACGAGATGGTTGATGGTAAACCGTATTCGCAGATTGTGAAAATTGCGAAAGATTATATTGACTCGGTGGGTGGTTTTGAAAAGCTGGCTTGCTGGGGTCTTTTCTAACGGGAGGAAAGCTTATGGAAAAAGAAATGCAGTATTATTTGGCTGACGTAAGTGAGCTTATCCCGTATGTGAGAAACGCTCGCACTCACTCTCAGGCACAAGTAGCTCAGATAGCGGCAAGTATTCGTGAGTTTGGTTTTCTATCCCCGATTCTGGTGGCTGAGGATAATACGATTCTCGCAGGGCATGGTAGGCTTGCCGCGGCATTAAAACTGGGTCTTAAAAAAGTTCCGTGCGTGAAAGAAAACCATTTAACTGAAACACAAAAGCGTGCTTATATTATCGCGGATAATAAGCTTTCACTTAACGCCGGCTGGGACAATGAGCTTTTAGCAGTCGAGTTATCGGAGCTTGAAGGCGCGGATTTTAATCTTGAGCTTCTCGGGTTTGATGAGGCGGAGCTTTCCAGTATTTTTGATGCTGATAAAGACGTAAGCGATGATGATTTTGATGTTGAAAAAGAGCTGGAAGAACCATGTTTTTCTAAAACAGGTGACATATGGACGCTTGGTAAGCATCGTATTATTTGCGGTGATTCAACCGATTCTTCCACGTTTGAAAAACTGCTGGGTGAAACAAAAGTAAATCTTGTTTGCACGGACGCACCTTATTTCGTGAACCTTGAAAACGCGTCAGGGAAAATTAAAAACGATGATTTAAGCGATAAAGAAGGCTACGAGTTTTTAATGAAAGTTTTTACCAACTTCAAAAACTCTATGGCAGCTGACGCGTCTATTTACGAGTTTTACGCGACCATGAAAGCACGTGTTTTCTACGATGCTTTTGAGGACGCGGGGTTTAAGGTGGCAGCCGGTTTAATTTGGAAAAAGCCAAGAGCTCCACTTATGCGAACGGACTGGAAGTTTAACATGGAGCCGATTATTTACGGTTGGCGTAAAGACGGTAAACATAAGTGGTATGGTGATCAGAAACAGACAGCCGTGTTTGAATTTGACGGGATTAAAAACTCGAAGGAAGAAGGCTGTGGGCATCCTTCCAGTAAGCCCGTGCCGTTAATCGCTTATCTTATTAAACAAAGCACGCAAACAAACAGTCTTGTGTTAGACGGGTTTTTAGGCTCGGCATCTACGCTTATAGCCTGTGAGCAGATTGGCAGAGTCTGTTTTGGAGTGGAGCTTGAACCTAAATTCATTGATGTTGCGGTTAAACGCTACATGAAGTTTCACGATGATAAAACCAAGGACGTGCTTCTTATACGAGATGGGAAACAGTATAGCTTTAAGCAGGCAATTGAAATGATGAAAGAGGCTGGCGATGAGTAAAACACTTACACTCGCCAGCCTTTTTGATGGCTCGGGCGGTTTCCCTTTAGCAGCTACGCTTACAGGGATTAAACCTTTATGGGCAAGTGAAATCGAGCCGTTTCCTATAAGAGTTACCACTAAAAGATTGCCTGATGTTAAGCATTTAGGTGATGTGTCAAAGATTAAAGGCGATGCTGTGGAAGCGGTTGATATTATCACGTTTGGAAGCCCATGTCAGGACATGTCGATTGCAGGTAAACGGGCAGGTCTTAGCGGTTCTCGCTCGAACCTGTTTTTTGAAGCGGTTCGGATTATTAAAGAGATGAGGAGGAAAACAGGTGGACAAAAACCAAGATATATCGTTTGGGAGAACGTTCCGGGAGCGTTTTCCTCAAATAAAGGAGAAGACTTCGAGAAAGTTATCAAAGAAATCTGTGCTGTCAAAGGACATTCGTTTAATGCTCCTAGACCTGAAAAATGGAGCAGTGCAGGACTTGTCATGGCAGAAGATTTCTCACTCGCATGGCGGGTACTTGATGCTTCATACTTCGGAGTACCCCAGAGAAGAAAACGTATCTTTCTTGTCGCAGATTTTGATGGACAAAGTGCCGGAAAAATATTATTTGAGCAAGAAAGCATGCCTGGGGATTTTACGGCGAGCGGAAAGCCGTGGCAAGAAACTACCGGACATTTTGAAACAGGCACTGGTGATGCAATCGAAAGATACTGTTTAAACGATCAGGGTGGAAGCAGAATGGACGTGTTTGAAAACAAAAGCGGTACGCTTACAGCAAGTGTGGGAAACCATCCACCGCTCGTGTTTGAAAATCACGGTCAGGACTCACGATATAAAGGGCCTCTTAGCGTGTCTCAAACTGTACTTTCCACGTTTGGAACAGGTGGGAATAATCAGCCTTTTGTGGTTTGTGATAAAACCTGTTTTGACGTTCGTTTAACATCACTCAACACGAAAAACAAGCGTGCTAACGTGTATGAAACGAAACTGGCAAGAACAATTAACACAGGGCTAAACTCGCCTGAAGCTAATCAAGGCGGTCTTGCAATCGTGTACTCTACGAGTAAAAACTCGCATCACACGAATGCTCGGGCTGAAATGACAGACACGCTTGTGGCAAGTGACTATAAAGATCCTCCTGTCGTAAACGATATGAATGAGGATAAACACTATGTGGTTAGACGTTTAACACCGAAAGAATGTGCAAGACTGCAGGGTTTTCCTGACTGTTGGTGTGATAATCTTCAAACAGAAAATCCGAGCGATGAAGAGCTTATCTTTTGGCAGGACGTGTTTGAAACACATCGAAAACTAGTCACGAACGCCTGTAAGCCGAAAAGTAAAAATCAGATAATCAAATGGCTTAAAAATCCTCACACTGATTCGGCAGAATACAAGATGTGGGGCAACGGCGTGGCACTTCCCTGCGTGTATTTCGTTCTCAAAAATATCGCTTATTTTCAGGGAAAAGAAAGCACATAAGACTTGCTAAATACCTTCTTTAGAGTGATGTATATACACAAGGAAAAACCTAAAGGAGGTATTAAAATGAGCTTAGAATATGGTTTAAAAGGTTCTAAAAGAAAACCACTCATACAAGCAATAGAAAACTTAACAGGTCTTAAAGCCACGTATCTGAAAACTCCCAGCATGGCTTACAAGATAGGTCCTTTCACAATTGGTAAAACCGGGACAGTAACATCTGCGGATGATGAAAACCTAAAGGATCTAAAACAAATACTTGAGGGCGACTATGGTATAAGCCTTCCTAAAACACAAGATGAAAGCACACGCATGCTTACAGTCGAGTTTCCAAAAGATAAGCTTGATGTGACTAAGCTTAGAAAAATCATCAAAAACAAGGGTGATTTAATCAAAAAAGCACTCGATGTGACAAGCCTTGAAATAGAAGAAAACGATGAAACAGTTAGTTTTCCCTGGTTTAAAGATGTAAGCCAAGATCATATGGATACTTACATGAAGCTTGTTTCTGCTCTTTGCAAAATGAGCTTGGAAGTAAAACATGTGAATGAAACTAAGCATAAGCCGGTTAACGATAAGTATGCTTTCAGATGTTTTCTTCTTAGGCTCGGGTTTATCGGAGATGAGTTTAAAAAGGATAGAAAGATTCTGCTTTCCCGTTTAGAAGGCTCCTGTGCTTTTAGAAACGAAAGAGGTGAATGATGAGAACGGTAAGTAGAGAACAGGTTGAAAAGCTTAGAAAAACTTATCCGATAGGTTGTTTGGTAGAGCTTATCTTAATGGATGATGTTCAGGCACCTCCTATCGGCACTAAAGGCAGAGTACGAGGTGTTGATGATATGGGTTCAATCATGGTTTCTTGGGAAACAGGAAGCGGGCTAAGTGTTGTTTATGGCGTGGATAAGTGCCGAAAAATTAGCGACTTGTAAGAACAATAATTAGTGGAAATATCAGCGGTTTTATCCCATTTATTGCTTGATAATATGTGCTTTTAGAGTGATATATAGTATCAGCAAAAGCAAAGAAGCAAAGGAGAAAAACCTATGAAAAAAGAAACCTTACAAAGACTTACAAGCGAAGTTAAAGCCTGCAGACGCTACACACTAAACGCAATCAAAAAAGCTGAAGAAGGAAAAATTAGTTCGGCTATCAGCATGCTCGACATTGCACAAACAGCAAAAACCTGCGCCAGTAAAGCTCACGAGGAGCTTTGGAAGGTAAGCGAAGGAAAACTAAACGATACGGAGTTTGAACTGTTTGCGGATGCTGAAACCTTGGACAAGGATATTCAAAAAGCCTACCAAGCGATTAAACAGGCAAGAAATTAAAAAGAAAAATTGGTTAAACCAAAGAAAAATCGTGGAATTACCTGCGATTTTTTCTCATTTATGACTTGCTATTATGTGCTTTTAGAGTGATATATAGTACTAACAAAAAGCACAGAAACAAAGGAGAAAAACCATGTGGGAACAAGATACGCTTAAAGTAGAAGATCAGGTTGTAAGCTACAGCATGAAAGTTTTTGAAGAGCCAAGCGAATATGGGATTAACCAGGGAAGAATTTCCAAGCTTACTTTGAAAAACAATAACAAGGTTATCGCAAACTACGATAGAGGCTGGGACATTATGCCAACAAGCAAGCTTGCAAATGAGGCTTTAGAAATGATCCTTGAAGCTAGAAACTAGAAACTGAAGTTTTATTAAAAGTAGCAGGGCTTTTTAAGGCCCTGTTTCTCGTAAGAAAGACGAGAAAATGATGTGGGCGCTGAAAGCGTCTTTTTTTATGCCTAAAGAAAGGAGGAGCTTAAGTTGCAAGCATACGAGGTTACTAAGTTTAAAAAAGAAAATTCAACCTATAGTAAGGATTTAGCGGATTATGCCGTAAGTTTTATTGAATGTTTAACGCATACGAAGGGAACGTGGGCTGGTAAGCCTTTTAAGCTCCTTGACTGGCAGGAGCAGATTATTAGGGACTTGTTTGGCGTGGTTAAACCGAATGGTTACCGTCAGTTTAATACTGCTTATATTGAGATACCTAAGAAGATGGGTAAAAGTGAGCTGGCTGCTGCTGTGGCACTGCTTTTATGCTGTGGGGATAATGAGGAGCGTGCGGAAGTTTATGGTTGTGCGGCGGACCGTCAGCAGGCAACGATCGTGTTTGATGTGGCGGCGGACATGGTTAGAATGTGTCCGGCTCTTAATCGTAGGGTTAAAATTTTAGCTTCGCAAAAACGTATTATTTTCCTACCAACTAACAGTTTCTACCAAGTGTTGTCGGCTGAAGCGTACTCTAAACACGGGTTTAACATTCACGGTGTTGTGTTTGATGAGCTTCACACGCAGCCTAACCGTAAACTTTTTGACGTGATGACTAAAGGCTCCGGGGATGCTCGCATGCAGCCACTATATTTTCTGATTACCACAGCCGGTACGGATACGCATTCTATCTGCTATGAGACGCATCAGAAAGCAGTTGATATTCTCGAGGGTAGGAAAATTGATCCAACTTTTTACCCAGTGATTTATGGTGCAAAAGATTCGGATGATTGGACGGATCCTAAGGTGTGGAAGAAAGCTAATCCTTCTCTTGGAGTGACGGTTCAAATGGAGAAAGTTAAGGCTGCTTTCGAGTCCGCTCGGCAAAATCCTGGTGAAGAGAATGCTTTCCGTCAGCTTCGTCTTAACCAGTGGGTGAAACAGTCTATTCGTTGGATGCCGATGGAAAAATGGGATGCTTGCGGTTTTCAGGTGAACGAGGAAGAACTCGAAGGAAGGGTCTGCTACGGGGGTCTTGACCTTTCAAGCACCACCGATCTTACGGCTTTTTCGCTTGTGTTTCCGCCTTTAGATGAGTCGGATAAGTTTCGTATCCTACCTTATTTTTGGGTGCCTGAAGAAACCTTGAGTTTACGCGTGAAACGAGATCACGTGCCTTATGACGTGTGGGAAAAACAAGGGTTTATTAAAACTACGGAAGGAAACGTTGTTCACTACGGGTTCATTGAAAAATTCATCGAAACATTAGGCGAACGTTTCAATATTCGTGAGATTGCTTTCGACCGTTGGGGCGCGGTGCAAATGGTGCAAAACCTTGAAAACATGGGGTTTACCGTGGTTCCGTTCGGACAGGGATTCAAGGATATGAGTCCGCCTACCAAGGAGCTTATGAAGCTTGTGCTCGAGCAGAAAATCGCACACTCCGCTCATCCGGTGCTTCGCTGGAACATGGACAACATATTTATTAGGACAGATCCTGCAGGAAACATTAAATGCGATAAAGAAAAATCAACCGAGAAAATCGACGGTGCTATAGCCACCATCATGGCACTTGACCGTGCTATCAGATGCGGTAACACGAACACTCAAAGCGTGTATGACGCTCGAGGAATCCTATTCATGTAAAAGGGAGGGTCATGAACATTTTCAGTAAGATTTTTAAGAGCAGAGATAAGCCTGAAAACAAGATGTTAGGCGGCGGTTATCGTTTCTTAATGGGTACGTCCTCGTCCGGTAAGAGGGTGAATGAGCGTTCGGCGATGCAGATGACGGCTGTCTACTCGTGTGTGCGTATTTTGTCTGAGGCGGTGGCGAGCCTGCCGCTTCACGTGTATGAGCGGACGAGTACGGGTACAGCTAAAGCGGTTAAACATCCTTTGTATAAGGTGCTTCATGATGAGCCGAATCTTGAAATGACAAGCTTCGTGTTTAGAGAAACCTTGATGACGCATCTACTGTTATGGGGTAATGCTTACGCGCAGATTATTCGAAACGGTAAAGGCGAGGTTTTAGGCTTATACCCTTTAATGCCTGATCGTATGAGAGTTGACCGGGATGAGAGTGGTCAAATTTTTTACGAGTATACGTTAAATGATAGTGATGTTTTAGCGGGTAAAGAAACGAGTGTGAAACTTAAACCTTTTGACGTGCTTCATATTCCCGGTCTTGGTTTTGATGGTCTTGTTGGATATTCGCCTATTGCGATGGCAAAAAACGCTATCGGTATGGCGATAGCTACGGAAGAGTATGGTGCATCGTTTTTCGCTAACGGTGCTACACCAAGCGGAATCTTGGAATACCCCGGAACAGTGAAAGATCCGTCTGGTATGAGGGATAGTTGGAATAAGGGGTTCTCGGGTTCTAACTCGCATAAGATAGCGATTTTAGAGGAAGGCATGAAGTATACGCCTATTTCTATTTCGCCTAACGAAGCACAGTTTTTAGAGACTCGTAAGTTTCAGATTAACGAGATCGCTCGTATTTTCAGAGTCCCACCACACATGGTTGGTGATTTGGAAAAATCAAGTTTTTCTAATATTGAGCAGCAGTCGTTGGAGTTTGTGAAATACACGCTTGATCCTTGGGTGGCGCGTTTTGAACAGTCTATTACGAGGCGGCTTTTTACTGATAAGGAGAAAGAAACTTATTATGTGAAGTTTAACGTGGATGGTCTTCTTCGAGGAGACTATCAGAGTCGTATGAATGGTTATGCTACCGCTCGTCAAAACGGTTGGATGAGCGCGAACGATATTAGACAGTTAGAAAACTTGGATAAGATTCCCGCCTGTGAGGGTGGTGACTTGTATTTGATTAACGGTAACATGCTCCCACTTAACCGTGCGGGAGCGTTCGCAAACAGTAGCGGAAAGGAGGAAAAAGGTAATGAGGAAGTTTTGGCAGTGGAAAAACCAGAAGGTCAACAGTGAGAATAATGAGATTTTGGAGAGGACACTGTTTCTTAACGGTACGATTGCTGAAGAATCATGGTTTGATGATGATATTACACCACAACTTTTTAAAGACGAGTTAAACGCTGGTAGTGGAAATATTACCGTGTGGATTAACTCGCCTGGCGGCGATTGTGTGGCTGCGGCACAAATTTATAACATGCTCATGGATTACAAGGGTTGTGTGACGGTAAAGATTGATGGTATTGCTGCGTCGGCTGCCTCGGTTATTGCGATGGCTGGCACGAAGGTTTATATGAGCCCGGTGTCAATGCTTATGATTCATAATCCTATGACTGTTGCTTTTGGAAACAGAGACGAAATGGAAAAAGCAATATCAATGCTTGATGAGGTCAAAGAGTCCATTATTAACGCTTACGAGATTAAAACAGGGCTTAACCGTGTGAAACTGTCGCATTTAATGGATTCGGAAACGTGGATGGATGCTAACAAGGCGGTAGAACTCGGGTTCGCGGACGGTGTTTTAACTAGAGGTGAAACCGCTGATATTGGCATACCACAGGTTTCAACATTGTATTCGAAAGCAAGCGTGAAAAACACGTTATTGGAAAAAATATCTAAAGCCTGCCGGATAAGCGGTAAGGAAACAAACAATATTAGTGCAGACGATCTTATGGATCGTCTTTTTTTAATCAAAAATTGGAGGTAAACATGATGAACACTATTTCAAACATGGTTGAGAAACGTAATAAGGCTTGGCAGGGTGCGAAAGCTTTCCTTGAGTCTAAACGTGACAAGGACGGGCTTATTTCAGAAGAAGACGCGAAAACTTATGATGAGATGGAAGCGAAAGTGAAAGCTTACAGTATGGAAATTGATCGCTTGGAGCAGATGGAAGTGATGGATAAGGAGCTTTCAAAACCAACATCTGAGGCGATTGTTGCAAAACCTATGAAAACAGGCGTGAAATTTGAAAAACAAGGTCGTGCGCGTGACGAGTATAAGCAGGCAATGCTTACAGCTCTTAGAAGTAATTTTAAACGAGTCGATAACGTGTTGCAGGAAGGCGTGGACGCTGACGGTGGGTATCTTGTGCCGGAAGAATACGATAATCGTCTGATTGAAACGTTGAAAGAAGAAAACATTATTCGCTCTCTTGCTACCACGATTACCACTAGTGGAGAGCATAAGATTAATGTTGCGATGAGTGATCCTGCGGCGGCTTGGATTGAAGAAGGCGCAAGCCTTAACTTTGGGGATTCCAAGTTTGCTCAAATCCTGCTTGACGCTCATAAGCTTCACGTTGCGGTAAAAGTTACTGAAGAACTCTTGTATGATAATGCGTTTAACCTCGAGAATCATCTTCTCACATCCTTCGGCATGGCGCTGGCTAACGCTGAGGAAGACGCTTTTCTTAACGGGGATGGCGTGGGAAAACCGACTGGTATTTTCAACAAGAAAGACGGTGGCACGTTCCTTAAAGAAACTACCAGTATTAAAACTGATGATCTGATTGATCTTGTTCACGCTTTGAGGCGACCATACCGTAAAAACGCGAGTTTTATTATGAACGATAAAACAGTCGCGAGCATACGAAAACTTAAAGACAATAATGGCGCGTACGTTTGGCAGCCTTCATACCAGGATGATGAGCCGAACAGGATTCTCGGATACCCGGTATACACGTCTGCTTACGCGCCTGAAAACATGGTGGCTTTTGGCGACTACTCGTACTACAACATTGGTGACCGTGGTTCACGCTCGTTTAAAGAGCTTACCGAGCTTTTCGCTGGAAACGGCATGATAGGTTTCGTCGCTAAAGAGCGTGTAGATGGCAAACTCGTGCTTAAAGAAGCAGTACAGATTCTACCTGTTAAAACAAGCGTAGCAGCTTAAAAGACGGCTAAAAGTTAAGGAGGGGTGTTGATGATAGTTACAGTTGAGGAAGCAAAAAACTATCTTAGGGTGGATAGTAGAGAAGATGATGAGCTTATCAACACCCTTATTCATTCTGCTGAAAAACTCTGCCAGGGAGTAGCTCGTAAAAACGATACTAGTTTGATTAGTGAAAACTTTGACGAGTATCGGCTCGCAGTCTTATACGCTACAGGCTACTTGTATGAGCATCGGGAAGAAGCCGACCACCACGCGCTTATGCTCACTTTACGTTCGATGCTTTTTACTGTTAGAAAAACGGGGTTTTAAATGAGAATAGGCTTATTAAACGAGCGTATTGTGCTGCTTAAAAACAGTGTTGAAATTGATGATATTGGTAACCATAAGATTAAGTGGAGTAAATATTACGAGTGTTACGCTACGGTGAGTGCTGAAAGCCCATCTGAGCAGACTAATGCAGGAAACGTGTGGGATGAGTCAAAAATAGATTTTACTATCCGATATTCGAAAGAAACCGCTGTAGTCTCATCGCTTGGTTACAGGATTATTTTCCGTGATACGGTTTACGAGATTTTAGGTGTTGACCACATGAATTATAAGAAGAAAAGCCTGAAACTTCACTGTAAGAGGTGTAAAAAGTGAGCAAAGTAAGTATTGGAAGCCTCTCTAAAGAAGTTATTAGAGAGCTTAAAACTTACGCGAAAGTTACAACCGGGAAAGTAAAAGAAGCAGTAAAAAACGCTGGTAAAACAGCAAAAGAAGAAATTAACGTGACAGCTCCTAAACGAACTGGCGCGTATGCGAAAAGTTGGGCTGTTAAAACATTAAGCGAAACAGGCAGCAGGCTAGTTCTCGTAGTGCATTCTAGAAACAAGTATCAGCTTACACACTTGTTAGAGTACGGTCATGCTAAACGAGGAGGCGGACGCGTGGAAGCTAGAGCACACATTGCTGAGGCTGAAAGTAAAGCAGTACGAAGTTTTGAAAAAGAAATAGAGGAGGCGGTTAAAAATGGGTAATCTTTTAAACATTATGAGAGAGATAGGTTTTCCTTTCGCATACCATCATTTTGCTGAGGGAGAATCACCTAATCCGCCTTTTCTCCTGTTTCTTACGCCTGCGAGCAGTAATTTTGCGGCAGACGGGAAAACGTATTTTAAAGCAAACGAAGTTCATATTGAACTATACGCGGACTATAAGAACCCCGTACTGGAAGAACAAGTTGAGGCCGTGCTTGATAGGCACGGCATTTTTTATAACAAAACAGAAACGTTCATAGAGTCGGAACAGCTTTATGAAACACTCTACATTTTTGAAATGGAGGTAACAATAAATGGGAAACAAGGTTAAATACAATCTGAAAAACGTGTACGCGGCAAAACTTAAAAAAGATTCGAGTGGTTTCTCCTACGATGAGCCTAAGCCGATTCCGGGGGCGGTGAGCATAAGCCTTGAGGCTGAGGGTGAATCCTCACCGTTTTACGCTGACGGGATTGTTTACTTCAGGTCGACTGCTAACAACGGTTACAGTGGCGACTTGGAAATTGCTCTTATACCTGAATGGTTTAGGACGCAAATACTACGAGAAGAACTAGATAAAAACGGTGTGCTGGTTGAAAACGCGAAGATTAGTGAAACAGAAAAATTCGCGCTCCTGTTTGAGTTTGATGGTGACGTGAACGCGATCAGACACGTTTTATATAACTGTTCAGCAACACGACCGTCTATCGAGTCAGAAACTAAGGAAGACACTATAGAACCGGGTACTGAAACTTTGTCGCTTACGGCTGATCCTAGAGAAGATGGTTTGGTGAAATCCCGTAGCGGTGACACTACTTCAAAAGAAACCTATGAGAACTGGTATAAGAGCGTGTACGTTCCGCAAGCTAACGCGGAAAACAAATAAGTTTTAAAGGGGGTAAACGTGTTAGAAAAAACAGTAAAAGTAAATGGTAAAGACGTGAAGTTTCGTTCTTCAGCCACTATTCCAAGATTGTATCGTATTAAATTCAAGCGTGATATTTTCAAAGACCTGTCAAAATTAGAGCAGTCTTTCAAAATCAACGAGGGTGTTTTTGAAATAGCAGATCTTGAAATTTTTGAAAACGTAGCCTATATCATGGCTTACCATGCGGATAATAGTATTCCAGCAAGTATTGATGAGTGGCTTGACGAGTTTGAAATGTTTTCTATCTACGAGATTCTTCCTGAAATTCTAGAACTTTGGGGAGCAAACTTGGAAACTGAAGTAAAATCTAAAAAAAATTTAAAACAACAACACGGCAAATGACAACCGCGTTGTTTCTTCTTAGATGCACAGAAATCGGTATTAGTATTTGCGAACTGGATCTTTTAACCATCGGCATGGTTTTAGACATGTGGACGGAGAAAGCAAACGATAGTGTGAAATACGATAAGCTCGCAAGCCAAACAGAATTTGACAGGTTCTAAACGAGAACCAAACATTCTCACATTGCGGTATTAAACAGAAAATCTGAATTTTTTCACGCGTAAATTAAGAGTCAAGGGAGGTGAAGTTATGGCAAACAGGATTAAAGGTATTACTGTTGAAATTGGTGGGGATACTACAGGCTTAGATAAGTCTTTACAACAGGTGAATTCGACTATTCGCTCAACCGAGCAGTCGCTTCGTGATGTTAATAGGCTTTTGAAACTTGATCCGACAAGCACGCAGCTTCTAAGCCAAAAGCAGGCTTTTTTGCAGAAAGAAATCAAAGAAACGTCTAATAAGCTTAACGTTTTGAAACAGGCGGATAAGCAGGCTAAAGTACAGTTGGAAAACGGGGAGCTTGGCAGAGACAAGTATGATGCGTTACAGCGTGAGATTGTTGAAACAGAAAATAATCTTGATAGTTTAAAAGAAAAATTAAAACAGGTAGGTAGTGTTAGTTTAACCAAGCTTAGTAGCCAGTTTGATAGTACGAGCAAAAAGATAAAGAAACTAGGAGATGGTATGTCATCTCTTGGTCAAAGTTTAAGCACGAAAGTTACGCTGCCGATTGCTGCTATTGGTACTGCTGGTTTTACTGCTGCAGCAGACTTACAGGATGCTATGGGTGCAACAGAGCAGATTTACGGTAAGTCTGCTAACAAGATGCTTAAATGGTCAGGAAGTTTGAAATCCTATTATGGTATTGCTCAAGGTCAAGCTTTAGAGTATGCGAATACTATGGGCGCGATGTTGAAAAATATTGGTGGGAAAAGTGATGCTGAAGCAGCCGAGATGAGTCAGAAGCTGGTTGCTCTTGCAGGCGACTTGTCTGCTATGTTTGGTGGCACAACCGAGTCTGCTGTTCTTGCTTTAACAGGCGCGCTTAAAGGTAATAATGCGATGCTTGACAATTATGGTATGGGTGTTAACGAGGCGACTATTAAAGCTAAAGCTCTTGCCATGGGTTTGCATGATGGTAGAGGCGCGATGAGCTTGCAAGCGAAACAGGCTGCTACTTTGGCTCTTATTATGGAGCAGACTGCTGACGCTCAAGGGCAGGCTGGGCGTGAAGCCGCTGGCGCTTCGGGTTCTATGAAGATTCTAAAAACAGAGTTGCAGAATATTGCTGCGACTATTGGTAATGTTTTACTTCCCGTCATAACACCATTAATGCAGAAAATTTCAGCATGGCTTTCTAAATTTAAACAGCTTTCTCCAGAAAGCCAAAAACTTATAGTGACACTTGGGCTGATTGCTGCGGCAGTCGGCCCTTTTTTAGTGGTTCTTGGAACGTGTATTTCTAAAATAGGTGTTGCTATACAAGGGTTTTCTAAACTAGCTTTGTTTATAGGTAAAATGTTCGCAAGTTTTACTTCCGGCTCTAGCATTCTTGAAGGGTTAGGCGCTGTTTTAGGTGGAGTATCCGCGCCAATACTCGCGGTTGTTGCGGTTATTGGTGTTCTGGTAGCGGCTTTTGTAACCTTATGGAACACGAATGAAGAGTTTAGAAACAGTGTTATTGCTGTTTGGGAGAAAATTAAGGAAACTTTCACCGGTTTTGTTAATGGTGTTAAAGAAAAACTGTCAAGCCTTGGTATTGATTTTACGAGTATTGTTGAAGGGCTTAAAACAGTGTGGAATGGTTTGTGTGCTATTCTAGCTCCACTGTTTGAAGGCGCTTTAAATTTAAGTTTTACTAGTTTCAAAACCGTTCTTGATTTAATCACAGGCGTTTTAGACGTTTTTATAGGCTTGTTTACCGGTAACTGGTCTCAGCTTTGGGATGGTGTAAAAGAAATTTTTACTGCTGTTTGGAACGCGGTTAAAAACACGTTCATGACAGTATTGAACACGTTAAAAAACGTTTTTAACGTGTTTTTGTCTTTCTTTGGCACTAGTTGGAACAAACTGTGGTCGAGTGTGAAAAACTTTTTCATGAATGTTTGGAATGGTATCGTATCGTTTTTCACTAACGTTTTAAACGGTATTAAAAACACGGCAACAAGTGTTTGGAATGGTATTAAAACTGCGATCATGAGCGTGGTAAACGGTATTAAAACAAGCATTTCAACAGTGTTTAATTCAGTAGCAAACATGGTTAAGTCTGTGTTTAACGGTATTAAAAACACGGTTGTGTCAATTTGGAATGGTATTAAAACTGCGATCATCACTCCAATTGAAGCTGCGAAAAACAAGGTTAAAGCAGTAATCGACGCTATAACAGGGTTTTTCTCTGGCATAAAACTTAGTCTTCCTCATATTAAACTGCCGCATTTTAGTATTAAAGGACAATTCTCTCTTACGCCACCGTCTGTACCGTATCTTGCTATCGACTGGTATAAGAAAGCAATGAACAAGCCGATGCTGTTAAACGGGGCGACTATTTTCGGTGAGAAAAACGGGCGTATGCTTGGCGGAGGTGAAAAAGGCCCGGAAGTGATTATGGGGTTGAATAGTTTAGAAAACATGACCACTGGAGCGAACACGCAAATGCTTAGTGTTATGAACCAGATTCTAGCGATTATGGACGCGTATTTCCCACAGTTTTCCAACCAGAGTATTGTGCTCGACACTGGCGAACTAGTGGGTGGTATCGCGCACAGGATGGACAGTGAGCTTTTTAAGCTTCAAACAAGAAAAACAAGGGGGTGGTAGAAGTGTATGGGATGCTAATAAACGGGTTGCATAGTTTTAACGATCTAGGGCTTGTTGCTACAAGCCGTCCGCTCGTTCAACTTCCAGAACCTAAATTAGAGTATTTGCAAATACCAGGCAGGCAGGAAAGTATTGATATTAGTGAAAGTCTTGCTGGTGAAGTGTTATACGAGATGCGTGAAGGCTGTTTCGAATTCATTGTTGCAAACAAAAACAAGTGGAGTGAAACATGCCATAGGGTTAAAACGTTAATCCACGGCAAGAGTGTGAAACTGTCTCTTGATGATGAACCATTGTTCTACTATCAGGGTCGAATGTGGGTTAGTGGTTTTAAATCGGATAAAAACTATTCAACTCTCACACTCAACTATAAGCTGCAACCATATAAGTATAGTGTAGATGATTCGGATGGTGTTCACACAATATGGGGTGTGCAAGTAGATGATAAGCGGGAAATAACACTCGTTCACGATTTTGACATGACACTGATTCCAGAATTTAACAACCTGTCATCTAACAGTATGCTACTGGATTCTAATGGTAAAAACTATGAGATTAAAACAGGTGTTAACCGTTTCCCACAGCTTCGTTCAAAAATAAACATGAGTTTAACATTCGTTGGAAACGGGATGGTAAATATTTCCTATAAAAGGGGGTGGTTGTGAGTGTACAGGATCATGCTTGATGATAATACGATTTACTATCCAAATGATGACAAAGCGGTACTTGATGATATCACGTTAAATTTGGAGCTTAATACTGCAGGAACGTTAACGTTTACTTGCCCGAGTCAAAACCCTTGCTATGAGCTTATTAAAAACCGGAAATCAATAGTAAGCGTGTGGCGTGACGATGAGGAGATTTTCTTCGGCGAGGTTAGAGAACAAGTAAAAGACTTGTATGGTAGTAAGAAAGTAACTTGCGTAGGGTTGTTAACTTACTTAGCTGATAGTATTCAACCTCAGAAAGAATATCATGATCAGAGTTCCTACCAGCTTTTAGAAAAACTTTTACAAGCTCATAACAGTCAGGTAGATGATTATAAGAAAATAAGAATTGGTTTCGTCACAGTATCTGACTCG
Organism: Gardnerella sp. DNF00747; assembly: GCF_049262675.1. Taxonomy (NCBI): domain Bacteria; kingdom Bacillati; phylum Actinomycetota; class Actinomycetes; order Bifidobacteriales; family Bifidobacteriaceae; genus Gardnerella; species Gardnerella sp. DNF00747. The sequence continues at coordinate 819,617 of NZ_CP058394.1, read as the reverse complement.
AATGATTCACTCTACAGGTTTACTAATTTTGAAACCACGCTTGAAGCGATTATGGGAAAAATGGTTGAAAAGCTTGGCGGATATGTGCGTCTTAGAAAAGAAGACGGGAAACTTTACTTAGATTACCTACGTTTAGAAGAAATAGGTAAAGCTACAAGCCAGCATATTAGTTTCGGCTTGAACCTGCTTGAATACGCGGAAAACCTTTCAGCAGAGGATGTTACTACAGCGGTTATTCCTCTCGGAAAAGAGTTGGAAAACGAGAATGGTGAAAACGAGGTTCTTAAAAAGCATGTTGATATTACTTCAATAAACAATGGGAAAAACTATATAGTATCTCGTGAAGCGCAAAAAACATTCGGCTGGGTTTGTAAAGTTGTTAATTTCAATAATGTGACAGTTCCAACTAATCTTATGCGCAAAGCTACTAAATGGTTACAGGATAACCAGTTTGAGCATGTAGAAATAAGCCTTAGCGCGGTTGACTTATCCGAGTTAGGTTTATATTATGCGACGATTAAGTGTGGGGATAGGGTTCGTTGTCTCGCTCCACAATTTGGCATGGACCGAGTGTTTCCTGTAGTAAAACAGACTATACCGATTCAAAAACCAGGCGAAGTTAGAATCGTGCTTGCGAGCAGGATTTCTAAAGGGTATGTGCAAAACGTGTCGCATGCTGTTCAAACGTTAAAAGAAGAAGCGGTTGAAGCTAGAAAAATTGATAACGAGCGTGTTAAAGCTGCGATCGATAATATTAAAGCGCAAATGGGTAATTCTCAAAGCGGCTATAAGATAAGCGAATACGATAGTAAAGGCATGTGGGTTCGTGACCTTTACATGGATACGCCTGATAAGAACACTGCTACGAAAGTTTTACAGGTTAACATGAATGGTATTGCTGGAAGCCATAACGGTTTTTCAGGCCCTTACAGTACTGCGATGACTCTTGACGGCATGGTGTATGGTGACAGGATTATCGGGCATTCGATTGACGCGGAAAAACTTTCAGTTTCTTACACTTCCCAGGTAGAAAAGCAGATTAGTAAAGCAAAAAACGAGGCTATAAAAGACACTGGTAGGCGGCTTGAAAACTATTACACGATAAGTGAAATCAACACGAAACTGAATGTTACAGACGGTAAGATTGAGGCTGGTGTTGAAAGCGTTAACCATAGTCTTAAACAGAAAAACGGTAACTATTACGGCTCGTATACTCCAAGCCAGTTTAACGCTCCTATGAGCTTGTGGCTGAATGATAGTGAAAAAATGCAGCATGTTGGTGATTTTTTCTACGACACGTCAACCGGCTACGCTTACAGGCTTATTGTTAAGCAGGAAAGTTTAGCCGTAAAATTTAATGAGAAGTCGCACACGGAATCAGCTTTTGACGATTTTGTAGACATTTTTTACAAGTATGAGGATAAAATTTACGCTATACCGGGTTTAACTGGTGAAAAAATTTCTGGCGCAACAGTGTTTGTTCCATCAAACGAGTTTTGGCTACATTTTAGAACTAACTGGTCTCCGTTTGACAATTATGGTTTTAAGATTGATAGCATTAAAAAAGAGTATTCAGGAGAAATTTCAGGATACGCGTCTAAACTGCCTGAAGATATTAACATTATTGAGGTTGAAGGTGAAAATTATCCTGAGTCTGAACACCCGTATAAAGGTGGAACAAGCAAACTATGGCATTACGTTTCAGCTGACAGTATAAGTAGTTTTAGAACGTTTGCTTGGATCAGAGTTAAAGATAAAGACATTGAGGCTGCTAAATCCACGGCTGATAAGGCTATTTCTAAACTAACCATAGTAGAAGATTCCATATCTTCAATGGTTAAAAAAGGTGATTTTGGTAGTTTCATGCAGCAAAACTATAACAGTTTCCTTCTCGGGTTTAACCATTCGAGTAAATACGTGCAAATAACACCCGGGCAGATAGAACTTTACGATGGTGAAGTTGATGAGGATCATAAAAGAGCTGTTTTTGATAAAAACGGGAACAACTTCTACCGTAACGGCGTGTATATTGGCTATGTTGGAACCGGCGAGTGGGAAGAAGATAATTCTCACAAGGGTCTAGTTTTTCATCTTACTAACGACGGAAAGTATATGGCTTTCGCGCAGCGTAAAACGGCTGATGAAGAAACATACGCTACTATGCTGTGTTTTTCACGTTCGCAAAGCATTTATAAAGAGTATGGTATTCACGCTGGATGCAACTTTTACATGCATGGTAACAAGATTATAGATCCTGTTTGGCAAGACGGTGCAGGAGTAGACGCGGATATTAACTATGTGCAGATTATTGAAATGAACCAGGATGGTAAAGCTTCAAAATGGGGTTCTAACGCTCACATGGTGTTTAAAAACGGGATACTCATGAAAGTTAAATACTATTAAAAAGCGCGGGTGGAAGCGTTAAGTGAAAGTAGAGGAGAATTTGTTATGGAGAAACTAATTATTCCCACAAACAAAATAGTGGCTAATAAGGGTACGCGCTTAAAAGATGTGACAGAAAGTATTACAACACCTGTAGTTGATAATACGAAAATTTTATGCGAAATCAGCCACAAGCTGGATATTATTCTAAAAAGATTGGAGGAGAGTAGTGGTAAAACCGACAATTAGCTACGCGGTAGCTGTGCAAAAATATAAGGCTGAGTTAAACGAAAAAATAGTCGAGTTGAATAAGCAAATACCAATACCTACTTACATGATAGAAGGCATTGTTGCAAGCGTATTATCTGATATGCGTTCGGCAGTGATTGCGGAAAACTCGATGGAATATGAAGCGTATGTGAAACAGTTAGAAGACTATTTTAACTCTAGAGAACGCGAACTTAACGACGAAATTTTGAAAATAAAAGCCGAAAAAACTGAAAAAACTGAAAAAGGTGAAACGGCTGGGAAAGGTGAAGATGCTGAAGAATGTGTTAATTAGTAGTCATGTGTTGAAAAATAATATCAGTTGAAATGCTGAAATGTTGAAATGTTAGGGCAGGTGTGGGTTAAACCATGCCTGCCATTTTTTATTACTTTCTACTTTTTGTTTTTTGTTTTTATAAGAGTACTGGCAAATGTTAGGAAAACTTGTAAGGAGAATTATGAGAGGATTTTGGAATATTGCTCAACTGGCTTTCACACTGGTAGGCGGCTGGCTGGGATACTTTTTAGGCGGGTGCGACGGGCTTATCCTCGCACTCGTTTTATTTGTGGTTGCGGATTATATTACAGGCGTGATGTGTGCTGTTACGGATAAGAAACTGTCTAGCAGCATTGGTTTTAAGGGCATTTTTAGAAAGGTGCTCATTTTTATGCTTGTTGGCATAGCAAACATTATAGATTTTCATGTTTTGAAACAAGGAAGCGTGATGAGAACCGCAGTAATTTTCTTCTACCTATCTAACGAAGGATTATCTTTAACCGAAAACGCGGCTCACCTGGGGCTTCCCGTGCCTGAGAAATTAAAAAACGTTTTAGAACAATTACACGACAAGAACAGAAAGGACAATACTCATGAGTAAAAAAGGAATAGACGTGTCAGAATGGCAGGGTGACATTGATTTCAACGCGGTGAAAGCATCCGGCATTGAGTTTGTGATCATTCGAGCAGGATACGGTATCGGATGCAAAGACAAGTGGTTTGAACAGAACTATCGTAAAGCAAAAACATGCGGTCTTGATGTTGGAGCCTACTGGTATTCGTACGCAAACTCTGCTTCTGAAGCGTCTGAGGAAGCTCAAAGCTGTGTGAACATGCTTTCAGGTAAGAGTTTTGAGTATCCTGTTTACTTTGATTTGGAAGAAAAAAGCCAGCTTAACCGTGGGCGAGCTTTCTGCGATTCGCTGATTACCAGTTTTTGCAATAAGCTGGAAGCTTGCGGGTATTATGCAGGTTTTTACACTTCGCTTTCAACTGCTAATAATCTTGTGTCATCTCATGTTAGAAACCGTTACGCTTTGTGGATCGCACAGTGGAACACGCACTGCAATTATCAAGGTTCGTATGGTCTTTGGCAATACTCGTCAAGTGGCAGTGTGCCTGGAGTAGCCGGCAGAGTTGACATGGATTATGCTTACAAGGATTATCCGAGCATTATTAAAAACGCTGGATTAAACGGGTGTAAAAACGGCGGATCCAATCAAGCTGCGCGCACGTCAAGTATTGATGAGGTGGCGCGAGAAGTTATTAACGGCGCTTGGGGTAACGGCAGCACGCGTAAACAGCGTTTAACTTCTGCCGGATACGATTATGCGAGCGTGCAAAATAAGGTTAATAGGCTTCTCGGTGTTAAAGCCTGTAGAAAGTCAGTTGATGAGCTTGCACGTGAAGTAATCCGAGGCACGTGGGGTAACGGAAATGAGCGTAAACAGCGTCTAGCTCAAGCAGGATACGATTATGATACGGTACAAAAACGAGTAAACGAACTCTTGTAAAACAGTTTGAAACATGTAAAGCCCGAGGCTTGTTCCTACACTGGAGCAATCCTCGGGCTTTTTTTATTTTTTTTTTAAGGTTAAATTGTCAAGTCAAGAGGTTAAAAAACACTGTTTTTTCTTTGCCTGTGATGTAAGGAGGCACAGGCAAATGAATATGGAAGAAAAACAGCAAGTCAAATTACTAAGAGATGAAGGCCTTAGCTATACGCAGATTGCAAACCGTATGGATGTTTCCGTTAATACGATTAAAAGCTACTGCAAACGTAACAGTCTAGGCGTAATCCAGTCTATGAAAACACAGACGGAATTATGTGAATCTTGTTCAAAACCAATTAAGCAAAACAAAGGAAGAAAAGTTAAACGTTTCTGCTCTGACGCGTGTAGAAACACGTGGTGGAACAAGCATACACAGTTGGTAAAAAGACAGGCAAACTATGAGTGTGCTTGTCTTAACTGCAAAAATTCTTTTATCTCTTACGGTAATAAAACCAGAAAATACTGCTGCCACGCCTGCTATATAGAACATCGTTTTGAAGGTGAGCATCATGCAAATAAGTAATGATGCTCACGGGCTAAAGGATGTTAAAGCGAGGGCTTGGACAAAAGAGAGTATGCAGGCGGATTTTTGTTTTGAAATAGCCGAAAAACTTACCGTTTCACTCTTTAAAAAAGGGCTTATCAGCGAGCAAGAAAAAGAAAAAATAAGCCGTCTTAACAGGGAAAAATTTCACCCGTTTTACAAGGAATTATTGGGTTAAAAGCTTGATAAACACTGCTTTTAGAGTGATGAATAGTATTAGCTGAAAGTGAGGGAAATAGTGAAAGAAATAATAAAAATAGACTCTACAATACGAAAAACTGGTTTTGAGAAAAAGACGCGGGTTGCAGCGTATGCGAGAGTTTCTAGTGATAGTGATGAGCAGCTTCTCAGTCTAGAAGTGCAGAAGGAGCATTACGAAAACTATATTAAGTCTAATCCATGCTGGGAGTATGCGGGGCTTTACTTTGACGAGGGTATTAGCGGCACGAAAATCGGTAAGCGTGAAAGTCTTAAACAACTGCTTAAAGACTGTCAGAGCGGTCAGATAGACAGGATTGTTACAAAGTCTATTAGTAGGCTTGCAAGAAACACGGTTGACTGTCTTGAAATAGTTAGAAAACTTACCGGTCTTGGTATTTATTTGTATTTTGAGAAAGAAAACATTGATACCGAGCATATGAGTTCAGAGCTTATGCTTTCCATCCTGAGTTCCATTGCACAAAGCGAGTCAAAATCCATCTCGGAAAACAACACGTGGGCAATTCAAAAACGGTTCGAAAACGGAAGCTTCGTCATTTCCTGCCCTGCGTATGGGTATAAAAACGAGAATAAGAAAATGATTATAGTTCCCGAGCAAGCCAGGGTAGTAAAAGAAATTTTCAACATGGCTCTTTCCGGCATGGGTGGAGAAGCAATAGCACGAGTATTGACCGATAAAAAGATTCCAACTAAAAAGGGCGGAAGTTGGACTTCAAGTACCGTGAACGCTGTTTTGACTAATAAAACATACACAGGGGATGTGATTTTTCAGAAAACATACACGGATGATAGTTTTAACCGTCATAAAAACTGTGGCGAGAAACAACAGTATGTTATTGAAAACCATCACGAGGCTATCATCAGTCATGAAACTTTTAATCTTGTAAAAGAGATTATCGCGTGGAGAAGAAGTGAAAATAACATAGTATGTGGTAGTGGTAAGTACAATAAGCTTTATGCGTTTTCAGCTAAAATTCGTTGTGGTGTGTGTGGAAGCAAGTGTAAAAGACGAATAATTTATCAACATAATAAGGCGTATGGCATATGGGTTTGTATAACGCATCTTGAAGATATTCATGCTTGTTCACAAAAGTCTGTTATGGAAAGTTATCTTAAAATTTCCTTCCTGCAAATGTTAAACAAGTTAAAAGCAGGATACGTTCAAATATTAACGCCTTTCATAAAAAGCTTAAGAAACGTGAATAGTAAAGACGGTTTGAACAAAGTTATCGAACTCGAAGAAAAAATAGCTAAATTGCAAGAACAAGAGCAAGTACTCAGTAAGCTTTTCGCCGGTGGATACATTGAGATGGATTCCTACTATCTAGAAAGCAATCAGCTTAAAACGGAAATAGATACTTGTCTTAAGGAAAAACTTAAGCTTTCCAACAGTTTAAACGGTAACTTAACGCACTTAAACGAGGCACAAAAACTTCAACGGTTCGTAAGCGTCACAGAAGTATTTAGCGAGTTTAAGGACGAGGATTTTCTAGATTTTGTAGACGATGTCGTAGTTAAAAGCAGAACAGAATTTATTTTTCATTTGAAATGCGGATTGGAATTAGAAGAAGAGGTGAAAGAAACATGGCACGCATCCCATATGGTTACAGAATAGTAGACGGTAAAGCGGTTATAGATGAAGTAAAAGCTCAAGAAGTAAGAGAGTTTTTTCGTTTCTATCTTGAATTTAAAAATATTTCTCAAGCTGCTAAAAAATCAGGTATAAAAAGGGATTGGCCAGTCACGGGCAAAATTCTTAGCAAGAAATTGTATTTAGGAACAGAGTTTTATCCTCAGATTATCGATGAGGATATGTTTAGACAAGTACAACAAATAAGGCATGAGAATGCTATCAGGAATCATCGTTATAAAGAGCCTAAGCCAATAAAGGAAATTCGGCTTATTACAAGCTACCAGTTAGAAAAGGTAGAAAAGAAATACGATGATCCTTATCGGCAAGCAGCATACGCTTACAGTCAAATCAAGGAGGTGTAAAATGAGTGCCAACGTTACAATTATTCCACCAAGAAAAATAGCGGGGAATACGGTAGATAAGCATGAAGATAAGCCGAAGTTAAGAGTAGTAGCGTATTGTCGTGTCAGTACTGACAGTGAAGAACAGGCAACAAGTTATGACACGCAAGTTCAGCATTATACGGATTATATTTCGAGAAATCCTCTCTGGGAGTTTGCTGGCATTTACGCTGATGACGGTATTTCAGGAACCAGCACGAAAAAACGTGTCGGTTTCAACGACATGATCCACGATTGCATGAGTGGCAAAGTAGACATGGTTATCACTAAGTCGATTAGCCGTTTTGCGAGAAACACTATAGACTGTTTAAAGTTTGTTAGACAGTTAAAAGACAAAAACATCCCGATCATTTTTGAAAAAGAAAACATCAACACCATGGAAGCAAGCGGAGAACTATTGCTTACTATCATGGCTTCTTTAGCTCAACAGGAATCAGCGTCGCTTTCTCAGAATGTGAAGCTTGGACTTAAGTTTCGCTACCAGGAAGGCAAAGTGCAAATCAACCATAACTGGTTTTTAGGATACACAAAAGACGATGAAGGGAATCTTGTAATTCTTGAACAGGAAGCAAAAGTCGTAAGAAGAATCTATAGAGAATATTTAGAAGGAGCAAGCCTTAGAGACATAGCGGAGGGCCTTGAAAAAGACGGCATTAAAAACGGTGCCGGGCATTTAAAATGGAATTTATCTAATATTAAAGGCATCTTGCAAAACGAAAAATATATTGGTGATGCTCTTTTACAAAAAACCATCACGACAGATTTTATCAACCATGTTCGTATAAAAAATGATGGAACAGAACCACAGTATTATGTAAAAGATAGCCACACGCCTATTATTCCAAGAGATATTTTCTTTAAAGTTCAAGAAGAAATGTTAAGACGAGCCAACATGTTTAGCGGTGAGGAGAACAAAAAAAGGAGAGTTTATTCCAGTAAGTACGCTCTATCCAGCCTGTGTGTTTGTTCTAAATGCGGGGATGTTTACAGAAGAATTGCTTGGAACAACCGAGGAGTGCATTCTGTTGTCTGGCGTTGTTGCACCAGAGTGAAAAACGGTCCTAGTGCTTGCGATGCTCCGACAGTACAAGAGAACGAACTGCAATCTGCCATAGTGAAAGCCATAAACAAGGTGTTTAGTATACCGGATGAAGTATTGGATACGTTGAATAACAATATTAGAGAAATTATCGCGGGCAACAACTTAAGCGAGCTTGAAACGGTTGATAAAAAAATCGCAGACAAACAAGCGACACTACTAACCTTGCTAAAAGCTAAAAAAGACTACACGAAAATAGCTGATGAGATTGATGAACTGAAGGCTAAGAAACAGCAGCTTCTTATAGAAAAAGCAGGTCAAGAAGATGCTAAAAGACGAATCAGAGAAATGGAAGATTTTCTGAAAAATGAGCGTCATGATATTGGTGAGTATGATGAGAAGCTAGTAAGAAAGTACATCAAGAAAATAAAAGTTTACGAGGACAAGTTCAGCGTAACTTTTAAATCAGAGATTAGTGTGAATATTGAAAGGGCATCGTAAAAGCCAAAAGAATGTGAGCGTTTGAAATGTTACAAAAGTCAGCCTAGGGGGAAATCCTCTCTAGGCTGTTTTTTATGCTCAAGAATCAAGCTATTAAACCAATCTTAAACATTTTAACGATAGCTTTTCCTATCGTTAAAAAGTGCACCCAATATCCATAGTGTGCACTCAAAAAAGTGTAGATATACTACCCGTTCACTCAATCCATGTCGAGACTGTCGTATTGATGTCAAAGGCTGATTAGGTGGGTGCATTGAAGGCTTTGTGTAGCAGGGGTTTGCAAGGGCTATCGTTAAAAGGTTTAATGCGAAGCAGCTTTAAGCTGGGTTCTTGCGGTTTTTGAGTGCGATTTTTCTGTATGAGGGAAGATATCAACGCTTTAGGGTCGAGTGCACAGGATGTTAACGTTAAAAGGTGCACCCACTTTGCACCCACCCTGTGAAGTGGGAAAAATTTATGCAGAAGGAAATGTACTGTATCATATGTGGGAGAAAAAATATACGAGTCTAGTGAACAGGTTTAATACTGTAGAATCAAGGCTTAAGGAAGTAAAAGCCGGCATTGTTGAAAAGCAAGCAAGACGTGATGAGGTTGAATATTTTATTGATGGCTTGAAAAAGCAGGACTTGTTAACAGTTTTCGATGAAAACGTCTGGCTCAGCATGGTCGACTATCTAACCGTACATAAAGATGGAAAGGTTGAGTTTACCTTCCTTGATGGGAGCGTAATGAAAATAGACGAGTAAATAACAGATATACAATATATAAAGGCTAGTCAATATAGATTTTTTCTCGTATAATTAGCACAAGAAAAATTAGTATAAAAGGTTGACAATGCTATGGGAAATCTGACAAAATCCTTGACAGACAGACAGACAGACAGACAGACAGACAGCATAACTCTGTCTCTTTTTACATAGAATTTTTTAATAGGCAGGAGCATGTACCTGATGGGTAGGTATGTGTTTCTGCCTATTTTTGTGCGATTTTTCAAAACAGTAATGTAAATCATTTGAACATATGAAAGAAATATAGAAATAATAAATGGAGTTGTGAGATGAAAGTGAAAATGAAAAGGATAATGGGATTATTCCTTGCTCTAGCAGTGTTTATGGGTTGCCTGTCTTTAAATCCAATAGCTAGCTATGCAGAGGAGAATACTTTTAATATCAATGCTGGTAGTGTAAATATAACAAAAAGCGGTAATTATACGATTAACGGAACAGGTCGAGCAACGCCAAATACGATTAGTGTGACAGGAAGTAATATCACCGCTAAGATTACCCTAAACAATGTAAACATTGATGTTTCTAATCAATCTTACAACGCGGCTTTTCGTGCAAAAAGTTATGGTCAATCTAATGTTCATTTAACGATAATACTACAAGGAACAAATTTGTTGAAGTCAGGTGGAGAGCGGGCTGGGTTAACATGGAACAATTCCGATAATAGTTCAATGTTAGAAATCGAGGGTGATGGTTCTCTAACCGCAACAGGCGGAAAAAATGCAGCAGGGATTGGATCGAATTGGAGTCATAACGGTGGTACAAGGAACATTAAAATCACTGGTGGAACCGTGATCGCAACAGGCGGAGATGGTGCTGCTGGCATTGGTGGTGATCGCGGTAACTCAGCAGAAAACATCAAAATCACTGGCGGAACCGTAACCGCAATAGGCGGGTGGGATGCTGCTGGCATTGGTGGTGGTGGTAGTTATTCAGGAAAAAACATTACAATCGCTGGTGGAACCGTAACCGCAATAGGCGGGTGGGATGCTGCTGGCATTGGTGGTGGTCGTCAGGGTGGTTCAGGAGAAAACATTACAATCACTGGTGGAACCGTGATCGCAACAGGCATGCGGTATGGAGCTGGCATTGGTGGTGGTGCTTGGGGTTCAGGAAAAGGCCTTACAATCACTGGTGGAACCGTAACCGCAACAGGCGGATATGCTGCTGCTGGCATTGGTGGTGGTTCAGCAGACATCAAAATCACTGGCGGAAGCGTCAAAGTGAGTGGATTCGGTGCAATACCAACCGATGGCAAGGGCAATAACGTCTACCTTGCTAAACTGGAAAATCAGGACGGTGTGAATACTGTAGACAGTGGCACAGGAAATGCAAAAACATTCACAAGAGCAGGCAACCATCCTGGCGGAGATACCGCATTTTATCTGTATCTGACAGGACAAGACCATGACCTTGTTACTTCTAAAGGGAAATATAAGGCAAAATGGAATAGTACTACGAATGCATTTACAGTAAATCCAAAAGTATTTGATAAAGATCATGTAACGGCTATGGCAGTAATACAGCAGCCTACAAAACTCATCTACAAGGACGGAGAACCACTAGACCTAACAGGACTAAAAGTAAAGTTAACAGACAATCAAACCTTGACACAAGAAGTAGAATTTAAAGATTTTGGTCAATATAGCATTACGGCAACTCCTGAGAATGGTGCAGAACTGAAGCTAACTGATGGCGGAAATCCTGTTAAGTTAACGAGAGGAAACTTGACTGCAACAACAAATGATTTGAAGGTAGCGAAGTTTAATCCAACTTCTATGAGTGTTGAGCATCAGCCTAATAAGTTGAGTTACACTGAGGGTGAGAATCTGAACTTAGATGGTCTTACTGTAAAGTTGTCAGATGGTCATGTGACAAGAGTCGTAGAGCCTAAAGACTTTGAGGCAAATGGGATTAAGGCAACTCCTGAGAATGGTACAAAACTAGCACTAACTGATGGTGGAAATCCTGTTACTTTAACTAAAAAAGATTTGGCTGATGCTGTGACTTTAAATCTGACGGTAGAGAAGTTTAAGCCAACGTCTATGAGTGTGACGAGCCAGCCTACTAAGTTGAAGTACACTGAGGGAGAGACCCTAGATTTAACTGGTCTTGTTGTAACGTTAAAGGACGATGCTAAGGGTGTGACGAAAGACGTGACTCCTGCAGAATTTGAAGCGAATGGCATCACGGCAACTCCTGAGAATGGTAAGAAACTAGAGTTAACTGATGGAAAGCCTGTAACCTTAACAAGAGGAAGATTGACTGCAGAAACAAGTGCTTTGAAGGTGAAGGCGAGAGTGTTTGACCCAAGTTCTGGCTCTGGTTCTGGTATGAACGATGATGCGCCTACTACTGTGGATAAGGGCGAGTTGAATATTCAGATTGATAGTGCTGAAAGTGATTATAAGTCTGGCTATGCTGGAAATGGATCTGGTGCGGCCGTTAAGCAGGCGGCGGATATTGTTAGACGAGGCTTTGGCGCAGGCTAAGCGTGTTGCGGCTAATCCAAACGCAACGCAGGCTCAGGTGGATTCTGCTACACGCAGACTTGCAGATGCTCGTAAGGCGCTTACAGATGCTCGTAAGGCTCAGCCTAAAAAGCATATTTGTGTGATTCCTAAGACAGGCGAATCGGCATCGTTTGAAGGCTTGCTTGCAGCACTTGGTTTCTCGATTGCCGGACTTGCAATTCTTCGTAAGAAGAAAATGATGGAAGAAAACAAGTAAGTAGGCACTGCTTGTTTTAAGTAACGAGCATTGTTTATTAGAAGATGGCTCTAGCGATATGTTAGAGCCATCTTTTTTGTATGCTATTTTTTAAGTGTTATTTGAGATGTAAGCTTTCTTATTCTCAATAAAAAAAAGTATGATGCTTTAAGTCAAAGTTTCAGGATTCCTATAAATAGTTTCAGAGTTCAAAGTCAAAGTTTCAGAGTTCAAAGTCAAAGTTTCAGAGTTCAAGGGCAAGGTTTCATTGTATCCAACACGTAATGAAACTAGATTCTTCATGCTGAATTATTCTTTTCTTTTTTGGAAATAATGGTGTTCAAAAAAGGAGTAGATAAAAAGTATGCGCTATGGGTATGCAAGGGTGTCTACAAAGGATCAGTGTGTAGACAGACAGTTTAAGGCTTTGGAAGACAGTGGCATTAGAAAAGGCTGTATTTATGTTGACAAGGCATCAGGGAAGGATTTCAACCGTAGAAATTATTTGAGATTGTTTAGACGTTTGAGATCTGGTGATGAGTTGTTTGTGAAGTCGATTGACCGTTTAGGTAGAAACTATGATGAGATTATTGAGCAGTGGAACAAAATCACGAAAGAAAAAGAAGCAAATATTGTAGTGTTGGATTGTCCTTTGCTGGATACGAGAAAACATGTAAATGGTGTAACAGGTAAGTTTATTGCCGATCTTGTATTGCAGATTTTATCGTATGTTGCTCAAGTTGAGCGAGAAAATATTCATCAAAGACAGATGGAAGGGATTCGTGTTGCCAGACAAAGAGGTGTGGTGTTTGGTAGGTCAAAGATTGAGATCCCTGATGATTTTTATGCTGTGGCGACTAGGTGGCAGCGTGGACAGGTAAATTTGCGTGAGGGTGCAGAAATGCTTTCTGTTTCGCATACTACCTTTTCTAAGTGGCTACATGCAAGAAAAATTGAAAAAATTTGTAAATAAATCTAGGAATTAATTTACAAATAAATATTGCAAATCAACCCTGCCTTTTCCTTGATTTTACTACGCTTGCTGACAAAAAGCCACTGTGTAAATTAAACCCTACTTTAGTTGCCATCAACATGAAAATGCGGGGTGAATAAATATGACAGCAAGAATAATAAAAAAATGGATGATCCTATTACTGGCGGTGGTCATGCTTATAAGCATGGCTCCATTAAATGTGAGTGCAAGTGCAAGTGCAAGTGAAACTGATAAGACTTATCAGGCGTATGATGCTAGTCAGCATAGAAAAGTTATAAGTGAAAATGGAACAACAGATTCAGAATGGTCCTTATGTATGGATCATCATAAACAATCTCCAGGAAAACCCGGTGAAGCCACAGGGAAATATTCAAAAAACGAAAATGCTACGAAAGATACGTATGCTAGTAACGGTGGAAAAGGAGATTTTCAGAAAATCAAAAGGATGCTATTTTATAAATTAAAACATCCGGAACTTAATTATACAGTCTTACAAAATGAATATTACTATCAGCAAGACAATAAAACTAAAATTTATGATACACATTATAGTCAAAACCCAGAATTGAACAAGCAAAAACAAGACTTAAGAACTTTTGCTGAGGATTCTTCTCATGATGATGAGATTAATAGCATAATGGAAGTTTTTATTTATAAATCAAAAAACCCAAAGATGCAAAATTTAATTAGCGCGAAGCTGAAAGAAGTTCCAACATCAACAAAAGTTAAGTTTTCTAAGAAAGCATTAACAGAGAATGGAGAAGATCTTAAGGGAGCAACTATCCAATTGACAAAAGAAGATGGAAGCTTAGTCAAAAAATGGGTAACAGATGGAACGGTAACAGAGTTTGAATTAAAAGACGGAAAGTACACATTCACAGAAACATCTGCACCAGCTAAATATCAAGTAGCGACAGCAATAACATTTGAAGTAAAAAATGGAAAAGCAATAGTGAAAGGTATAGCTGTAACAGGAAACACGATAGTGATGGTAGACAAACTGAAAGAAGTTCCAACATCAACAAAAGTTAAGTTTTCTAAGAAAGCATTAACAGAGAATGGAGAAGATCTTAAGGGAGCAACTATCCAATTGACAAAAGAAGATGGAAGCTTAGTCAAAAAATGGGTAACAGATGGAACGGTAACAGAGTTTGAATTAAAAGACGGAAAGTACACATTCACAGAAACATCTGCACCAGCTAAATATCAAGTAGCGACAGCAATAACATTTGAAGTAAAAAATGGAAAAGCAATAGTGAAAGGTATAGCTGTAACAGGAAACACGATAGTGATGGTAGACAAACTGAAAGAAGTTCCAACACCACCATCAACATTACCTAAGACTGGTGAATCCAGCTCTCTTGGCGCATTTCTTTCTGCGTTGGGGCTATCTTTAGCTGGTCTTGTAGTACTTTACAAAAAAATGAAGGCTTGTGAATAACGTCAAATAAATTTAGCATAAAAGGTTGGCAAGCCATGAAAAGACTGACAAAATCCTTGACAGATAAACAGACAGACAGCATAACTCTGTCTATTTTCACGTAGAATTTTTTAATTGGCAGAAATATATACCTGATGGATAGGTATGTGTTTCTGCCTATTTTTATGCAATTTTTCAAAACAATAAAAAGAACATTATTAGATTTATAAGGAGATATGAATAAGATGAAATTATTAGCAAAAAAGACAATGGGGCTACTGCTGGCAACATTAGTAGCATTTGGCGTAGTAGCTGGAACTACGCAGGCATTTGCTGGTGGCGATGCGGTAGCATCTAAGCAAGCCGACAAATATACGGAAATAGACATGCAGGAACCGTATATAAAAGACGCAGAGCTGCATGTTTATTCTGTAAAAGACGATAATGGCTCGCCTGCAGCCGCGATAACTATCACTCACAAAAATTCGGGTGGAGTTGACCCTCAGCTTACAGGCGTAAGGGAGTACACTGCCGCTGCAAAAGAAGGTTGGGTTTTTAAGAATTGGACGTACAAGCAGTTTTTAAAAGGCAAGGACTACGGAAACCAAAAAGGTATTTTCTATTCATTTTCGAAAGATCACAACAACAAGAGCATTCCTTATACATCGGGAAATGTGATTTCCGTAAACAGAACGGGAACTATAGGAGAATCAACATTAATTAAGCGAATTTATAAGGTCTATGCAAACCTTAATCCTACTATCACGGCAACTGCCGGTGAAGGCGGATCGATAACTCCTGCCGGAAAGACAGAAGTCACATACGGAGAAAATCAGAAATACAATTTTACAGCCAACGAAGGATACAGAATAGCTTCGCTGAAGATAGACGGAGTAGAACAGACCGTCGAACATACAGCTTCGGGTTCATATGAATTCAAGGCTGTAAAATCGCCTCACACTATAGAAGTAAGCTTTGTAAGAGAATACACGATAACTTATACTGATGGCGTTGACAACGAAGCAATTTTTACCGATCAGGTTTACAAAGCTGCTTCGGGTTCCGATACTCCTGCTTTTGAGGGAACCGCTCCAAGCAGAAAAGATTATGTTTTTACAGGCTGGACTCCTACCGTTGCAGATAAGGTGACTGCTAACGTAACATACGTCGCTCAGTGGAAGCGGATTCAAAGAACAGTTACTTTCAAGGATGGCGATAAGACTCATGCAAAAGTGAAAGTGGAAACTGGTAAGGCTATTAATACTGATGCGTTGACTAATGAGTCCATGCCGAAGGATACAACGAAGGACGGTTATACCTTCAAGGAGTGGAATACGAAGGAAAATGGTAAGGGTGAGACGTTTACGGGAGAAAGCGTAGTTAATGGTGATATGACTGTGTATGCCATTTACACGAAAGATTCTGCTCCAACTCCAACACCGACGCCAGCTCCTAAGCCGGCTCCAACGCCGACGCCGGCTCCAACACCAACTCCGACGCCGACACCGGCTCCGACACCGACACCGGCTCCTAAGCCGCAGCCTGAAAAGCGTATTGGCATGATTCCTAAGACAGGCGAATCGGCATCGTTTGAAGGCTTGCTTGCAGCACTTGGTTTCTCGATTGCCGGACTTGCAATTCTTCGTAAGAAGAAAATGATGGAAGAAAACAAGTAAGTAGGCGCTGCTTGTTTTAAGTAACGAGTATTGGTTATTAGAAGATGGCTCTAGCGATATGTTAGAGCCATCTTTTTGTATGTTATCTTTTTAGTGTTATTTGAGAGCCCAGTTTGGCTGTTTGAGGGAACATGTCTACGCTCTAGGGTTGAGTGCACAGGATGTTAACGTTAAAAAGTGCACCCACTTTGCACCCAGGGTGGTTTATGCAAAAGTAACCATAAAAGTAATTACAATAGAAGTCCAAAAAAGTCCTAGTTTTTGCTGTAAGAATTCCCGTAAAAGGGACAGCATATGGATGTTACTAATTAATTCTATATACTAGGAGAAAATAAAACACTGAGTATGTGAAAACTATATTTCATAAGTAATCACATACTCATATGTTATCTATAGTTTTATTCGTATTTAAATAGTTTGCGAGATAAAAAGAAACTGATTGCACCAATTATGAAAAGAATTCCCACCGTGGTATATAAGTTATAAAGGTTCATAGTGCCGTACAACAAAGATTGTCTCAAGGCTTTAATAATCCAAGTAAGCGGATTACACCAAATAATTGGCTGTAGGAATGATGGCCACACAGAGATGGGGAAGAAAACACCCCCAAGAAAAATAGCGATCAAATTACTCAGATTGCCAACCATTGTGGCAGATCTTGATGTAGGCAGAAAAGAACTAATGAAAAATCCCAGTGATAGAATAGCGAAGATTCCAACTAAAATAATGGGTATTGCCATCCAACTATTATAATTAAAATGAAATTGGGCTTGTAATGCAAAATGAGCAAATGCAAGCAATAGTATTGTTTGCAATAGCATAAATATAATCTGGGATATGATAATTGCGAATATTATAATGCTAATTGGCAACTTAGAGGTTTTGAAAATCCTTAGTAAACCTTTTTCTCTGTATGAAGAAATCATAACTGGAATGGCTACTAGAGCAACAGCTGCATAAGCCATGCATAAAATTCCAGGTGTTAAAAAGCTTGAATATGTTATGCCATAGTGTGTACCATCTTTTTCGCCTGCAACAGACATAAGTGTAAGCATGACTAGTGGAAAAATAAAGGAAGGCACTAGAAAAGCTTTATTTCGCAATTCCATTTTGAAAAAGATGTAGCTTAATCTAATTAGTTTATGCATGGTAGTTTTTCTCCTTATAGTAATGAAGAGTATAAACGTCGGTCATATTGGGAATGCGAAATTGATTTCCCATTTGTATGAGATTATCCATAGTCCCATAGTGGCGGAAGAAGCGGTTAGCATCTTTTACATAAAGAACTAAATTATCGCCGTCGTATGTATTCTCAATTTCTTCAAGGTTAAATAAAGAAGTATTATTTTTAGAAACAATTACAACATATTCAATTTCAAGCGCATCAATTAGCTCTTTTGGAGAACCTGTTGCAATTACTTTCCCATGACTTAACATAATTACTTGATCAGCATTTTCTTGAACTTCATCCATATAATGACTACTAAAAAGTAAGATAGTAGGATGTGTATGACGGTATTTATTTATAATCTTCCAGTACTCTTTACGCGCTTCCTGATCAAGACCAGTTGTTGGTTCATCAAGAATAATTAAATCAGGATCTCCAAACGTTGCGCAGAGTAAATTAAGATTGCGCTGCTGACCTCCTGAAAGATTAATTACTAATTGTTTTTCTTTACCATTTAACTTAGCCATATTAATGATAGTGTTGGTATAAGATGGAGTTATTTCCACTCCTCGAAGAAGACCTTGGAATTGAATCCAATCTTTCACCGTGGCATTTTCAAAGCACTGTTCTGATTGAAAAACTTGAACTGACGAAAATGTATCACAAGAACTACTAGATTTGGAAATAGATCCAGTGCTGAGTGGTAAGAAACCTTGCAAAGCTTTGAATAGTGTACTCTTTCCAGCGCCGTTTTCGCCAATAACTGCAACGGCTCCTTCTGATATTTGTAAATGTTCAATATTTAAAGCAGGTTTTTGTTTCTTTGAATATTGAACAATAAGGTTATTAATTGTAATAGTCATATCAATCCTCTTCCGTTATTTTTTGGAATTGTGCCTGCCCTTTTTGATTAATAAATAGCACAGGATATTGAATAAATTCATTCAATAAATGCGAGCATTTTTCTATAGTAATAGTGTCTATTTTCCTAAAAATGCTATCATAGCTAGGATTTTCATTACCATCTAAAATTTCTATCGCCATTGCTTTAAAGCGTTCAATTACAGGCATTTCTTTTATTCTTTGAGCTTGTATATGAATTTCATTTATTGCAAAAGGTAATTCCTTTTTTAACAGATCATGATTTTTAGCAATTAAAGTAAGAGTATTAAGTACTTCGTGTTTAATAGATAGCTCTTTATCGGGAATTGAAACCCAATCGACAGCTAGTATCGCATCCTTAGCACTGGCTTTAAACCAAGCTATCATATAATACAAAGCAAATTGGCGCATTTGGTTTATATTCCAAAGCAAACCACTTCGCATACCTCTAGATAAGCAGTAAGAAATAGCTAGCATAGACAATTGTTCTTCTATATGTAATTTCCTATTTGTTCCAATAATAATTGATGAGAGGTTTGTTGGGCGTGCAAAAACTGAGAATTTCTCATCTTTATCGTAAGCATACTCTGTATGAAGTTTTGGTAAAGGTGAGTTAGTTCTATTGATTGATAATCTCTCATTGAGAGCCTTATAAAGAAAATTAGTTGGATCATCAATCAAGATAAGAGACTCATTTATGAGACTCTTCAAATAGCTTGGAAGCTGTTGTGAAAGATTATCCATTGTAGTGTGAACGTAGTGTGGATCAAGATTATTCTCTTCTCTCCAATATGAAAATTCGGCACTAAGGCGAGCTGCCTTTGTCATGTTTGTAGGAATAGCGAACATTTCACTTTCTAAAACAGATACGACGCTGTTTTCAGTGCTTTTATTCCATTGAGAAGAAATAATGGAGGATATAGCATCATTAATGAAACTTGCTGCTTTTTTAGTCGCTTGCGCGGTGAAAGCTAATGTTATTAAATCTCGAGAAGTAGCTGCTTTAGACTGTATTCCTCTATTATCTAAATATTCTCGTAATGTATTTCCATTAGGCATTTCTATTTCAAGGATAAGGTGTTCTAGTAAATGATGTTCATGTGGAAATCTATCATTTCTTGACCCTACTGGAAGAACGAGCATGACATTAATATGTGTTTCATCAAGAATTCTCTGTGAGCACCAAATTTTCATACTACGCCTTCTTTCCTATATGTACGACAGCCATAACTCCTGCTTGTGGTGGATATAGCTCAGCTAACTTAAGGATAGTGTCATCTCTAAAGCCGCCAGAACTAACTGATCCTAAGCCTATTAGATTCGTAGTAGTTTCGATAATCTGTGTCATGGCTCCAGCTTCAAGTAGTGAAAATCTATAACCGCGTTCGCCATATTTGTAAGTAACTTTATTAAACAAAGAAATTATGACAATTGATAGAGAAGCATATTGCTCATGATCTTCTAGTGTTAGTCTAAACTTCCCTTGCTTTACCAGTCGCAAAGACAAACTAGTCAAATCTAGATAATAGAAACCAGAAATTACTCCTTTGACATTCCTTACGTTGACGAAAACCTCATTAGGGAAACATGCACCAGCTGATGCATAACTTCGGTGCTGTAACGTTGGTGAAGATCCTAATAATGCCTTAAGAATTACAGACAACTCTTCCAATTCTACAGCCTCTGACGAAAAAGTACGCGTTGAGATTCTCTTGCTCCATATATTCATAATCTGTTGACTGTGAGTATCTAATATGTCAGACAATGGCACCGACGAGAGGTTTTCAGCGTTTATAGTCTTACCAAAAGAGTCTATGATAGCTGGTTGTGAGACTGCTCGTTGGATACTTGAACTGAGTTCTACTAAGTGCTTCTCATCTAAGCTTGAACGAAGATGATAAAGCTCGTAAACAGTTGGAACGTCTAATCCTCTCAATTGCGCTGTTGAGGAAGCTATTTCGGTATAAGAAAATTCATTAGCCATATATTGCTCCTATGGGAATGGATGGGGAATTGGATTAAGACAATCAGGTGTGTATGTAAACTCTTCGCTACATCTTGTGTTGTAAAAGCGAGATATTCTATTGCTACCCAAACGCTGCCAAACATGATCGTTAGAAATTTCTAATAGTCCAGGAATCAAAGAACGATAAACACAGTTATTAGTTGCAGCTACCTCATATTGAGTTAAATTAACGCAATAACTCTCATATCCTGCATCTTTCAAATGCTTAGCAAGATCAAATGCTGTATTCAAGTGAGAATTAATTGAGGATTGAAGCTCAGCAATAGAAATAGATTGTTTGGGGAACAAATAAGGAACTTTGTTAATCATTTTAGGGTTTGTAAATAATCCAACATGATCTTCAAAAGTTCTAATGCTATCATAAGAAGGAATGGACGTATCTAGTTTCGCAGCATTTTCAAATGTTTTTCTCCAAGTTATTCTACCTTGTGCTAGTTCGAGTAAAGTTTTTTCTGCTGCATCCTCATATGTTGCACGGCTAGCTGCGGCTACTAATAGTCCTTCTCCTGGTTTGTTATAAACACCTAGAATAGTCGGCACATTAATATCAGTAGTAATGTTAAGTAATTGAATATATTGAATACTATGCCTAAAATATCGGGAAATAAAATTGCTTAATCTGGTACTACTTTGCCAATCTAAGACTCTTGTTTTGCGCCCAAGTAGCCAAAAGAGCATGAATGCGTCCCTCTCGATTACTTCAAAAAGACCACTTAATACGGCTGTATCAGGAGAAGACGCACAAGATAAGCCGCTTGATACAGGTGCCCAAATGTTTGATTCATTTTTTTGTCTAACAAAGTAGGGGAGATAAACCGTAGCGGCAGGCACATATGTTTTTATTCCAGAGACGATCTCAGCTGCCTCTGTCCATGCGATGTTACTTGTTTCAAGAAATTTTTTAAAAGGAAAATTCTCTGAAGCATATTGGGAATCAGAATAGAATTGGAATTTGCTAGGATGTACTGCTATCTTGTTTAAGTTTTTAAATGAGCATAACGTCAAATTATCAGGAATAAGTGCAGCGCAATAACGTTCTAGTGATTCTCCGACTGCTGCTCCTAGAGCACTTTTGAAATCAGTGCCAGCCCCACTATTGAGCGTAGATCCTATCTTGGGAAGACCTAAATGTTCAACATTTGATACAAGAGCAGCAACAACACAAATTCTTGGATCGTCGTATTCTGGCAACCATTGAGTAACTTCTTTAATCAGACCCAATTTAGAATTTAAAAGTTTTGGAGAAAATAAATTAGTCGATATCATCATTATTTTCTTTCAAAAAAGGATTGACAGACCATTGCTTAATTTCAGATACGTGATTATTATCACAGCTGCATGTAGAGCACCGGGGATTCCTATAAAACTCTTCTACAGTTATTTGCATAGTAGATAAATTAAAGGCAAGAACTCGTTCTTGAAGAGGGGATTGAAACATACTAGAAGAAGCGTTGACAATTTGTTGACACTGTTTAGCAAGTATTCCAGATAAAAACTTAGCCTCTTGTGGTGAGATTTCCTGTACCTCTTGATTGGCATAAATTTTACTTGCATTAGAAAACAATCTAGCTTCATATGCGAAAGTTAGGTTAGAGAGACGCCGCAAATTGTAGCAACGTAGACATCCTGTACCTTGTGTAACATAAGGCCCTATTTTAACCGTGCCTTCTTCTATTGATACGTTTATATAATTAATATGCATGGTATTCATGCGATCTGCAAAAGAGAGTGTTGTAGCATTATCAATACCATGGTTAACATAAATTGCAATATTACATTCAGCTATTTGCTGTAACTTTGATAAATCAAGGTTTCTTACTGTCCAAGTAGGAAAGTTGGGAGTGAAGATATCGATCAACTCGTGATAAAGACTCTCGCTACCTATCACTCCCAAAGAAGGTGTACTAGTGATGCTCTCAGGAGATTCATTGTTAGATGTAATGCGCTCAGCTTTATTACAGAGCATAAGGTATTTAGCCTCTAACAGCTGCCCAAGAACTTTTTGGACTTTGCTAGAATCTAAGATATTAACTACCGTGGATTCTTTTATATCAAAGCCTGATTCTAATTCTGGTAGCAAGGGTATTAGAATTTGTTGCACATCGGGTCCAGATAATCTACACAATGCACCTTTGCTCTTTACCAAGACGCAATCTCCATCTTGAACAAACTGAACTCCGTGAGAAATTTTAATCATATATAACGCCTTCTACTCAATAACTTTATGCACACTTTATGCACACGAGCAGCAGAAGTAACAACAACAGCACCACACGCTATTCATTTCTGTTGGTTGTGACATAACTGCATCTGGTTCGTACAACATTGTTATTTCCACAATGTCCTCCTTAGAGTATTTATGTTTGTCATACTGAATCCAACATGCAGCATAATTATATAATGCGTCAATCTCTTATTCAAGAAAGTCCAAATTATATTTTTATTTTTTTTTAGGAATTAACACCATAATATTCGGAGAATTAATATATGTTTTCAACGTTCCAAATTAAAGTGGTTATTTCCTAGAAAGTGTGCATAGAATTGGTGTGTCGTTTTTATGCAAATATCGTTGCTGATAGAACGGTGTTTAGGTAAATTATTGGCGTTTCGTTTGTTGATAAATAAGTCGTGATCAACGATTTATTTTGTATTTCCTGTATGCAATATTTTGTCAGTGTTATTAACTTTCATTTCGGATTTCCTATCGTTTATGTTAGAATAATTTACTATTTGTATTGAATGTTTTGCGTTTATGAGGGAAAGAGTATTGCATGTTTTTTCATAGAAGCGTACCATAAGAGGAAGGTGTTTTACTATTGTAAAGATGCATAGTATGCCTTCTTATAAAGAGAGAGATATTTTGAAAAATATAATAGGCACAACTGGGAATAAAACTCATAGAGTAGTAGTCTGGATTTTCGGGGTTATAGGTATAATTGCTGTAATTGCAGCCGTTACTATAGGTGTCTTTCATTGGGTTTTATCGACAGAATATACAGTATCTGCTCATTCGGAGAAATTTGAAAATCTTCGGTTGCAGCATGCGGTTGTTGCAATCCCGCTGCATAACCCTCAGACATCTCTTATTCCCAATGGCAACGCATTTATGTCAATTGTTTATGAAGATGGCAGTTTTAAGCTGCATAAGGTGAGCAATATAGAAGGCCAAACGCCAATTTGGAATACTGAGGCGCTTCACTATACAGATTCCCGTGATAGTTATTTCATACCAGTGAACGCTGGAAAACCTACGGTAAACTCTATAGAAAAGGTGCAACGTCAGAATTTTGCATTTTCTCTTGCTAATGGCGGTTTTGTTGATCTGTATGACGAAAGCATGATGAAGCATAGAGGTAAAACAACATATAAGATTCTTTCTACGACTTCTAAAGGTGAGAGTAAGCAGCAAACAATACAATTTTCAGAGAGCCTATTTATTAAAACTTGTTCTACCTGTGGCAATCAAGCGTATGCAATTGCTCAAACAGACAAGCATGAAGTTGTATTGTATCGCATGGTCAATGAAGCAAATGTTGGCCTAAATGAGGTATCGCGGCACCATGAAAAAGACATGGTGGGTGAGCAATTATATCAAGGAGAAAATGAATCTACAGGAGTAATTGATGCTGCTTATAGCCCACGATGCAACAATGGTGTGATTACTTTCTTATATTCGTATGGTCCATCGTCTGCTCGCACAAAGGATATGGCAGTAGAACACAGCGATTCTGCTGATGATGTTAAAACTATTCAGGAACATTTTCTTGTGCGATGGGATGTGAAAACTGGTAAAATAACAACAATTCCATTGAAGAACAGCAAAGGTCAAGTGTTGTATGGTCCGACCACGGTCTCTTATGAGATTGCTGGTTACATAAACGCACAGGCATACGATGAAAAGCTTCTTCATATTGTTGATACCGAGAATGGACGAGTGTTTACTCTTGATACGCAAACAGGTGTTCTTCGCCGATTGTTAGATAAAGCTACGCGTCAAGAGTCGTCAGCGGGCGTCAACTATCGTTTGCTGATAGGAAACCATGAAATAGTTCGTATACCATCGATTATCGATACCTCTAATTTGAAGGATTTTGTTATCGAACGATTTGATAGGAAGACTGGAAAATTATTGAAAAAAATAAAAGTTAATAAAGATTTTCTCTATTTGACAGCTTAGAAAAATACGAATTTATATCCGGGAATTCCAGCTGTGAATCCAAAATGGTTGCAATGATCGGCAATTGACGTATTGGGCTTGATGCTTGTGAATGATTTTGCAGTGTCAAGCCCGATTTATTCTGTTTTATATATAGCACAAGTAAAAGAAAAATGTGGAATTAAAGAAAGAGAAAATTATAATAAACCTAAAAGAGAAGACTTAAAACAACCAATTTGTCCAATAGAAAAAGAAGAGGCAATAAAAGATGCGTTTAGATATTTTCAGATGATCTAATAGATGTTTGCTAAAGCTAAAATTTCAAAATTAGTATTTGAAAATGTTTAAGTTTAGTATCCTATTAATAATTAAATATTGAATAGAGTAAGTCTATTTTAGCAATAGGCGAGCACTATTATATAAATATAAATTATCAGAATATGAAATTGATTTTTCGAAGAAAAGATTAAGCCTATGGAATAATGTTAGAGTTAAAAAAAATAGTGAAAGGATGGCTAAAATGCGATTATCGAAGATAAAGATTAAAAACTACAGATTGCTTATTGATGCCGAATTGGATGTCGATGCAAAAACAACCCTTATTGTTGGCAGGAATAATACGGCCAAGACCTCCTGCAGTAACTGTATCAACACCGTGCTACAAGGAAACGATTTTTCATATAATGATTATCCTATATCAAAGCGAGAAAACCTCTACAACCTGTTTTTTCAGTTCATGGAGAAAAAATTGAGTTATGAAGATCTCTGCAGAGGAATAGAACCTATTTCTATAGAGTTTGTAGTTGATTATTCATTGGATGATCAAGATACAAAATTGGGGGCATTATCACCTTTCATTATTGACGTTGATGTGGATACCACTACAGCGTTAATTCGTGCGGAGTATCAGTTGAAAACTGACGAAAGCAAACTGCGGGAACTGTTTAAGGATAGTTGCTATAGTAATGATAAATTTGCGCCCAAAGCAGAGGAAATGCACGCTATGCTTGCAACCAATTTTTCGAGGTTGTTTGGCTTAATTATCTATGCGGTTAATCCAAAGAATTTAGAAGATTGGCAAGTTAAAAGTCATAGAGAACTTAAAGACCTTTTCCCTTATTATCCGATTCCTGCAGAACGCATACTTGGAGAAGATGGTACTCAAAAGAACGAGTCCCTTAGTTCGTTGATTGCGGACTATTTCAGCTTGAACGAGGAAGATTTGACACCTGATATAGCAGAGAAAGTCAAGGAACTCCGTGCAGTAGTTGATGGTGCAAACAAAAATGTGCAAAAAGAAAGCGATCGAATACTCAGTGACTTGGTCAGCAAGGCAGTTGGTTTTGGATATCCTAATGTTGAAGAATTGCAGCTTGGTGTTACTACTGAGTTAAAAATTGACGATCAAATAAAAAACCAGACACGGCTTTCATATAGCTCTGGCGCCGGTGACGAAAGCCTGCCCAGCTCCCATAACGGATTGGGGTACAAGAATTTGATTAAAATGGAATTTCTCTTGGCTGCGTTTGCACAAGATGTTGAGAAAAAGGGAGACGCCTGCATTCCATTGTTGTTCATTGAAGAACCTGAGTCACATATGCATCCTCAAATGCAGCATGCGTTTGCGGAGCATTTAGAAAAATTCCTCGATAAAATTACAACTGTTCATATTCAGACGTTTTTAACTACTCACTCTGCACATATAGCGAATACTATGGATTTCTCTAAAATCCGGTATGCGAAAAAGTCTAAATCTGGAGTTGTTTATAAGAACCTTGATATTTTTGCGAGAGAAAATGCTGACAACATGGATTTCATCAAGAAATACCTTACCCTTAGCAGATGCGATTTGTTCTTTGCAGATAAGATCATTTTTGTTGAGGGTGCTTCGGAGCGGTTGCTGCTACCGGACATGATAGAGAAATGCGAGAAAGAAAAACTGTTTGATTCAGAAAAATATAAACTGCCCGCACAGTATTATGCTTTGATCGAAATTGGAGGAGCATACGCATACAAATTCATACCTTTTGCAGACTTCCTTGGACTCCCTTGCTTAATCCTTACGGATATAGATTCTATGATAGATGGCAGAACAAAGGCTGTTGTCAGCAAAGGTAAGACTACCTCCAATGCAACAATAAAATGGTGGATGCGCAAAATTAAGGGTATTCCGCAGAATAGTAAAGATAAGATTTACCTTGCGGATATCACCGCTGCAACAGATGCAGAAAAGACTTTGGGGAAATGTCATATTGAATATCAAACTTCGGAAAATGGGATATGTGGCAGATCTTTGGAAGAAGCCATCATGAATGTGAATCGTAGTCATTATGGGTTCACAGAACCTGTTGCCGAAGAAGATTTGGAGTTTACTGAGAAAAGAAAGACGGACTTTGCACTCAATCTGATTTGCAACAATCCTAATTATTCTATTCCTCAATATATTAAAAATGGTTTAATATGGCTTAATCGGCAGCGAGTTCTTGAATGAGGAGGTATTGAGAATTGTCTAAGAATTATGAGTATTTAAATTATAACATAGCTAAGGCGGAAGCAGATAAAGTCGACGAACAAATAATTTCTGCACTCAAGGCTGGGCGTAGCTTCCGCGTGGAGGCAGGCGCTGGTTCTGGAAAAACCTACTCACTAAACCGTGTAATCGAATGGATTCAAGCAAATAAGTGGAATGATTATCGCCGAAAAAAGCAGAATGTAATATGTATTACATATACAAATGCAGCTGTTGATGTGATTTCGCAGCGCTTATCCCAAGATTCATTTATTCTTCCGTCAACAATCCATTCATTTGCTTGGAATGCAATCAAGCAGTATCAAAGTACCCTTATTAGCATTATCGAGAATGATGCGTCATTAACAACGACGGAAACGGACTTCAGCAAGGTGTTAGAGATTCGTTATACTTTAGGACACCGTTATGTATCCCAAGGAGTTCATTACTTGCACCATAATGATGTTTTGAAACTTTTTTGTACTATGCTGGATAATGCAAAATTTCGCCGTGTTTTCTCTGACAATTATCCGTTGATTTTAATTGATGAATACCAAGATTCCTACAAACCGATTATCACACGTTTTATAAACTTTTTTATTGCAGAAGGAATAGGCCCACAATTTGGCTTTTTCGGAGATGCATGGCAAACTATTTACCAAACCAACAACGCTTGCGGTGCGATAGAGCACAGCAAGCTTCAGGAAATTAAAAAGGGTTCAAACTTTAGATCAGCTCCCAGAATTGTGAAGGTTTTAAATGATATTCGCCCAGATTTACCACAACAATCTGCAATAGATAATTTTGAAGGTGAAGTAGTTGTTGTGACTTGCGATGATTTTTCTGGAGAACGTCGAACAGAACGGACATTCAAAGACGATCTCCCCGCAGAAGAACTGAAATCCAGACTGTTCCAGCTTTCAGAACACATCAAGAAAAACGTGTCAAAGGATGAAAATATCAAAATTTTGATGATTACTCATAAGGTTCTTGCCACACAGCAAGGATATGAGCGTCTATTAGCCATTATTGATGATGGACTCCGAGATAAACAAGATCCATTTTTGCTATTCTTCATGAATACCGTTGAACCGATATATGAAGCACTCAGCACATCAAATATGCAACTTCTGTTTGATACGCTTGGAATCATACGATATCCTATCACGAAAAAAGCTGATAAGATGAAATGGAAAGAGTTTGAGTCGCAGCTAAAGAAAGCTCGTAATGGCAGAGCCATTGATGTTATCAACACTATCGTAGAGACAAAGTTAGTGCCTATTCCATCATTGGTTGATGGATACTACCATCTATATTTTGATGCCCCTGATACAATCTATGGATTGGATGCAACAATCCAGGATGTTTTAGATTTAGATTACAGTCAATTTAAGGCGGCCATTGAATTTCTGTACCCTGAATCAGAGTTTTCGACAGAACATGGTGTTAAGGGCGAAGAATACGATAATGTTGTCTTCGTTATCAGTAAGGGATGGAACCAATATCAATTTGAGACTTATGCACCTATGATAACTGGGAAAGTTCCAATACCAGTAGGTAAAGAGGCATCATATGAACGAAATAGAAATTTGTTTTATGTATGCTGCTCAAGACCAAAGAAAAGATTATTTTTATTTGTTTCAATACCTCTTAATTCCACTTTTAGAAATTTTCTAATCGATATAGTTGGATTAGAAAATATTTATACATTTAATGAATATTTAGATAATAAAGCCAAATAAAATGTTGGTTTGAACAAATCTGAAAAGAAAGTTGTTTCTTTACTTATTGAAGATTCAGCTTCCACTTCAGATGAGCGAGCAATTTAAATTGGTTTAACAAAAAGAACCATAGAGCGAACATTTATTTCTTACAAAATGAAAAAGTCATCGAAAGAATCGGAACAAAACGTGATAGAAGATGGTTTGCAATAAAATAGGAAAATAATCCTCATAGATATATTTTATGTTGATATTTACATGTGGGAGTTTGGACAAAAGTTCGTATGTCGAGAGTGTCGTATTGATGTCTAGGGCTGATTAGGTGGGTGCAAGTTTGCCCTTGTGTAGCAAGGCTTAGCGAGGGCTATCGTTAAAAGGTTTAATGCGAAGCGGCTTTAAGCTTACTTCTCGCGGTTTTTGAGACCAGTTTTGCTGTTTGAGGGAAGATATCAACGTTCTAGGGTCGAGTGCACAGGATGTTAACGTACTTCGCTTGCGTTGAAAGCACACTGTGCTTTCAACTTTGAGCAAGCTCAGCGAATCGAAGTGCATTCGCGAATTATATTTAATCGCTCATGCAAGTCGATTCGCCACTTTGCACCCAGCTGGTGAAGTGGGAAAATAAGGTTTAGGCTAATTATCGTGGAGAAGAAATCTAAGTTTCGTTAGTCTAAAAATAAGGAGAGATGGCTATGGATAAGATAGATGAGCTAAATAGTGATGTGATAGTCATCAAACCTAAGCGGGTTGTTAAGGATTATGCTGTGGGTATTTATGCTCGTGTGAGTACGAATCGTAAAGAGCAGCTGGATAGTCTTTCGACTCAAGTGTCTGGTCTTACTCGTCTTGCTGCTTCTCACATGACTTGGTTTGTTGCTGATATTTTTCTTGATGTTGCTTCAGCTAAGGTTGGATCTTCAAGAAACGAGTTTAATCGAATGATTGAAGAATGCGAGAAAGGTAATCTTGATATTATTCTTACTAAAAGTGTGAGCCGTTTTGGTCGTGATACGAAAGAAGGATTAGAGGCTATTAGAAAGATTCGATCATGTGGTACAAGGATTATTTTTGAGACCGATAAGATTGATACGGAAACTGTCGATGATGAACTTTTAATCAGTGTGGTTCAAGCTTGTAGTCAGGCTGAAAATGATTGGCGAAGTGAAAATATACGCTTTGGCTTAAAACATAGAGCAGAAGATGGCACATCAGGTCTTTATAGTAGGGCTTGTTATGGTTATAAAAAAGATAAGCATGGAATGCTTATTATTGATGAAGAGCAAGCGAAGGTAGTGAGAGCTATCTTTGATTGGTATCTGGAAGGTTTAAGCGTTGGTAGAATTATTGAAAGATTAAAAAGTAAAGGTGTTAAGTCTCCAAAGGGAAAAGACAGTTGGAGTAAACGGGCTGTTGAGAGCACTTTGACTAGGCGTAAATATACAGGCGATGTGGCTATAGCTGATTCAGGCGGTTCTGACAGGCAATATTTGTATTCGGATCATCATTCCGGAATTATTTCTAAAGAGAAGTTTGAAGCCGTTGAGCTTGAGATGGCGGCTCGGAGTAATGTAGAGGTTTTAGAAGACGGAACTATTATTAGAAAGAAGAAAAAATATAGCTCAAAGAGAGGTACTAAATTATGATGGGAAACTTAAAAGACAAATTATGGTATCTATTTGTTGTATGTTTAAGAAAATTTATGGAAGCTTTATTTTTTGCTTATGAAATTATAAGGCATCCGATAAAAAATATTTCAATATGGTTAGTAGGATTGTTGGCGCTACTGATTTATGGAAATCTATCTATAGGAATAAAAGGAAAAGATATGTTTGTTATGTCTGCTGGATTGGTATCAATAATTACATTCATATCGAACTTTTTAGAGAAGCAGACGATAGATATTGATAATAAAGATAATTTCTACTTAGGATATAATATAAAAAAATTGAAATTTCATAAAAATTTTTGGCTTAAAAAATTTAATGAACTTCCAGTTAAACTTCTGTTTTGGGCGATTGCTATTATTCCAATTATCACAATTTTTGTTGAGTTAAAATACAAATCTAAAGTATTAAATGAGATGGTTGAAATAATAGTTGCACATATTAAATATATAGATTCAATATGGCTTGCTACATTCATAGTTAGCTCATTTTATTGCACCGCAATTTTGATAGAGTCAGTGAATTTATCAAGAAAAAATTTCTCTCAAAGTTATTTATATAATATAACTAATAACTTTGAAAGGCGCATAATTAAAATTGAGATAGAGCGGTATTTTAAAGAAATGTTTAATAATATTTTCAATATTAAAAGCAGATTAGGATTAGAAAATAATTTTTATAGCAATGTTGAAAGCGTCATTAATTGCATTGTTAATACTGGGGATGCAGTTAGTGCAAGTGATTCTGAAATTATAGAATTTTATAACATTGCATTTGAATGTGAAGGGAATAAGATAGACGATGTACTAAGTAAAGTGTATAAATACGCAGAATGTAAAAAAGATAAAAAAATAAAATTTTTTATTTATACTCATATGCTTAGCAAAATTTTGGAACTACTTAAATTGTACTATCACACAAAATGGAATATGATAACTAAATTACATGTGTTACCGTCAAGGATTATAAATATTGCAATTCAAGATTTAAAGAGATTGTTGAAAATAGAGACAAAGTTGCATGGAAATAAAGAATATGAAAATATATTTTGGGAAATTTACACAAGGAATGAGAATTATTTTAGAGAAGATAAAAAAAGTAACTTCTGCATTTCAAAAATATGTGAAATTTTAGAAAAAAAGTTTAAAGATATTAAATTCCTAGATTGTATTAATAATATGGATACAATGATGAATTTGTTTGATGTCTTAAATAAGATAGATAGTCAAATTGAAGAGGATAGATATTTTTCGCCAATATTTAGTACCATATTTAAACATACTATTGATAATAAAAATGTAGACAATGAGTTTGTTCAATTATTTTATGATGAGATGAAAAAACAGGGTTTACCAGAATATCTTATTAGCAAAAGAAATGAGGTTACTAAGAATATATTATTGAGTGGGTACTTGATATCAAATGATATTCTCGAGTATCTTCTAGGCTTTATTCAATTAGAAGATGCTATCGTAGTATTGATTTTTAGACTTGCTTATTCGAAACGTTCTGGTAGAGGAATAATGACAGTTGATGAATTTAAAGTTTGGAAAAGTGCATTCAATAAACTTACAGTAAGAAAAGATATTGATGAGTTAAAAGAATCAAAATTTATAGATGAAATATGTAGAGAAATTTCAAAGTCAGATGTTTCTCATTTTATATTTTGTCAATTTATTAAATGGATGTGGTCTTCATTATTTGAAAAATTTGATGAAAAGAAATATGAGGAATTCATAAGGCTTGGTAAAGAAGGAATTAGAAGAAATTTTAGTCTAGATAGTTATATTATTGTGAGATTGCTATTATGTAATTATTACTATAGGTCGTTAAGTGTTTATGAGTTTAAAAAGAAAGCTAATAAAAAGCAAATAAAAATTGAAGTAAATAGTATTAAAGATATATTAAATTTAAATAAAGAATGCGTATATATTTAGTGTCTTCAAATTGCCTAATCGAGATAGAAAATAACAGGTGTAAGCCAACCGATGATCATGCCTATAAATAGGCGAAAAGTATGGAATTAAGACATGATTTCAAAAACGCCTAACAACCTCACGTCGAGAGTGTTGTATTGATGTCAAAGGCTGATTAGGTGGGTGCAAATTTGCCCTTGTGTAGCAGGGGTTAGCGAGGGTTATCGTTAAAAGGTTTAGCGTATGGCGGCTTTAAGCTGGGTTCTCGCGGTTTTTGAGCGTGATTTTGCTGTTTGAGGAAACATATCAACGCTCTAGGGTCGAGTGCACAGGATGGATAACGTTAAAAAGTGCACCCACTTTGCACCCACCCTGCACCCACCTTGTGGAGTGGGAAAATAAGGTTTAGGCTAATTATCGAAGTGGTTCAATTACGATAATTATGCAAAACTATAGATCTGTTCTATCAGTCCACAGCTCACACTGAGTCATTACTGTTTGAACAGCATCTTCCATACCTTCAGGAGGATAGTGGTGCTCCTTAAGAAACATAAATAACCGACGGAGGGCATGGATGACGCTGTTGCTACTGTAATGCTTCAGTGTGACCTCTGGACGGACAACAATGATATGGAGCATCGGGTAGTTAACTATAGTGAGGTACTGAAAGAGAGTAATAATCAGGAATTGATTATGGTTGCCGAAGACAGAGGAGCTTATGACAATAATAAGTGCTGATACAGCTGATATAACGAAAAGAAGATGTTGTGGTTTCTGGCGGCTTTCGAATAGAGTTTCCTGATAATCAAAAGGCAAAAATGAAATGGAGAAATAATTATGAGTTCAAACGTAATAAGACATGATAACATTATCCCTTTAGTAACGCGTCAAAGCATAGCAAGCAGATATCATACGGTTACGAAAGCTATAAATCAAGAGTTTTGGAATTCAACGAGTGAAACCACACATAGTCTCTATGTTGGTTCTTATGGAAAAATACAAGCGACATAGATATACTTGTTGAAATTCCGGAAGCTGAATATAATCGGTACTCATATTCTAAATGGAATGGGCAATCTCGACTTTTACAGGCTGTGAAGAACGCGATTGAAACTTCCTATTCAAGAAGCGATATTAGGGCAGATGGTCAGGTTGTTAAAATTGCCTTTTCTGATGGGATGAAATTTGAAGTGTTACCAGCGTTTCCGCAGACAAGTTTGGGTGGTAGTGTTTCATACAAATATCCAGATACGAATATGGGAGGAAACTGGAGAACAACAGATCCTAAGTCTGAGCAAAAAGCAATAAAGGGAAAGAACAGCTCATCTAATGGGTTATTGTGTGCTACTTGTAAGCACATAAGAACGATCAGAGATGATTCTTATTCGAGCTATCATCTGTCAGGAATTTTAATTGATTCCTTTGTATATGTTGCGATGGGAGAATGGCATTTTACGGATGGAGATAGCAATTCCTCAAGCCAACCAATATCGTATGAACAGGCATTACTTAATTATTATAATCATATTCCATGCAACGGAATATCTGCGTCAAGTCTATATGCTCCCGGAAGTGGAATGTCGATTGATACTACAAAGGGATGGGATGTCCTCGGCAAGATCCTAAATAAAATGGTATCGGAGTAAAATGGAAAGTGATAAAAGCTATAGGGCACGATTAAAAAATCAAATAAAGGATGCTTGTGGAAAAGTTATATACACATATACTGCGCATCACAAATTAGCTGATCGACTTGAGAAAGAAAATAAGTATGTGAAGAATGCACAGATTATATTGACCACACTTTCTTCTTGCGGATTTTTTGCCAGCATTATAACAAACAAGGTCATATCGACATGGGTAGGTGGAATTACTGCTGTATTGTCTTTGTGCCTAAATCTATATGCCAAGGAATATAAGATTCAAAATGAAGTAAGCCAGCATC
The DNA here is from genome assembly GCF_049262675.1 of Gardnerella sp. DNF00747. Classification (NCBI taxonomy): domain Bacteria; kingdom Bacillati; phylum Actinomycetota; class Actinomycetes; order Bifidobacteriales; family Bifidobacteriaceae; genus Gardnerella; species Gardnerella sp. DNF00747. The sequence continues at coordinate 785,230 of NZ_CP058394.1, read as the reverse complement.
GAAATGCAGCAAATGTGTTGTGGGGTATTCGAGAAGAGTATGTTTCCTTATTAGTTGATTTTGAAGTGCTTGACGATAGTGAGATACAAAAAAAGAGAGATGCTCTTTGTAATAAAGTTTCAGAAGTCAATAATAATTATCCTGCAACTGATGAGAGAAGCTACAGGGCTGCGCAGAAGGCTTTGCAAAAGGAAGAAGAACAGACTTTTAAGGAGAACGAGGTTGATTCCATTTTGCCTAATGGAATTGATAAGTGAATAATCGAAAGGGGTGAGTTATATGATACTCCCTGAAAATTTGATGAATTTGATTCGTCAGGGCGAGGGGCTGACAGTCGAATTCAAAAAATCAACAACAGATATTACGAAGGATGTCTATGATACCGTTTGTTCTTTTTCTAATCGGGATGGCGGTCATATTTTCTTTGGTGTGAAGGATAACGGGACGATTCTCGGTGTTGATAAAGACTGCGTTGAGCAGATGAAGAAAAATTTTGTTACTACGATTAACAATGAGAGAAAAATGTATCCGCCACTCTATTTGACTACAGAGGAATATGAGATCGATGGGCGTATTGTTCTTTATGTCTATGTCCCGGTTGGAAAAACCGTTTACCGCAATGCGGGCAGAATATTTGATCGCAATAATGAGTCGGACATCGATATTACAGATAATGCGGACATGGTTTTCAACCTTTATGCTCGTAAGCAAAGTACCTATTTTGTGAATAAGGTCTACCCTGCCATCCCGGTTTCAAGCCTTCGCCATGATCTTATGAATCGGGCAAGGAGAATGACGAGAGTGAATACTGAGCACCATCCGTGGGTTGACATGACGGATGAGGAGATGCTCAGAAGCTGTGGGCTTATACTTGAGGATCCGGAAACGAACAAAGAAGGTATAACACTTGCGGCAGTCTTGCTCTTTGGTACGGATAACCGTATCATGTCCGTGTTACCTCAGCATAAGACAGACGCTATTTTCAGAGTGTTCAATGTTGATCGTTATGATGACAGGGACGTGGTGATTACAAACCTGATTGAAAGTTATGATCGTTTGATGGAATTTGGAAAGAAGCATCTGAATGATGTTTTTACATTGGATGGTGTCCAGCGGATAAGCGCCAGAGATAAAATCCTGCGTGAGATTATCTCCAATTTGTTGATGCACCGTGATTTTTCCAGTGGATATGTACCGAAGCTTGTCATTGAACGGGATAAGATTACAACAGAGAATGCGAACCTTGCGCATGGGCACGGAAACTTGAATCTGAAAACATTCAGGCCATTTGCAAAGAATCCGCCGATAGCAAAAGTGTTTCGTGAGATAGGTCTTGCTGACGAACTGGGAAGCGGTATGCGCAACAGCTATAAATACACGAAGATGTATTCTGGTGGAGAGCCTGTCTTTACAGAGGCAGATGTTTTTACGACAGTGATTCCTCTTTCTGAGGCGGCAACGGCTACAGTCGGGCCGACCGAAGAACTTGATCCAAGGGAACAAGATAGGGAACAAGATAGGGAGCAAGTAAAGGAGCAAGTTACGATACAAGCTCTCCTTCAATTTTGTATCGTTCCTCGTAGTCGGAAAGAAATGCAAGAATTTATGGGTCTGACCGGTAGAAGAAACTTTTCTGAAAAATATATCAAGCCTTTGCTTAGTGCAGGAAAAATAGAAATGACGATACCAGATAAGCCAAACAGCAGGAACCAGAAATATAAAAAAGTAAACATTGAAGATTAAAAAGCGACCATTGGAGACAGAAACCATATATCGAATAGAGGAAAACGGACATTCAATGTATAGTTTTGGTTTCACAAATAGGTATGCCGAGACGATGGGATTTCGGACTTATTTCCTCAGAGCGAAGTCTTGAGGCGGTTGGTAAATCTGTGCGTTTGCATATTATTAGGCAGGAACATGGTCTTTGACCTGTTTCCGAGAACGTATGAGGGCAAAAATCAGTGTGTTTCCGGGCAAAAATGCGCTTTGACCAATTCCAGCTAATGAGCACGAATCTGGCTACACACTCGACACCAAGATGAAGCAGTCGAGTCATACAGAAAATCAGTAGCGCTTCTTTGCAAATCTCACTGAATCGCAATAGCGTTTTGATGATTTCTACTGTGCCTGCAGCCTGTTGTAGCGTTTTCGTTCTGACATTTATTTGTGTTCATAAAGGTGAGTGTAAGACTAAATAATCTTGTTAGAAAGAAAAATTTGTTTTAGTTTGCAATATTTAATAAAATACTCTCATTGGTGTAGCATACGCAAATAACAGTACCCGACGCGCATCTTAACAATGCGGATCAATTCGGGTTTTCTGATTTTTGAGGAGAGAGAATGATGCGTAAAGCAATGAAAATGTTATCTGTACCGATTGTTAGTGTCTCACTAGTATTGTGTTCAGCTGAAGTGTCTTCCGCTAACACATTGACAGAGCGCGGTAACTTCACATATGCTGCTGGTAGCCTATCTTCTACTACAACTATGACAGATGCAGACTTGGATGCGTTGATCCGTGCATTTGAATCAGTGCCTGCTGATTTGCAGTATGCTAATCCACGTACAACTTCAAATTATGAAGCACGCTTAAATGCAGCATTGCATGGCTTAACGTTTAAGTCACTGATGCGTAGGAATAGGGTTTCTATGTTTGGACATTACGCACCGATGGTTAATTGGGTCGGATGTGCATTAGCGATAGCTTCATTTGTATTTCAATATGGTGTGCCTATTGCTAAGGCACTTGGTTGGCTGAAGCGAGCGAAGCAAATATATAGAACTGTGTCGGCTATCTGGAAAGCGCGAGGAGAGCTTAAAGCTCATCTTGGTTCTGATGGAGCTAAGTTTTTGGAAATGATTCTCGGTATCGAGCCAATTACTCGTAATTGCCTTTCCTAGGGTTAGATGATGGGTGAGACGAATGTAAGGCCAGTGCTTTTGCACCTGGCTTTGTATGTGGATTTTACGCAGAAGGAAAGAGAGTTTATTATGGGTAACAATAGTTCGAACGAAGAGTTAAATACTGAAATAAAAAATGCTGGAAAAGCATATTCTGAGATAGAAACATTGAATAAGTATTTAAGTAAATTTAAAACAATTCAAAATCAAATTAACATGCCTACTAGAGGTAGAGGTAAATTCAAAAATTTATATTGGTGGGCAATAAATCTAGAAAATGAAGTGGATATTTACAGTAAATATAACAAAATTTTTTTAATGCCATATACTTTTGGACTTACAGAAGATGATTTAAATACAAATACAAGTACGGATATAATAGATTTGAAAAATTATGAAGAAAATGATGAGTTGGTTGATGAAGAAGGTAATAATTTATTTGATTGCATAAGTAAACAAAAAAATTATAAAAAAGCTAAAATACATTCTAACAATTATAACGTAGATATAACTACAGGTAATTTTCACCCACATGATGCTTTGAAGGGAGTAATAAAAGAAACAGAAATTAAACAAATCATGCTAGTAAGAAATACCTTAAGTAAAAATCAAACTCACTACGGAGTTTTATGCGAAAAAACAATTGCACTGAAGGCGAAGAAAAAAATTTCATAGTTTTAAGAGATGAAGCCAATAAATTCTACTACATTCCTAAAAAATGCATAAAACTAGTAAAAGAAAACGAAGAACTTGGAAAAACACTTATTGATTTTTTAAATTCCATAGGAGTTGAATAAATAATATTATTTAGAACTAAGAAATAGTTATCAGATGTAAATGTGATGTGCCCCCCCAAAAAAAGTTAGACTTTTGTGTTTGAAAAAATAGGGGGGGGTATTTTTCATATTCGTGTATAACACGTTTTATAAGAGCGTCTTTGCCAGGGCCTGGTTCAATCATTGATAAGAAATGACGGGATGAAATTGTGGCTAGCAGATCAATTAGATATCGCACGCTTTCATCAGGTCCAAGAATAGTATCTTCTTTACCAATATGTTTAAGGATGTAATGCTTGTAGTATTTAGCCGTACTATTAGGTTTCCAACCATTTTCTTTTAGTTCATTGTATAATTTGTCAAGATCTAAAGTAATGGTGACCTTCGTAGGTAAATTAATGTTTTCATTTTTATCCATGAATTTGTACCTCCTATTGCTGATAACATACTTCAATGTAGAAACAAAGGCAACAAGTAGGTATGTGGAAGGCGCGAGTGGATGGGAAAATGATTGAGGGGTTGCTAAAATGTTGGAAGTATTAAAGGTATATGATATAACATTCACAATTCACAATTCACAAAGATTATTAAGTAGGTGCAATCATTATGGAATTATATGACGGTAAAAAAGAATTTATCTCATTGTATATAAAAAATAGATTCAATAAAGAAGAGCTTGAAAAGTCTTCGAGTTTATTATGGGCAGCTTATTGTAAAACTAATAAAGAAAAGAATAACATAATAGATGTAGATGTATCGAAGTGGGCTATCGATCAATATTTGGAAAAATATTCTTATTTAAAAAATGGTAAGTGTAAAAAACAATATGAAGGTAAGAGTAAACACAAATTTGAAATAGTAAAAGATGGCATAGTGTATCACGGGGATACAATGACTTCATTTGGTAATTTTATAAGAAAGTATTTTGTGTTAACTGAAGGACTTAAAGGTATGCGTAGTGTTGGCAAGATTAGATGCGCGGACAAAATCATTGCGGGTTCAAAATTGCCAAAAAGGATGGAGGATTTTTCAAAGTTAGCACATTCGAAGGGCAATTTAATTCCAGTTCCTTTGTATTTTAATAGAGAGAGGAGTGGAGAATATGCCGATTCTGATTATTGGGATATAGTCATGTATTGTATTTTTAAATGGTGTCATTCATATGATGACAAATATCTTTTTGAATTGCTTAACAGATATAATGGAAATGATCATATGGCTGAGTCTGTATTTAGATTCAAGAAATGGATGGATAATTTTAACAATAATTGGAAGGAATTTGTTCGTTTAAATTACTTAGGTGCATTTGTTGATCAACAAAGTAATTCTTGGTATCCAAAAGAATTTTGGACAAATCATTTTGCGTTTAATAGAAAAATTGATGAATTATCATCTGATGAGTTTTATAAAGCTGTAGATTTAATTTGCAATTGTATTGAAGATCGTAACAAGAATCTATCTATTTGATGAGAAAAGTTTATAGAAACGGTTTTTTGAGGTTTATTTTCTTAAGGTAGATTGTTTTATAAGACCTTGAGTGATGCGAACTTAAGGTGAGTTGAATGATTAACTGGAAAATGGTATTACCGAGGTTTCTGATAAGAATAAAGTAAATCTTGGTTGCATAATATTGTGTGCAAAACAGATGGATGTGCTCACTGCGTTGTGCACTGTTCAATGTGTAGAATTATGTGATAAAAAACACTAAAATATGTATAATTATGTGATTAAATGCACCAAAACATGTGATACACGATAAAAGATAACGCAAAATATAACAGAACAGCAGTGAAACTAAGCGTAGAAACAGCCGAGCGTTAATACGGCTGCAATATCTAATAGTGTAATGCAAGATGAAAGGTGAGTAATCATGAAAAGGCTGATTATACAGATAAACTTATAGAACTTGCGCTGAAGGAGAATAATTGAGAAAGAAAGATAATCTACAAGGGGGAAGAGAGAAAGAGAAAGAAAAGCAGGAACATACTCCCACAGATGAGAAAAATCCTCTATATTGTGAATCACATGAGCAAATATGTGAAAACCTTCGCAGTGCAAATAAGGAATTATCCAAGTATAAGGTTTTGCAGCCGAGTGCGGAAATCTTTTCCATCTTAATGATTATTGGAACTGTTTTTATGGCATCCAATAAGCTACAGCTTTTTGGATGGTTCACCTATTGTTTTGCAATTCTGCTTCTTGTTGTAGTTTCTCTTATTTGGGTTATTGGTGTTATTTGGCAGCGCAATCTACACAGCCGTTTTAGTAGTGCAAATGTAGAGCGTAATAAATCTTTTCTTAGCTATGGCAAGCAACGGTGGAAGGGTAGAATCTCGCTAATTCTTTGTTGCTTTTTTGTGTTAAGTGGTATTCTAACTGCATTCTTTGAAATAACTGCGGTACGTCTTCCAAATCAGTGGCTTTTGCAGACTTGGGTATATGTTATATGCGCGGCAATGCCAGTTGTTTGGATGATTACGATTGCTCTTGTATGTGTCTTCTATAATCTCTATCTTATTTCGCGTGTACGGAAGATAGGTATAAGAATTGTACTTCGTTGTCTACATGTTCTGCTTTGTGTATTGATTATCTTAGGTCTTGGATTTTTTGACGTTTTGTTTATTGTTGGCAGATATTCTGTGAAACAAAATGATAATGGTACATACACAGAGCACGTGGACGATATGTATGCTCCTTTTGAGTATTATCTTTATAAGTCTGAAGGCCCGTTTTTCCTTAAGTATCTTCGACCAATGAAAGATTCAACTGATACTGATCCAAAAATAAGTGAATCTGAGTGGTATAGCAGAATTGATCGTAATAACAGGAAAGATACAAGATTAAAAGATACAAGATTAAAGGTTGAAGAGCCAGATAAAAATTACGATTTGCATGATTCCGCTGAGCATGATTTAGAATCAAAGAAGGAAAGAAATGCAGCGCTTAAGATATTTGATAAGTATTTTGCGGCGAAAGGCTTTGCGTTCAAGGAGAACTATACCGCCAAGGGAGATATGTACTTTGTTCTGAGTGAAAGCCGTTCGGACATTACTTATCTGCAGTATAACAGGGACTCTCAGGATGGAAAATGTGGTCTTTATATTCTGTTTAAGGCTTCAAAATCTTCAAATGGAAGCTGGTCGCCGAGTGATGCTCATATGCAGAGCACCTACACGTATGAATATAGCACTGGAGTAATTGCAGAGAGCAGTAGGGCATATTGGTAGTGGGGCAGAGTGGTTATATGTAGGAATATAAGACTATCGGAAGATTGCCAGATAGTAGCATCCATAGTTGTGTACTCTAGTTGCTTATGTTTTGGAGAACAAAACGGTGTAAAAATTGTAAAAAAGTTCTCTACATTATTTGATTTCTCATGGCAGGGGCTTGTTGGTTATTCCAGAAAATAAGGTTCCTGAGTTTAAGAAGTTGCTTGTTGAGTATTATGAGTGTGAAGATTTGCATGTGATTGCTTCGTTTATGAGGGAATGTTGTTGGAGGCGTTAAACGCGCGCGATGATATTGGTTCTTCTGTTTCTGTAAATCTTGCTGTTTATGAAAGAGTATAGTTTGCTAGTGAATGAAGAGATTAGCGTTGATAATAGTTTTAGTATTGCTTGTAAGTATGTTAAAAGTTTAGGCTTGCAGTCTGTGACGAATGCGTTTGCTTGCGTTCGTGAAGATGATTGGAAAGCACGGTATGTGAAATACATGTTATCGAGTCATAAAGGGCAAGATATTTAGTGCGTGTGAAGTAATTTTTGCTGCGTGTTTTTACGTGTTTTTATGCTCAGCATTGCTCAATGCGTATAATTATGTGATAAAAAACACTAAAATACGTATAATAATGTGATTAAATGCGCCAAAACGTATATAATAATGTGATATACGATAAAAGATACCGCAAAATATAACAGAACAACAGTGCAACTCGCGTAGAAATAGTCAAGCGTTAATACGGTTGCAATATTTAATAGCGTAGCGTCAAGTGAAAGGTGAGTAGTCATGAAAAGGCTGATTATGAGTAAACTTTTAGCATGGAAGAACTCACCGTATCGTAAACCATTGATATTAAAAGGCGTGCGTCAAGTTGGTAAAACTTGGATACTAAAAGAATTTGGTAAGCTTTACTACAAAAATATTGCTTATTTTAACTTCGATGAAAACAAAGAATATAAGCAATTCTTTGAAACCACTAAAAACGTGGAGCGAATTTTACAAAATCTAATGCTTGCAAGTGGTCAAAAAATCGAAGCAGAAAACACGTTGATTATATTTGATGAGGTTCAGGATTGCCCAGAAGTAATAAACTCGATGAAATATTTTTGTGAAAACGCTCCGCAATATCATGTTGCTTGCGCTGGATCGTTGCTTGGAATAACACTTGCAAAACCATCTTCATTCCCAGTTGGAAAAGTTAATTTTATGCAAATAAACCCAATGAATTTCACTGAGTTTTTACTTGCTAATGGAGATGAAAATCTAGCGAAGTATATTAAACAAATCGATAAAATAGAGCAGATTCCAGACGCATTTTTTAACCCTCTATGCGAGAAATTAAAAATGTATTATGTTACAGGGGGAATGCCTGAGTCAGTTTTAATGTGGGCTAAAGCGCGAGATGTAAACGCAATGCAAGAAACGTTGTTTGAGATCATAACAGCTTATGAACGAGATTTTGCGAAACATCCTAGTGTTAGTGAGTTTCCTAAAATATCAATGATTTGGAATTCTATTCCGTCTCAACTTGCGCGTGAAAACAAAAAATTCTTGTATAAAGTTGTTAAAAATGGTGCGCGAGCAAGAGAATATGAAGATGCTTTGCAATGGTTGGTGTCAGCACAATTGGTGTATAAAATTTATAGAAATACTGCGTCGAGTTTACCTATTGCTGCTTATGATGATGTATCTGCTTTTAAGATTTATTTGGCAGATGTTGGTTTGTTAAGGCGATTATCTCAACTTGCTCCGACTGCGTTTGCGGAAGGCAATAGACTGTTTACTGAGTTTAAGGGTGCTTTAACAGACAATTATGTTTTGCAAGCGCTGCTTACTCAATTTGAAGTGATGCCTAGATACTGGTCTCAAACGAATCCGCCGTATGAAGTGGATTTTCTTATTCAACGAGAAAATGATATTTTCCCTATTGAAGTTAAATCTGAAGCAAATATTAATAGTAGAAGTTTGAAAAAGTTTAAAGAATTATTCCCTAATCAAACGAAATTACGTATACGATTCTCGCTGAATAATCTCAAACTAGACGATGATATGTTGAATATTCCGTTATTTATGGCTGATTACACGGATAAGCTTATAGAACTTGCTCTGAAAGAGAACGATTGATAAAGAAAGATAATTAAAAAAAGGAACGATTAGAAGACATAGAAATAAACTAGTGCAAAAGTTAAAAGAGTGTCAAATCCCACGAAACGTTGCAACCAGCCTAGGGGAGCTTCTAGGCTGTTTTTATGCTCAAGAATCAAGTTATCAAGCCAATCTTAAACCTTTTTGCGATATTTTCCTATCGTTAAAAGGTGCACCCAATATCCATAGTGTGCACTCAAAAAAGTGTGAATACGTTGCCAGTACTTTTCTATCCCAAATCGCGCATTAATTGTTTGAGTCGTTAACAATGTTTTCAATATTTCTGCCTGAGTAGAAGATACGAATAACTGTTACAGTCATTTGGTTTTCGTCTACTTGGTAAAAAACTGTGTAGTTATCGACTGAAACTCTGCGTATTCCCACAGAATGCCAGGGTTCCCACGCTACAGGAGGATATCGCATAGGCATAGTCTCAAGAGAACGTATAGCATACTTAATGCGGTTGACTTGTTTTTCAGCTGTTTTTGGAACTTGTAATGTAAAGCGAATGTATTCGTATAGTTCTGTAAGATCAAGGAACGCTTGCGGAGAATAGATGATGTTATAAGTTGTACTCATGCACCATATTCCTTTGCAAAGAACTGATCTACTTCATCTACACTATATTGTTTGCCAGTCGAAATAGAGTCGATACCCTTTTGCAATTCCTTATCCAACTCATCTCTTGTTAAGCTGCCTAAAGCAAGCGGCTTTTCTTGCTTATTAGTTGGCAAGCGAAGTTCAAATGGCATGCCTTTTTGTAAAACAATCTGGCTGTAAAGCATTTGAATCGCAGAAGACGGTGTTATGCCAAGCTGGTTCAATATGCTTTCAGCGTTTTCTTTAAGATTTGTATCGATTCTTGCATATACAGCATTCGTATTTGACATTGTGTTCGCGTCCTTTCTATGCTTATTTTACAAAATAGTTGCAAGCATACGCAAGCAATTGAAAGCAAAAGTTTAATCACCTGTTCTCGTGTTAAATACTTCATTTGGCAAGTTCCTCATAGACTTTATTAGAGATTTGGAGATAAGGAATTTATGAGGTTGCTCAGCCTTGTAATAAGTAGTAAATGGGCAGGTCTAGTTTCTTAACTCTTGTATGCAATGAAACTTTTCCTTTTGTACTCTGAAACTGTTGCTTTCTGTGTTATATGTTTCGCAAGTATCACGCTACTTGAGCCTTTTGTTAACACGTTAAAAATTGCAGTGGGGTAGTACAAAAAGGACTACATATCAGTTTTTTGTCTCAACAAATTCGTACGTACGCTGATCCTATTAAATACGTACGTTGTTTCTATTAAATTATTTTCATAATCTGTACGCACTTTTAAAGAGGAGAGTGTTTAGTTATGGGATATTCAGTTACACAACGCATTAAGAGCATTAAACAACCTTATGGTGGGTATTTGCCACGAAAAGATTTTGTTGAAGAATCGTTAGGTGATGGAATAGAAGACTTATACGATAAAGAGAACATTCACCCAAATTTAGTTGGTATAGTAGTTGACTACATGACTCGTTTAATGTCTGGATCGAGTGCAATAGACGCGTTTAAAATTTCTTTACTGGGCGCAATGATTATAAACGAACGCGATAATGCGTTGAAACTTATGTCCGGCATTAAAGGACTTAGCGATGAAGATATAGTTAACGCCGTCAAACTTGTTGGATTCGATGTATGCTTTAGATATGATCCTATTGGCTACAGGCCTTTTGATGAAATCAATCCCGATGAGCACACAATCCAAAACATTAGAGTTATGGTTCAACGCTCGCTTCATTTTCTTGAGTGTTATGACCCGAAGGTGCTTGACGGTTTTACGCTAGAGGGCGGTTACACCGATACGGTAAGTGCTGGCGATGGTGATTTTATAACAGCTGATACTTTGTGGGATCTCAAAGTTTCTAAAGAAAAGTTGGATAAGGATCAGACTCTTCAACTGCTTATGTATTGGCGTATGGGTTTGCATTCTATTCATCCAGAGTTTCAGAATATTAAGTACTTGGGTATTTATAATCCTCGCATGAATAAGGTCTATCGTATTGCTGTTGAAAATATATCCGAGGACGTTATACGCGAAGTTGAAAAAGATGTGATTGGGTATTAGGATCAGACGGTTTTGCGTGCTTTAGGCTGTTGTTCGTACTTAGTGAAGACTATCGCTAAAAAGTTTAGTGCGCTGCGGCTTTAAGCTGGTTGATTCAGAAAGTAGTATGTAGCAATCGTTAAACACCGTTATTTTCTCAGTTCGTTAGCTGAGATATTAACGGCATTTTGCGTTTTACCGTTACTTTCTCAGTTCGTTGACTGAGTTAGTAACGGTGTTTAGATCTTGGATTATGCCCCAATAATATTCACCAGATTGGCTTTACACACTTTTTGGCCTATAACCCGCTATTACTATTCAACGACTCAAAATAAAAGAGGGAGCCGAAACTATGTCAGCTCCCACAGGTGTGTGTCCGCAAACGCACACCGCAATTACATTTTCATTATACACTTATAGTGTTTAAAAAGCTAATTAATAAGTTCTTAGTAGAAATGCAACAGCAATCAACACTTCCTATAGTGAAGTGAGCTTGTTGTACGTATGAGTATGTACAAATTTTGATGTTTTTACAAATTTTATGACTGTGTTGCTGCAGTCATAATTGTTAAATATAATAATAGTAGATTTATCTGATTATTCTTCTCATACTGAGTAGGGATATGTGATGCTTATATGTGTTTATAGGGGAAGAATGAGAATTATAAGCAGATTATATAAATGCACTTTAATAAGTATAAGTGATATATAACTTAAGAAGAAAGTCATTGCGGCAGTAATTTGATTACTAAGTTTAGGGGGAAAAAGAGTTTGATTATATGAATATATCAACAAAATTATTTGCTTCATTTGACTAAAAAAATTGAAGACTGATTGAAATGGTGGCTAATTTTAAGGAAATGAGTAAATGAGTAAATCAATTCTTGATTATACTTTTGAGCAAAATGTTGATGAACAAACATTCTATGAGAAATATCCTAAGGTTTTCTCCACTTTATTGTTAGATCATACAACAAAACGCAATATTTGCTGGGCAACGAATGATTATAAAAATTATGGTCATATTCATCAAGCGCATTCCGAAATAACCATTGCTTCAATTACTGGTAAATATGCAGGATTGATTGCACCTAGAACATCAAAATCTCGTGAATTGCAAATATCTCGAACTAAAAATAAGGCTGAGGTATTTACTCCATCTTGGATTTGCAATGAACAAAATAATTTGGTTGATGAGGTATGGTTTGGCAGATCTAATGTTTTTAATCGTACTAATGACAAAAGTTGGATTTCTACCACAGAAAAAATCGAGTTTTCAGATAATCACTCAAAAAATTGGATGGCGTATGTAGATGAACGTCGAATGGAAATAACATGTGGAGAGGCTCCTTATTTAGTTAGCAGATATGATGCAACAACTGGCGAAATAATTCCACTTAAGCAACGTATCGGACTTTTGGATCGTAAGCTTAGAGTAGTTAAAGAGAATACTAGTAATGAAATAGATTGGCTCAAGTGGTCTAAACGCGCATTTGAATCTATATACGGTTTTGAATATCAAGGAGACAGTCTGCTTCTAGCAAGAGAAAATCTTCTTGCGACATATGTTGATTATATGCGTGATTCGCTTAATAGAAAACCTACAGAATCAGAACTCTTAAGCATAGCAACTATTATTTCGTGGAACATCTGGCAAATGGATGGTCTTACAGGATGTCCCCCTTACTGTAGTGAGATACCAGCAAGCGTACAACCAACTTTATTTGATTTTGAAGAATCTGAAAAAAATATAGATTCTCAAACTTCAACATCCTGCCAAATAAAAGATTGGCGAACTAATAAAACCAACACATTTAATGACTTACTTTTACAGGAGAAAAACGATGGAACAAGTAGACAATCTTGAATTGCTAGATAATCTTATTTTTGGTAGAGTTACACCTCACATTTATGCTTTCCGAACAGGCACAATACCAAACTATCTCAAAGTTGGTGATACTTATCGGCCAGTCAGTGTTCGTTTAAAGGAATGGGAACAAAAGTTCCCTGACCTAATCAAAAAATATGAGCATAAAGCAACAGTTTCGGATAATGTATATTTTCGCGATTATGCTGTACATGATTATTTAGAAAATTCGCTTGGCAAAAAACGTCTTAAACCAGAAGATTTATCTACAAATAATGTTTACTATAGTAGGGAATTTTTTAAAGATGTTAATACTTCTGAACTAGATGAAGCTATTAACGATATATGCGAACAATATAAATTGAAAAACTCTACATATGACTACTATGATTCCAATAAACGATTGCCTGTTACGATACATTATGAGCGCGGCACAAAGTGGACACTACGCCCAAATCAACAAGAAGCAGTTGACAATTTTATAAAGGCAATGAACTTAGGACGTACAAATCTTTTAATGTATGCTGTTATGCGATTTGGTAAATCATTTACATCGCTTGCATGTGCCAAAGCTATAAATGCAAAGACTGTACTTATTGTTTCTGCTAAAGCAGACGTTCGCGAAGAATGGAAGAAAAATGTAGAACAGCCTGGTAATTTTGAAGGCTATAACTTTTTAAGTTCAAAAGAATTATTAGAGAATGATAATGCTATTTCAGATATTCATGCCAAAGATGAAACGGCAGTTATTTTCCTAACATTACAAGACTTGCAAGGTACCGAGATTAAGGCAAAGCATGCACAAGTTTTTGAAAATAAAATTGACTTATTAATTGTTGATGAAACACATTTTGGCGCTCGCGCTCAAAGTTATGGCGAGATTTTGCGTAATATGCAAACAGACGAGAAAAAAGACCTAAAAGAAAATATTAAGTTTCTTGATAAACAGGAAGATAATCAAATAGATCTTGAAGATGCAGATAAACAAATCAAGGAATTAAAAGCTAAAGTTCGATTACATCTCTCTGGTACTCCTTATCGAATATTAATGGGCTCAGAATTTGAACCGGAAGATATTATTTCTTTTGTTCAATTTACTGATATTGCTCGAGAACAGGCAGCTTGGGATGCTGAAAACTTAGATAAAGATGATGTTGAGGAATGGGATAACCCTTATTTTGGTTTTCCTCAGATGATTCGTTTTGCGTTCCACCCAAGCAAGCGAGCTATAGAAAAAATGAACGAACTGAAAAAGCATGGAGTTAGTCTTGCTTTATCTGCTCTTTTTAAGCCTCAATCCATTAAGAAAGACACAAAAACGAATAGGCATCAAAAATTTGAACATGAGGAGGAAATTTTTGACCTTCTAAAAATTATCGATGGTACTTCTAGTGACTCAAAACTTTTAGGATTTTTAGACTACGATAAAATTAAGCAAGGTCAAATGTGCAGGCATATTGTAATGGTTTTGCCATATTGTGCTTCTTGCGATGCAATGGAAAAGATTATTAAAGATCGTGCTTTAGAATTTAAGAATCTTGGTGAGTATGAGATTTTAAATATTTCAGGCGTAGATGCACAACATCACTTCCATACGCCAACAGATATTAAAAATCGTATTGCAAAACTTGAATCAGAAGGTAAAAAGACACTCACTTTAACAGTAAATAGAATGCTTACGGGCTCAACTGTTGAGCAATGGGATACGATGATTTATCTGAAAGATACAGCGAGTCCGCAAGAATACGATCAAGCGATATTTCGCTTACAAAATCAATATGTCCGTGAACTAAGTGACGGCACAAAAGTTATCAAAGAGTGCCTAAAACCGCAAACGCTACTCGTAGATTTTGATCCACATCGTCTTTTTACTATGCAGGAGCAAAAATCTTTAATTTACAATGCTAACACTGAAAAGAATGGTAATTCATTGCTTGACAAGCGTATTGCTGACGAGCTTCGTATATCGCCAGTTATTACAATGAATCATAACCGCCTAGAACAGGTGCAAGCTACTGATATCTTAAAAGAGGTTAGTCATTACAACAATTCTCGTTCAATTAGCGACGAGGTAATAGATTTACCGATAGATTTATCAATCCTAAATAACGAGCATATGCGGTCTGTAATTGAAGCACAAAATCCATTTGGATCTAAGACAGGCTTAACTCTGGAAGCCCATGCAAGTGAAACAGATGGCCAGGATTTTGATGTTAATGATGATACAGATGAAACATTGGATGATCATAATGAGGACATAGAGCCACATAAACAACCATCTTTCACAGCTATAACTGATGATAAAGAAATCAAAGATTTAGAAAACAGGATACGCACATATTATCAGCGTATCCTCTTCTTCTCATTCCTTTGTCCAGAATCAGTAAAGTCATTAGATGACATTTTAGAAACATTGCATAACGGTAAAAATGATCGACTCGCTAAAAACCTAGGTATCAATACGGATGATATCGAGGTTTTGCGAAATTCACTCAATGCTTTTAAGCTCAGTGCTTTAGATTATAAAATCCAAAATATATCTACACTTGCCACTGACGAAAACTTAAAGCCCCTTGAGCGTGCAGTAACTTCACTTGCTAAATTTAGTCGTATGTCTACTTCTGAAATCATAACTCCGATAAAAGTAGCTGATGAAATGGTGGCGATGCTTTCCGAAGACCAATTGCGCAATATCATTAAATCAGGTGAAAAATTACTTGATATTGCATCAAAGGCAGGCGAATATACAGTAGCGCTCGTAAAACGTCTACAGGCATTAGGTTTTTCGCTTGACGAAATAAGAAACAGTATCTACGCTATTCCTACTTCAAGCGTTGCTTATGAGTTCACAAGACATTTCTACGAAATACTTGGACTAAATACCGCTTGTATTGCTAAGAACTTTACAAGTTACAAACTTCTCGATATTAAAAACGATAAAGAGGAGGTGGACTATAATCGAATAACTGAACTTCTCAGTCAGAAGAAAGATTTTGATAAAATTACGCTGACAGATAAAATTCAAGGGGGTGAAAAAGTGAAATTCGGAGCAATCGTAGGAAATCCGCCGTATCAGGCTTCAGCGCAAGGTACAAGCTCAAGCGATGATCCAATATATCATATGTTTCTAGAAATATCGCATCATATTGGGAAAATAGTTATTTTAATTACTCCAGCAAGATTTTTGTTTAATGCAGGAAAAACTCCATCAGAATGGAATAAAAAAATGTTAAACGATACGCATTTGAGGGTTCCATTTTTCGAAAATGACAGTACAAAAATATTTAAGGATATACTTATCCCTGGCGGAATTGCTATAACTTATAGAGATTCAAGAGTGGAATTTGGTAAAATAGGTAAGTTTGTTAGCTATCCTAAGTTAAATATAATTCGAAACAAAGTTTGGGAAAAAGAGCATGATAGCATAAGGTCTATAATTTATAGCCAAAATAGATTTAATTTAGATTTATTATATCGTGATTACCCCGAATATGCGTCAATTATTGGCAGCAATGGCAGGGATAAGAGATTTAGACAGATAATAATGGAAAGGTTGGATGTTTTTACGAAAGAAAAAACTGAAGATAGCGATATTAGGGTATTAGGTTTAATAAAACGATCTAGAGAATATAGATATATTTCAAAGAAATATGTAGAAGATGAGATTTGGATTGATAAATATAAAATATTTGTTCCATTTTCTAATGGAGCTTCTGGAACTCTAGGAGATAAGCCTGCAAGAATGATTAGTAAGCCTGTACTTGGACTTCCTGGAGATGGGATAACTCAAACATTTATAGGTTTTGGCGCATTTGATAGTCAATTTGAGGCAGAATCATTACTTAAATATATAAAGACTAAGTTTTGTAGAATTTTATTAGCAATATTAAAAGTAACTCAGGGTAATAAATCTGAAACATGGGAATATGTACCAATGCAAGACTTCACATGCGCATCCGACATCGACTGGTCAAAATCCATCGATGATATCGATCAGCAACTTTACCGTAAGTATGGTCTTAATGATGAAGAAATTGCCTTTATAGAAGAAAAAGTACAGCGTATGGAATAGTGTGCTGTGAACTTAGATGAAGACTGTGGTTCATTGTTGAAAAAATTTTGAATGAATTCTGTAAATGAAAGAGGTAACTGTGTCTATAGTAGATAGCTATATTGAAAATAAATTGCGAGAAATTAACTTATATATAAATGATAAATATGCTTATTTATATGAGGATGTATATGACAATAAAATGCGAATCATGTTTTCTACATTACACAATTTGCTTATAGTCAATTTTAAAGAAATGAATAGTAAATTGCCTACTAAAAATGACACCGCTCATTTTTGGGCAGAATCAAGCAGAAATTTACTTTTTGCAATAGACACTATATGTGAAGTGCAGCAAAATTTGGAAGAATCTGATTTAGCTTTTGACATAGACGATTATTATAAAAATCTCATTGAAAAAGCTAAGGGTTTCCTTGACTCTACAAATGGAAGTGTAATACCTTCGAACATGAATAAAGTTAATTTGTATTTTACGAAACCTATTTTCATTAAAAGGGATTCAATCAGTCTTAATCACATTGGTAAACAAAGTTATTCTGATTTAAAGTTAATAGGCGAGGGCTCATACGCTAAAGTATTTTCCTATTATGACCCTGTCTATGATAGAAAGTTTGTATTGAAAAGAGCATTTGATGACTTAACAGACAAGGAAGTGAAACGATTTAAACAAGAATTTATTCAAATGCACTCTCTAAATTCTCCGTATATTGTTGAAGTTTTTAAATACGATGATAAAAACAAAGAATATACTATGGAGTTTATGGATTGCTCGTTGTTTGATTATATCAATAAAAACAACTCTAGTTTAACTATGGAATACAAAAAATCCATCATAATTCAAATACTAAGAGCCTTTAAATACATACACTCAAAAGGATTATTGCATAGAGATATAAGTCCTAAAAACATACTTTTAAAAAAATACGATGACGTACTTGTTGTTAAGGTATCTGACTTTGGATTGGTAAAAGTGCCAGACAGCAATTTAACAACTTTTAATACAGAATTTAAGGGATGGTTTAATGATACTGAGTTAAGAACTGAAGGTTTTGTAAATTATAAAATAATTCATGAGACCTATGCATTAACTAGGTTAATTTATTATGTTTTGACAGGTGAAACAAATATTTCGCAAATAAAAAAAGAAAATCTCCGAAATTTTGTGTATAAAGGATTGTCTAGTGAACATTCTAAACGGTATAAATCTGTCGATGAGATCATTGTTGCAATTAGAGAATATAATATTTTCCGGTAAAGCTTTATTACTAATTAATTATGCATTAATTATTTCAGTTTACTACATATCCGCCGAAGTTTGTGCGCTTTTAAGGCATTGCTTATAATATACGTGTTAAAAAATGTCTAGAGAGTTTACAAAATAATTGTAATCAACAAACGCGGAGTTGGTGTTGTAGATGTTATCGTTCTAGATATAACTTGGTATGGTAATGAGTTTCTTGATTCTATAAGTTCTAACGAAATATGGGAAAAGATAAAAAATAATTTTTCGGATAAAATTATCAATATTCCTTTTGATATTCTCACTAGTTTGGCTAAATTGTACCTAAAAAATAAATTAGGCTTATCTTAATTATTTTTTACTCTATTCATCATTTTATCTTACATAAAATTAATATTTATGCAAGATAAAATGGTTCAGTATGCATGTTTTTATATAGACGTTTCACTGTATCTAAATATGTTCGAATTAAGTCTTTTAAGCATTGTCTGTAGATCAGCTCCAAGCTGCTTGCCAATCCATAATCTAATAATATTTATAAAGCAAACATTAATTCTGTACATTTTTTCATAATCTTTCGGAGTTTTTTCCATATTTTCGTTAGCATCATCATGTTTATTTTTCTTATAAATATCATTCATTTCTTTTAACCAATCAAAATCCTTGATATCTACTGGAAAATATTCGCCAAATTCGTCTTTTATCGCGCATAATGCGCACATAAAACATGCCAATCCACCGTTTTTGTTCATTCTATTTTTCTGGCCTGTACTTTTTATTATTTCCCACCCAATATCTTCTAGTGCAACACCTAAGATTATATTCACAGATTCAACTGGAAGATTATTTTGCTCTTTTGCTATGTGCGATATTATTCCCATTGCTCTTCCATATCTTTGCAATAATTCAAACCATTTTTCTATTCCATAAATATTAATATCGTCAAAATCAAACAAGAATTGTTTATTATGCTTTTTATCAATGTTTTGCGCATAAGCATTTAAATGATGAAGAACATGGAACCATTTTACTGTTGAATCATTGCAAGTATTATTGTTTTCCACACCTACTTCCATTTTTGAAAATTCGCATCGCTCTAATTTAGATATAGAGATAAGATTTAAAATCCAATTATGAATTGAAATATGCTTTTCCCAATTCAATTCAGCTTCACTATGAGTCTCAATAAATGCTTCTTCTGTAAAGCTTACAATACTGCCATTTTTTGATATTTTTCTTACCTGCTGATCGATAGCAAGCGACAGACTGATGCACGAGTTATCGCTTTCATTTTGCATTGGATTTATTTTACATAACTCTTTGCTGCAAGATTTTTTAATATCTATTCTTATACTTTCGTCATTATCTGTAAGATTGCTAACACCAATTCCTCCAGATGTAAACCAATCATATAGGTTTGAACAACTCGTTCTCAAATTAGTTATTTTTTCGAATTGTTTTTCATTAGAACCAACGATTATATAATCGCATGTAATTGTTCCAATTCCAATTTGACGCATTACATTCGTAGATGATTTTACATATCTACATCCAACTAACGTATATGTTTTACTTGGTGATAAAACTTGCAGAATATTAGGTACGGGCAATCTGTTTATTGTTTTATATTTTGCATCAGAGTTTACATATATAACGTTATTTCCTAAAAACCACCTAAAAATTTGGCCACTAAGTTCTTTAAATAATACAGACAGTTCAAATTTCAGTCCGTTATCATGTAACATAACTACAGTTTCAGAAGAATCATTATTCTCTGTTTTTAAAAAACCAAGAACTGGTGTAGTTAAATCAAGACTTTTATCTTCCATAATCTCTTAATCTCCAACTAACTTGTTGCTTTTAATGAGAATATTTTAGTATACAAATATAAATATCCACAATTTACTGTTTGCAATTTTAGAGATATAAACCAATCCAGCAATCGATAATTTCTTTTGAGAATACCGAACTTCACGTATCAAAACTGTTTCCTTAACGCAACAATTTTGATACATCTTCACACTAACTTTGTAAATTAGATTTGATATACAAACAATATCAATGTTGTGCAATAATGCAATATTTACTAATATCCTTTATAGGAGTCTTCCTGCGTTGAAAGTCGGCTCCATGCCGTCGGTTGATTTACTCACCTTAGGCGTTGTGTGGGCTCCTTTATTTTTTTGATTTTCAACCATCAATACTCTGTATGCCAGTTTGTATTTTATGTAATAGTATTTTCAAATTTTGTGTTTATAATCTTATAACTCAATTTTTTAGAATACCTAACATTGTAAGGATTAGCCAAAGAATAATTTGCATAAATGATTAGAATATAAATTATTATACGAAATACTGCAATTGCAAAAGTAGGGAGAAAGCATATGAGCTACGTTGCGGATAAACCTATTGAAAAAGCTGATGAAGATTTGTTGGGAAGATCTGATTTTGCTAAACAATTTGGAAAATCGATTTGTGAATATGATAGCAAAGATGGTCTTGTAATCGGTTTGTATGGAAAGTGGGGTAGTGGCAAGACATCTATTATAAATATGGCAATATCTGAGATTCCAGTAGCTAAATCAGAGAAGAAAAAATGGTATTCAAAAGTATACAAAAGAATCAAAAAAATTTTTACTTCACAAAAATCTGCAGAAGAAGATCAATGTCACTATCCAATAATTATAAGATTTTCGCCATGGAATTATTCAGATAAAAACAATTTGATTAGTTTATTTTTCTATGAATTGAAGAATAAACTAGGTGTAGCTAAAGGCGAAGAGAATAAAGAAAAAATCGGAAAGGCTATAAGTCAATATTCCTATATTATTGACGCTTTGCCATCTATTCCAGTAGCTGGGCCTGCAATCGCTCATATACTGAAAACTATATTCAAAGCAGCAGGATCTAAATTAATGAAAACGCCTAGTTTGGATGAAGCTAAAGAAAAACTGTGTAAAGCGCTAGAAGATTTTAACCACAAAATAATTGTTTTTATTGATGATATAGATAGATTGACTACTCCTCAAATTAAAGATATTTTCCAATTGGTTAAACAAGTAGGCGATTTTCCAAACATAATTTATGTTCTTACAATGGATAGGGAAATTGTTTGCAATGCTTTGTCTGAATATCACAATATTGACGGGGATGAATATTTAAAGAAAATTGTTCAAGTTTCTTTTGAAATTCCTGAAATTGATAAATCACTATTGCCTGAAATATTAAAAAGTAGACTCAATAAAATTGTATACAAAATGATTGCGAAGAAGAATTTGAAAACAATGATTATTTTGAAAAAGTGCTTGAAAATTGCGTGAATCCATATATCAAAAATATAAGAGATACTAATAGGTTGCTAAATTCTTTCCAATTCAAATATGGCGCTTTATGGAAAGAAACATCATTTGTTGATTTATTAGCTATTACTGCAATAGAAATCTTCGAGCCGAAGTTATATGAATGGATTATTAATAATGCAATCTATGTATATGGGCCACAATCATATAACGATTTAAATAAATATGAAGAAAGAACTTATGAATACTATAAAAATGAATTTAAACAGCTGGGTTTAAATCCAGAATCATCTATGCAGATTATTATATTAATGTTTCCTACATTTGCTAGATTGATTCATTACAATGGTGAATATTCTCATTCAAGCAATCTGCAACTTTTAAGATATAATCGCATCGCGTCTGTTGAAAAATTTAGTTTATATTTTATGTTCGATATAGGTAGAATTAAGGTTTCAAGAGAGAAAATTTATGATTGCTTGTATAAATATGACAAAGATCTTTTAATTAGTACTGTTAAAAATATTAATTCACAAGGCAACCTTGACTATTTGTTAAGAAGCATGGAGTCATTGTTTGATAAAGAACATTATGAGCGTTTTAAGTTCGTTGTATTTACGCTTATAAATTTGTATGGAGAATTTGTAAATAAAGCAACAGAAATAAATAATATAAATAATATTTCTGATTCAGTATCTGAATTTGTACTCTATTTTATTCAAACATTAGACTCTGAATATGAACGTTATGAAATAATTTATTCTATTCTTAAAAATTCCAATAAATCTAATCTTGGACTTATTGCAGATATTCTTAGTCGAGAAGAAATGTCATTTGGAAGATTTAATAAAACCGAGCGTAAGGATTTGCATTTAGTTAGCTTAAAGCATTTAGAATCTCTCGAAAAAATTTATATTGATAAAATTAAACTCATTGCAAAATCTGAAAATATGATAAATATGCGAGTATTTAACATAGTATTTCATTTGTGGGAAGATCTTGATAAAGAAGGATCTGAAAATTATGTTAAAAAACTATTTAACGATAAAGTGAGTAAACTTAAATTTATATGCACTAAAGCATATTTCTTCCGTGGTTTGAATGATTATGGATGGAATTTTAATTTAAAAAGTTACTCAAAGTATATTTCTAGAAAAGATCTTTACAATGAAATTAAAGATTTTGACAAAAATCATTTAGACGAATTCACTAAGGAAGAACAAATAATATTAGCGTCATTTGTACTAAATTATGAAAATAATAATGACGACTTTAACCATGTATCTGAGAATGAAGTACTGCAACTCGTAGAAAAGTGGAAATCTGAAAGCAACATAGCAAAGCAATAAATCATATTGGGCACTAGAGCACTGCAGTTGGTGCCCAATATTTTTTTGTCGCTATAATCTAACCGCAAAGTATTTAAAACCGCTCGCACCCGCGTATCAAAACTGTTTCCTTAACGCAACAATTTTGATACACTTGCGTTATATCTATTTTTGTGAATGATACTTTTCTTACGCATTAAACATCTACATCTGCTTTACTTTTGTAAGAGTTATACAACTTTGAACAATTTTAAATTTATACTACAAACGGATTAACTGAAGGCGTACAAGATCTAGATTCAAGGAATCACAATAACAATGTTGTTTGATGTATAATCGCTTTTGATAGAGTTTCCCGCATACGCGGGGGTGATCCTTCTGTGTTTCGTGTTCTATCGTCTTTCTCGCATTGGCGAGGCAATTATTTGAGCTTCAAATGCATGCAAATACGTTTGAAGCTCAAATATTTTAGTAATGAATATGCAACACAATCTTTCTTAAAGCTCTTATTGAGAGTATATTTGCCATTATTTAATAATCATTGTGGATTAGGAAAATGGAAAGACGGTGATCATGAGTTGTAATCACGTTGTTAATCCTGAATTATGGGGTAAAAAGAGAGAAGTTAGTGGTACTATGCAATGGCTTCCTCTTGCTCAACACCTTGAAGATACTGGAAATGTTATTGGTCAATTATGGGATCATTGGCTTAGCGATGGTCAGCGAAAATTTATTGAATCCTCCTTAAATAAACATGTTGATGCAAAAAAATTATCCCAATTTTTAGGATGCATCCATGACATTGGTAAAGCTACTCCCGTTTTCCAGTTTCGCAAATCGTCTTCAAATTCAAAAGATTTAGATATTGCATTAAAAAATAAGTTAGCTACTGTTGGTTTCACAAATATTGATGATTTTATTGATAAACCAGAAGGTTGGTCAAGTAGTCATCACACTATAACTGGTCAATTTATTCTTTCTAATGCTGGAGTTCCTGAAGGGATTTGTGCAATAGTTGGAGCTCATCATGGTAAACCTTTAGATAATGATTCTGTTTGTAAAAGTAATAAGTCTGAATATCCTGACAATTACTATCAAAGTGAAACTGAAAGTGAGAATAGTAAATTATGGCAAAAGTTGCAGAATGATATTTTGGATTGGGCTTTAGAAAGAAACGATTTTTCTAATGTAGATGATCTTCCAGAAATAAGCGAGCCAGCACAAGTTTTATTGTGTGGTTTAGTAATTATGGCTGATTGGATTGCTAGTAATGAATACTATTTTCCGCTTATTCCAATAGAAAAAGATTTAATAGAAAATCAGGAAGAAAGATATAGAAAAGGTTGGGAAAAGTGGTTGCAACATGGTTCTAAAGACGTATGGGAATCATTAAATTGTTATAGCGATGTTTCGCAAATATACAAACATCGTTTTGGTTTCTTGCCAAATAATATTCAGTCAGCGTTGCACAATGTTATTTCTCATTGCGAAAAACCTGGAATTTTTATTCTTGAATCTGCAATGGGTTCAGGGAAAACAGAGGCTTCTTTAGTTGCTGCTGAGCAATTGGCAAATCTAACTGGAAGAAGCGGAGTATTCTTCGGTCTTCCTACTCAAGCTACTTCTAACGGAATGTTTAGGCGAGTTGAGAATTGGCTTAAAAGTGTGAATAGTGATTTTCAGGGCGAAATTGGTTTACGTTTAGTTCATGGTAAAGCTGAGCTGAATGCAGATTATGCCCATTTGCCTCATGGAATGCAAAATATGAATGATGGTTGTGAAAATGCTTCAAGTAATAATGAGGCAAATAACAATGGAGTAATACTTAATGATTGGTTTACGGGGCGAAAAACCGCAATGTTGGATGATTTTGTAGTTGGTACGGTAGATCAATTTTTGTTAGCGTCGCTAAAACAAAAACATCTTATGCTTCGCCATCTGGGTTTAAGTAAAAAAGTTGTAATTATTGACGAAGTGCACGCGTATGACGCTTATATGAATAAGTATCTTGAAGAATCTCTTATTTGGATGGCAGCGTATGGTGTTCCTGTAGTGTTGCTTTCTGCCACTTTACCTGCAAAGCGTAGAAAAGAACTTATAAAATCTTATTTGCTGCGTGGATTGGGATTTAAATGGAGTGAATGTGATAAGTCTAATGTTGATTTTGAAACAAATGGTTATCCTTTAATTACATACAGTGATAAAAACTGTGTAAAACAAAAATTTATTGAAAATGATGCTAGTGATAATAAATCTGTTTCTGTAAGAAAAATAACAGATGATAACTTACATGAATCACTTGTTAGTGAGCTTAAATACTTGTTAACTAATGGCGGTATTGCTGGAATTATAGTAAACACCGTTAAAAGAGCTCAAGAAATTTATAATGCTTGCGTTAATGAGTTTAGTGATGAAGAAGTTATAGTTATTCATTCGCAATTTATTGCTACGGATAGAGTTAGAAAAGAACTACAGGTTTGCAATATGATTGGCAAGAATGCTCATAGACCTGCTCGTGCAATAATTATTGGTACGCAAGTATTAGAACAGTCACTTGATATTGATTTTGATGTTTTGTTTACTGATCTTGCTCCTATAGATTTATTACTTCAACGTGCTGGCAGATTACACAGGCATACGATAGAACGCCCAAATTCTCTTAAAGAACCAATTTTATATGTGTTGGGGACCAGTGAGCGGTATGAATTTGATAAAGGCTCTGAGTCTATTTACAGTAAATATTTACTTATGAGGACTCAATACTATTTGCCAGATGTTATAAACATGCCTCAAGATATTTCTCGATTAGTACAAATAGTTTATGGTGATAATCCTTTAGAGTTACAAGAAGATTTGACAGATGCGTATGTTGCTGCAAAAAGAGAATATGATTCAGACAAAAATAACAATGAAAGTAATGCTGAAACATATAGAATTGAAAATCCAAAAACAGAAATCGGTAAAAAATCTATTGTTGGCTTGTTGGAGAATCCAATTGTAAAAGAGTCTGATGAATTTGCACATGCTCAAGTTCGTAATAGCGGTGAATCTATAGAAGTTATTGCTGTTAAAAGAGTCGGCTCTGGTTATGGAACTTTCCATGATTGTAAAGATATTTCACAAAATATTGATGATGTGGAAGTTGCAATGAAACTTGCTCAAGAGACAGTAGGATTGCCGTGGATGTTTACGATAAACAGCAATCGTGTTGAAGAAACAATTGCAGAATTGGAAAGAATGCGAAAACAAAAGCAATTCCAAAATTGGGATGATCAGCCTTGGCTGCGAGGTTCTTTGGTGCTTCTATTCGATGAAAATAATATTTGCGAATTATCGAAATACAGAGTTGCATATTCTGAAAAAAGTGGTATTGTATGTATTAAGAGTTCAGAAGAAGACAGAAAGGAAATTAAACGGTGAGCAGATTTAATTTATTAGATGAGCCTTGGATTTCCGTCATTGTAGACGAAAAAGGCCACAATAAACTCGTATCAATTACAGATGTGTTTAAGAATGCATCTGAATATAAAGCTCTTGCTGGCGATATGAAAACTCAAGATTTTGCATTACTTCGTATTCTTCTAGCTGTACTTCATACTGTTTTTTCTAGGTACGATATTCAGGGAAATTCTCGTGAATTTGATTCAGATGAAGAGGATAAAGATGATTTCAATGAAGAAACAATGGATATTTGGCGCGAAGTTTGGAATTCAAAAAAGTTTCCAGACGCAGTTTTCAAATATTTAGAACAATGGCATGATCATTTCTACCTTTTTGATGACAAATATCCATTTTTCCAAGTACTTAAACAGGATATAGATAGTAAAAAGCTTGGCGGTAAATCTCCTAGTGAGATATCTGGTAAAAATATAAATCGATTGATTTCTGAAAGTAACAATAAAATAGCCGTATTTTCTCCAAAAGATAATGTTGATAACAACAAATCGTCACTTAATGAACCACAATTAGCAAGATGGATTATTACCTTACAGTCATACGCTGGATTAGCAGATAAGACCATGTTTGGTACGGAAAAATATAAGGCTTCTAAAGGTTGGCTTTTTGATCTCGGCGGTATTGAGATAGTAGGATCCAATTTATTTGAAACTCTTATGCTCAACTGTGTGCTTGTTGGTGAAATGCAATCTCCTAAGAAAAGGCAAAAGCCATGTTGGGAATATTCAGGAACAGAAAATATTGAAAATTCATTTTACGAAACATTTATTGACAATATTTCTCAGCTTTACACTCGATGGAGTAGAGCAATATATATAAATCCTGATATTGATCTTGACAAGCCAATATCGGTTTCTATAGTGAAACTTCCTGATATTAATCATAAAAATGCTTTTATTGAACCAATGACAGTATGGCAGTATAACAAGGAAGGTGAAAACAAAGATAAATACACCCCAAGGAAGCATAGAACAGAAGAAGCTATGTGGAGATCATTTGGACTCCTTACATCGCAAGAATCATATGATGGGAGTGTAAAAAATCACAAACCAGGAATTATGGAATGGCTTAACAAAATTAAACATGATATTACTGGTTGTTCTATTTCACTGCAAGCCATAAGTATGAAAGATGATGGCAATGCTACATCTTGGGTTCCTACAGATGAAATATGCGATACTCTATATATTGATGAAGTTGTAGTAACTGATAATGCTGACGATGGATGGGTATACAGAATTAACAATGAAGTTGAGTATACAAGATCTGCCATAGGATTCATTTACAAGCAATTTCTTCTCGACATATGTGAAATACGCAATAGAAATAAAGATGATGCAACTAAATATTCTGCTAAGTATATTAGTCATGTTTATTTCTTAGTTGATCGACCGTTTAGAGAATGGTTAGCAAATATTAAACCAAAAGATTCAATGAATGAACGTTGTACTCAATGGAGAAATACGTTGCATAACATACTCATAAATGAGGCAAAAGGAATGTTAGAAAATGCAACATTGCGCGATTTTACAGGTAGACCATCTGATCAAAGCGAGAAAGAATCTACAAAAAATATAGTTACAGCTTACAACATTTTTACTAGTCGATTAAAAAAATTATCAGGAAAATAAAAGACATAGAAAGGAGGCTATTATGGCTGAAAATAAAAGCAAATCTGTTGAAGTATCAAGCGTTGTCAGTAAAATTATAAATCAATTCTTGAACGGCTCAGATATCGCATCGAGACGGACTATGCTTGCTCAACTACGTCACACAATCGGTAAGCCATTAAGTCAGTCAGTAGAAATATGGCCATGGATATTAAGCAATGTGCCAGAAAGCTTCATCAATAAATATGGCGAAGTTAGCTACCAATTGCGAGCTGTTATAAACACTTTGCAAATATACGCATTGTACGAGCAAGGTGTTGCAGAAAAATCAAGTTATAAAGATTTGAATAAATCTGAAGATTCAGTAAATGAAAAATCTTATAACAATATGGGAACAGCTTTAAGATCACTAAGAAGTGATGAAGGCGTACGTGGAGCTATGGATAGACGCTTTAGTGTTATGATCACTGCAAGCGATTACGAAAGTTTTTACTACTACCTTCGTCAACTAGTTCGACTACTAAAAAGTAGAACAAAAGAAAATCAACAAGCAATTGATTATTCTAAACTAGCTCACGATTTATATTTGCTTCAGTTTGAAGATTCAGAAAAAGTAAGACTTTCTTGGGCACAAGAATACTATCGCTTCAGCTAGTAGCAATAACTTTTTAGCAACATCACATATTTTAAAAATTACATATTTCAAAAACAACGTTATTAAACAATTCAAACAATTAACTAAAACTTAGAAAGGTAAAATCATGAACGCTCATTTATTCTTAGATATTCAAGCAATCCAAACTGTTCCACCATGCAATATTAATCGTGATGATGCAGGCAGCCCTAAAACTGCTCAATATGGCGGTGTAACTAGAACCAGAATAAGTTCTCAATGCTGGAAACACTCAATGCGCGAATACTTCAAAGAACACAGCGGAGAATCTAATGTTGGAATACGAAGCAAAAATATTGTTAAATACGTTGCCGATAAAATCATTACATTAAAACCAGAATTATCTGAACAAGAAGCATTAGATTTAGCAGATAAAACGTTAAATACTGCTGGAGTTAAAACTAAAACAGATAAGGGAGAAACAATTCCTACAGCAAAAGCTTTATTCTTCTTAGGCGAAACTCAAGCAAATTCTCTAGCTCAAGCAGCAATCAATAATGTTACTGACAAGAAGCAACTGCAAGAAATCTTGAAAGATAATCCACCTATCGATATTGCGTTATTTGGTCGCATGCTTGCAGACGATCCATCGCTTAATGAGGACGCTTCTTCGCAAGTTGCTCACGCAATTTCCACTCATGCTATTCGGACTGAATTTGATTACTATACTGCTGTTGATGACTTATCTACTGAGGATAATGCTGGAGCTGGAATGCTAGGCACAATAGAATATAATTCTTCAACGCTGTATCGTTATGCAAATGTTGCAGTACATGAATTTAGCCATCAGTTGAGTGATAACAAAGAATCTACAATTAATGCTCTTAGACTTTTTATTGAAGCTTTCGCTAATGCAATGCCTACTGGAAAAGCAAATACTTTTGCTAACCAAACTTTGCCGCAAATGCTGGTGGTAACTTTAAGAGATGACAGGCCAGTGAACTTAGTTAGTGCATTTGAAGATCCAGTAAAATCTAAAGACGGATATGTCTCAAAGTCTATAGATAAGCTATCTCAAGAATACGAAAAAGTTCAAAAATTCGTCCATAAGCCACTTGCATCATTCTACGTAACCATGGATTCTTCAAATGAGAATCTTAAATTAGGGGCGGAAGAGCAAAGTATGCAGCAATTACTGGATGATTTTTCTTCTAAAGTATCCGAATTTCTTCAGTAAATTTCTTAAAAAATAACACTTATTAGTTGATATTTAGTGTTTAACAGTTAGGAAGCTTATGAAAAGTTTATTACTGAAGTTTTCTGGACCGTTGCAATCATGGGGTACAGATTCGCATTTTGAAACTCGTCACACAGACTACTATCCATCTAAAAGTGCGGTAGTAGGTATGATTGCTGCAGCTTTTGGATATAGAAGAAGCGCAGATTGTGATGAGGAGATTGCAAAGCTTAATGATTTGGATTTTGCAGTACGAATAGATCAGCAAGGTAATTTGCTTAGAGATTATCATATTGCTGCAAAATATAAGCCTAATGGTGATTTTGAAAAAAATTACGTTACAAATCGTTACTATCTAGAAGATGCTATATTTCTTGTTGCAATAGGATCCGACAATGAGCAACTTATTCAAAGTATTAACGATGCGTTGCACTCGCCGTATTTTCAATCTAGTTTAGGTAGAAGATCGCTGCCTCCTACAGCTGATTTTATTCTAGGCGTAGAAGATTGCGGAGTAATTCAGGCTCTATTAACGCATGAGTGGCTTGCAAACAAGTGGTCTAAAAAAAGATTTAATACTTCTAGACTATCTGAAGTATCAGAGTCTTCGAATGAATCGCACAATGAGATATTTATATCCCTATACGCTGATTCTGATTTAGTAGATAAAGCTGCAGCAGAATTAGTTAAAGACGATACTAGCACTTATAAAATTCAGGAATCAGTTCGTAGATTGCGCAAGGATTTCGTTAATTCTTTCTCTAACAAGGAAAGAAAATTCGGATTCCGTTACGAGTCAAAAATGGAAATACCTATTAAGAGAATTCTCCACAATAATTCGGATTCGGAAGGTATTTCATCGGATAGTAAGCATGTGAAATCTACTAGAGATTTTATTGCTGAGCATGATGCTTTTTCTGGATTGGAGTCTTAAATGTCTTATTTAAGCAGAGTTGAAATTGATTATAAAAAGCCCTCATCATTGAGAGATCTTAAATCTGTCGGAGCTTTCCACAATTGGGTTGAGCAAAGTTTTCCCGACGAATGGGAGAATCATGAAAGAAGCCGAAAACTATGGAGAGTTGATGTTCTGCATGGAAAATATTACTTGCTTATCGTAAGTGATTCTGAACCAGATTTGCAACGTCTAGAGATGTATGGTGTTATAGGGACGGCGTCAAGTAAAACTTATGATAAGTTTTTAGGCTCACTGATGAATGGCATGAGAATGCAATTTCGTGTGACGCTTAACCCTGTTGTTTCTATTTCTGATACTGCTGAAACTCGCACTACTAGAGGTAGGGTAGTACCACATGTTACTTATGATCAGCAGATGAATTTTTTGCTTAGTCGCGCACAAAAATTAGGTTTTTCGTTGAACGAAAATGAATTCGCTATTGTTGAACGCGGATATAGCTTATTTACAAAGTCAGAAAAACCTATTCGATTAAGTAAAGCTGTTTACCAAGGTATTTTAACAATTAGTGATGCAGACATCATGCGTAAAACACTGCTAGAAGGAATTGGTAAAAAGAAAGCATATGGCTTTGGAATGATGACAGTAATTCCTTTAAACAATTAAATGAATTACGCTATTTTTATTAAAGGCTGTAACAGTATGAAAAAGAAATTCGGTGCCAAAAAAGCTGAAATACCAGAGCTTCCACGTATAAGCGACAGAGTGAGTTTTATATATGTAGAGCATGCGAAAATTAATCGTCTTGATAGTGCTGTTACAGTCTTTGATGCAAATGGAACTATAAGAGTTCCTGCTGCAATGATTGGCGTTTTACTTTTAGGTCCTGGCACTGAGATTACTCACAGAGCTATGGAATTACTTGGAGATGTTGGCGCAAGCATAGTTTGGGTTGGCGAGCATGGTGTTCGCAATTACGCTCATGGTAGAGCATTGTCAAGAAGCTCAAGATTATTGGAAAAACAAGCAAAACTTGTTACTAATAGTAGATCAAGATTGAACGTTGCGAGAAAAATGTATCAAATGCGTTTCCCTAATGAAAATATATCGTCATATACTATGCAACAATTAAGAGGTAGAGAAGGAGCTCGCGTAAGAAGCATATATAGGGAGATGTCTAATAAATACAATGTCCAATGGAATGGTCGCGATTATAAAGTCGATGATTTTGAAAGTGGCACTGTCGTTAATCAAGCATTGTCTGTAGGTAATGTATGCCTTTACGGTTTAGTACATAGCATAATATCTGCTTTAGGTTTAGCACCTGGATTAGGTTTCGTGCATACCGGACATGATCTTTCTCTTGTATACGATATTGCAGACTTATATAAAGCTGAATTAACTATTCCTGCATCTTTTGAAATTGCTGCTCGTTGTGAATCCGACGATGACATTGAACAGTTAATGCGTTTGAAGATGCGCGATTGCTTCGCAAATTGCAACATAATGTCTCGTATCGTTAATGATATACAAAATCTTCTTGAAATCCCGATTGACAACCAAATTACTGTTGATGTAATACATCTTTGGGACGATAAGGAACATCTAGTAGCTTCTGGCGTAAATTACAGTGAGGTGAATTGATATGCCGTTAACTGTGATTACGATGACGAACTGTCCACTATCTTTAAGAGGTGATTTAACTAAGTGGATGCAAGAAATAGCATCAGGAGTTTACGTCGGCAATTTTAATAGTCGAGTTCGAGAAGAATTATGGAAGCGCATAGAAGACTGTGTTGGCAATGGTGCTGTAACAATGAGCTTTTCTTCTAGAAATGAAATTGGCTACGATTTTAAGACTATACATTCGCATCGTGAGGTGGTTTATTCGGATGGATTACCTCTGGTACGTATTCCAACAGTTGATACATTAGAAAACGATATTAAACATGGATTTAGCGATGCAGCACATTTTCATAATGCAAAGAAATTTTCAAATATAAGGCGTAAAAATATTAATACTCCTTCTAGCACAATTGAAAATAATCTTGCTAATGAAAATATTAGTTATCTAAGTTATGATAATGCTTCTCAAACTGCAAAATTTACTACGGATGATGAAGAGATAACTTGTACCGATTACTGGAAGGATTTTATAGATAAAATAGATAAAAATTTTGTTGTAATAGATTGCGAAACTACAGGTTTAAATAGCAAAGTTGATAAAATTATCGAAATTGGAGCCGTTAAGTTCATTGATGGGAAAATTGAAGAATTCCAGAAATTAATAAATATTAATTGCGATAGCGTTAGTAATTTTAACAAAAATAATTTTATTCCTAATGAAATTATTGAGCTAACTGGTATTACATCCAGCATGCTTGAATCTTATGGTGTCAGATTAGATTTAGCATTAAAAGAATTTATTGATTTTGTCGAAAAATTACCTGTACTTGGATATAACGTACAATTTGATATGTCATTTTTAAATTCTGCTTTATCTTCATTAGATGAAAGATTTGATCATTCTCTTTCAATTAACAAAATTTTTGATATTTCTCGTTTTGTAAAGAAAGAAAAGAAATTTTTAAAAAACTACCAATTAAAAACAGTGCTGCACGAATACAACATTGCTGAATCTGTTCCACATAGAGCTCTTCTGGATGCTAGACTAACAGCGCATCTTGTTTTTAATTTGAAAGGATTGCTAAAATTTATTTCATAAAAATAAAATACTGATGTACTACTCTCTGTGATAGGTTGAATTTGAAAAGTAAATGGAATTTGACTATTGCTGTTATAAAAATGGCCATTTTATTGGGATTTTTAAGCGTCTTTCCCGCATACGCGGGGGTGATCCCGCCAGCCTTAAAAACACTCAACCCAGAACTAGGTCTTTCCCGCATACGCGGGGGTGATCCCACGTATTGTATGACTTGCGCCCAGTCGCCTGAGTCTTTCCCGCATACGCGGGGGTGATCCCCCAAACGCTTTGTGTTTCATGCGCGCATTATGGTCTTTCCCGCATACGCGGGGGTGATCCCGAATTAAACATCTATCTTTTTTATCGTGATACGTCTTTCCCGCATACGCGGGGGTGATCCCTTAAATATGCAGGTATTACTTGCACATCACGTGTCTTTCCCGCATACGCGGGGGTGATCCCATATAAGCTTACTGCTTGGACTCCGTGGACTGGTCTTTCCCGCATACGCGGGGGTGATCCTACATAAGCATTCCACTATGCTTAATCTACGGCGTCTTTCCCGCATACGCGGGGGTGATCCCCAAACAAGAACAAGCTTGAGAGCAGAATCGTTGTCTTTCCCGCATACGCGGGGGTGATCCCTGTGAAGCGTTTACAATGCGTGCTTCTATGAGGTCTTTCCCGCATACGCGGGGGTGATCCCTCTGGAATTACAACCGTACGATATGAAACCTTGTCTTTCCCGCATACGCGGGGGTGATCCTATGAAGATTGACGTCGCATACGCGGGGGTGATCCTTGAAAGCGTACCAACTCCAACAGATGAAGAAAGTCTTTCCCGCATACGCGGGGCTCTGCGACCTGCCTGAGCGCTTAAAGCGTAGCGCGCGAAGGCAGGTCGTCGCACTGCGCTAGTAACGATAAATCGCAATTATTCGTTATTAACGCAGATTAGCTACTGCACCAGTAACATATGACCGTTATTTTCTCAGTCAAGTATCTGAGAAAGTAACGCTAATAAGCAAAACACTGTTAAAAACTCAGTCAAGTATCTGAGAAAGTAACGCAAATAAGCAAAACATCGTTAAAAACTCAGCTAACCAACTGAGAAAGTAACACTTGCGCTCGCAAATGCTCCAATCCATACGCATAACAAACATCCAACCAACACACGCAAACACCACCAAACGACACGCCAAATAGGCGAGGGCTTGCATTTGAGAATATTTCGGGTATAGTAGTTACTCGTGCTTCGGCGCTGACATTGTTCAGTAAAGTTGCATTGCGGACATAGCTTAGTTGGTAAAGCGCAACCTTGCCAAGGTTGAGACCGCGGGTTCGAGTCCCGTTGTCCGCTCTAGGTCCGATGAGTTATTCGACCTTACGGTGGGTTAGCCAAGCGGTTAGGCAGCGGCCTGCAAAGCCGTATAGATGAGTTCGACTCTCGTACCCACCTCGATTAAGCTTCAAGCTTAATAAACAACCTGGGCGGTTGGCGCAGTGGTAGCGCACTTCCCTGACACGGAAGGGGTCACAAGTTCGAACCTTGTATCGCCCACTCGAAAGGATTGCCTTTCACGCATAATTAAAAAAATTTTGGGTGATTGGCGCAGCGGCTAGCGCACTTCCTTCACACGGAAGGGGTCATAGGTTCGATTCCTATATCACCCACAATATGTTCGCAGTGTAGAAGCACTGCGTTTTTTGTTATCTGGCTATTTTTTGTTTCCTAA
The DNA here is from genome assembly GCF_049262675.1 of Gardnerella sp. DNF00747. Lineage (NCBI taxonomy): Bacteria > Bacillati > Actinomycetota > Actinomycetes > Bifidobacteriales > Bifidobacteriaceae > Gardnerella > Gardnerella sp. DNF00747. The sequence goes on along the minus strand of NZ_CP058394.1, from coordinate 750,016 downwards.
CTTACATATGAAAATTTTTGGCAGCCTAACATACATGCAACCACAAATGGAAGCAATATCTCATATCAACCAGCCAACCAGTCAACCAAGCAAGCAACCAATCATTTCTTCACAGAAACACACATGCAAATGTTCATTTTGAGTTCATTTAATATCGTGCTATACTCATCCGAGTACAAGTGAAAATTGCAGGGGTACTGGAAACAGTTGAGAAACACCCTTTGAACCTGTTTTGTTAAGACATGCGTAGGGAGCAATTACAGTAAGTGATTTCTTTCTATCACGATTTTCGTGATATCTTGCGTTGCCACAAAGTAGTAGCAGTTACACGAGTATCAACTAAACAATTAAAAAGTTTTTTAAAAAAACAACTAAAAAACTAAAAACCAAACACCAAAACCAAAAAATATCCGCCTGAATGTCACTTTTGGGAAAACTTGCACAAGTGAGGAGGAATACTGCACATGATTAATAGCAGCATAAGTGCTGAAACTATAGAATCAGCCATAAGCTGGCTTGCAGGATTCACAGAAAAACCAGGAGAACAAGGAGTTACTCGACCTCTTTACACAAAATCTTGGAAACAGGCTCTTTTTGCTCTTCGTCAACGATTTGAAAAACTCGGTATGACTGTGGAATTCGACCAAGTTGGAAACCTAATTGCAACTGTTGAAGGATGCGAAAAGCCAGAAAGCATAATAGCTTGTGGATCGCATATTGACACAGTTTCAAGAGGAGGTCGTTTTGACGGTCAACTTGGAATAGTTGCAGCCTATTTAGCAATTAAGAATTTACTTACTAGATATGGAAAGCCAAAGAAAAGTCTTCGCATTATCTGCTTAGCAGAAGAGGAAGGCTCACGTTTCCCATACGTATTCTGGGGTTCAAAGAATTTCTTCGGACTAGCCAAAAAAGAGGACGTAGAAAATATTTGCGACAGTGAAGGTGTTCCTTTCGAAACAGCAATGCGTGAAGCTGGGTTCAATTATCAAACAACTCAACCTAAGTTCGCAAATCTTGAAGCCTGGATTGAGCTACACATTGAGCAGGGACCAACGCTTTACAGCAATCACGAAGATTTAGGTATTATCACTAGCATTGCTGGTCAGCATCGTTGGGATATTCATCTTAAAGGCGTACAAAATCACGCTGGCACAACAATGATGTCCTACAGGCACGATGCAGTAGATTGCATGTCTCATATAATCGCCAAGAATCTTGACAAAGCTAAGCAAGCAGGCGACCCACTGGTACTTACTTTCGGTAGAATCAGCGTAGTTCCAAATCAAGTAAATATTGTTCCTGGAGAAGTTACTTTTTCAATGAACTGCCGTCATACAGATAAAGCTTTTCTTGATAAATTCTTGCAGGAACTCGACGAGGACATTCACGAAACTGCCAAGTCTTATGGCATTACAGCGCAGATTGATAAGTGGATGTCTGACGATCCTACACCACTTAGCGACGATATTATTAATCTTTTGAAAGATCAAGCTAATAAGCAAGGTTATGCATACAGGGTCATGCATTCAGGTGCTGGTCAAGATACGCAAATTTTTGCTCCGTTTGTAAAATCCGGAATGATTTTCGTTCCTTCGAAAGATGGTATTAGTCACGCTCCAGAAGAGTACACAGATCCACAAGACGCTGTTCACGGGGTAAAGCTTTTACGAGATGCTCTGCATAGTTTGGCTTATGAGGACTAACGAAAACCAACTAAAAGATAACGAAAACCAAACGAAAACCAAAAAGAAATGGAAATTTAGGAAGGACGCAAAAGGCATATACTATGCAAACTTCACTGCTTAGTTAACCGCAGCGAAGAAAAGTGAATATCGAATGAGAGTACAACGCTTATTCACGAATAAGAGGCTGATACGAAGGGGCGCACCACCACGGGTACGACATCCTTTCGTATCTTTTTTATTTTTGAGCAAAGTTGCGATTATTACTTTCAAAAAACTCAAAACACAAAACACAAAAAAGAATCAAATTTACAAACAAGAAAAGTAAGGAGGTGCGCATGCAAATTAGTAAACTGCTAAAAGATGAGCCAGTAGATAGTAAAAACTTGGAATGTTACCGCGAGCGCGGCTACACTAATGAAGATTTACTGCCAAAGCCGCAAGAAAAACGCACAATGAGTGCTCTTAATTTTTGCACTTTGTGGATGCAGTCTGTACACAATATTCCTAATTATGCTGCAGTTGGCGCGTTCCTTTTGATGGGATACTCTCCAATTTACGTAATGATTGGTATCATGCTTGGCGCAATTCTTACAGCAATTGTCATGGTTGCTAACGGTGTTGTAGGTTCCAAATACGGCATACCGTTTTCTATGCATTTGCGCGCAACATACGGAAAAGCAGGCGCTCAACTACCAGGATTCCTTAGGGGAGTAGTTGCTGCAATATGCTGGTATGGCATTCAAACATATATAGGCGCGAAAGCTTTAGAGATTCTAGTTGGCAAAATTTGCCCTGAGTTTCTTACGCTTGGAAGCAAAATACCATTTGTAGGTTCGCACATACCTATTATTATCTCCTTCGCAATATTTTGGTTGCTTAATTTGGCGATTGGCTTAGGTGGAGGAAAGACTCTTAATAAGCTAACTGTAGTATTAAGCCCGCTTATTTACGTTGTTTTTGGTTGCATGAGCGTATGGGCTATTAGCTGTGCTGGTGGTTTATCTGCAATCATGCAATATCATGCTACCGTTCAAGCTCCAACTAATTGCGGTCTTGGGCTTTTCATGATGATGGTTGTAAATTCTGTGCTGGGTGTTTGGGCTGCTCCTGCCGTTTCTATTGCTGATTTTACGCAAAACGCAAAGTCAACTATGGCTCAACTAAAAGGTCAAATTGCTAGCTTCTTGCTGAGTTACGCACTTTTTGCTTTTACAAGCGTAGTTATTTTAGTGGGCGGATCGCTTTTTTACCATGAAACCATTACAGATGTTCTTGTTATCATAAACAAGTGGGATAGTCTTCCTGGAATTGCAATAGCTACTGGGTTGCTTCTACTTACTACAGTTTGTACAAATGCTACTGGCAATATTGTTCCTGCAGCATACCAGCTAACTGCTTTAGCTCCGCGATTTGTAAATTATAAGCGTGGCGTAGTTATTGCAGCTCTTGTAAGCACTGTGTTAATGCCGTGGAAGTTTATGGCTAATATTACAGGCTTCTTGAATCTTATTGGTATGCTTTTAGGCCCTATTGCAGGTGTTCTACTTGCTGACTATTACGTAGTAAAGCGCACGCATATTGATCTTGATCAAATTTATTACGATACAAATAGCTCGTCAAAATCTGCTTATTCTGGAACTAACTGGATATCTTATACTTCTACGATACTTGGGCTTTTATTTGCTCTTTCCGGGCAGATAATTCCTCTACTTTCACCGCTTACTCAAATCTCATGGATTGTGGGATGCGCTGTAGGTTTCGTGTGTCAAATATTACTATCAAAAGTTTTTCAGCCAACAATGGCTAAAGAAAGGAAATAATATGAACTACGATGTAGTAATCACAAATGGTTTGGTTGTATTCGATAATGAAGCAACCAAAGCCGATATAGCAATTAAAGACGGCAAGTTTGCCGCTTTTGGAAGCAACTTTGCAGCAGAAAAAACTATTGACGCAACTGATTTAATAGTTGTTCCTGGAAAAGTTGATTCTCATGTTCATATTAACGCTCCAGGCGGCGGCGTTCGCGACGATTGGGAAGGTTTTGTAACCGCAACTTCTGCCGGTGCAAAAGGCGGTATTACTACAATGCTGCAAATGCCTTGCAATCAAATTCCTGCAACTACTGATGGAAAATCATTTGAAGCAGTGCTTGAAGAAGCCGACGGAAAGCTCAAGGTTGATGTTGGTCAAACTGGTGGCTTGGAACCACAAAACCTCAATGGCGGAATATGCGAGCAAGATAAGCAGGGTGTCGTTAATTACAAAGCATTCCTCGGAACTACTGGCGACAAGGATTTGCAAGTTGATTTATACAATTGCGACGATTACTCCTTGTACACAGGTATGCAGCAGATTGCTAAAACAGGCAAAATTTTGATTATGCATTGCGAAAACGCTCCTATTACAGATCAGCTTGGAAAGAAAGCTCATCAAATGGGAGCTAGAAAACTTTCTGAGTTCGTAGCAACCAGACCTGTTTTCACTGAAGTTGAAGCTATTGAGCGCGCTTGTCTTTTTGCTAAAGAAACTGGATGCAGAATTCATATTGTTCATGTTTCTTCACCAGAAGGTGCTCAAGCTGTTGCTGACGCTCGTAAGAATGGCGTTGACGTAAGCTGCGAAACTTGCAACCATTACCTGTATTTCGACACTTCTGAGCTTGACGAGATTGGAAATATCGCTAAGTGCACTCCACCAATTCGTGACAAGGAAAACCAGAATGGCTTGTGGGAAAAGGTTTTTGACGGTTCTATTAACTTCATTGTTTCCGACCATTCGCCAGCTCCTTTGAGTTTGAAGCAAACTGATGATGCTTTCACAGCTTGGGGTGGTATTGGTAGCGTTCAAAACGATGTTGACGTGTTCTTTGATGAAGCTGTGCAAAAGCGCGGAATGTCATTAACTCAATTTGTGGCATTGAATTCTAGCAATTCTGCAAAACGCTTCGATTTGAAAGGAAAAGGCAGCATACGTTTGGGCTATGATGCAGACTTGGCATTCATTAAACCAAATGCTCCTTATGTTCTTAAAGCTAAAGACCTTGAGTATCGCAATAAGTTCAGCCCGTACGTTGGTCGCACTATTGGCTGCCAGGTGGTAAGAACTTTACTTCGCGGTGAAGAAATTTACAGCAAAGAAAACGGCGTTTGCGAAGACTTTAAAGGCAAGTTTATTCTTCATCCAGCTAAGGATTAGGTAAAATCTTTAAACGTAATATTCAAACGTAATATTCAAAACTTAAAGCATATTCTATAGAAAGGAGGTAAGTGTGCTGAAACTTAATCACGATACTGTGGATTATGTTGAGAACGAGAATTTACTTGAACTACTTAAGCGCGAAGGCTACGACAGTACTTTTGTTGCAATAGAAGTTGATGGTGAATTAGTAAAACGCAAAGATTTTGAAACTTTCATAGTTAAAGATAACGCAAAAATTGAAGTATTTAGCATTATGGGAGGAGGATGAATGGAAAGTGACGATATTCGCGCAAAAGTTCTTAAACGTCAGCTAAAGGAAGATAATGATTTGTTTGCTCAACAATCAGTTTCAATACTTGGCTGCGGCGGTTTAGGATCAAATATTGCGTTGATGCTTGCGCGAGCCGGCGTAAAAAAGTTGTACATTTACGATTTTGACAGTATCGAGTATTCGAATTTAAACCGTCAAAATTATACGATTAACGAAATTGGACAACACAAAGTATATGCTACTAAAGCGCGACTTAATGAAACTTTGCCGTACGTTGAAGTAGAAGCTTTTGTGCAAAAAGTTACGCCGGAATCGTTGGATGAGATTGCTGAACGCTCCGACTTGTTTATTGAAGCATTCGACAATCGCGAATCGAAAGCAATGGTTCTTGACTATTTCATGAATCATCCTAACAAATATGTTATTACTGCTTCTGGCTTATCTGGACTAGGAGATATTAGGAACGTAAAAATTAAGCATCTTTCAAACGTGTGCTTAGTGGGTGATTTTAAGTCTTCTCCCGAAGAAGGCTTGTATTTGCCTTATGTTTCGATTATCGCAAGTTTAGAAGCCTTAGAAGCGTTGAAATGGATAAAAAATGGAGGAAATTATGGAGAATGAAGATTATTTAGAATTGGGCGGTAAGAAGTTTACTTCTCGATACATTTTGGGTTCTGGAAAGTATTCTGAGGAGCTTATTGATGCCGCAGTAAATAGTGCTAAAGCTGAAATGATTACTGTAGCAATTCGCTATAGCGAGAAAGCTGCAGGAATTTTAAAGCATATTCCAGAAGGCGTTACCATTCTGCCTAATACTAGCGGATGCGTAACTGTAGAGGAAGCAGTTAACACTGCACATATTGCTCGCGAAATGGGTTGCGGAAACTTCATCAAGCTTGAGATTATTCCTGATCGCAAGTATTTGTTGCCAAACAATGAAGCTACTTTGCAAGCAACAAAGATTTTGGCTGACGAAGGCTTTACTGTTCTTCCTTACATGTATCCAGATTTGTACTTTGCTAAGGCAATGCGCGACGCTGGAGCTGCTGCAATTATGCCTCTCGGCTCTTTGATTGGCTCTAACAAGGGTCTTGAAACTAAGAAGTTTATTCAGCTTATTATCGACGAAATCGATCTTCCTGTTATTGTCGATGCCGGCATTGGCGTTCCAAGCCAGGCTGCTGAAGCAATGGAAATGGGTGCTGCAGCTGTAATGGCAAATACTGGAGTTGCTACTGCAAACGATATTGTGCTTATGGCTAAAGCATTCAAGCTTGGTATTGAAGCAGGCCGCGCAGCTTATCTTGCAGGCCCTGGTCGAGTGCTTGAAAAAGGTGCAACACCATCTTCTCCAAAGCGCGATGACGAAAGCAAGTAAGCAAACAAATAAAATAAGTCTTCAACTTAAAACACTGAAAATCTGAAACAAGTAAGCCTTACAAGTGCAGCCAGTACTTGTAAGGCTTGCGACATACCTAATTTGCACTTTTTATGAAAATGATATAAGGTATTCACTTGTTTGCGGACATAGCTTAGTTGGTAAAGCGCAACCTTGCCAAGGTTGAGACCGCGGGTTCGAGTCCCGTTGTCCGCTCCATTTTTTCTCAATATTCGAAGCCGTCGTATTCTCTTATTAGCAATCTATTGATGAAATAATTTCGATAAATAATGTCGCGCATTTTATAACATGCATAATTTCTTATATACTAAAATAATGTGATTAAACGCCACATTATGTGCGCTAAAAATATAAAACAAAAACTCACATGCCACAAAGCAAAGTGAAAGAATGGGGATTATGACTAACAACATGCAAACTACTGAAAATTCAGAATCTCAGGAAGATAGTATGTTGCAACTACAAGAATCTCTTAACTCGTTGTGGTCAGAAGGCAATCCAATAGATATTTCGTCGCGCGCTAAAAAGTACGTTATTAAAGATTTTCCACAAACAAATACCAACAATCAATTAGGCTGGGTTCAACTTAACAAGAAAAAAGAATACACGTCAATTGGATTATTTAAAGAAGACGGAAGAAAATTCCTTCAACTAGCAGTAGCAGATTCAGAAGGGCGAATATTTCTCGGCAGCAAACTTAGCTACGAAGATATTCAAGACATGAGACCGCAACTTTCATTTGTAGAAAAAAATAATTCTTCACTGAAAGATTTACACCGTTTTTATGGAAAACAATATAAAAAAACAAAAATTACTCTAAAATGTGCATTTTTGGAAGCGTTTGACGAAACGTACACCAAACATACAGACTATGATATGGATAATATCGTAGAATCCTATTTAAATGGCGACGCAACCGTAGAAGATTTTCTCGCTTCTTTAGAAAGCAGTAAGTCTAAAAGCGCATTAAAACCAGAACATCGCTCTAAAACTTTTGCCGGAAAAATAAACCACTTTTCTAAAACTTTTTCAAAAATTAGAAAAGAAAACGTATTTTGCGTATCAAACGGAGACTTAGTTTTACAACTTTCAGAAGATAACGGTTTAATTAAAATCGGATCATGGATCTCACACGGGTTCGGAACTAAAAAAACTTATACTCTCGAAGAGTTACGAACTAAACTTCCAGAAAACTTACGATGCAATCTTACATACAGAAATGCAATAACAATAGCATTCTTTGCAGCATTATTCATTCCAGACATGCACAAGTCTTTAACTGGATTTGGTTACAGCAATGTACTTCGCAGACTAGAACACGAAGCACCTTTAGGAGCAATACGAAGAAGTGTAGAAGACATAAAAATAGCGAAAAAAGAGAATTTAAGAGTTTCAGGTTTAGAAGAATATTTCGAAAAATTAATGCGCTCAACTGGAGCTTTAGAAACAGAACGCAGCCTGGAAGCAGTGCATGGTGCAGAACGCCTACACATGCAAAAATCTCAGCAAACAGAAGCAAACTACTTACTTTGGGATGATGCTTTGGAACCAAATGCTGCACTCAAAGTACTTAAAATAGAAGGCGCTATTAACCGTTTATATTCAATTTATGATTGTCTGCAAATTAACTCCATTATGGGAGGAAAAACTTGCGAAAATACTATAAAAGAAGAGCAGGCATCACAAATCGACATGGCAATGATTAAAGATGTTGCTTTTGCAGCAAGCGGTTCAATAGGTATGCAATTTTTTGGCAATCCTCTGATGGACGACAAAATAAGACCTATTTTGCACATGTGGAGAAGAGCAAAGCAGGTAAAAAATAACGATAAGTATTTCAATAAGATAGATAACGACAGTGAATGGTCCTATAGGCAGCGTCTTTCTAATCTTATTAGAAGTGTATACTTGCCGTTCCGTTTTGACGCGGAATTCCGATCTAATTTAGAAGATGGTAACGTGGCAATAAACCTTACTACAGCTGGAGCTGCACTTATGCCATCTGTAGCTTACGCTAATGAGGATAAATCTTGGAAAAATCTGAACGACGACGATAAAGAAAAACTAGCTACAAACTACAATCTTCAAGTTGGAATGATAATGTCTACTCTAGCTTTTGGAGCAAGCGGTAAAGTAAAAAATGTTTCTATACGCTTAGATTCAATAGGCTTAGAAGAGATGGTTACAGCACAAAACAATGCTATGAACAATCTTGTAAATCGTACTCTTAATGCGCTTAACGTTATGAATAGTGACGCTGCAAATAATGATTCATCCAAGCCAAAAGGAGATCCAAAAGACGGTGACATTCATGGAGACCCGTCTAAATTGCAAGAAATGCAGCAGACTAATATTAGTAACGCAAACAAGACAAACAATAATGTCATATCAATGCATGCGAGCGCAAGCAGCCAAGAATTAAACTCAGAAACAGACACAAACGCAGATTCTAACGAAAATCAACTGTCCGAAAACAGCATGGATAAGTCTAAAGAAGAAAATTCATTTGCAGCTTTTACTACAGCACCATCCATACGAGCTCTAACTACAGTTACGTTTAGCAGAGACAGATTTATAAAACTTATTCACCAAAACGGATTAAATAATCCTATAAAAACATACGAAAAATTTAATGCCAAATTAAACATTGATTCTCATGGAAAATTAAATACCATCGAACCAGATTTTGATGTTCACAGTAGCCGCTTTTCTCCTCATGGATCACAAGAAGAACCTGAATTTTCTGACAAAATTTTTACAGCAGATCAGGAAAGCATACTGGGAACACAATACGCACAAGGGCTTTCTATACAACGTGAAGATCTTCTGCAACAAGCTGTTGCCGACTTCCATCATATTGCTTCAGAACTTATGCCAACAACTGCACAAAAAGCTCACGAAGCTATGAGTATTATTGAAAGCATTGACGATCCTGAACTTAACGCTCAAGCAGATTCAATAACGCGAGCGCTAATTGACGAAACAGATTTACCTAATCTTTCATTTACTACAGCAAAACGTATAAGAGATATTCGTACAAAAGCTCACGAACAGTTTATGAATGGGGACCTTAGCGAGGCTTTAAAAGAGTACGAAAATTCTGTAGCACAATTCGATACTATGTTTACTAGCAGCGAAGCTGTACCAAGATACTTTAATTCCTACGCTGAGAGAGTAATTTATAATCATCTATTTGCAACTAAAGAAGAACGAACAAGACTTATTCCTGACGGTCTTTTCTACGCACATATGGAACTTGCTGATTTACTTTCGCAATTAAACCAACATGACGAAGCTTTACGCCATTTAAATATTATGGTTTCGTACGCTCCTACTTACGCTCTTTCTCATTTAAGATTAGCTGATATACTTGCGCAAAAAGAGGATTGGTCATCTGTTATTGCAGCTTGCATTAACGCTTTGAATGTGTCTCTCGATAGGGATGATGCTGCTTTTGCTTACTATAAGCTCGCTTATGCGGAATGGATGCAGAATAATTTCCTCATTGCTGCATCTTCATATAGAATGGCACAATACTTAGCTCCAGGAAAGATTGAGCCGCTAGAAATGGAACTTGATGAGCTTCTTTCTAGAATGAGATCGCAGTGCAAGCTAATACCGAGCAATATACATGAAGCACAGATGGCTCTTCTTTCTGAAGATGTACCAGCTTGGCCTGATATTGAAGCAGAAGAGATTATTGATAAAGCAGCAAAATTAACTGTGAACGATGGAATGTTTGTAATTGCAAGAACTTTATGTGTTGCAAATATTCGAATGACTTCTAACGAAGATCTAAGTAGCACAGTACAAACACAGTTCTTAAGATCTTTAAACGCTTAAGAAATAGAGCAAGCAGTTTTAAAATTTATTAGCTTAATACTCAATACATCATTGAATAGTTTTTACTGTGCTTATACAGTCTTATTAGATACTGTTTATAGGCATTAGTAAAACGTAGCTGAAGGGAATATTCATGAGTGAAAATAGTATTCGCGAAGAGTCAACAGAGAGCGAACAGTTATCGCTTTTTTACGATTTTGACGAGCAAACTATATCTCATGAAGCGCCAAAAAACGAAACTAATAGCATAAGTACAGTTAAAACAGGGACTGTTACTCAGGCTGATAGCAAAACTGATAACAAAACTGACATGTATGAAGCGAATGAGTGGAACTCTACAATAGACACCGAAAAGTGGATTGCAAACTTGAAACCAACAGACACTGATGCGTTGACTCTTGGAAACTTGCAGCCAGCGACGCTTACTATAGAGCAAGCTGCGAAACTTTGGGCGAAATTGGCAGCTTGGGCACAATCTGATCAAATTGCTTATTACGTAGAAGATTCTCCGACTAGTTCAGACGCAGCATATGATGCAAGAATGCGAGCGCTAAGCGCTTTAGAAGCTGCCTTCCCAACTTTAGACACACCTCAATCTCCAACACATCGCGTAGGTGGAACTTTTTCTAACGATTTTACTTCTGTAAAGCATCCGTCTCGAATGATGAGTTTGGATGACGTATTTTCAATTGAAGAATTACATGATTGGTATAACAGCGTAATTCGCGATTTACAATGGGATGAGTCTAAGCCTCTTCCTATGACTTGCGAAGTAAAAATTGATGGTCTTGCTTTAAATCTTATTTATCGCAACGGTACTCTTGAACAAGGTCTTACTAGAGGCGATGGCGTAACTGGCGAGGATATTACATTAAACGTAAGAACGATTGAAGCAATACCAACACAGCTTCATTCTGATAATCCTGACGATATTCCTGAGTTCGTGGAAATTCGTGGCGAAGTTTTTATGAAATGGGAAGACTTTAGAAAATTAAATGATGAACAAGAAAATGCTGGACGAGTTGCTTTTGCAAACCCTCGTAACGCTGCAGCTGGCTCTTTGCGCCAAAAAGACCCACGAATTACAGCCACGCGTCGATTAAGCTTTTTTGCACACGGACTAGGTGAGCTTCGTTGGAAAGAAAATACAAACCATAACAATAGTGAAACAAAATTTAATCAGTCTGACGCATATAAGCTCTATCAACAGTGGGGAATACCTGTTTCTCCGTACACAAGAAAAGTCACAAATTTTTCTGAAATAGAAGAAATGATTGACTATTACGGAAAGCATAGAGCAAATATTTTGCACGCTTTAGACGGCATAGTTGTAAAAGTTGATGACAGAGCATTACAGCATCAACTAGGAGCTACTTCTAGAGCTCCACGATGGGCTATTGCATACAAGTATCCTCCTGAAGAAGTTAATACTTATTTGAAGGATATTATTGTCCAGGTTGGAAGAACTGGAAGAGTAACTCCTGTAGCTGTTCTTGAACCTGTTACTGTAGCAGGATCGACAATTTCTCGCACAACTCTTCATAATGCTTACGAAGTTGAACATAAAGGTGTGCTAATTGGCGATACTGTCGTAGTTCGTAAAGCTGGGGATGTTATTCCAGAATTAGTCGGACCGGTACTTAAAGCTAGGGAAGGGCGAGAAAATGAACTTAGAAAGTTTGTTATGCCAGAATACTGCCCATCTTGTGGAACTAAGCTAGCTCCTGCAAAAGAGGGAGATAAAGACATTCGTTGCCCAAATGTAGAAAACTGCCCAGCTCAACTTACAGAACGAATAATTCACTTGGCTTCCAGACAAGCTTTTGATATTGAAAATTTGGGCGATAACGCTGCGCTAGCTCTTACAAATCCTGAGGATTGCAGACCTACAACTGCAGAAGTTTACTGCCCAGATATGGATAAAATTATAATTCAGCGAGGCGCAACTCAACAACCATATATACCGTCACCAGATTTAACGCTACCTGAACCACAAACTCCAGTACTTAGAAATGAAGCTGGATTATTTAGTATTACTGCCGACGATTTGCAAAATGTAATGGTTTGGAAAGAAATTCCTCTTGTTGAAGAGTGGAAAGAAGTTAGTAAAGACGGTAGCTTTAAAAAGCGTACACGCAAAATAGGCGGATCTGGTCTTTGGCATCAAGTTAGAGCATTTTGGACTCGCACAATCGAAGCAAAGTTATCTACAAATTACGAAGCAGAAGGAACTCCCGAAAAAACTACTTCACCAAACGAACAATGGGATCCTCAATATCCTAAATTCCAAGTTCCAATTGACGCTAAAGTGGTACTTTGGAAAAATAAGCGCATTACTAGAAATGCTAAAACTAGCGACAACGCTAAAGAAACAATAAATGTGCCATGGTATACAAGACCTTCTGAAACTACTCGTAGTATGCTTGAAGAAATAGCTCAAAAAGGCAAGAATGCGGCACTGTGGCGAGTTTTGGTTGCTTTATCTATTCGTAGACTAGGTCCACCAACTGCACGTCTTATAGCGGCAAATTTTGGATCTTTAGACAATATTTCCAAAGCATCTATTGAAGAACTTACACAAATTGATGGAGTTGGTCCTGAAATTGCGCAAGCAGTATACAACTGGTTCCAACAAGCTAAAGACCCTGCTAATTGGCAATTTGAAGTATTAAAATCGTGGCAAGAAGCAGGTGTAGTAGGGAAAGTTGAAGCATCATCTTTCGCTCAAACATTAGTAGGTAAAACAATAGTTGTTACAGGATCTTTGCAAGGATTTACAAGAGACAGCGCAAAAGAAGCTATAGTCTCAAGAGGCGGCAAAGCATCAGGATCAGTAAGCAAGAACACATATTGCGTTATTCTAGGCGAAAATGCAGGATCCAAGGCAACTAAAGCGCAAGAACTTGGCATCCCTATGCTTAACGAACAACAGTTTAATGCTCTTTTAAAAACTGGGAACTTAGAAGAAATACTACAAATTGCAAATAATACTGTTCCAAATCTCATTGCTGAGGAATCATAACGCATGAATACAAGTGAACTCGAAAAACAAGTTTACGATTTGCTGGGTAGCGTTATTGATCCAGAATTAGGTCGCTCTGTTACCGAATTAAATATGGTAACCGGAGTGCATGTGATAGAAAAAGCTGAAACCATTGATACAACAAAGTTTGCTTATGATGTAGAAATAAATCTTGAACTTACTGTGCCAAATTGCCCTCTTGCAGAAGTAATTACAGGACGAGTTCAAGAAGCTATATCTAAATATCCTCAAGCAATACTCATACCGCACGTTAACGCTACTGCAATGAGTAAAACTAAATTAGAAAAGTTGGTTGCAGATTTAAAAGCTGAACGCAAAGAAAATCCATTTAATAAAGCTGGCACTCGCACGAGAATTTTTGCTATAGCTTCTGGGAAAGGCGGAGTTGGAAAATCTTCTATAACTGCTAATTTAGCTGCAACTTTTGCAGCATTAGGTTACGATACTGCAGCTATTGACGCCGATATTTACGGCTTTTCTTTACCGCGAATGTTTGGAGTTAATTCTCAACCAACAAATTTAAACGGAATGCTTATGCCTGTAGTTGCTTGGGGAGTAAAGCTTATTTCTATTGGAATGTTTGCTGGAACTGATCGTGCTATTTTGTGGAGAGGACCACGATTACAACGTTCTTTAGAGCAGTTTCTTTCAGATGTTTGGTGGGGCAACCCTGATGTTTTACTTCTTGATTTAGCTCCAGGCACAGGAGATATGGCATTAGCTGTAGCGCAATCCTTACCAAACGTAGAGCTTGTTGTAGTAACAACTCCACAGCCTAGCGCATCAGATGTAGCAGTTAGGTCAGGTCTTATGGCTTTGCAAATTCCTGTAAAAGTTCGCGGAGTTGTTGAGAACATGAGCTGGTTTGAAAATAACGGCGAGCGCTTAGAATTATTTGGTTCAGGAGGAGGAAGGAGAGTAAGCGAACAACTTTGTAACGCTCTTGACACTAATGTGCCTCTTTTAGCTCAACTTCCTTTAGATCCTGCGCTTAGAGAAACTGGTGAAGCAGGGAGACCTGCTGTTCTAACCGAAGATGGAAAATTGGCAGATTCTAATTTAGCTAATACTTTTATTCATTTAGCTAAATCTTTAATAAAAAACTCTTAAAGCAAATAAAGCTTAAAATACAGCCGAAAAAATAAGTATGGGGTTGCTTAAAATCAAGCGACCCCATACTTTTAGTTAGTTATAAAACTAATTATTTAACAGCGTTCAACCACTGCTCTTTAGTAGCCTTTTCAGCTTCCAACTTAGCTTTACGCTTATTATCGGTTTCCTTAGCAATAGCAGCGTTAAGCTCTTCGAGTTGCGCTTCCAACTGTAAAGCAAAACTGGATTTACGAGCATTAGCTTCAGGATCAGCCTCACGCCAAGCAGCGTCTTCAACAGCCTTAATCTTTTTATCAACGTCGTTCAAGCGAGACTCAATACGACGCATATCTTCACGAGGAACGAAACCAATAGCATCCCATTCTTCCTGAATCTGAGACAAAGCCTTACGAGCCTTCTTAGCAGCTTCTTCATTTTCTACTGGCAACAAAGCCTCTGCTTTTACGAGCAAAGCTTCCTTCTTAGCAAGATTTTCGTGTTCTCCAGCATTAACCTTTTCACGGTCATTTTGACGAGCATGATAGAAAGCATCAGCAGCTTCGCGGAACTTAGTCCACAAAGCATCATCGTGCTGACGACCAGCATTGCCAGCTTTCTTCCAACGATCCATCAAAGCATTGAACTTCATAGAAGTTTCACGCCAATCTTTTGAATCTTTTAAGCTTTCAGCTTCTGCAATAATAGCTTCCTTAAGCTGCTTAGCAGTATTACGCACATGCTCACGTTCTTTAACCCAAGAATTGCGAGCCTGAGAGAACGCAGAACGAGCCTTTGAAAAACGCTGCCACAAAGCATCGGCATCAGACTTATTCAAATGAATAGTAGTACGCTGATGCTCCTGCCATTCGTCAAATAAAGCACGTAACTTATCGTTTAATTCACGCCAGTTTGTAGATTCATTCATTTGTGCTACTAACGATTCTGCACGTTCTACAATATTTGTACGTTCTTTCAAAGCTTTTTCTAGAGCTTCTTTTCGAGCTTTAGCGATTGCTTCTTTCTTTTTATTACCTTTTGCAGTCAATTCGGCGTGTCGCGCACGTAAAGCAGCAATATCGCCTACGGCAGCAGGATTTTCCAATTCAGCTTTCAAAGTATTAAGCGTTTCGTCAATTTCTTTTGCTTTTACATTGGAAGCTTCCAAGCGCTTAGCGAAAAGATCAAGCTTAATCTTCAAATCAAGATAACGATGAATATAGAAAGTCAACGCTTCTTCAGGAGTGCCAGTGGAGTATTGACCAACCTCACGCTCAGCACCGTTTTCAGTAACGTAAACAGTGCCATTTTCATCAACACGGCCAAAGGTTTTTGCGGCTTTAATATCCTCTTCACTATAAGAAATGGTTGGTGCTTGAGCAACAACACGAGTCTTATGCGCGAAGCTTGCTGGAGATGGAGCAACTGGCTTTGGCGCGGTAGTAGTTTTAGTAGTTTCTTCAGGTTTAGTCTGTTCGGTCACGGGACGACTCCTTACAGCAGATGCACGGTAACATTGTTACGAATAAGTATGACGGTAAGCCATGATTTTTCCGCAACACCACCTATTATAGTGGACATGGTACAAGGCTCATCAATATCGGGTTTCCCTGAATGGCTTCCTAGTGAACGCGCTGTTGAACAGCAAGTAATTGACACACTAAGAGAAGTGTTTGAACTCAACGGTTTTATTGGAATTGAAACACGTGCAGTAGAACAGGGTTCAAGCTTATTAAAAAAAGGCGAAACCAGTAAAGAAATTTATTTATTGTCGCGTTTACAAGAAGTTGGTCACGAATCCGACACTCCTGTAGAAGAACGCATTGGTTTACATTTCGATTTAACAGTTCCGCTCAGCCGTTACGTCGTTGAGCATACTGGTGATTTGACGTTCCCATTTAAGCGCTGGCAAATGCAAAAAGTTTGGCGAGGGGAGCGTCCACAAGAAGGTCGTTTCCGTGAGTTTGTACAAGCTGATATCGATGTAGTAGGAAATGGCGAATTACCTTCACACTACGAAGTTGAACTTCCACTTGTTATGGTTGAAGCTCTTGAACGTTTACGTAAGTTTGGTCTTCCTAAGGCAACTGTTCATGCTAACAATCGAAAGCTTTCTGAAGGTTTTTATCGCGGTATTGGATTAAGCGATATTGAGGGAGTTCTTCGAGAAATCGATAAGCTAGACAAAATTGGTGCTGAAGAAGTATCTAAGCTTTTGGTAAAAGAATGCAGCGCTACGGCTTCTCAAGCTGATGCATGCTTAGAATTAGCTGAACTTACTGCCGAAACAGGAGATGAGTTGAAGTCTCGTTTCGACGAATTATGCGATAAGCATAATATTTCTCGAAGCGATGATAACGAGTCTTACGTTTTAGCTTCTCAAGGTGTTGAAACTCTTGCGATGATTGTAGACGAAGCAGCACGTATCCGTCCAGGTGCTGTTGTTGCTGATTTGAAGATTGCTCGTGGACTTGACTACTATACTGGTTCTGTTTACGAAACTTTCCTTGACAACGCAGAATCTCTTGGTTCAATTTGCTCTGGCGGTCGTTACGATAATTTAGTTTCACAAGGCAAGAAGAAGTATCCAGGCGTAGGACTTTCAATCGGCATGTCTCGACTGCTTTCTTATATGCTTCACACTGCAGGTGCTACTGTTTCTCGAGTTTCTCCTGCTGCAGTACTTGTTGCAGTTTGGAATGAAGAAGATCGCCCTGCATGCAATGCTATTGCTAAAACTTTACGAGATCGAGGCATTGCAGCAGATGTTGCTCCTAGCGCAGCAAAGCTTGGTAAGCAAATAAAATATGCTGACAAGCTCGGCATTCCTTATGTGTGGTTCCCTGCTGATAGCACTGAATCAGAGTCATCTCACGATGAAGTAAAAAATATTATTACTGGCGAACAGGAAACCGCGGATGCCACGTCTTGGCAACCGGATACTGTTTATGCCCGGCAGACAGTTTCTTGCGCTAAATAATGTCTTGCAAATTTGCTTGAATATTGTGCGCAAAATCATGTCAATAGAAACAAATGAATATCAATTAGATTGTAGAGGAAGTGGACTTATGAGCCAGACGGCGTATCGCACACATCATGCCGTTGAAGTGACTGAAGAATTAGTCGGGCAAAAAGTAACCATCGCTGGTTGGGTTGATCGTCGCCGCGATCATGGTGGAGTTGCCTTTGTTGATGTCCGTGATAACACAGGCTTAGTGCAAGTTGTTATTTACGATGAAGAAACTGCACGACCATTGCGTAGTGAATTCGTTGTGCAAGTGACCGGCGAAGTTCGCTTGCGCCCAGATGGCAACGAAAACGATCATTTAGCAACCGGTAAAATTGAGATTGTTGCAGAAACTGTTACTATTCTCGCAAAGTCAGACGCTTTGCCATTCCAGGTTTCAACAGCTTTGGAAAACGAGTCCGAGAACAAGCTTCCAAGCGAAGATGTTCGTTTGAAGTATCGTTACCTTGATTTGCGTCGCCCATCTATGCAGCGCAATTTGAAGCTTCGCTCTGATATGGCTAAGGCTGCCCGCCATGCTTTGGAAGACATGAACTTTACTGAAGTTGAAACACCAACTTTCATTAAGTCAACTCCTGAAGGTGCTCGCGACTTCGTTGTTCCAGCACGATTGGTTCCAGGCTCTTGGTACGCACTTCCACAGTCTCCTCAGCTTCTAAAGCAGTTGCTCATGGTTTCTGGCGTCGAACGCTACTATCAGCTTGCCCGTTGCTATCGCGACGAAGACTTCCGTGCAGATCGTCAGCCTGAGTTCACTCAGCTTGATATGGAAATGAGCTTTGCAAGCCAGGAAGATGTTATGGCTATGGCAGAGCGCGTTATTGCTGCTATTTGGAAGGAAGCTGGTCACGAGATTACTCTTCCTTTGTCTCGTATTACTTGGCAGGAAGCAATGGATAAGTATGGTTCCGATAAGCCTGATTTGCGTTTTGGAAACCCACTTATTGAGTTGACTGACTACTTTAAGAACACTCCATTCCGCGTGTTCCAAGCTTCATACGTTGGCGCTGTGCTCTTTAAGGGCGGTGCTGCAACTCCTCGTCGCCAATTTGACGCTTGGCAGGATTGGGCTAAGCAGCGTGGAGCTAAGGGATTGGCTTACGTTGTGTTTGGTGAAGATGGCGAGTTAAAGGGTCCTGTTGCTAAGAATCTTAGTGAAGAAGAGCGCGCAGGTCTTAAGGAAGCTGTTGGAGCAGAAGATGGCGATGCAGTGTTCTTCGCAGCAGGTTCTCGCGAGTCTTCGCAGCTTTTGCTCGGCGCAGTGCGCGTTGAACTTGCTAGCCGCGCAGGATTGCTTCACCCAGATGAGTTTGCTTTCACTTGGGTTGTTGACTTCCCACTATTTAAGCGCACTGATGATCCAGATGATGACGACGTCGCCGTTGGCCACTCAAAGTGGACTTCTATGCACCATCCGTTTACAATGCCATCTGCTGATTGGATTGATAAGTTTGATAAAGATCCAGAGCACGCTATGAGCGATTCTTACGATATCGTGTGCAACGGTAATGAAATGGGCGGCGGATCCGTTCGTATCCACCGCGACGATATTCAAGATCGTGTGCTTAATGTTCTTGGAATCGATAAGGCTGAAGCTGACGAAAAGTTCGGCTTCTTGCTTGAAGCTTTCAAGTATGGTGCTCCACCTCACGCCGGTATTGCTTTGGGTTGGGATCGTACTGCTGCAATTTTGGCAGGCGCAAGCTCAATCCGCGACGTAATTGCATTCCCTAAGGCTGGCGGCGGTCGAGATCCTCTAACCGGCGCTCCTGCTCCGATTTCTGACGAGCAGCGTGCTGAAACTGGCGTTGATTACGATCCAGAAGAAAACGAGTAAATAGAAATACTTGTAAAAAATATTATTGATAAGCCGTTGATTGTTGATTTTATAATCACAATCAACGGCTTTTTTGTAACGTAAGAGTTACAAAACGTAACGATAGTGATAAATAGCTGTAACACAGATTAGCTAAACTTCTTGTTATGGATAAGCAAGTATCAAAGTCAAATCCAAACGCCGAGGATATGACTAATCGCACTATTTCAGTGCAAAAAGCGGCAAATCCCCTCGTAGAACTAAGTCATGTCGAAAAGCATTATGGAAAACTTCATGTGCTAAAAGACATCAATCTGACTGTTAACAAAGGCGAAGTACTAGTTATTATCGGTCCATCTGGTTCTGGTAAATCGACAATGTGTCGCACAATTAACCGTCTCGAAACTATTGATTCAGGTGACATACGTATTGACGGTGAGCCACTTCCTCAAGAAGGAAAAGAACTTGCAGCTTTGCGAGCAGAAGTTGGTATGGTATTCCAGTCCTTTAATCTTTTCGCTAACAAGACTATTTTGGAAAATGTTACTCTTGCTCCAATGAAAGTGCGCCATATGGATCAGCAAAGTGCTGAATCTCTTGCTATGGAATTGCTCACTCGAGTCGGAGTTGATAATCAAGCAAACAAAATGCCTTCACAACTTTCCGGCGGCCAGCAGCAGCGTGTTGCAATTGCTCGAGCTCTTGCTATGCAGCCAAAAGTTATGCTTTTTGACGAGCCTACATCTGCACTAGATCCGGAAATGGTTAATGAAGTTCTTGATGTCATGGTTGAGCTTGCAAAAGAAGGCATGACTATGATTTGTGTTACCCACGAAATGGGATTTGCACGCAAGGCAGCTGACAGAATTGTATTTATGGCAGATGGTCAAATTCTTGAACAAGGCACTCCTGAAGAATTCTTTGAACATCCAAAAACTGATCGTGCAAAAGATTTCCTTTCCAAGATTCTTACGCATTAATCTGCTTTTTTGTTTTATCTTTCAGTAAAAATTCTGAAACTTTAAAACAGTTCTTACGAAGGGAAAAGATATGAAAATATTACAAAATCGCATTTTTCGTGCGATACTAGCGATGCTTTGTACCGTATGCTGCGTTATGCCGCTTACAGCTTGCGATCGTAGCGATGGTAAAAAAGTCATACGCATTGGTATTAAATTCGATCAGCCTGGTATGGGTTTCAAAAAATCAGGAACTTACGTTGGATTCGACGTTGATGTTGCTAAGTACGTTGCCAAAAAGCTCGGCTATTCAGAAGATCAAATCGTATGGAAAGAATCACCATCTAAACAGCGTGAAACAATGCTTCAAAACGGTGATGTAGATATGATTGTTGCAACATATTCCATTACTGACGCTCGCAAGAAAATGGTTTCGTTTGCAGGACCTTACTTTATTGCCGGTCAGGATTTGCTAATTCGAAAAGATGAGCATAAAGTAAGCGGTCCAAATGATTTGGACGGAAAGCGTTTATGCTCAGTTTCAGGCTCAACATCTGCAATTGCTATTAAGGAGCGTTACTCTTCAAAAGTACAGCTTATGCAACAGCCTGGTTATGCAGAATGTGCAACTGCATTATTCTCAGGAATTGTAGATGCTGTAACTACCGACGACATTATTCTTGCTGGTTTAGCAACCGCTTCTCGAGGTCGTTTAAAGCTTGTAAACAAGCCATTTACCGCAGAATATTACGGAATTGGCATTAAAAAAGGAAATACAGGCTTAGCTAAGAAAATTAATGCAGCCTTAAAAGACATGATTCGTAACGGATCATGGAAAAGAGCTCTAGACGACAATTTACGAGGCACTGGCTTTAAGCCGAACGCAAAGTATAATCCGCCAATTCCTCAAGAAGGAGAGAAGTAATATGCAAGATTTTATGCAGCTATTTACCTCCTACAATATTCCAGGAGCATTCTTGGTTAATATTGAAATAACTTTATGGAGTGTACTTTTTTCATCAATTATTGGCGTAATTCTTGTTACTATGCGCATTTGCCCTGTTTCATCATTACGCATGATTGCTACAGTTTATGTTGAATTGTTTAAAAACATGCCACTTACCATCATTATGGTTTTCATGGTTTTAGGCGTTTACGCTCAGCTTAAGATAGGATTCTCCTCAATTTTTGAAGTGAATTTCTTCTGGCTGGCAGTTGCTGGATTGTCGCTTTATACTGCAGCATTTGTTTGCGAATCTTTGAGATCTGGTCTTAATACCGTACCTGTTGGTCAAGCAGAAGCTTGCCGCGCCCTTGGATTAAATTTCTTCCAATCTGCAACACAAGTAATTCTTCCACAAACTTTCTGCGGTTCAGTAGCACCATTAGGTAATACATTTATTGCTTTGCTTAAAAATTCTACAGTTGCTGCTGCAGCATCAGTTGCCACTGAGACTTCAACAATGATGAGCGAAATGATTGAGAAACATGCAGATTTGATTGTTCCAATCTTCTTAATTTTCGCTTGCGGATACATTATGCTCATCATTCCTATCGGCATTTTGACTACTTATTTGTCAAATAAACTTGCTGTGAGAAGGTGATAACAATGGCTAAACAACGTGAACAATCATTATTATTCGATACTCCAGGTCCAAAAGCTCTTAAGAAAATTCGCATAGCTAATATTATTGCCGGTTGCATTTTTGTTATTTGCATTATTGCTATTCTCGTTCGTTTGAGCAATCCTCCAGAGGGAGAAAACCAACTTTCTTGGACGCTTTGGAATCCTGCACTCGAATCTGAGGCCTGGGTTGATTTTTATCTTCCTGGATTATGGATGACACTAAAAGCATCGTTACTTGCAGTAGTTGGTTCTATTGTATTTGGCTTATTCTTCGGACTTTGCCGTTTACTACCTAATTTTATTATTCGTAGTATTTCCGCAATAGTAGTAGAATTTTGCCGCGCAGTACCAGTATTGATGCTTATGATTTTCTTGTGGAGAGCATTCGCACTTTCTGGTATGAAAGAATCATCATACTGGGCTGTTGTTTTGGCACTGATTATGTATAACGGTTCTGTTGTTGCAGAACTTGTTAGATCAGGTGTTGGCAACTTGCCAAACGGTCAAAGAGAAGCTTCACTTGCATTAGGATTGAGCGAGTACCAATCATTGACACAAATTGAAATGCCTCAGGCAATTATTGCTATGATGCCTGCAGCAGTAACTCAGCTTGTAGTTGTTTTGAAGGATACTGCACTTGGTTCAATTATTATGTACACTGATTTGCTTCAGGAATCGCGCAGACTCGGATCAATGTACTTTAATATTTTGCAAACATTAAGCGTTGCAGCAGTAATATATTTCCTTATTTGCTTGGCATTGTCTTGGTTTGCACAATGGTTGCCATCGCACTTGAAGAATCGAACTGCCGCTCCAACAGAACCAGAGCCTGTTGCTCCAATTGCTATTATGGATCCTTCTAATGTGAACCAAATGGCAGTTGCTAGCGAAGTTAAAGAGCTTCCTTATGGCGGTACTCCACGTAAGTATCACGTACATCATCGCGGTACGAACGCTTCTATTCACCATTGGCGCCACACTCGTTACTTGCAAGGCTACGACGAGCATCATCTAAAAACTGGCGATGAACCGGAAGAAAATGATGACAACAATGCAGAAAATAACTAAATTTCATATTTAGTGGTGTTTAGTAGCAAATTTTCTCATAAGCGCAGTCGGTATTTATTATTGGCTGCGCTTATTATTTTCTATCTTGCAATTTCTAACTTTGGTAGAATCATAATAGTATTTCAAAATAACCGTTAAAAGCAATATTTGCGCAGCAACGCACAAATCGCTAAACTATTAAGGTCACATGCATACGAGGAGGCTTTTACATGGATGACGCGTTTGAGTTGTCCGCTGCAAAGATGCGCGAACAAGGCATGAGCGAAATTGCTATTGAACAATTTAAACACTTATATAATGCTTGGAATTTAGATAAATCAGGGGATAAGTCTGCGGAGTTTATTCGCGAGAGCACGGTTGAGCCTATTAAAAGCGTTCCAACTTTCCACGAAATTTACGAAACTATTGATCACGACAAAGCTGTTAACGCATTCGCAAAAACTGCTTTTATTAAATTAAATGGCGGTTTGGGAACATCTATGGGCTTGTCTTGCGCAAAATCTTTACTACCAGTTCGTAGGCATAAAGCTCGCCAAATGCGCTTTATTGATATTATTATTGGACAAGTTCTTACAGCTCGTCAGCGATTAGGAGTTAATCTTCCGCTTATTTTCATGAATTCTTTCCGCACGTCTCATGATACTTTGCAAGTACTAAAACGCAATCGCAAGTTTGTGCAAGACAATATTCCTGTAGAAATTATTCAACATCAAGAACCAAAATTAGCAGAGGAAACTGGAGAACCGGTTTCTCACAAGGAAGATCGATCTCTTGAATGGTGTCCTCCAGGTCACGGCGATATTTTTTCAACTCTGTGGGAATCTGATTTATTGCATACTCTTAAAGAAAATGGAATTGAGTATTTGTTTATTTCAAATTCTGACAATTTAGGTGCTAGACCGTCGCGCACTCTTGCTCAACATTTTGAAAATACTGGCGCACCTATCATGATTGAGGTTGCGAAGCGAACTCAAGCAGATCGTAAGGGCGGTCACATTGTTAGGGACGCGAAAACAGGAAGACTAATGCTACGAGAAATGACACAGGTTCATCCTGAGGATCGTAGAAGCGCACAAAGCATTAAAAAACATCCATACTTCAACACAAATAATATTTGGGTTCGTGTAGATGCTCTAGAAAAAAAGTTAAAAGAGCACAAAGGGATTTTGCCTTTGCCTGTTATTTTTAATCACAAAACTGTTGACCCAACTGACGAAAGCAGCACTCCGGTAGTGCAATTGGAAACAGCAATGGGAGCAATAGCTTCACTTTTCGATGACGCAATTTGCGTAGAAGTTGATCGCATGCGTTTCTTGCCTGTTAAAACAACCAATGACTTATTTATTATGCGATCAGATAGATTCCATCTTACTGATTCATATGAAATGGAAGATGGTAACTATATATTTCCTGATATTGATTTGGATCCACGTTATTACAAAAACATCAATGATTTCAACGAAAGATTCCCATATTCTGTTCCAGCTTTAGCTGCTGCAAAATCAGTAACTATTAGGGGAGATTGGACATTTGGAAACCAAGTTTCAATGTTTGCTGACGCTGTTTTAGAAGATACAGGAGAACCAAGTTATGTGCCAAATGGAGAATTCGTGGGACCGCAAGGAATTGAACCAGACTCTTGGGTTTAAAGCAGATTTCTTGCAAATATGCGATTTTTATTGATAGTAAATAAAATTATCTATAAAAAATTATATGGCGTGTCGCGAAAAAATGGCGTAATTTCAACGTTGTTGATGTTCGTGTGAATAAAAAATATATAATTATTAGAAGTTTTTTAAAAAAATGTCCACACGTACCGCAAAACACCATTAAAATAGAAAAGGTGTGCGCAATATTGCAACACAAGTTTTGCTGCATTTCGTAGTCGCTTGTATGCAAGGCGCATAAGTAAATTGATACAAACATGATACGTGAGGACTAATGGTAGAAGGAAGCAACGGAAGGCGACGTTTTTCCGACAAATGGGGCAAACACGAGTTAGATGTACTCGCTGTATTGTCTTCCGCATTCCCGCAATGGCTGACTTCGCGTCAAATTGCACAGCGCGTAAAGGCATATGCAGATTCATACGGTGAGCTTGCAGATCAAGCAGCTAAAGCAGCATTCGCAAAACAGTTCCAGCGAGATCGCGCAAAGCTTGCTGCTATGGGTATTGCAATAGAGTCTAGGCAGCCAGAATATTCTTCGAAGTCCGAAGGTCAAGACTTTGCGTCTTATCGTTTGCAATTAGGCGATGAGCCTCGCGTACGTTTACGTTTCGACCAATCTGAATTACCAGTTTTAGCTGCAGCAAATTATCTTGCTCGTTCAATGTCTATTTCTTCTCTTGATTCAGGTCAACACGAGCAACAGCGCACTTCTCGCACTGCTCCTAGAGTTCCACAAACTCCTATTCCTGGCTTAGGATTAGATTCAATCGCACCTGGTCTTGGAACACAAATGCTACCTGATTCATTGGTAAAAGTTATTGATTCTCGCAGATTTGCCGCAACTGTGGATGTCGATGGTGAACATTTAAACGTTGCTTATACTGATGCTGACGATTTAGCGATGTTTGTACTAGAACATCCTGGATCTAGCGTAGTAAGCCCTCAAGAAGCAGTTGATGCTTTCCATCGCCGTTTGCACGCAGCAGTTAATTTTGCTCAATATGACGAAAATGAGCAAAAAGATGAAGAAGGTGCTATACAAGAAGCGCAAAATATTGAAGAACAAAATAGCAACACTGATAAATCGCATACCAAAAAAGGCTCTTCATTCCAAACTGGAAGTGAAGTAGATCGTAGGCTTCGATTGATGCTTTTCTTGTCTGCTCATCTTGGAGAGGAATTCCCATTAGACGAGCTTGCTGAGCGTTTTATTGGTAGACCAAAAAGCGATGATGAACTTCGTCGATTTGTTACAATTCTTCACAAGGATATAAATACTCTTACTACTGTTTCTGACGATGGGGAAATGGCCGGAAGCCAATTCTTTGATATAGATTGGACTCTTCTTGAGAACGAGGGAATTGTTTCTGCTACTAACTCTTTAGGATTGGAAAGACTTGCTGGAATTTCACAGCAATATTTGAGCATGCTTACTGCGTCTGCTAATTATTTGGCGCATTCCTTGCTTTTGCCTATTGAACAGCGCACACAAGCTGAATCCTTGTATAAGCGTCTTCGCCGTCATGTTCTTCCTGGTCAAACTCCATGGCTGAGTTTAACAGGTTACGAAATTGAGCCTCGAAATTGTTCTATTGTTCGCAGTGCTATTAACTCTGGATCTTTACTAGATATGGAATACACTGACGGGGCAGGACGTATTCGTCGCAAGATTGTTGCACCGTCGAAGATTTACGTTGATGAAGGCGTTTACTATGTTGCAGTATGGACTGATGTAGAGCAGCAAACACCAGAAGATAAACGTGAATTTGTTGCTAAAGATACGACAATTAATAAAGCGAATGGATTGCCTCGCATTTGGCAAGTTCTTCGCGTAGCACGTATTGAACGTGCAGAAGTTGTAGAGCCTGTATCTCAAGTTAAAATTCCAGATGTGCCAGTTAGTGAACTTCGCAAGTGGAGCTTTGATAACGGAACTGAAACTTGCTTCATTACCGATGAAACAGAATTGAACTTTTTGAAGAATCTTTCTGGAGCCACTATGGAAACTTGTGGCAGCGGAGTAAAAGTCCATCTTACTGTTTCTTCTGATTCATGGTTCGTTGCTTTTTGCATTGCTCACGCACGTCATATTACAGCTGTTGCTCCTGAAACATTGCGCAGTATGATTATTGCTCGCGCTCAACGTGAATTAAGCGTTAATCACGCTGATAATGCGAATACAGAGGAATAACAATGCCTTGGTGGATTTGGCTACTCATAACAGTTTTTATGCTGATAATGGTAGCGCTAGGAGTTGTTATTGTCATTTTAAGCGCAATAAAAATAGCTAAGGTCTGTTTTGGTATTTCCGAAGACGTTTCTTCTAGATTTGAACGTTTGCACGAACCAAATAAAGAAGATAATGAAAATCCTCGAGATCCATTATTTACACTTCCTATTAAAGATGCAACGAATCGATATGAGCGAACGCACACAAAAGTTATTGAGCGTCATCAAAAAATTCGCGAAAATCACCGTAAAATATGGCAGCATTGGGATAAAAAATCTCTTCGCGAAGAAGACATTCAGCTATAGCATATAAGAAAGCGACTAATACTTTTTATGTCTCATTTATCACAGAAAAAAGACTGCAAAAATAAATCAGGCAATCCAACTGACTGCAATGAGAATGATGTAGTATTATCTCCTTCACAACGTTTCGCAGCTTTTAAAAATATAATGAAGCACGAGCACTCGATGGCATCTAAATTTGAGCGTTCTTTGTCTTTTGAACTTGATGATTTTCAACTTGAAGCTATTGATGCACTAGAAAATGGCAATAATGTTTTAGTTGCTGCTCCTACTGGAGCTGGTAAAACTGTTGTTGCGGATTTTGCTGTATTTCTTGCGCAAAATCGCAATGTAAAAGCTTTTTACACAACACCTATTAAAGCTTTAAGTAATCAAAAATATCACGATTTCTGCGAACTGTACGGCTCAGACAGAGTAGGGTTATTAACTGGCGATACTTCTGTAAATCCTGAAGCAGACATTGTTGTAATGACTACTGAAGTTTTAAGAAATATGCTTTACGAGCATTCGATTACGTTGCAATCTTTAGGTTTTGTCGTTCTTGACGAAATTCATTATCTTGCAGATAAATTCCGCGGAGCTGTGTGGGAGGAAGTTATTATTCACCTTCCGAAATCGGTGAAAATTATTGGGTTGTCTGCAACTGTTTCAAATGTTGAAGATTTTTCTGCATGGCTAGAATCAGTGCGTGGAGAAACTCATTTGGTTGTCGACGAACACAGACCTGTGCCTTTAGAAAGACATGTTGTTATTCAAGAGGATTCTGCAACTGAGCCTGAGTTACTCGATTTATACGACCATGACAATAATGGAAACGTAACTAAGCGCGTTAACCCTGCATTGACTAGGAAACTTAATGAATTCGAGTACCGAGCTCGTCGCCGTAAAGAATCTTACAGCGATAGCAAATACCGTTACAGAAAAGGTAAGAAACACAGAGTTAACGGGGGAGTTGCACAGTTAGATAAATGCGCGAAACGACATACTCCTCGCCGCTGGGCTGTTATTGACGAATTAGATTACCTAGGAATGCTGCCAGGAATTTATTTTATCTTCTCTCGTTCCGGATGCGATCAAGCTGTTCAACAATGTTTAAACGCAGGATTAATACTTACCTCTGATGAAGAAATGTACGAAATACGTAAAATTGTCGACAGTATGGTTGCAAATCAACTTTCTAAAGAAGATTTACACGCTTTAAGCTTTGAACGTTTTCGTTTTGCTCTCGAACAAGGATTTGCAGCACATCATGCCGGTATGATTGCATTATTCCGTCACATTGTTGAAACACTATTTGAACGCGGACTTATTAAAGTTGTTTTTGCAACAGAAACACTTGCTTTAGGCTTAAATATGCCAGCTCGAAGCGTTGTTGTAGAAAAGCTAGTAAAATTTGACGGCACTGGGCATGTACCTCTTACGCCTGGAGAATTTACGCAACTTACAGGTCGTGCTGGAAGACGTGGAATTGACGATATTGGTTACGCAATTCTTGTAGATCATGCTGATTTCGTCCCTCAACAAGCTGCAGCACTTTCTAGTAAACGCGTATACCCGCTACATTCCAGCTTCGTTCCTACGTTTAATATGGCAGTTAATTTGCTGAACTCAAGCGATGCAGACACTGCTAGAACAACACTAGATTGTTCTTTTGCTCAATGGGAAGCTAATGCTTCTGCTGAACGTTTACATAATCGCATGAACGAACTTGAAACAGCTCTTAAAGGCTATGAAGAAGCATTCCACTGCGAACATGGAGATTTTGCTGAATTCTTACAATTACGCATGAAGCTTAAAGAAGCTCAACACGATCAACGCCGTAAACTTAAACATACTTTATTCCGCACAGATGCAGAACGCACAGCAGCGTTTAAAGCGTTGGATGATGTTATTGCAAATCTTAGAGAAGCTGAGCGAACGCATCCGTGTGCAGGTTGTGCAGATATTCAACAACATTTGCGTTGGGGCTACCATTGGATTAGAGAACATAAGGAACTTGATCAAGTACGTGAACGCTACGAATCTCGTACTGGTTCTGTTGCTAGAACTTTTGACCATATTTGTGACGTATTGTACAGTTTGGATTATTTACAATCTGAAGATTCTTCACAAAACCAAATTTTGCACCTTACTGAGCGCGGTCAATTGTTAAGAAGGTTGTATAACGAACTAGACATTGTATTTGCTGAAGCTATTTGCGAGGGAATTTTTAATGATCTTTCGCCGCTTGAATTATTATCGTGCTTGTCTGCATTAGTTTATGAATCTAGAGGACCTGCAGGGGGAGAACCTAGACGATATCCAGGCGGCAAGGATGGCGCGATATTTAATACAGTATTGCGAATGAAAGAATTATTTATGCGTACTAGCGCATTATGCGCAGACGCTCATTTGCCAGCGTTAAGACCGCTTGAATTTGGTGCTGTAGATATTATGTACGATTGGGCTAATGGTGCTGATCTAGCTGAAATTTTGCGCAATACCGACAGCACTGGAGGAGATTTCGTGCGTCAAACTAAACGTCTTATTGATTTACTTACTCAACTTTTTGCAACAGGAGAATATTTACAAGCTATAGATGGCGTAGATAAAAATCTTGCTTCATGCGCTTATGAAGCTGCAAAACTATTAAACCGTGGAGTTGTAGCATACTCAGATGTATAAGTATGAGCATATACAAATAAAATGCATGTATTTTGTATATATAAATCGTTTTTATATATATAGTCCGTGCAATTCGGTAATTTTATAAAGTACTACACAAGGAGATACTATGGCAGAACGCAGTTTACGCGGTATGAGCATTGGTGCGAAATCATTGGAATCTGACGATAATGTAGATTTCGCTGCACGAAATGATGTTGTGTATGTGTGCCCAAAGGGGCATCGCACGATTCTTCCTTTTGCTCAAGGCGCAGAAATTCCTGAAGAGTGGGAATGCCGCTGCGGCACGATTGCACATCGCGAAGGCGACGATGATCGCCCAGATGATGATTTCAACAAGCCGTCTAGGACGCATTGGGATATGCTGCTTGAACGTCGTAGTGAAGAAGAATTAAAAACTTTACTAGACAAGCGTCTAAAAATGCATCATGAGGGCTGGATTCCTGACTATGAGTGAATTCTCAGTGTCTTCAGGATGTACTAGTCGTCACATTATTCTGCTTGATCTTGATGGCACATTAACAAAGTCAGATGCTGGTATTATTACTTGCGCAAAGCTTGCATTGAAAGAGTTGAAACAGCCTATTCCGGACGATGCTGAAATGCACCGTTTTATAGGTCCTTCAATTTTAGAATCTCTTCAACGCAATAATGTGCCTGAATCGCTGCTAGCAAAGGGACTTGCTACGTATCGCAAGTATTATTCTGAAGTAGCAACTTTTGATGATCCTAATAATCCTGGTACAAAAATTTCAGGATGCCTACTTAACAAAGTATACGATGGAATACTTGAGCAACTCACAAAACTTCGTGAAGCTGGATATTATTTAGCAACCGCATCTTGCAAGCCAGAATATCAAGTAAAGCCTATTTGCGATTATTTTGGTTTAACGAAGTATCTTGACGGAATTTATGGCGCGAGTAAAGATATGTCGCGTATTAGCAAAACTCAAGTTATTCGTTATGTTTTTGATGAGATTGATTACAATCCAGAAAAAGGCGACAGAGCTTTGATGGTTGGCGACCGTTGGACTGATGCTGATGGAGCAAAAGATTGCGGCTTGGATTGCTTGGGATGCGCATGGGGTTATGCTGAGCCTGGAGAGCTTGAAGCACACGGATCTTACAGAATTATTGATAGCGTAAGCGAATTAAGCACTGCAATTTGCGAATATTTCGCTTAATCTAATCAGAATTTTTGTCGTAACGGCTTTTTCTTTACACGTGCGTAAAGTTTCGGTCGGATTTTAGTGAGAAAACGACAGTTTCTTTACAACGCTGCACAGTTTCTGCCGGTTGAGCTTATTATTTGACTAGATTTACTTGATATTTATCCGATAATGTACGTTATGTCAAATTAGAGATAATAATCAAACGCAACCAACAAAGTCTCACACTACTATCAAATAATATCCCTACGATATACTTCTTGCTAAATAATCTAAGACTTGCAACTTCGGTACGCACAAAATAGCATTGCAAAAATATTAGCAAAAATAAGCGCGATAATAATCGCATATGACGCAATCAGCGTTGATCTCATTAATAACCAATAATCATCACAAACAAATCCAAAATCGCGAACAATATGCAAAAGCATGTATGCAAGCATTGCGCAAGGAAGCCCACAACAATGCGTAATAACAATACTCCAAGGCATTAAACCAATAGAACTTCTCTTATCACTATTGCTAATACTATTTGATTTCAAATAAGCATTTTTTCGAAATTTTACTAAAAAACGTACGCAAGCAAATAAACTATATAAAAACAATGATACTGAAGCAAACCAGCAAATAACAGCGATAATAACAACTACGAACATGCCATTATCCCCACGTTTCCTGAACAAGACTCCATGAGTTTGAAGATGTATGAGAAGTAGGTTTTGAACAAGATTTGCGAGTAGACTTACTACTTTTTTCTTCAACTTGCGTAGCATCAACAGAATTTTCAGAAGATAAGTCCTCTTCCACTCTAGAAACAATGCGACCAACAGCAATAGCAAATACTGCTAAACCAGAAGCAAGCATACGACGCATATTATCTTGATTCTCATCGCACTCTTGAACAGATTGACCATCACAAATAATAGTCATACTTCTCAAACGTTCTTCTGAGTATCGATTAAGAAAAATAATAGCCGTAGTAACATTAACTAAATTAACACCAGCATCAAGCAGCCTTTTAGCTACAGCCATAATCGCAATATCTTTAAAAGAATACAAACGACGAGAACCAGAACCGCTAGATGCATGAATTGAAGGCTCTATAATGCTTTTACGAGCCCAATAATCGAGTTGCCGGTAAGTAATACCGGCAACCTTCATAGCGACACTACCACGGTATCCTGAAGCGTGATCAGCAGACAAGGAAAAGTTAAAAAGCTCCCCCTGTACTGCATTAATCACATTATCGGACTGTGACTGCGTCATGTGCGAAAAATACCAGTCTGAATTTGCCAATCATAATTTCATCGCCATTATGCAGCACTGATTCATCAACACGTTCACGATTTACATACGTACCGTTTAGGCTTCCAGAATCTGAAATGCTAAACACGCCATTATGGCGCTTAAACACTGCATGCGCACGCGAAACGGTAGAATCGTCTAACAAAATATCAGCATGCGAATCACGTCCAACTGTTACTAAATCTTCATCGAGAAGATAGCGAGAACCAGACACTGCTCCCCTAGTTGAAATCAACAACGCAGTACCAGGAAGTAATTTCGCTATAGTATCAAAATCATCCTGCTGCATAGGACGATCTGAAGTTGTATTCATTGGAATATGAATAGCTGGCATACCAATAATAGTGGTTTCGCCAGCTGTAGGAATCGGTTCAGTCATACTTGCTATTCTACCTTGTTACTCGACTGGTTTTGCATATTCGTACTGTTTTGGTTCGCGTGTCGAAGTAATTTCTACTTCATCAGGCACTGAAACCATTACAGAAGAACCAAATTTAATTTTTAAACGCGACCCAACACCGCCTGCAATATTAACAGCATTTTGCAAATTCTGAGGGTCACCAATTGCTTTCACAATATAAGGAGGATCAATTATAATATTGTCGCATATAAGACCATGTTTAGTTTGCGAAATATAGCTTGAAGTAACTATTCTTACATCGTTAATAGACATAACTTCTACGCCAGCATTTCGCAATTCCTCTATTAGCTGAAACATCGTAGCGGCATCAATATTCTCTTTTTCACCTGCAGTAATGTGAACTACAATACCTTTACCTACTGCCGGCAGACGTCCAGAAATAAGACCATTTGCTTGAGCATTCTGCTGAGCAATACGACGAGCTTCATCTTGTTTATCTACTGCTTCACGCAACGAATTAAGCTGACCTGTTAATTCACTTTTTCGGCTTTCCAAACTCTGAATTTGAGAATGAGTTTCTGTAATAAGACGAGTCAATTCTTCTTCGCTCATTGTTTCATACAAAAGTGAGTTGCTACGATTAACTTGAATCATGTACGCAAAACCTAATAAAGCGCAGAGCAACATCATTAAAAAACCCGTAAATATACGCGCTCGAGTAACGTGACCGCTTAGTGAAGATTTTACTTTACGATGAACTGCTGGGAAAGATCCAGTTTGAGTTTCATCACTTTCACGATCATGCGATTTTTGACGACGCATTTTATGAAGAATATCATCATCTTGTGGAGAATGAGAAAACATTGAAACCATATGCTAACTCCTGAAGATGAAACGACGAATTGCAGAAACGTTAGAGAAAATACGAATTCCTAAAACAACGATAACTGCAGTTTGTAATTGCGCACCTACGCCAAGCTGATTTCCAAGCAAAACAAGCAACGTAGCTGCTATAACATTTGAGAAGAATGAAATAACAAAAACTTTATCCGAAAAGTTTCTTTCAAAATATGCACGTGCAGCACCAAGCAACGCATCTAGTGCTGCAACGACCATAATAGGTAAATAAGGTTGAATGACAATAGGAATATCTGGATGAACAACAACTCCAATTAATACTCCCAAAATTAATCCAAAAATCGCTGCCATGCTTATCTCCTAATTCTCTCATTGGCAAAACTAATATCGCCTGTGTTTGCTGCACTGAGTCGTATAACTCTCGAAGGTGAAACCTGTGGATTAATGCCTGCATTAACTAAAGATGCGTACCATTTCATGCGTTTCATATCATTACATTGTTTAATTAAATCATCAGAATCGCCAATAACTTCAATAACATATGGACTTTGAGTTTGATTAACTCCAATAAGAATAGTTTGACCAGCAACACGAATAGAAGTTTGCGCTCCAAGTCTATGCCCGTTAACAGAAATAGCTTCAGCACCTGCTTCCCACAATAATGACACAAATTGTTGAATATCACGATCTGTAACTAATCGCATTCTTGCGCCATTACTTTCGCGAGGTAAAGAACCGCTATTCACATCGCTCGAAGCAGAAATAGGATTAGCAATAGTCAAAGTAATCCCAGAACCTTCTACAGCATGAGTGCCATTAACCATATCATCTGATTTACTAACTTCATCCTCTTCAGGCGTAGTAATTTTTTGCGACTCATGATCTACGTTATTTCTCAATGACGTTACTTCTTCTACAAGCTTATCGAAACGAGACGTATAGCCAGACAACTCATTAGCTAATGAAGAACGTATTGCTTTTCTAGGATCAGTGTGCAATTTGCGAACAAACTGGCTCCCAACAGTACCAATAGAAACACACAATAAAAATACTATAGCTCTAGTGAACCACAGATTAAACGGTTTAACAGGTTGTTTACTTAATCTTGCATCCATAAACATTGGATCAACTGGACGATTAGTTAAATCATCAATAAGACGCAAAGCATAATCGTCAATATAACGTCTACGATCATGATTGTGAGCAAAACCACTGGAAGACATTACAACATGATGCGTTGAAATACCAGTAAATGAGTGCGAAAATAATGCCCTACGCCTAGTCAGCGACATCCCATCAGGAGCAGCAAAAGACATTGGCATAGTGCTTTTATGAGACGTATGTTTTACATCTAAATCTTTGATACTATCTTTTAAACTAACAAATTCATCTTGCTTAGTCATATGTGCGTACACGCCTTATTTAGTTTTTGTTGACTTAGCAAGTAACAAATAAGCTTGCATATAGTAAAGCAGACCAGCATACCAATATAGAGCAATACCCCACACTCCACATGCAAGTGCAGCAGCATAAAGTACGAGCATAGACTCAGTAGGTACAGCATAAACAATCATTAAAGAAACAATTGAAAGCATAAGAAGTGCTGTGCCAGCTTTACCTACAAAGTTAACAGGCAAAGGACCATAATCTCTTTGCGCAAGTACTATTACAAGTATAGCCATAATAGCATCACGCAATACTACTAATAAAAGTGCCCACCAAGGGATAATCATTGCAACAGCTAAAGCTAACGTACTGCAAAAAATTAATAGACGATCAGCTATAGGATCAAGAATTTGACCCAACTTACTAACTTGATTCAAAGTACGAGCAATATAACCATCAAGACAATCAGAAAACGCAGATATTGCTAAAACAATAAGAGCAAAAGTCATCTGTTGCTGTGTAATAAGCCAAGCAATATAGGGAATTGAACATATGCGCAAAAAACTGATTAGATTAGGTATTGTCAAAACTCGATTCATTGCTTCAGGACTATATTCCTGATTAATAACGAACTTAGTCATAATATCTTCCTCATACGAAATCACACAATTAATCAGCATATATTCGCATCAAAAAAACTCGCTTGTTGTGCAATACTTAATATGTTGGGGACATATTTCATGCCCCCAACATACATCTAATATTTATTCACGCCAAGCAGCTTTTGCAGTATTGCGAATAGCTTCAATCGCTTCTTTAGGACTTTCTGCTCCATAAACTGCAGAACCTGCAACAAGCACATCAGCACCAGCTTCAGCAACTATTGCTGCAGTTGAAGGGCTAACTCCTCCATCAACCTGAATATGAGTATTGAGACCACGACGAGTAATTTCGTCACGTAAACGGCGAACCTTATTCATTTGATTAGCTAAGAACTTCTGTCCACCGAAACCAGGCTCAACAGTCATAATAAGAACCATATCGAATTCATCAAGAATATCGAAAATAGGTTCAACTGGTTCCGCAGGGCGCACAGCAAAGCAAGCTTTACAACCCATATCGCGAAGCTGACGAGCTAATCTCACTGGAGCATGAGTAGCACCCATATGAAAACTCACAGAAGCAGCTCCAAGTCTAGCATATTCTGGAGCCCAACGATCTGGATCCTCAATCATCAAATGTACGTCAACTGGAAGTTTAGTAACCTCACAAATTCGCTTAACAATTGGTTCACCCAAAGTCAAGTTAGGTACAAAGTGATGATCCATTACATCGACATGAACAAGATCCGCATTAGATATTGCATCGAGGTCACGCTCAAGATTGCAAAAATCTGCGGAAAGAATGCTAGGTGCTATTTGTATATTCATGTGTACTATTCTAGAAAATGCAAGCGACTAGTTTTATAAAAACAAGATTTTCAAAATTGCTTTTTCAAATACTTGAATCTTACTTACTAGAAGTGTTCTGAGACTCACGTTCTCTTTCGTCTGAAGTTATATCTATAAGTCGTTCAACAAGAGACTCACGAGTACTAGTACTCTTTTGCAGCAAAGCAAAAACAATAGTTGCACACATGAATACGATAATAGAAACCCAAACATTAATGCGCACACCTAAGAAAACATGTGAAAAATCAATTCGCAATGCCTCAATCCACACGCGTCCAATTGTGTACCACATAACATAAAGTGCGAATACGGAACCGGCTTTTAACTTCTTAGCTATAACTTTGCCAAAATAAATAAGCAATGCAGCACCGATGAAATTCCAAATCATCTCATATAAAAATGTTGGATGAAATAATGTGCCTTCTGGGCACGTTAACCCATCATAACATCTTTCACTATGACCTATTGCTTGAGTAGTATCATAATTTAACTTCAAACCCCACGGCAAGTTAGTAGGAGCTCCGTAAAGTTCTTGATTAAACCAATTCCCCAATCTTCCTATACCTTGAGCAATAAGCACAGCAGGAGCTGCACAATCAGCTAGTAATCCAATAGGATATTTACGATACTTGCATAATACACAAGCAGCCAATGCGCCTAAGAATATACCGCCCCAAATTCCTAGACCACCATTCCAAATTCTAAAAATTTCTAAAAAATCACAATTAGAGCCAAAAAACTTTTCTGGAGTTGTAATAACGTGATACAAACGCGCGCCAATTATTCCAGCAGGAAGACTGACTAAAACAAGATCAAGTATCTGGTTAAAATCTCCTCCAAGACGCTTCCATCGACGCGTAGTAATCCACATTGCAATCAAAATACCGGCAAGAATACTAAGAGCGTAAAACTTTATGTTTACAAAGCCAAGAGAAAATTGCGAAATACTTGGCGACGGAATAAAACAGACTGTCATGGCGTCGATATTAGTCTAAGCCCACGATTGCGACAGATAAATTCAGAAATGAGCAAGTTGCAAAAGCACAAGCAGCACAGGACCGCACAGCAAAATAGAATCTACTCGGTCAAGAACACCACCATGACCTTTTAGCAAATGTCCCATGTCTTTAATACCAATATCTCTTTTAAGCATAGAAGCACACAAGTCACCGAATGTGCCAATAATTCCAGAAGAAATACCCATGACTAATGGCATCCACCAGAAATTGAACCAAGAGGAACCATAAAAACCTGCAATAATTGCATATGCTCCTATAATTGCAAAAAGCATTGAGCCTATTAAGCCTTCTACAGACTTCTTAGGAGAGATTCGCGGAGAAAGCTTATGTTTGCCCAACCATGCACCAGCAAATAATCCGCCAGTGTCACTTAATGCAGGTAAAAATACCAAAAGCATAGCGTGAGCAACTGCGTATTTTGTATTTGTAAGAGCTAATACGATGCAAGAAGCTAAAAGTGGAATGTACAACACCACGAATAGCGAAACAGACGTATTCGTAAATAAAGTATGTTCGTATGATGAGCGGTTAGAACCATCGAGCTTTTTTTCTACAGCTTGCATCGTTCTATCTGAAATAGTACTGCTAAGAGTCGCACAAATTACTGTAAGAAGCAAAGATGCAGTAATTCCACTAGCCATAGCAACAGCATGCCATTTTGCATAGTATGTTGCAAAAATAGTTACAAGCGAACATATTGATAACGTCACGAAAGGAATACGCAAACCGAGAGTTGCAAAATCAACATGTAATTCCCACAATGCCAGAACCATAAAAATGGCCATAAGCACGATAAAGACATCAATGCTAATAATTAAGCAAGAAACAATTGCAACAACTAGTATTGCGGCGGTAGCAACTGCCTGAGGCATATTCCTGCCTGTGCGACGATTAATATCACTTAAAGTTTCATGGGTGCCATGTGTAGCAGTATCTGCTTTGTCAGAAGACAATCCTACTTCTGATGCAGTTTTTTCAGCATTTGCTTTACTGACTTCATTGACAAAATTATGCTGTTTTATTTGACTCATACGGCACCCATTCAGTTTGAAACTACAAAAATCTCAGACTTCCATAATTTCTTTTTGCTTACCTTCAAGCAAAACGTCTAAAGAATCAGTAACTTGCTTAGTTACT
Organism: Gardnerella sp. DNF00747; assembly: GCF_049262675.1. Classification (NCBI taxonomy): domain Bacteria; kingdom Bacillati; phylum Actinomycetota; class Actinomycetes; order Bifidobacteriales; family Bifidobacteriaceae; genus Gardnerella; species Gardnerella sp. DNF00747. The sequence goes on along the minus strand of NZ_CP058394.1, from coordinate 711,432 downwards.
TTATCAAGCTCTTTTTGTAAACGATCACCTTCATCTTCGCCAAGTTCACCATCTTTAACAGACTTGTCAATAGATTCCTTAGCTTTGCGGCGAATATTGCGAACTGCAACTTTGCCTTCTTCTGCTTTATTCTTAGCAAGCTTGACGTATTCCTTGCGACGTTCTTCCGTGAGCTCTGGCATAGTAACACGAATAACATTGCCATCACGATTAGGGCTTACACCTAAATCAGAATCGCGAATAGCCTTTTCAACAGCATTCGCTTGAGAAGCGTCAAAAGGCGTAACTGAAAGAGTTCTAGGCTCTGGAACACCAATAGATGCAACAGCTTTAATTGGAGTTGGAGCACCATAATAATCAACCATAATTCCGTTTAGCAAAGCAGGATTAGCACGACCGGTGCGAATACCCATAAAATTCTCTTTAGTAGCTTCAACAGACTTATTCATCTGTTCACGGGCTTGATCAATTATTGCTGACATGTGTTCTCCTTTATAATATTTAAGCAAATGTTGGCTCTGCATTAGACACTAATGTGCCAATAGATTCTCCAACAAGAGCACTAGTTACGTTACCTTCGCCCTCAAGACCAAACACACGAATTTTTTGATTATTATCGCGAGCCATAGAAAGCGCAGACGCATCCATAACAGCTAAACCATCAACGATAGCGCGCTTGTAGTTTAATGTTAGGAACTTACGAGCAGTAGAATCTTTACGAGGATCAGCACTATATACGCCATCCACACCATTCTTGCCCATAAGAACTTCATCGCAATGAATTTCCAATGAACGTTGAATAGAAACAGTATCAGTAGAAAAATATGGCATTCCGGCACCAGCACCAAAAATAACCACACGACCCTTTTCAAGGTGACGAATTGCTTTCAACGGAATATAAGGTTCTGCAACCTGACCCATTGTAATAGCAGTTTGTACGCGAGTTGCTTGCCCTGCTTGCTCAAGAAAATCCTGAAGAGCCAAGCAGTTCATTACAGTGCCCAACATACCCATATAATCGCCACGGCTACGATCAATACCTGCTTGCTGCAGTTCTGCTCCCCTAAAGAAGTTACCGCCGCCGACAACAATAGCAACCTGAACGCCTTGATTCACTGCAGCTACTATTTCGCCAGCAATCCTACGAATGACATGAGTATCAATACCAACAGCACCACCACCGAATGCTTCTCCAGAAAGCTTTAATAAAACCCTACGGGACTTTCCTTCATCCGTTTGTGCAATAGCCATACAGATTCCTCCAGTCATAACGGCGAATGAGGTATATCTTTGTCAGTTTATCTATCAATAACGACACTCAAAACGCACGTTAAGCTGGACAATGAATATAAAAATGGGTTGCGCACAACTTGTGCACGCAACCCTATATACAAGAACAAAAATAAATTCTTATATAATTAGTGCTTATTCAGCAGCACCTTTGCCAACCTCAACGCGAGCAAAGGCAAGAGCGGTGCCGCCAACTTCCTTGAACAAGTCACCAACGCTCTTGGATGGATCCTTAACGTATGCCTGCTCGAGAAGTACAGTTTCCTTGAAGAAGGCGTTCATACGTCCTTCAACAATCTTTGGAACAATCTTCTCTGGCTTGCCTTCAGCTAAGGACTTCTCGGTTGCAACGCGACGCTCAGATTCCAAAACTTCTTCTGGAACATCTTCACGGCGAAGCCACTGCGCACCCATAGCGGAAATCTGCAAAGCAGCTTCGTGAGCAACCTTTGCACCAGCTTCGTCAGTAGCAATCATGGAAACGATGCTTGGAGGCAATTCCACAGACTTCTTGTGAGCGTAAATCTCAACGTGTGGACCGCTTACCTTAGCAACCTGACCAACCTTGACATGCTCGCCGAACAAAGCTGCTGCTTCTTCAACCGATTCCTTAACAGTTGCACCATCAGCTGGGGCTGCAAGTACTTCTTCAGCAGTAGAAGCATTAGCTTCAACAGCATGGTCAAGAACAGTGTTTGAGAATTCCACAAACTTTGGTGTCTTTGCCACAAAGTCAGTTTCAGAATTCAACTCAACTGCGTAACCAGTTTCGCCTTCAGCAGACTTAACAACCTTAGAAGCGACGGTACCTTCCTGAGCCTTACGACCTTCACGCTTACCAGCTGCCTGAATACCCTTAGCACGGATGATTTCCTTAGCGCGGGCAACGTCGCCTTCAGCTTCAGTAAGAGCCTTTTTAACGTCCATCATGCCGGCGCCAGTTTCTTCGCGCACCTGCTTAATCAACGCTGCAGTAATTGCTGCCATTTTGTTCTCCTCGTATCAATATGATTCTTAAAAGCTGCAAAAAGCAAAATCAATTGGATTTTGCAGCTTCTAAATAAGAATCTGGTTGCAAATTAGCTTATCAGGCGTTTGCCTCAGTATTTTCTTCCTTGGCAGGCTTAGCTTCAGCTTCGCCTTCCTTGGTGAGCAATTCCTTCTCCCAAGCTGCCATTGGCTGAGCATCATTACCTTCAGACTTAGCGCCCTTACCGGCATGCTCAAGCAAACCTTCAGCTACAGCATCAGCCATCAAGCTAGTCAATAACTCAATGCCACGAATAGCATCGTCGTTGGCAGGAATTGGATACTCAACAGCCTCAGGATCAGTGTTGGTATCAACAATTGCTACAACTGGGATACCAAGCTTATGAGCTTCTTCAACAGCCAAAGCTTCCTTGTTAATATCAACAACGAACATGGCGGATGGAGTGCGGTTCATGTTGCGAATACCACCGAGCTGCTTGGAAAGCTTGTCCTTCTCGCGCTCGAGAAGCAAAAGTTCCTTCTTAGTCAAGCCGGATCCACGAACATCGCTAAAGTCCATTTCCTCAAGTTCCTTCAAGCGCTTTACGCGAGTAGAAACAGTCTGGAAATTAGTCAACATACCACCAAGCCAACGCTCGCAAACATAAGGCATGTTTACGCGAGTTGCCTGATTCTGTACAGCTTCCTGAGCCTGCTTCTTAGTACCCACGAAGAGAACAGTGCCGTTGTGAGCAACAGTCTGCTTGATGAAGTCATAAGCCTTGTCGATCATGTCGAGAGACTTGAACAAATTGATGATATGAATACCATTGCGCTGGGTAAGAATGAACTGCTTCATCTTTGGGTTCCAGCGACGAGTCTGATGACCGAAGTGCAAACCAGCCTTCAGCATTTCGCTCATGGTAATCTGTGCCATATCTATATACCTTTCTTGTCGGTTATTTCCTGGCCATGTCTGTTCGCATGCAACTTGGTTAACACATGTCTAAATCCAAGCCGACCGACACGAACGGACGCGTACATGGCGCGTATTTGCGAATCCGTGTAGACAATAAAAAGCGAGCAATCATACAACGCGGCAATACTCATGCTCAAAATGGACACGCAAAGAGCGATTATATCAGATGCTCAATACTAAAAATCGGCATTCTTGTAGTGATAAAAGCAACAAAAACGCCGATAATTTTTAAAAAATTATTTACGCATAAAGCATAAAAACTAAAACTTAGTTACGCATATTATTGCGCAACTCACGCAACGCTTGACGGCGCACGTCCTTTTCAAGCCTATCTAAATAAATATGACCATCTAAATGATCACACTCATGCTGAATCATTCTAGCCATAAGACCTTCACCTTCAAGCACTACAGTCTTACCATCTAAATCAATTCCACAAGCTCTAGCATAATTTGCACGCCTAGTTTTGTACCATAATCCAGGAACAGAAAGGCAACCCTCGTCGTCGTACTGTTCACCTTTTAGCTCTTCAATTACGGGATTTAAAATATAGCCGATTCGACCATTTATATTGTAAGAAAAAGCTCTAAAACTTACACCAATCTGATTAGCAGACAATCCAGCTCTACCTGGGTCATTTACCGTTTCCAATAAATCATCAACTAAATGTTTCACAGCTGGCGTAATTTCACGAATCTCATCACAAGGAGTTCGCAATACGGGATCCGGAACAATACGAATTTTTCTAATAGACACTCGATTACTCTTTCTTTTATGTAAGTAGAAATAACGAAAACAACTACAAATATGTAAGCTTTTTACTCGACATGTTCATTATGATCACTATGCGATGTCGAAGAGGAATCTGATGAAGATTCTTCACCAAAACGCTTCAAATGATTCGCAGCTTGATCGATAGCTTGACGTACTCGAGGAGTTACAGCTTCCTGAGCTTGCTTAACAGTCTCCTGTGCTTGCTTAACAGTCTCCTGTGCTTGCTTAACAGTCTCAGTAGTTTTATCGAGAATCTTTACAGTTGCTGGCAAAGGACGAGTATTAGGCTTTGGAGCATACAATTGCGTTTCGATAATATCAGCATAGCGAGCAAGAATCTTCGGACGAACAATCTTCATACTTGGAGTCAAGGTTCCAGCATCTTGAGTAAATTCATCTTGCAAAATAACAAACTTACGAACAGACTCAGCGCGAGAAACAGTACTATTAGCTTGGTCAATAAATTGCTGAATTACTGAACGCACTGCTTCGTTAGTAGCAATCTCACTCATAGTAAGGTTAACATCCATACCCTTATTCTTTAGCCAAGAACGAACCATATCTGGATCAAGCTCAATTAAAGCAGAAACGAATGGCTTACCATCGCCCACTACTACAGCATGAGAAACTAATGGGCATTGAGCAATAATACCTTCCATAGGAGCAGGACTTATATTCTTGCCACCGGCAGTAATAATAATATCTTTTTTGCGACCAGTAATAGACAAGAATCCTTCATCATCTATTGAGCCAAGATCGCCTGAATGCAACCATCCATCTTCATCAATAACTTCTGCAGTGAGCTCAGGCTTATTGAAATATCCCATAAATACGTTAGGACCTTTAATAAGCACTTCATCGTCGTCAGCAAGACGGATAGCTATACCAGGACCAGGTCGACCTACAGATCCAACTTGATTTGCATGCTCAAAATTAACTACACAAGGAGCGGCAGTTTCAGTCATTCCATAGCCTTGAATAAAAGTAATGCCATCAAGACCATTAAAGAAATGAGCCAAATCAGCATCCATTGGAGCTCCACCGCAGGCCAACCATGAAAGATTAGGGCCTAAAGCTGAGCGAATAGACGAGCCAACTGTTTTCATATACATCGCGTGATTCATGCGTGCAGCAAGAGAATGAGTTTTACCTTCAACATTGTCGCGAGACCATTGAATGAAATGTTTTACAGCTTTAGCAAAGATACGACCCTTTATACCAGCACCAGCTTTTTGTGACGCAGCATTATAAACTTTTTCAAAAACTCTAGGCACGCCAAGTAAATACGTAGGCTTAAAACTACGCAAATCAGCCAAAAGATGCTTAGCATTAGGCACATATCCAATAACACCGTGAGCACCAATAGCAACATATTGAATGTACCGAGCAAAACAATGCGCCAATGGAAGGAATAAAAGCAAACGATTTGGCTTGCATAACATATCGTTAAGAACATCATAACCAGCAAAAACAATATGCGTAAAATTACGATTTGAAAGCATTGCGCCTTTAGGTCTACCAGTCGAACCAGAAGTGTAAACAATAGTAGCTAAATCATCTGCCTTAACAGCATCAACAGCTTTATTAAGCTCATCATCAGTAGTAGATTTACCAAAATCAACAACGGCTTCCAAGCCACCAGCTTTGAAATTAAATACGGTTTTCAAAGTTATATGTTTATGATCCTGACGAACACGCTCTAAGCATTGAGCATGCGCATCGTCTCCAGCAAAAGCAATAACTGGCTTAACTTCATCGATAATGTCAGCTGCCTGCAATGCTGAATCTGTTTCATAAATAGGAATGCTTACAGCACCAATACATGCACAAGCAAAATCGACAACACCCCACTCATAGCATGTAGCAGAGTAAATAACAACTTTGGAGCCATGCTGAACTCCGAGCGCTATTAAGCCTCGAGCTACTGCACGAACTTTCGCGAGCATTTCAGATGAAGTAACATCATGCCAACGACGAGTTTCATCGTCTTGCCATTGAGCAACCAAGTCTTGTGGGCTACGCATAGCACGATTGGCGAGTAAGGAATAAATGGTATCACCGTCTTGAGTTGGGTGAATGGCTTCTACAGCAAATTCTCGGAGCATATTATTTATTGTACTTGATAACAGAATCGACACGACTGCACGAAGTACAAAAAATAATACTTAATATTGTCATTTACAAACAAACACTGGGAAAAAACTTAGATTCTACAAGTCGTACAAGTTAGAATGTTTAATCTTACAAAAGTGAACCCCTTTATTGCTAAAATTGTTGAAAAATCAGCAAATCAAGCAATAAGGGGCTCATATTTATTTGAATATATGTACATAAGTCTTCAAACGCATTATCATAGATGTCTTATTTCAGCTACCTACTATAAGCGACGATTTTATCCTAGATCTGCATACGTGCAAATCCAACGATTATTTTTCAATTCCAAAGATAACGACGCCCAGTATTTCACAGGTCCTGCACAAATGCGCACAACACCTTCAAAATGATTCGGGCTGACTAACATTCCATTAAACAAACTCGGAACTGCAGGAAAACTACGCACAGCAGAGCGAGTTTCCGAATCGTTATTATCAGTGAAATACTCATCCATCAGTTTCCACATGTTAGTTAATTTAGTAATACAACTTTTTGTTAGAAGCTGCGACATTGCTGGAGAAATAGGCCTACCTCTCGAAATATCTGCAGCTATACAAGCAATTTGACAAGTTTTTAAAGCTAAATTAACAAAAGCCTGCTCATCTCTACTGTCGAAATAACACATTCCAACATGGTATTTCAAGCATTCACGAGAAAAACCAACACTAACTTCACCCTCATATACAGGCAAGCTAATACGAGGTCTACAGAAAACATGTGGAGGATCCTCGTCATTGTTTTTCTTAGTCTTTGAGGACTTATCTTTCAGCTCATCATCACTGTAATCGTTATCATCCATGCCATAGGCATCAGCAAAATCTATCTTCATATTTCTCTCCTGTTTTAACAATTATTTAAAACTGTTGTTATTTAAAACTTGTTAAGTTTATATTTCTACAAACTAAACGAGTTTAGATAAAAGCTTACAACGTAATTTTTCTCTAACTGCGTAATTAATAAAAATGTGGATAAATTACAAAATATTCGTCGTTTTCATTGAAAATAAACGATTTTATGCGTGTTGAATTATACACATTACGGTTTAAAAGAATAGCAAATATAGTTAAAAATCATATTTATACATGAATCAATAGAATGTTCATATAGATATATGCATTTTGAAAACAAAAATAGCGGTTCAGAACAAATTACTGAACCGCTATATTTTATGCAATAAGCATCATACTTAACACTAACGAATATCTTGATGGAATGGATTAAATACTACACTACAACGCTGGAAGCTCTTAACATCAACATAACCTGTAGAAGCCATTGTTCTGCGCAATGCACCAACAAAGTTTGTAGTACCATCTGCTTCATGACTTGGGCCAAAAAGAATATTTTCTAACGGAGCTACAGTGCCAACATTTGAGCGCATCCCACGAGGAAGTGATGAATGACGAGCCTCAGCGCCCCAATGAGTGCCATGACCAGGAGCCTCAGTTGCGCGAGCTAATGGAGTACCAAGCATAACTGCGTCAGCTCCAACTGCAAGAGCCTTAATAAAGCTGCCGGAATTACCCATTCCGCCATCAGCAATAATTTGCACGTAACGGCCGCCGGATTCATCCATATAATCCCTACGAGCTTCAGCAACATCCGCAATAGCAGTAGCCATAGGTGCTTGCACCCCTAAAGTATTCATGGTTGCGGATACTGCTCCGCCGCCAAATCCAACTAAAATACCTGCAGCTCCAGTTCTCATCAAATGAAGAGCAGAAGTATAATCTGCGCAACCTCCAACAATAACAGGAACATCGAGATCGTAAATAAACTTCTTTAAATCAAGAGGTTCATGATCTTTAGAAACATGTTCCGCAGATACTGCTGTTCCGCGAATCACGAATAAATCAACACCAGCTTCTAGAACAGTGTTATATAATTCTTGCGTGCGTTGTGGAGAAAGAGCTCCTGCTACTGTCACTCCAGCATCTCTGATTGTATGCAAACGCTTTGCAATCAATTCTGGTTTGATTGGCTCAGTATAAATCTCCTGAATGCGGCGGGTTGCAATATTTGACGGCAACTCAGCTATTTCTTTTAACAAAGGTTCTGGATTCTCATATCGAGTCCATAAACCTTCTAGATCAAGAACTCCAAGACCACCCATTTGACCAATTGCAATCGCAGTATCCGGGCTAGTAACAGAATCCATCGGAGCAGCAATAATTGGGATATCAAACGTGTAAGCATCTACTTGCCATGAAGTAGATACAGCTTGAGGATCACGCGAGCGGCGCGAAGGAACAATAGCAATATCGTCAAGCGAATATGCAACTCGGGCTTTTTTGCCCAAACCAATTTCAATTTCCTGAGACATACTTCTTAGGCTAGTGCCTTATGCTGACGAGTTACGACTCATAGTAAGACTCATGGTAATTCAAAAGCTACTTATCATTATTTTTACGCAAAGCACTGTATATAGCTTTTGCTTTATTCTCGCCAATTCCAGGTACTTTTTGCAAATCTTCTAATGAAGCATTTTTCAAAGATTTTATTGAACCAAAAGATGCAAACAAACGCTTGCGATACACTGCTCCAATTCCAGGAATTGCATCAAAAGTAGAATGCAATGAACCTTTTCTTCGCAATTTACGATGATACGAAATAGCAAAACGATGAGACTCATCTCTAGCGCGCTGCAATAAATACAATCCTTCTGAGCTTCTCTTAAAAATGATTGGATAATCTTCGTCAGGAAGCCACACTTCTTCAAGCTTCTTAGCTAAACCACAAACAGTAATATCACTTACGCCAGCATCTTTCATAGCTCTTTTAGCAGCTTTTGCTTGTTCTTTTCCTCCATCGACAATAATTAATTGAGGTTTATAAGCAAAATGCCGCGCACTAGTCAATGAATTAGCTGAAAAATGCTTATTAGAAATACTGTTAGCATCGCAAATATTAATATCAGATGAGTCAGATATATCTGATGAATCTGATGCATTTGTATCAAGCCTATCTTCTACATAAACATCTTTATGCTTAAATCTTCGCAATAATGTTTCATAAACAGCACTTAAATCATCTGTTTTACCATCACCATGTTCACCTCGAACCGCAAAATGACGGTACTCACTAGGACGAGCAACACCATCTTCAAAAACAACCATAGAAGCAACTTGATAACTGCCATCAACTGTATTTGAGATATCATAACATTCAATTCGCAAAGGAGATTTACTCATTCCAAGCGCTTTTGCTATTTCATTCATAGCTTCTGTTCTCATATCTATGCTGTTAATACGGCTAGATTTTATGCGTTTCAATTCCTGACTAGCATTATCGTTTGCACGATCCATAAGAGCACGTTTTTCTCCGCGCTCTGCAACTCTAATACTTACTTGAGAACCACGAATATTGCTAAGCCACAATTCAAGCTCTTGCTTACGTTCTTCAGAAATTTTAATTGGAACTATAATCTCACGAGGAACAGGCGAAATAGGAGCAAGTAAATCCTCACGACCTGTTCTCTCTTGACGTTCACGACGAGTTTTAGTAGCTTGTGCTCGCAATATTACATCAGTTGCAGTAGCTTGTTGCGTAGAGCTAACAGCGTCGCGAACTTTCTTAATGCTAATAGTATCTTCATGGTTTTGTGTGTAATTTTGCTCATATTCTGCGTATACGCGAGTTAATAAATCAGCTATAAGATCACTGTCACTGATATGCTCATTTCGTTCTACTGACCAATTTTTCTCTCCACGAATCATTCCAGCTCTGACAAAAAATACATGAATTGACGCTTCAAGCTCATCTCCGCAGAATCCAAAAACATCTGCTTCTACATCATTGTCAAACACAACTGCATTTTGTTGCAAAATAGTGTTCAAAACAGCAATCTCGTCACGCAATTTAGCTGCACGCTCAAATTCTAGCTCTTCACTTGCTTCTTTCATCTCGTTCTTAATTTGTGAAATATAAGACTCTCCAACACTGCCTGTAAGTATGCCAACTACATGTTCTACCATCTTGCGATGTTCGCTAGGATCTATGTTTCCTATACAAGGAGCTGAACATTTACCAATCGAAGCAAATAAGCAAGGCCTACCAGTCCTATGAGCTTTGTTAAAAACAGAGGATGAGCATGTGCGAATAGGAAAAGTTTTAAGTAAAGAATCTAAACTATGACGAAGAGGCCACACTTTTGCATACGGACCAAAATATCTAGCATGCCGCGCACTACGATTTCTAGTAATCCATACTCTTGGAAAAGTTTCTTCTAGCGAAACTGCAACATAAGGATATGTTTTATCGTCACGAAAAACTACATTAAACCTAGGATTAAAAGCTTTAATCCAAGTATATTCAAGTGTAAGAGCCTCAAATTCAGTGCTTACAACAGTCCATTCCAAACTGCGAGCTGTAAGAACCATAGATTGAGTTCTGGGATGAAGTTGGTAAAGAGGTTGAAAATAATTCGCTAAACGATTGCGTAAATTTTTTGCTTTTCCAACGTAAATAACTCGCCCCTCGCCATCACGCCACTTGTATACTCCAGGTTGCGCTGGAATATCACGAGAAGCTGGACGGAATAAATCACGAGTATCACCAAGCAATGGAGCTCCTAATGCATTTACTCTTTCATTATCAAATGATGAATCTTTCGAAAACTGTTCATCTATCATTTCTTGCGTTTTACGCCATTTTTCACTATCTCTCATCCTATTTTCTTCTTGCAAATCATATGGTTTATAAGAATTTTTATTAAGATCATTATCTTTCATTTTCACCTCCTTTCCTAAACAAGATTTATGCAACTATTCATAAGATTTGTCGAATAAATTTCTAAGTTCGCAAATTACAAATCGGTAACTTTTTTGAACGCTTAATGTAACATTTGCTTAAGGAATTTACCTGTCCAACTCTCGCCATTACGCGCTACGCTCTCAGGACTACCTTCTGCAACTAAGGTTCCGCCTTTATCTCCTCCTTCTGGACCTAAATCAATAATCCAATCTGCAGATTTGACAACATCAAGATTATGTTCAATTACAATAACACTGTTGCCTTTATCTACAAGAGATTGCAAAACCGCTAGAAGTTTCCTAACATCTTCAAAATGCAGTCCAGTAGTAGGTTCATCAAGAATATAAACTGTTTTACCAGTAGATCTTCTCTGCAGCTCTGTAGCAAGCTTTACTCGTTGAGACTCACCGCCAGAAAGCGTTGTTGCGCTTTGACCAAGACGAATATAGCCCAAGCCAACTTTTACTAAAGTATCTAAATACCGAGAAATAGAAGGATATGCTTTGAAAAATATTGCAGCTTCACAAATAGGCATATTAAGAACATCTGCAACAGACTTTCCATTATATGTAACTTCCAAAGTTTCACGGTTATAACGTTTACCATGACAAACTTCGCACTCTACGTATACGTCAGGCAAAAAGTTCATTTCTATTTTTAAAGTACCGTCGCCATGGCATGCTTCGCATCTGCCTCCTTTAACATTAAACGAGAAGCGACCAGAACCATAACCACGAACTTTTGCTTCTGGAGTCTGAGCAAACAATGAACGTATTTTATCCCAAACACCAGTGTAAGTTGCTGGATTAGAACGAGGAGTTCTTCCTATAGGATTCTGATCGACATGCACTACTTTGTCACAAAGCTCAATACCATCAATACGTTTGTGTTTTCCTGGCACAATTCGAGCACCATTTAGTTTGTCTGCAAGAACTGGATACAAAATTGAGTTTATAAGTGTTGATTTACCAGATCCAGATACACCCGTTATGCATGTGAATACTCCCAAAGGTATGCTTATATCAATATTTTTTAAATTATGCTCATGGGCATTAATTATATGAAGCATACGATTTTCGTCTACACTACGACGTTGTTCTGGCACATCTATTGAGCGTCTGTGAGCAATATAATCTCCAGTAATTGAACGCTGAGCTTTAATAATTCCATCAGACGGACCTGAATATACTACTTCTCCTCCATGCTCACCAGCTTCTGGACCAATATCAACAAGCCAATCAGACTGACGAATAGTATCTTCATCATGCTCAACAACAATAAGCGTATTACCAAGATTTCGCAGATGATGCAATGTTGCAATCAAACGCTCATTATCTCTTTGATGCAATCCAATAGACGGCTCATCAAGCACGTACATAACACCAACTAAACCTGATCCAATTTGAGTAGCTAAACGAATACGTTGAGCCTCTCCACCAGACAAAGTTTTTGCAGCTCTTGAAAGAGTAAGATAGCTTAAACCCACATCGTTCAAAAAACCAAGTCGAGCACGAATCTCTTTTAATATTTCTGTTGCAATTACTGCTTGAGAACCATCCAAATGCAAAGCATTTACCCATGCTAGACTTCGCTCTACTGGCATATCGCAAACTTCAGCTATGGAAGTATTAGATACTGTAACCGCAAGAACTTCTGGGCGTAAACGCTTTCCATTACATTTTTGGCATGGAACTTCACGCATATACGACTCATAATATTGACGCATTTGATCAGAATCAGTTTCGTCATGTTTGCGCATAAGCGTACGAACTACACCTTCAAAGCCAGTAGAATATTCACGCTGACGCCCCCACCTATTTGTGTAGGAAACTTGAACCGTGAAATCATGACCATACATGATGTCATGTTTAACGTCTTCCGCTAGATCCTTCCACGGAGTATTCATATCAAAATGCAAATCTTTAGCAAGTCCTGAAAGTATGTGCTGATAATACATTCCAGCTGACTTATTCATTGCCCACGGCTCAATAGCTCCTTGCGCAAGAGATTTGTCTGGATCCGGGATAACAAGTTCAGGATCAATTTCGAGATTGTATCCAATGCCAGAACATTCAGAGCAAGCACCATAAGGAGCATTGAATGAAAATGTTCTAGGCTCGATCTCATCAAGCTCTAATTGATGATTATTTGGACATGCACGATGTTCCGAAAATGATTTACGACGCGTTTGCGAGTCTTCTGGTTCGTCAACAAAATCAGCAATTACTACTCCTTTAGATAGTTTTAATGCTGTTTCAATCGAATCAGTTAATCGAACACGAATGCCATCTTTAATAACTAAACGGTCTACTACTACTTCAATTGTATGTTTCTTCTGTTTAGTAAGAGTAATATCTTCAGAAAGCTCATGCATTTGCCCGTCAATAATCGCACGAGCATAACCATCTGAGCGTAAAAGCTCAAGCGTGTCTTTAAATTCTCCTTTACGACCACGAACTACTGGAGCAAGAATTTGCAATCTCGTACGTTCTGGCATAGCAAGCAATGAATCTGTCATTTGCTGAGGAGTTTGAGAACTTACTATTTGACCACATTCAGGACAGTGAGGCACACCAATCCTTGCAAACAATAATCGCAAATAATCATATATTTCTGTAATAGTTCCAACAGTAGAACGAGGATTGCGATTCGTAGTTTTTTGATCAATAGAAACAGCAGGACTTAGACCCTCAATAAAATCAACATCAGGCTTATCCATACGCCCTAAAAATTGGCGAGCATAAGCACTAAGCGACTCAACATAGCGTCGCTGACCTTCTGCAAAAAGCGTATCAAACGCAAGCGAGGACTTACCAGATCCAGAAAGACCAGTAAAAACAACCATACGATTCCTAGGAATCGACAAACTTACATTTTTTAGATTGTGCTCTCTAGCACCCTGGATAGTTATTTTCCATTCAGAAGGAATATTAGATAAATCAGCTATAAAAGTACCGTTGTTAGCGCACATAGGAGCATTATCAAGCAATTCTTGTAACGAGTCGTTTTGTTCATTCGCCTGTTCTGACACAATTACCTCCACACTTCCCCATAATCACTTGAATATTCCCAACCAATACCCAATTTTATCACTGACAAGAAAATTATAGAACAAGTGTTCGAAAAAGTAAAGTATTTGACTATCAACCACTTGCTGTATTCGTTACCAGTAAGCAGTATAATAGTGAGTTTGCTTATGACTTTTATAAGTAATAAATAATAGCAGCCTAATTTTGGGGAACGGAACAGACATTATGCCTATTGACGCACAAGCTTTAACCATTCAGATTGGTGCGCGAACGCTGTTAAATCCTACCGATTTTCACGTCACAAAGGGAGATAAGATCGGTTTAGTCGGCAGAAACGGCGCAGGCAAAACTACGCTTACTCGCGTTATTACAGGAGACATGCTGCCAGCAGGAGGCTCGGTTAGAGTTAGTGGAGGTTTAGGCTACTTACCTCAAGACACACACGCAGCAGACCCAGAACAAAGCGTTATAGATCGCATTATGAGTGCTCGAGATATTGCTTCTATCGTTTCGCGTATTCGCAAAGCGGAAAAAGAAATGACAGATCCAGATCCAGACATAATGACTAAAGCTATGAACCGCTACGACAAAGCAATGCAAGATTTTGAAAAAGCAGGCGGTTATTCAGTGCAATCTGAAGCAATATCGATGGCAACAAGCTTGGGACTTCCACAAGAAGTTATGCAACAAGCTTTAGGCACACTTTCAGGTGGTCAACGTCGCCGCATAGAACTTGCTAGAATTCTGTTTTCTGACGCAGACACATTAATTCTCGATGAGCCTACAAACCACTTAGACGCAGACTCAATAATATGGCTTCGCAATTATCTTAAACGATTTGAAGGTGGTTTCCTAGTAATTTCTCACTCCACAGAATTACTAGACGAAGTAGTAAACAAAGTATGGCATTTAGATGCTCAACTTGCAAAAATAGACATGTACTCAATGGGCTGGAAAGCATACTTGCATCAGCGCGTAGTGGACGAAGAAAGACGTCGTCGCGAACGAGAAGTTGCAGAAAAGAAAGCTGAACGCCTTATGAAACAAGGCATTCGCTTGCACGCAAAAGCTACAAAAGCAGTTGCTGCTCAAAACATGATGCGAAGAGCTGAACGCTTATTAAGCGAAACAAGTGAAGCTCAAAAACAAGAAAAAGTTGCAGATATTCGTTTTCCAGAACCAGCTGCATGCGGAAAAACTCCAATTATGGCAAAAGATATTTCCAAAGCGTATGGTTCTAATATTGTTTTCGCTGGAATTAATCTTGCTATAGACAAAGGTTCACGTGTTGTCATTCTAGGCTATAACGGTGCTGGAAAAACAACAACATTACGAATTTTGGCAGGAGAAGAAACAGCAGATACTGGTGAAGTTCAATACGGACACGGATGCAAAATCGGTTATTTTGCACAGGAACACGATACATTAGACTTGGATTCTACAGTTTTGGAAAACCTTCAGCATGTTGCACCAAACCTGGATGACACACAAGCACGTTCTATGCTTGGCAGCTTCCTGTTTTCTGGCGACGACGCAATGAAGCCTGCCAGAGTGCTTTCAGGTGGCGAAAAAACACGTCTGGCACTTGCAACACTAGTAACTTCCAAAGCCAATGTGCTACTGCTGGACGAACCTACTAACAACTTGGACCCAGCATCTCGAGATGAAATACTTAAAGCTATTGCAAAATATGAGGGAGCAATCGTTCTTGTTACACACGATGAAGGTGCAGTTCAAGCCTTACAACCTGAGCGAGTGCTACTCATGCCTGATGGCGACGAAGACTTGTGGAATGACGAATATCTCGATTTAGTTGCCGAAGAGTAAAATGTTGAACTGAATTACTTGAATTGTACAATAGAATGGTTAAGCAGTGATTTCAACATACGCGTCTAAGACTTTGCCAAATACGACGAATAGTGCCAACAGCCGTATAAGCAATCAAATTGACAATCATTGCATAAAACGTGCGCTACATTTTTTGCGAATACCATTCATCGTAATAATTCTTATAACCTTATTTGAATGTTCTATTGGAAATCTGCCATTTTGGAGCAGTGTTACAGGAAGCACAGATAGCATTTCTGCGCACAACGATATAGGTTCTGGAATTAGACGCTTAGATTCTGGCGGCATTCTTATAACGGATCCTTCAGAAGCATATTTAGAAGTAACATCCGACGGAAGTTCGCCTTATATTCGCTTAGAGCCTGCAATTATTAAAAAGAAAAGCAAAAATAATAATCTTATTTCAAACATCAATGTTTTAGTTGAAGCAAACAAATACTTAAGCAAACCTCAAAGCACAAACACTGCTTCTTTAGACCCATCTTTGCTTAAACTTCCAAAACAAGCAGTAGGAAAATCTTGCATTGTAAGAGTATGGCTGCAACATCCAATAGGATCAATATTAAATATTGAAGACTCAAGAGCAAACGTTCGAGTGCCTTTTAGGTGGTCATGGGGTCGCGTATTAATACTTGCTCTTTTTGCATTTCTTGTTACGCTTTGGAATCCTTGGTCCAAGCTTTGGAAAATTAAACTCAACACTCATAGTCTTATTCAACGTTGCTGCTTTGCTGCTTCTCTTCTTCCATTTATTGCTGTTGGTTTAATAACTATTTTTTGGAATTTACGAAACGCAACTCCTATGCATTTTTACACAAACGGTAATTATGCATATGATTTTGATCAATATGCCCACACTGCAGACGCATTGTTAAAAGGTCAAGTGCATTTAAATCTTCCTGTTCCTAATGAGTTAGAACACTTGCAAAATCCTTACGACCCTACGGCTAGAAATAATTTGTTAAACCACTCAGTACAGCATATGTATTGGGATTACGCATACTACAAAGGTCACTGGTACTCCTACTTTGGAGTTCTTCCAGCAATATTGCTATTTTTGCCTTATCGCATTATTTCAAGACTATGGACTCCTGAAGGCTCTATGCTTCCAACAACAGTAGCTACGATAATATTCTTAATTGGTTTTCTTATCGCAGGCTCCCTATTGGTTATTCGAATTATTGAGCAGACTTCAAAAAAAGTATCTTTAGGAACGACATCTATTGTTCTTACTTTATTCTTCATTACTTCAAATACAGTGTATTTGTGGTTTAGAACGTCATTTTATTCCGTACCTATGGCAGCCTCACTTTTCTTCACATCTCTTGGATTGTGGTGCTACCTAGGTTTTAATAGAACACACTCTTTGCTAAATATTGTTTTAGGTTCTTTCTTTATTGCATTAAATTTAGGATGCAGACCTACTTTTTCTATAGCTGTTCTTTTTGCACTTCCTGCAATTTATTCACACATAGAAAAAGATTTACCAAATATTTTGCGCAACTGGAAACAAGTTTCTTCATGGTATAAGCCTTTTAAATATTTTGCAGCTTGGATACTACCATGCATAATTACTGCAATTCCATTTGGTATTTATAATCTTTTGCGCTTTGGCTCACCGTTAAATTTTGGCAATGAGTATCAAATAACTATTACTGACATGACGACTATGCGCTTGCCGTCACAAAATATTTTGCCGTCTATTTTTAGCTATATTGCGCTACCTTTGCGTTTTATTCCAACTTTTCCTTGGATTGGTATTCAGCCTATCGCATTTGACCGTTGGCAATATGCAGAGCCTATGATTGGCGGAATGCTTACACTTTCACCATTAGCATTGGTTGGTATAGTATGCGTATTTATTATGAAAAAACACTGCCGTACGCATATTGCTTGGCGCACAAGCGTAATAGCTATAATAGTTGGGCTTGTTCTTATTGTTTTTGACAGTTTAAAAGCTGGTATCGGATGGAGATATATTGCTGATTTTGCATGGGCTTTTGCCATAGCTGCCGCAATTGGAATTAGCTTGCTTTTAGAGTATGCGTCCACCTTGCAATCAGAAAATTCTTTACATAAAAAAACTATTGCTTACACAATACGCTTACTTGTAGCAGTATTGCTATTTGCTTCTATTGCTATTGCTGTACTCAGTTGGTTTGTTACAGGACGTGAAGACAGCACGCTTCGTTTTAATCCAAACTTATGGTTCGCGTTTAGAAGTTGGATGACATTGTTTTAAATAATTATTTATATAATTACTATTCTTCTAACAATGCATCTACAGTTCGAAGAAGCGCATGTAATCCGCTAATAAACTGTTGCGGCTCTGGCAATAATGACAATGCTAAATACCCATTAACTGGCATATCGAAATAATATCCAGGTTGAGAAACTAGATTATAATCTTTCATCAATCTCAAAGCTAATACATCATCGTCAATGCAAGATGGTACACGCAATAAAATATTCCATCCGCCTTCTGCACGCAACGCGCTAACACAGCATTTAGGCGTGGATACCAATGTTTCTCGAAGCGTATGCAGATTATTAATAACACGATTCCGTACAATAGCGCTTTGAGAAGATGCATATTGCAATAATTCTGGTATTCGCTCAGAAACAGTATTACCAATAGGCAAAAAATCATCCGCTATAACGTCAAGCCTTTTTTGTGCTTCATAAACATCATCTTTAGGACCTGAAACTTCAATCCAACCAACTTTGGCGTGAGGAGCAGCAAGCATTTTGGAGAATCCATCAAGCGCAAAAACTAAAGTAGAAGATTCTCCAGCAAAACGAGCATTGCCAGCAAAAGATTCAAGCGAATATTCATAAAATACTTCGTCTGCAATAATCGCAACACCATTATCACGACATAATTGCAATAGTATTTCACGTTCTTCAGGCTTAACATATGAGCCTGTAGGATTATTTGGATTAATAAGCACAAGAGCTTTAATACGCAAAGACGCATCTTCTAAAAGTTCTCTAACACGCGCAATATCAATAGTCCAAGAACCATCATAGTGCAAAGGATACGGTATTGCATTCACGCATTGCAAGCGTGCAATAGACTCTATAAGAGGATATCCAGGAGTTGGTCCCATAACAGCATCCCCTGCATCGCATAAAAGCATCATAAGCCATGCGTAAGCTTGAGAAGTTGAAGAAAGCACATAAAGCTGATCTGGATTAAGCTTTGGTGGAACAGACTTTTCAGTGCGGTTATCTCGCTTATTGATGAAGTTTGAAAGAATATCGCGAATTTCCTTAGGACCTCTAGGGTCTGCTGTGTAACATCCGCTTAAACATTGAGGAGCTAAGCCGTGAGACGTTGGATTGGAATCGTTTAATTTAGTAAGCTTTACGCCATTAAAAATAGCTTTTCGCTGAGCTAAAATAATAGGATTTGGCTCACTCACATCTACTCTAGAAGAAAATCGCACGAAACTACCCTAACACTTGGCATAACAAAAGCTGGGCTGCAGCATAAACTGCTCACCCAGCTCAATAGATAACAAATAATATTTAGTTATTTTTTAGTTTTGCTGCATTTTTTGCATTGCATAGTAAGCTGCACCAATAATTCCAGCCTCATTATGCAATGTTGCAACAACAATAGGAGTTTTAATATCGATATGCGGCAAGAACTTTTCGCTTACGCGGCTAACACCACCACCGACAACAAACAAATCTGGGTTGAAATACTTTTCCATCAAGCCGTAGTACTTAGTCAAACGCTTAGCCCACTTCTTATAGCCCATATCCAACTTTTCACGAACAGAAGAAGCAGCGTACTTTTCAGCATCGCCTTTACCTTTTTCAAGCTGAATATGACCAAGCTCAGTGTTTGGAATAAGCACACCGTTGTAAATCAAAGCCGTGCCAATACCAGTGCCCAGAGTAGTAGCAATAACCAAGCCATCCTTGTCTTTTGCTGCACCAAAACGCTGCTCAGCTAAACCAGCAGCATCGGCATCGTTAACTACTGTTACAGGACGACCACAAGCCTCGCTAAAGACTTCAGTAACATCAACACCAATCCAAGACTGGTCAAGATTTGCCATAAAATCAAGCTTCTTACCAGGCTTAATTGGAGCAGGGAACGCAATTCCAACAGGAACATCTGCAGGTACTTCAAAATGTTCAAGCTGCTGACGAACAATATCTGCAACTGCTTGAGGCGTAGAAACCGCAGGAGTGAGAATTTTGTATCGAGGTTCTGCGAACTCTCCCTTTTCCAAATTTACTGGAGCAGCCTTAATACCGGATCCACCAATATCGACGCCAAATGCTTGTGCAGTGTCAATCATTTCACTAACACTCCCCTCTGAATGTGTGCTGTATGGACAATTACCAGTATTCTATCGTATATCTGATACGACACGCTTACTGTTTACTAACTTCTACTTCAACGAAGGCATAGGTTTCCAGTCTTGATCGTGCAAAATTTTTCGAGAATCAATCCAACCGGTAAACAATTTACCAATACCCGAAATAATATGCTCACGATCGACAGCAATCAAACGAATAATCTCTTTAGCAGCTGTTAAAGCAGTTCCAAGCGCAAACATAAACGGACGAAAATCACCATAAACCATAAAGTAGCGAGCCATAAAGCCTCTATTTCGCATAATATGATAACGATTCATGTCAGATGTTGAATTTAGCTGACGCACTCCTGCAATATCCCAATTAGGAATATCACGAGTGCGACGAAGAATAATATCCGGAACAACAATAGGGTTAGTAACCTTACTCGCAAGATACCCGTAAGTAGTATCATCCCAGTAAATAAAGTAGCGCGAATCCGGGAAGCCGATTTTTTCAACTATATCTCGACGAATCAAGCCGCCCTCAAAACACATCGTATTCATAACTTTGTATCCAGCTCTGCCGAAAGCAGCAGGAGCAATAGGATTTGGAATACCAAGCGGAACCAAAAAATCATACTGCCAGTAGAAATTACCGCCGTCGTAATCTAAACGACTTCCTTGAACAACAGCGTGACGCTTAGTCCAAGGAGCAAGACGCTCAATAGATTCAGGCACTGTTTCAACATCGTCATCCATAACCCAGAACCACTTAGCTCCAAGTTCATAAGCTTTTTTAACACCAGCACTAAAACCGCCAGCACCACCAAGATTTTCATCTTGCGGAGCATACACAACATGAAGTTCATTGCCTTCACAATCTTTTTGAGCTTTACCCCAACGATTAGTTAAAGAAGCTTCAAGACGAGCAACCATTTCGCCGGTTTTGTCACTGCACTCATTGTCAACAACGACAATACGCCAAGGGCATTCTTTTAAACATTCAAACGAATGGAATAAATTCTCCAAAAGCTCTTGACGCTTATAAGTGACAACAACAATAGCTAATTTATCAATGCTAGTTGCGTTATTAGTACTAATTTTTTTTGATGCACTCGTATTGCTCATACTTGTATTCTCGCACCTACCCTCGCCACACAATTATCACAACAATGTTCTTAGCATGAGATACAAAAGAATAGTTAGTTTCAGGGAAGGTGAAAATCCTTACTGGCGGTAACAAAATACGTGTTTCATGCGTTTTTGAAGCCCGCGAGCGGCTTACGAGCTGCTGATTCGGTTAAATTCCGAAGCCAACGGTTACAGTCCGGATGAAAGAAACGGAGAGCCATCATGGGCATTTCTAATACAAATAATCACCAAACTTATGCAAAGAATTCTAACTGGTCTAGTGAAAAAATAGCAAAATACGCTCTATTCGTGGCACTTTCAATGGCTGTAAGTTTCATAGAATTTCCACTTATTCCAGACCTCAGCTATCTTAAATACGATCCTTCTGGAATCGTGTGTCTCGTAGCAGGATTCGCGTATGGTCCTGCAGCTGCAGCAATCGTAAGCATACTCGGCTTTGCACCACACTTATTTACCAATCCACTCGGCACAGTTATGGCAGTGCTAGTATCTTTAGGAGCTAGCGTTACAGCAGCAATCGTATACAAAAAAATGCATACCAAAAAAGGCGCAATCATTGCACTTTTGGCAGGCTCGATTGTTGCTATTGCTCTTGCAATAGGTGGAAATCTTGTTATTACTCCTCTTTACGCTCACATAACTGTTTCGCAGGTTGCGGCTCTTATTCTTCCAGCATTACTGCCATTTAATATTATTAAACTTGCTTTGCACGTAGTAGTAACTATGCTTATTTACAAACCAATTTCTAACCTGCTACACGAAAATAAATAATTATCCCAAACGGAATAGTTATGCATAATATCAGCACAAGTAATAGCATAAACGAAGCTAAGAAGCACATGATTGAAAACAATTCGCAAGTAGTGTTGCGAAATATTTGCTTTAGCTACGATGATGGAAAAACTTGGACGCTTAATAATTTAAGTCTTACAATTAATCCTGGCGAACGCGTGGCAATTGTGGGATTAAACGGTTCTGGTAAATCAACCTTAGCAAAAATTATTGCAGGTTTAACAGCTCCAGATAGCGGTTATGTTACATTGTGCGGCGAAAAAGTTTTTGAAAATACTACTGCTTGTGCTGAATCATATAAAAATGCACGAAAATATATTGGTGCACTTTTCCAAAGTCCTGAAGACCAGATTATTACCACAATTACTGAAGAAGATGTTGCTTTTGGACTAGAAAATTTGCAATTCCCTCAAAAAGCAATGTATAAGCGTATCAGTGAAGCTTTAAAAACTGTTCACATGGAAGATAAGCGTTACGCTGACCCTAGCACTATGAGCGGCGGACAGCAGCAACGAGTAGCTTTAGCAAGTGCTATTGCTATGAATTCTAAACTGCTTGTTCTTGACGAACCTACTTCTATGCTCGACTCGTTCGCACGTAAAGACGTTGATGCTTTATTTGATAATTTGCACAAAAATGGCACTACTATTGTTCAAATTACACATAATTTTGAGGAATGCAAACGAGCCAATCGCATACTCCTACTAGAAAATGGCATACTGAAAGAAGTAAGCTTTAATGGTTTAAAAACTTACTTTTCTAATATTGAGTTGGCTAATAATCATGTAACTAAAATTAGCGAGAACAAGAACTTAACAGATAGCAGATTCAAAGAAAATAAGTCAGATCTCGCTGTGGAAATTTCCGGACTAACTGTTCAATATGATAAAACTTCTCCAGCTGTTATTGACGATTATTCACTCACTGTTAAAAGTGGCGAAACAGTTGCAATAATGGGCGAAAACGGCTGCGGTAAATCAACTCTTGCTAAAACAATGTGTGGATTGTTAAAAGCCAATTCAGGAAATATAACAGTACATGGCATATCTGTTAGAGGTAAAACTTCTAGAATAATACGACAAAAACTACATCAAACAATTGGCTACGTTATGCAACTGCCAGAACAACAGCTTTTTGCTGATACAGTACGGAACGATGTCGCTTATGGGCCAAAAAATTTTGGGCTGAAAGGCAATGCTCTCAAAGAACGTGTGGATGAAACCCTACGCTTATTGAACCTTGAGAATTTGGCTGAAAAATCACCTTTTGCGCTTTCTGGAGGTCAGCAGCGTCTTGTTGCAATAGCTGGCGTTTTAGCTTGCAAGCCACGCGTACTCGTACTGGATGAGCCAACAGCTGGATTAGATTTTGAAGCTTCGTTGCGTATTCGAAAAATTCTTGGAATGCTACATAATCAAGGTGTAACCATAATACTTATTACGCATAATCTTCAAGAAGCAGAAGATTTAGGCGCAAGATTAGTAACATTAAAAGCAAACAACAAAGCAAGCAACACAGCAAAAAATACTGAAAATAACAAAAACAAAGAAAGTTCCACAAAAGCAAAAACAACTTCGCTACTTCAATCTTTTGACCCACGCGCGACGCTGCTATCATGCTTTATTCTTATGCTAAGTGCTTTTAGTATTACTAACTACATACAGTTAGCTATTCTTGCTTTTGTAACATTTACTCTAACTGTTGCCGCAAAAATACCATTTATTAAGCTTATTTCTTCACTGCACATGATTATTGCAATATTTGTTTTCTCTGGATTACTTAACATTCTGGCAGTGCGAACCGGCACAGTGCTAGCAAATATTGCAACTATTCCTATTACAACTGACGGAATTAATTACGCAATACTTTTTGCAACACGATTCTCGCTTGTTATTATCATTGGAGCAGTTCTAGTACTAACAATGAGTCAAACAACGCTTAACGAATCTTGCACACGATTACTATCACCACTTCGACATATTGGAATACCAACGCAAGAAATAGCACTTATTATGAGCCTAGCACTACGGTTCTTGCCAACACTTAGTGTAGAGGCGCACTCTGTGGCACTAGCGCAAATCGCTCGAGGAAGTAGCATTCGAGATGGTTCTTTTAAACAACGAGTACACGCCATAACAGCTTTAATTGTGCCAGGTTTTGCAGGAGTAATTCGCCATGCTGACATTCTTGCGCTCGCATTAGATGCACGCTGTTACACGCCTGGAGCTGAAAGAACTCACTTGCACTCATGGAAAATGCGTATAAAAGATGTACTGCTATTAGTAGTTACTCTTGGTGTTGTAAGCGCGATTATTGTGTGCAAAATGCTACCTTTGTAATAAAAAATTTTGAAAATATTTCACCTTTTGCAGCAAGCGCAATAAATACGGAATAACTACGGAATAAATGCGCAATAAATAAATTTGTATTATCACATGCAACAATTCGCAATATACTGTATAATCCGTTAAGCACTATGTAATTTATGTAATATTTGCGTTATAAAACTTGCATTTGAAAGGACTCCTTATGGCATTGACAAAGAAGCAGATTAAGCAGCTTCGCGCGCTCGCTAATACGCTTAGCCCACTTTTATACGTTGGCAAGAACGATATTACTGATGCAGCTGTGAAGCAAGCAGACGAAACCATGCAGTACCACGAGCTCATGAAGTGTGCTGTGCAAGATGGTTCCGGATTAAGCGCCAAAGAAGCTGCTGATGCACTTGCTCAAAAGCTCGGTGCCGAAGTCGTGCAAGTAATCGGCAATCGTTTTGTTTTGTTCCGCGTATCCCCATTAGACAGCGTTGAACACATTATGCTTGTGCGTGAATAAATGAATAAAACATTTACGAATTAGTTTTATTATTTTTATTTTCAGAATTGTGAAGAATGGCACGGATTTGAGATAAGCGTTGAGTAAGCTCATGCTCGTAGCCACGATTCGACGGCTGATAGTATTCGCGACCAACTAGCTCATCTGGCATATACTGTTGCGATGCCACAGCACCCGGATAATCGTGAGCATACTTGTACCCGTCATGGTTTCCCCAACTTTTCATCAAAGCAGTCGGGGCGTTGCGTAAATGAAGAGGCACTTGACCAATATTTCCAGCATCAACGTCTTGCAAAGCCTTATTAATAGCGTTATAGCTTGCGTTTGATTTAGGAGCAGTTGCTACAGCAATCACAGCTTCAGAAAGAATAATGCGCGCTTCCGGCATGCCGATTAAAGCAACAGCTTGAGCTGCAGCAACAGTTACTTGCAAAATTTGCGGAGCTGCCATACCAACTTCTTCTGCAGCAGCAATCATAATTCGCCTGGCAATAAAACGCGGGTCTTCCCCAGCTCTAAGCATTCGCGCTAAGTAATGCAAAGAAGCGTCAACATCACTTCCACGCATCGATTTAATAAAAGCAGAAATCACATCGTAATGATCGTCGCCATCTTTGTCGTAACGAACTGTAGTAGTATCCATTACGTTAGAAACAATATCAGCAGTAATTACAGGCTTCTTTTTGCCGTGCTGTAACGCAACATCTCCTGTTACTGCCCCTGCAGCCGCCTCTAAAATGGTGAGAGTTTTACGAGCATCTCCCCCACTTAAACGAATAATAGAATCAATAGCGTCATCGTTGATTTTAAGCTGATTATTAAGACCGTTTTCGCTAGTTAGCGCACGTTCAATAAGCGTATGCAAATCTTCAACGCTAAGCGACGCAAGTTTAACAACTACTGATCTGCTAAGTAACGGCTTAATGATTGAAAAGCTTGGGTTTTCGGTAGTAGCACCAATAAAAGTTACGTCGCGATTTTCAACGCTTGGAAGCAAAGCATCCTGCTGAGATTTAGAAAAACGGTGAACTTCGTCAATAAATAAAACTGTTTCTTGACCATTACTCACTAAACGCTCATGCGCTCGATCAAGTACCGCACGAACGTCTTTAACTCCGGACGTTACAGCAGAAAGCTCTTCAAACACTCGACCAGACTGACGAGCAACAATATAAGCGAGCGTAGTCTTACCGACTCCCGGAGGACCAAACAACACAACAGAACTTGGAGCAGTAAGAGAACCTTTAGATTGCGGATTTGCAAGCCTACGCAAAGGCGAACCTTCTTTTAGAGCATGCGACTGCCCTAGCACGTCTTCAATACTGCTCGGGCGCATACGCACTGCCAGCGGACGAGTTACATCACTCGGCACGCTACTTGCTGCAAATAAATCCTGCTCCATAAATACCAGCTTACACTACATATAGAACAAACGTTCGATTGCATTTTGCGTCTTGCATTTCGCATTCTGTTAGCACATTTTTAAAAATCACACGTGCGAAACTTGGTAATCGAAGAACACAACTTCACCTTCATCTTGCGTTGTATCTAAATCGACAACGCCAGTAATAGCCCAATTATGATCCCCGTCTGAATCGTCAATAATTTGCCGAACTTTCCAAGAATGCTCACTTTTTTCTAGAGAATCATCCAAAATAAACAAGTCGCCACTACGAGCTTTAGCATCTATACCAACATACTCGTGCTCATCATAATAGTCGTCAAGCACATCATTCCACTCATGAACGCCGTAACCCCAAGCTTTGTCAAGCTCTCCTAAAGTATCCGCATCTTCCAAATCCATAAGCTGCACGCGGCGGAACATTGCGTTTCTAATCAACACAATAAGTCCACGACGATCCTCAACAACAGACTCAGCAGTTGAAGGTGCAGCCGTAGTTACTGCACTAGCTTCAGCGTCAGACCCTCCTGCGCTCTCCCACTCGTCAACAAGACTTGAGTCAATAGAGCGCACAACAAGACGAAGCCACGAAATAATGTCACGCAATTCTTCGTTAAACATATCTTCTGGCACAGTGCGAGCAAGCGAACGGTAAGCGTCCGAAAGATAGCGAAGAAGCGTTCCCTCACTTCTAGCAATGCCATAGCGCGAAATATATCCAGTAAAATCGGAAGCAGTTTCAACCATGTCTCGAAGCACAGATTTAGGCTTAATCCAGTAGTCGTTTGCCCAAGGAACATCCTTGCGATATTGTGCAAAAGCAGGCTCAAGCAAATCTCCAAGAGGCTTAGGGTAACTGACTTCCGCCAAGCGTTCCATGCGCTCCTCGTAGTCAACGCCATCATCTTTCATGCCAGCCATTGCAGCGTCGCGAGCTTTGCGCTCTTGAGCACGAAGCACAGGCTTAGGGTCATCCAAAGTTGCTTCAACCATAGAAATTACGTCAAGCGCGTAGCTTTGAGATTCTGGGTCAAGAAGTTCCAAAGCTGCGAGCAAGAACGGAGAAAGCGGCTGATCTAGAGCAAAACCCTCTGGCATAGCAACATCAAGATCATAATCGCAAGAACCATCCGAAAACTCTCTGCATTCAATCACTTGAGTATCGAGCAGAGTTTGGAAAATATCGTTGCAACGCTCAAGCAATTTCTCTTTATCTTGCGGCTTTTGTGCACTATCTTCAATAAGTTTTTCAACGCGTGCTCTAGCGTCTCCGCCTTGCGTAACTTCGTTCAAAATCATTGAATGCGTTACAACCATATGCGGATTCAAAGTTTCTGGAGCACTTTCAATAAGCTTAGTAAACGTTGGCTCGCCCCAAACTACAAATCCTTCTGGAGCCTTCTTACGCTTAACTTTTTTAAGCTTTTTAGGGTCATTGCCAGCTTTTGCAACAGCGCGCGCGTTTTCAATCTCGAACTCTGGAGCCTCTGCAACTACTAAGCCCTCTGTATCAAACCCCATTCTGCCTGCACGACCTGCAATTTGATGAAACTCGCGAGCGCGAAGCTTGCGACTACGATTCCCATCAAACTTTGTTAGCGCTGTAAGCACAACAGAGTGAATTGGCACATTAATGCCAACGCCGAGAGTGTCTGTGCCGCAAATAACTGGTAGCAGTCCTTGCTGAGCCAGCTGTTCGACAAGTCTGCGGTAGCGCGGAAGCATGCCAGCATGATGCACTCCAACGCCGGTTCTAAGTATTCTTTGCAAAATTTTGCCGAAACCTGTAGTAAATTTAGTACCTTTAATGGCTTGAGCAATTTTGTCTCGCTGCTCTTTGCTTGAAACTCCCGTACTTGCGAGCGCTTGCGCTGTTTCAAGAGCTGCATCTTGCGAAAAATGAACTACGTAAATTGGCGTTAAACCCTTGTTAAATAAGAGTTCTACAGTTGTTGCAAGCGGCTTATCTGTGTACTCGTATTCGAGCGGGATTGGTCTTGGAGCGTCTGCAATAATATCTACGTTTCTTTTTGTTGATTTTTCTAAGCGTTCCGCAATATCCGTTACGTCTCCAAGAGTTGCACTCATAAGTAAGAATTGCGTATTTGGAAGTGTAAGCAGCGGAACTTGCCAAGCCCATCCACGCTCTGGATCACCATAGTAGTGGAATTCGTCCATTGCAACGCAATCAACTTCAGCATTTACGCCTTCACGTAAAGCTTGATTTGCTAAGATTTCCGCCGTGCAGCAGATTATTGGAGCATCCGCATTAATATGCGAGTCGCCTGTAATCATACCAACGTTGTCACGCCCAAAAATAGCTACTAAATCGAAGAATTTTTCGGATACGAGAGCTTTAATTGGCGCAGTATAGTAGGAGCGTCTGCCGGTGGCGAGTGCTGTGAAATGCATGCCGAGTGCTACTAGAGATTTTCCAGAACCTGTTGGAGTGTTTAAAATAACGTGGTCTCCTGCAAGCAAATCCATGATGGATTCTTCTTGATGCGGCCACAAATCTACATGTTTGTTATCTTTAACCCAATCAACAAATGCTTGAAAAATCTCATCTTCGCTAGCATGATGCAAATCGAAAGCTAACTCGCTCAAACCAGCCATATACGCTCCTACTTTACTTAACACCAACTTACTTGTGACTTAATCGCGCTTTATTTGCGCTTCTTCTTATCTCGTACTTTTACGGAGATTTGAATAGGAGTTCCCTCGAATCCAAATTCTTCTCGAAGTGATCGCTCAATAAAGCGACGGTATCCGTGCTCTAAGAAGCCGGTTGTGAATATTACGAAACGCGGAGGACGCGTAGAAGCTTGCGTAGCAAATAAGATTCGCGCTTGCTTTCCACCTCGCAAAGGATGCGGATGAGCAGACTGAATACGACCTAAGAAAGCGTTGAGCTTGCCTGTAGGAATACGCTTATCCCAGCTGTCTAAAGCTGTTCGCATAGCGCGCGCAAGACGATTCGTATGCCATCCTGTTTTTGCGGAAAGATTTACGCGCTCAGCCCAAGTTACGCGCTCAAACTCAGTTTTCCACAAGCGTTCCATACGTTGTCTGGAAAATTCGTCCATCAAGTCCCACTTGTTAAACACAAGTACGATTGCGCGACCCGCGTCTACAGCCTGGCTCATAACTTTCAAATCCTGCTCTGCAATAGGCTGGGAAGAATCGAAAAGAATCAAAGCAAGTTCCGAGCGTTCAATCGCAGCTTGCGTACGAAGTGAAGAATAGTATTCAGCACCCGTAAGCTTGTGCTGCCTGCGCTTAATACCAGCAGTGTCAATAAACAGCCAATCCTCGCCGTCAACTCGCACAACCTCATCAACAGGGTCACGAGTAGTTCCAGCCAAATCGTTTACAACAGATCGCTCTTCATGAGCTAAATGATTCAAAAGCGAAGACTTACCAACGTTTGGACGACCTACTAAAGCAACTCTGCGAAGTCCTTCTGGAGTTAAGAATCCTGAAGTTTTATTCGCTTTCTTCAAAGAATTGAGAGCTGCATCAAGCAAATCTCCAACGCCTCTGCCGTGCATTGCAGAAATTCCGTAAGGCTCACCCATTCCGAGCTTCCAAAACTCTGCAGTCAAATACTCGCTTCTAGCATCGTCAACCTTGTTAACTGCCAGAGTAATAGGCTTACCTGCAGCGCGAAGCATTGAAACAATACGCTCGTCTGTAGCTGTTAAACCAACTTGACCATCTACTAGGAAAATCACAGCATCGCTTAAACGCACTGCTACTTGCGCTTGTTGAGCAATAGAAGAATCGATGCCTTCAACATCTGCTTCCCAGCCGCCAGTGTCAACCAGCTTGAAGTTGGTTCCAGCCCACTCAGCGTCGTAGCTTACGCGATCTCTCGTAACACCTGGAGTATCTTCTACAACAGCTACACGATGACCCAAAATACGATTTACAAGCGTTGATTTTCCAACGTTTGGTCGACCTATAATGGCGATTACTCCAACAGCTTTAGAGTCTTTTGCATCGTCTTGACTTACTTCGCCGCCTCGAAGAAACGCACGGTCTTCATCGTCAAGATCGTAGCCTTCAAGATTAGCAGCATAGCGGTCGTACTCATCTTGCTCGATAGCAGCGTCAACCATTTCAACAAGAGCATCGAGAGTCTGCTCAAAAGTCAAATCAGAATTATCTAGCGTTGTAACACCGTCTGCTGCTTGAAGAAAATGCGTAACTTTAGCATCTTTAGCGTCACGAGCGCGAATATCGTCTTCTTCAGATTCATTATTTTTAGATTCATTATTTTGCAAATTTTCTTGCGCAATATTCTGCTTGTTTCTGCGAGCTTGACGCACTTCTTCGCGTGCAGTAAGAAGCACTCGAACTTGAGCATTAGGAGCAACAACAGTAGTAATATCGCGTCCTTCTGCAACTATTCCCTCTCCGCCTGAGAAAGAATCTTCATCTGACTCTGAAGCAATATACGCTCGCTGAGCAGCAATAAGCATACGGCGAACTACAGGAATCGAAGATACAGTAGACACATGCGAAGAAACTTCGCTGGAACGCAATTCTTCGCTAATATCTTCACCTTCGACAGTCACTACAGGATTCTTAGGATCAACACTAAAGTCAGCGTCACTTTCAGTAAATAAGGCTCCAACAGCTTCAATGATTTGATTAAAACGTTCAGTATCCGCTGGATTTACAGGATTTCCTTCTTCATCCAATTCAAGCTTCGTGCTTAAGTCAATACCTTGTTTCAAGCACCACCAAGCAGCAGCTCTATACATTGCACCCGTATCTAAATACGCAAAACCGTAGTATTGTGCTAAAGCACGAGAAGTAGAAGACTTACCTACTCCTGCTGGTCCATCAATTGCTACACAAATCACAGGCCAACCTCCTTAGAAAGCGAACGCACTTCTGTTTGAGAAAGCACGCGATACGATCCAGCTTTTAAGTCACCCAATTTAATAGGGCCAATTTGCGTACGAACAAGACGCTTTACAGGGTATCCTACGGCTCCAAAAATCCTGCGAACAATACGATTTTTGCCAGAATGCAACACAACTTTTACCATGGTTGTGTCGTGATTCTGGTCGATTATTGCGCAGCGGTCGAGCTTAATCCAACCATCTTCAAGATTCACGCCTTGCGAAACCAAGCGGCGGCAAACCATACCGTTGATTTTGCCTTCAACAGTTGCAATATAAGTTTTCTCAACCTCATACTTTGGGTGCATTACGTGCTGGCTTAGCTCGCCATCGTTGGTCATTAAAATAAGACCTTCAGAATCGTAATCCAAGCGTCCCATGTGGAAAATTCGCTCGTACTTGTCTCCAACAATATCTCTTAAAGTAAAGCGACCTTTTGGATCGTCCATTGCGCTAAGAACTCGCTTAGGCTTATGCAATGCGAGCGTTACTAGCTTTGTGTTGAACTTTACGCGAGATCCATCAACGCGCACTTTTTGACGTTTTGGATCTACTCGAGTACCAAGTGTTGTAACCAATTCGTCGTCTACTTCAACACGCCCGTCAAGAATAATCTCTTCACACTTGCGTCTTGAACCAAATCCCGCTTCAGCAAGCAGCTTCTGCAGTCGAATGGCGTTGTTGTCATCTGAATGCGCCTGATTGGCGCGGGAATATGCGTTTGGCATCGTTCTCCCAACGTGACCTAAAGAATTACATACATACTTGCGCCAGAATTTACTCAAGAATACGCAGTATAAGCAATTCATTACTCATTAACTTACTAATGCATGTGGCAATTTATTAAATTTTCAATAAATCAAAAAACACCACGTCTTTCTATGTTACCGTATGGCATAGCCGTGATAATATAGCCTAGGTTTCATTGTGTTGCAATCATTAACAAAGCGGCACAACTAAAATTAAGGAAAGTTATGATTAAAACTACAGATACACCGCGCAGCACAACTAAAACTGCTGCGCCACTTATTGTTCGTATTGGTACTGAATTTATTGCTACAGCTTTAGCGATGTTCGTTGTTTACACTTTTTATTCTCTTACTACCGTAATGTACGGAATCAACGTTTTAATGATTGCTGCCGGCACTGGTATCGCTTATGCTGCAGCGACATATATTGCATCTAAAGTTTCTGGAGGCCACCTTAACCCTGCAGTAACAGTTGCTTCGATGCTTACTGGACGCACTTCATACACTGCAGGATTATGCTACATTGTTGCCCAAGTTCTTGGTGCTATTGCAGCTGCAGGATTGTTCATTCTTATTATTCCTCAGCAGAATTCAAGCATTAATCCATCACAAGTTGGCCAAGGCTCAGGTTTTGACAAAAAGTATTGGTTTGTTTCAATAGTAAACGGATTCGAAAAGGCATCTCTTTCTGCACGTCAACTAAAAGAAATAAACTTGTCTTTCGGAATAGTATCTGCGTTATTAGTTGAAGTTATTGCTGTTATTTTGATTGTTGCCACTGCATTGCGCAGCACAGACCATGAAGGTAATACTAAATGCGGTTATGCAACACACATCGGTATTGCATACGCAGCTGGCGCTTTCATTACATATCAAATTACAGGAGCTGGTTTGAATCCTGCTCGTTCTACCGGCATTGCATTATTCGCAAACTCTCATGATTTGGAAGTTAAACCACTAAGTCAATTGTGGGTATTCTGGATTGCTCCAATTTTTGCTGCAGCGCTTGTTAGCCTAGTTTTGCTATTAACAAAGCTTCTTTCAAACTCAGCACAAAAACCTGCTGTATCAAATGAAACAAATCCTGCACCAATACAAAACTTTGCAGACACAAAAGCAGATGCTCCTGTAGCACCAGATATGAGCTATGAATACGTTCAAAACGTATCTGACAATAACGTTGCGAACAATCTTTAAGAATAAAATTATAGCAAAAATATAATTGAAGCGTATGTTATAAGCAAACCTATGCCGAGCGTAATACTGATGAAAGAATCAAAGCCAACTGAGCGAACTTTCCAAGGACTACGCTGACGCATAATTAAGCGCATAACTCCTAGAAG
Organism: Gardnerella sp. DNF00747; assembly: GCF_049262675.1. NCBI lineage: Bacteria > Bacillati > Actinomycetota > Actinomycetes > Bifidobacteriales > Bifidobacteriaceae > Gardnerella > Gardnerella sp. DNF00747. The sequence goes on along the minus strand of NZ_CP058394.1, from coordinate 678,135 downwards.
TACAGCCGTCACAGAAATAACAACTGTGGCGGCTTTTACATATCCTATAAATGCCAATAATGCGCAAAGTCCAATAATAATTGCTACAATCCATTCAGCATAAGGTTTACCCTCACGTTTTTCCGACACGTACGGATGTTCCGTTTTAGTGCTTCTAGTCTGATGCTCACTATCTGTCATACTTGTATCATACCTGCTCCGCGATAAGAAAACATGAGTTGTTTTAGGTACTAACACAAAGATGCAGCGCTTGAAGTACACAAACGCTGCATCCATAATATTGATTAATTTATTTGTCTATGAATCTTAGCTAAAGCAATTTTAGTGGAAGAAGTGACGAGTACCGGTAGTGTACATCGTTACACCAGATTTGCGCGCAGCTTCGAACACTTCTTCGTCGCGAATAGAGCCACCAGGCTGCACGATTGCGCGAACGCCAGCTTCAATCAAAATTTGCGGACCGTCAGCGAATGGGAAGAAAGCATCCGAAGCCGCAACAGCTCCACGAGCACGTTCAGCACCATCAGCCAAAGTATTCGCACGTTCAACAGCCAAATGGCACGAATCCACGCGATTAACCTGCCCCATACCAATGCCAACAGTAGCATTATCATGCGCAAGTAGAATTGCGTTAGACTTTACACAACGAAGCGAACGCCAGGCAAATTGCAAATCGCGCAAAGTATCAGCATCAGCAGGATCTCCAGAAACAAGCGTCCAGTTTTCAGGATTATCACCAACTGCATCAATCTTATCTGCAGACTGAACTAAAGCACCGCCGTCAATAGGATGAACTTGCAAACCTAAAACTGGCGGAGTTGCAACCTTCAAAATGCGGAGGTTCTTTTTTTTAGTGCGAAGCAATTCCAAAGCTTCAGGCTCATAGTCTGGAGCCACAATAACCTCTGTGAAAATTGGACGCACACTTTCTGCCATTTCTAAAGTGACTGTAGTATTTGAAGCAATCACACCACCGTAAGCACTTACAGGATCGCAAGCGTGAGCTTTCTTGTGAGCTTCAGCTGCATTAGTTCCAATAGCTAAACCGCATGGATTATTATGCTTGCAAACAGCAACTGCAATTTGTGGAGCAAAATCCCAAACCGCACGCCAAGCAGCATCCGCATCCACATAATTGTTGTAGCTCATAGGTTTTCCGCCAAGAAGCTCAGCTTGAGCTAAACCGCCCTTATGCAGAGGATCTAAATACAATCCTGCTTGCTGATGAGGGTTCTCGCCATATCGAAGCGTATGCTCTAAGCTCCAAGTGCGCGTGTAGTTTGCAGGAAGCTTTACAGATTCAGCATTTTTACTATCTTCTTCATCATTTGTGTTCAAACTTTCAGGCTTCTGCCATGCTTTACTTGTCCACTCAGATATAGAAGCATCGTAAGCTGCTGTATGAGCAAATGCTTTACCAGCCAAATATTCGCGCTCTTGCAAATTAAAGCCTTCACCTGAAACGATTCTATTAGCTAAAAGCTGGTAATCTGCAGGATCTGTAATAACGGCAACAGACTTATGATTCTTTGCTGCAGCACGAATCATAGAAGGTCCACCAATATCAATTTTTTCAATAATTGCGTCACTATCAGCACCGCTCATTACAGTGTCTACGAACGGATACAAATTAACTACTACAGCATCAAACGGCTTTATGTTTAGCTTTTCAAGTTGCTTTACATGATCAGCATTACTCATATCTGCAAGAATTCCAGCGTGAATATGCGGATCTAAAGTCTTCACCCTTCCATCAAGACTTTCTGGGAAACCAGTAACGTCAGAAACTTCAGTAACACGAACGCCAAGTTCCGCCAATTTAGCAGCAGTAGAGCCGGTTGAAACTACTTCAGTATCAGCCTTTCTAAATGCTTCAGCTAATATTTCAAGTCCTTCTTTATGAAAAACTGAAACAAGAACTCTACGAATTTGCCTTTCACCTGTGGTTATCAGCACATTTGCGTTTGATTCTTTGCTCTGTGTCTGTTGCACGGCGGCCTTCCTTCCCAAAATAGTAGTGAGGAATTATTTTCTTTTAGCCTTCGATGAAACCGTCCTAGGAGCGGCTTTTTTCAAAGGCAAAGGTTGATTATTTTTATTACTAGCCTTATTTTCGATTAATTCTGCAAATTTTACAGGTTTATTCGACTTACTAGCAACAATAAGATTTAAGCAATATCTCGCACCACAAATAAGTAGAATACTAAAAATTGAAATAACCAATGCTACAGCAGAAGCGTATAGAGTAAGATGACCAACAGCTCTAGTACTTTCAATAATGTCAACTCCAATATAAGAAAGTCGACATTCCCCTAATGAACCATTTGCTATTGAAAAAACAACAGTCCACATAATTGTAATTAAAGCGGATACGCCAACACTATCAGTTGCAGCTTCTATAGCGTTCAACATAAAAGACTCCCGCTCAGTTTTATCAATAATATTTTTTAGGCGCAAGCCACAGCCGCTTTTATGCAATAAAGTTACAAGCATTACAATAAAGCATAAAGTTGGAACTATAGAGTAAAAAACAGTGCGATGCACAACGTCAATAACAGCATCAGGAAATATTCCAAAAACCGGAATAGGCGGCAAAGATTTACGTTGAGAAACTGTTAAAGTAAATTGTGCAACAGATCCAATATTAAATCCAGATCCACAAATCCAAGATAATGCCCAAATAGCAACATTAGGCAACCAAACTAAGCAAGCAATAGTTGTAAGAATACGCGAACCATTTTGCATGCCTAGTTTATTGAAATATGAATTAACATAACCAAAATTTGTACAAGCCCAAACCACAACAGTTATTAGTGCAACAAAAGCATATAAACCAAACAAAATTACCGCAGTTCGCTTAGTAATACGAATATTTTTTTGAATATACTCAGGACATATTTGCTTATAACGCTGCTTAGCAGATACAAACAGTGAGCTGCTTGGAAAAACCGCTATAAGTAACGAAATTAAATAAACACAAGAAGATTTACAAGCAACAATAAAAGTAGAATCAAGTAAAGTAACATGCGTATTTTGAGAAAGTATCGCATTAATAGCAGCCCAGACTACAAGCCCAGTAAAATATGCTATATTCCCACCTTTAATACGACGAATTAAGCATACAAGCGTTGAAATAAGTAGAAAAGTAAGGCCTAAAGGAATAATCGTAAGAATGCAATTTCCAAAAGTAAGACCCACGCCTTGAGCAAACATAAACACAGCCCAAGTCATAGACATTGCAGATTCAGAAAGATTACCTGTTCCTTCTTCGATAGAAACCACAAGAAGTGTGAGAGATAAGAAAAGACCTATCGTAAGAGAAAAAATAAGAATAACAATAACAGGAGTTATTACACCTTTAGACATGTTTATTAAGGATGACTTAAGCTTTTCAACCATGCCTTTTCCTTTCAATTCTTTTAGGTGCAAAACCAATATATTGTTTTAAATAGGATATTACTTTAATAATAAGCGATAATAATAAACTTTTAAGCTGGCATAGTAATTAAACTGCTGCAAGGATAATCGCATAATTCACTCATTCCACTAATACCAGTAAGTTCAATAACAAAACTAAAACCTGCAACTATTCCTTGAGCGCGCTTGACAATATTTGCAGCAGCTTTTGCAGTGCCTCCAGTTGCAATAAGATCGTCAACAATAAGCACACGTTGACCTGGCTTAATAGCGTCGCTTTCAATTTCAATACTTGCCTGACCATACTCAAGCATGTATGACTCAGTAATAACTGGAGGAGGTAGCTTACCAGCTTTACGAATAGCAAGAAAACCTTTGCCTAACCGAGATGCCAATAATGGTCCAAAAAGAAAGCCTCGAGCTTCAAGCCCAGCAATCAAATCAATTGAATCAGCTGGCACAGGCAAGGCATCAATCAAAGAATCAATAAGAATTCGCGAAGAGCGCGCATTTGAAAATATAGGAAGAAAATCACGGAATATAATACTAGGATTGGGGAATCCTGGAACGGTACGAATCAAAGAAGCAAGATAAGCGGCATCATCGTTGCTTACTGTTTTCAACGTTTTCACTGTAATATCCGTTGCTGTCATAATCCTAACGTTCTTTTCTTCACAAGACTTGTTATTGGAATATGGAAAGAATGTCACATATTCGCGTGATGCGTGAGACATGTGCTGACTCACACATCACGACTTAAGTATTAAATTATAAATTTATGAGATAAAAGTTATTACTTTTCAGAAGCTGCAGATTCTGATACTGGCTCGTTATCTTCGTTTACAGATTTATTTGCATCATCTTGCTTAGCTTCTTCAGCTTGTGCAGCTTCTTCTGCTTCTTCATCGCTAATAAATGCTGGACGCACATACAATCTGTTCACAGCGCGGAAAGATACTCGCATCAAGCTACCTTCTGAATCGATAACAATCTCTTCATATTGAGTATCTACGCTTACAATCTTGCCGATAATGCCGCCGATTGTAATAATTTCAGTACCTGGTTCCAAAGATTCATGGAAGGAACGCATTTCAGCTTGACGCTTCTTAGCATTGCGAGTCTGGAACATCATCATGCAAACCATTGCTACAACGAGAATAATAAGCATGCCATACTGCTGGAAAAATTGAGGCAAAGTAAACTCCTTAAGTATCCAACCCTAAGACGGTCGAAATGCCGTCCAATTTAATTATTTTAGGCTAGCTCACTGACATTACTAGGCTCTTTAAAGCCCAAATGTTTCCAAGCTTTACTAGTTGCAACACGACCTTTAGGAGTGCGAATTAAGAATCCTTCACGCACTAGATATGGTTCACATACTGTTTCAACAGTTTCAGCTTCTTCACCAACCATTGCAGCTAGATTATTAAGACCAACCGGTCCACCGTTAAACTGACAAACCATAGCCTTCAAAACTGCAATATCAAGTCGATCAAGACCTTGTGTATCAATCTGGTATAAAGCTAACGCTTCAACAACAGCTTCATGATTTACTTCTGACAAATCATGCACAATAGCCCAATCTCTGACACGTCTCAACAAGCGATTCGCTATACGAGGAGTGCCACGAGAGCGTAACGATAGCTCTTTAGCAGCTTGATCTATAAGGCGAATTCCTAAGACTTTAGCAGATCGCTCAATAAGTTTTTCAAGCTCTTCGTGAGGATAAAAATCAAGGTGAGCAGTAAAACCAAAACGAGCGCGCAATGGAGAAGGCAACATTCCTTCCCTAGTGGTAGCTCCAACTACAGTAAAACGAGGAAGAGTTAGCGGTATTGATGAGGCACCAGGACCTTTGCCGACCATAACGTCAACGCGAAAATCTTCCATAGCAATATAAAGCAACTCTTCTGCAGCACGAGGCAAACGATGGATTTCGTCAATAAACAACACCTCACCTGCGTCAAGCGCGCTTAGTATAGAAGCTAAATCTCCAGCATGCTGGATAGCAGGACCTGAAGTAATTCGAATAGGAACTTGCAATTCATTAGCAACAATCATTGCTAATGTAGTTTTTCCCAATCCAGGAGGGCCAGCCAATAACATATGGTCAGGCGCAACATCACGCTTTTTAGCAGCATCTAAAAACAGTTGCAATTGCGCTTTTAAAACTGGTTGACCAATAAAACCTTCTAATGCGCGAGGACGAAGTTCCTCATCACTGAGTTGCTCATTTCCTAAAGGCGTTGAAGAAACCATGCGTAAGGATTCTTCAGCAACACCAGTATTTAGCGCAGAAGTATACTCTTCACTCACTTCAACTCCCCCAATACTAGATTCTTTACAAACATGATTACCTACCCCTATCAAGTGAAGCTAATGCCATTCGTAAAACATTAGGCAAATCTGCATCAGATATAGGAATTGAAATATTATTCTCTGCACAAACTTGCTCAACTGCTCTTTGAGCGTCAACTTGTCTCCAACCCAATGAAACAAGACCCTCTATTACGCATTGCACGCTAGAATCAACAATCTGCTTATTAGATTGAGTAGAATCATTAGAACTATCTGCCAGTATTGAAGAATCAAGAGAACCCTTCAATTCCAAAATAATCTTCTGCGCACCCTTTTTCCCTAAACCAGGAGCAGAAGAAAGAGAAGTTACATCTCCCTCAGAAATAGCTTGTAAAAGACGATCAACATTCAAAGTTGAAAGCATAGAAAGAGCAACTTTAGGACCAATTCCACTAACTTTTTGCACTTGCAAAAACATTCGTTTAGCAGCTTGAGTTGTAAAACCATAAAGAGTTAAAGCATCTTGCGAAACTTGAAGCGACGTATAAACGCGAACTTCCTGGCCTTCATGCAAAGAAGACAAATCTTGAGAAGGCATATAAGTCTCATAGCCAACTCCAGAAACAACAATAAGAGCAGAACGAGCATCAATTGACGCAACTTGTCCAACAAGCATTCCAATCATAAACTCACTCCCACTTAACAAAAACTCATAGCTTAAAGCACATAAAGTCAAATACAATTATAATAGAACATCTGTTCTATTAATATCCTACATGCCTCGAACGACAGAAGAAGATTTACGCGCCTGAGCTTGAGCTAAAGCCCACTGTTTCTGCGCAGCAGTTAGATGCTGCTCGCGCTCGCCACCTTGTAAAGCACCAGAAGGACGAAGAGCATGACAAATAGCTTGAGCTAAAGCGTCGGCAGCATCAGCAGGAGTAGGCAAAACATTAAGTCCAAGTAGTCGCGCGACCATGCGCTCTACTTGAGGTTTTTGAGCTTTTCCGTTTCCAGCTACAGCAAGTTTAACTTCAGTAGGAGTGTGTAAAGCAACAGGAATATTGCGCTGAGCTGCAGCAAGCATTGCAATACCTGCAACCTGTGCAGTGCCAAGAACAGTATTTCGATTTTCTTGCGCAAAAACACGTTCAATAGACACAGTATCAGGCGAAAAACGCTCAATTTTTTCAACTAATCCATTATAAATCTTTAAAAGTCGCAAATCTTGCGAAAGATCAGGCTCAGACCTCAACACATCGACGTGAATAAAAGAAAGCCGACGCGAGACGCCGGCTTCAATCACGCCGACCCCGCAGCGAGTAAGCCCGGGGTCAACGCCCAAAATCATCATAGGAGACTATTCAGCTTCCTCAAGCTGAGCCATAACTTCATCTGAAGCGGTCCAGTTGCTGTAAATATTCTGAACATCGTCCAAGTCATCGAGATTATCGATTAAGCGAGAAACCTTTTGAGCATCTTCGAAGCTCAATTCAACCTCATTATTTGGATGCATAATAATATCTGCAGAATCATAGTCGAAACCAGCTTCCTGCAAAGCCTTACGCACAGTTACCAAATCACTGGAATTGGTGTAAACAGAATAAACATCGCCATCATCAGCAACATCTTCAGCTCCAGCTTCAGCTGCAACTTCGAAAAGCTTATCGTAGTCAACACCTTCGGATGGAACTTCAATCAAACCTTTACGTTCGAAGTTGAAGCTCACGGAACCGCTTGTTGCCAAAGAACCGTTGCCCTTAGTAAGAGTTGAACGCACATCAGCAGCAGCACGATTACGGTTATCAGTAAGGCATTCAATAATCAATCCAACACCTGCAGGAGCGTAACCTTCGTAAACAATCTCTTCATAGTTTGCGCCGCCAGCTTCTTCACCAGAACCACGCTTTACAGCGCGCTTGATATTGTCAGCAGGCATGGAAGCCTTCTTAGCTTTAACGATGGCATCGTACAGCGTAGGGTTACCATCAGGATCGCCACCACCCAAACGTGCAGCAATTTCAATGTTCTTAATAAGCTTGGCAAAAAGCTTGCCACGCTTTGCGTCGATAGCGGCCTTCTTGTGCTTTGTAGTCGCCCACTTGGAATGACCTGACATGATACTCCTAAAACGTACAGTTAATCAAACGAAACGATTTTATTGCGCTTTCGCGACAAATTTTATTTATCTTTTATATCAAGCCCATGCTTTACTTCAAAAATACGCTGGAAAACTGTAATAATACCGCCAATAGCAAGCAGAATCATAGCAAAACTTAACCAAAAAAGTTGATTTGTAAGACCAACAAGCCCCATAGCAACAAGAATCACAGCAACTCTATCTGCACGAGTTATTAAACCTTTTTTAGGATCTACATTTATTGACTGACCGCGAGCGCGAGTGTATGAAGTTACGAAAGCTGCCATAAGAGCAACCAAACAGCTTAATAATCCCACACACTTTATTGCATTGCCATTCAAAGTTGAAATCCAAGTGCACATATCTTTTTCGTGAGCTTCATACAAACAAATGCATACAGAGGAAAATAATGACCAGTCTGCAATGCGATCGAGAGTTGAGTCAAGAAATGCACCAAATTTTGTGCCGCCTGTTGTCAAAGCAGCAACAGAACCATCTAAACTGTCTGCAAGCACAAAAATAGTTAAAAATATAGTGCCAACAACAAACTGTTTAGTAAAAGCAGTAACAAAAGCAATAATAACTACAGCTATTGTGCCGACAATTGTTACACAGTTAGCACTTATGCCTAATCGGACTAGCAATTTTGCAATTGGAGAAATAGTGCGCTTAAACCCGCTGCGTAATGATTCCAACATTGAATGCAACCTTCCTAGCGTAATCAAGCAAATAAAACTTGGATTCAATAAACAATCCCATATTAGTCAACCATACTATCCAAGCGACTGTAAGAAGATAGTAAAAACCCACACAACGCTAAGAAGTGTGGGCTTTTTATTTACGATTCAGCTTACATTTAGATTTAGGCTAGCCAGCTTAAATCACTTAGTGTAACGCTCGAAATCTTCTGCAGTATTGACCTGAACGCGCTGCTTAATGATGGACAAAATCCACTCTTTAGCTTGCGAAACAGGAACGCCATTCAATTGGCTGCCATCGCGGAAGCGGAAGCTCACAGCATTGTTGTTCACATCCTCTTCTCCAGCAATCAAAGTGAAAGGCACCTTAGACTTAGAAGCGTTACGAATCTTCTTGCCGAAGCGATCGTCAGAGTTGTCCATTTCGCAACGAACCATATTCTCTTCCAAATCGCTAATCAATTTTTGCAAGTGTGGAGCGAACTCGTCTGCAACAGGAACGCCAGTTACTTGAACTGGAGCCAACCATGCTGGGAATGCACCTGCATAATGCTCAAGCAAAATAGCGAAGAAACGCTCAATAGAGCCAAAGAGTGCGCGGTGAATCATCACAGGACGCTGGTGGCTACCGTCAGCCGCAATGTACTCCAACTTAAAGCGCTCAGGCAAGTTGAAGTCGAGCTGAATAGTAGAAACCTGCCAAGTGCGACCGATTGCATCGCGAGCTTGCACGGAAATCTTCGGGCCGTAGAATGCAGCTCCACCTGGATCGTCCACGAGTTCCAAACCAGACTCTTTAGCAACCTCTGCCAAAGTATTAGTTGCTTCTTCCCAAATCTCGTCGGAACCGACGAACTTATGCTCATCCTTAGTGGAAAGCTCCAAGTAGAAGTCGTTCAAACCGAAGTCTTTAAGAAGACCAAGCACAAAGTTAAGCAAGCTCTTCAGCTCATCGCGCATCTGCTCGCGAGTGCAATAAATGTGCGAATCATCCTGAGTCAATCCACGAACACGAGTTAAACCATGCACAACGCCAGACTTTTCGTAGCGATACACAGTACCAAACTCAAACAAGCGCAAAGGAAGCTCGCGATAAGAACGCTGGCGAGACTTGAAGATCAAGTTATGCATTGGGCAATTCATTGGCTTCAAGTAGTAGTCAGCACCTTGGCGAGTTACGTTACCATTTTCGTCGCGCTCTTCGTCAAGCTTCATTGGAGGATACATGCCATCCTTGTACCACTGCAAGTGGCCGGAAGTCTCATATAAGCCACCCTTAGTAATGTGCGGAGTTTGTACGAAGCTGTAGTGATGCTTTCTGTGCTGCTCGCGCGAATAATCTTCCATTGCGTTAATAATTGCAGCACCCTTTGGATGGAATACGGCTAAGCCTGGGCCAATCTCGTCTGGGAAGGAGAACAAATCCATCTCTTGACCAAGCTTGCGGTGATCGCGCTTAGCAGCTTCTTCCATGCGAGTTGTGTAAGCTTTAAGTTCTTCCTTGCTAGGCCAAGCAGTGCCGTAAATGCGCTGAAGCATAGGATTCTGCTCCGAGCCACGCCAGTAAGCTGCAGCCACACGCTCAAGCTTAAAAGCCTTAATGTAACGCGTGTTTGGAAGGTGAGGTCCGCGGCACAAATCGCTCCAAACCTTGTTTCCTTCGCGATCTACATTGTCGTACATGCTAAGCTCATGCTTGCTGATTTCGCCAGAGGCAGCAGGATCAAGAGCTGCTTCCTTATCCCCAATCAACTCCAACTTATAAGGTTGATTTGCTTCTTCTTCGCGCGCTTCGTCCTCTGTTACAACGCGACGACGGAAGCTTTGAGACTCTTTAATAATGCGCTGCATATGCTTTTCGATTTGCTTCAAATCGTCTGGCGTAAATGGAGTATCAACATCGAAATCGTAGTAGAAGCCGTCTTTAATTACAGGACCTACGCCCAACTTTGCGTCTGGTCGAATTTCTTGAACAGCTTGAGCCATCACGTGAGTAGCGGAATGACGCATGATTGCGATGCCATCTTCACTATCAAGGGCCACTGATTCCACGGTATCGCCGTCATGAAGAGACGTGTACAAATCACGCAACTCGCCATTTAAACGCACGGCAATAATATTTTTATCTTCCGCGAAAAGTTCAACGCCAGTGAAGCTTGCATCCACCTCCTTGCGTTCCTCGTTTACGGTGATGGAGATGGTATTTTCAGCCATAATTGTCCTTTTCTATCGGGGTCTTGCGTTACTAATGTGCAGACCTGGACTTGTGTGGCGTCGATAAACTTACGCGATTAAACAATCAACAAAACGCGCAAAAACGACGTCAATCGCGCGCATTTTTCACGCGCAATTCGTTGACATTTTAGGACAACAGAGCGACTTTTAAAACTCTTTTGCTAAATAGCGTTTTCGGCTACTTTTTCTCGCCTTGCATGCAATCTTGATGAAAAATCATTAATTTTTATAAAAATGCTTTCGCCAATCTTGACTATTAAGAAGAAAGCTCCAGCGCAAATAGCAATAGTGCCACCGGCAGAAAGCTTCAGTATTACAGCTAAAGCTAGTCCAATTAAAGCAATCGAAACAGCAGTAATTACGCATGCAAGTACGAATTTATTTATAGAAGCAATTCTTCCCTTTAATGCTGCAGCAGGAGCAGCAATAAGAGATACTGAAACAACTGTACCAACTGCTGGAATAATGACGGAAACAGTAATAATAATCAAAGCAAGAACCATGCCTTGTATAAAACCTGATCTTCCGCCTGCAGCACGGTAATTAATAGGGTCAAACGAGCAATGCACAAGATTAGCAGAATTAAAAATCCATAATCCCAAAACAAGCAAGAAAGCAACAGAGGCTGAAATTACGTCTGCAGGAGTGCAATTAAGCAATGATCCAGTTAAAAATCCCTCAATACGCAATGGCAATGGAGCAAACCACTTATTTAAAAAGTATCCACTAGCAAAGCCAACAGTTAAAGTAATACCAGCTGCAGCTTGCGAAGAAATGCCTTTAAGATGCGAAAGTGCATACATTACTAAAGAAAGTACAACACACGCAACAGCAGCACCGACAAAAAGCCCAAGCGACAAAATATTTTGATCTATTGTATAAGCAGAAGTTAAAACTACACCTAATACTGCTCCAGGAAAAGCAGCATGAGTAATAGATTCAGTAAAGAATATTCGCTGATTAAGAAGCGCGAGAGAGCCAACAAAACCACATAGAGCACCTACAACAATTGCTTCAACTATAGGTAGAGCAATAATTTGCCAAATACTTACCATCTATTCCCTACCTTTACAAGATTTTGCTAAAACATGCATATCGGTACCGCTTGTATGAGTTTTATGCGCAAAAACTATAGATGAAATAACTTGGAATAGCCAGCGTACAATAAGCACAACTACGAACATTGCACACATGCTTAATGCAATTGCAGCTTGAGGAGAAATAGGATGATCAAGCTCCAAATTCATAACGTACATACCAAGAACAACTCCAGCAATACCAACAAAGATACCAACTGCAACCATGCGCCCAACTGTTCTAGACACTAAACGAGCACTAGCTCCTGGAATAATAAGGTACCCGATCACAAGAAGAACACCAACAGCTGAAGATGCAGAAACAACAACCGCAGCAATACCAACGTTAAGAACAATATCGACAAAAAGAGTATGCACTCCCATTAATGGAGCACTAGCTCGATCGAAAGCAACAATAATCTGCTGTTTCCAAGTTGCCAAAAGCACAATAATTGCAAACAAGCAAATCCACATTGCTTGAGTCATTCGCTCATCAGTGACATCGAGCAGCCTACCAAACATCAATGCCTCGAGCTGACCTGACATATCACCTTTTTTTAGTGAAATTACTACACCAAGAGCAAAGAAAGTAGTTAAAACAGTTGCGATAATTGATTCATTTATGCGAGTTGAACGAGAAGCCCACACTAATGCAGCAACTAAAAATACTGAACAAATTGCAGCACCAGGAATAATTTGATCTATGCCACCGTATAAAGCGCCTACAACAATTCCAGGAAATATGCCATGCACAATAGCTTCCGCATTAAATTCAGCACATCTCAAGTTCACAAATACACCAACGATTCCGCTAGCTATAGATAGAACTATAAGTAAGCAGAACGGGCGAAAAATATAAGGAGCAGAAGCAATAAAATCAAAACCAGGAATTGGTTCCAGAACTTTTCTTAATGACTCAACTAATTGGGCAAGCATTGAAAATCAGCCTTCCGCAATTTCCGAAAAAGTAAGACCTGCAGAAGCAGCAGGCATGCTTCCACCATATGCACGAGTAATATTTTCTTTAGTCATTACTTCTTTAAGCGCGCCAAAAGCAATCTGCTTGCCAGCTAAAAGTAGCGCTTTTTCACAAATAGCATCTGCAATAACTAAATCGTGCGTAGATACAACAAAAGCAATACCTTCTTGCTTTGCTGATTTCATAATATTAAGAAGTTCTCGGCGATTCGGTTCATCAAGACCATTAAAAGGTTCGTCGAGCAAAATAAGCGTTGGCTTTGCAACAATCGCGCGCGCAAGAAGAATGCGCTGGCGCTGACCGCCAGAAAGGTCACCAAATCGCACATCTGCGCGATTGAATAAACCAACATGATTAAGAGCATCCTCAACAGCTTTTTTCTGATCTTTTTTAAGCAATCCAAGAAAACCTGTCTGTCTACTTAAGCCCATTGCAACAACTTGCCGTGCAGTAATCGGGAACGTTAAATCCAAATCAACCTGCTGTGGAACATATCCAATAGACAAAGCCTTAGGCATTTTCAGTTCACCGCGACTTACGCGCACGATACCAATAATAGCCTGCAAAAACGTTGTTTTCCCAGAACCATTTGGACCTATTAAAGCCAAAGCTTCCCCGGCTTGCACACTGCCATTAATACCAGTCACTACAGTTTTATAACCGTATGCCAGGTCGCAATTTTTCATTGCAAGGACGCTCTTATTCACTATATTTCCAGTCTTTTCAGTTTATTAATAAGTATTCGTAACAGTAACTTCTTGCTTTCGCTATTAAACTTTCGCTATTAAAGTTACTGTTACGATACTATTATTTTTACTGTTATTTATATGTTACTTCTTCAATGCAGTCTTAACTGAATCTGGAAGTTCAGGAACATTACCATTCCAAGCTTTCACCAATGTTTCAACATTGTGAACAATGGAACCGATGTAAGTTTCGCCTGCAGATCCGACTGGTCCAAGCGAATCTCCATAAAGTGCGTCGTCGCCAATAACAGCCTTTACTCCTGCTGCTGCAGCAACAGCCTTGATAGACTTGGAATTGTTAGAATTCTCAGCAAAAATCGCAACAGCTCCGGACTTCTTGACATCTTCTGCAGCTTTCTGAATATGATCTGCAGTAGCATCCTGCTGGCTGTTGAAATCAGAAAGTGCTGCACCAATGAACTTCACATTGTAGTCACGAGAGAAGTAACCGAATGCATCGTGAGAAGTGAAGAGAACACGATGCTTTTGTGGCACACTATTCAAAGCTTTAGTTGCCCAAGCATCCAAATCAGTCAAAGACTTAACGAACTTTTCAACATGCTCATCGAAAATAGATTTGCTCTTAGGAAGAGCTTTTCCGAGGAAATAACCGATATTCTTAACCTGAATCATCGTGTTCTTCGTGCTGGTCCAAATATGTGGATCGTACTGGAATTCAGGCTCCTTCTCGCCTTCTTCTGGAGGGAATGGCCACTTTTCAGCATGCACCTTAGCGATACCGCGATCAACCTTGTATGGAAGATCCTTTTCCTTAGCAGTCTCAGCCTTTGGATCCTTGATTTCGTCAGCAGTGAGAATACCGGAAGTTACACCCATAGTGCCCTTAAAACCGGTAGCTTTCACAGCTTGATCCAAGAAGTGCTCGAGATCTACACCAGAAACAAGCATCAAATCAGCCTTAGAAAGAGCTTTAGATTGAGCTGGAGTCATTTCATGCTCATGAGCAGAAGCGTTTGGCGCAAGCAAGCAGGTCAAATTAATTGTTGACTTTGCTTTGTCTTGAGGAGCTCCGATTACAGACTTCTTGCCCTGAGAATCAGTCTTATTGAGGCTCAATCCAGATTTTGCGTCAGCAGTTGAAGCGATTTGAGTTACGTAATCGCAAATTTGAGTTGTAGTTGCCACTACATTTACTTGATTGCCCTTCGCCTTATTTTCGGCATTTTTTGCGGAGCCGCAAGCACCCATAGAAGTTGCTAATAATGCAACCGCAGCTGCAGTTGCGAAAATTCGTGAAGTTTTCACACTCGTTCCTTTCGGGAATCTTTAACTGTTATTGCATGGGTTGATTGTGAGAGGTACTCATGAAAGCTATTCATGAAAAAAATAATCATTCGCAATAACGCTTATAGCATAAGAAAAATATACGTGACGGTCAATAAAAAATGTGAAAAAATATAATTATTTTTGCAAAAATGCGTTTCGTGAATTTTTCATCTGCTATAATGCAAAATTTCAAAAAAGACCATGCTGCTTTCTGCTTTATCTTGCATTAAAAAACGTTAATATACCAACGAAAAAATAAATGTGATTATAACATTTGGACAAATTTATTAATCAGGCATTTTTGTTTATTTTTTACGCAAAACTAGTAGCGACACGCCATAATATTCACGACACGCAGAATAACAAAAAAATTACAAATATTTTCAAAATGTTTACAAATTGTAACAATACATAAGTTTAGACAGTAATACACATGTTTAGCCAACTCTGCATGTGCTTAATGACGATTACACTTAATACTATGTTTGGCAATACAGATGGTATGAATTACATTGCAAAACCTGACAGTTCGCACACTGACGCTAAAAACTCTGCAAATAATGAAATATCAGTAGATATTCATCTTGCTTCCACACCATTGCGCACGCCTCATGCAAGCGATAATAAATATTCAAGAGGCGTTCTAGGCGTAATTACCGGTTCAAACGACTATCCCGGAGCAGCAGTGTTAAGCACAAGCGCTGCAATACATGCAAATATTGGAATGGTCCGTTATTCAGGTCCTCTTCGTGCACAAAATTTAGTATTGCAAGCATCCCCTGAAGTAGTAGCATACGAACAATTAAACGGAAAAATCGACGCAATAACAGTTGGATGCGGCATACCAGACGAAAGCCATTGCAACGACGAAACGGCTTTATCTCAAAGAAAATACATTGCTAGCATACTTGCAAAATACTCCAACGAAAACGAAAACGACAACAAAAACGACAACAAAAACGACAACGCTGAAACGCAATTAAATAACAATCTTCCGCCAATATGCGTAGATGCTGGAGCATTAGACTTACTACCAAAACAAGTTTGCGAAAAAGTAGTTCTCACACCTCACGCAGGAGAATTAAGCTCGCTTTTTACTAGATACGATTTAGAAGTAAGCGCACAACAAATAGCCAGCAACCCAACACACTACGCTCAAAAAGCAGCCGATCTTACTGGAGCAACTGTGTTAGTTAAAGGCGCAACAACAGCAGTTGCATCACCATCAAAATTGCACTCTCCTATTTATATTGCACAATACGCTCCATCCTGGCTAGCAACTGCAGGCTCAGGAGATGTGCTAGCAGGAATTTTAGGAGCATTGCTGGCTCAGCACGAAAAAGATAACGAAAACAACGCGAACAACAACGAGAAAAACAATGCGAACAACAAAAATTACGCACTTATTGCAGCGAGCGCAGCTGTGATTCATGGAGTTTGCGCAGTATTTGCGTCACGCAGTAGCGGAGGAAACAATTACACTCAACTAGTGCAAGACATAGTGAAATCAAAGCGTGCTTTAACTTTGGAACATCCAATTGTGGCAAGCGACATTATAAATGCATTACCGCATGTTCTTGGGATTCTTATTAATATAAAGTAGCGCGCGGAATAATATCAGCAGTGTACAAAATTAACGCATGAAACAAAATACGCGAATGTAAAATAACGTATGAAACAAAATAGAAGGAGTAGAAATAAATGACTAACGCACAAAATATTGAGATCCATGACGTCATGTTTGATTATTGCAGAGTTCTACTCGAATGGAATTGCCGAAACTGTTTGCAAAACCAGTTCCCGAATTTAGTTGATACTATTTGCCCTAATGGAAGCTTTGGAAAGAACGATTTAGCCGGGTTCTATGAATTTGAGGACCGCATGGATGGCGGCGAGCTTTTGAAAGATCTTATGCCTGAATACGAACGTCGCTTTGGAAGCGAACTTGCTGAAGCTTTCCGTTGGTATTGCGCTCATTATGACCAAGTTTTGACACGAATGATGCCTGGAATGGTTGATTTATTGCATGATTTACGTAAAGCTGGATACGGCGTATGGGGCTTAACAAATTGGTCTAAAGAAACTTTCCCACTTGCGTTACGCAAATTCCCAGAACTTTCTACTCTTTTGCAAGGAACCATTATTTCCGGTGTTGAGCATTTGCATAAGCCAGAACCGGAAATTTTTGAACTTGCTATAAGTAGATTTGGATTAAATCCGCAAACAACTGTTTTCTTCGACGATAAGCCAGCAAATATTGATGGAGCTCATAGAGTTGGCATGCATGGATTTGTTTTTACAACTGCAGAGCAAGCGCGTAAGGATTTAGCTTCAATAGGAGTAAATCTTTAATAATTGCTTAAATATTTAGCTTATACTACTAAGATTATATATAAAACTATGGTTATGTGGAACTATGGTTATGACAACTAAGAATTAGGTTATGCCTATACCTTTTGCTAGATTCGTTAGCGGCTCATTTATGTGATTTTTGATGATTATCGTAACTTTTAGCTCACGAAAGAAGCTCGTATGACTTTGCTACAACTGAAGTATATTGTAAAAATCGTTGACTGCGGTTCAATGAATGAAGCAGCACGAGCACTATATATTTCACAACCAGCATTGAGCTCTTCTGTAAAAGAGCTTGAAAGAGAACTTAACATTGAAATTTTCACTAGATCCACTCAAGGAATTGCATTAACAGCTGATGGAGCTGAGTTTTTGACGTACGCTCGACAAGTAATTGAGCAGGCGGATCTTCTTGAAGAACGATACAAAAGTACGAAGCCTCGCCCACAATTATGCAGCGTTGCAACACAACACTACATGTTTGCTGTTGAAGCATTCGTCGATATGATTCGCAGTATTCATTCTAACGAATACGAGTTTTCAATTCGCGAGACGCGCACAAAAAATATCATTAAGCAAGTAAGCGATATGCGCGCAGACCTTGGAATTCTTTATCTTTCTGACTACAACAAGGATGTAATCGGCAAGCTGCTTCGTGAAAAACATTTGGAATTCCACCCGCTTTTCCGAGCAAAATTGCATGTTTTTCTTTCTAGAAATAATCCGCTTGCAGTGCGAAAAAGCTTGAGCTTGGAAGATTTGAAACCGTATCCGTTTATTCAATACGAACAGGGAGAAGAAGGAAGTTTCTTCTTCGCAGAAGAAGCGGTTTGGCCTACTCGCCCACCGAAAAAGATCAACGTTTCTGACCGCGCTACCATTTTAAACTTTATTATTGGGTTGAATGGTTACACTGTTTGCACTGGAATAGATAACGGCGATTTAAACAATGAAAAAATTGTCACTATTCCGCTTGAATGTGATGACACTATGCTTGTTGGCTGGATTACCAACGAGCGCACGAAGCTTTCAAGAGCTTCACTCGCTTATCTTACGCAACTTAAATCTGTGCTTGTAAGACATGGCTACGCGCTTATAGATTCACGAAATTAGTTTATTAACTTACTCGCTTATTAACTTATTGCATGTTGAACTATTAAATGATTAGTTCGCAAAACAACAATCAAATAAGTTGAACTTGCAAAATAACACAAACTAAAAAATAACTCATAATACAAGTTGTCCACATTTCTTTAATCGAATTGACGCTCACTTTTTCCATTCATAAAATCGCTATTAATTTGTTGCAAAGAAAAAGGAGATGCGTGATGGGCATTATTAATGTAGCGGCAAAAATATTGGAAATTATGGGACCAATGACAACTATGAAGCTGCAGAAGCTTGTGTATTATTCTCAAGCGCACAGCTTAGCTACAACTGGATTGTCACTATTTCCGGAAGATTTTGAAGCTTGGACGAACGGTCCGGTTTCATTGGAACTATTTAACAGGCATCGAGGAAGATTCACAATTCGCAAAGAAGAACTACTGATTTCTCTTCCAGAAAGATGCGCAACTTTAGAATATGAGCAGGTCAAGATTATAGAGGAAGTGTGCGCAAAACTTGGAAATCTTACAGGAAATCAGCTCAGCGAAAGAACGCATAAAGAAGATCCGTGGATTCGCGCGAGAATCGGCATATCTGCAAATCAAGGCAGCGAGGAAATAATTTCCAAGAAGTCAATGCGAGATTATTATTTGAAACATCCGATTGCGTAGTAGCAAAATCCTTCTTGAAATAGCACTCGCTAAAAAGTACGTAATCGCAATAGACATAACAGGTAGAAAGTGCAACATACAAAAAGCAGAGAATACACAATGCACAAATTGTAACACACAAATAATTAAGGCGAGCACGTTGTTATTAGCAAGTGCCCACCTTAATCATTAAAAAACATTCTTATTTTATAAGTACATCTAAATCGCAGTGCCGTGCTCGTCAAGGCGCGGATTCTGCCTAGAATTACTAAAGCTAAAGAACAAGCCAAACACGCCTAATGCAAACAAAACGGAAACTACCACAACAAGCACAATAGGCTGGCTAGGAAGCCACATAATCACCAAGAAAGCAAACGCGGAAAGCAAAATCACAGCCCAGGAAAACACTCCGACAACTTTACGAACAACATTCCAAGTATCATCGCCCAACTGAGATCGCTTAACATTGCGAGCCAGTCTCTCCTCCTCAGCTGTCACGTTAGAAGTTGGCTTCCAAGGACCAGTTCCCCTCTCTTGAAGTCTTCTAGAGCGTTCTTGTAAATTGTATTCGTCAATCATGCCTCCGCGAGCGCGACCTTTTGTTTCATCATATTGAGAAGGAATCCCCTTGCGGCTCTGCCTTTCCTTCGCGCGACGCTCTTTGCGGTTTGCCATGATTGTTCCTTTCTACATTGAATTTTCGTATATCAAGCATTTATGACACAATACGCACTATTTTAGCACGGTAAGGCCTTCTTCACACGCGTCGACAATTCTTTCTATTAATAAATCGTTGAGCAGCCTACCTTTGCGTGTTGCGATAATGCGATTTTCGTGCAACACTGCCAAATCTTCCTTACACACTTCGCGTAACACTTTTTGCAAATGCGAATCATCGAACACCTTATTAGTTTCGCGCATCTTTTCGCACAATTGCAAAATATTAAGACCTTCTTTAATGCGAAGCTCAAGCATTACTTCTTCAATAAGCGCATCTTCAGCATTTATACACTCGTAGTTTTGCCACGGCACATTTCCAAGATTTATAGCATGCGCCCATCGTTTTGGGTGCAAAATATCCCATGAGCGAAGGTTATAAAACTCGTTTGGATTAGCTAAAGAAGCACTATCATCCATGCTTTGTTTACTAATACGATTGGCAGCATTGTAGTGCGAATGTGCTCCAGGACCAATTCCAGCCCAATCAATATTTCGCCAGTAGCCAAGATTATGTTGAGATTCAAAACCCGGACGCGCCCAATTAGAAATCTCGTACCATTGTAATCCAGCAGAGTTAAAAAGTTCGTCTGCCAACTCGTATTTTTGAGCTTCATCATCGTCGTTTGGCGCTTGAATAGTGCCAGCAGCGATTTGACGACCCATTTTTGTGCGCGGCTCTACCGTTAGCGCATATGCAGAAATATGGTTAACACCTAGGCTTAAAGCCATTTCTACTGACTCTCGCCAATCGTCTAGACTCTCTCCCGGAGCGCCATAAATCAAGTCAACACTTGAACGCAAACCACATGCGTTTGCTGCTTTTACACCGCGAGTTACGTTTTCTGGAGTATGCGTGCGGTCAAGAGTTTTAAGAACATGCGGCACTGCTGATTGCATTCCGAAAGATATTCGCGTAAATCCGCCTTCTGCAAGCGTTTCAATATACTTTTCGTCTGCAGTATCCGGATTTGCTTCAGTAGTTATTTCCGCGTCTTTATTAAACCCCCACAAGTTGCGTATTTCTTGCAAAATTCGCACTAAATCTTGCGCTTTAAGAACTGTTGGAGTGCCTCCACCGAAGAAAACAGATTGCGCTTTAGGTTCGAAAATTCCGTGATATTCCTGCCATTTTTTTACAAGACGCATCTCTTGAATCGCAACATCCGCATAACCTTCGCGACTTGCACCTTCACCCAAATCGCGAGCAGTATACGTGTTAAAATCGCAATAACCGCAGCGGCGCAAGCAAAACGGCACGTGCACGTACACTTCAAAAGGCATACTTTCAGTTTGCATAGCTGATTTATTTAATTCAGCATCCAACTCTAAACTCATCCTTCAGACTTTTGCGCTGCGCGAATCTTATCTTTAGTATCGCGATCGTTTGCGCTCTCGTCTGTAGCCAAAGCCGCAACGAATGCTTCCTGCGGAACTTCAACATGTCCGAGCATCTTCATGCGCTTCTTACCAGCCTTCTGCTTTTCAAGAAGCTTACGTTTACGCGTAATATCGCCGCCGTAGCATTTAGCGAGCACGTCTTTTCGAAGAGCGCTAATAGTTTCACGAGCAATAATTCTAGAGCCAATTGCAGCCTGAATTGGAATTTCAAACTGCTGACGAGGAATAAGTCCACGAAGCTTCTTAGTCATCATAACGCCGTAAGAATAAGCCTTATCTCGGTGCACAATCGCACTAAAAGCGTCAACCTTATCTCCCTGAATAAGAATATCAACTTTCACTAAATCGGCAGCTTGCTCGCCATCTTCGTGGTAGTCAAGAGAAGCATAGCCTTTTGTGCGGCTTTTAAGCTGATCAAAGAAGTCAAAAACGATTTCTGCAAGAGGAATCCTGTAATGCATTTCCACGCGGTCTGCACTAATGTATTCCATTGTGCCCATTTCTCCGCGATGATCCTGGCACAAATCCATTACAGCACCAATAAATTCTTTCGGCGTAATAATATCTGCAGCAACCATTGGCTCAATAATGCGCTTAATCTTGCCTTCTGGAAACTCGCTAGGATTTGTTACGTGATGTTCTTTACCATCTTCGCTAGTGACGTCATAAGTTACGTTAGGAGCAGTGGAAATAAGATCCAAGCCAAACTCGCGGCTTAAGCGCTCTGAAACAATCTCCATGTGTAGAAGACCTAAGAATCCACAACGGAAACCAAAGCCCAACGCAACAGACGTTTCTGGCTCGTAAATAAGAGCTGCATCATTAAGTTTTAGCTTGTCGAGAGCATCTCGAAGATCTGGGAATTGAGCGTTATCAATTGGGAAAAGACCTGCGTAAACCATAGGTTTAGGGTCGCGGTAGCCATCCAAAGGCTCAGATGCAGGATTTACGGCGCTAGTAATAGTGTCGCCGACTTTAGATTGACTCACGTCTTTTGCGCCTGTAATTACGTAACCTACTTCCCCAGCTCCAAGCGCCTTTGTTGGAGTCATATCTGGGCTAATAACGCCGATTTCAATAGGATCGTGCGTCATGCCGATTCCCATCATATGCAATTTTTCGCGCGACTTAAGTTCGCCATCAACCATACGAATATAGGTGACAATTCCGCGATACGAATCATATACTGAATCAAAAATGAGCGCGCGAGCAGGAGAATCAGGATTTCCGCTTGGGGCTGGAACTTCCAGCACAATTTGATCAAGTAAGTCTTTAACACCTTCGCCGGTTTTACCAGAAACGCGCAACACGTCCTCCGGCTTGCAACCAATTAATCCAGCTATTTCTTCAGCATGCTTGTCTGGCTCTGCGCTTGGCAAGTCGATTTTGTTAAGCACAGGAATAATCGTCAAATTGTGGTCGATTGCCATATAAAGATTAGAAAGCGTTTGCGCTTCAATGCCCTGAGTTGCGTCAACAAGCAGCACCGCACCTTCGCATGCTGCCAGCGCGCGTGAAACCTCGTAAGTAAAATCGACGTGACCAGGAGTATCAATCATGCCAAGCGAATACTCTTTGCCTTCAAAAGTCCACGGCACTCGAACAGCCTGAGATTTAATAGTAATACCGCGCTCTTGCTCAATATCCATGCGATCCAAGAAACGGTCTCGCATTTCACGCTCTGGCACGATTCCTGAAAGTTGTAAAATGCGGTCAGCTACAGTAGACTTGCCGTGATCGATATGCGCAATAATGCAGAAATTGCGTATCAACGATTGATCCGTAAATCCTGGCTGGTTATGCGGTGTAATCAAGGCAAATATCTCCTTTTAAGAATGCGAATACATGAAAACATGCAAACATAAATCAAGCACTATAACTAATCAATATTAGCAAATCTACTACCTTAGCGTAAAGTGCAAAATACGAAAGTTATTTATTAAATAGCATATTCAATAAGTTTTTAATTAAACCAACAATAACAAATTAATTATATAAACTACTATATTTATCTAATAAGCATGATACACTTATCATTTGTATGTCCTTATATAGCAAACGTCGTTTGGAGTAACAGTGGCAAACATTAAGTCGCAGAAAAAGCGTGTTCTCACTAACGAGAAAGCACATAAGCGTAACGTAGCAGTAAAGTCTGCTTTGAAGACTGCTATTCGTGCTACTCGTGAAGCCATCACCGCTGGTGATAAGGCTGCAGCGCAGGCCGCTTTCGCAGTAGCCGCTAAGAAGCTTGACAAGGCTGCAGGTCGTGGCGTGATTCATAAGAATCAGGCTGCAAACCGCAAGTCTGGTCTTGCTGTAGCGATTAACGCTCTGTGAAGTTTGTGCAGGTAACTGCATAACACAGCATGTAAGGAAAATCCCCAGTACCAATCGGTGCTGGGGATTATTTATATCACTCTATCGGCAACGTAATTTAGACGATATACGCCAATACGAGTACCACTACGAGTATAACTGCCACGGCAGCAGCAAACACCACGTAATCCATCGGCTTCACATGGTGATGCTGCAACAATGCATGGCATACAAACGCTGCGATCAGCAAGATTACCCCTGAAATAGCATTGGCATACCAAGGTAAATGATTGATGCACGAGAAAACAACACTCGTCAGCCAAATGGTAGCAAACGAAGCAAGCCATGACCGATGCCCTGTTGTGGCATGCTTCTTCGAAATAGTTGCATCATCCATATTAACACCCCAATGCTGCTGTCAAAGTGCCACCTGCAGCGCTACAAGCTATATCAGCCGAAACACCAGCAATTGGTGACGCCAATCCAGAAATACCAAGTGATAATGGAGTACAAACTGTTGCATCCCATAAAACATTCCATCCCACACCAATCCATTTAGGAATACAATGATGTTTCTTTCCACCACGTTCTAAAGCTGTCTCTAAGGAAACAGTAGGAGCAATCCTATGAAGAACTTTGCTATAACCAAAATCAACATGCTGCCCGTCATGAACTGTTAAATTGATAGTTGCTATAGTATGATTTGTTGCATCTCTCCAAGTAGCTATATTATTCTTTACTACGATAGTATCACCAGCTAGCGTATGCACATTCAATCCTTGTCCAGATACTGGAACAATTGAACGTCGACCATCTGGAGAACGCAATCCTCTCATTTCAGACTTAAAATTCCCATATTGTGATGTTGATTGAACTGCAAAAGATGGAGTTGCAAACACCATACTTCCAAGTAATGATGCTGCAGCTATTAACAATGAACTAACTTTCTTCATCATAAGATGACCTCTCTAATATTGGCCTTATCAATTAGTGAGTAAGCGTATTCCAGTAAACAGCATGTTGGCCAAACATGTGGTGAGCGATTCACGTTGTTATGCTCACAAGGCGATAATATAATACTTGATTGATAGAAACGCCGTCATAATCAGGTAAGCGGCAAAAGTGTGTCTGTAAACGTGTTTATTCAGGCGTGTCGTTAGTGTAGTGTTCCTTTTCTAATTGATATATCTGGGTAGTAATCTGCCCTACATAAGTCAAAGCTTGTATCGAAACCCGAAGACCCAATTGATTGCTGGTCATCAATAATTTTCTTTGTTACACCATTGCAAAGCAATAACTTTACCCTTGCTTGCCGCGGTTAATAAACACCACCCGTATGGAAGGTATGTTCCATCGATTTGAACATAGTCATAAATTTCGCCTGTCTCGGGTAATTCTGGTTTAACATTCCAATACCATTCAATCCGATATCGCCATGTTCTATCAGAACCACTAGGACAGGCTTCACATTGAGTCTGGTTTCCCATAATCCAATGAATGAATTTATCAAATTGTGCTACATGTGTAATATCTTCACGTTTCCTTGTAAAAGACATTCCACATGCAGTACATCTCCAACGGATAGCACCTTTACGTGTTCTACCATTTCTCTTCATTGAATGAGAGCATATTGGGCAGCGTTTACTACTTAATCTAGGCATGTATTAAGCACATCGCACGCCTTATACCTCTATTTGTTTTCAATGTCAAGTAATACTAAATGTTAAGCTTTTTAGCTTAATGACAGCGAGCTTCCCTTGGTATTTCAACGAAAACTCGGGTTTTTAGACACACTTTTTTGCCGCTTACCCAATATTAACGATGACGACGATTATTAATACGACGAATACGAGGACGTCTAACCTTAATAGGTTCCGTGCGGTTCATTGCTCCAAATAAAGTTAAATCTAGTTTCACAGACAACAAACGCATTGCAACAACAAGAGCAACAATAAGGACATCAAGCAATATTTCAACAGTTAAACCAAAATAACCTGCATGCCTTGCTTTTACAACAAAAACGGTTAGTACACATCCCACTGAAGCAGGGAAAGCGTACCAATGCTTATCCCGCACAATAACAGGAACTTGGTTCAAAATCATGTCGCGAATCAAACCGCCTCCTAAAGCAGTTGCCATTCCTAAAAATACTGAAGCCATACCAGACATGTGGAAATCCAAGCCTTTTGCTGTGCCATTCACCGCAAACAAACCCAATGCCAAAGCATCAAGCGTAAGCATAAGCCAACGCCATTTATCAATCTCAGGGTGAGCAACAGCCACAATAACACCAGAAAGCAAACCTGTAATAACAAAACCACGATCAGCAATACCAACAGGCGGCAATGCTCCAAGCAACACATCACGAACAATACCGCCACCCAATGCAGTTATCCAAGACGTAGTAATAATCGCAAAAACATCATAATTCTTACGAATAGCCCACATGCCGCCAACCATGCCACAACATCCCATAGCAACATACTCAACTATAAGAAAAAAGATGTTATCCCCTAACGCACCTTCCAAAGCATTTCCCTTCAAATAAATTCACCAAAACACTGCGCGCATAACAAACAAACGCGTTGTACTCTATACGATATCTAAATATAGAGTACAACGCGCCATAAGCAACATTAGATTAGATAATATTAACTAACTTATATAAATCAGTCGCAAACTTTCCACATCCAGTTATGCTTATCTTCGACATCACCGAGTTGAATGCCAAGTAACTCATCGCGCAAAGCCTGAGTCAACTCACCAACACCACCATCGGCAACCTTAAGATCGAATTCATCGGACTTAAAGCGACCAATTGGCGTAATGATTGCAGCAGTACCGCAAGCAAAGACTTCAGTAACCTCGCCAGAACGAATGTCGTCAAGCAACCCTTGAAGAGGAATCATGGTTTCAACAACCTTATGTCCTGCTTCCTCAGCAAGCTGAATCAAAGAACGACGCGTAACGCCAGGAAGAATACTGCCAGTAAGAGATGGAGTTTCCAAATGGCCATCCTTGTGGAGTGCGAACATATTCATGCCACCAAGCTCTTCCAAATAAGTCTTAGTTGCAGCATCGACGAAGCACACCTGCTCGCAACCGTGCTCAATACCCTTGTATTCACCAAGCAAGGAAGCAGCGTAATTTCCACCGCACTTAGCAAAACCAGTACCACCAGGACCAGTACGGAACCACTGATCTTCAACCCAAATGCTAACAGGCTTCAAACCACCCTTGAAGTATGGGCCGGATGGAGAAGCGATAACACAGTATTCAACTTCGTGAGCTTCGCGCACACCGAGGAACGGCTCGGAAGCAAACATGAATGGACGCATGTAAAGCGTATACTCTCGACGGCTCGGAACCCATTGCTTATCTCGCTTTACCAAGGCTGCAACCGATCCAATAAAATCATCAATAGAGAGTTCCGGCAAATACAAACGCTTAGCAGAATTTTGGAAACGAGCAGCATTAATATCTGGGCGGAAAAGCCAAATAGAGCCGTCGGCGCGCTTATAAGCCTTCAAACCTTCAAAGCACTCCTGAGCATAGTGCAACACAGATGCACCTGGATCCATTTTCAATGGACCATAAGGCTCTACACGACGATCAGACCATCCTTCGCCTTTAGTCCAAGACATATGAACCATATTGTCGGAGAAAATCTGACCGAAAGCAGGCTTATCAATAAGTTCGTTGCGCTTTGCGTCCGAAACTGGATTATCATTCGGCAGAACTTCAAAGTTGCCAGCCAATTTGTTCAACAGAGTTGTATCGCTATGATCATAAGACTCATAAGCGTCAGAAAACTCTGGAGCTACTTCTAAATCAGCCATTATGTCTCTTTTCTATGTGGATTATTTCTACTTGCCTTTTACCGCAATTAACGTATAGAATAATACGATTCTTGTTTTTCGCAAAACTTACACGCCAAAATTTTTCAAAAAATATTTCAAGAAATACGCTTTAAACTAAAATTTATTTAGCAAATTCATTGATTTATACAAAAAGCCGCATAAGAACTGACTTATGCGGCTTAAAATTTTAAACTATTTTATAAGTTATAAGTGAATACGTTAACTTACTTTTCTTCTGCAGCAGGAGCAGCAGCTGGAGCGGCGGCAGCAGCATCTGCAGCAGGAGCAGCAGCTTCGGCTGTAGCAGCATCTTCAGGAACAGTGACGCTCACAACGGATTCTTCGCCATCCATATCGAGCTCAACACCCTCAGGAAGCTTGACATCCTTAGCAAACACCTTGATGCCGTCGGTCAAACCATCAACGTTAACAACCAAACGCTCTGGCAAGTTAGCAACGTCTGCGCGAACCTTGAGCTCCTGGACATCCACGAATGCAACTGCAGCACCCTTTGGAGTGCCTTCAACGAAGACTGGAACTTCAACGTCAATCTTTTCGCCAGCCTTAACTTCGTAGAAGTCAATGTGTTCTACAATGCGCTTAACAGGGTTACGCTGAACATCCTTAACAACTGCAATGCGAGATTCCTTGCCAAACTTAATAGTGAACAAAGCATTAGCGTGACGCAAAGCCAAAGTGGTTTCGCGCATTGGAAGAGTAACATGCACTGGTTCAGCACCGCCAGCATAAAGGCTTGCTGGAATCAGCTTAGCTACGCGCAAACGACGAGCAACACCCTTACCAAACTCAGTGCGCAATTCGCCTTCAAGAGTAATTTTTGTAGCCATATCGGTCTCCTTATGGTCTGGATAGTTTAGTTTGTTAATCCAGCTTCAGGCGCACCGACGCGCCGAAAACCATAAGAGGCTATCAGCCCAGTCGATAACGGAACTCTGCCACAAAGCTAGCGGCATATTCCCTCGCCAAAGCAACTTTGCCATTCTAACGACAGGCTACGACTTATGGCAAATACAAAATTATTACTAATCAAATCGAATATAACTGCTACTTGAGCATACGAACGATTATTATAGTTAATAGTATGCAAGTGCATAGCATGATACTATGATGTGCGCTTAATCCGCAAGCCGTTTGGCATAATGAAGGAGCAAATGTGTCCGTTTTTAATGCACTCCAACAGCAAGCGTTTAATCTTGCCCGTAAAGCATTGCGTATTGGCAGTAACTTCGCGCACCCAGTCAGCGATGACCGTGCAGGCGAACCAGACTACCTTAATACGGATCAAGAAAACACAAATACTTTACTTTCACAAAAGCAACGCCTTCCACACGTAGAAGAGTGGGGCGCGCAAATGCCAACAACGACGTTTATCGATCCGGAAACAGGCTTGCTGACCACAAAAACCGAAAGCGCAGCACCTCTTGACGAAGGCACAAGCATTTATGACTTATATGCAGATCGCGCAGCACGTATGGGTGACGATCCGCTTTACACTTATAAAGAAAACGATAAGTGGGTCACAAAAACAGCTAATCAGTTCCTTCAAGAAGTACGCGATGCTGCAAAAGGTTTGATGCACTACGGATTGCGCAAAGGCGACGCCGTTGCCCTTATGTGCAAAACATCATACGAGTGGGACGTCACCGACGCAGCAGTTATGGCTTGTGGTGGTGTTCTTGCAACTATTTATGACACGGATTCAGCTGAGCAAATTCGCAATATTGTGAATAATTCCGACTCGCGTTTCCTTATTGTTGAAACAACTGACATGCGAGATAAAGCTGATGGAGCTATTGAAGAATGCCCAAGCTTGGAACGCATTATTTGCATTGAAACAGGCGGTTTAGCAGAACTTCAAGCTTTCGGATACGCTGTTAGCGATGAGGAACTAGATGCTCGCATTGATTCTGTAAAGAAAACAGACTTGTGCTCTATTGTTTACACTTCTGGTTCCACAGCTGCACCTAAAGGCGTGGAAATGACTCACGAACACTATTGCACTACAGCGTTGAATTTGCCTGTTTACTTGCCAAATTTGCTTAGCGAAAAAGACGGTTCTGTGCTTTTGTTCCTTCCTCAAGCACACTCTTTTGCAAGAGCAATTAACTATATTGTTGTTGCAAGTACGTTGCGCATTTATATTGCTCAAGGTATTCCTACTTTGATTTCTGATTTGCAAGTTGCAAAACCTACGGTTATGATCGTTGTCCCTCGAGTTCTTGAGAAGGTTTATAACGCAGCTTCGCAGAAGGCTGGTCACGGTGCTAAAGGCTTGGCTTTCCAGGGTGCTGTTGTGACGGCTCAACAGTATATGAAGGAAGTTCAGGAATTTGGTGATGCTAAAGCTCTTACTAAAGCTCGCCGCACTGCTTACGATCCGCTTGTTTATCGTCCACTTCGTCAAGCTCTTGGCGGTCGCGCACGCTGGATTGTTGCAGGTGGAGCTCCTCTAGATCCTGAATTGCTTTCATTCTTCCGCGGAGCAGGAGTTCCTGTCTACGAAGGTTATGGTCTTACAGAAACTACTGCACCATGCGCGTTTACTCCTATTGGAGTTCCATTCCGAGAAGGTTCTGTTGGCATCGCATTCCCAGCTTTTACTTTGCGAATCGCATCCGACGGCGAAGTTCAAATTAAAGGCACTTGCGTATTCCATAAGTATCACAAAAACGATGAAGCAACAGAAACTTCATTTACTAAAGACGGATGGTATGCAACAGGCGATTTGGGACGAATTGACGACGATGGCATGCTTTATATTACCGGACGTAAGAAGGATTTGATTATTACTGCTGGCGGTAAGAATGTTGCTCCTGGACCTATTGAAGAGATGATTAAGAGATGCGAACTTGTGTCTCAAGCTCTCGTTCTTGGAGATAAGCGTCCGTTTATTTCTGCACTTGTTACTTTAGACGAAGAAACTTTACGAAATTGGCTTAAACTCAAGGGTCTTGACGCCACTATGAGCATGGAAGAGGCTGCTAATAATGCTGTTGTTCGTGCTGAAGTGCAAAAATTTATAGATCTTGCCAATGAAGGCGTGTCACGCGCAGAATCTGTGCGAAAGTTCATTATTTTGCCAGAAGAGTTTACGCAAGAAAACGGCTTAATGACTGCGTCTATGAAGATTATTCGTCCACGAGTTATTAAGCGTTACACTACTTTACTTAATACACAAATGTATACGACGCGCAAAAAGTAGTTTGTTTAAATTAACTTAACTAAGTGCATATCGCAAAACCGCGGCTTAACTTGTTTTATTCAACTTGCTCGCCGCGGTTTTGCATTAATTTACGACAATTTTGTGCAAACACATTAGGCTTAAGGCACAATAAAATTAAGTAATTGTCCAATAATATCGAAATAAGCAAAATATGCTCTACTAGAACCCTAAACGCTCAAGCTTCTTAGGGTCGCTCTGCCATCCTTTTGCAACTTTCACGTGCAATTCAAGCACAGCTTTTGTTCCAGTAATACGATTTACCGCCGTGCGCAAACGCTTCTTTACGCGCACTAAATGCTCCGCACGATGACCAATAATAATCGGCTTTTGAGAATCACGCTCAACATAAACAGATACAAGCACATGCGCTTTGTTGTCTTCGTATTGAGTATCTTCGCCATCCCCCGGATACACAATATCGTCAACTACAACAGCTAAAGAATGAGGCAACTCGTCGTCCAACTCTTCCAAAAATGCGCCGCGAATAAGCTCCGAAATCATGCTTTCTGTGCTTTCCTCACTAAGCTGATCCGCCGGATACATTTGCGGACCTTCCGGCAAGTTTTGAATCAAAACATTCTTAACTTCGTCAACATTGTCACGTTCCAACGCACTCACAGGCACAATATCCGTAAAATCAGCAAACTGCTGAATTTGAAGCAAATGCGTAACTAACTCACTGCGACTAAGCGTATCGATTTTCGTAACAATACCGATAAGCGGAACTTTCCAAGTCCAATTGCCCTTCTCATCTTTTTTAGCAAAATCAGAGCGAAGACGGCTTAAAATTCGCCTATCTCCTGGTCCTATTTCCTGGTCTGCTGGGAGCAAAAATGCAATCGCGTCAACATCTGCAAGCGACTCGTCAACAATATCGTTCAAACGCTGACCAAGAAGCGTACGAGGACGGTGAATACCAGGAGTATCAACCAACACCATTTGTGCATTATCGGTAGTAACAATCCCTCGAATAGCCTTACGCGTAGTTTCCGGACGAGAAGACGCAATAGCAATTTGCGTACCAATAAGAGCATTCATAAGCGTAGACTTACCAACGTTTGGTCTACCAACTACAGCTACGAAACCGGAACGATAACCGTGAAAATCAGGAGTAGAAATCGTTGCGCAAGTTGAAGCGTCTAGATTTGCAAACATCTCGTCGTCAAAGTCATCAGTGTCATCGAAGTCATCAGTATCGTCAAAGTTGTTAATATTATTCACGTTATTCTTACCGTCCAGTTCTTTATTTCAGCATATTCGTTTGTTTCATAGTACTAGCTTGCTTCAAAGCATTGGTTTGTTTGCTTTCAGCAGATTTTTCGGAAGAGCTAATGTCATTTTGATTATCCTTAGACTCTTCCAAAACTTGCGCATCTCGTTCTACTAAAATAGTAGATACTTTCTTTCGCCTACCAGCTGAATCTACAGCAGTTAATTTTAGTCCTCTTGTAATAGCACTGGAACCAACAATCGGCACATTACCAATCAACTTCGTAAGCAAACCAAACACAGTATCCACATCGTCTTCGTCAATATGAACTTCAAAAATATCTTCCAAATCTGCGATTGACGTTCGAGCAGGCATCTTCCACACGCCGTCACGTATTTCTTCCGGATCTGCATGCTGAGTGCGATCGTGCTCATCTTCCAACTCGCCAACAATTTGCTCAATAGCATCCTCAATAGTAACCAAACCAGCAATTCCACCATATTCGTCAACCACTACTGCCACATGCTGGCGAATTCGCTGCATTTCGTGGAATAAATCGTCAACCGGCTTCGACTCAGGAACAAGCATAGGGTCTCGGCTAATTGTTTCAACTGCTCTAGAAGATGCTGCAGGATTAAACACAGTAGCGCGTACAGCATCCTTCAAATAAGCAACACCTACTAAATCATCTACAGAATCTCCAATGACGGGAACTCGAGAAAATCCTGAGCGAGAGCATAATTTAAGGAAATTTTCCAGCGTTTCGTCGCTTTTTACGCAAATCATATCGGTTCTAGGTACCATTATTTCGCGAGTCAAAGTATCTGAAAGCGTGAGCACATTGCGCATCATTTCCGAAACTTCCGGATCGAAATCATTCGCTTCAACAAGTCGGTCAATACTAGCCTTTGCTTGATCCAGCTGAATATCTTCCAAAGCTTCATCATCTGACGGATCAACATGCTTTTTCCTAGAAGTGACGTCAACATCGCTAGCAATATGCACTAAAGGATTAATCGCAATAGCAATAGACACAATGCGAGAAAGCCGCATCAACTTTGCTACAGGTTGAGCCGCACCAACCGAACGTGGGCGAACAAGAATAGAAATCACAGCTACAACTACTGAAACAACAACACCAATAATAAGAGTTACCCATAAAGGCGAGCCGAAAAATGCAGCTAAAGAAGCAAACAAAACTCCATCTAAAACGTTACATAGCACACGCACAAAAGCGCATGCTCCAGAAGTTGTATAACGGTCAGCAATCAGTTTTTTTACACGATGGATTCTAGCAATTCGACGCATACGCACTATGGCACTAGTTTCATCATCATGCGTTTGCGCTTCAATCATAAGATTATTTAAGCTTGCACGAGTAACTCTAGGCACTGCACCTTCTGCAGCAGCCATCGCAAGCGAAAGCCATACAAGCAGCATTGCCAGCACAAGCAATGCGGCTAAACCAATCCAGACATGCAACGGCAATTGCGGAACTGATATGCTAGAAAATATTCGTTTAATATATTCCATAATTATGCTCTTAATGCGCTTTAATGCTGTTTTTTATTTTTATTTTTATTTTTGACGCTACTCGCTTCATGCTCAGCATCGTAACGCTCAAGCTCGTTTATTGCACCTTCCGGCAACGTAGCATCATACAATTCTCCAGATCGAGCAGCGAAAAAAGTAAGCATTAGTTGACGTTGCAAACCAAACATTTGCTTTTCTTCTTCCGGAGTAGTGTGATCATAGCCAAGCAAATGCAAAATACCGTGAATAGTTAGCAACAACATTTCTTCCATAGTACTGTGCCCAGCTGCGAGCGCCTGCTGTTGAGCAACCCACGGGCAAATCACCAAGTCTCCAAGCATTCCTTCAGAAACTTTTTCATCGCTTCCAGGAGTAAGCTCGTCCATTGGAAAACTCATAACATCCGTTGGGCCTTCTAGGTTCATCCAACGTTCATGCAAACAGGCAATTGGCTCTGGATCAACAAAAGTAATCGATAAATCCGAATGCGTACTTACTTTCATTTGTTGAAGAACCCACATTCCAAGATCTGAGAAGATTTTAGCGTCAATATTCCACACTGTTTCATTCATGACTTCAATGCTCATGATTTATCTGTTATTCCTCTCAGTAGATTCTTTAGTACGTTCACGTTTTTTACGCTCAAGCATTGCATCGTAATTTTCGTATGCTTCCACAATACGACCAACCAAAGCATGACGCACAACGTCTTCTGCTTGCAAATGCACAAAAGCAATATCTTTAACTTCGCCCAAAATCTTCTCAATAGAAACAAGACCAGAACGCACAACTGCTAAATCAACCTGCGTACTATCTCCTGTAATCACCATGGTTGTATTAAAACCGAGTCGAGTTAGGAACATTTTTAATTGCTGAACAGTCGCATTTTGCGCTTCATCAAGAATAACAAAAGCATCGTTTAATGTGCGACCTCGCATATAAGCAAGAGGAGCAACTTCAACAACATTCTCGTCAAGATAGCGTTTTAATTGTGCAGATCCAAGCATATCAGAAAGTGCATCATAGAGTGGACGCAAATATGGATCAACCTTATCGTTTAAAGTACCAGGCAAGAATCCTAAGTTTTCGCCAGCTTCAACAGCAGGACGAGTAAGAACAATTCTGCGGACTCTTCCATCTTCCAATGCACGAACAGCTTTAGCAACTGCTAAATACGTTTTTCCAGTACCAGCAGGACCAATTCCAAACGTTACAATATTGCAATCCATTGCTTGCACATACGCTGTTTGACCAGCAGTTTTTGCGCGAACAGGATTTCCTCCAGCAAACGTAATCACGCCTTTACTCATTCGAGCTCTTCTGCTCATAGCACGGCGATGAGCTTCTTCACTAGAAGGCAACAGCTCACTTGAATCTCTTGAAAACTCATTTTCAGCGCGCGAAACAGAATTATTAATTGCATACGACGAAGAAATAATACTATTCCCAAGCACTCCACCATCATGACCGATACGGTTTATACGCACATTGTGTTCATCGTTATGCAAAATATCACGCTCAAGCATGCGTCTTACTTCGTACGCATCCATAGGTTGCTCGTAAGCTGCATCAATCATGCGCCTAAACGCATACTCAGCTTTAGCTGCATCTTCATCTG
Organism: Gardnerella sp. DNF00747; assembly: GCF_049262675.1. Lineage (NCBI taxonomy): Bacteria > Bacillati > Actinomycetota > Actinomycetes > Bifidobacteriales > Bifidobacteriaceae > Gardnerella > Gardnerella sp. DNF00747. The sequence continues at coordinate 643,251 of NZ_CP058394.1, read as the reverse complement.
CTCTAGCTGAACGAGCAACAATTTGAACATCTTTGCCTCGCACAGTAATATCTGCTTCTGGAAAAGCATGTTCTACTTCACGCAAACCAGCATCTGCAGCACCTAAAACTGCAACCGAGCTTAATTCGCTAGGAATTTGCACAAAACGCGTAGTACTTTTCGTCACGGTTTACAAGCTACCTTCTACAAGTTTTTCGCCAGTCAATACATGAGCATGAACATGAAACACTGTTTGACCAGCATCAATACCAGTATTAAATACGAGTCGATAATCACCGTTGAATTCATCATCAGCAATTTTTTGCGCAACACCAGCAATATGAGCCAAAGTTTCAGGAGCCTTACTAGCAAGCTCAGCAACATTCTTATAGTGATTGCGCGGCACAATCAGCACATGCACTTTTGCTTGCGGATTAATATCTTTAAAAGCAACTACCGAATCGTCTTCATAAACTCTGCTGCTCGGTATTTCTCCAGCAACAATTTTACAAAAAATGCAATCAGCATCAGTATTGTAAGTGATATCACTCATGGTTTCTCCCCTATTTGCTACTAAATGAAATCAACGCCAAAAGCCAAAAAGCAATCGACATGCTTCTTACTATTTTACACAATTATGAGCACTTTTAGATACAATTTATGCGATTATTCGTAACGTCCTAAAGCGCGCGAAAGAAGAGAAAGAGCTACAGGACCTGCAGTAGATGCGCGAAGAATATTGCTACCTAAAACACAGCTTTTAGCACCAGCATCAATAAACATTGACACTTCGTCATCACTAATACCACCTTCTGGCCCAACTAAAACGTAAACAGTGCGCTCTTTACCATCCTCCAAACAGCGCTCGCTAAGAGTATTTACTGCTTGCTCTATTTGATTCCAGCAATCAGTTGCGTCTTGATGCAATACAATTACGAGATTTCCGTAAACGCACGCACGCCTACATATTGCAACTATTTGCTTGCTTGAAACACATTCTTGAAGTTCAGGCATCCATGCTCGGCGCGATTGCTCTGTAGCAGACTGTAAAACTTGGCTCCAACGCTTATCTGTGCGACCAGGTTTCCACTTTGCAATTGAACGATCCGCACACCAAGGGATTAGTTCATCCACGCCAATTTGCGTAGCCATATCAATTGCTTGCTCATCGTGCCCTGTTTTTGCCAAAGCTTGAACAAGCGCAAGTCTAGTCGTGCGAGGAGCTTCCCTAGTAAATGCTTCTACACGGACTAAGCCGTTTTCGGCATCCGTCACCTTTGCGTGAATGCGCAAGCCTTTGCCGTCAGAAAGTTGCAAAGCATCGCCTTCTGATAACCGCATGGCGGATATAGCGTGACGTTTTACTTGAGATGGAAGCGCAATCGTCCACCCTTCTTCGATTCCTTCTGCAAGCACAGGAGCATTATCGTGATTAGTATCAAGCAAAAATAAAGCGTCAGTCATAGTTCAAGCCTAACGTGAGGATGCGCCAAGTACTAAAAAATGTTTCTGTGCAAGTATTGTGGCAAACTAGAACAGTACGTATTGGAGGTTTGCAATGAGTAATGAGCTTGGTGATAACACTGCGCTTGTTACTTTGCGTATTTCACGTTTTACTCCATTTGATAAATCTGAAGATAATTCAAACAGTAAACAGACGGAGCACAAGCGCAGAGAAAGTCCTTTTGCGCGCAGGAAGCGCAGTAATCCTTTCGCAAAACTAGAGTCTTCAGAAAATAACATAAACAATTCTTCAGAATCTAGTGAATCCAGAATATCTAGTAAATCCAGTGAATCTTCCGGACCTTACGAATCTTCTCCAAAACGAATTCAAGGTAAGCATTGGGTTCAAGATTACAGTTTACGCGTTCATTCTACTGACACTATTCTTGACTGTTTACTAGCTATTAAACGCACAATCGACCCAACTTTAGCTTTCCGCTACTCATGCGGTCACGGCGTTTGCGGTTCTGACGCTGCAAACGTAAATGGCATGCCAACCTTACTATGCAGTGCAACTATTGGCGCAAACGCACGTTCTGAAAGCACAAATAGCGTGCAATCTCGAGGCTTTAGAAAAACTGGCACTACTAGCAGCTCCTCACAGTCGACAAAATCGCCAACTTTACAGCAAAAATCTAAAGAGACTACCACTTTGCAAAATGGCACTTTTGGTGTTATTGAGCTTGCTCCACTTTCAGGATTTGCAGTTCAGCGAGATCTTATTTGCGATATTTCGCCTATGATTTCGCAAATAAAACGCTTAGAACCTTATTTGCAAGCATCTAACGTTTCTACGAGAAATATTGAAGGGAAACTCCAGCTTATTGAGTTTTTGCAACATCCTGAGGAACTTAAAAAGTTTGAGCTTTTGAGCAATTGCATTATGTGCGGTGCTTGCGAAGGAATTTGCCCAATTTATGCAGGCGGAGAAGCCTTTATTGGTCCTGCAGCATTGGTTAACGCGGCTCGTTTTATTTACGATTCCAGAGACAACGCAACAGAGCATCGCCTTGATCTAATAGACGGCAGTGACGGTATTAGCGCATGCCAGTCAGTTAGAGCATGTTCAAGACAATGCCCTCGCGGAATTGATATTGGCGAAGAAATTTGGCAGCTTACAACGCTTGTAAACGAACGCAAAAACTCTTAGATTATTCAATTCCAGATGCTATGCGCACCGCCTCTATTGGGTCGTCTGTAACAGCAAACAAGTGCGGATCGAGTGAAGAAATAAAACCTCGTTGAGTTACTGTAGACTTCAGCCAGTCAATCAAACCATTCCAGTACGAAGTACCAAAAAGAACAACAGGCACGCGCGCAACCTTATGCGTTTGCACTAAAGTCAAAGCTTCAAACATTTCATCCATTGTGCCAAAACCGCCAGGGCACACAATAATTCCAGAAGAATATTTCATAAACATTGTTTTGCGTACGAAAAAATACCGAAATTGCATGCCAAGATTAATCCACTTATTCAAACCCTGCTCATGAGGAAGCTCAATCCCCAATCCTACAGACGTACCACCAGCTTCTGCAGCACCACGGTTTGCAGCTTCCATAATTCCAGGACCGCCACCTGTAATAACAGCAAAACCACGTATTGCAAGCTCTGAACCCATAGTGCGAGCTAAAGAATAGTCAGGATCATCTTCTTTTATTCGAGCAGAACCAAAAATACTAACAGCTTTACCTAACGATGCAAGCGCGTCAAAACCATCAACAAACTCAGCTTGAATACGAAGCGCACGCCACGGATCCGCACTACGCCAATCCCATCTTTTATCTACTTCTACACCAACTCCAGAAACAAGCTGCTGATTGTTATCGTTACGAAGAAGCGTTTCTGTAGTGCTCTCCTTAGGAATCATAGAACCGCGCATTACAACAGAACCACGATGATACGTGTTATTCCAAGGTGGAACATCTACTGAAAAATCCTCTTTACTATTAGACATAATTACTCCATTAGAAACTTACTTGCAAAGATGTTAAGAATAATAATTGAAATTAGTCTTCAACTTCATCTAATTCTTCTTCCATATGCTTTGATTGCATAGAAAGTAAGAATCCAGAAACTCCTGCAGCAATAATAGAAGCAACAAGAACGCCAAAACGTGCTTCAGCAGACAAATCTGCGTCAGAATACGCAAGAGAAGCAATAAGAAGAGAAACAGTGAAACCAATTCCACAGGCACATGCTGTAGGCATTAAGTCTACTACTCGAAGACCATCAGGAACTTTCAAGCCCAGAACACGCTTTGATATCCAAGCAGTTACCATAATTCCAACAGGTTTACCAACAACAAGAGCAATAGTGATAGCAATCAAAATTGGCGAGAAGAACAACTCCCAAGTCAATGTTTCAAAATGCACTCCTGTAGCAAAAAGAGCGAAAATTGGAAGAGCCAGCAGCGCAGAAACAGGCTGAATTTTTTCACGATAGCGTTCAGCCCGAAGCGTTTTTTCACCATGAACTAAATGCGCCGGAGTTAGCAAACCCACCATTACTCCAGCTAAAGTTGGATGCACACCAGCTTCATACATCATAATCCATGCCATAATTCCTACTATTACAACCAACGGCCACGGAACACGCTTTAAACGCACTAAAGTAGTCCAAACCAAACCACAAGCAACTACTCCAGCAAACCAATACCATGCGTTAAGAGACGAGAAGAACACAGCAATAAGTGCTATTCCAAGCAAATCGTCTACTGTAGCAAGAGTCATAAGAAATGCGCGCAAAGCATGTGGCAAAGTTTTTGCAAATAAAGCAAGAACAGCAAGAGAGAAAGCTATATCCGTTGCCGTAGGTATCGCCCACCCGTCACGAACCATATCAAGCGAAGGTAAAGCGCCAGAAGTAAGACGCATAATCTCCTGCCCGGCATGCAATTCAGAAAATACAGTTACTGTAGCAACAAACAGTAAAGGAGGTACAATCATTCCACCAACAGCACAAATCATTGGCATTGCAGCTGCACGAGGATCAGAAAGCGAACCAGCAATAAGTTCGTGTTTTAAATCTAAGCCAACTGACAGGAAGAAAATAGTAAGCACGCCGTCTTGCACCCAATGACCAATTGACATATGTATATTCGTCCACGGAATGCCTACATGAGTATGCGATATGGCTTCAAATATTGGCGCTGTTAAAGGAATGTTTGCAAGCAATAAGCCAGTAAGAGCAAAGCCAAGCATAATTAATCCAGAAATTCGCTCATTATTTGCAATATTGCAAGCTATTCTCCAACTGCGTCGTATCATATTGTAAATATTTCCTCCTTAAATAGGTATACATATTATGTAGAACATAAGAAGCACAATACCAAAATTTATTAATATTTTTAGTATATCTTAAAGGTATAAACTGAGATATTAACACACTCACTTTTTCTTTCATATTATGAGTTAATAAAACTACACACTAACGTAAAAATATTGTTGTATACAACAGAAACTAATCAATTAAAAACACAATAACTATGTCAACTAAAAAGTATAATAATAATGGTATGTATGCAGTTATTTTTTTGCATTTAATCAAAGATTTATCTAATATCGATACAACAAAAACTGTTATAACAGGAACAAAAAGAATAATAAATAATAATGAGAATTTGAAAAAAGCATACAATGAAAGAAAAATCAATTTACTATACAACTCAATAATAAATATTGAAGAACAAGTTAAAAATACACAGTACTTATCAACTCTGTGCTCAATCGAGGAAAGTTTGTAAGTAAATGCAGTAAATTTTGTTATCAACCATATTGCTGGCAATGTTAATAAAATATTTATAGAAAAAAGTAACAGTAAAAATAAAAGTTTATTATTAACTAATACTAAAATAGTATTAGCAGCATGCGTATAATTAAAACAAACTACGGATACCAAGTAGATCAAATAAAAAAAGCTAAGAGTGAACAATTGTACTGGATTTTTCAACAAATGAAATCTCTCCATTGTTACTCCTCAAATTTTGCAATACCCCACAAGTTTCAGTATATGCTGATTTTCTATCTTTATATTATTTTGTAATGATTCTATATACAATTAAACTCATTTTAACAAAAAACACTTATGGTTATAATATGTGTTATAGGAGAGAAAGGAGGTGTAAAAATGGAAGCTGGATACTTAGTTGGAAAATTTGTTGAAGGTAAGTTAAAAGAATTGGGAACCAATGGCGTGATTGCTTGGCTGTCAGGATCTGTAGGGAAAATGGTTGCCAAAAAAATAGTTACTAAAGTGGCTCAAGCTGGTGTTACTGCTGCTGCAGGGTATATTGCTGGTCTACTTGGAGCAAGTGGAAGTATTGCAGGACCACTTGGTGCAATTGTTGGCGGCGTTGGAGGCTGGCTGTAAAGTTAAGAGTGGTCAAGCAGACATCAACGCTTCAATCTTAGATGTTTACTTGACCACTCTTACTATTGTATTGGAAAGGATAGAGCATGCGCATAAAAGATATTCTACGAGTGCATATTCTCTGCGCTATTGCACTCATAATATTCGGATTTTTTATGCAAAAAATGCTAAACTCATATCTTTCATTAAATAGTTATTTTTTTAATAATAATCTTGTTAAAATTACAGTAACGAATAACGAATTAGTCAAAATTTTTTGCAATAATATTTGTTTATTTTCACTTGTAGCAATAACACCAGTAGTAAATGCAATATTTTTTATTTTCCAATTTTTTGTAATGGGAAGTGTCATATACACAATTCAACATTTATCAATACAACAACAATTCATTTTACTATTTCGTCATTCTATTTTTGAAGTTCTTGCATTATTACTGTCTATTTATATAAGCTATCGCTTGCTAATTTTAGCTAATGACTACACGATTGACAAAATTACAACAAATGAAACAAAACGTGTTCTTAAACATTTACTCTTAATATATTTTGTCATTGTTATTATTACATTTTTTGGAGCTTGCTTAGAATGGAGTGCAAATGTTGTGCTTTAACCAAATGACTTTTAGCTTCAATGCAGAGCCATTACTAGAAAACATTACATTAAACATTCCAGAAAAACATGTTGGTATTGTTGGACGTAATGGCGTAGGAAAAACAACACTACTTCGTCTAATAGCAGGATATATAACACCTAATTCAGGAACTATATCAACAACTAAATCTGTTTATTATGCAGATAGCGATATGAGTAAATACCGAAATTTCTTATATACAGATTTACTCGACATATGCGCAACAATGCATTCTTTCACATTAGAACATGTTCATGAATATATTGAAAGTTTAGGATTACAACCTTTTACTAATACTCCACTAGGCGAATGCTCAAAAGGCACACAAAAGAAAATACCTTTACTTCTAGCTTTGTGTTCAACATCTGAACTTTTACTCATAGATGAGCCATTCGAATCTGTGGATTCTTGGTCAAACGAAGGATTTATTCAGCAATTGTTACGCAGGAAAGGTAACTATATTATTGTCAGTCATGATTTTAATTGGCTTAAACGTTGCGTTGAAACTACATATATGATTGAAAATCAAACATTGAGCAAAGAGCAAAATTATGAGTAATATTTACACTGTCTTTGCATCTACCTGTATACGTCGTTTCAATCACAATATACTGAGAGAACTTGTTACAGGTATATTCGTATCAATTATACTTACAATATTTGCTTGGTTTTATCCAGAATGGCTTATATTTTTCCTCTGGTTTTATTGTTATCTTATACAAGTAATTTCCGTTCATACAAATACAGTTTTTCTAAATGAGCATGATTTAGATATTTTTCATATTCATTCTGGCTCTATTAGATTTCACATACTTTACATTATTCATTATGTACTTCGTGATATGTACTATGCGAATATAGTATGTTTATCTATACTGGCGATAAGCTTGTCTTTACTTGGAAAATTTTCATATTTTGTTTGCTTTCTAGTAAGCTATTTATTAAATCTGCTCATAATTCCTGCTCAAATATTTTTTTCATCTCGCCTTACCGCTAAAGCACGAACAATATGGCTTATAGGATTATTGTTGCCGATATTGTTATTAGTTGTTTTTCAAATAGCAGGTTCTTATACTTTATTTAGTAGCATTTATACTACAACTGCGATATTGCCATTTATAGCTTTGATTTATTGTTTAATACTTTACTATACTGGCCACAAAATAAAAGTAAGATTTGGCACACGTTGCAACGCGCGAAAATATTGGTCTTGGATACGCACATTCTCTGTAATGTTGTTTAGAGATGTGCTTTTGCAAAGACAAAGAATACTTTTGGCATCATTAAGTCAATTATCTATTCTCATACTGCTTAGTATTGGTACTAATTTAGGAAATGCGGCTTTCCCCCTTATTATTTTCACAATCTGTCAAACGAATATTGTTATGACAAGAAACCAAGGAAAGTTATATCTCCTTACCGATGATCATCAATTTTCATATACGAGATTTCCTTTAGATTCTCATCATTTGCTTAGAGGAAAACTACTCATACTAGCAATTAATATACCTATTGTATCAATAATTGCAATATGCTTTTTACTTGCTGTTGACAATTTTAATTTACATGATATAATATTTCTGGAATTGCTGTTGTTAACTAATTTTGTTATAGATACTACTTGTATAACAGAATCTGATTTATTAATACGTACACTTCGCGCGCTTGTTAAATATTTAACAAGCGCAGTAGTTATATGCACGTGGTTTATGAAAGCACCAGATTGGGTTCCATTAATTTTTCTAACAATAACAATATTACTTTATTTACCTACAGTAAATTCTTGTTACCAATTCGGTCGTTGCAAAGTAAAGAAAGGAAATAGGCAACACTATGAGTTATAAAGAAGATGAACAATTACTAAGTGAATACATAATTAATACACTTGGACATAAAAATAACGATGTAATTGTTTATAGTTTGATTCGTACTAAAAAACGCTCTTGGATTATTCAATTGCTAGATCTTATTATTTTCACTGGTGCAGGAAGCGATTTAGACGAAATTGGAGATAATCTTGCAAGACACTATTATCTCATTGCTTCTAACAATAATGGTCTTATTGTTGCTGTAATACAAGGAAAAATTAAACAGATAGCCTCACTCTCACAGTGGAATTTTGAAGATATAAAATCTTGGAAAAAAACTATATTTGATGGTTACATATATCGTAAAACTTCACAAGTTAAGCTGTAAACTGAAAATGTGACGAAGCATCAGAAGGGTAGCCATGCTTGAATCGAAATTTTTTTCTATAGGTATCATAACAAATGACTTTTTTTCACTATATGGATTGTGTTCCTATTTAAATAAAAATTTACGATTCTCAACAAAAATTTGGTGTGCGTCTTCTGAAAAAGATATTTTTAAAAAGTGCAATTCTTCACCACCAGATGTTCTATTGGTAGAAATGTACATGTCAAGCATATCTAGCTTAAATCTAATATATAATCTTAGAAAAAATTATTCTAAGATTATTATCATTGCTATTACTTCATTGCCGGTAGAAGATTATGCATATTTGGCAGCGATTGCAGGAACGCAGTCTATTGTAAGTAAAAATGATCCAAAAAATCTATTAGACATACTTACAGATATAAAGAATGAATTATTCGTGCCAAAAGATATAAATGGCATACATTTTGACAACAGTAAAATAGCATGCGATAGATTACAAGTCAGAATGAAAACTACTTATTTGTCTCTTAGCAAACGCGAAAAAGAGGTAATTGAATTATTTGCTACAGGATTTACTGCTGATGAAATTTGCAAGCAACTTCACATTACCAAAGGAACTGTTGAAACTTTTATAAATCGTGCTTGCAGAAAGCTACACGTAAAAAACCGCAATCAACTTATTGCTGAATTATTACATGAACAATATTGGTTTATAAAATAATTCTTATCTTGTTGAAAAATGCGCTTAGCAGACAAAGGTGTGTACAGAATTACCTCCTAAGCCCCTTTTGACCTATAAGCCAAAAATCGGCGTAGTCGGTATTACTACCGACTACGCCGATAATTTTTTAGAAATTAAATCCCTAAGTGAATTCCCTTAAGCTTCATGTTTCATTTGTGCGCCAGACAGGATTCGAACCTGCAACCTTCTGATCCGTAGTCAGATGCTCTAATCCGTTGGGCTACTGGCGCATGTTTCCAGTCTCAAGAACCATGTCCTTGTTTCCGGCAACTCAACTAATATACAACTATCCGCACTAAAACACAAACCCCGGCGTGTCGACCAGGGTTTGTTGTTAAGAAATACAAATATTGATAAATATCCGCTAAGTTGTAAAGATTGAATTATGCTCTACGCTCAAGCACTTCGTCAACCATTCCATAAGCTTTGGCTTCTGAAGCAGTCAAAATAGTATCAACTTCAATATCTTTACGAATACGCTCAATATCTTGACCAGTATGTTTTGCAAGAGTTGATTCTAACCAAGAACGCAAACGCAACATTTCCTTAGCCTGAAGCTCAATTTCAGTAGCTTTACCAAAATCTTGGCCCATTGCAGGCTGATGAATAAGCACACGCGCATTTGGTAAAATCATGCGCTTACCAGCAGCTCCAGCAGCAAGAATAATAGCAGCAGCAGAAGCAGCCTGACCCAAGCAAACAGTTTGAACATCTGGATTAATGTACTGCATGGTGTCATAAATCGCAGTCATAGCAGTCATCGAACCACCAGGTGAATTAATGTACATCATCACATCGCGATCAGAATCCATGCTCTCCAAAACAAGCAACTGAGCCATAATGTCATCAGCAGAAGTGTCATCTACTTGCACACCCATGAAAATAATGCGATCTTCAAACAGCTTAGTGTAAGGATCCTGAGTTTTCATGCCGTATGGAGTTTGCTCGCCAAACTGAGGCAATACGTAACGATTAGTAATGCGCTGAGCAGAAGTAACACCGCCAAAACCAGCTAAACGCTCGGCACGCGCAACAAACTTTGCTTCTTCACTTGCCATAATTACTCCTCACCGCGCATAGAAGCAGGAGTGGTCACAATCTTATCTACGAAACCATACTCCAAAGCTTGCTGAGCTGTAAACCAGTGATCGTATTCATTATCTCGGTAAATTTCCTCTACCGTATGACCAGTCTGCTTTGCAGTCAATTCAGAAAGCGTTTTTTTCATATCCATAATAAGCTCTGCATTAATTCGTACATCTGTAGCAGTACCACCGACACCGCCAGAAGGTTGATGCATAAGCACACGCGCATGCGAGGTAATATAACGCTTACCAGGAGTGCCAGAACTAAGCAAGAACTGACCCATAGATGCAGCCATGCCAACAGCAATAGTCGCAACATCTGGCTCAATTAATTGCATAGTATCGTAAATTGCCATACCAGCAGTAATTGAACCTCCAGGCGAATTAATATACAGCCAAATATCCTTCTTAGGATCTTCCGCAGCAAGCATTAACATTTGTGCGCAAATAACATTGGCATTCTCGTCTTTTACTTCAGATCCCAACCAAATAATGCGATCTTTTAGCAATCGATTAAAAATAGAATCAGTTGATGTAGACGCTTCAGCCTGTTCCATCACAGGAGAAGCTGTAAAAAGCTCAGTCACTATATCTCCTTGTTACCACGTAATTATTTCTACATTACCTTGTGCGCATGACCACATAGAAAATATTGCGAATATGATTTGAATTGAATGTTTTACACCAAATTTCTAGAATTTTATTCATATCAACAGATGTAATTTTTACTTATTATCCTACACTAGTATGCATTATTGAGTATATTTTTATCGGATTATCAATTCATTATAAGGAGTAATTATGGATTCTAACCAATTGCCAGATAACAACTACTCGCCTGCTCCGATGCCAAATAACGAGTATCCAAATAATGGTTACCAAAATAATACATACCCAAATAATGTAAATCCAAATAACGGATACCCAAACAATGGTTATGAAAACAATGAGTATCAAAACAACGTATACCCAAATAACGGATACCAGAACAACAATTACCCTAATAATGTAAATCTAAATAATGGTTACCAACCAAACGTATATCAGAATAATCAACAACCAGTCAACAACTATCCTGCAAACGCTTATCCAAATGCAACAAATACAAGTGCTCATAAGTCAAAATACACTTGGCTTATTGTTGTCATAGTAGTAGCAATAGTTGCAGTAGGTGGCTACGTAATTTCAAAACCACATTACAATTCAACTAATCTTAAGCCACATTACAATTGCTCTGCACCTAAAAGCGCAAATATTGAAGAATACGTACATTGCCATTCAGAAGAAGCTAAAAAACTCACTAATGGATTTAATGATGCCACTAGCAGCTCACCATTCAACATAACGTTTGCCACTAAAGGTGATCAGCTCAATATAAATGCAAAGTTCAAAAAGCACCTATCTGATTTAGAAATTACAGCGTTAAAGACTGGAATGCAAACATACGGCGATAGCCTCTCGAACTTGATGCCACAATCAGCATCGGATGAAATGAAAGAAAAAATTATTGCACCAGTGCGCATACATTTCTCCTTCTCAAACGATGATGGAACTTTTATTGCAGATAAAGAATTCAGTTCTAATAATTAATTAAAAAATAACTAAAATAACCAACATAACTAAAAAAATATTTACTAATAACAAATGCGCCTTTGCTAATACTGAACTAGCATAGGCGCATTTATTTTGCATATATTGTATTTTCTATACTAAAAAAATTTAAACATTATTTGCGGCTAAAAATTTTGGTATCATCGTTATGCTTCTAGATACAGCACAAGAAACAACCATTGGAATAATCATAATCATAGGCAAATTCACTAATTGTGCTACCAAAAAAAGCGCAAACCACAATGACTTTCGACTTGCAGTTAGCAGACTTGCAGCACCGAAAATAGCAGCTATTACCAATATTTTGGGCTGACTTGATAACATGCCACCAACAACTGGAATGTTCATACTTATAAAACCTATAATCAGCCCTACGCAAGCTCCAGACGACATACTCGGCTGAAGCACACCACCACTTGCGCCAGCTCGAAGAGTGCAACTTGTTAAAATTATTTTTGCAACAACCAGTAGAAGCAAAGTTACCAAAGAGTTTTTGTCAATTGCAATACTTGTTTTTGCAATGTTATATGCGTATTGCGCTAAAGCTCGACCATTGCCCATAATGGCTGGATTCCATGATGCAACTAATCCTGTTACTAAGCCCATTAATGGCAAAAAATATAAAATTTGGTAATTGCGAGCACACTTAGAGCGAGCCCAACGAATCATCTCATGGAAAAGAGTGCCAACAATACCACAAGGAATGCCAACTATAATTGCAAGCAGCAACACAGTCGTATTGACAATATGGATGTCATCAAGACTTGACAAACAATAGTAAGGCTCATACCCAAGCACAAAAATAGTAGTCAATGATGCAATTTCACTTATACATAACGCAATAGCAAAAATACTAAATTTTTGTATAAACCAATACCATTTCAAACGCTTTAAAGAAGATTTCGAGTCATGAGAAAAACGTGGAATTGCAACCAAACCTAGCGTCATAATCGCACCCGCTATTGGAGCGCGATAAACTCCAGCTAAACCAGCACCAGCAGCACTTGCAACCAAAACGCGAGCTTGAAATTCACTGACTCGGATAAAGCAGAGTAACTTCTGAGTAAGCATTGCAGCCAATTCTCGAGGCGCAACTTCCCTACCTAAACTTGCGCCAGAAGCAACTATAAAAATTTGTAAACATACATGGATAATCGTTGTATGCCATGGCATTGATTGACCACGAACAGCATGAGCTATATCGACAATACGATTAGAAGATTTTGTCCATAACCACATCCAAATAATTGCAGCAACAGATATGACAATTAATACAACAGCAACGTAGTGCAATACTGGCAATCCAACTGGCGAAGGTTTAAGAGCAGATTCTGAAAATCCGAACATTACATTTTGCACAGCATGTAGTAACAGAGTTAATAATATTGCACCAACCCCAGCCATAACTGCAACAAAAAAAGCAATAAGACTTAATCGTAAACATGTAAAAACATAGTTCAAACATTTACTAGGTTTTTTACTGCCTACTATTTGCAAATTGCGTTTTTCCATTAGCAGCAGCCTTCCTTATGTTATTTGTTTTTCATTTTATTTGTTTTTCACTTTCTTTAAAGTATAACAACAACACAAAAACCCAGAGCAAAAGCCCTGGGTTTTTAGCGAATATGAGAAAGTATAAACTTTTTCTTATTTGAAAAATACTACTTAGAAAGTTCGTCAGCAACTTCTGCAGCAGCAGAAGCAGCCTTCACGCTTTCGTCTTCGTCATCATCCTCAGACAAGAATGCACTCAAGTCAAGAGCTTCTCCGCCAGAAACGAACTTTACAGCACGCATACCAGCAAGCAAGCCCTTAGAGCGAGCAACTTCCTGCACAGCAGAACCAAGCTGACCGTTGTTAACGATTGCGTTAATGAACTGGTTTGGATCCATACCGTACTGCTGAGCAACAGAAACCAAGAAGTTGGTGACATCAGCCTGGGAAACAGTCACATCCATCTGTTCAGCTAAAGCGTCAAGAACCATTTGGTCGCGAAGTTCCTTCTCAGCAGCCTGCTGCGCTTCGTCCTTCTGCTTCTTGGTAGCTTTTTCAGGATCAGGGGTCATGCCCTTCAAATGCTCTGAAACAGCCTTATCCAAAACACCCTTTGGTACAGGAATTTCAACTTCTTCTTGAAGCTTAACAAGGAATGCGTCACGGGCATTAGTTGCCTGACGACCTTCAGCAGCCTGCTCGCAAGCCTTGCGAATATCTGCCTTCAAATCCTTCAAAGTATCAAACTCGGAAGCTTCCTGAGCAAAATCATCATCAAGCTCTGGCAATTCCTGAGTCTTTACGGAATTAACCTTAACCTTGATTTGAGCCTTCTCGCCCTTATGCTTGCCGGACTCGAGAGTACCTTCAAAGGTGGTTTCTTCGCCGGCAGAAAGGCTATCCAAAGCCTCATCCAAACCGTCAAGCAACACACCGGAACCGATTTCGTAGCTTACGCCCTCTTGTGCATCAACTACTTCGTCATCGATACGAGCTTCCAAATCAATGTTAGTGTAATCACCCTTAGCTGCAGGACGGTCAACACCAACCAAAGTAGCAAAACGCTGACGGAGACTTTCCAAGCGCTCCTTGACATCCTTGTCGGAAACCTTTGGCTTCTCAACTTCAATCTCAACGCCCTTGAACTTGTTCAACTTGAAATCTGGACGACGCTCAACTGTTGCTACAAACTTAAGACTTGCATCTGCATCAGTCGACGTTGGAACTTCCTGAACGTCAAATTCTGGCTGATCCATTGGGCGAATCTTCTTTTCTTCCAAAGCCTTGGAATAAAGCTCTGGTACAGCGGAATTTACGGCTTCGCCGGCAACAGCTGCGAAACCGACGCGCTGATCTACAATCTTGCCTGGCACATGTCCCTTACGGAAACCTGGCACGTTAATTTGCTTAGCAATCTCCTTACGAGCTTCTTCCAAGAATGGCTTGAAGTCTTCGAGATCTGCGGTAATGGTGAGCTTAACTTTAGTTGGCTCAAGATTCCTGACGCTGATTTTCACGCTTGCGCTCCTGAAATTACGTTTTTTCTAGCTTCTGCCGTATGGCACAACCGTTACATGATAGCGCGAGTTACGGACTCAGCTACCAATCGGGTTTGCCATTCGCGAGCACCATGCTCACTTAAGAATGTTTTAACATCAATATCTTGCGCATCATCATGCCAGCAAAGATTACGAATAATCTGTGGTTTGATAATAATTTCTGCAGGAGTATGAGTGTATTCAGAAATTTGATTTAACTCAGCTTTTACTCTTTGTAAACGCTCGTAACGCTTAGGGTGATGTTCTCGCCAATATTTCATAGATCTAGGAGCGCTTTGGAAATCTTGCATATCCTGCAAGTACTGCGAATCCGATAAATCATGGCAATCCTGACAATCATTAGAACCTTGCGACTCGTCAGTATCTGTTGACTTAAGTACGTTCGTTTTACGAGATTCGCGCGAATTAAGTTGAATAGCTCCATTCGGTAATACTGGATGCACATCATCCATAGCCGTTTCACCAGATTTAGCGCGCAAAATAGCATTCTCTATAACGTTTTTCCAAATAGATGGTTTAACTTTGCGCTGAATTGGAGCGTAACGCTCGAACATTTTGTCTTGCTCACTGCCAGTGTGCATTCGCACTCGCTCATTCAAAGAACGAATAGCACGAAACGCACGCGCATTACTAGGTTTACGCTTACCAGCTTCAATAATCGCAGCGTCAGAAAGTAGCAGAGTTGGCGCAATATCATATTCACGCGCTAAAGCATCTCGCTTTTGCCACAATGCTTTCGCAATAACTAAACCAACACGATCGTGCATAAGTACGCTAATATGCGATATTTTAAGCCATGGACGTGGATGCGGAGCTTTCTTTTGTGCACCCTTACTAAGTAAGTGTTTAAATTCTTCTTCCGCCCAAGAAAGTTTACCTTGCTTTTTAAGTTCGACGCGCATTACTTCTTCTAGCTCAATAAGTAATTCAACATCTAAAGCTGCGTAATTTCGCCAATCTCTAGGAAGTGGGCGGTAAGACCAATCTGCTGCAGAATGTTCTTTTGCAAGAGTAAGACCCAAATAATATTCAGTTACAGAGCTTAAACCGAAGCGCTTTCTACCAAGTAATTTAGCCGCTATCTCAGTATCAAATAAAGCACGCGGGCGCAAACCAATATCGAAAAATCCTGGCAAATCTTGCATCGAATCGTGAATAATCCAAGGCACATCCCCTACTGCCTTGTTAAATTCGTTCCAATCAGCTCCAAGTTTTGTAAGTTCTATAGGATCTAATAATCCAATTCCTGCACCCTTGCGTTTGAACTGAATCAACCAATCTTCATGACTGTAGCGAAAACCGGAAGCTCGCTCAGCGTCTGCAGCTAAAGGACCGGAGCCTGCCGCCAACAAGCTGCAATAATCTTTATATGCTTCAAGCGTATCAATGACTTCTGGAACTCCTTCTCTAGGCTCTTTTAAAAGCTTTGGTCCCTCGTTCAAGTACGCCTCCCGATTGCATGCTTTACCCAAATTCTTACGCTTTTGCAACTTATTCTGTACTTTTTGCAAAATATCCGTAAAAAATATTTAAGCCGTGTTATAGATTATGCATCTTTTAACACGGCTTCAACTTTCGCACACAACTACGACTATTCAAAAATAAAAAATCAAATAAATAATCAATTAAATAATCAATCTGTTTTATTGTTTGCTACTTCGTCATTTATGCGCTTAACAAGCCTAGTTTTAAGGAATCTAGTAAGAGTAAATGCGACTACCGAAGCTAAAACTGTTGGAACAACGTAGCCAGCATGTAAACCTAAATCCGAAAAGTTGACTATTGGAAAAGTGACAAGTTCTGTAACAACAGCTATAACAATAGATATTATTGGCACTTCAATAAGAAGTTTCTTATCGAAAGATGCAACAATGTTTATTGGCAATAAAATTATTGGCAAAATAACGAAAATAGTAAGCGCTGTAGCAAAACCAAACTGATCGTTACACCGCACAAAAACAGCTAACGCTAATGTAAAAGCTAATGCAATCCAACAACCTATTCTGCGCTTCATTGCGTATCCTTTCTCTAAAAAAGAGTATTTGTATAATTATACAAAAATCCTTCAAAAAACAATACGATACGCAAAGATTGCCTAAATTACAGTTACATTTTTGACACAATTTAAATGCAGTCTAAATGCAATCTAAACGCAGTCTAGTACACAACAAAACCGTGGTCTTTGAACTGGTTTACAACTCGCTCTTTAAGCGCCCTAGAAGGCCCTTTTTGATTCTCAAGAGGGTACGGAATTCGAAGCTCATGCCACTTTGGACGTCCTAGTTGATGGAATCCAAGCACGTCAATATGCTCAACAGCATCACCAAACGAATCGCAAATCTCGGCAACTTTTTCAACGTTTTCTTCGCTGGAAGTCAAACCTGGAACAAGCACAAAACGCACCCAAATCTTCTTACCAGCCTTCGCCAAGCGCTGACCAAAATCAATAGTTGGCTGTAGCAAGCCGCCGGTTACTTTTTTATACGTTTCTTCAGTTCCTGATTTAACGTCAAGCAAGCAAAGATCAATGTCGTCAATCATTTCATCTGTATAATTGCGATTCAAAAAGCCCGAAGTATCTAAGCAAGTATGAACGCCCATCTCTTTTGCAGCGCGAAATACTCTAGATACAAAAGCTGGCTGCATCATGGACTCGCCGCCAGAAAATGTGATTCCTCCACCTGTTGCTTTAAAAAGACTTTGATAGCGGTCAACTTTTTTAATCATTGCATCCAAATAGACTGGCTTGCCGTCACGCATTTTCCAAGTATCAGGATTTTGGCAATACTGGCAACGAAGTGGGCAACCGCTCATAAACACCGTCATACGAGTTCCAGGACCATCAACAGAAGTATTGATATCCCACGAATGCACAAATCCAATATCGCCAGTTTTAAGAGCAACTAAGCGATCTTTACGATCCAGCCCAATTGGCGACTCAAATCCAGAAAGTCCACCCATTAAAGTTTGGCGAGCATACTCTTTTGACTCCTTCAACATATGCTGAGTTGTGGTACGAAACGCTGTGTTTTCAGCCATCTAACTGCCCTCCAAACTATTTATAAATAAATAATAAATAATATACGCAATTAACAAAAGCCGGGAGCGAAACTAGCCTCGCTCCCGGCGGTGTTTACTAATCAACCAAATCAGTCAGTAACTGAACCCTGGTGGAATGTACGAGAAATAACGTCGAGCTGCTGCTCCTTAGTGAGCTTTACAAAGTTCACTGCGTAGCCGGAAACTCGAACCGTCAAATGCGGATACTTTTCTGGGTGCTCAACAGCATCTTCAAGCTGTTCCTTACGCAACACGTTGATGTTTGCGTGGTACAAGCCGTGACCGTTGCCAGCATCCAAAATGCCAACCAAGTTGCTAATGCGCTCGTCTTCGTCACGACCCAAACCGTCAGGAGTAATAGTGTTCGTAAGCGAAATGCCGTCGAGAGCATCATCGTAATCAATCTTTCCAACGGAGAACATTGAAGGAAGCATACCGTGCGAATCCATGCCGTTTTCTGGGTTTGCGCCTGGAGCGTACGGAGTGCCCTTCTTGTGACCGGATGGGAAGGAACCAGTGTTCTTGCCATACTCAACGTTAGAAGTAATAGTCAAGATGGACTGAGTTGGAACAGCATTACGGTACACAGGCAAACGCTTTACCTGACCCATAACAGTGCTTACAACCCACTTTGCTAAGTCGTCTGCACGATCGTCGTCGTTACCGTAAACTGGGAACTCGCCAACAGTCTTGTAGCCAACGATTAAGTCGTCGTCGCCGCCCTCGATGTACTCGTACTCGTGGCCTTCAGTGGTCTTAGCATCCTTGTTGTAGATTGGGTAAACCTTTGCATACTTCAAAGCAGCCAAGGAATCTGCAGCAATAGACAAGCCGGACATGCCGCAACCAAGCGTACGGTAGACTTCCCTATCATGCAAAGCCATTTCGATGGACTCGTAAGCGTACTTATCGTGCATGTAGTGGATGATATTCAAAGCCTCAATATAAGTCTCGGAAAGCCATTCCAAAGCCTTCTCGTAGTTAGCCTTAACCTTCTCGTAGTCGAGAGTGCCGTCAGCTTCTGGCTTGATTGGGTCAATAACACCCTTATCGATAACTTGCATGCCGGTCATTTCATCGCGGCCGCCGTTAATAGCGTAAAGCAAAGCTTTTGCAGAGTTCACGCGAGCTGCGAAGAACTGCATTTGCTTACCGACGCGCATTGGAGAAACGCAGCAAGCAATAGCAGCGTCGTCACCCCAGTGCTCACGAATGTCTTTATCGGACTCGTACTGGATTGCAGAAGTGTCGATAGAAATTCGTGCGCAGAAACGCTTATAAGCTTCTGGAAGCTTTGGATCCCAGAAAATAGTGATATTTGGCTCAGGACCAGGTCCCAAATGCTCAAGAGTCAAAGTGTTGAGCAAACGGAACGAAGTCTTGGTTACGAAAGTGCGGCCATCCTCGCTGAAGCCTGCATCGGACCAAGTTGCCCAGTAAGGATCACCAGAGAAGATTGCGTCGTAATCCTTAGTACGCAAGAAGCGCACAATACGAAGCTTCATAACAAGAGCGTCAATAATTTCCTGAGCGTCGGTTTCGTTAATTAAACCTGCCTTCAAATCGCGCTCAAAGTAGCAATCGAAGAATGCGGAAACGCGACCGAAGCTCATTGCAGCGCCATCCTGGCTCTTAACAGAAGCAAGATAGCCCATGTAAGTCCACTGAACAGCTTCCTTAGCGGTCTTAGCTGGACGAGTCAAATCCAAACCGTACTCGTTACCCAAGTTAATAAGCTGCTTCAAAGCCTTAATCTGCTCGTCATGCTCTTCGCGGAAGCGAATCCAATGCTCAATTTCGGTCTCGGTAAAATCGTTACGGTATGGAATCGAATCCTTGTCGCGCTTCTTAAACTCAATAAGCATGTTCACGCCGTAAAGAGCAACACGACGATAATCGCCAATAATACGACCGCGGCCGTAAGCATCTGGCAAACCGGTCAAAATCTTGTTGTGGCGAGCAATCTTAATATTCTTGGTGTAAACGCCAAACACGCCATCGTTATGAGTCTTACGGTAGACGGTGAAAATCTTCTTGATTTGAGGATCTACTTCCTTGCCAGCTTCTTTAATAGCTTGCTCAACCATGCGCCAACCGCCGTTTGGCATCATAGCGCGCTTGCAAGGCTCATCAGTTTGCAAACCGACGATTACGTTATCTACTTCTGGGCTTTCAATGTAGCCTGCTGGCATTGCGTCAATACCTGCTGGGATATGAGTTTCAACATCATAAACACGACGCTCACGTTCAACAGCTAAGTAGTTGTCGTCGAGATACTTCCACATGTGCTTCGTTTTTTCAGTGGCATTTGCCAAGAAACTTTCGTCACCTTCATATGGCGTATAGTTCTTTATTATAAAGTCGCGTACGTCAATGTCTTTCTTCCAATTGCCGTCAGTAAAACCATTCCACGCTTCGGTACGAAGATCCTCTTCACTGAGAACTGGCGCATCAACTGATGTCATGTTTAGACTCCTTTTGTACCCGCAACGCATCTTCACGCTGCCTTAATAACAATGTTAGAGCATAAGTAAACGCATACACGAGTAGTTTTGCAAAAAATCTAGTGAAATATATCACATTTATTCACGAAAAGCTGTGGTAACAGGCATTCTGCGATCCCTGCCAAAAGCAATAGCACTTACTTTTGGTCCAAGCGGATACTGCCTGCGCTTCCATTCTGCGCGATCAACTAAACGCATAACCGTGTCAACAGTATGCTCGTCAAAACCATCTTCAAGCAAATCCGCTCTACCATGAGCAAGCTCAATATGAGCCTCTAAAACACGATCAAGCAAATCGTACTCAGGTAAAGAATCAGAATCCTTTTGCCCTGGACGCAACTCTGCACTCGGAGGCTTAATAATAGAATTAACCGGAATAAGCACACCATCTTGCGGAGCTTTCGCTTTCGTAACTTCTGTTTGCTCAGAATCCTCATATCCAACAATTGGCAGCATACCAATGCCTACTCCAGCATTCGCAGCGCGATTCCTCCAACGAGAAAGTGCCCAAACGCGCGTCTTAAACAAATCCTTAATAGGAGCATACCCTCCTACCGCATCGCCATAGATAGTAGAATATCCGCAAGCAAGCTCCGATTTATTACCAGTTGCGAGCGCCAAAACACCGCGCGAATTCGAGTAAGCCATTACGATTACGCCACGAACGCGAGCTTGCAAGTTTTCTGCTGCAACACCTTCTAATGAAAGTTGCGATTGGAAAGCTTTAAAAAGCGGTTCAATTGGTTGCACATCATAGTGAGCGCCAATTCGCTCTGCTAAATCGCGCGCATCGTCTTTAGAACCGTCCGAAGAGTACATGCTTGGCATAGAAATGCCATACACATTTGCTCCACCGCAAGCATCGGCAGCCATAGTAGCTACTAAAGCAGAATCAATTCCTCCAGAAAGTCCTAAGCACACACCCTTAAAACCATTCTTACGCATGTAATCTCTAAGACCTACAACACACGCACAATACACTTCTTCGTCTGCGTCAAGTTTTGGAGCAATGCTTGAAACTTTCTGCTTTTTCAGCGAGTTATCAAAATCAACAAACGACAAATCTTCATCAAACATTGCCGAGCGTTCAAGTAAAGTTCCGTCAGCATCAACAACAAAACTTCCACCGTCAAAAACCAAATCATCTTGGCCGCCGACTTGGTTCACATATACGACTGGCGCATTGACTTCAACAGCGCGCTTTTGAGCCAAACTCAAGCGCACATGAGTTTTACCTTCCTCATATGGAGAACCGTTCATAGTTATTAGCGCATCGATACCAAGTTTTGCCAAACGCGCAACAGGACCGCCGTCTTGCCAAATATCTTCGCAAATAGCAAAACCTAGACGCATTCCATCTACTTCCAGCAGCTCACACTTATTGCCAGAAGAGAAAATACGAAACTCGTCAAAAACACCATAATTTGGCAAGAAATGCTTGTCGTATTGCAACACAGATTTACCTTCATGCAATACGAGAAGCCTGTTTCGAGGCTTTCCAGCAGACTCGTCAAAGCCAACAGTTCCAACTACTACGTAAAGCTCCCCCAAGCCTTCTTCCGCAAGTTTTGTTGCAAGCAAGTCTGCAGCTTTTTGTGCAGTTGTGCGGAACGTGGCACGCAAGGCGAGGTCTTCAATAGGATACCCAGTCAAAGTCATCTCAGGAAACACAACCATGCGAGCACCCGACTGCTTTGCGCGCGCAGCATACTTCAAAACTTTTTCAACGTTGCTATCAATGTTCCCAACGCAGGTATCTATCTGCGCTAACGCCAATCGCAAAAAACTCATACATTACAGTCTAGTAGATAGCTTCATTGCAAGTAAGCGACGTGTTGAAAAACTTATTTTTTCTCTTTCCACACTGCAAGTATGCGAATTATTAACACGTCATAAATAATACTAATAAGCAAAGTGTAGAATTATTGATTTTTCTCGCCTATATTGATAATTCGTTACTCGCGAAGGGGATTTAACTTTAAACAAATTTCACCGAACAAGGAGCAGGAAATATGCGAAAAATTAAAGTTATTGCATCAATTACAGCACTGGCAGCATTAGCGACTTTCACTTTAAGTGGCTGCGGTAGCTCAAAAGCAGGCGCAAAGGATGACAAGACCATTACTGTTGCAGCTTCACCTACCCCGCATTCTGAAATCTTAAATAAAGTTGTAAAGCCAATCTTGCAAAAAGAAGGCTACAAGCTAGTAGTAAAGGAATTTACTGACTACGTGCAGCCAAATACAGCTACTGAAGAAGGCGAAGTTGACGCAAACTACTATCAGCATTTGCCTTATCTTGACAACTTTAATAAGGAAAAGGGAACTCACCTTGTTTCAGTAGGTGGAATTCATTTTGAACCATTTGGATTGTATCCAGGAAAAACCAAGACGATTAAAGCATTAGCAAACGGAGCAACTGTTGCAGTTCCAAATGATCCTACTAATGAGGCTCGCGCATTGCTTCTTTTGCAAGATGCCGGATTGATTAAGTTGAAGAATCCAAAGGATATTAACGCTACTACAAAAGATATTACTGAGAATCCTAAGAATTTGAAGTTTAAAGAACTTGAAGCGGCAACAGTTCCTACTGCCATTAAGGATGTGGATCTTGCTGCCATGAACGGCAATTACGCTATTCAAGCTGGTTTTAACCCAACTAAAGACCCACTTACTTCAGAAAAAGTTGGAGGCATTGCGGCTAAAACTTATGAAAATATTATTGTAGTAAAGAAGGGCTCTGAAAAGTTTGCAAAAATCAAAGCCTTACTCAAAGCTTTGAAGACAAGCGAAGTGCGCGACTATATTACTAAAACTTACAAAGGCGCTGTGCTCCCTGTTTTCTAAAAAATACTCACAATGTAGCCACCTAATGCCGCATGTGTATGCTTCGTGTATGCTTTGCGGCATTATTTTATAAGCGTGTAATATACGTAATGTGCGTGCTAGTTAATAATCTAGTTAATGACGCTAGTTAGTAACTCTAGTTAGTAACTCTAGTTAGTAACGAAGTATATTTCACACAGAAAGCAATAATCTGTTAAGGAAAAGCATGATTCAGATCGAACATCTTCACAAAAGCTACGGCAAAGGTAGCAAAGCGAACGAAGCATTACACGACATTAATCTGACTATTGAATCGGGAGAAGTATTCGGAATCCTTGGTTCTTCTGGTGCAGGAAAGTCTTCGCTAGTTCGTTGCATGAATCTGCTTGAGCGACCAACTTCCGGCAAAATTATTATTGACGGAAATGATATTAGCGAAGTAAAAGATAAAGAACTTGCAAAAGTACGCACTAATATTGGCATGATTTTCCAGAATTTTAGCCTTTTCCAGCAGCGTACAGTATTGCGAAACGTCACTTTCCCATTAGAGCTGAATCACACTGCAAAAAAGGAACGAGAAGAACGCGCAAACTACTTACTTGACTTAGTTGGTTTACAAGATTTTGCAAACCGCTACCCTAGCCAGCTTTCAGGCGGACAGCAGCAGCGCGTAGCAATTGCACGAGCATTGGCGAATAATCCGTCGATTATGCTTTGCGACGAAGCAACAAGCGCACTTGACTCCACAACTACTGCGCAAATCCTTGATTTATTGAGCCGAATTAACCGCGAACTCAACGTAACGCTTGTTATTATTACGCATTCGCTGGCTGTAGCACGAAATATTTGCGACCGAGTTGCAATGATTGATGGCGGACGCATTGTGGAATTAGGTGACACTGATACGCTTTTTGCAAATCCACAAAGCGATATTTTGCGAACTCTTATTGCAGATGAAAAACAGGAAAATCATCGCGCTAAAATTACAAGCACGATTGCAAGCGAGCTTAACAATAAGCCAGAAAACGCACAAACAGACGAACAAACAAACGCGCTTACCAACGAGGTGAAATAACAATGTTAGAAGCTGCTACACAATTTTTTAACGACTACGGCAACTTACTTATTGAAGGCGTGCAAGACACACTCGTAATGACATCAGTTGCAACACTTTTTGCATACCTTATTGGACTTCCAGTTGGCGTACTTCTCATTACATCAAACAAAAAAGGCATTTGCCCCAACGCGCCAATTAACGCAGTTCTAGGCTGGATTGTTAACATCGTGCGTTCTGTGCCGTTTATTATTTTATTAGTTGCAATAATTCCTTTCACTCGTCTCATAGTTGGCACTTCTTTGGGAGTTCCTGGGGCTATTGTGCCTCTGGTGATTACGGCTGCACCATTCGTTGCTAGAGTAGTTGAACAATCTTTAGCCGAAGTTGACGGAAGCTTAATTGAAGCAGCACAAAGCTTTGGAGCAAGCAAATTGCAAATTGTTTGCAAAGTGTTGCTGTGGGAAGCTTTACCTTCGCTAATTCGCGGAGCTGCGCTTACATTTATTACGCTTTTTGGATTCTCCGCAATGGCTGGAACAGTTGGCGCAGGCGGACTCGGAGATATTGCAATACGATACGGATACCAGCGTTATCAATACGATGTGATGACAGTTGCTGTTATCCTTTGTATTATTCTCGTGCAGATTGTGCAAAGCTTGGGAGATTTTATTTCACGCGCAATCAATCATCACGAACGCTAAAGAAATTCGCAACATACCCACCACCAATTAAATGCACATAATCGTGTAAACTTGCTGGTAATTCGACATTTTGCAGGGGTGCTTTCGAAAGAAGGCTGAGATGGTATTAGTTTGCCTAACCCTTCGAACCTGTTAGTTAATACAACGTAGGGAGCAACGATTTTAGTATGACATCGAATTATCCGTACGCATCAATGCGTAATCAATTTAATCTAAGCGCCTGCTTTATTGCAGACCCACAAGCTTGTAATAATCGTCCGCTTACCGATATTGTCGATGATGCTTTGCGCGCTGGAGCGACTTTTATTCGTCTTCATTGCAACAATGAAAACGCTAAAGAAATCACTACTATTGCACGCGATATTGCACAAATCATCGAAGACAATAACAAATGCGATTCTGTAACTTTTGTTATCGACGAGCGTGTTGATGTCGTTTGGCAAGCTCGCAATCAAAGCATCAAAGTTGACGGAGTGCATTTAGCACAAAGCGACATGGAGCCTAGAGAGGCTCGCGCTCTTCTTGGCGAAGATGCTGTAATCGGCTTATCTGTTGAAACCGAAAGCTTAGTTAAAGTAATAAACGAACTTCCAGATGGATGCATTGATTACATTTGCGTAACAGCAATGCGCAATCCTGAAGAAGGATGCGAAAGCACTACTGCCGCTTACGAATTGGAAGCAAATCACACAACGCTGGACGAAGCGAAAATTAATACGATTTGTTCCGCAAGTGATTTTCCAGTTCTAGTTGGCGGAAGAACTGCACTCGACGATATCGATACAATCGCTCACACCAAGGCTGCAGGATGGTTCGTTTCTGAAGCATTGTATTCTTCAGAAACACCAGAATCAACTATGCGTGAATTTGTTGAACATTGGAAAGCTGTGCGAGGTGAAGAAAAGCACGGCTACGCTAAGCGAGTGATAGTTGCAGAAAATTCTGAATCAAAATCTTCAGAAACTCAAGAAAAGAAGCCAACTTTTATTAATGCGAAAGAAGCAAAGGATGCTGCGAAATTAGCTAAACAACAGCGAGTTGACATTGCAGCTCGCGGATGCACTCAGCGCGATAAAGCTCATATTCGCAAAACAACTCCAATTCATTTTGAGTATGAATATGGTTCTTATGATTTGGAAGTTCCTTATACGGAAATTAAGCTTTCGGATACTCCTGGCGTAGGTCCTAACCCGCCTTTTAAGGATTACAATACAGAAGGTCCAAAGTGCGATCCGAAGGAAGGTTTGGCTCCGCTTCGCCTTGACTGGATTCGCGACCGCGGTGACGTTGTGGAATATGAGGGTCGCAGGCGCAATCTTCAAGACGACGGCAAGCGCGCAATTAAGCGAGGCAAAGCTTCTAAAGAATGGCGTGGACGCACGCATAAGCCAATGAAGGGCGCGGATCATCCGATTACACAAATGTGGTACGCTCGCCACGGAATCACTACTCCGGAAATGCAATATGTTGCAACGCGCGAAAATTGCGATGTAGAGCTGGTTCGCGAAGAAGTTGCAGCCGGACGTGCTGTAATTCCTTGCAATATTAACCATCCTGAAGCTGAACCTATGATTATTGGCTCGCGCTTCTTGACTAAGCTCAACGCAAACATGGGTAATTCTGCTGTTACGTCATCTATCGACGAAGAAGTAGAAAAGCTTACGTGGGCCACGAAGTGGGGTGCGGATACCGTTATGGATCTTTCCACCGGTAACGATATTCACACAACGCGCGAATGGATTTTGCGCAACTCCCCTGTGCCAATTGGAACAGTGCCAATGTATCAGGCTTTGGAAAAGGTTGAGGATGATGCTTCTAAGCTCAGCTGGGAGCTTTTCCGCGACACTGTTATTGAGCAGTGCGAGCAGGGCGTTGACTACATGACTATTCACGCTGGCGTGCTTCTTCGCTACGTGCCGCTTACTGCAAACCGCGTAACCGGTATTGTTTCTCGTGGTGGCTCAATTATGGCTGAATGGTGCTTGCAACATCATCAAGAGAGCTTCTTGTATACGCACTTTGAAGAATTATGCGAGATTTTCGCAAAGTACGATGTTGCATTCTCTTTGGGTGATGGTTTGCGTCCAGGTAGCTTGGCTGATGCTAACGATGCGGCTCAGCTTTCCGAGCTTATGACGCTTGGCGAGCTTACGAAGATCGCTTGGAAGCATGACGTACAGGTGATGATTGAAGGTCCTGGTCACGTGCCATTCGACACTGTGCGTATGAATATTGAGATGGAAAAGGCAATTTGCCAGAATGCTCCATTCTATACGCTTGGTCCTTTGACTACGGATACCGCACCTGGCTATGACCACATTACTTCCGCAATTGGTGGCGTGGAGATTGCGCGATACGGCACCGCAATGCTTTGCTATGTGACTCCTAAGGAACATTTGGGGTTGCCTAACAAGGATGACGTGAAGCAAGGCGTGATTGCGTATAAGATCGCTTGCCACGCAGCTGATCTTGCTAAGCATCATCCACATGCTATGGATCGCGACAACGCAATCAGTAAGGCTCGCTTTGAGTTCCGCTGGTTGGATCAGTTCAACTTAAGCTATGATCCAGATACCGCAATCGCCTTCCACGACGAAACACTTCCTGCAGAACCGGCAAAAATGGCGCACTTCTGCTCGATGTGCGGACCAAAGTTCTGCTCGATGGCTATTTCGCAAAATATTCGTAAGCGTTTTGGCGGAGCAGCTCAGCAGGAGCAGCTCGTTGAAGAAGCACGCAGTCAGGCAATTGCCGATGGTATGAAAGAGATGAGCAAAAAGTTCCAAGAATCCGGCTCATCGTTGTATCAAAGCGTGAAAGCATAAAATGATGAGGTACGGAAGTGCGGAAGCAAAAACTGAATTGCAAGTGCTTCAATAACAATACTTACAACGAATAATAATAGAAGAAGGTTGATATGAACCAAAGCGAGTTTTATAGTGAGCTATTATGCTTGCTATAAGACTCGCTTTCTTTATATCCGCATTTAAATTCTATTAATACAACCTTTCCGTTGCATGCGTTGTAAAGTTTCTGCCGCCTTACAGCAAAAATCCGACATTTTCTGTACACAAGCGTATAGAAAATGTCGGATTAGCAATTAAGAACTTTAGTATTAAAGAATATTAAAGAGTATTAAATCAAATAACGTTTAATCACAAAACTTCAATAGAAATAATACCTACAGGCTCAAGAGGAGCATCAGATCGATCCGTTGCGACAGCCTCGAGCTTATCGACAACCGCCTTCGATTCATCGTCAGCAACTTCGCCGAAAATTGTATGGTGGCCATCAAGCCATGGAGTTGGCACAGTTGTAATGAAGAACTGCGAACCGTTAGTGCCATGCAAACGACCGTCACGACCGCGACGCTTTCCAGCATTTGCCATAGCGAGCAAATAAGGCTTATCGAACTTCAAGGATGCGTCAATTTCATCGTCAAACTCGTATCCAGGACCGCCAGTTCCATTGCCGAGTGGGCAGCCACCCTGAATCATGAAATCCTTAATGATGCGGTGGAAAGTTAAACCATCGTAGAATGGCTCATGCGAAGGTTTTCCACTGAATGAGTCAAGCCACTCGCGCTCACCAGTAGCTAAGCCAACAAAATTTTTGACGGTTTCAGGCGCTTTACTGTCAAACAAATTGATTTTTATATCGCCTTCAGAAGTATGCATAATAACTGTAGTCATGTGGTAATTCTCCCATATTTTCACGACTGTTTCAATTCGTGTTAGATAAAAATATTCGCATACAAAAATGCCTCACTTTGCGTAGTAAAGAAAGACGCAAAGTAAGGCACATTTTACATTAACTTCATTATGCTAATTAACTCAATACTCAGCAAACTTACTGAATACAATTAAGCAAACATTAAACAGCTCTAAACTAGCTGATCTGCAATAACCAGACCAGCTAGCAAATATTCTACTTACTACTGTGACGAGAAGTACCACGACGCTTAGCTGAGAAAAGCGCAGCACCAGCAGCACTAAGAGTTGCAGCAAACAAGCCAAACACAGACACGTCACTACCAGTCTTACTAAGCTGAGCAACACTACCACTCTTCAACACCTGAGCGCGCACAGAAGCACGAACATCAGCCGCATGAGCCTTAGCAGCAGCCAAAGCCTTACGAGCAGCAGAAAGATTCTTAACCGCAGCATCAACCTGAGCCTGGGTAGCATTCGGATCAGCAGCAACCTTCTTAGCCTCAGCCAAAGCAGCATCCAAAGCCGCCTGAGCCTTAGAAACTTTAGCATCCGCCTGCTTCACAGCAGGATTATTCTCAACAGCAGCGTTCACAGCAGCAGAACTTGCACCATTAGCATTATTAGCGTTAGCGTTGGCAGCATTGGTGTTAGCAGCGTTACCTGCATTACCCGAGTTTACGCCAGCACCAGCGTTACCATTACCAGCATTTCCAGGCTGTGAATCAGATTCAGCACCCTGAATCTGAACATTCAACTCACCCTTATCCACAGTAGTAGGCGCATTATCATTCACACCATAACCAGCTTCAGAACCAGAACCAGGAGTTGGCAGTGGACTTGGAGTTGGGGTCGGAGTTGGTTTCTTACCGTCAAGAGCCTCTTCAGCTGCCTTAAGCTTTGCAAGAGCAGCGTCCAAAGCCTTCTGCTTAGCGTCCTTTGTACTAAGATCTGGCTGCTGACCACCTTGACCGCCCTGCTGAGTATCCTTACCAGTCAACTGTGCAATGAGCTTCTTAGCAGCTGCAAGAGCATCGTCATACGCCTTTTGCTTTTCTTTATCGGCATTGGTGTACTTTACAGACGACTTAACTTTGCTGTCCTTATCAATCTCATCTTGCAACGGCTTGGTGTCAACACCATCAAGCGCCTTACGCGCATTTTCAAGCTTCTGAAGTGCGTCGTCTACCGCTTGTTGATCTTTAGCCTCTTGCTCGGGAGTGCGCGGAGTAGAGTCTGGATTCTTATCGTTTTCGTTATCTTCTTTAGCTTTCTTCAATGCCGCTTCCGCGTCAGAGAGTGCCTTGTCAAATGCTTCTTTCTTCTCCTTAGAAGCGGTCGTGTACAGAGGATCGCCAGGTGTAGCCGGCTTAGTGAAATCGTTAGGATCAGCTGGCGTTGGCTTAAGCTTAGAATCGTTATCTACTTCAGCCTGAAGTGCATCAGTACTAACGCCTGCACCCTTAACTTTGTCATCAATCGCCTGCATTGCCTTAAGAAGATCCTTATACAGCTCATTAACCTGATCCGCATCCTTAGGATCGCCATTAGCTTTGTCTAGCACGGCTCCAGCAGCAGTAGCAGCATCGTCAAACGCTTTCTTTTGCTCATTGCCTTCTTGCAGACCCTTATACTTGTCGCCCTTAGCGAACTTATCAGCGATCTCTTTCAGCTTTTCAAGACGAGCCATAGCATTATCGGTGTTTGCAGCATTTGCGAGCGCATCGTCAATGTCGTCAACACCAGTGTCTTTGCCGTCATCATCCTTGTGATTACCAGCATCTGTGCCGTTGACAATGTCTTTATACGCCTTCTTTTGCGCATCATTCAAATGCTCAAGCTTGTCAATCGCTTCAAGCGCATCTTTAATCTTCTGAGCCTTCAGAGCGCGATTAGCAATAGCAGTTGGGTCGCCAATCTTCTTTGCATTATTGATGTCATCAATGGCCTTCTGCTTGTCAGCTTCTGGAAGATCACTATCGTTGATACGTTTCTTCTGATCTTCCTTTTCTTTATTAAGTACAGACTGATCATCGTATGTGTTCTGAGAAGTATCGCGCTTGCCCTTAGCATCTTCGATTGCCTTGTTTGCTTCATCAAACGAAGTTTTCACGCCATCAACAGCATTCTTAATATCAGAAGGCTTGGTTGCACTGTTAACAGTGTTCTTGGCATCATCGATTGCTTTAGTGGCAGCTTCATACTTATCTTTAGCTTTTGCTTTCTGCTCATCAGTCAAAGCATTGTATGCTGCATCAAGTTCTGCCTTCTTAGCATCAAGCTTGGCAATACCAGCATTCTTAGCATTCTGCTCGTTAATCGCATTCTGGCGCTTGGCTGCATCAAGAGCATTCTTAATCTCTTCTGCAGTAGCAGCAGGATCCTTCTTTGCAAGATCAGCTTCCAAAGCGGTGAGTGCTGCATCCTTCTTGCTTGGATCAGAACCGATTAACTCCTTAAGAGCCTTATCGTCATCGCTGTTAGCATTGCCGTGGCTTAAGAATGGAAGCGCGCCAGCACTAACATCCTTGTGCGCTTTATTAAGATTATTAGCTTCATCTAAAATCTGCTGAACTTCTTCAGGAGTCTTAGCACCAGGCTTGGTAGCATCCCCACTCTTTCCATTCAGCTTTTCCTTGAGCTTATCCTTTTCTTCTTTAGTTAGATTATCGAGCTTGTCGATCTTATTAGAAACCTCTGTTTTCTTATCTTGTAGCTCTTTATTCTTCTGTTCTTCCTTCTTTTTATCTTCCTTTTCTTTTTGCTCTTTTTCGGCGTCTTTCTTTGCGTCACCGCCACCCTTGTTGTTGTTTATAGTTTGCTGAGTATTCGGGTCGGTAGATTTTGCATTCTCCTTGCCCTTATCAGCAGCATTCTTGAGAATTTCTTTAATCTTGTCTGCAGTGGTAGCATCACCAATCTGCTTCTTATATTCTTCTTTTTGCTCTTTCGTTAAGTTAGGATTACGGTCGATTTGCTGATTCGCCTGTTCCTTGATCTTCTTAAGGACATCCTCACCAGGATTTGGAGCAGGCTTAGATTCTTCCTTCTTCTTATAGCTAATAGCAACAGTGAAAAGCTGAGTACCCTTAGAATCCTTAAAGACGATTGACTTATAGTCTTTCGTGCTACCAGTTTCACTTGAGGTCACTGACTTGATATTATCGTCAGCAATCTCCATGTCAACAGTGCCAGACTTTGGCTTAAGATCAGAAGCAGATGGAAGGTACGGAATAGTCATGCCATTCGTTGTAACTTGGAAATTATTCTGCCCATCATAATTAGCGTCAAAGAATGCTTTAACAGCCTTCTTGAAATCATCTTCAGTAGGCTTAGATGGATCTTTAACCTCAATTGCAGCAGGTGCGTTGTACTTGCGCTCAGCCTTCTTGGCATCGGTAAGCTTGCGAATAAGATCGCGCAGCTCCTTTTCACTCATACCGTCAATCTTGTCATTATTCAGCTGATCAGGGTCCTCGATACCAGCGCGCTTCAAGTCGTCGTTGGTAAGCTTGTCAGTATTCCTGCGTTTATCTAACAGCGCTTTTGCCTGAGCCTTCAAATGATCAATGGTGTTATCTTTTTGTTGCTGTGATTTGGCAACATATAAATCCTTCAGAGGAACATCAAACAGTTTCTTTGAGCTATTCTCACCAGTTTCAAAACCTTGAACAGCTATGGTTCCGTCCGCATTAAGGCTAAACGATACAACTCCTGCACCATTATTTTGACCTTTAACATAGCGTTGCATATTTGTAACACCAGCTACAGGCTTATCATTTTCTTTAAGACTGTAAGCAGACCTAGCCTCTTGATCGGTTATATCCACATTATAGTTCTTCTTGATAAACTTCTTAAACGCCGCAATCTGATCTTTTGGCGAAGGAGAATTAACGTTATCTACTTCAACTGGATCTACATAATAGTTATATGCAGTCATCTGACCTGGATGGTGCAAAGTGGCATCTGGGGTTGGTTTTTGCTTATCGGTTTTTTGCTTGAAGAATACGCTCATTGGATATTTTGCGGGTTTATAGCCATCAGCGTTAAAGGTGATGTAACCCACTCCATTGTCGTCAACGCTATATTCGACGCTTTTAATATTCACTTTCTTGGAAGGATCCTTAGCGTCTTTTCCCTTTTCACCAATATATAAAGCCTTAGCACCATCGAGTGTCTTAGTATTTTGTTGATTAGTTAAATCAGCTTCCGTCATCTTTAAAGGATCAAAGTTGACGTTTGTTTGGGTTGCAGGCGCTTCAACAATGAACTCTTTTTCAGCAGCAGGAGTTGGAGTTGGTGGCTGAGGCTCTGGAGCTGGAGCCTTTGGCTTCTGCTTTAGGAATTGCCACGCGGCGATGGTAGTGGTTGAGCCATCTGCCCATTTGATTGTTGCGTCGCCCGTCTTAGAATCAACCGATACAGGAGCTTTCTTCTCTGTATTCTTTTCCTTTGCCTCATCATACGGCGTAATACCAGTGTTGGCTGTATCAAAAGCATTGACAATCTTAGTTATTTCTTCTTGCTTAAGATTTGTAAGGTCATCAACCTCAATCGCATCTGGCACAACGTACGGCGCCCAGTCGGAGATTTTTGGCCCCTGGAATACAAGCTCAGACGCAGGAATAGTAGCCTTGGAGCCGTCCTTGTACGTCACAACAAGGTTCTTGCCGTCTTTATCGAAAGCAATAGCATTATCCTTAGCAAGATGCTTGCTAAATTCGCTGCTATCAGGGTTCGCCTTCTTGAACGCAGCAATAACAGCCGTTTTATCTTCATCACTTAATGAATTAGGATTTACAACAGGAATTGCATCAGGCAAAGTTGGCTTATACTTATCACTATCGGACTCGTCTTTTGTTACAAGCAGGCTCGCAGGAATCGTGCGAGTCGTCTTGTCTTTGAAGGTTATAGTTGCAGAGCCGTCCTTATTTACCACAACACCATTATCAGCAACTAATTCCTTATAGTGCTTTGTGTTTGCGTTTGCATTTTCAATTTTTTCTTTAATAGCCTTTTGCTCGGCGTCACTTAAATCGTTAGTCTTCTTAACCTTCGTAACCTCTGGATACACAAGCTTCAAATGGTCCGCAATCTTTGGCGTATTGTGTTTTTGGCCAACCGCATAGTGCCAATTTCCAGCAAAACGATACACGCCAGCAGCAAAACGAAGCGGATTGGTGTCACGCTCTTTCCATGCTTTGTCTTCCATTTCGGAAACGTAAGTCATGTCATACCAGCGCTGACCAGCAGATTCCCAGTCTACAAAAATACCCTTAAGGCCTTGAGTTTGCTTTTGGTATTCTTCCCATTGTTGTGCGGTATTGCCCGCATTATCGTAGCCTTTATTGTCTTTGGAATCCAAGCCCACAAGCTGTTTCCAGCCTTTGCTGGCAAGAATTTTTTCGTCACTAAAATAATAATTAGAAATATTAGTCCATTCCTTAGGACTATTAAAATGTTTGTCAGAAACAGCGCCATAACCGTTTGCGTCGGTTGTAATATATTGCGAAGAACCAGCAGGTTTAACCTGCTCCTTGCCATTTTTTGTTAACTTTTCAATACGCTTAAATTGAATATCTTGAGGATCTTTCAAACCAGCAGGAACACCAAACCACCACATTGGACGGAATCGCCAATCGTCAGCTGTAGCATTGTTGTGGCAATTAGAAAGATAATGAACGCGAACAAATTTACCAAGAGGGTCTATGCCTTCAGTACCGCCAGCTTTGGCGTGATCTAGAGTATCGTAATATTCAACGTCAATGTTGAAATGAGCCTCGGCATATTTTGCATCAGTTTTGAAACCGTAATAAACATTGTTGCCAGTGCCGTCTACATAACCGTCAGCATAGGCAGGCGAGGAAACGAATACCCCCCCCCGAGCACCATTGCGCCTGCGAGCATAGCTGCGCACACGCTCTTAGAAAGTGGCGCGTAAATAACGCTGTTACTCGACTTTTGCATAGACTTTTGCAAATCGGCAAGATGCTTCGCACTCATAATCTTCTTCGTCATTATTCCTCACTTCAATAATGTGTATTCTTTATGTTTCTGCTTATGCATAACTTGTAATATGCAATAATGCAGCAGCCAAACAAATTAGCATTCGCTTCTTTGTTTCATACCAATTTGCTATTTACACAACGCTTCATACTCTCTTAATACATTTCAAGCATGCATAAAAATGTGCAAACTGACATTCCTACAAGCTATATGGTACTCAACTATTCATACATTGCAAACCTTTTCATGCAATAATTTGTGTAGCGTAAATCACATAATTCGCAAATCACGCATGAATACGTATAAATTACATGTTAAGACGTCATAATATTTATGAAAAAAAATTACGACACGCCGCAAGATAATTGAATGCTTACGCAAGGCTACGAGTTACTTGCGTAAGGTTATTGACCTACTTACGTAAGACTATTAACTGCTTACGCAAGAATATTAGTTACTTACGCAAGAATATTGCTTATTTAAGATACGGCTTTAACTCGTTAATAAGCAAACCGTTAGAAGCGACTACGTCATTTTCGCGTCGCCAATGAATAGGGTTTCCATCCCACTGGCAAACCTGACCCTGCGCTTCTAGCACAACCACGGCACCAGCAGAAACAGCTGGAATATCCCAATGATGCAAGTGAGGCTCAAAATAAGCGTCATAAGTGCCATCTGCCACCTTGCACAAGTCGAGCGACGCAGGTCCAATACGCTTAATATCCGCAGGGCAGCCCTCTTCAACAGAAGCGACTACGTCAAGCGCGCGCTTAGATTCACCAGGTATATAAGACATTCCATAACAAACCACAGATCCTTGCAAAGTAGAAGTTGTGGAAGGCGTAATCTTCTCACGCTTCTCTCCTTGCGGAGTTCTACGAATACGAATAGCACCCTGACCCTTTGCAGCCAAATAAGTCAATCCCAACGCAGGAGCGTGCACAACGCCAAGAACTGGACGAGCGGAGCCTTCATCGTTAAACTCAAAAAGCGAAACCGTAAGAGTCCACTCAGCCATATCGCGATTAAAATTAATAGCACCGTCAACGTTTCCAACGCACCAAAAACGTTCTCCCGGATTGCACTGCTCCGGCTTAGTTTGCCAAAAACCTTGGAAAGGATTCACATAAGTCAAACGATTTTGAATAAAACGCACGAGCTTATCACCAAAACCAGATTCAGATTTATTAGGATCACCCAACGCAATCGACGTCATATCTTGAGGGCTTAATTGATCCTGATACGCATGTTTACCAACATCTTCCAAAATACGCGCAACTTCAAGCGCAACTTCTCGTAAATTCAACTTACACTCCCTACCCTAAATGCATAAATTCCCGTATTTATGCACACTCTCTCTCCCATAAATTAACTTTATTTTACTCAACAATAGAAAGATTCACCAACACATTTAAGCTCTGCGGTTAAAAGATACAGAACTTTCACAAAAAATTTAATCATTAATCTTTAATCATCATTCGCAATTTTACATTGCCTACGTACATTACTCAACTTTTACTTTTAAAAACGTATTAATTCGCATTCAAAAAACGTAAGACAGCGCTTAAATCGCGAGTAAGAATGCAGTAAGGAGTAGCCGCTTGAACTGTTGGTTTTGCGCAAAAAGCTACGCCTAATCCAGCGAATTTAATCATTGAAATATCGTTCGCTCCATCCCCCACTACAACAGTTTGTTCGCGATCAATTCCAAGATTAGTTGCCCAAGTTCTAAGCGCTTCAACTTTTGCATTAGCATTAACAATATTTCCAAGTACGTTGCCAGTAAGCTTGCCGTCAATAGACTCTAAATGGTGAGCCGCCCAAAAATCAATATTCAAACTCGGCAAAAATTCGTCCAAAATCTCATGAAAACCGCCAGAAACTGCGCCAACTTTCCATCCGTACGCATGAAGCGTGTCAATTAAAACATTCGCGCCTTTAGTTACATGAATTTTAGAAATAATACGCTTTTTGCACTCGTCAATATTCAAATCGCGAAGCATACTCACGCGCGAACGCAAGGAAGTATCGAAAGTAATTTCGCCACGCATTGCTCGCGCTGTAATCGCAGAAAGCTCATCGCCGCATCCAGCTTCTGCACCGAGCAAATCGATAACTTCTTCCTCAATAAGCGTTGCATCAACATCCATAACCAAAAGCCCTGGTTTAGACAAAGTTGGCAACATCGAAGAAAAGTTCATAATCATAATTTTATGCGCAGTAAGCTGCTGCCGAAAGCCTAGCTCCGCGCGCCCAGTCTGCCGCTTTCATAGCTTTCTTACCTTGCGCTTTTACTTCCAAAAGCTCAAGTGCGCCGCTTAAAGTACCGACCCAAACTTGCTTCTTACCAGCAAGCAATTTTCCAGGATCAAGCTGATTAAAATCTTGAGCATGCGGATCGTTAGCATCTGCCGGAACTGCGCGTAAAACATGCAAAGTAATCAGATCCGCATTATGTTCATCGTCCGCATGAAGCTCGCACCACGCGCCCGGATTTGGCGTACAAGCGCGAATTTGACGATCGACTGCAAAAGCTGGCGCATGAAAATCAATATGAGCATCTTCAACAGTGATTTTTTGCGCAACTTCTTGAGGAGTTTGATCTTGCTCAACCGGCACAATTTCACCAGTTTCCATGCCGCGAAGAGATGCTGCAAGAAGCGGCGCGCCGTCGTTTGCAAGTCGTGCAAGAAGATCGCCAGAATTTTCGTGAGACTCAATTTTTGTAGTAAACTGCGCCAAAATAGGCCCACAATCCATGCCGCGCGTAATGCGAAAAACCGTAGCACCTGTAATATCATCCCCAGCCCAAATTGCGCGCTGCACAGGAGCTGCACCTCGCCATTGCGGAAGAAGCGAAAAATGAAGATTATACCAGCCGAGCGGCAACGCGTCTAAAACATTCTGTCGCAAAATCTTGCCGTATGCTACAACTGCTGCAGCTTTTGCACCGGTTGCCGCAAGCTGTTCAAGAAACACATCTTCATTTTTAGGATCCGACTCAAGCACTGGCAAGCCGAGCTCAAGAGCAGCCTGTTTCACAGGGCTTGGCACAAGCTTTCTACCGCGACCAGTCGGAGCGTCCGGTCGCGTAAGAACAGCGCGAACATCAAAATGCTCACTATCTTTAGTTAACTCGCGAAGAGACGGAACCGCAACTTCCGGAGTTCCAGCAAACAATATTGGTAATGCCATATTTCCCCACTATTTTAAATTAAAGCAGTAAATTAAATCCGTAAAATCAGCCGGCAAAAGCTTCCTTTAATTTACTAAAGAAACCTTTACGCTCACTCGACTGCTCACTTAACGAATGCTGCTGCACTTGCTTCATAGAACTATCATGCAATTTAGCAAATTTTTCAATCAAAGCACGCTCTTCATCATTCAACTTAGAAGGCGTTTGCACTAGCACATGAACCACGATATTTCCGCGATCTTTAGAACGAAGCTTCGTCACACCAAGATTTGGCAAAGTAATAGTGTCTTCATTTTGGCAGCCTGCAGGAATCGTTATTTTCTGAGCACCATCAAAAGTGTCGATTTCAAGGCTACGACCAAGAACAGCCCAGCTCATAGGAACTGTAATCCAACAATGCAAATCATCCTCGTTACGAGTAAATTGCTTATCTGCACGAATATGAATATCAACGTACAAATCGCCGGCAGGACCGCCGCACTTACCAACGCTTCCTTGGGAAGCTAAGCGCAAACGACTACCGTCACGAATTCCAGCCGGCACGTTCACTCCAACTTCACGAATTGAACGCACACGACCATGACCGTGGCAGTTTTGGCAAATATTCTTAATAATCGTGCCGTGACCTTCGCAATGCTCACAAGGCATCGAAGACATCATTTGACCGAGCATAGTGCGCACAACTTTTTGGCAGAAGCCAGAACCGTGACACACAGAGCACTGTTCTGGAGCGGAATTGTCGGCAGAACCGGAACCAGAGCAATCCTTGCAAACGCCAAAAGTAGTTAACCGTACGCTAACATTTCCGCCAAAAATAGCGGTTTTCAAATCAATACGAGCCTCAGCTAACGCATCATCGCCAGGCTGCACACGCGAAATTGGTCCTTGCGAATTACCGAAAGAACCGCCAAAGAACTGGCTGAAAATGTCGCCCATGCCCATATCTGCAAAACCAGCACCTGAAGCTCCGGCACTTCCTGCAGAAGGATCGTTAGGATCAACACCCATGTCTACCATTCGACGCTTTTCAGGATTAGAAAGCACGTCGTAGGCAGCATTTACTTCCTTAAACTTTTCTTCAAACTCAGCGCCTGCAATATCAGGATGATATTTGCGGCTCATTTTGCGATAGGCTTTGCGAATTTCGTCGTCGCTAGCATTGTGATCAACGCCTAGAACTTTGTAGTAATCAGTCAATTAATTCCCCTTTTACCTTTTTCTAAAATCATTCTTGCATAAGGCACAGCCAGACATAAGCCGAATAACCAGCCATAAACCAGCCACGTTTTATGAATTTTCGGATATAAACGAATTAAGGTAGCGCGCAACAGCCTTAACAGCAGTCATCGTTGCAGCATAATCCATATGCGTAGGACCAATTGATCCAATAAACGCAGAGTCAGAATCAGCATTGTATCCGTAAGTGCTTGTTACAACAGAAGCGTTAAGCAAACCAGGAGTGTGCGTTTCCGAGCCGATTGCAACACTAACACCACTTGCACAATCGCTTGCTTCCTCACTTAACGAAGTCATCAGTCGCATAATAACAGCCTGTTCTTCGAGTGCGTCAAAAAGTGAAGCAAAATCAACAATACTTTGTCTATGCGCAAGTTGAGAAGCTCCAGCCATATATAAGTCGTGAGTATGCTCACCGTCATGCATATCTTCTAAAGCGTTAGCAAGTTGACTAATAATTTGCAAAGCTGACGCTAAATCCTTGCGATTTGCGAGCGCATAAACGCGTTGTGAAGCAGATGAAAGAGATAGCCCAATGCAGCACTCATTAACCATATTAGTTAGATGCAATAAGTCATTTGAATTTATAGTAGTTGCTTGAATCATGTGCTGAGCTACGCCTCCAGTATCTGTAATCACAACAACCAAAAGCGTAGAAGACGATACTTGAACAATCTCAATTCTTTTTACTTTTGACTTAGACAATGCTGGAGATGCTACGAGAGCGACTTGACCCGTAATACTTGCAAGAAGACGCGCGGAACGTTGCAAAGTATCTTGCAAACTAACAGATCCGCTTAAAAAGTTACGTATAGCGCGACGCTGCG
The DNA here is from genome assembly GCF_049262675.1 of Gardnerella sp. DNF00747. Classification (NCBI taxonomy): domain Bacteria; kingdom Bacillati; phylum Actinomycetota; class Actinomycetes; order Bifidobacteriales; family Bifidobacteriaceae; genus Gardnerella; species Gardnerella sp. DNF00747. Next base: position 602,977 of record NZ_CP058394.1, on the reverse strand, counting down.
GTTCAGAAAGCGGAATAACAGAAGCCAAACCGTCAACAAAGTAGCGATAGCCTTTTTCAGTAGGAATACGACCTGCAGAAGTGTGCGGTTGAACAAGGTATCCCTCCTCTTCCAAAGCCGACATGTCGTTACGAATAGTAGCTGAACTCACACCAAGCTGATGATGCTTTGCAAGAGCCGCAGAACCAACAGGCTCTTGAGAACGAATATAATCCTCAACAACTGCGCGCAAAATCATCATGCGTCGTGACTGCATTACCACTCCTTACAAACACTCTAAATACTATATTCCTATAGTAGTCTATTTCTTAGCACGCAACAGAACATAAAAGCAAACTTTTGACACACTTTGTAACATATTCGTCGCGCGCGAAAGATAGGATTGAAGGGCAATGAGAGGGTAAAAAGCCAGCGTAAGCTGTGCTTAAAAACCCGGATTATTGGAAGGAAAGTAGATCACATGACCGATTTCAACTGGTCTGCATTAGACGAGCGCGCCGTAAAAATGGCGAAGGTTCTCTCGGCTGATGCTGTTGAGCGAGCAGGACACGGACATCCTGGCTCCCCTGTTTCATTAGCACCGATTGCGTACACATTGTACCAGCATTTCATTAAGCACGATCCAGCTGACCCAAAGTGGGCTGGCCGCGATCGTTTTATTCTTTCTGGCGGTCACGCTTCGCTTACGCAATACGTGCAGTTGTTCTTCTCTGGATACGGCTTGACTCTTGACGATCTCAAGTATTTCCGTGGCGGTGCAGACACGCGTACTCCAGGTCACCCTGAATACGGCTTGACTCCAGGCATCGAAATGACTACTGGCCCACTCGGTCAGGGTCTTGCTTCTGCTGTTGGTTTTGCCTATGGTCAGCGCTTTGAGCGCGGTCTTCTTGATCCAGAAGCTCCAGCTGGCACTTCCCCATTCGATCACAAGGTTTGGGTTATCTGCGGCGAAGGCGACGTTGAGGAAGGCGTTTCTTCTGAAGCTGCTTCCTTGGCTGGAAACCAGAAGCTTGGCAATTTGACTGTAATCTTCGATGCAAACCACATTCAGATTGAAGGTGACACTAAGCTCACCTTCTCTGAGGATATTCTTGCTCGTTACCGTGCATACGGTTGGTACACCGATGAAGTTAGCTTCATCCAGCCAGACGGCTCCTACAAGGAAGACGTTCAGGCTTTGGCTGCAGCTATTGAAAAGGCTCAGGAAGTTACCGATAAGCCTCACTTCATTAAGGTTAATACTTTGATTGCTTGGCCAACCCCAGGCAAGACCGACAACGAAGCTTCCCACGGCTCCAAGCTTGGCGAAGAAGCTGTGAAGGGCTTGAAGGAACTTTGCGGTTTCGACCCAGAAGTTCAATTCCCAATCGACGAAGAAGCTTTGGCTCACGCTCGCAAGGTTGCAGAGCGCGGCTTGGCTGCTCACAAAGCTTGGGACGAAGCTCTTGCAAAGTGGGCTGCCGCCAACCCAGATAAGGCTGCTCTCTACGAGCGCATTAAGGCTGGCAAGCTTCCTGAAGGTTTCGACAAGGCTATTGACGACTTGGTTGCTGGCTTCGAAGTTGGCTCTAAGGTCGCTACCCGTAAGGCTTCCGGCGCAGTTCTTAACGCAATTGCTGCTGTTATGCCAGAACTTTGGGGCGGTTCCGCTGATTTGGGTGGCTCCAACAACACCAACATTAAGGGTGCTGACTCCTTCGGTCCATCCGAGGACGCAACTCGCACTTGGCCAAACGTTTCCGAGCATGGTCGTCAGCTTCACTTCGGTGTGCGCGAGTTCGCAATGGGTGCTATTACCAACGGTATTTTGCTTGGTTCTGACACTCGCCCATTCAACGGCACCTTCTTCCAGTTCTCTGACTACGAGCGCCCAGCAGTTCGCTTGGCTGCTTTGATGGAGATTCCAAATCTCTACGTTTGGACCCACGATTCCGTAGCTTTGGGCGAAGATGGTCCAACTCACCAGCCAATCGAACACTTGGCTGCTTTCCGTGCTATTCCTCAGCTTGAGGTTGTGCGCCCTGCAGATGAGTACGAAACTGCTGAAGCTTACCGTTACTTCTTCGAAAAGAAGAACAGCTACCCAACCGCTATGATTTTGACCCGCCAAGGCGTTCCAACCCTCGCTGAGACTGCTGAAAAGGCTCGCGAAGGCGTGAAGCACGGCGCTTACGTTTTGGTTGATTGCGAAGGCACTCCAGACGTAATCATCATGGCAACCGGTTCCGAAGTTCAGTGGGCTGTTGCTGGCGCCAAGACTTTGGCTGCTGAAGGCATTAAGGCTCGCGTTCTTTCCATGCCATCCCTCGAATGGTTCGAAGAGCAGGACGAAGAGTACAAGGAAGCAATCTTGCCAAAGTCCGTCAAGGCTCGCGTTTCCATCGAAGCTGGCTTGGCATTGCCTTGGTACAAGTATCTTGGCGATTGCGGCAAGGCTGTTTCTATCGAACAGTACGGCTTGCAGGGTGACGGCGGTCAGAACATGATTGACTTGGGCATTACTGCTGAGCACGTAGTAGAAGCTGCTAAGGCTTCTATCGAAGAAGCTCGCGCCTAAGCGAAACTTGCTACTAAAAGTAGATTGCTACTAAAAGCAAATCGCAAATAGTAGAGAATCGCAAATAGGTAGCGAATAAAAAGCTTGATGTATCAAAATAAAATTGGTATGTCACAAAACTAGAAGTGCTAACGAAACACTTCACAAGAGACAGCGACGGCGTGTTGATGCCGAGCTACCGTTGGTTCGACATCAACCGCTGTTTCTTGTAAAAACGCCAAAATACCGACGTGCCCCAATTGGTGGAGCACAGTGTTAAGGAGATAACATGACTGAAGCAACGCAGCGCACCAGCGATTCCGGCGTTTCTATTTGGTTGGACGATTTGTCCCGCACCCGCATTGAGTCCGGCTCTTTGCAGGATTTGATTGCTAACAAGAATGTTGTTGGCGTTACTACCAACCCATCCATCTTCCAGAAGGCTTTGAGCCAGGTTGGTCCATACGATGCACAGCTTAAGGAACTCGGCAAGGTCGACGTTGAAACCGCTATCCGCGAGTTGACCACCACCGACGTTCGTAACGCAACCGATATCTTCCGCGAGATCGCTGAAAAGACCGACTTCGTTGACGGCCGCGTCTCCATCGAAGTTGACCCACGCTTGGCTCACGATACTGCTAACACTGAGAAGCAGGCTGAAGAGCTTTGGGCAAAGGTTGATCGTCCAAACGTTATGATTAAGATTCCAGCAACTTTGGAAGGTCTTCCAGCTATCACCGCTACCCTTGCTAAGGGTATTTCTGTGAACGTAACCTTGATCTTCTCCCTCGAGCGCTACGAGCAGGTTATCGACGCCTTCATCGAAGGTATCGCTCAGGCTGCCGCTAACGGCCACGACTTGAAGCACATTGGTTCCGTAGCTTCCTTCTTCGTCTCCCGCGTTGATACCGCTGTTGACAAGCTCCTCGAAGCTAACGGTTCTGAAGAAGCTAAGGCTCTTGAAGGCAAAGCTGCTGTTGCTAATGCTCGCTTGGCTTACGAACTCTTCGAGAAGAAGTTCGCAGCTGATCCACGTTGGGCTGAGCTTGAAGCCAAGGGTGCTAAGAAGCAGCGTCCACTTTGGGCTTCTACTGGCACCAAGAACGCAGCTTACTCCGATTGCAAGTATGTTGACGAGTTGGTTGCTGAGCATGTTGTTAACACCATGCCAGAAAAGACTTTGAACGCTCTTGCTGATCACGGCAACGGCGCTGCTTCCGTTAAGGGCACTTACGAAGAGAGCCACGCTGTTATGAACAAGCTCGCTGAGCTTGGCATCAGCATCAAGGACGTTACCGACAAGCTTGAGGCTGACGGTGTTGCCGCCTTCATCAAGTCTTGGGATTCCGTGATTGCTGACGTGCAGTCTGGTATTGATCGCGTAAACGCCTGATTTGATTAATCAGTAATAAACAAACATAAACCGCACATGTTCGTGGATTAATTCACACATGTGCGGTTTTTGTTTGCGGAGCACTCCAAACGAGAGGAAAACTCCCTACAATTGGAGCACTCAAGCAGATTAACCAACTGAGAAAATAACGGTGATTACTTGCCAGAAAGAGTTTGCCAGCGAGATTTGGTTAAAACGTTACGATAGCGCACGCGAGTTTCGTGCATAAGCGATTAATTCACACATGTGCGGTTTTTGTTTAACTGCGGTTAAAAACGTAGGTAGTAGCTCGACCTTTTCCACAAACTGAAATATCTCCTCTACTAACTAAATCAGATAACAATTGCTTAGCCTTGGTACTACCCACGTTAAGAATATTTTGCACTTGCTCACGCTTTATTGTTCCATGATTATGTACTGCTTCAATAATCTTTTTATAGCAATCGTCAACGCTCATACGTTTATGCGAGTTATTAGAATCTTGCGAAAGTGAATTTGTAGTAAGTTCTGAATTATAAGTACCGTTCACTAAATTCAATGAATTAGCATTAAGTTCAGTTTTGTTTTTTGAAGAACCAGATACAAAGTTATTCTTATCGCTTACAAAAAATTCAAGAGTAGTACGGTCTGGATTAAAGGACTCACTTAACATTGGATAGCGTATTCCAGCCCAATCACAACCAGCTCTCATAGCATCAAATCCGCTTCCAGCACGTTCAACAACAGAAATCAGCGCGAACATTTTAAGCAGTGCTGGATTCCGAGAATCAGAAAAACCTCCAGCTAAAGCCACTTCTACAGGCATACGTAAGCAACCCGGGTTTGCAAAAGAAAGCTTAAAACCATCATTTGCGCTATTTGTTTCTATAGAAGATTGTGAAGAACCATCAACATCAGTACTCACAGCATCATTATATGTAATAACAGTATTACCTCGCATATAATAATCAGCATGAATCAACGTGTTTGCAAGGGCTTCTCTAACTGCCATATGCAACGGAGTATCATCAACTCGTAATGACTGCGAATTAAGCAAAAATGGTACATCAATTTTACGAGAAAGACGCTGCCATACAATACTCCAAAAATCATAAAGATTTCCACTCCACGAACCATCCGAGCTGACAATCCTATGACTCCACCTACTATCAGCATTGGTAATTTCTCTGTAGTCGAGAAAATAGTACGGAAATTCCGTAATAATGCACCACTCCTGACCAAACATTAAAAGACCCGATCGAGTAGGATGCAATTTATTCGACTCGTCTTTTGCTAACGCTCCGATTCTCATAAGAAATTCATCTGTATCAAGCGTAAGCCAAGGATGTTGAGGACGCACTGCACTTAGCATATTGCGGTAAGAGCGCACAGTCTCCATATCAAAATCGTCAACACTGTGTTGCAACAGTGGAGATTGATCCATAGAATTTACGCTCGAACCATTGTCTCTGACCATCGCTTGATACTCTTCTTGCGAACATTTGTAGTCGCCTTCGAAATTACGACGATACGTACCGCCTATAGGATTTCCATTAATATAAATCGGTTTATCAGAACGATTTGCTCTTGGAACGGTTATGCGAATAATAGATTTGTTATCATCCATCTGTTCAATAGAAATATTTTCTTCAATAAGAATATTCGAACTAATTTTATTCTTATTATTTAGCGTATCCCAAATATCTTTTACCATATGTTCAGGGTTATTTACGCCAACAAGCTGTAAATTATGCTGAGCATCTTCGCCTACACCCAGCAAGATAGTTCCACCATTCGTATTAGCAAAAGCACAATACGTTTCCCACATACTTCTCGGCGTACCGTTTGAAGCCGCTTTCGCTTCTAATTGATTACTCTCTCTTAGTAAAGACAGCGAATTTATATTGAACATTGCAGTCTCGCTTCGTAAGTTAGGTTTGTTGCAATATCGTTTTTAGTTAAGTTTGTATTTATATTTGCATTTAAAATCGGACATTTTAAAGCTTAAAAATATTTTTTGCGTCCGATTTTACATCCTTTTCGTCCGATTCTACTTGTTTTGCGTCCAAAAAACAAGAAAACGTCCGTAAATTTTGCCTAAACGTCCGTATTCTGTAGAACGCGTCCGATTTACTGCTATTTGCGTCCGATTATGATGATTGCAATAAACCGCTAGAGCAATTCGTTTTGAAGCCAGCTGGCAACACCGTCGTCATTGTTGGAATCGCAAACTTCGTCCGCAATCGCAAGCAAACGCGGATTACTATTCGCCACCGCTACCCCATAACCACCAGCACGGAACATGTCGATGTCAATAATATCGTCGCCAAAAACAACTGTGCGGCTCGTCTTTACGCCCAAACGATCGCAAATAACGTTCAGCGCGTGTCCTTTGTTTGCAAGAGGATTCGTGAGCATCCACAACACGTCTTCGCTAATATGCAATGAAAAATCGCTTGGAAGAATGCTCTGAAGTTTTTCCTTCTCACTCTCTCGAGGAACAATAATAATCTTGTCTGCAATGCCACTCGGAACATTAGAAAAATCGGTAATAATAAAATCCTGCTCGTTCCAAAGCATACGAACATCAAAATTAGTGTAACGAACATCGTTCATAACAATACCAAGACGGAGTGTAGGTATTTTATCAAGCAATTGCAGGCAAACATCAGCAGCAAGATTAGAGTCAAAACCAAAGCGAGTAAGAGTATCAATGCTTCGCTGCGAAGTAAGTTCAGAAACAGTGCTGTGAGCGCAATCAAAATCAATAAGAGCACCGTTTAGATACGCGCAAACTTGAGCTTTTAAATCGTGAACAAAATCAAAAGCACTTCCAACAGGACGAGCCGTAATAATAGCAAGCGGAATCCCAGATTCATGCAAACGCTCAGCAGCTTGCATAGTTTCGCGGCTTAAAAAGCGGCCTTCAAAAGTATCGGAATCGTGAAGCATAGTGCCGTCAAGATCAGCAATTAATAAAGAAGGAGAAAAACGAAGCATTGTAAGGACCTAAATAAACGAAGCATTGTAAGGACCTAAATAAACGAAGCATTGTAAGGACCTAAATAAACGAAGCCAAATAAACAAAAAGCGCACAATCTACTGACCATACGCTTTTTACAAAAAGAATACTTAAATTAGAGAGAACTTAGTCATTAAGTTCAAAATAACAATTACCGCAACCCAAATCAGTGCAATAATCACTGTCCAACGGTTCAAATTCTTTTCTGCAACACCAGAACTACCGGCGTTCTTCGTTAAACCGCCGCCGAACATGTCGGAAAGGCCGCCGCCCTTGCCCTTGTGCATCAAAATCAACAATGTTAACAAAATGCTGGTGAGCACAAGCAACACTTGCAAAACAATTTTCAGAGCGGACACAAGTAACCTCCTGTCTTAGAGTACCCGATTAATCTTAATAAGAACCGTTGACCTATAGACGCGATTGTGCTGCGGTGAGTCGCACAATATTCGACAACTCCTCTGCATCCAAAGAAGCTCCACCAACCAAAAATCCGTCAACATCAGGCTCAGCAATAAGACTTGAAGCATTAGAAGAAGTTACAGATCCGCCGTAAAGAATACGGACAGTATCTGCAACATCGTCACCGAACGTAACGCGCAAGTCTTCACGAATAGCCAATGCAGCTTCCTGAGCTGAATTAGCAGTGGCAACCATACCAGTACCAATTGCCCAAACTGGCTCGTACGCAATAATTAAACGCTTAGCTTGCTTCGCGTCTAAATCGCGCGTTACATCATGCACTTGCCCTACAGCAAAATCGAGCGCAACACCCTGTTGACGTTCTTTAAGACTTTCACCAACGCAAAGAATTGGCTGCATTCCTGCGGCAAGAACAGCTCGAACTTGATCAACTATATTTGCATCATCTTCAGGATGATACTTGCGTCTTTCAGAATGACCAACAATAACCATTGAACATCCAAGACTTGCAAGCATATCTGCAGAAACATCACCAGTAAAAGCACCTTGAGCAGTAACAGAAACAGCTTGAGCTCCGTACAATATTGGCAAATGGTCAGACTCAACAAGAACTTGCACGCTTCTTATTGAAGTAAAAGAAGGCATAAGTGCAATTTCACAATCGTGATAGTCGTAATGCGCGTCACGCAGTAGCCACGCAAATTTTTGTATAAAATGCGTAGCTTCGCGGTGATTGAAATTCATTTTCCAATTACCAGCGACTAACGGCTTTCTTTTGGAAACCATAATCACCCTTAAAAAATTTACGATTGAGATTAATAGTATTGCGCAAATTAGTGTTATGCCGACCTCGATTTACAAAGCGGATTCATAAAATCGAAAGTCGGCATAAGCGAAAATATTTAGTTTATACTTGCTCGCGTAAATATTACTTACTCAAGCAATATTACTTACTCAAGCACACTCAAACCTGGAAGAGTCTTGCCTTCCAAGAACTCGAGAGAAGCGCCGCCGCCAGTAGAAATGTGCGAGAAGCCATCTTCTGGGAATCCAAGATTGCGCACTGCAGAAGCAGAATCACCACCGCCGACTATAGTGAAAGTGCCGTTCTTAGTTGCATCGACCAAGCCCTGAGCTACAGCGCGAGTACCGGCTGCAAACTCTGGAACCTCGAACACACCCATAGGACCGTTCCAAACAACAGTCTTGGAGTCAACAATCTTGTCGTGGAAAAGCTTCTGAGAGTCAGGACCAATATCCAAGCCCATCTTGTCTGCAGGAATAGCGTCTGCTGGAACTACTTCTGGAGCAACTGGAGTATCCCCTGCTGGGAAGCCAGCGTTCACAACAATATCGGTTGGAAGCACAAGCTCAACGCCGTTCTTCTTAGCGGTTTCAATGTAGCCCTTGACTTTTTCGAGCTGATCTTCCTCGAGCAAGGAAGTACCAACTTCGTTACCCAAAGCCTTGAGGAATGTGAACACCATACCGCCGCCAATAACAAGACGATCAGCCTTAGAAAGCAAGTTTTCAATAACGCCGAGCTTGTCGGAAACTTTAGAGCCGCCGAGAACAACAGTCAAAGGACGCTCTGGGTTTTCAGTTGCGCGAGAAAGTGCCTTAACTTCCTTCTCAACAAGCAAGCCTGCAGCTGCTGGAAGATCGGCAGCAACATCGTAATTTGAACCCTGAGCGCGGTGCACAACACCAAAGCCGTCGGAAACAAATACTTCGCCAAGAGAAGCAATCTTCTTAGCGTAAGCTGCGCGCTCGGAAGCATCCTTGCTGGTTTCTTCCGCGTTGAAGCGCACATTTTCAAGCAAAACAACGTCGCCATTATTCATGGCAGCTACCTTAGCTTGAGCATCTTCGCCGTAAGTGTCTGCAGCCAAAACAACATTTGTGCCGAGCAATTCACCCAAACGCTGCGCAACTGGAGCCAAGGAAAGCTCTGGAACAACCTGACCCTTTGGACGACCAAGGTGAGCCATCAAAATCACCTTAGCACCCTGCTCACGCAAAGCCTTAATGGTTGGTAAAGCAGCACGAATACGACCATCATCAGTAATCGTCGTACCCTTGAGAGGAACGTTAAAATCAGCGCGAACCAATACGCGCTTACCACTCAAATCTCCCAAATCTTTCAGTGTCTTCATTGGTATCCTTTCCAAACCATATTGGCTTACCATATTTGACTTACATACTGGCTTACCGTGCCGGCTTACTTCGTTCAACAAAACGCAAAATCAGCCTCAAACATCAACACATTGCCGGGTGCAATTATACCGCACATCTTCAACAATCCCTATGAACAACGCAGCTTTGCACCAGTGCTCTGCTGACGTTGCGTCTGTAGCTTTGCAGTAATGCTTCTGCGAAAAGTGGTTTTGTAGCTTTGCAGTTGCGCTTTGCAAACGTTGCGTCTGAAGCTTTGCAGTAATGCTTTGCAAACGTCGACTATATGTTGCTTAGTGAACTTTGACATTAATGCTCTGCAGACGTTGAGTATTTATTGCTTGGCGAACACTAACATCGGTGCTGCTGCACACTCCACACCAATCACTCTTCCTACCACACCAAAAACAACTGCGATTGGAATTAACGAGTGAGGGGTGGGTGTTGCTTGGTCGAGCAATATAAAAGCGGAACGATAGTAATAATCTTGTTGACGAATACTATTTTTGCAGAGAAAGTAAGTAAAAAACTAAACTTAACTACGCAACCGCTAAGTCCAAGTAAGGTATAAGAGCGGAGCGCTGCGAGACAAGTAACACCCACCGCTCACAGCCACATAAAAAAACCCGCCAGCCAATACAGCTACAAACCACGCAAAATCAGCATTAAAGCTGCTGCATACGCGACTTCTCAACCTTCGCTGAAAGCTGCAAAAGTCTACGAATTCGCCCTGCAATCGCATCCTTTGTAATAGGAGGATCAGCCAAGTGACCAAGCTCTTCCAAACTTGCGTCGCTATGCTCAAGACGAAGCTTTCCAGCCATCAACAAATTATCTGGAATATCGTCGCCCAAAATATCGAATGCGTGACGAACCTTTTCGCATGCCTCAGCAGCAGCCTTAGCACTACGACGCATATTCGCATCGTCAAAATTAGCCAAACGGTTTGCTTTTCCGCGAGCTTCACCGTCCGAACGCTTACCGGTCCATTCGCGAGCAGAACGAGGAGCGCCAATCAAAATCAACATTCGCTCAATTGCGTCAGAATCGCGCAACGTCACTCGCTCAGAGCTACGAACCTGACGAGCCTTGGCACTAATGCCAAGTCGCGCCGCCATAGTTTGCAAAGCATTTGCAGCCTCATGAGTTGGGCAAACAACTTCCAAATAGCTAGCTTTGCCAGGGTCGGAAATAGCACCGTGAGCCAAGAAAGCACCACGCCAAGCTGCTTTGATTTGGGCGATACTTCCACCAACAATCTCAGGTGCAAGACCTGCAACAATTCTCATACGTCGATCAAGAAGACCAGATTGCAAAGCCAGTGCTGCAGCACCACGCTCAACTACCACGTCATAGCGAACTACAGTGCCCGTAGGAGTTTGCCGAGAAACTTGAGCAATTGTTGCTTCCCTCTGGAAATAAGTTTTCAATACCTCAACAAGCCACTGAGCTGCGCGCTGAGAATCCAACTGAGCGCGAATAACAGCTTGATTATTTACTGGCCTTAAGCCGCCAGCAAAGCGCATCATTGCTGCAGCTTGAGCCATAATGACAGTCGGGAGCTCATTGTTGTTTGAAACGAGTTCATTTTTGACGTCGTCAAGAAGAGCCAAGGGACAACCTCCTACTTTTGTTCTTCTTAAAATATGAGTGCTGTTGGGTACTTGCATGATGCTGTGGCACACGACATGCCCGGCTTTCTGTGATACAGAATACGTTGGACATTTTACCGGTTTTTGCACATGCTTTACATGCTTTTAGTACAAGATTTTTTATATTTTATATAATTTACACAATTTTTATTTAATTTTTTAATTAATTTTAATTGATTAGTTTCATAATCGCATTTCACTACTTTACTTTTTCACTACTTTACTTTTTGCTACTTTACTTCTCCACTTATTATGATCTTCTCTGTAGCTCTCTTGCAGATACTGTAACTTGCAAACCGTGCAATCTCAAACGTCTAGCAAGCTCAATACTTACGGCAACAGAACGATGCTGACCGCCAGTACATCCTACAGCAATAGTCACGTAATGCTTGTCTTCTTTAGCGAATCCGTCGATAGCTGTAAGAAGCGCATTTTCGTAAGAATCTAAGAATGTAATTGCCGCAGAATTCGATAAAACGTAATCTTGCACAGCTTGATCCTTACCTGTAAGCTCCCTTAATTCAGGAACCCAGAAAGGATTCGGCAAAAATCGCATATCGGCAACAAAATCAGCGTCCATTGGCATGCCGTATTTAAATCCAAAGCTGAAAATATGCACAGAAACAGTAGAAGAGCCTTTTCCAAGCAATCCTTCGTAAAGCTTTGTAGAAAGTTGGTGAATACTAAGTGCAGAAGTATCGATAATAATATTTGCGCAATCTTTCAGATGACTGAGCAGCTCTCGCTCTTCTAGAATACCGTCAATAAGTCTGCCACCGCGCTGCAAAGGATGCGGTCTACGCACAGACTCGTAACGCTTGATAAGCACAGCATCTGAAGCATCTAGAAACAGAATTCGCGTTTTTACACCAAGGTCATCAATATGCGCAAGAACTGCAAACAGGTCGTCGAAATATCCTCTAGAACGCACGTCAATAACAGCAGCAAGCTTATGCACTTTAGAACCGGATGAAGTCATCATATCTACTAGCGGTATGAGCAGTTTTGGCGGAAGATTATCGATAACATACCATCCCATATCTTCCAACGCGTTAGCAGCGTGCGAGCGCCCAGCTCCGCTCATGCCTGTAATTAGCATAACTTCAAATCTGTCAGATAGTTGCATACTAGTCGACGCGGAACGTTGCGTAGTATGTTGCGCATCACGTTGCACATCACTTTGCGTAGTATGTTGCGTATTATCGCTCATAATGCCTCCTGTAAGGCTTTTCGCATGAGACTACTTAAGTCATCGTAATATCTAGCCTTGTCAGCACTAGGTTTATAACCAAGCTCAGAACCAGTCTCAGCACAATCCTCAGCGCCAGTCTTAGCACAATTCCCAAAATTTTCTTTAGATTGCCTGTACTCAATCGTCATAAGACTTACTTGTGCTAAAGCTTGTTGCAAAAGCATTTCTTCTCCGCCAATAGCGCAACCGTATTGTTGCCATACACTAAGTAGCATGCTTGGGCGAGGATCGTAAACTACGTCAAGCAATGTTCCTAATTTCGTTTGATTATTCGCACTATCTTGACAGTACGCTTTCAACGCAAGCGCAATTGGATCTGCTACATGCGCTGGAACTGTGCTTATGACTATGTCTGCTTCTGCGATTGCACGAACAGCTTCGAGTGAATTTAAAGATTTCAAAATGAGAGATTTATCACATTCTGACAATTTTTCTGCACTCAATTTTTCTGCACTCAATTTTTCTGCGCTATAGTCTGCAAATTTTGAAAATACTTCTTCGCTTATTGTTGGGAACTCAATACCTTGCACAGGCTCATACATAGCGTCATTTTCTTCGCTTTTATTATTTTGACCTATGCTTATTTTATTTGGAAAATCAGCGCAATACTTTTGTATAAGATTATTAAAACGTTCAACGCCTTTTACACTACCGTTATCTTCAGTTCTAGCAACAACTTGCACCTGCTCAAGCTTTGCTACTTGCGCAATTTCAATTAAAGCTGCCAATGCAGAGGACGCAGTGTTGCCGCTGCCAATAATAACAGCCTTTTTTACTTCGCATATGCGCTCATGTAATGCTTGCATAAATGTTATTAATATGCCACTTACGTCAGTGTTGTATAGCTTTATTTGCGATTGCGAAGCTGTTGCTGGGTTGCTAGTAAAAACTGCAGTATTTGCCACGTTAAGCGCGCGCGACCAGTAGTCGCAAGGTGTACCGAGTTTCATTACGGTTTTTTTAAGCGGCATAGTAAGGCTTAAGCCTTTCCAAGAATCGTCAAGATGCGCAATAAAATCGCGAAGCTCTGTTTCGCTTACTTTTTCCTTACTATATTGCCAATTTGTAAGACCTAAAGCCTTATAAGCCGTGTTGTGAAGCACAGGCGACAGCGAATGTGAAATAGGATCTCCCAAAACTGCGCAATGATATGTTTTTAACATTTTTCTCTCCCCTATTAGTAAGTTAGTACGCTAATAAATCTTTTGGATCAACACAAAAACGCAACTCTCCTGCAGCACGTGTTGCTACGTGACGAGCTACTTCCTTGTGCAATCGGTTCACTAATTCTTGTCTTAAATAAAGCGGAACTCTTACTACAGCTTTTACACGGTCGTAAATATCGTCAAAATGCTGGTATCTGTCTGTAACAGGCGGATGCATTGGAACAATTCCTAATAATGGAGAAATTGCTGAAAAATCAGCATCTTGACTACTTTCGCACCCAAGATTTTCTTGCATTGCACCAATGTTTTCAAGCGCATGCATAACCGCATCACGAGCACCCCATACGCATGCTGCAGTTACACAAGGCGGCAATATTGCTTGAGCTCTTTCTGAAAGCTCATTGCAAGAAAGTTGAGTCGTATCCCACAATGTAAGCGCACGCGCAAGAACAGGATACGTTTCGCCAATCAAAAGCACACTTCCTCCGCGCGCTCTAGGAGCACATAAAGCAGAAGCTTTCATCCACGAATTAAGTGTATCTATTCGCGCATCAAGCCCCGAAGCGTACAAACTTACCCACGTATCGAGTATTGCTACAACACCATATTCTCCGTTACAATTTGCGTCTTGCGTTTGTACGCGAGGCTCACATCCAGGAGTTGCAACAACAATTACAGGTTTTTCATCAATACACTGGATAATTCCGTTCGGTTGGTGTTGTGACGAAATAATAATAGGCACGTTGCGAAATAGTTTAGATAATTCTTCTGCAACACCAGCAGCGCCAACTTGTATAACTCGCATATTGCTACTGCCACAATTAGAACAAGACCAATTTATTGCACTAGCACCACACCACGAGCAACGTGCTGTTTGCTGACTATTTGCAACATCGAGAGGCCCGGTACATCGTCTACAGCGCGCTTGACGTTTGCAAGAAGAGCATATAGCCGATTGCGTCACACCATCTTGCGCAATAGAAAGCAGCACAGGCTTACCATCCGAAAGAGCATCATTAATAGCTCTTACTGCGCTATGCGGTATGCGAGCGCCAATACTTGGGTCAGCTAATTTCAATAAAGCTTCACGATTAAGCCAACGAACCCACGGAACTAACTTTTCGCGAGCAAGTTTACTCGCACTTACAGGGATGCTAGATCCGCTTATTGTTTCAGCAGTTTTAGCAGATTGAGTAGTTTGAATAACTTTAGTAGTTTGAACAGATTGCTCACCTTGCGCATCTTGCGCATTTGACATATAGCAGTCTACTTCACTTTGACTAAGCGCGCTTCTGGAATACGACATTGACACAAATACGCCGCCATGCCTTTTCGCACGAAGCCGCATAACTCCACGCGCTTGAGCATACGGCATCATGCCATCAGCATATTGGTACGCGCAATCTTCAACAATCGCAAATAAAGCATCTCCCTCAACTGGAGCATACATTGCAGCTCTAGTGCCAAGAACGCAAGGAACTATTCCGGACGCGATTGCACGCCAAGCTCTATATCTATCAGCTGGAGGATCCGCAGCACAAAGTCGAGCTACATCGCCATCAAAACTTCCAGCAGAAAAACCACGATGATTCTCACTGACACGCTTATATGGCTTTAATCCGTAAACCATTAGCGCGCGCATTACATCATTTACTTCTCTTAGCGTCGGCAAAACTACAACAGCTTGCTTACACGCGCTTAAAGCAGTGACAATCATCCACGCTAAATCTTGTGCAAGTCGGCAAGAACCTGGTAAAGCGTCTACAATAAAAGATTGAGAAGAATTATTTTCTGCTTGCTTGACTAATTGATTTTCTGTTTTATTTTCACTAAAACTTGCGTCAATAGATTTTTTGATTAATGCATTGTATAAAATATTTGCATTTTCGTAATCATAAATCATGCGAGAAGTTGTAGCGTAACCTGGGTTTGTATTGTTATCGTTTTGCAAACGCTTCTTAAGATTTTCACGCCACTGTTTTCTGCGTTGCAAGCGTATGTTGTCAAAAACTTCCTCATGCTCAACACGAGCTACGCGTTGAGGCACAGCAAGACGCAAAATATTTGAGCTAGTTCCACCATAAGCTTTAGCTATGGCGTCAATATCGTCTCGCAAAGATTTAGAAAGCAAAACATCTGGAGGAAACACGCGCTCTAAAAATCTTAAAGCAGTATGAGGGGTGTCTGTATGCGAAGAACGAGACCAAATAACTCCAGTGAGCTTTTGTGCTCCAAAACGAACGCGTACAAACGCCCCAGGCTGAGCAGATTCATCTTGATCTTGCGATATCAAGTAATCAAAAGTACGACCTAAATGTGAAGCTTGAACATCAAGCATCACATGCGCAATAGGGCATTCATTAGCAGGCACTAGAGAAACAGCATTGCGCTTACGTCTCGTTTTACGCGCTAAGCCGTCTAGCGAAGGTTGCTCTGCCATAAATAACCCTTAGTTTTACTTGAATTACATCACATAATTACTGTTATTTTACAGCAAAATTTATCAATAAAACTACTTTTTTAGCGCATCTTTCAATTGCTCAATACGATTCGTTTCTTCCCAAGGGAATTTAACATCCGTACGGCCAAAATGACCATAAGCTGCAGTTGGAGCATAAATTGGCTGAAGCAAGTTAAGCTCGTCAATAATCGCAGCCGGACGCAAATCAAATACTTCACGCACAGCACGCGCAATATCTGCACGCGTAATACCTTCAGCTTCAGTTCCGAAAGTTTCTACGTTTACGCTTACAGGATCAGCAATACCAATAGCATAAGCAACTTGAACTTCTGCCTTATGAGCTAAACCAGCTGCCACAATATTTTTTGCAACCCAGCGAGCTGCATAAGCTGCAGAACGGTCAACTTTGCTAGGATCCTTACCGGAAAAAGCTCCACCACCATGATGAGCAGCACCACCATAAGTGTCAACAATAATTTTTCGACCAGTTAAGCCCGAATCAGCTGCAGGACCTCCCAAAACGAAGGAGCCAGTAGGGTTTACAAGCATACGGTACGAATCGTGCGCAACTTTTTGAGCAAGAACTTCGTCCAACACAGGATTAACAACATGTTCAACAAGCTGATCTTGTAACCAGTCTCTAGAAACTTCTGGGTCATGCTGAGTAGAAATAAGCACAGTATCCAAACGTTTAGGCAATCCTTTTGAATCATACTCAATCGTTACTTGAGTTTTCCCATCTGGACGCAAATGCGCAACAGTGCCATCTTTACGAACTTTAGCAAGCTTTTGAGCTAAACGATGAGCAAGATAAATCGGCAAAGGCATTAAAGTATCTGTTTCGTCGCTAGCGTAACCAAACATAACACCTTGATCGCCTGCACCTTGAGCAGCGTAGTGCTCCTCACGAGAAGATGCACTCTCGCAAGAAGCATCCAACCTAGCAACACCTTGATTAATTTCTGCACTTTGCTCAGTTAAAGAAACCATAACACCACAAGAATCAGCATCAAGACCAATTGTGGAGCTCGTGTAGCCAACATTACGAACAACTTGACGCACGATTCCCGGAATATCGCTATAAACTTCACCACGCACTTCGCCAAAAACCACAAACTGACCAACGGAAGCACAAACCTCTACAGCAACATGCGCATGAGAATCCTGACGAAGCATATCGTCCAATATAGCGTCAGCAATTTGATCGCATAACTTGTCAGGATGACCTTCAGTTACAGATTCTGCAGAAATTAATTTACGTTCTTCCACATTTCCCCCTTACGTTTATAGTCGATAAGGCTAAATACAGGCTAAATAAAGTGAAAAACGCAGCCGTGCATCCGCTTTATTGAGCACGGATGATACGCGACTGCGAATACCCATAAAGACGTTTATTAGCAAGGCTTATTAATTACCTTCGCTTAAATCGTCCTCACCAAGAGTCTCTTCAAGCAATCCAGCATTAATTTCGCGGAAAGCAATAGCTAAAGGCTTTTCTTGATTTTGATACTCAACTAGTGGGCCAACATTTTGAAGCAAACCTTCATTAAGCTGAGTAAAATAAGCATTAATTTGACGTGCTCGTTTTGCAGCAAATAAGGCAAGCGCATACTTGGAATCCGCATGTTGCATTAAATCATCAATCGGTGGATTCGCAAGACCAGTAGGTGTTGGCTGAGTGCCTAATGCCATAATATTCTCCAAATTCTATGGTGCCACAATAGTTCCAAAAGGCTTATTATATGCTATCGATTGGATATTGCGTAAGTTTTAACTATAAGTCGTATTCGCTTGCAATAACATTCCACAGTTCATCTGCGGCACGCTCAGCATTATCGTTCACAATAACAACATCAAACTCTTTAGCTGCAGCAATCTCAACTTTAGCGGTTTCCAAACGTTTTGCTTGCTGCTCAGGAGTTTCAGTACCACGACCAATAAGACGACGCTTAAGCTCTTCAAAGCTCGGAGGCGCAATGAACACGTACACGACTTCTAATCCAAGACGAGCTGCCTCTTGTTTTACACGCCTAGCTCCTTGCAAATCTATTTCCAACAAAGTAGGAATATCTTGCGTAAGATGATCCAAAACAGGCTGAAGAAGGGTGCCATAATGAGCCATGCCATGAACCAGCGCAGTTTCCAAGAATTCGCCATTACGCTTACGACGCTCAAATTCTTCTTCATCTAAGAACCAATAGTGAATACCATTAAATTCACCAGGTCTAGGCGCACGAGTGGTAGCAGAAACAGATAGCCAAATATGTGGATGCTTCTCACGAAGTATGCCTTCTACTGTGCCTTTACCAGCCGCAGTAGGACCCGTTAATACGATTAATCGACGTCTAGACTGCGAAACTGCAGTCTCATCCGTGGCACCCATTTGTTTACCTCTCGTTTACACACATTCGCCTGAATCAACAAGAGCCTGACGAATATCCAATGCTATGCGTTCAGTTGCAGCCGAAAGTTCACCAATATTTGGACCATGCGACGCAATCGAACGCGAAACAGTTACCAATACATTACCATGTGTACCAGCAAAAACACGCTTTAAATCGTCAGCTTCTGCACCTTGCCACCCATAACCAGGAGAAAGAATTGGACCAGTAAAACTGGTTACGTCAATTCCACCACCGTTCATCCAGTCGCCAATAGTCGCTCCAACAATTAAACCAACAGAACCCATTCCTTTAGTTTTATTGTTAAAACTTTGAGCCGTTTGAGCAATTCCGTGAGCTACAGTAGTTCCGCGGTAAGTTCCGCTTTGCCTAATAGCAGTTTGCAAACTTGCGCCTTCGCGATTAGAAGTTAGAGACGCAATAAAAACACCGCGACCGTTATTAAGAGCTTCGTTAATTAAGCCGCCCATAGAACGTGCGCCATAATAAGGAAGCAAAGTAATAGCATCAGCAAGAAGCGGAGCTCCAGGCTTAAAATATGCGTCTGCAAGCGCAGAAATAGTAGTAGACAATCCTCCATGACCGCAATCAACAATAGTAATAATATCCATTTGACGAGCGGCATACAGCACACGCTCAAGCGCTGCGAAACCCTTAGAACCATAGCGCTCAAACATGCTGGATTGGAATTTAACTGCCGCTGCCCTACCATTCATAGCTTGCAGCATGCGCATAGAAAAAAGTTCAGCTCCAAGAGCATCCATGTTGTATCCCCAATTAAGCAGCATTTTGCGATGAGGATCGATTCCAACACACAATGGTCCATATTTTGCCATAGCGTTCTTCAAACGCAAACCAAAATCGGATCGTTGCGCCTGCACTTCTTGATCACGAATGCTCTCGGTCATGTATTAAGCCCGACTTTCTTGACTTTCTGCCTGTTCAATTGCAAACAACTGCTGAGCATGTTCTTGTATGCTCATCACCTGATAATCGTTGTTCTTAACAGCTTCAATAGCCATTAATACTGGTGCGAATTCGGTAATAGTAGTGAATTGCGGAAGATCAGCTGCTACAGCTGCTGCACGAATGGCATAACCATCAGTGCGCGATCCCCTTGAATTCGGCGTATTCAATACCATATCAATCTTACCATTTTCGATAAGCTCTACAACATTCTTACCGATTCTTTCATGCGCTTTCTCACTATTTGGCATATCCTTCGCCGTGTCGCCCTGACTAGAAAGCTTATCGACAATCACGGAATCAATACCATAACGACGAAGCACAGAAGCTGTACCTTCAGTAGCCCAAATCGTAAAACCAAGCTCCACTAATCGCACTGCAAGAAGCGGAAGTTGACGCTTATCTGCATCACTTACAGACACAAACACGTTGCCGCTGGTAGGCAAACCACCCTTGTATGCTGCAAGCTGGCTCTTAGCAAAAGCATGTGGGAAGTCACGATCGAAGCCCATAACTTCGCCGGTAGAACGCATTTCTGGTCCGAGCAAAATATCAACCGTACGACCAACAGGAGTGCGGAAACGCTTGAACGGCAGCACAGAAGCTTTAATAGCAACTTGCTGACCTGGATGAATATCACCACCATCGCCTTGCGGAAGAAGAAGTCCACGCTTGCGCTGCTGTGCAATTGTTTCACCAGCCATAATTCGAGCAGCAGCTTTAGCAAGAGCAACACCAGTAGCTTTAGAAGCAAACGGAACAGTACGAGACGCTCGAGGATTTGCTTCAATTACATACAAAGTGTTTGCCATAAAAGCGTACTGCACGTTAATCAGACCGCGAACTGAGCAGCCGCGCGCAATCGAAAGCGTGCCTTCGCGAAGGCGGCGAATTTGATCGTCCGAAAGCGTGCTTGGAGGAAGAGTACAAGCAGCGTCACCAGAGTGCACGCCAGCTTCCTCAACATGCTCCATAATGCCGCCAATATAAAGCTCGTTGCCGTCGTAAAGCGCGTCAACATCAATTTCAATAGCGTCCTGAAGGAACTTATCAATCAAAAGCGGCGAAGGCAATCTGCCAGAAACAACAGTGTCTGCTCGAGCTTCATCCAATGCGCGATCAACATACTTTGCAAGCTGAGCGTCGTCGTACACAATCTCCATTCCGCGACCGCCGAGTACGTAGCTTGGACGCACAAGAACCGGGTAGCCGATTGCGTGAGCTGCATCTTTTGCTTCCTCAAGGCTTAAAGCTGTACCGTATCGAGGAGCGTTCATGCCTTCTTGACGAAGAACCTCGCCGAAAAGCTCACGGTTTTCAGCCAAATCAATAGCCTCAGGAGTCGTTCCCAAAATTGGAACTCCTGCAGCTTTAAGACGAGCAGCAAGCGAAAGTGGCGTTTGGCCACCAAGCTGCACAATCACGCCCTTAACAGGTCCAAGCTTCTTTTCTGCTTCGTAAATTTCAAGCACATCTTCGAAAGTAAGAGGCTCAAAGTAAAGGCGGTCAGACATGTCGTAATCTGTAGAAACTGTTTCAGGATTGCAATTAACCATAATGGTGTCGTAATCCTTGCCCAATTCCTGAACAGCGTGAACGCAAGTGTAATCAAACTCAATACCCTGGCCGATTCTGTTTGGACCAGAGCCAAGGATAATCACAGCTTCGCGATCGCGCTTCTTCAACTCGCTTTCGTCAGCGTAGCAAGAATAGTAGTACGGAGTTGCTGCGTCGAACTCAGCTGCGCAAGTGTCAACAGTCTTGTAAACAGGGCGCAAACCGTAAGCCCAACGAAGCTCACGAACCATGTTTTCGCCTTCGTCACCAAGATTACGCAAATGCGCAATCTGCACGTCCGAAAGACCAGCAAGCTTAGCACGCTTCAAAACTTTAGGAGTTAAAGTTTCAGCTTCACGAACCGCGAGCGCAGTTTCGTTAATTTGAGCCAGCTGCTCTACAAACCAAGGGTCGATTTTTGTTGCTGCAAAAATCTGCTCCGGCGTAGCTCCACCCCAAAGCGCGCGCTGAATTTGCAAGTAGCGGTGCTCCGTTGGAGTGTGCATTTCTTCAAGAAGCTTATTAACTTCTTCCTTGCTTGGACGCTCGCCATCCCAGCTAAAGCACGCGTGACGCTTGTCGATTGAGCGCATTGCTTTTCCAAGGGATTCCTGGAAGTTTCCAGCCAAAGCCATTGCTTCGCCAACTGACTTCATAGAAGTTGTAAGCGTGGTGTCTGCTCCTGGGAACTTTTCGAAAGCAAAGCGCGGAATCTTCGTTACAACGTAGTCGATTGTTGGCTCGAAGCTTGCAGGAGTTGAACGCGTAATATCGTTTTGAATTTCGTCCAAAGTGTAGCCGAGAGCAAGTTTCGTTGCGATTTTTGCGATTGGGAAGCCGGTTGCTTTAGATGCGAGCGCGGAAGAACGGGACACGCGCGGGTTCATTTCGATGACGATAATGCGACCAGTTTGAGGGTTGATTGCAAACTGAATATTGCAACCGCCGGTATCGACGCCAACGCCTCGAATAATAGCAATACCGATATCGCGCATCTTCTGATACTCGCGGTCTGTAAGTGTAAAGCAAGGAGCTACTGTAATCGAGTCGCCAGTGTGCACACCTACAGGATCGACGTTTTCGATTGGGCAAACAACTACGACGTTATCTTTTGCGTCGCGCATAAGCTCAAGCTCAAACTCTTTCCAGCCTTCAATGCCTTCTTCAATAAGCACTTCGTTGGTTGGAGAATAGTGAATGCCAGCTCCTGCAATGCGGTGAAGCTCTTCTTCGTTATGAGCAATACCAGAACCCAAGCCGCCCATTGTGAAGCTTGGACGTACTACTACCGGGTATCCTAAAGTTTCAACAATTTTGTCTACTTCTTCGATTGAGTGAGCAATAAAGGATTTTGCTGACTCAGCTCCGGCTTTTTCAACGACTTTTTTGAAAAGCTCTCGGTCTTCTCCGCGGTCGATTGCTTCCAAAGAAGCACCAATAAGCTCAACGTTATATTTTTCTAGGATTCCTGCACGACCCAAATCCATTGCAGCATTAAGCGCAGTTTGACCACCAAGCGTTGGAAGAAGCGCATCCGGACGCTCCTTCGCAATAATTCGCTCCAAAATCGAAGTGTCAATTGGCTCAATATATGTTGCGTCCGCAAGCTCCGGATCGGTCATAATCGTAGCCGGGTTAGAGTTGACCAAAATTACGCGAATACCTTCTTCGCGAAGAACTCGGCAAGCCTGCGTTCCGGAATAATCAAATTCTGCAGCCTGACCAATAACAATCGGACCAGAACCAATTACCATAACCGACTTAATATCAGTACGTTTTGGCATAGTAAACTTCTCTTTCCGTAAATATTAAAATCTTACTTGCTTTTTCGAGCGTTTTCGCGCATCAATTGCACAAAACGGTCAAATAGATAGGAAGCGTCGTGCGGGCCTGCTGCAGCTTCCGGATGATATTGCACTGAGAACGCTGGAATATCGAGGCATTGCAAGCCTTCTACAACATTGTCGTTCAAGTCAATATGCGAAACTAGCACGCGACCAAAGTGACCGTTTTCGTAAGGAGATTGCACAGGACCGTCAAGAGGTGCGTCCACAGCAAAGCCGTGATTGTGAGCCGTAACTTCCACTTTTCCGGTTGTAACGTCTTTTACAGGCTGATTAATACCGCGGTGACCAAACTTTAACTTGTAAGTTCCGAAGCCGAGCGCGCGACCAAGTAACTGGTTTCCAAAGCAGATACCAAAGAACGGGTATCCTGCATCCAACACTTTACGCAAAAGCTCAACTTCGCGATTTGCTTGGCCAGGATCTCCAGGACCATTCGAGAAGAATACGCCGTCCGCGTTAAGAGCTTGCAGCGATTCGAAGCTTATTGAGGAGCTTACGACGTGCACACGGCAGCCGCGCTCAGCCAAACGGTGAGGAGTCATGGATTTAATACCAAAGTCAACTGCTACAACCGTGTAAAGCGGATCTTTTCCTTCAAAATCACCGCAAGGCTCAATCGTATACGTTTCTTTAGTGCTGACTTCATCCGTTAAGCGCAAGCCTTGCATTTGAGGAGTCTGCTTAATTTCGTCAACGAAAGAAGCAACGGTACGAAAAGCCCCGGTTGACGGATCAACCAGGGCCTTATTAGAAAAAATGCCGGCACGCATAACGCCTACCGAGCGTAAATGACGTACCAGCTTTCGAGTATCAATACCACTAATGCCAACGATACCTTGCTTTTGTAAATCGTCTTCCAAGGAACCTTCAGCTCGCCAATTGCTAACTACTGGGCTTGGCTCCTTAACCACGTAACCTGCAGCCCAAATGTGGGCAGATTCTGAATCTTCGTGATTCATTCCCGTATTACCTATATGTGGGAATGTTTGAACTACGATTTGTTGATCATAACTTGGATCAGTTAATGTTTCTTGATAACCAGTCATGCCCGTGGAGAACACAATCTCAGCGCGCGTAGAACCTTGCGCACCGAAAGGCTTACCAACGTAAACCTGACCATCCTCCAACACCAATACTGCATCATCACTGCCGAATCCGGCAAAGGTGTCGTTGTAATCCACCTTAACCCCCTTATGGCTTTAGGATATTCGTGGCAAGTCTACTCAGGTTGGCGGACGGGCGACGCGCCGGCGATAGTTATTGCTTCTTACTCGGCAGCAGCTTCTTCCGTAGACTCTTCCGTAGCAGCGTCTTCAGGAGAAGATTCGCCGTTAAACTTTGCCAAGCAAGCATCTTTATCTGCCATAATCGCGCTTAGTAAGCCATGAATAAACGCAATAGCTTCGTCATCGCTATACATTTTTGCGAGCGCAATCGCCTCATCAATAGCAACTTTATCTGGAATCTCATCGTTAAGAAGCATTTCCCACACCGCAATGCGCAAAATATTGCGATCGATAACAGCCATTCTGCCAACTTTCCAGCCAGTCGAATAGCGGTTTAGCGTCTTGTCGATTCTGTTACGTCGCTCTCCTACGCCTCGAACAATCTCAACAGCGTACTCTGGGAGCGGAGTTTGAGCGCCAGGCTCCTTAACTCGCTCCTCAAGCAAAGAAAGAATATGCTGATTCTTCTCATCCGCCTCATACAGCGTATTCAAAGCCCTTTTACGAGCGGTAGAACGTGCCATCGTAACGCCCTTCTGTGTAACGTATAAAAATTACTTAATAAAGTTGTATCAAAAATTACGCGACCCAGCAACGAATAATCGCCACCGGGTCACTCTATAAAAATTATTGAGAAATAAATAGCTAATTTAATTAGATAACTAATTATTTTAATTAGATAATTAATTCTTTAGTTTTCACGACCAAGATAAGAGCCGTCACGAGTGTCGACCTTCACCTTTTCGCCTTCACCTACGAAGAGTGGAACCTGGATTTCAGCACCGGTTTCCACGGTTGCAGGCTTAGTACCAGCGTTAGAACGGTTGCCTTGTAAGCCTGGCTCAGTGTGAGTAATAGTCAAAATTACTGAAGCTGGAAGCTCAACGCTCAAAGGAGTGCCGTCATGGAAGCTTACGATGCAGTCGGTGCCCTCAAGCAAATACTTGCTCTGCTCGCCGACCAAAACCTTAGGAATATAAACCTGGTCGTAAGTGGTCATATCCATAAAGACGAAGTTGTCACCATCTTCGTATGAATATTGCAACGTGCGGTTATCAACGGTCTCGAACTCCATCTTCATGCCGGCATTAAAAGTCTTGTCGACAATCTTGCCCGAGAGCACGTTCTTAATGGTGGTGCGCACAAAAGCAGGACCCTTGCCTGGCTTCACGTGCTGGAACTTAACGACGGTCCAAAGCTGACCGTCAAGGTTCAAAACCGATCCATTCTTAATATCATTGGTAGTCTGTGCCACGAGTTACCCGTTTCTTTCGCTAATAGGCTGCAAGTTAAGCAGCTAAGAAATAAACCTTGCTTATTATGCCACAAAGTGTCAACTTAATATATTTGAAGATTATTTTTCAGCAAATTCAACAATTTTGAAACAAATTCAGCAACGTCATCTTTATCTGCACTTTTTGTTAAAACAGACACTCCAATCTTGTTCTTGCCCTTCTTAAGAATCAAGAAATAGTTATAAACATTCTTAATTCCTTGACCACGATGAGCCATAACCTCTATGCCGTCTGGAACGTTCACGCCATCAGCAGAAATATCGTAACCCGTCGCATTGGCAATAGTCGAATTTTGCATAGCTTTTGAAAGCATCATCGCAGCATCATGAGAAGAAGTAAGATTTTCGTGACCATCGTTCGATGCATCAATATCACCATATTTGCGAGTAAAAGATGTATTTGCATAGCCATTATCTGACAGCCATTGATCTAATCCGTCTATGCCACCTTGATCATCTAAAAGTTCATTAGCGGAATCATTACTCATTGTCTTAATAACATCTTCACATTTATCTTCATAATCATGATGTGGATTATCCTTAGTATAAAGAACAACAGGGAAGTAAAAACCTACAGCAGGGAATGTTTTACGAGAATTAGAAGACTCATACAATATGCCCTTCTTGCCAGAAATTGCTACAGATACGCTATTATTTGAAGCAAAATTGTTTACTAATTTATTGATTTTTTTGGTATTGAGCTTTTCACTCGCTCCAATAGCGTTATCCTTATCGCTGCTAGTATCACTATCTTCATCGTCTGAATCTAAATCATCATTGGTTAGAACATGCTGCTTAGATTTATTATTTTTTGATTTTGATGATTGTAATTCAGTTTTATTATTTGATTGAGCTGTTCGCGCATTATTTACATACCACCATGCACCAGCACCTATCACCAAAACACAGGCAATAATAGCGGCTATTAAAGTAATAATTACTTTCTTCTTGCGCTTATCATCATCTGAATGAGAATAATT
This sequence comes from Gardnerella sp. DNF00747, assembly GCF_049262675.1. NCBI lineage: Bacteria > Bacillati > Actinomycetota > Actinomycetes > Bifidobacteriales > Bifidobacteriaceae > Gardnerella > Gardnerella sp. DNF00747. Next base: position 576,643 of record NZ_CP058394.1, on the reverse strand, counting down.
AGCCGGAGCTTCGCCTTGTGCGTAAGGTGAATTATTCATAGAAGGCTGTTCGTTCGAAGAACCCATAATAGGAGAACCTGAAACGCTTAGATTATCCGATAAAGCTTCCTGCGCAGGAAATACAGTAGTAGGCACTTCGTTAGTAGGCAATTCGTATTGTTGATTTTGGATTGCTGACTCGACTGCTGGCGTAACTTCTAAAAGCGCTCCGCAAGTATTGCAAAACTTGCTATTATCATCATTTTTATTACCACATTGCGTGCAGAACATATTCTTCCTTTAAACAAATGCATCTATTGCAACGCATGATTTTACACCAGCCTACAATAAATATTTCAAATTCTTTATAAAAATTGCCTTCTCTTTAACTACAAAGACTGCGTAGCAATAACGCAACACTAGCATACCTACATACAGCAATACAATCATAATGCCATAACACACTATAAATACCGAACAAAATCATACTTCATTAAAACTTAAAAAACTAATATACTACTTTTATGAAACTTCTTGGCAATATTGTGTGGCTGATATTCGGCGGTCTTTTCATTGCTGCAAGCTGGTTACTTATAAGTTTCCTTCTTTGCATAACCGTTATTGGCATACCATTCGGTATTCAAGCATTCAAAATGGCAAAGCTCACGCTCACGCCATTTGGAAAACATGTTATTTACCGAGGCGGCACTAGCACAATTTGGAACATACTATGGATTGTATTTTTCATTGGGCCAATGCTTGCATTAGGCTATATCGTTTCAGGATTCATTTGCTGCTGCACAATTGTTGGCATTCCATTTGGCATACAATCTTTCAAAATGGCAAAACTTGCGTTGTGGCCGTTTGGTTCCGAAATTGTAGAGGATAATTACGCACCGTACGTACGCAAGTAATCGGCAGCGCGCGAAGCTAATTCCTCATCCATAACTGGCTTACCGTCAGCATTAACTAAACGCTTTGCTGCAGCGAAAATTTCGCGCACGTTTGCAATTGGCAAAACTGGGAATCCAAACTCCTGCTCTATTGCTTTTACTGCAGAAAGCTCGCTGTCTTTCGTGCGTTCCATTCTGTCTACTGCCAAAATCAAGCCAACAACTTGCACATTTGCTTCCGCTTTAAGCTTTGGCAAAGTTTCGCGAACTGCAGTTCCAGCTGTCATTACGTCGTCAACTAACAGAACTTTCATGCCGTCTTTTAGCGGCTTTCCAACCATAATTCCGCCGTCGCCGTGGTCCTTTCGCTCTTTACGGTCGAAAGTAAAACCAACAGGCATATTGTGATTATTCGTCAAAGCCATTGCCGTAGAAACTGCCAGCGGAATGCCCTTATAAGCAGGACCGAAAACAGTGTCGATATCTTGCGGAAGTTTGCCGTCTTCGATTGCTGCAACAACGCGCTCAGCGTAGTATGCGCCTAGATTTGCGATTTTCATGCCGTCGTCAAAAGCTCCAGCGTTAATAAAATAAGGTGATTGACGACCAGATTTCAGTGTAAAGTCACCAAATTTAAGCGCGCCTGAATCAAGCAAAAACTTTGTAAAACGTTCGTCTAATTCTGCCATAATTAGCTCTCTTTCTTAAAATATTTTTAAATACTTTCTAAATAATTTCTAAATACTTTTTAAATACTTAATTTCAGCGCCAAGTCTTTCCTTCGGCAAGTAAAGACGCAAGCTTTGGACGAGAATCAAGCAAATCATCAAGCTCGCGAGCAATGCGAATAGGAGCAGTAGGATCCACCAAAGCGGCAGCACCAACTTCTACAGCATTAGCGCCAGCATACAAGTATTCCAAAGCTTTTTCGCCGGAATCAATGCCACCAATGCCAATAATTGGAATATCTGGCATAGCTTGACGAACTCGCCACACAAATCCAAGACCAATCGGGAAGATTGCAGGACCGGAAACACCGCCTGTGCGGTTTGCAATAATAGGCTCGCCTGTTCGAATATCAATTCGCAAACCAACTAGCGTATTAATCATGCTTAAAGCATCTGCTCCAGCATCAACTGCAGCTTTGCAAATCGAAACAATATCCGTCACATTTGGCGTCATTTTTACAATCATTGGCTTATCTGTCATTGCGCGAAGACGCTTAATTAAGCGGTGAAGCGCCACAGGATCCGTGCCAACGCTCATTCCGCCGTGAGTTACGTTTGGGCAGCTTACGTTAATTTCAAGCATGTCTGCAGCAGAATCTGCAAGCTTTTCAACAACTTGCGCATAATCGTCGTCACTGTGCCCTGCAACATTAGTAATAACAAGCGCTCCCATGGATTTTAGTTTCGGTAACTCGTCTACTAAATAATGGTCGACACCAGGATTTTGCAATCCAACTGCGTTTACCATTCCAGAAGGAGATTCTGCAGTGCGCGGAGAAGGATTTCCTTCCCAAGGAACAGGGGAAACACCTTTTGTACAAATTGCGCCGAGTTGGCTTACGTCGTAAAAGCGTCGGCAAGCTGCAAGCTGGAAAGTTCCAGAAGCAGTTCCAACCATGTTTTTCCACTTAACGCCTGCAACTTGAGTTGGATGCTTCCAAACGTGACTTTTATCGAAACCGAAAGTTTCAGCGGAATTTGTTGCGGAATTTGCGTTATTTACAGAATTATTTTCGGCATTATTTACAGCACTCATATTTTTTACTCCCAACCCAAACGATTCGCATCAAAAACAGGACCGTCGTTGCAAACTTTCAGCCTGCCTTCCAAAGTGTCAACAACGCAAGCAACGCAAGTTCCGTATCCGCAGCCCATACGCGCTTCTAAACTGAGTTGGCATTCAATATTTCTTTCATGCGCCCAGTGAGCTACGGCTTTCATCATAGGCAAAGGACCGCAAGACAAAATAACCGTTGGCAAATCGTCTTCAAAATTAAAATGCTGACTTTCTTCAAGTTCGTCAAGAAGTGTAATAACAGTTCCTTCAGCATTCGTAATACTGTGTACGTCTGAAATATATTCTTTCGTTAAATCATCCGCAAAACGCTTGTTACGGTAGCCAAGCACTGCCGTTACGCTAGAATCTTCACGCTTTGAAAGCGCTTGAGCAGCACACAAAATAGGTGGCACGCCCAAGCCACCACTAACCAACACATAATGTGCAGGTTTGGAAATATTAAAGCCAAGTCCTAAAGGTCCAAGAGCGTCAATGCTATCTCCTGGCTTAAGCTCAGCAAACTTAGCAGTGCCTTTGCCAATCACAGCAAAAATCAAAGTAAAAGTATCGCCTTCTACGCTTGCAACTCCAAAAGGACGCGGAAGCATAGCAGTTGGATCAGGGGAATACAAGTTCACAAATTGCGCAGGAGCAGCTTTTTTAGCAATCTCAGAATCTCGCAAAGTCAAACGGTACACGCCTTCGTCTAGCTTCTCATTATTGAGTACTTCTACAGCTCTACGCCCCCAAAGGCGCGAATATTTTGCATTATTGCTTTCGTCTGCAGAACTTGAGCCGGAAGAATCAAAAGCGTCTTCACGTAACGTAATTATGGCGTTTCCAGAGGCTTTTCGCGTTGGAATAAACATGCCATCACTCATGTGGTTTCCCCTACCCTTGTATGTGTTTTGTACCGTTGCGTTTTATTTTTAATTTTAATTATATTTTTAGTTATATTTATTTTAGTTATACATTCTAGCGATACACTGCATTTCTCAAGTCGTCACGCATATTTTTCGCAGCAACAGCTGCAGAATCACGCACAATATCAAGAATGTCATCGAGAGACATGTGCCCTTGATTTTTAGCGTAATCTTCAGACTTTTTCCAAGCACCAATAATACCGCGCGAAGAATTGACAATAGCACCTTCAGAATTTGCATCAAACATTCCAGCAACATCTTGAGCAGTACCGCCTTGAGCACCATAGCCTGGAACCAAGAAGAAAGTGTGCGGCATAATCTCGCGCAAATGCTTGCCCTCCTGCGGATGCGTGGCACCTACAACTGCACCAACTCTTGAATAACCGTGCTTACCAATGCTTGAAGCACCCCAGTTCTCAATCAAATCAGCCATATGCTCATACACTGGCTTGCCATCTTGCAAAATAAGCTCCTGCAGCTCTTTGCTAGAAGGATTCGAAGTGCGAAGCAGCACAAAAATGCTTTTATCGTGCGCTACCGCTTCATCGATAAAAGGCTTCACGCCATCCGAACCCATATAAGGGTTTACTGTAAGCGAATCTTCATGCCAAACGTCAAGATTTTTAGAGCTTTTTAGAAGATTTTTAAGAGATTGAGGAAGCGCGTTACCAGTAGCATTTTCGTCTTCAAAATATGAAGAAAGATTAGCGAAACCGCTTAAATGAGCAGCATACTGACCAGCTGTAGAGCCAATATCTCCGCGCTTTGCGTCACCTATTACAACTAATCCTTGCGATTTTGCGTATTCGCAAGTCATTGCGTACGTGTCCATTCCAGCGGAACCTAGTGCTTCGTACATCGCAATTTGCGGCTTTACAGCCGGCACAAAATCTGCAACCGCGTCGATAATAGCGCGATTAAACTCAAAATAAGCTGTAGCTAAAAGCGTTGGCAGCGCATCCTCGCCTTCTACTTCTTGCAAAACTTCGTCCGCAAGAGAGCTAATAATTTCGGCTGGTACAATACCTGGCTTAGGGTCCAAGCCCACAACACTAGGATTTTGCTTGGCTGCAATCGCTTCAATAAGTTCGTCCATAATTTACTACCATTCCAAATTTATATTTAATCAATCACATTCTCGAGAAAGCAATTTCTGAACCAATAATCGTCGCAACAGGTCTGCCTGTAAGTTGCCATCCATCAAAAGGAGTGTTTCGAGCTTTTGAATGGAACAAATTTGCGTCAACCGCCCAATTTTCGCGCATATTAATCAGCACTAAATCAACGTTTTCAGGGTGCTCAGTAATACTTAAACGCAGCGTTCGCTTGTTTGCGCATCGCGAAGAAACGTTAAGCAAAGCCGCAATATCAGTAGGTCTTCTGCTCATCAATTGCATTGGATTTACTGCCATCAATTCGATTAAATGCTTATCGTCCGTATATCCTGCATCAACAAGCACTTTGCGGCACACACCATACGCGCACTCAAGCCCAATAATTCCGTTAGGAGTGCTTGCAAAATCTCCTGACTTTTCTTCCGCAGTGTGAGGCGCGTGATCTGTTGCAATCATGTCAATTGTGCCATCCGCAATAGCAGCGAGCGTTGCTTGCCTGTCCGCTTTTGAACGAAGAGGAGGATTCATCTTAGCCATAGCACCATATCGCAAAACATCCTCATCACATAAAGCTAAATAGTGAGGCGCAGTTTCGCATGTAATTGGCAATCCCTCTTTCTTCGCTTTACGAATCGCCTCAAAAGCAGCAGCAGTGCTCACATGCTGGAAATGCACATGTACGCCAGTTTCGCGGGAAGCATCAATATCTCGCTGAACAATTGCAAGCTCAGTAGAAGCTGGAATTCCACCAACACCAAGCATTTTTGCAATCGGACCCTCGTTCACAGCTCCCGTATCATGATGCTCACAATGCTCCACGAATGGCAAACCAGTTTGTTTTGCCATAGCTAACACATCTCGCAAAATCGGTTCAGGTACTGCAGCACCGTCGTCGCTTATAGCAGTAATCGGGTGCTTTTTCATAGGAGAAGTTTTTTCGTCGTCGTCGATTCCAGCAACATACTTTTTCCAAAGCTCAATATTGCTTGGTTTTAAGCCTTTACGTCCCAATGATGCGCACACGCTTAAATCGTAGCGAACTGGCAATTTTACGCCGTAAATGCAACCATAACGCTGCAAATAGTCAACTACATTTTCTACATCAAATGGAGCGTCATCCCAAGGCTCACCGTCTACCGCAGGAACAGTATTTGGCATAATCAAAACTTGCGTATAACCGCCAGCCGCAGCAGCCTCACTGCCTGTCATCATTGTTTCTTTTGCTGTTTGCCCTGGATCTCTAAAATGTACATGCGGATCTGCAAAGCCAGGAGCAACAACCCAATCGCTTGCGTCAATGTCGCCAGTAACGCGCGCATTCTGCTCTATAAGGGCATCCTGACGAACGCCATCAACAATAAGATCAATACGTTCGCCAGTATCCCACACAGAGATATTGCGCAAAGTTAAGGTGCCTGATTCGTTCATTTCACTCCTGGTTTTGCGTAATTTTTACAGTTATATAATAATATTATTAAATTTTTTATTTAGTTTCTGCTTCTTCGTCGCAATACATGCAGCGATACTCGTGCCTTACAGAATCAGCTTTGTAGAACTTGCGTTTAAGAGTTAGTTCGCTGTTTGTTATGCAACGAGGATTCGGGCAAGTAAGATCTTCAGGCGCATTCACGTCCGTTACGTGCACGCGAGGATCCGTTAATGAAATTCCATGTGCGTCAACTGCTCGCAATTCGTCTTCTGGCACGTTTACAAAATCAGTTGGCTCGTAGCCGCAAAGCTCGTCTCCAAGAACGGAACTTTCCAAAGCCATACGCATAAGCATACCGTTTTTAACCTGCTCAAAGTATGCTGCGCGAGGATCGTCGTCAACGTCAACAGCAATCTCGTTAATTCGAGGAAGCGGATGCAGCACAGGCATATGCGGCTTTGCTTTTTGCAATTTTTCTTCAGTCAAAATGTACGTGTCACGAAGTCGCAAGTATTGCTCGCGATCTGTAAAACGCTCTTCTTGCACGCGAGTCATGTAAAGCACGTCAAGCTTGCCAATAACTTCCATCAAGTCGCGAGTTTCTTCGTAAGTGCACGAAGGAGTGTCAATAATACGGTCGATTACGTACTGCGGAGTTTTAAGCTCATCCGGGCTAATCAGCACAAAATGAACGTTTCCAAAGCGGCACAAAGTTTCAATAAGCGAGTGAACCGTGCGACCATATGTTAAGTCGCCGCACAAGCCGACAGTGAGATTATTAAGGCGACCGAAACGCGCAAGAATCGTTGCCAAGTCTGCAAGAGTTTGAGTTGGGTGCATGTGACCGCCGTCGCCAGCGTTAATAATAGGCGTGCTCACAGCTTGCGTTGCAACAAAAGCAGCACCCTCCTTTGGGTGACGCATTGCAACAACATCAACATAGTTAGATACGACTTTCAAAGTATCGTTTACAGTCTCACCTTTGCTCGCGCTGGAAAGTTGCGCACCTGCAAAACCGATTACTTTTCCGCCTAAACGCAGCATTGCTGTTTCGAAGCTTAAGCGAGTGCGCGTGCTCGGCTCATAAAAAAGAGTGGCCAACACTCTGCCATCGCAAGTGTGAGCCACTTCTTTACGGTGCGAATCAATGTATCGCGCTTTGTCTAAAAGCATTCGTATTTGCGCAGTTGAAATATCGTCTAATGTAACAACACTTTTGCCAGCTAGAGAATTTGCAATTGTGCTTAGAGAAAAAGTTTGATGTAAAGAACTAGAAATTGCGTTCGTCATAATAAGTACCGCTCACCTTCCGTCAATTGGCAAACGGTCGCAACCACACGCGACCTACGTAATTTTACTGATTAGCGTTGACGAATCCCCCACCCCCGGAGTGGCGGAGAACTATAACTTATTATGCAACATTTAATAAGTACTTAATCCAATAAATCTATTTGTTCCAATACAGTTTGTTGATTACGTTTACCATAAGTAACCTTCAAAATATAAACTGTATTTTCTTCTAAAACAACTCTATAATAAACAAGAAAATTCTTTACAATAATACGACGCACACCAAGTGAATTCCAAGGCTCATACTTAACTACAGGTGCAAACTGAGGAAAAAGAGACAGTCTTTCGATACTAGATTTAATAAAATTAATAAATTCTTACGGAAGTTTTCTTAGAGATATTAGATGCAATATAGTCTCTTATATTTTTTAAATCGTTTTCTGCATCTTGAGTAACAAGAATATCAAAGGAACTCATTACAAGCCCTTTTCTAACTCAGCAAAAACATCCGCATACGGACGCACTAAACCAGAAACTGACTGCTTATAACTATGCATAAGTTTTGCAGCAAAACCAGTAGATAATAATTCGTCATTTTCTTCTAAATTTTCACCACTGACTGCTTGTTTTATAGGCGCAGAAACATCAGCATAAAAAACTGAAGTGTTGGCTCTTTCTTTTACATTATTACTCATTACTGCATTTTTCATTAAAATCACCTCCCGTCCTGCAATTATAACCTAAAGAAGAGAATGCAACAATAAATGTGAAGCGACTAAAGATTGAGAAATTAGCGAGCGTAGAAAAGACGAGACATGATTTCACGGCACTGACGCATAGTTGCTAAAAGATCGTTTTCAAAAACGCGGCCCTGGTTCGGCTCGTAGCCAAGGTAAGTTGCAATTCCGCCCAAAGAATACGAGTCAGTTGGAATAATATCTGCGCGAGCCATTGAGCCAGACCACAAGAAGTTTGCGTTGCGCACCGCGGAACACATATGCCAGCAGCGGCTTAAAACTTCAGCATCCTCGTCGCTTATAAAATGCTCAGATTGCAATGCTTTCAACGCTTGCATAGTTCCAACTACTCGTAAAGACTCATGCTTTGAAGCATATTGCAATTGCATCAATTGCACAGTCCACTCAACATCGCTTAAACCGCCACGACCAAGCTTCAAATGCCTGTCCCTACTAACTCCTCGAGGTAAACGCTCCGCTTCCATGCGAGCTTTAAGCTTACGAATTTCAGCAAGCTGAGATTCACTAAGAGGATTTGCAGCGTAACGCAATTCGTTTACAACTCCGTTAAGCAAAGCATCCGCCAACTCCTTAGAACCTGCAGCAAAACGCGCTCGCAACAACGCTTGATGCTCCCAAGTGCTAGCCCATTGACGATAATACTTTTCGCAAGATTCTAGCGAGCGAACAAGCGGACCGTCTTTTCCTTCCGGACGCAAATCCAAATCGACCATGATTTTTGGTTCAAGTGTAAGAGGACCTTGCAAAATATTACGCAAAATATCTACAGTTTTTTGCGCAAAGCGGTGAGCTGCGTTTAAATCGCAATCTTCACCAACCGGCTTGTAAATTACCATAATATCTGCGTCAGAACAGAAGTTTACTTCTCTACCACCGTAACGACCTAAAGCAATAATAGCAATTTCAGCTTGAGGAGCATTCAAATTCATGACTGACACAGCTTCACGCATGGACCATTGCAAAGTCGCATCTAAAATAGCATCAAACACATCACTCATTGCAAGCATAGAAGTATCGTCATCAATTAGACCACACATCCAAGCTAAAGCAACTCGCTCAATTTCCTGCCGGCGAAGCGCGCGCAAAGACTGCGCAAAATCCTCAATATTACTTGCATAACGCGCAACCATTGCGCTAGTTTGCATGTCGAGACTTGCCCTATCTCGCGCAGATAACGCTTCGTCGTCACCAAGCCAAGTAATAGATTGCATCGACTGCATCATAGCGTCGCCCAAGTAGCGCGAATCCGCCAAAACGTGGCAAAGACGCTGAGCTGCAGAAGGAGAATCACGCAAAAAACCAAGATATGTGTTCTTTCCGCCAAAACGCTCAGCAAGACGCCGCCACGCAAGCAAACCCATATCCGGATTCTGCCCATCGCCAAGCCACTTCAACACTGCTGGAAGCAAAATTCTGTGAATTTTAGCAGCCCTAGAAAGCCCCTCCGTAAGCGCTTCAACATGCAATTGCGCGGCGCGAGCATCCGCAAAACCAATAGAAGCAAAACGCGCGCAAGCAGCCTCCGGCGAAAGCACAATAGGATCCGCATCCGTTTGAGCGTTAATAGGAAGCATCGGACGGTAGTAAATATCCTTATGCAAGTGCCGAATTTCACGACGAGCTTTATCAAAACGCGCAACTAACTCTTCCGGACGAAGCCGCACAGCACGAGCAAGACGGCAAATCTGATCATTATTGTTAAGCTGCTCTGTAGAAATTGTGCGCGCACGATCCAAGCCGCCGTTTCCTTGCGCACCCAAATCTGGGAACAAATGCGTGCGATGCATACTCCACATTTGCTGACGATGCTCAAGAACACGCTCAAAACGGTAGTGTTCTGCCAAAAGCGCCGCCTGAGACCTAGAGACGTAGCCACCTTGAGCCAACGCTTGCAAAGCGGAAATAGTATCCCTTACTCGAAGCGACTCATCCTCACTTCCGTGCACAAGCTGCAACATTTGCACAGTAAACTCCACGTCACGCAAGCCGCCGCGACCAAGCTTCATATCCAAATCGCGTTGAGAAGCCGGAATAAGCGACTCCACACGCTGACGCATATGCTGGCAGTCAGCTACAAAATGCTCACGACCAGAAGCCTTCCAAATAAACGGCTCGACCATATCGCGATAAGCTTTTCCAAGATCCGCATCCCCTGCTGCAGGGCGCGACTTCAAAAGTGCCTGAAACTCCCAGCTACTCGCCCACTTTTCATAATATTCCATATGAGAATCAAGCCTACGAACAAGAGGACCATCCTTACCTTCCGGGCGAAGCGCAGTATCAATCTGCCAAAGTGGAGGCTCCACAGAGCCCATAACCACCGACTGGCATACTTTTTGCAAAACCATCGCCATAGAAGCACCAACACGCAAAGCAGCATCCTGGTTCTGCTTGTTGCTTAAATCCGCAGGCTCCACAACGTAAATCAAATCAATATCGGAAACGTAGTTAATTTCTTGCGCGCCAAGCTTACCCATAGCAATAATCGCAAATCTGCATGCGGAAGAACCAGTAACCTGTCCGCGCGAAATAGACAACGCTGCCTCTAGAACAGCATCGGCAGCGTCGGAAAGCTTACGACTAATATCTGGCTGCACTTCAACAGGGTCAGTGCTCGCTAAATCAGCTGCCATAATTGCAGCAACATGCTCACGGTAGCGCGCACGAAGCGCAGAAACTGCTTGCGCAAAGCCGAGTGATGTTAAGTAAATTGTGTTGGAATTGCTGCTTTCAGAAGAAACAACTGTTGCAGTATACGCTTGTATTGCCTCGAGTAAGTCTTTTACACGCTCTTCCCTAGTCATTGCAAAAAGATGATTCGGGTCGTTTGCAGCGGCTTTTATAAGATTAGGTCTTGTGCGCATAAGCATTGCCAACGCGTTAGACGCACCTAATACTTGCATTAGGCTTGTTAATGAGTCAGATACTTGCGAATTTGAAGTTGAAATATTATTTATTATTTCGGGGTATGCTTCACTTAAATCTTGCAATGAAAGCAATGCAGAATCTGGATCTTCAACTGTAAGCGCGCTTCTTAGTAGTGTTTCAAAAGATATTTTATTGCAGTTTTTGCATATTGCTATCATTGCGCAACGTGCGGCATCCGGGCGAGAAAAACCGGCTTTAATAAGGCTTCTTGAGGTGAGTGCGGAAGAGTTTGTGCAGCTTTCGTTGCAGTTGGTTTCAGTAGTTGCACTATCTGTTATGTTCGCACTTTCCATACCGCAACTTTACATTGTGGTGGTGTACAAGGCTGCGAAACTACCTGCTTTCGCGCTCATAGCGTGGCGAGTTTTAGGCATCATTCTTAACGTGGCGCAAGTTTTGGGGGATTTCTCTCCTCGCACGTCCCGTCCTTCAGTCGCTTTGGCTGTTAAAGACTCTCATGCATACTTTGTTCTCTACGAACGTTGCTCCATCAGTCCTCTTTTAGTGCTCGTAAAGAAATCCCCCAAACTCTGCGTATTTAATCGTTAATAACCGTGTCTATCGCAGAGATTTTTCGATTTTTCTTCTTCGCTTGGCGAATCAGCAGCCTGCGGCTCTGCGCGACGACCTGCCGAAGCACTTAAAGCGTAGCGCGCGAAGGCAACTCGGAGCGGAAACTCGCTTAAGTTGGAAGTCCAGTGGACTTCCAACGCGAGTTTCGTAGCAAGCGCGTTACCCGCGCGAGCGTCCGTGCTCAGTGCGAAAAATCTCAAATCTCACCACGCTAATTCCTACAACTAAAGTCACGAAATTAAGCTGCGGTGGGGTGTGTAGTATGAGTGCCTGGCATGATGTGCGCGACGACCTGCTTTCGCGCTGCGATTTAGCGCGCGAAGGCAACTCGGAGCGGAAACTCGCTTAAGTTGGAAGTCCAGTGGACTTCCAACGCGAGTTTCGTAGCGAGCGCGTTACCCGCGCGAGCATGTCTTCGCTCAGCACGGACGCTAGTGTTCTTTAAGCAACAAATAGTCACCGTTTGCAAAGCACTGGCGCAAAGCTACAGGAACAGCATGTGCAGCAGCATGAAGAAACAAAAATCCCTCGCGGATTATCGGAAGATAACCTGCGAGGGATTTTAGTTACGCGATAGACTACTCGTTAGAGTGCTTACGACGGCGAGAAGCTACGCCAGCAGCACCAAGACCGGAGAAGATTGCAGCAAGACTTGCAAACAAGCCAGTTGCAGCACCCGTCTTAACAAGACCACCAGCATTACCGGAAGCATTACGCAACGCAGCCTTAGCAGCCTTAAGATTCCTCAAAGCATCATCAACCTGAGCCTGAGTAGCATTCTTATCAGCAAGCACACGCTTAGCCTCAGCCAAAGCACTCACATAAGCTCTAGCAGCAGCAGTATTCGCCTTAGACGCAGCAGAAGAATCTGCTTCAGAATTATTAACCTCAACTCTCAAAGCAGTCTTATCAACCGAAGCACTCTGAGAATCACTAGCATCAGCATCATAGCCGCTACCGCTTCCAACACCACTGCCTATGCCAAACGGGTGATTAATCTTATACTTAGCCGCCTGAAGCTTCTTCAAAGCCGCGTCAACCTCAGCCTGAGTAGCATTCGGATCCTTAAGCACACTGTTAGCCTCAGCCAAAGCCTTGTTATAGGCGTCAATATCCTCAGTCATTCCAATCATAAAGAATACAGAATCACGGAACTTAGCATCAGCATCTGCTTCTGTTTTCAGCTTGGAAGAATCAGTCTTGTAATCATCGGCAATCTTCTTCTTGGCGGCTTGGAGATCCTTTAGAGCATCGTCAAGTTGCTTTTGAGTTGGGACTTTAGTACCATCTGGAAGATCAGTCTTTGGCTTTCCAGTAGTGCGATCAAACTTATCAAGAAGATCCTTGGCAGCCTTGAGCTTCTTGTTATAGTCGTCAAGAGCTTTCTTAGCAGCGTCATCACCCTTAGCAGTCGCATTCTTGAACTCTGGAGTATTCTCGAACACGTCGGTTCTGGTGTCAGTATCTCCGCCCTTCGACTTATCAACTTCTTCTTGCAAGTCATGCGGGCTGGTGACGTAGTTCTTAGTAATCTTATCCTTAATTTCCTTCAGATTCTTAAGAGCCTCGTCAACTTCTTGCTGAGTTGGGAGTTGCTTTCCAGCTGGAATGTTGGCTTTTGGATTGCCACTCTCGTCGAATAGATCAAGAAGTTCATTGGCTTTCGCTAAAGCGTCATTGTACGCTTGTATGTCTGCGTTATCCTTGCTGTCAGCACCCTTCTTGGCAAGAGCATTCTGGTACTCGGTAGACTTTTCGAACTTCTCGGTGTCTGGCTTAGCTCCGCCGTCGTCCTTAAGCTCTTTCGTTTCTTTCTTAAGAGCGTCGACTTTGGTCTTGAAGTTGTCGTCGATATCCTTCTTGGCCTTCTTCAAAGCCGCAAGAGCATCATCAACCTGCTTCTGAGTTGGACGATCTTCTGGCTTTGCGTTTGGATCAGGATTCTTGACCTTTTCAATAAGCTCGTTTGCTTTAGCAAGCTTCTCGGCATAAGCTTTAAGCTTTTCCGTTGCAGTAGCGTCACCAGCGTTCTTCTTTTCAAGCGCATTCTTGTACTCAACCGACGCCTCGAATGGAGGTGTTACAGGTTGACCCTGTGCGTCCTTATCGCCGACTTCGTTTTCAAGAAGCTTTGCATCAGTCTTGTAGTTGTTAGCAATCTTGTCTTGAGCTGCTTGCAGTTTCTTTAGCAAGTTGTTTACAGACTTCTGAGTTGCTGTCTTCTTCCAGTTATCATCATTAAGCTTCTGCTTGATTTGATTGAGAACATTCTCGAAGCCAGTGTCTTTGCCAGTTTCACCCAAGTCATTTGTAGCACCTGGATCACCAGCAGTCTTCTTAGCAAGAGCATTCTTGTACTCAGGCGTCTTCTTGAAGCCATCATCTGCAAAGTCTTTGGCAGAAGTCAACGCTTCAAAATTCGTCTTGTAGTTGTCAGTAATTTGCTTCTTAGCTGCAGTAAGAGCATCGAACGCATCGTTAATCTGCTGTTGCGTTGGACGTTCGCTGTTCTTCTTGTTTGTATCCTTTGCATCACTTACTAACTTGCGAGCATTTGCAAGAGCATTCTTGTAAGCAGTAACGTCTGCATTTTCATTACCATCGCTTGTCTTAGCTTGAGCATTCTTGAACTCTGGAGTAGCTTCAAAGTCGCCTTCAGTAACAGCAGGAGCATGTTCAGCAGTAGACTTGTTAATTTCTGTCTCAAGACCAGTAGTAACAGTCTTATAGTTATCCTCAAGCTTCTTGCGAGCTTCGTCAAGAGTCTTCAGTGCGTCGTCGATTTCTTTTTGAGTTGGCTGCGCGTCTAGTGGCGTGTCTTTATCATCATGCTTCTTCAAAAGCTCCTGAGCTTTTGTTAAAGCTTCATCATACTCCTTCTTAGCCGCTTTGGCATCATCATTTTTCTTAGTATCAGGCTTGCCATCAGCAGTTAAGAAGTGAGGATCAGACGCATTGCGATACGCATCAGAAGTTTGCGTGCCTTCCGTAGGCGCAGGACCCTCTGTAGAACCGTGCTTTTTTACGCTTTCCGCAAGCTTGGTGGTGTCGGTGTTGTACTTGTCAAGCTCTTTGCGAGCGTCGTCAAGCTTCTTCAACGCATCATTGACTTCCTTTTGCGTAGCATCAGGCTTCTTGAGCAAGTCTTTGGCTTCGTTGAGTGCTTTGCCGTAGGCATCTGCTGCCGCTTTAGCAGCAGCGTTCTTGGCATCATCCGGTCCCGAGCCATCAGGCTTTTGGAAGCTTGGCTGCGACGCGTTCTTAAACGCAGGGCTTGGATGAGTGGTTGCGTCCTCGTTAATCGACTTAATCAGCTCGTCGGTCTTAGTCGCAAACTTATCCAGCGCCTTCGCTGCTTCGTTCATTTCCTTAAGGATTGTGTCAACATCCCTGTTCAGCGGCTCACCGTTTTTGTGCGCCTGAATGTCTTTCAGGTAGTCCTTATCGTTAGGGTCGCCATCTTCCTTTGGGATAATGTTATCAGGAATATCATGACCATTTGCTTGATCCTTCGGAAGCGTGTTAGTAAGCGCAGCTGTTAGTTTCGCTGCTGCCTTTTCATACGCTTCCTTAGCCTTTTTAGCAGCTTCTACCTTAGCTTTTTCTTCTTCACTAGGATTTTGCTTTTCGGCAAGTTCTTTCAAATTCGCGTAGGCTGGGCTGTGTTGTATTGCAAAGTCATTAAGCGCAGCAGCCGAAAGTCTGCTGGTGTCGGTTTCGTAGGTGTCAATAATCTTGCGAGCAGCGATTAGCTGCTCTTTAACCGCATCAACCTTTTTCTGATCTACGGTGCTCCCAGGCTTATTTAATTCATCCATCAAGTCTTTTGCAGCGTGATAAGCGTCGTTATAGGCTTTGAAGTCTTTCTTAGCCTGCTCGTCGCCTGCTTGCGCTTTATCAAACGCGTTGAAGTAGGCTGGCATCAAATAACCGCTGAAGTTGTCCGCAATAGCTTTACCAAGATCGGTTTTATCGGTAGAGTATTTGTCGGCATAAAGTACCTTTTCAGCATCTTCAAGATCTTTCTTAGCCTTATCTACATCGGCCTTTGTAGCATTCTTGTCACCAAGCACTCTCTTAGCTTCTGCAAGCGCCTTATCGTAATCCTCAACAGCCTTTTTAGCAGCCTCGTCGCCAGTCTTATTCTTGGCGTTCGTGTAGAACACGCTATGCTTGTTAGGATCTTTATCTAAGCTCTTTTGAACCGCAGCGTCAAGAGGAGCCTTGTCGGTTGCGTTCTTGTCGAGCGCATCCTTAGCGTCCTTAAGCTTCTTGATAGCCTCGTTCACTTCCTTCTGGGAAGCGTTTGGATCCTTAGAAAGCTCGTTTGCCTTCTTTACAGCGTCATCGTAGGCTTTGCGCTGCTCAGGAGTAGAGTTCTGGTAGGTTGGGTCGGCGGTCTTAAGCTTCTCTGCAGGATCAGTCTTCTTTGCATCGCCCGTGTTCACCTTACCATGCTGAGCGATGGCATTATTCAACTCATCCTTGTTGGTGGTAAAGTCGTTAAGCTTTTCGCGCGCAGCATCAAGCTTAGCCTTAGCGTCGTCAACAGCCTTCTGCGTGGCGTTCTTGTCTTCCTTTACCTTATTAGCTTCCTCAAGAGCCTTGTCGTAATCTGTCTTTGCCTTCTTAGCAGCTTCGTTTCTGTCCTTATCATCAGAACCGTCTGCCTTCTTGAAGTCAGGGTCGCTTACGTTCTTGAACTGGTTTGTTGCTTGCGTGCCAGTTGCGGCGGTAGTGCCTTCTGCAGCCTTACCATTAGCATCAATCGAGTCGTTCAGCTTATCCTTGTTGGTGTCAGCACCATCAAGCTCGGCGCGTGCCTTGTTAAGGTTAATCGTAGCGTTATCGATTTGCGCCTTCTGCTCTTCGGTAAGGTCTTTTTCTTGCTTGTCCTTAACAGTTGCAAGCAAGTCTGTTGCAGTCTTTAATGCCTTTTCATACGCCTCTTTCTTATCAGCAGACGCGTTGTAATACTTCGACTGTGTTGGAACATCCTTGCCCTCAACGTTTTCGGTCTTGTGCTCGCCAATCGAATCCGAAAGGTCTTTCGTCTTATGATTCGTCTGCGGCACAAAGATAACGTTAATTGCCTTTGCTGTATTGCCTGGATTGCGGCCTTGCTCCAGATAAACATGCTTATAGTATGTCATTGCATACGGCTCAACAAACAGACGCGCCTTGAAAATCTTGCCCTTTTTAGCAGCCACCGTTACAGAGCCAGCCTCTGTATCCCATGAATACGAACCAGCATCTGATAAATTATCACCGAGGTCTACGTCAGAATTAGAAACTTTCTGATTCCCAGACCAATAAGCGCCACCCATATTGCCAAGCGTAAGCTCGCCCGTTGGCTCTTCATTTTGCAACGCATAGTTCATGTGCGACTTGCGCGAATGAGTACTTGTACCTTCATAGGCAAGCGTCTCGCCGCCTGTAAGGTCGCGCAAACCAGACTTTGGATCCTTTGGTTTAGCTTTCAGCAAACCAAGAATCTTTGTTGTATCAAATTCTTCTGCTTTAGTTGGATCGTAACGGTAGATAATAGTGGTTTTCTGATCATTACTCCAAGAAATACCTTCGTCGGTATCGCGACCATCAATCTTAGTCTTAGTCCAAGTAACGTCGTAATCCTTGCGGATGTCTGGAAGCTTGGTGAGCTTGCTCTCTTTTACATTAGATGTAAACTCAGCAACTGACTTGTCAGTCTTGATCTTAACGGTAATCTTGTTTTCCGCCTGACCATTAGAGATACCCTTATTAGCATCACCAGATGCAGTAAGATCGCCAGTAAGGTACGAAAGCGAAATCTGATCTGTGCTGGTAAGGCCAAGCTCTTTGTTGTCTTTGTTAGCTTCGAAAATAGCCTGCTTGATTCGGTCAAGTTCAGCATTTGAGTATCCAAGTGGGTTAGCCACAAAGACTGCTTTCTCGCCAGCTGGAACGACGACATCCTTCTCAGCAAGCTTCTTCAACACAAGGTCACTGAGTGCAATCTTAGGAGCGTCCTTAGCATCCACGCCAGCAAAGTTGATAGTGACTTCACCCTGGTCGTTAATGGTCACCTGATCTTGGCTTACGTGATTAAGGTGCGCAAGCTTGCGTTTAATTTCGGTTTTTACATCATCGGAAACCTTGGACAGGTCGTCCACAATCGGCTTTTCGATACGCGTATCGTAGCGCGCAACAGTAAGTGGAATAGCTTGCGACTTAAAGCCCAAATCCGTAACCATATAGGTGTTAAGCGTATTCGCGCCAGCTACGTAAGTCTTATCCGTTGCGCCTTGAGCTGAGGTTTCCTTATTAATAGCCTCAAATGCAGTCTTGTCGTAAGCACCATCAGCTTTTACGTTAATATTTTCTGTAAATTTATCAGAAAGCTGATTATTTACAGACTTCTTATCACTACGCGCTGTCTCAATATTGCCAGCGGCAGTAATTGCTGATTGAACCTTTTCAGGAGTAAGCTGCTCGTTATACTTAAGCACCACAGAGCCGGAAGTTTTTGGCGGCACAAGCGTTACAGCACGGAATACGTTTGTTTTATAAGCAACAGTTTCGTTATTATCTTTAGTTACGTACACGAAAATAGAGCGACTGGCTGTATACTTCTCAGCGCCTCCATTAAGGTTACCATCCCTAAAAAGAGTTGTCATCTTAAGGTCAGCAGAACCATCATTATTCGCAGTAAACTCATATTCGCCAGAATAAGCTTGGTGTTTACCTGAATTTTTCGAGTAAAAATCAATACCTCTCTCACTTTTCTCATTATTGAAACCATTCGTCTTAGCAGGGAAAATAGCGATACTGGTAATATTGCCATCTTTTGGCTTTGCAAAATGGAAAGTAATAGTATGCTTTTCACCATCTACGCTGTATGTATTGTCTGAGCTTCCCCAGCCATACACGTTCGGCATAGTGTCAGCGTTATTCTCGTCAATATCAATCTTGGTATTAGAGGTATCCGTTGTGTCTGGATTAATTTTATTAGGATCTTGACCTGCTGAACCATCAGAAGCGCGATCTTGATTTTCAGTTGCAGTCTCGTCGGTTGGCTGAGCATCAGGCAACGAGCGCTTACCACGAATCTTTACAACAGTCGATTTATTTTCAGTACCATCAGTATTTACAGTATTCTCGGATTTCTGCTCAGCCTGCTTATTGGTATTCTCAGCCTTATACCCAGCCTCTTTATTAGCTTCAGTCTGATTCTTATCGCCAGCTTCAGCCTTCTTACCAGTCCCAGCATTCTCACCAGCAGTCACAGGCGTCTGAGCTACATCCGGCTTAGTATCAGGAGTACCACTCACCTCCGCCGCCATTGCCGGAGTTGCACCAAAAGCGAACGACGCACCAGCTAACACGCCTGCAGCGCCAACCGTAAACGCCGCCACCTTGCGAGCATCCACAGCCTTCGCAATCGCGTTACTTACTGCAGCATCCAATGTAACCTTGCGTGCGTGCTTTCCGGAATTTGAATTTATCATAATGATATCTCCTTAATATCGATTCTCTCTGAATAAGTCTTTATGAATTTATTAGTGAAGAGCTTTATGTAGTAATCAAACGCTGATTGAACTACAATCAGATACATATAAAACTTCCACTCAGCTTTCAAAAGCACGAATCCCTTGTTGAGATTTATGTTCAATAATACCTAATATATGAATATTTTGCAATGTATCTGTTATGATGCATAGCCTACTAACCCCCCCCCCGCGAGACTTTATTTCAACGTTTTCGGCAGGTTTTTGCGGTCAAAATTAATATAGCAAATGTAAGCTAGATTACATTTTTAACGTCGATTCTAAACACATGTTTAGAATAAATTGCATTTATTTTGTGCATATATACATAGATATACATTTATATACACTCACACACTCTATGTTAAATTTCAATACTCACTGCCCTTCAGTCGTGTGGATATTAGCGTGGTAGAGATTTGAGATTTTTCGCACTGAGCGAGGACGCATGCACGTTTATGAAGTTTTGCAGTTGCGCTCTGTGCAGACGCTGATTCCTGTTGATTAGTGAACACTAACATCCGTGCTACTGCATGTGCCACTCCAAGCACTCTTCCCACCACAACAAAAACAATTGTGAGTGAATTAACGTGTGAGTGATAGGAATTGCTTAGTCGAGCAATATAAAAGCGGAACGATAGTAATAATATTATTGACGAATACTATTTTTGCAGAAAAAGTAAGTAAAAAACTAAACTTAACTACACAACCGCTAAGTCCAAATAAGGTATAAGAGCGTAGCGCTGCGAGACAAGTAATTCCTATCACTCACCTTTGCATAAAATAAAACCGCAAATAAAGAAATCCCCCAAAACTCGCAAACGCTACCACCTACCCAATCTTCGTAAAAAGCGGCTTCACATTCGCCCAAATCCTTCGCGCAATACCCGGATGATTCATGGTATACAAGTGAATACCATCCACACCTTCAGCAATTAAATCGTTAATCTGCTGAGAAGCAAAAATACTGCCAGCATCGCGCAAGCAATCAGCATTACTCCCCCAACGATCCATCATTGCGGAAACTTGCGAAGTAATGCGAGACGCACACAAACTCGTCATGCGCTTAACTTGCGAAGCGTTCGCAACAGGCATCACTCCAGCCTCAATCGGCACATTAATGCCTGCCGCACGCGCCAAATCACGGAAGCGCAAAAAATCCTCGTTATCGTAAAAAAGTTGCGAAATTAAATGCGTAACACCCGCATCAACCTTGCGCTTCAAATTATCAATATCCGCTTGCAAACTTTCCGCTTCCGGATGCTTCTCCGGGTAGCAAGCACCCAAAATCGGCAAATCCGGGTGCTTTGAACGAATATAATAAACCAAGTCACTAGCGTGCTCAAAAACGCCTGCCGATTCCTGGCCCGCAATCACGTCGCCGCGCAAAGCCAAAACCCCGGAAACACCAGCATTATCAAACATTTCCAAAGCTTCATCAACAGCATCATAATCAAGGTATCGAGCAGTCAAATGAGCAACCGCGTCAATACCATATTCGGAGCGAATCGTATTCGCAATACGCGCAGTAGCAGTACGATCCTGCAGCTTTCCAGTGCCGTAAGTAACCGAAATAAAATCCGGGTCAAGGCCTTTCAACCCATCCAAAGTATCATAAATCGTACCGATAGGAGATGTGCGCTTAGGTGGGAAAACTTCCAGCGAAAACTTTGGTTTATATGGCATAACTCACCCCTTGCACTGAGAATTGCACTGCTGATTGCTTAGCTTGTTAGCTTGCAATTGCGCGCGAACCTCTTTAGCTGCAGAAACAAGATTCTCCAAGCTTGGCCAAGTTTCAGCGTCACCTCGAGTTTTAAGACCGCAATCCGGGTTAATCCACAGCTTCTCGGCAGGCATCTTGCGCAAAATCTCGTGAATACGCTCCACAAGCTCCGT
The DNA here is from genome assembly GCF_049262675.1 of Gardnerella sp. DNF00747. Taxonomy (NCBI): domain Bacteria; kingdom Bacillati; phylum Actinomycetota; class Actinomycetes; order Bifidobacteriales; family Bifidobacteriaceae; genus Gardnerella; species Gardnerella sp. DNF00747. Next base: position 555,545 of record NZ_CP058394.1, on the reverse strand, counting down.
CTTACCAGGCACGCGAGGAGAATGGATGTCGTAAACGCCAGGGCCAGCCTCAGTCTCAAAATGCGCGTCGTGAATAGCGTCAAGCACAACCAAGTCACCGCGAGAAGCCTCAAAAGAAATCACATCCGCATCCATAGCGTCAATGTCACGAATAATGTCATTAAACTCCGAATAGCACATATGCGTGTGAATTTGCGTAGTCGCAGCCACAGCAGAATGAACAAGGCGGAAAGCAGCAATAGCCCAATCCAAATACTTCTTATGCCAATCAGAACGACGAAGCGGCAACTTTTCACGCAAAGCAGCCTCATCAATCTGAATCACACGAATACCAGCTCGCTCCAAATCCAACACCTCATCGCGAATAGCAAGAGCCAACTGCTGAGTCTGCTCCTCGTGCGTAATATCCTCGCGAGGCCAAGACCAGTTAAGAATCGTCACAGGACCTGTAAGCATGCCCTTAACAATATGCTTCGTGCAGCTTTGAGCATAAGCGCTCCACGACACAGTAATTGCAGACTCGCGAGAAACATCCGACCACACGATTGGAGGCTTCACGCAGCGAGTGCCATAAGACTGCACCCAAGCGTTCTTCGTAAACTTAAAGCCGCGCAAATGCTGGCCAAAATATTCAACCATGTCGTTTCGCTCAAACTCGCCGTGAACAAGCACATCCAAGCCGATTTGCTCCTGATGCTCAATGCACTGAGCAATGCGATTGCGCATAAACTCGTCGTAAGCTTCGCGAGTAATTTCGCCCTTACGAAGATCAGCACGAGCGTTACGAATATCCTTAGTTTGTGGGAAGGATCCAATAGTTGTCGTTGGCAAATCCGGCAAGCCAAGAGCTTCTTTTTGCAAACGCTGACGCTCCACCCTCTTAGGCAATCGCACAAAATCAGAATCCTTAAGATTCGCAAGACGATTAGCAACAGCAACATCCGCTTTCACGCGTGAACCGTCAAACAAAGCCTGATTTTTAGCCAAAACGTTACTAGATTTGCGGCTTTCGTCGCCTTCTGTAGCAAGATTGGCAATATCGCGAATCTCCTGCAACTTTTCAACAGCAAAAGCAAAATGTTGCAAAACATCCGCACCCAAAGCATCCTCACCAACAGTGCTAAAAGGCACGTGAAGAAGCGAGCAAGCAGTAGAAACAGCCACGCGATCCGTAATATTCTCGCGCAAAGCGTCAACCAAACCAAGGCTTACAGCATAATCGTTGCGCCAAATATTGCGACCGTTCACAACGCCTGCAAAAAGCGTAGTTTTTTCGTTCACACCATAATGCTCAATGGCTGCAAGATTTTCTTCCTTGCCTTCCACCAAATCAACGCCAACGCCGTCAAAACCAAGATCATTCACAGTTTCGTAAGCGTCAGCAATATTGCCAAAATACGTGTTAAGAAGAAGCTTAACTTCCGCACTCCTGGCTTCAAGCAAAGGCTTATACAAAGCTTCAAAAAGCTCCAAATCGCCTTGCTCTTTATCCAACGCCAAATAAGGCTCATCAAATTGCAACCAAGTTGCGTGAAGCTCGCCAAAACGCTTAACAATACTCGCATAAGCAAAAGCCAGAGCCGAAATCACAGACTCTGTTACTTCCAACTCCTGAGCTTCAGGAGTACGAGCCAACTTCAAAAAAGTGTACGGACCAATCAGCACAGGCTTCGTTTCCAAACCCTGCGCGCGAGCCTCCAAAAACTCGTCAAAAGGCTTAGTTCCAGCCAAATGCAAGTCTTGCGGATTCTCAACTTCCGGCACAATATAGTGGTAGTTCGTAGTAAACCACTTCTTCATAGGCAAAGCCGTCACATCGCCGCGCTCACCCTGGTAGCCGCGCGCGATGGCAAAAAGCGTATCCTCAGCATGCTCAAAATTCAAAGCATTGTAACGCTCAGGCACAGCACCAAGCAAAATAGCAGTATCGAGCATTTGGTCATAGTAGCTAAAATCATTACTTGGAATTAAATCAATCCCAGCTTCAGCTTGCAAACGCCAATGCTTAGCTCGCAAAGACTGAGCAACTTCACGCACTTCATCCAAAGAAGCATCCTGCTTCCAGTAACGTTCAATAATCTTCTTCAACTCACGATTAGCGCCAATACGTGGAAAACCGGAAACCGAAGTAAAAACCGTAGACATACATCCTCCAAAAAATTTCTTTGACTCGCTTTAGCCTAGCAAAGAAATGCTTGAATGCGGTCATTCAAGAACTTGGGGTGTCGTTATAAGATTAATTTATATGCTTAATTTCGTGCGTGTTTCTTTTCCTTGGCGAAATGTGAGCAATGGAAATTACTTGTCTCGCAGCGCTACGCTCTTATACCTTATTTAGACTTAAAGGTTGCATAGTTAAGTTTAGTTTTTTACTTACTTTCTTTCAAAAATAGTTATTTATCAAAAAGATATTACTATCGCTCCGCTTTTATATTGCTCGACCAAGCAATTTCCATTGCTCACAACAAACCAATCAAAATAACATAAACTATGCAATTAAGCTACGGGTGGGTGCGCAGCGGGGGGATTATTTTTTGGCGTGGTGTGGGCGGCAGCACTGATGCTAGTGTGCCTTGAACAACAGAAATCAGCGCATTCTTAGCTAGGCAAAGGATTTGGGCGTAAGGATTGCGAGGGCCGTGGCGCCGCGCAAGCCGCAAGTCGCGAATGGACGATCAGACACAAGCACCACAACCGACGCATTAGCAAGCCCCAAACGCATCGCCCCAAGCACATCCGGATCCGAATCAGGCGAAGAAAGCCACTGCGCAGCCATCGACATCGTCGGCTCATGCCCAACAATCATCGTCGTATGAACATCGCCTCGAATCGCTTGCAACTCGTCCATAACAGATTGCATGCCGCCATCATAAAGACTTTTGCGCGACTCAACCACAGGAGAGTCGCCAAAACGCTTCAACATGCGTTTCAAAGTTTGCTCAGTGCGATTCGCACTAGAACACACAATATAATTCGGCACAAGCTTCAAAGATTCCAAGCCTTTTGCCATAATTTTCGCCTGCTTCAAGCCCTTATCAGTAAGACCACGACCCCAGTCGTCGCCCATTTCAGGAGCTTCAGCCTTCGCATGACGCATCAGCAACAAAACGTACTTACTATGATGTGCTTTCTTCATAAGCTTTTTCATTGGTGATGCCATAATGCTCTCCTACTTAGCTTGATTATGCGCTGATTGTTGTGCAGACTGCGAATCTTGCAAATCTTGCGATTGCGAATCTTCCGGCAATTGCGCAAGCTGCACATCTAAATCACGTAAAACTTTACGCAATTTACGATCCGAAATATCGCGCAAAGACAAGTCTTCCAACTGTTCAGCGCGCTCTTCTGCTGTCATATCGTCAATATCGCTCACAGTATCTTTAGTACCGTGTTCACGCTTCTTCAAAGCACTAAAACCTTCAGCCATTGCGCGTGAAACAATCAAAAATCCAGTGTGACCAATCATCGCGTGATCCGGGCGCACAGCCAAACCTTGAGCTTTCCAAGTGCGCTCCAATGTTTCTTGAATTTCTGGCTCAGTCCACATGCCACTTTCTCGCAAAGCTTCAGCCATGCGAGACATTTGCGTAGTGGTCGTAACGTACGCAATAAGCACGCCTCCAGGCACAATAACGCGATGTGCTTGTTCAAGGCGATTCCAAGGGTCAAGCATGTCTAGCATAATGCGATCCACGCTGTGCGCATCTAAGGTTTTTGCAACAGAATCAAAATCGCCAGTAAGCAAATTCCACCATTCTGGTCGCTTTCCGTAGTACAAAGTTGCGTTAGATTCAGCAATTCGTGCAAAATCCGGACGAAGCTCAATCGTAGTAAGCTTTCCGCACTCCCCAACTGCGTCCAAAAGGCTTAAGCTCATCGCGCCAGAGCCTGCCCCCGACTCCAAAACGCGCGTGCCAGAACGAATATCTCCTAAAGCGATTACTTGCGCAATATCTTTCGGATACATAATTTGCGCACCCCTAGGCATAGAAAGCACGTAGTCAACCATGCGCGGCCGCATAACTACATAATCCCAGCCACCAATAGCGCGCGCCGCCTTCCAAGGTTTGTTGGACGATTTAGAAGGATCAACAATAGTTTGTTGCGTTTCGCGCTTTGCGCTAACAGTAGTAATTACAACGCCTTCGCTTTGACCAATCACGTCGTCGTGACAAATAAGACCATGCTCAGTTTGCGTAACCCCGCCTGCAATAAGTTGTGCGGTAATTCGCTTACCTTTACGATCGGTGAACTGAATCTTCTCACCTACTCGTAACACTCCACTACGCGAATTAACTGACTGCACAAAACACCTCACTTATTTTTAGAGCACGATTTCTTAGCGCGACTTTTATTATTTCTACTATTATAAGCTCACCGTCGTAAGCGGCATAGCAGAATCGATTGCAAAATCAGGAGCAGAAGGACGAACCCCTGCTTCTACCAAATTCACGCCTAGCATTGCAACCATCGCACCGTTATCCGTGCAAAGCTTAAGCTCTGGCAAACGCACTTCAATTCCATGCTCCTTGCCGCAAGCCAACAAATGCTCACGAAGCTGCGAATTAGCGGAGAATCCGCCACCAATCATAAGCGTTTTAGAACCGTACTGCTCGCAGCCCATCATAGCTTTTCTAGAAAGCACTTCCGCCACAGAATTAGCCAAAGAAGCACACACGTCATCAACTGGAATTTCAAGACCCTGAGCTTCACGCGCTTCAACCCAACGAGCAACAGCAGTTTTTACACCCGAGAAGCTGAAATCGTACGGATGCTCTTTGCCGGAACGACCTTGCGTTAAACCTTGCGGAACTTTCAAAGTATCCGGATTTCCAAGCCTTCCATGCCTGTCAATATGAGGACCACCCGGGTATGGGAATCCAAGCAATCGCGCAACCTTATCAAAGCACTCGCCGGCAGCATCGTCCAAAGTTGTGCCAACAACGTCAATACTTTTAGCAATATCGTTCACGTGAAGAAGCGAAGTGTGACCGCCGGAAACAATTAAAGCAAGTACATCTTCCGGCACATCGCCGAATTGCAATTGCGTTACTGCAATATGCCCAATTACATGATTAATACCATAAATCGGCTTATTTGCAGCCCAAGCTAATGCTTTAGCTCCCGAAACTCCCACAGCTAAGCAGCCAGCAAGACCAGGACCTGCGCTTACTGCAATCGCGTCAATATCGCTTAAATCCATGTTTGCGTCTGCTAAAGCTTTAGAAACAACCGGCACAAAAGCTTCAGCGTGCGCACGAGAAGCAATTTCTGGAATCACACCGCCGTAGCGCGCATGCTCTTGCATTGAAGATGCCACCACATTTGACACCAGCGTGCGTCCGCGCACAATAGCTGCGGCAGTTTCGTCACAAGTTGATTCAATTCCCAATACGATTGCTTCGCTCATTTTATTCCTCGTTATTCCTCGTTATTCCTCAGTTCCGTTATTTTTTGCGGTTAGATCAGCGCACATTGTGTACGCATCCACACCTTCCGGCTGATAGTAACGTTTTCGCAAACCCATTTTCTTAAAACCAAAACGTTCATACAACGCGAGCGCAGGAACATTGTCAACTCGCACTTCTAGCAGCATGCGTTTAGCACCAATTTGTTTTGCAGTTTTAATCATTGTCAACAAAAGCTTAGAGGCTATGCTTTTTCGTTGATATTGTTTTGCAACGCCAATTGTCATTATTTGCGCGTCATCGCCGTCAAACCAGTAGCCAGCATACCCGCATAATGTATGCGTATTTTCGTCGATTTGAGCGTAATACGCGCGCATAGGAGCTTGTAATTCTTGCGAAATCATGCTCTCATTCCATGAGCCTTTGCCAAACAAGTCAGCTTCAATAGGCGCTATTTTTTGCGCTAACTCATCGCAAGTAAAATCGCACTTTGGAACTATATTGCAATTCTCGGCTACTGCTGGAAATTGAGAACGCGTTATATCAACAATCATAATTACTCAAATCGTTAAAACGCTTCTATTTCTCTTTTGCCTTATTCGCTTCACCAGAGCCAAGCACATGCTTAAGCGGATTTGGCACAGACACGTCCGGACGGCGCAAATACAGCGGTTCAACAGCTTTTACGTGCTCATCTTTATTTGCACATTCCAAAGAGCATTGCTCGAAAATTTGCAAGCCTTGCACACCCAAGTCAAGCGCGCAAACTTCTGCAATAACGCCAACATGCGCAATATTTCGCCAGTCTTCAACGTATTTTTTAGCACCGTGTCCGAGCACATCCACGCAATAATTTTCGTTAGTTTGTCTTGCTAAATACTCGTTTACGCGAGATACAACATTTTGCGGATAGTCAATATCCATATCTATTAGCGCATTTCCTTCGTCGTCGTACAAGGACATGTACACTTGACGACGGCGTGCATCATTTAGTGAAAGCACGTAGTGACGAATATTAGAGTCGCAAGAATCAGCATCATTCTGAAGATTTAGTAGAAAACCCTTCTCTATACTGCCATTTTTGCGAGCTTCTTCGAACGCGCCAGAACGCATCATCAAACTTTGAGGAAGAAGACTATCACACCCCAAAATTTCAGCATTATTTGCAAACGCAATCGCTTTTGCTGCAACTAATCCTGCGCGAAGTCCTGTAAAAGGAGCAGGACCTACTCCCACAACCACGCGTTTAATATCGGAAGGCTTAAACCCAGCGTCCTCCACAACTTTTGCAATATTTACTTGTAAACGCTCCACGTGAGTGCGAGAGTCGGTTTCAACAATCGGCTCATGGTCCACAATTCCAACAGTAGAGCCAAATGATGTGTCAATAATCAGCGTATTACTCATGTTCATTCCTCGAAGTCACGTACCAGACTAGCTTACTCGCTTAGCACAACTTGCGTTATTTACTGCGTTATTTACTTATGTATTACTCGCGTATTACTCTGCCTATTTCTTAATTACAATTTTGCAAGTCGATTAAGCCAATCCTTGCCAGCAGCTTTCAAAGTTACGATTCGCTCGCCATCGCTAGTAAAATCGTCTACTTGCGAAGAGTCAATAGGTCTTGCAATATGAACTTCTAAGCGCTCAGCAGCAAGCACTCCTGCCATTTGCTCACCCCACTCCATAAGCACAACAGTGCCGTCTCCTGGCTCTTCCAAAGCTTCGTCAAGTCCCAAAGATTCAAGCTCGTCAAGCAAACGCGAAACAGTATCTTGCCCCGGAGCAAAATCTTCGCCACCCAAACGGTAAGCGTCAACGTGAATTAGCGTCGCCGGCTTACCATCCGCAAAAGTGCCATGCAATTCGCGCGCAATCGTAAAAGTTGGAGACACAATCGGCTCACTAATTGAAAGCCCTGCGCCAAAACCTTGAGCGAACGTTGTTTTACCAGCTCCAAGAGGGCCAGAAAGCAGCAAAACGTCGCCTTCTTTAACTAGCTTTGCAACAGCTTTACCAAGCTCGCGCATATCAGTATCCGTAGGCACAGTACAAACTTTTTGCTGTTCTGACACCGTTTCTTCTTTCATAGTTAACACAATCTTTCTAATTTGCAGTTCTTAATTTACGTTTCTTATTCACGATTCTTAATTTACGCTTTCTAATTTCCTCGAGACGCAATGAGCATAATACATTTTTCAAGCGCATAATTCGCGTCACTAGATCCGCCTTTGCACTGCTCATCCGCCCAAGCTAAAGATTGCAAACATTGAGAAACACCTGCACTATTCCATCCAGCAAGCTGACGCATTGCCATTTTCAGAGCCCACGGGTTTACTTTCGCTTCAGCACTAGAAATCGTGCCGTTGCGAATTGCCATTGCGAGCGCAATTACGCGTACTTTTGCAGCCAAAGCACCTATTAATGCTATGGCGTCAACTCCTTGAGCAATTGCAGTTCTTGCTGCAAGCACAGCAGAACCTGCATGACCTGCAACAGCTTTATCTGCAACAAAAAAGCCGGTAACTTGCGGATCTGCAACCAAGTATCGATCGACAATATCAAGCGTTATTGGATTATCGTCATAGTCGAAGCATAATTGCGAGCATAATGCTGCAAGCTCTCCCGTTTTACTTCCCAAAACTGACACAAGACGTTGTGCTGCTTGAGGCTCAACACTTCGATTGTGACGCTCAAATATGCTCATAACGAAGTTGAGCTTTGCATCGTCTTTTTTAAGATCCGGTACTGTAATTGTGTTTGCGCCAGCTTTCGTAAGGCGCGTAATAATAGACTTTCCTTTAAGCCCACCTTCGTGACGTGCAATAACCCAAGTTGCAGAAGAGTCTACAAAATTATTTTCACTATTTTGCGCTTGTTTGCAGAAATTTTCGATTGCGTCTACTAAAGACTCGTCTGCTTGTTGCAAATTATTTATTATTACAATCGTTCCGTCACCGAAAAGCGAAGGACCTACAGCTTCGTCAAATGCGTACTGATCCGCAGTTGACGCATCGAGTTCAATAATTTCAGCATCCGGAGCACTTTTTTGAACTTTTTCACGCACATTTCGAGCATTGAGCTCGTTTAAGTAAGCGTCACCTCCAACTACCAGCGTAACTGGCATAACGCGTTGCGCACGCTTATCATTTGCTGCCATAATGCTCCTTAAACCAACCAACTCTTAACCATCATAATATTGCATTCGAATATGCGTGCGTGTTTGCTACTCTTCGAAAATTTTCTCTGCTTCTCGTAACGTTCGCTTTGCCGAAGCAGACCACAGTTGACCAATTATGCTAGCTCTTTGAGCATAATACTTATTGCGAAAAGCGCGCAAAGCTAGCATAAACAAAGCCAATATCACAAATTCTGCACACAACATTGCCCACGCTCCTGCAGCACCTTTTATCCATGGAAACACGCCAAAAGATACTTCATCGCACCAACACGCGCACTTTTGCATAAAGCTTGTTCCAATTGATGAAGCTCTAGCGAAAATAAGCGATAATCCATCGTTAAAGCTCGCACAAACTAGTGAAATTAAGCCGCACACTGTTGCCCAATCCATAAGAGGCGCAACTATTAGATTAGCTGGCACAGACATAAATGACACTTCCGGTTGCATAAGAATTTGCACTGGCATAGTCCAAAATTGTGCAGAAAGCGTTATAGCTAGCGCAGAAGCAACACAAGATGGCATATATTTTGCAAGCGTTTTAGAAATCGGCACTCCCATAACAACAATTCCCAAAGTTGCTGCGGAAGAAAGAGCAAAAGCATAGTCCCAAGCGTATGAGGGATTTACCACAAGCACGCCTATAACAGTCCAACTTAAAGCACTAGCTGACTGGTATGGTCGTTTACAACACCATGCAACAGCGGATATTATTCCCATAATTAACGCTCGAAGCACAGATGCAGAAGGGTAAACTATTGCAGCCAAAGCAATTTGCAACGTAATTTGTATTAAAGATGTAGACCAATGAGGCAACAGTAATCGTGCGCAAAACTTGCGAATAATCATACTAAGTAGCAAAAAGTGTCCGCCTGAAACTGCCATAACATGCATGATTCCAGCATGTTGAAAATGTTGACGCGTCATATTCGCATAAGTTTCGTCGACCGGCTCAAGTGAACTTGCATCCTCTACTGGCACATATTCTTGCCCAAGCATGCCAACAGTTACTCCAGGAACCAACATTCTGCCTTGCATATCGAGCTTATTTGTTACGTCATAAAACGATTTCCACAAATTACTAACGGCTTTGTGCCAAAAGTCTGAGTCTTGTACAACATGCAAGTTTCGTTGAGTTTTTTCTACATGCAATTCAGGCTTACTACTATCAAATCTCGAAGCTTTCACGCTAACAGGAACGCTTAGGCTCGAACCATAGCTAAGTTGCTTGCATATTGGCGAATACGCATACAGTCGCGCTTGAACATAACTTTTTTGCGCATCAAACTTATGCACTTGAACATTCGCTTGGCAATCTCCTTTAAAACTTCTAGACGAGCGCACAGGAGCAACTACTGTAAATTCTGCAAAATGCGCGTGCTCGGCATTATTTCCTTGAAAATACAGTGCTTTAGTAGGATTATTGCCGCGTATTTCTCGCATAATAACGTCACCAGATATCACATATTGAGTTATGTACGAAAGCATGCACGCAGCTACAAAAACGTTTATTGCTACTAAAACTGTTCTGCGCCATATAAAAAACTTAAATTTTTTGCAAAATATAAAAATCGAAACTATAGTTGCATTGAATAAAACTATTGAAATGCAATAAATTATAGTAAAATTGCATAAGAATTTTCCAATTAAGCACCCAGCCCAGCACGCTGCAGCAACAGGAATCATACGAAAATCACGACTTCCAGAAACGTTTTCTACTTTTTCTACGTTTTCTCGCATAATTCACCTATTTGACGTCAACATTCCCACGGAATTTATTCAAGGTTTTAGGCCCAATTCCTTTAATTTGCATCAAATCTTCTAAACTGCGAAAATAACCAACTCTTTTACGCTGAGCAATAATGCGCGCAGCAGTTTTGGGTCCGATTCCTTTTAAGGTTTGTAGCTGATCAAGCGTTGCAGTGTTTATATTGATTCTGCCAGTGTTACTTTGATGAGAAGCAGTATTCTCGTTGCTTCTGTCGCTTTTGTTATTACTGTCACCTTTGTTGCTTTTGTTGTTGCTTTTACTTCCGTTATTGCCTTTACTTACATCATCTCCGTCACTTACATCACTTCCGCTGTTTTCGTCGCTTTCATTACTTACGCTTTTTTCTTCATCATCATTTTTATTCTTATCTTTTACATTATTAAAAGAAGGCTTTTCGCGACTAGTATCGTCGTTTTCTATTGCAAACGCGCCTGCTTTTTCGTTCTGAACTCGTTGATATGTTAAGGATTGAGAAATGAGCATTGTCAGGCTTGCACAAAGAGCTGCAACTAGTATCAGCATTAAAGCAAGCGTATGTACAGGCTTCATGTGAAATCTAGGAGAAGTTTTGCTACTTATAATTTCTTCATCAAAAGAATTACAAGCTTTTTCGCAATAGTCGTCACTAAAATTTTTACCAAAATTGCTGTTAGAAAATTCTTCTAAAGACGTTGCAATTCGTCTCCGAGGCAAATCAGACGCAGGCTTATTAAACCTAAAATTATGCGCATAATTCTGCCCAAAATTCTGCCCAAAGTCTTCCATAAATCCCCCAACTCTTAAAGTTCTTAACTTAACTATTGGGCAACTTACTAACACTTCGCAACAAAAATACGCGCCTGTGGTTAAAACCTTTAACAGCCAAAGCGACTGAAGGAACGCTCGCGCGGTTAACGCGCTCGCTACGAAACTCGCGTTGGAAGTCCACTGGACTTCCAACTTAAGCGAGTTTCCGCATTGAAATGCCTACGCGCGCTACGCTTTGAGCGCTCCGGCAAGTCAATGCGCAGCTTAATTAAGCGACTTTAGTTGCACTTAGTAAAACCACGCACTTTACGTAACTTTCTGCACGAGTCTATGAGTTTTGTGTTGACGGTTAGCGTGTTGAGAGGCTGGAAAAATTGTGTTCAGTGCTAAAAGAGGACTGAGAAGCTACATTCTTTAAATATAGGCGAACACAATAAGCGTCTTTAACAACCAGAGCGCACGAAGGACGGAACGCACGCAAACACAAATTTTCCAGCCTCGTCAAAACCAAAAAACTAAATCAGTTACAAAACTCATAGACGAAACCCAAGAATAACAAAAAATGCTGTAAAGCGCGAAAAATCGCGCAATACAGCATTAATTAAGCCGAATCTTACCTCTCGTCTGGCACAATAGACACAATCTTCGGAGCCTTCACAATCACCTTGCGCGGAGCCTTACCGCCCAAGCGATCAGCTACAGCTTCTAGCGCAAGCTTTTCAAGCTCAGAAGCGTCAATATTTGGATCAACTTCAAGCTTTGCACGAACCTTGCCCTTTATTTGCACAACGGCAGTAACAGTATCCTCACCAACGTAACGAGCATCTGCAACAGGCCAATCTGCGTGAGCAATAAACTTATCATGCCCAAGCTTGCTCCACATTTCTTCGCAAATATGCGGCGCAATTGGAGCCAACATAAGAACCAGCGGCTCAACAGCTGCTCTCGGCACGTGAGGAAGCGAAGTCAAGTGGTTGTTAAGCACAATCAGCTTAGCAATTGCAGTATTTGGACGCATTGCTTCCATTTCCACAGTCACTTCTGCAATTGTGTTGTTAAGAATCTTCAACGTCTTCTCATCCAAAGCGTCGTCAGTTACCACGCAAGCTCCGGTTTCTTCGTTCACAACGTTACGCCACAAGCGCTGCAAGAATCGCATGCCACCAACAACGTTACGCGTGTTCCACGGACGAGACTCAGAAAGCGGACCCATGCTCATTTCGTACAAGCGGAACGTATCTGCACCGTAGTTTTCGTACATGTAGTCTGGGGTCACAATATTCTTTAAGCTCTTGCCCATTTTGCCGAACTCGCGGTTCACAGTTTCGCCATGCCACGTAAAGGTTGACTCACCAGCGCCGTTTGAAGCGCCTTCTTCAACCTCGTCAGCAGGAACGTACTGTCCGCGCTCATCCGTATAAGCGTAAGCCTGAATCATGCCCTGGTTAAACAAGCGGTGGAATGGCTCAGCAGAATCCACGTAACCTAAATCGTAAAGCGCCTTATGCCAGAACCTTGAGTAAAGCAAGTGCAAAACTGCGTGCTCTACACCACCAACATAAAGGTCAACACCGCCAGAAACATGCTCTTTGCCTGGACGGTTCGTACCCATCCAGTAGTCGTATTCATCACTGTCAACCATGTGCTCAGCGTCGTTTGGATCCAAGTAGCGCATGTAATACCAGCAAGAACCAGCCCAGTTTGGCATAGTGTTGGTGTCGCGATAGTAGGTTTTTACGCCGTCGCCAAGGTCGAGCTGAACTTTTACCCAATCTTCGTTTCGACTCAAAGGTGCTTCAGGCTCCGAATTTGCGTCGTTTGGAGCGTAAGTTTTTGGCTGATAATCAGGAACGTCCGGCAATGCAATTGGAAGCTCACTATCTGGCACTAAGTGAGCAACACCGTCCTCATCGTAAACGATTGGGAATGGTTCACCCCAGTAGCGCTGACGAGAGAACAGCCAGTCGCGAAGTCGGTAAGAAACTCTACCTTTTCCTACGCCTGCAGCTTCAAGCCAAGTCGTCACCTTTTTAATAGCTTCGTCCACGCGCAAACCGTTAATAGACAAAGCATCGCCAAGCTTATGAGTATGTTCTACTGCTGAATTAATAACAATTCCGTCGTGAGAAACAAACGGAGCTTTACCCTCGTAATCCTCCAACTTTTCTTCGGAATCAGGCAAAGGCTCAACAGTGTAAATTACTGGCAAACCGAATGCTTTTGCGAAATCATAATCGCGCTGGTCGCCGCCAGGAACTGCCATAATTGCACCTGTGCCGTAGCCCATAAGCACGTAGTCAGCAGCAAACAGTGGAAGCTTTGCTCCAGTTACAGGATTAATTGCATAAAGACCCGTAAACAAGCCGGTTTTTGCTCCTGCGTCTTCCGTGCGATCTTTAGCAGTCTTCGCGCGAGCTTGAGCTTGATATTCTGCCAAGCCTTCTTTAAGACTTGCGTAACCGCCCTTCCAGCCTTCTGGAACGTCTGCACCCCAAGCTTCTGGAACATGCTCAAGAATTGGGTGATTCACAGAAACAACAGCAAAAGTTGTGCCAAAAAGCGTGTCTGGACGAGTAGTGTACACTTCCAAATCGCGCGTTTCGTCATCCGCACATGGCACTTCAAAGTGCACAGATGCACCGTGAGATTCGCCAATCCAGTTTCGCTGCATAAGCTTAACTTTTTCTGGCCAATCAATAGTGTTCAAATCTTCCACCAAGCGGTGTCCATAATCGGTAATTCGCATGGACCACTGGCGAAGGTTGCGCTGGAATACTGGGAAGTTTCCGCGTTCAGACTTACCTTCTGCAGTAACTTCTTCGTTTGCGAGCACAGTTCCCAAGCCTGGGCACCAATTTACAGGAGATTTAGAAATATAAGCAATACGGAAATTGTTTAATACATCCGCTTGCTCTACTTTATTAAGCTCTTCCCACTTTTTGCCTGCAAAACCAGGAATTTCGCGCTTTCCGCTCTTAAACTCATCAACAAGCTCAGCAATTGGTCGAGCAGAACCTTTTCCGCCGTCTTTGCGCACAAAATCAGGGTTGTACCAAGCGTCATAAAGCTTGGAGAAAATCCACTGCGTCCAACGCACATAATTCGTATCAATAGTTGCAAAAGACCTACGATCATCAAAGCTCAAGCCCATGCGGTGCAGCTGCCTGCGCATATTAGCAATATTCGCTTCGGTAGTAATGCGAGGGTGCTGACCAGTTTGCACAGCGTACTGTTCAGCCGGCAAACCAAAAGCGTCATAACCCATTGCATGAAGAACATTCTCACCCTTCATGCGATGGTAGCGGCTTACAACATCCGTTGCCAAATATCCAAGAGGATGTCCAACGTGTAAGCCTTTGCCGGAAGGATACGGGAACATGTCCATTGCAAAGAAAGAAGGACGACCGTCAGCATTCCTGCCTTCGCCATCCTTCAAATTGCCCTTAACATTAGCGGCCCAAAATGTGCCCTGCTCGTCCCAGGTTTTTTGCCAGCGCTGCTCAATATCTTGTGCGAGCTGCGCGTTGTAACGAAAAGCTGGCTCAGCGACTGTAGCTTTATTGTCAGCTGTTGCATATTGTTGATCGTTGTCTTCCATAAACAAGCACTATAGCGACTCATATCGTCAATTTGCAACACTTTTTACAACTTTTAAGCATATTTTATTGTGTTTTTTGAAAGTTTTAATGCACAATTCACAAAATACTATTATTTAGCGTTTTTTATAAAAATCATTACTACAATTGTTTTAAGAGTTCAACATAAGAATTTACTAGAAATAATATGATTTAACGAGGTTAGTTATGAAGGTATCAAAGAACACGCTTTTATTAATCGCATGCCTTGTATGGGGATTTGCTGGATTTAACATTCTTAAGATTGGTGTTGGTGCATACTCAAACTTTTTATCTCCTATTAACTTCACTTTATCTTTAGTTGTTTTTGCGATATTCCAAGTGTTTATTTTTGGAAAACTTGTTAAAAAGCATGTGTCTAGAATCAACGCTTACAAAGAAAACAAGCAGTTTTTCCTTAAATTCTTTGACGTTAAATCTTTTATAATCATGGCTTTTATGATGACTTTTGGAATTGTTCTTCGTGCAACAAATATCGCTCCAGAACGCTTTATTGCCGTGTTTTATACGGGATTAGGCTCCGCATTAGCCTTAGCAGGATTGCTTTTTGGATATCAATTTGTTAAAACTGTATGTCCGCATTACAAAAACACTCATACTATGCAATAGTGCTTACAAACACTTGTAACACCAGCAACATTACTAAGGAATATTTGACTATCACTCTACGTAAGGAAGTTACTATGAATCATGTTATGAAACGTTATATTAATACGTCTTTGTTGTATGCTGTCCTCGCCATGATTGGCGGCGTCTTTTATCGCGAATTTACAAAATTTAATGCTTTCCATGCAAAAAGTATGCTTGCTGTAGTTCACACACACTACTTTATGCTTGGCATGGTTGTTTTTCTGTTACTTATATTAGTTGAGAAAAACTTCAGTTTTAGTAACGAAAAAACTACACGAATCTTAGTAACTTATCATATTGGACTCAACCTCACAGCACTAATGATGGTTACTCGTGGAATTGCACAAGTACTACGTCTACATCTCAGTCCATCTATAGATTTTGCCATAACTGGTTTAGCAGGAATCGGACACATCCTACTTGGCGTAAGTATTGTACTAATCTTATTGCAAATTAAACGCAGCATCGCTCATTGTGCTAATGCTTCAGTAAAATAGTGAGTTTGGGAATAAATTAATAAATATTTTATTAAGTGTGTAGCGCATGTTTCGTATGCGCTACTACGTTAAGAAGGCTTCTATGAACAACGCTGTATATAAGAAAAGTAGATTATACGCTCCTGAGCGTTTCTTTGAATGCGAAGGTAAAGGCTTAAAATGGCTTTCTGAAGCTCACAAATATGGCGGTCCTAGAGTGGCTGAAGTATTTGATTGGGGAAACAGTTACCTTAATATTGAGCGCATTGACACTCACTCAGCAACACCAATGGCTGCATTTGAGTTTGGTGCATCGCTCGCTCATATGCATGATTACGGTGCAAAATATTTTGGGGAGCCACCTGCAGATTACGATGGCACATGCTATTTTGGACCTTTAAGTGATCCAGTTGAAATGCCAACTGGCACTTGGAGTAATGTTATTGACTACCTTGCGGACGGACGATTGCGCCCTATGGTTGAGCTTGGGATTGCTCGCGGAGAGCTTACTCAAAGCGATTTAGATCTTACAAACGAAGTTATTGATGCGCTGCCTGATTTATTAGGAAAAGCTGCAGAAGATAAGCCTGCTCGAGTTCACGGAGACTTGTGGAGCGGAAACGTGTTATGGACTAAAAGTTCAGACGGCGAACACACTGAAGCTGTTCTAATCGACCCTGCAGCTCACGGCGGACACCGCGAAGAAGATTTAGCGATGCTTCATTTATTTGGAATCAGCTATTTTAAGCAGATTTTAGACGGCTATCAGTCTGTTCATCCACTTAAAGCAGGTTTTGAGCAGCGCATGATTATTTGGCAGCTCTACCCTATTGCAGGACATTGCGTGTTCTTTGGTGGAGGCTACGTGAGCGAATACCGTAATATGTGCGAAAGTCTTATAAAAAGTTCTATAAGATAATTTTGCTCACTAAAATAGCAATGTAAGTATTTAGCACACGGCTATATACAATGTTAGAAGATAGTTACAAGTAGAACACATATAGACAGCAACAGATAGACCACGAAACGAGAGGTCACTACTATGATTCGTTTGTGCAACAGAACTATGCATCGTTCTTTAGTTATGCTGGCAGCATTAGTTACGATGCTTTTTGTTGTTAGCTCGTGCGCAAGTTCAACAAAAACTTCTTTAAAATCTGAAAATAAAGAACAAGCGAATCACGGTAACGTTATTGTTTTTACTCCATCAGACGGATTAGCAATAACACGTAATAAGCCTCTAAGCACGTGGGACATATTGGTTCCAGAATTAATAAAATCGTTAAAAGATAAGGGATTTGACGATAATTCTATTACTACTAAAACTTCTTCTAGCCTTTCAGAACAAAGCCGCGATGTGCAAGATTATGTAGTAAATTTGCTAAGCTCATTGAACAATGCAAAACAGAATAATTCAGGAAAGCACAATTCTGTTTCTGAAAATTCAAAAATCAAAAAACAATTAAGTAAAACGACAATTGTTATAGCTCCATGGACTAGCAAAAACGGCAATAATAACTATGGAGATTATGCAACGTTGCCTGCGTCTAATTCTGAAAATACACAAAAATCAAATACTCAGGACTTAAATTTACAAAACGACGATAACTCTCAATCATCTAAAGATGAGCTTAATGCAGAAAAACGATTGGCATCCTCACTTCACCTAGCAAAAAAGGCGGGAATCCACGTTGTTATGCTCTCACGGAATGTTAGCGGTTTCAAACCTGATGTGATGTTCCATTTATCTGACGCAAGAACCATTGGCGAAATTCAAGCAACAACTCTGATACAAAAAATCGCTCTAGATCGTGCAACTAAAGAAAATCCACGCTATATTGAAGTTCTTTTGCCATGTCACAATCAAAAAAATATTAATGCAAACAATAATAATCAACAAAATAACAGCGACGAAGCAAGCGAAGATGATGATTCTAACAACAATACGCATGCAAATAGCGAAACAGCATTCCATGATGATTTTGCTGAAGAAGCATTCGCTGGCATTTGGAAAGTTTTGAGACCATATTTTGCTTCTGGGACATTAATAAGCACTTCTGGAAGATTGAATGTGAATAGTAGCGAAAAAGACTGGACCAATGTTGCTTTCGACGCAGATGTAGCTGACTCCGTGAAAAATGAGTTAACAAAACGAATTACGAAAAGTACAAGTCTTTTTTCACACTCAAGGCATCGCGTTGATGGAATTATTGCGCTCGATGATCAAATTGCTTTACAAGCCGTACAAGCACTAAACAATCTCGGTTATGAAGGAAGCGCAGCAGATATAAACCCATCTTTCAATTTGCCGGACGTTATCGGAAACTTCATAGGGAAACGAGATCTTAATAAAAGACCAGTTCCTGCTCCAAAAGATTCTGCAAAGAAATCCGAAAAAGAATTACAACAACAGCAGGAAAAAGATGAGGAAGAAGAATCAGAAGCAAAGAAATGGCCAGTAATAACTGGTTATGGCGCGTACAAAAATATTATGCCAAACATTGTGAGCGGAAAGCAATGGATGACAACTATAGAAAATCATAAGCAGATTGTTCAAGATCTTACTGCTACTTGTTATTCTTTGAACAGAAACGGTAAACTTGACAAAAAAATCGCTACAGTGCAAACAAAAATTGAACACGGGGAAACTGTCCCTACTGTTAACGAGCGACTAGTGGCAGTAAGCGCAACAAATCTAAAGTCACGTTTAATTGACCCAGGTTACGTATCATTAGCAGACGCAGGCTTGTAAATACAATTTCTGAACGCAAGTTATGGAACGCAAGTTGTGAAATATAAGTTGTGGAACGCAATCTGCAGCTTGAATATAGCTTCAAGCTATAGTCAAGCTATATTCCCCACGAATTTACACACAGCTAACGTTTGCGTGGAGCATAAATAACGTGTTCGATAAGGTCGTTATAACGCTCTACAACAACTTGACGACGCGCCTTTAAACTTGGCGTAATCAAACCGTTTGCTTGAGTAAACTCATCTGGAACTATTTCGAACTTGCGAATAGACTCAGCTCTAGAAACTAGCTCATTTGCTTTGCTAACAGCACGTTCAACTTCTGCTCGCACAATACCGTTATGTGAAGCTTCTTTTAAAGACCGTACGGGGCATGCACCACGCGAAGAAAGCCAAGTATTTACTTCTGATAAATCGAGCGCAATAATTGCTGAAACAAACGGCTTCCTGTCTCCGATAACAACAGCTTGAGAAATAATAGGTGAAGACATTAATGAAGCTTCTAACGCATTTGGAGATAAGTTCTTACCGCCAGCAGTAATAATAAGATCTTTCTTTCTGCCTGTAATACGCACAAAACCGTCATCGTCTAAAGATCCAAAATCTCCAGTATGCAACCAGCCATTTACAATCTGCTGTTTGGTAAGCTCAGGATTATTATGGTAGCCTTTGCATACTGCAGGACTCTTAATGCACAATTCACCATCGTCAGCAATAGCAACAGATACACCCTTTACAGGCAAACCAACGGTACCAATGCGATAACCTGTCGTAGGATTCACCATAGAAGGAGCACAAGTTTCTGTCATTCCATAGCCTTCTAGAAGAGGCAAACCAATGCCATTAAAGAAGTGTGCAATCGACAAATCTAAAGGAGCACCGCCCGAAATAGCGTATGAAACAGAGCCTCCAAATACGTGTAGTAGTGGAGCATACACTAATTTTTTACATATTGAATGGCTAAGAGCGAGCATTGGAGGAACCATTGAACTAGACTGCTGAGCGCGAGACCATTCGCGAGCAACCTTAGATGCATAAGCAAAAATAAAACCTTTTACTCCTCTGCCTGCTTTTTGAGAAGCAGCATTGTAAATCTTCTCAAAAATGCGTGGAACCCCAAGAATAAATGTTGGTTTAAAAGTTTGAAAATCAGACAATACAGTTTTCAAATTACTCGTCAAACCAAGAGTTATATTTCCAGCAAAGCAGAACAATTGCATAAACCTAGCAAAAACGTGCGCAAGAGGCAAGAACAGCAAAAGACGCGGGCTGCCTTTTAACGCAATGTCTGGCATAGAAATAACACCTGATTTAGCAATAAAGACAAAATTGCTATGAGTAAGTTCAATTCCTTTTGGCTCACCAGTTGAACCTGAAGTGTACACAATTGTTGCTATGTCACTTCCATTAACAGCGTGCACTCGCTCATAAAATTCAGCATCAGTTACTGCTTTACCGTATTCAATGCACGCGTCGATAGCACCACGATTCATCACATATACGTCGTGAAGAGTAGGACATTCTTCTTGAACAGCCTCTACTTTTGGCAACATTTCAGGAGACTCCACAAATATTGAACATACTTGAGAATCTTGAACAATATGTTGTATTTGCAACGAAGAGCTTGTTTCATAAATTGGCACTGTCAATGCGCCTATAGACATAATAGCCATATCAAGAATTGTCCATTGCCATGAAGTGTGAGCAATAATTGACACAGCGTCACCAGGCATTACCCCTCTAGCAATAAAGCCTTTAGCGACAGCTATTACTTTATCTCTAAATTCTTGAGCAGTATATGACTTCCAAACGCTGTCAGCTCCAACGTATTCAACCAAAGAACCATTAGGATTGCGCTCTGCTCGCTCTTCTAGCAGTGAGAAAACATTAACATCTGTATCAATAGACTCATCAAGTGGACGAGAATATTCTTGCATATTAGCTCCTCTATCTGCTGAATTGACGTATATCTTTACTATACGCGATTTGCAAGCCTTCGCATATGCGAATATCTACAAGATTGTAATAAATTTTGTTCATTTATCTACAAATATCTACGATACAAATATAGTATTTTGCTTATTCCACAGGCTTAAGCACAATGCGACGCTTAACAGTCATTCTTTCAGGATTAGCATATGTACGATTTTTACGTTTTAAACCCCACTGCACACAAGTTGTGCCGCAATGGTCCGAACCTCCTTCGACATGTGCAAAATTCTGGCCTCTTTTCACAAAAACACCAACGCTAAACTTTGTTACAGCAGGCTCAAAAGTGGATGTCAGTTCACCATGCCTAATAGTCACAACTGATTTACCAGCGACTTTACCAGCAAAACTAATAACGCCATCTGCAGGCGCAAATAAAGGAGTCCCTGTGCTTGCAGCTAAATCTACGCCGCGATGCCCAGCCATCCAAGGTTTAGGCGGAGGATTAAAAGCTTTTACTATTCGTGCAGGTTTTACAGGCCATTGCATAGCTGACTTGCATGTTTTTTCGCTATAAGAGCCTTTAGAAAGAGCACACTTGTGGCAACATGTCACAGCAGATTCTACAACATAATATTTAAGATGATGACTATTTTGCGAAATTTCGGGTTGTAAAAACAGCGTATCTAATAAAATAACTGAGATTATAAAAATCCCCAAACAGGCAGATATTTTGTAATATAATTCATAATTTTTGCGAATACACATATATTCCCCATCCATATTTTTATAAAACGACTTTTATAAAAGTTTTGCAGCTAATTTGCGAAAATCATAAGCTTTTAAAGCATTGTGGATAAAACATATGCTTATAATCACTGTTTCGACACGCCAAAACACGCCATATTTGCATCTTTGAAAATTACGTGTAATATAAATGTCTTGTGCACAGCGCTTAGTTGAGTACAAGATATTCCTGCGTAGCTCAGTTGGCAGAGCGTTCGACTGTTAATCGAATGGTCGCTGGTTCAAGCCCAGCCGCAGGAGCCATGAAGCCACTGGTTTTCCAGTGGCTTTTTGCGTTAAATATTACGACTTGTATCCACAAGCAAAATCTTGATTGTTTAGTGCTCATGAGCGTGGCTAACATAAACATTTTGGCGTATTATATAAACAAGTTGCGTATTTAAATGCGCTAATGTTGAGCAGCAATAGATAACAGAGGACAAATATGAATCAACATAGCTCCGATAGTGTTGAAAAGAGTCAAAAGAAAAAGCTCATTATTCTCATTGTGGGAATTGTTGTGCTAGCTTTAGCTCTTGGCGCAGTTGGCACACTTTGGTATATGAAGCAGACTGAACGCACTAAAGCAGCTCGCAAACAGTGCGAAATAAAAGTTGCACAAATTTCTAAAGCCAAAGCCGTATGGAAAAGTTTAGTACACAACAGCGTAATAACAGATCTCACAAAAGGTGACTCTGATAACGCAAAAGAACTTGCTAAAATCATGAGCGAAAAGGTTCCTGACGCAGTATCTTGCACAGCAAACTCTCCTGAAGAACTTGGTTCCCAAAGCGTAGAAGCTTTAGCTGCTTCTGAATGGTATGCAGTCAAAGCAAAAAGAGTGCGCGAGTTGGCTGTTACATTAATCGATGAAAATAACAAAAAAGATAAAGACAAAGACAAGCAAGACGAAGAAACAAAGAAGCAAGAGATAAATGAATCGACTGGAATTGTAATTCAGCGTTCAAATGTTGTCCCACCAAAGCCAAAGCCAACACCAGCGCCGACGACAAATACTCAAGACACTAAGAAACAGAAGACTGAGAAGAATAAGAATAAAGACAAAGACAAGAACAAAGACAAGAACAAAGACAAGAACAAAGATAAGAACAAAGATAAGGAAAAAGAACAGGAAAAGAACAAAGAAAAAGATAAGGATACAAAAGGCAGCGAAGACGGATCTGGCGACGGAAACCATAAAGGAAATGATGGTCAAGAAGATCCGAATGATAAAGCAAAAAAGGGCGACCAAGATTCCTCTGCTAAAGCGGATCTAATAGGACCTCCACCATCTTCAGAATCTCCACAAAAACCATAAAACATATTCCTCTGTTATCTAACTCAATAATAAAAGCTCCCAGTGATATACGCTGGGAGCTTTTACATTATCTAACTCTACATCGTAAACGATGTTGAACTTTATAAACTATTCGTTCATTTTGCTACTCGAACATGAGTTAAATCGACTTCTTCAAGAGGAATTACTCGAGTATGATTTTTAATCTTGTAGCCAATGTATAGAACGATAAATAGCGGCACGGACATGTACGTGATTCCAATAGCCTGCCAGTTAAGCGTTGCAAATGAATGCAAATCCTGACCAACAATAACAAGAATACATAAGAAGAACGCAACAATAGGACCAAACGGATACCACTTTGCTCGATAAACTAATTCATCTAAGGAATGACCTTGAGCCAAGTATGCTTTACGGAAGCGATAATGAGCTGCAGCAATACCAGCCCAAGCAATAAAACCAGTCAAACCACTTGCAGCAACCAGGAACATGTAAATTTGCGAACCAAAAATACTCATAAAGAAAGTAAATAAAGCAACTACAAATGTAGCAATCAACGCAGGAACAGGAATACCACGAAGACTTACCTTGCCAAATACTTTTGGAGCATTATCTTCTTTTGCGAGCGAATAAAGCATTCTTGTTGAAGCATACATGCCGGAATTTGCTGCAGAAATAACAGAAGTCAGAATCACTGCATTCATAACTGCCGCTGCAGCTGCAAGCCCTGCACGTTGGAACACAAGCGTAAACGGACTAATAGCAATATCAGTTACATCAGAACCAAGTAAGTTCTTGTCAGTATAAGGAATAATGCAAGCAATAACGAAAATTGCAAGAATGTAGAAGAGAAGAATACGCCAGAACACTTGCTTTACAGCTTTTGGAATACTCTTTTCAGGAGTTGCAGACTCTCCAGCAGTAATACCAATAAGCTCAGTTCCTTGGAAAGAGAAGCCTGCAATAGCGAACGCACACAACACTGCAGGAACACCGCCTGCAAATGGAGCGTCCTTATGAATGAAGTTTTGCAAGAATGGCGCTTTGCCGCCAACAATGCCAACAATCGTAAGCGAACCGATAACAAGGAATACGATTACTGCCAACACTTTAATAATAGAAAGCCAATACTCAGTTTCTCCAAAGCACTTAACTGTAAGCACATTGATAACCAAAATAAGCATAAGAACCGACAGTGAGAAAATCCATATTGGCACTGTTGGGAACCAATATTGCAGAACTATTGCTGCAGTACTAACGTCCACCGCAACCGTAATAGCCCAATTAAACCAATAGTTCCAGCCCATTGCGAAACCTAGTGCAGGATCAATAAAACGTCCAGAATACGATGCAAACGATCCACTAATAGGCATAAATGTTGCCATTTCACCAAGGGAAGTCATAAGGAAGTACACCATAATGCCAATCGCACCATAAGCAAGCAAAGCACCACCAGGACCAGCCATATGGATTGTTGCACCACTAGCAACGAATAAGCCGGTACCAATGCTGCCACCTAAAGCAATCATGGAAATATGTCGGGTTTTTAATCCTCGATGAACATCGTTATTTTGCTGAGTATTCTGCTGAGTATTCTGTGCAGCAGTAGATGATAATGAGCTACTCATTTTTCCTCCTTTCATGACAATCAGAGGCAAAAACAAGCAAGCAAAAGCAAGCGTGTCGATAGCTCTCCGCAGCGAATGCCGACTCGCTGCGACAGTCCTTGGTATATTAAGCCAAGTCCCAGCTCACTACTTTTGGGATTATTAAGCAGTAAACTTCGGCGCTCTCCCCTTTTGTAAGCAATTAACGCTTTCCCTAGCTCATGCTTACTACTCTTGTCGAGCGCGACCTCTGGTCGATGGTGTTCATTATTAGTACGACTTGCAGACAAACAGTAAAAAATACGGCGTGGCGCATAAAAATTAAAAAATAATAACAAAAAACGCCACCCCAAAAAGAGGTGACGTTTAAAATTTGTGGAGCTAGGGGGATTCGAACCCCCGACCCCCTCCATGCCATGGAGATGCGCTACCAGCTGCGCCATAGCCCCGTTTTTACTTATGCCGTTCAAACGAACCTTTGATAGGTTACAACAAATAGCCGTTCTATCCAAATGCGGCGTGTCGAATTCAACTTACAAATTCTAAAAATCCTGCGAATTCTACTAACAATTTAGTCGCCAATTCGGCAAACCAATTCAAGAACCAATTCGAAAATTAGTTACCATTGGCACTTCCAGATTGATCACCATTACCAGGAGAAGTTACATTGTTTGAAGAACCAGTAGATCCCGAAGATCCAGCAGATCCAGCACCTGCATCAGAACTATCAGCACCCGATCCACTATTCCCACTAGCAGCATCACCTGAATTCGTTCCTGAATCATTGTTAGTATCACTACCTAAATCATTATCGGAATGACCACCTGTCGAACTATCTGCATTTTCATTGCCATGTTCATCATTTTCATCTTCATTACCATCTTTACTATCAGAATCATCATGAGATTTCTTATGGTCTTGATTAGTATTCGTATTAAGACGTTGCTTAGGTTGTGGTTGATTTTGCTGTTGCTCATGACTAATTTCTTCAGGCTTATCAATATTGTCTGTGCCTTTTCCTTGTGTAAACAAAAGAACAGCACCTGCAGTAACAATAACAGCTATAAGAGCACTTATAACAGCAACAACAATTGTTGTACGATGATCGTTTCTATTTTGGTAAGATCCAGAAGAGTAACCGTAGTTTTCACTAACAACCTTAGATAACGGCACCGGCTCTGGAATTGTGCCTTCCGACAGTTCCATGTCTTCTTCATGCTGTTCACGTAATTTCGACAATTCCAAAATACGCGTATTTTCTAATTCTGGATTACGGACTTGCGAACTAACAGTGCGTCCAAATCTTGCATCTTGAACAGCCATATTTTTGTCATCTGAAGGATTAGTATTACACTGCAATGAATTTGATGAATATTGCATATGAATATCATCTCCAATTCTTTTAGAATCAACATTCTCTAAACCATTTGAACGCACACTAGAATCTGACACATTACTAAAATTAGACTGTTCTGTAGAAGTATTCGGATTTACTTCCGAAAGTTTACGCGATGAAGCGTGAATAACATTCTGATACAACTGCGATGCTACTGCTGAGACAATAGAACCAATAGCTACGCCAATAACTGAACCAGCAATACCAATTTTCGAAGCAAGTAAAAACGAAGTCACTGCAGCGAGCGATCCAGCTAATACTTGCGTAAACGATATGCCTTTGAAGAAATTCTTCACTTATGCACCTTAATTATTTATGCGAATATAATGCCAAAATGCATGGCAAATATGCAAATTCCACTACCAATATTATTACAACAATGATGGTATCACTCTACGCAAAAATTGCACAGTATTGTCAGAGCATTCTTACAACAAAATCACAAGTCTTATATACATAAAACTTAGCTACACAAAACTGAAATGCCTAAGACTTAGCAACCTCAAAATCTCTATTTTTATAAGAAAGCTCACAATTCGCTTTTTTATCACAATAATGCTCACCTAAGCTTGCAGTAATAATTGCAGCAAATATTAAAGCAAATCCCACAAAAGCCATGTTAGAAACATGCTCATGAAAAAGAACAGTAGAGAATAAAAGCGTGAACAAACTTTCAGTGCACATAATCACAGAAGCGTTTGCAGTAGAAAGATTCACCAAACTATAGTTTTGCATAATTTGTGCAACTACTGTTACTACTACTGTAAGGTAGAACATATTAGCAAAAATAGAGAAATGATTAGCAGCGTTAAAGTTTGGCAAAGGCTCACAAATAAGCGCACCAGCTACAAAAAGTACGCCTGAAACAACAAATTGCCCAAAAGTTAACGTAACTGGATTATATTTACGAGAATAATACGCAAGGAACGTAAGATTAAAAGCAAAAATTGCAGCACATAATAGAGTAAGAAAATCTCCATAAGACAATGTGAGCACAAGCATTCCAGGCTTTAATGCCACAAAACCTACTCCAGCAACGCACATAACTGCAGCTACTAATCCTAAAAGAGTTGGCTTTTTCTTGACGATTAACCAAGCAGAAAATGGCGTAATTACGCAATATGCTGCTGTCAAAAACGCGCTACGACCTGGATCAATTGAACGTAACCCTTCAGTTTGCAAAATTAAAGTAGCATAATACGTAATTCCAGTTAGCAAAGAAGGAACAATAAGCTTTTTTGTAAAAGTTTTACGAAGAGTACTGAAAAAAATAACAGCCATAATTGCGCAAGCACCAACCATACGAACGCCCATAAGCCATTGCACAGGAAACACTTCAAGAGCATATTTTGAAGAAACATAGCTGCCACCCCAAATAGCAGCACAAATCAACAACATAATCTGAGCAGTATGAACACTTTTACCTTGAGGCATGCCCGATTTATCCGAAAGCGGTTCAGCTATAGATTTAGCTGTTTCATATTTCACCTTCATAATGTTTCCCCTTCAACTATAAAAGTTGATTCTTTAAAATTTTTCTTTTATAAAGCGTTTTAGCTTATAAAATAGACAGAATAGCCGTAAAATCGTGAAAAGTACAACTTTCTGGCGTTCTTTCGTAAAATTTCCGATATACGCTTCAGAAAACAGTGGCAATCAAGTATTTTGCTGTATAAATTTCACCCACGAAACTATTGAAGAATTGGGTGATTTATATCACAACTTACAATTTTTTTACGCTACACGCTCGTATACACTTTTAAATCAGCGTAATGTAGCAATGTAGGCTTATAAATTGCGTACGAAGAAAGTGCGCAATCTTGTTAGGAAAGGAATATTATGGCAACTCTTAGCGCAGATATGAAAGAATTTATTGCGAATAATTTGGCTTGGATTGCAACAGTAAGCAAAGATGGCGAGCTTGATTTGGGACCAAAAATGTCTATGTTCGTACTCGACGACAACCACCTTGCCTACCACGAGCGCACTGCAGGTCAGCATTATAAGAACTTGCAAGACGGCAGCCAGCTGGTTGTAGCAGTTGCTAATTTGGCAGAAAAGAAGGGCTATCGCTTCCGCGGAACCGTCACCCTTCACACTGATGACGCGATTTACGAAGAGCAAGTGCGTGTGGCTGAAGAAAAAGGTACGAAGAAGCCGGCTGCAGTTCCAGTTATGGAAATCACTGAGATTCAGGACTTGACTTCTGGAGCTACTGCCGGCAAAACTATTGCAAAAGATTAGTGCGTCGTCATTCAGTCGTGTGGATATTAGTGTGGTAGAGATTTGAGATTTTTCGCACTGAACGAAGGACGCTCGCGCGGGTAACGCGCTCACTACGAAACTCGCGTTGGAAGTCCACTGGACTTCCAACTTAAGCGAGTTTCCGCTCCGAGTTGCCTTCGCGCGCTACGCTTTAAACGCTCAGGCAGGTCGTCGCGCAAAACGCCGAATTAGTACGTCTATAGTAGGCGTCATACAATATCGAGTGGCGTTCGTCCTCAACGGCGAAGATGAACACCACTCAATTCTTTACTTGATTATTTAGTTGTAACTATTTTACTTGCTTTCTTTACGCAATGCTTGCAGTCTAGTGTTCATTTCTTCCGCTTTCTTCTTCTCGAAGTAATAAATTATTGCAGCAATCGCAATCGGGAAAATAACAGTGAACGCAATCCATCCGCAAATCACAGCTGGCTCATCTTTGAACGAAATCCACCCAACAATCACCGATACAATAAATTGAATAGCAATTGGTGGTACTAGTGCAAAAACGAACTTTGCAAGATTTGACATACGCTCATTCGACCAAAAAATAGCGAATACTCCATAGCTTATGCCTATAACAAACGTTGCTACAGCATAAGATGCAATTCTGTTTCCAACCGCAGTATTTGCTAACAAGCTCGACACAAAACTGATTGCAGTAAAAATAGTGCACCCTATGCCAATGCCATTAACAATGTTTTTTACCATTGTTTTACCAAAAGTTGTAACTTGCTTTTCCATAATAATCGTTTCCTTTTTAAGTATTAAAATCTTGTATTAAAAAATTAGTATTAAAAATTTTGATAGTTTTATATTCAACTACGCTTAAAACTACATTCCTAAGCGCTTTTTGAACCCTGCTAAGCATCTGCGACTAATCCACTCAACGCTTCCGTCGTCCATTTTTACGCTCATACTTCCGCCGAATCCTGGATCGACTCGAACAATGCGATTCAAGTTCACGATTGCGGATTTAGATATGCGCACAAACGACGCGAATTGCGGATTGTCGAAATCCATTAGGCGCTTGTAAGAAACGCACTCACCTTTATCACTGTGAATGATTACGCGCGAATTTTCAACGCAAATCATAATCACATCCGGCTCGTGCATAACAATAATCGAATCGTTAATATAACCGTATATGAATGGATTATTATTGCTTAATTTATCTGAAGTATTAATTTCAGTATTATTTTCAGCACTTCTTACATTTGCATCATTTGAGTCAATGCTTTGTAACTGAGCGATAATGCGCTTAAGCTCATCGTCAATATTGTGAATTGACAACTGAACTGACTGCTCTTCCTCAGGCGGAACAATAGCAATAGTTACTTTCATCAAGCCTCCTTTCCGTGCACTACTGTTAGCGTTTGTTAGCTTTTTGTTTTGTAATTTTGACTATACGGCACTGTAAATAGTCTGTCTTTACAAAATCGCTAAACGGTAGCTTTCGGTAATTAAGCGGTAAAAAGGAGATATTACGCAGATTAAGCCGCCCCCCAAATGCGAATAAGACGCTGGCTTGTAGGGTCAGCTGCAGGACCTTGATCATAAGCATCCAAACGCCAATGAATCGAACCATCCGCGTTAAGACTTGGAATTAAGCGCGCCCAGCGACCATTTCCCATGCCACCAATCGTTTTGTAAGAAGGATCTACTTTATCTAATCCAAGCAGCTTATGAACAGTTTGCGAAAGGCAAGAGCCATGCGAAAACACTAGCAAATCGCGGTCTGCGCCAGTTTTGCGAGTCCAATCTTCTACTGCAGTAGCAGCGCGCTCTCCTACTTCCTGCTTAGCTTCAGCACCATGACGAAGCTCCCCGCCTTTACCTTCGACCCAAGCTTTGAAATCTTCCGGCCACTGTTCGCTAATCTGCTGGCGATTCAAACCTTCCCACTCGCCAAAGAAACGCTCGCGCACACCATTTTCAACTTGCACATGAAGCCCAATCTTATCTGCAAAAGCATGAGCTGTCTGCTGCGCGCGAATAAGCGGAGAAGCAATCGCCACAAAACTCGCGTCCGCTTCTTCCGCTGTAATGCGCACATGCTCAGCGCTGTTCGGATCCTTTGGATCTTCTAAGTCAGAAGCACCAAAAAACACGCGCAAAGCTTTTCCAGAGCGAGTTACCTGATCCATTCCAGACTCATCCAAAGCAATATCAATCATGCCTTGCAAACGGAACTGTGCATTATACGGAGTTTGACCGTGGCGAATAAGCATAACAGAACGAGCAATTCCTTCATGCGCACTATTAATGGAATTATTTACGTTACTCGCAACATTTTCTACGAAATCAACCATGGTTTGTACCGTACTTTCTTCTTATTATTCAGTTTTGCTAGAATCTTCAGTTTCGCTAGCATGCTCTGGCAGCTGCAAATCGATTGCCGGGCAATCATTCCACAGGCGTTCCAAGCGGTAGAATGCTCGTGCTTCCTCATGCATTACATGAACTACAAAATCGCCAAAATCAAGCAAAATCCACTGTGCTAATTCCAAGCCTTCACGAGATAAAGCCTTGCGTTTGTTGTCTTTCAAGTACAAGTCTTTTTCGATTTCTTCTGCAACAGCTAATACTTGACGCTCATTTGAAGCAGAAACAACTAACATAGCATCCGTAATACCAAGCAAATCGCTTACATCAAAAGCCTGCTCGTTCGTTGCTTTCAAACGGTCTGCAGCAGCGGCAGCAATACGAATTGCACTAATTGAACTTTCTAAAGCTGTCATAACGTTACTACTCCTTAATTCTCCAACAAACGCTTTTTAGCGTTCCCAAGCTGGCTTCCAATTTTCGATTACATGCTGAGTATTTTCCGAGTACACCATAGAATCAGCCGGAACATCGTGACGTACCACCGATCCAGCACCGGTAGTAACATCATCTCCCACAGTAACCGGTGCTACAAACAGGTTTCCTGCGCCAACGTGAGCACCAGAACCAATCGTAGTATGATTCTTATGCACTCCGTCATAATTTGCAGTAATCGTACCGCCGCCAATATTCGTATGCTCACCCAAATCAGCATCGCCAATATAGCTTAAATGAGGTACTTTAGTGCCATTTCCAATATGAGCTTTCTTCATTTCTACGAAAGCTCCTGCCTTACTTTCCTCACCAAGTACGTTTCCTACACGCAAATAGGTCCAAGGACCAATGTTTGCAGCCCTACAAATATGCGATTCCTGTACGCGCGAACGTTCAACCACAGCATCCTCATCAATTTGCGCATCAATAAGAGTCGTGTAAGGGCCAACTACAGCACCACTTGCAACTGTAGTACGACCTTGAAGGAAGCACCCAGGAAGCACAGTAACATCTTGTGCGAGCGTAACACTATCTTCAATCCAAGTAGTATCAGGGTCAAGAATAGTTACACCTTCAAGCATCCATTTTTCGCACACACGCTTATTATGTGCTTTTGCGAGCGCAGCTAATTGCACACGATTATTTACGCCCTCTACAGTAAGCGGATCTGGAGCAGACATTGCACCAACATGACCAAACTTTCGGGCATGTTCCAAAGCATCAGTCAAATAGAACTCACCTTGGGCATTTTGAGAGTTAAGATCTGCAATTGCGTCACATAATACAGTCGCATCGAATACATATACAGAAGTGTTCACTTCATGAATAGCAAGCTCTCCAGCATTTGCATCCTTATGCTCAACAATACGCAAAACGTCACCGTTTGCTTCGCGCACAATACGACCGTATCCAGTTGCATCGTCTAATACTGCTGTAAGAACTGTTGCCACATTGTTATTATTATTGTGAAAATCAACTAAAGACTGCAAAGTTTGCGTATCAAGTAGCGGCATATCGCTTGCGGCAATCAGCACAGCTCCTTTTAATGCTTCACCAGTTTCGTTTTTAGCAATTTCGTTAAGATCTTTAATAGCACATTGCACTGCTCTGCCGGTTCCAGGAGTTTCGTCCTGATTTACAATATGCACATTTTCGTTATAGCTAATAGCAGCAGCAGCTACGCGTTCAGCTTGAGCATGCACAACTACAGCTAGTTTTTTAGGATTTACGCCATTCATGGCATCCATAACACGATTGAGAAATGTTTTACCAGCAAATGGATGTAGTACTTTCGGAGTTTCTGAACGCATACGCGTCCCATCGCCTGCTGCCAAAATTATTGCCGCAGTTACATCATGCTTTTCCACGCATACGCTCCTTATACTATTTTAATAAATTTCGCTGTATGTAATTCTATTACTTATTAGCAGCGTTCAAAACAAAAAACGCCACTCGATTCAACGAGTAGCGCTTCAAGTAAGCTCCCTCACCTGGATTCGAACCAAGACAAAGGGTTCCAAAGACCCGTGTGCTGCCATTACACCATGAGGGAACGGCGGAAAAACCGCCAAGTCACTATTATGCCATAATATCGAAAAACGTCAAATTGGCGTGCCGAAAAGCAAACCGTACGAAATCAATACTTAAGCAAATAAGAATCCTTGTCCGTGATGCTCAGGATAAGTGTCGAAAAGCTTAGCAACCGAACCATCCTCAAACACTGCTTTAATAGCGCTTGCAAGAAGCGGAGCAATTGAAAGAACAGTCAAACCATCCCAACGCTTCTCTTCTGGAATTGGCACAGTATCAGTCAAAACAACTTCCCTAGCACCACAAGACTTCAAACGCTCGACTGCGGGACCAGAAAGCACGCCGTGAGTTGCAACAACTGTAACAGACTTAGCTCCAGCTTCCTTCAACACATTGCAAGCTCCTGCAATAGTTCCTGCAGTATCGATCAAGTCGTCAACCATAACGCAATCGCGTCCAGCAACGTCACCAACGACGCGATTTGCAACCGTCTTATTAGGGCAAGTGATATCGCGAGTTTTGTGCACAAAAGCCAAAGGACCACCACCTAAGCGCTGAGCCCACTGTTCTGCTACGCGAATACGACCAGCATCAGGAGACACAACAGTTACGTTTGCAAGATCATCGCGGAAACGATCACGTACGTAATCAACCAAAACTGGCATAGCAATCAAGTGATCAACAGGACCGTCGAAGAATCCTTGAGACTGAGCTGCATGCAAATCGACGCTCATAATGCGATCAGCACCAGCAGTCTTTAGCAAATCAAACATCAAGCGGCAAGAAATAGGTTCGCGACCGCGATGCTTTTTATCTTGTCGAGAATAACCAAGCAACGGGCATACTGCAGTAATTGAACGAGCAGAAGCCCTCTTCAAAGCGTCAATCATAATTAACTGTTCCATAATGGACTTGTTAACAGGATCACTGTGGCTTTGAAGCACGAATACATCTGTACCACGCACAGATTGCGTATAGCGAACATACATTTCACCATTAGCAAAATCGTATGCCGTAGTTTCAAGTACATCAATTCCAAGCTGATCAGCTACATCACGAGCAAGCTTCGGATGTGCGCGACCGGTAACGAGAACAAGGTTTTTATCTGGCTTTCCTTCAAGGACGATGCTCACCATATCTCCAAACATTAGTTCGCTTTAATTCGCGAAATGAACATAATCAATACTAACTTTTTGCACAGACGATAAACGACAAGCCTACAAAATCAATAATTACGCACGATATAAACCATGCTTAACTATGTATTGAACTACTCCATCTGGAACTAAATACCACACCGGCTCACCATGCTCAGCTCGACGACGAACATCAGTAGAAGAAATAGACAACGCTGGAATCTCTAAAATATCAACCGGCAAATGCGTAGAATCACAATGAACCATATCGTCACGATTCGCCGCAATACCAGTATCATTCGTATGCATTTGGCGAGGCATTAACGGAGAATT
Organism: Gardnerella sp. DNF00747; assembly: GCF_049262675.1. Lineage (NCBI taxonomy): Bacteria > Bacillati > Actinomycetota > Actinomycetes > Bifidobacteriales > Bifidobacteriaceae > Gardnerella > Gardnerella sp. DNF00747. The sequence goes on along the minus strand of NZ_CP058394.1, from coordinate 521,847 downwards.
AGAATCTGCTAGCTTTTCTGGTCTCGAATAGCCAGGACGAGTAACAGCCACAAATCGAGCCAAATTCCACATTTCGCGCGCATTTTTCCATTGCATTATTTCAGCAATAGCGTCAGCTCCAGTAATAAAGAAAAGCTCAGCATCCGGATGCTGCGCGTGAATATCTTTCAAAGTATCAATAGTATAAGTAACTCCAGGGCGATCAATATCAACCCTAGAAACAGTGAACTTTGGATTTGATGCTGTTGCAATAACAGTCATTAAATAACGATCTTCTGCATTCGTAACTTTTTTATCAAGCTTAAAAACAGGCCTACCGGTAGGAACGAAAATAACTTCGTCAAGATCATAAACCCAAGCAACTTCTGAAGCAGCAACCAAGTGGCCATTGTGTATTGGATCGAATGTGCCGCCCATAATTCCAATGCGCTGACGTTCATGCACATTGCCACGAGCAGAAGTACGTTTATGAACTGAATTCACAACCGCAGGAGGAGCCGCTTCTTTACCAGTAAACGCGCCATGAAATAGGTCAGACATGCGACGTTCTGCATCTTCGTGAATTTCAGGACTCATTCGCTTCAGATTCCTTGTCTTCCACTTGAGTTTCATTCACTAATCCAGATGCAACATTTGCGCTATCCGGATTAATATTGCCCATTTCTTCATCCCACTCATCTTTTACAACACGCTGGATTTCGGCAAAAGTTGGAAGAGGGAAATCTGGTTGATATGCACCACGAATTTTCGCTACAGATTCCGAAATTTTAGCAAGCATGGATGTCATGCCATCAATATCATGATCACGTTCTAATTCGCTAAACTTAATAATATTCTTTTCCATATTGCGAACATTTTTAAGAACATTATTAAACGAAGTTTCATCAGGAATAGTCACATCATTCGAATCAGAATCTGGCCAGCCCATCAACACTGCGTCAGCATACTCAAGCGATGAACGTTGCGATGCAGAAGCAATACCATCTTCAATTTGCACCAAAAAAACATATCGCACAATGGACAAACGTTCAGCAGCAACATCAAGCGCCTCAGCTGTACTCAAATTCACGTCATTATTAGGCATACTCTTACCTTACCGCCACGTAACTATTAAAACCAGTACTACTCGCGTATCTGCCCATCTCCGTAGCCGATCCATTTGGTTGTTGTCATTTCAAGCAAACCCATAGGGCCTCTCGCATGCAATTTTTGCGTAGAAATACCAAGTTCTGCGCCGAAACCAAATTCGCCACCATCCGTAAAGCGCGTTGAAGCATTTACCATAACTACAGCAGAATCAACACTTGCAATAAAACTTTGAATAGTTGAATAATCTTCAGCAATAATGGTTTCAGTATGGCCAGTAGAATATTTCGCAATATGAGAAGCTGCATCAGTATAATCATCTACAACTTTCACACCCATATTCAGCGACAAATATTCTCGCTTCCAATCTTCCTCAGTGGCACACTCAAGCTGCAATCTTTGAATATTAGCGGATTGCAAAATATCGTAAGATTTATCGTCTGCATGTAAAATTACATTATGCTCAGCTAAAGCAGCAGCGATTTTTGGCAAAAATTCTTGCGCAACAGCTTTATGCACTAATAATTTTTCAGCAGTATTGCACACGCCCACTCGTTGCGTTTTTGCATTAATAATAATAGGTATAGCTTTTTTAATATCAGCGCTTTTATCTACATAAATATGTACGTTTCCAGCTCCAGTCTCAATAACAGGGACCGTAGATTCTTGAACAACTGCTGCAATAAGATTTGCGCTACCTCTAGGCACAAGCACATCAATATGACCGTGAGCATGCATCATTGACGTAGCTCCGTCTCTTCCTAAATCATCAACAGACTGAATCAAATCAGCACTAAAGTTAGAATTTTTAAGAACCGATTGTATAACTTCAATACTCGCCTGATTCGTATGGAGAGCCGCGCTTCCACCACGCAAAATCGCAGCATTTCCAGATTTAATACACAAAGCAGCTACATCAATAGTTACGTTTGGACGAGCTTCGTAAATCATTCCCATAACGCCCATTGGAACTCGAATTTGCGAAAGTTTAATGCCATTAGGAAGAGTGTATCCGCGAACAACCTCTCCTACAGGATCTTGCAATTGTGCAATTTTTCGCACGCTTTTTGCAGAAGCTTGGATTCGCTCTTCGTCAAATTTAAGCCTGTCGAGCTTTCCAGCATCCATTCCTTTAGCTTCAGCTTCTTTAAGATCTTTTTTGTTAGCCTCAGCAATATTTGAAGCTGAAGATTCTAAGGCATCTGCCATTTTTTCGAGAAGCGCATTTTTTGCGCGAGTGTCTGCATGAGCAAAATTACGCCACGCTTTGCGCGCACAATCCGCACGAGCATTCACTAAATCATCAACAGACAACGTTTCCCCCTATAGATTATTTGCCTAATCGCCAATTAATTAATAGTAAAACAAAAGCATTTATACATATGAGATTAGCACACGCCCATTCGCCCAGCACTTCAGGTACCATAATTTGATATAAGTTGTGTAAATAATTTACATAAATAATCTATGTAAGTAAAAAATATTCTCTATAAACAGACGGTTACGGAGTTATTATGGCATCAGATACAACTATTTTCCATAGCACTCGTTCGCTTAAGCCAACATGCACTTCAAAAGAAGCAATACGTAAAGGAATTGCTGAAGATGGCGGATTATTTGTAGCCGATAGCCTTGGTAGCGAGCGTTACGATATTTCTAAATTGCAAGGCAAATCGTATCAAGAAATTGCGCAAGATATTTTACAACTGTTACTGCCAGATTATACTTCAGAAGAGCTTTCTTCTTGCATTAAACTGGCATACGGCAATCAATGGGCTAATAACGCTATTACTCCACTCCAGCAGCTTGGAAACACTCGCGATTTTGTGATGGAACTTTTCCATGGTCCTACATGCGCGTTTAAAGACGTTGCTTTGCAAATGTTGCCACAATTAATGTCTCGCACTAAAACTCAACACGAAAACGAATCTGATATTGAAAAAAGCGTTATGATTCTAACTGCAACTTCTGGAGATACAGGTAAAGCTGCTTTGGCTGGTTTTGCTGATGTTCCAGGCACTTCTATGGTTACTTTTTATCCAGAAGGAAAAGTTAGCCGCGTTCAAGAATTGCAAATGACTACGCAGGTGGGCGAAAATGTGAAAGTTTGCGCAGTTCGAGGCAATTTTGACGATGCTCAAACTGGCGTAAAACAGATTTTCACCAATAGTGAGCTTAATAAAAATATTGAAGAATCTGCGAATACTGAATTGTCTTCTGCTAATTCAATAAATGTTGGACGACTCGTGCCGCAAGTCGTGTACTATTTTGCGGCTTATAAGCAACTTGTTGAGCGTAAAGCAATAGCTCTTGGAGACGAAGTTGAGTTTTGCGTACCAACCGGCAATTTTGGCGATATTCTTGCTGGATATTACGCAAAAATGCTTGGTCTTCCTGTAAAACATCTTATTGTTGCAAGCAATAGCAATAATGTTTTGTTTGATTTTTTGGTAAGCGGCACTTATAACCGTCAGCGCTCATTCCATCACACTGTTGCTCCTTCTATGGATATTTTGGTTTCTTCTAATTTGGAACGAATGCTTTATTACATGTGCGATAAAGACACGCGTTTAATACAAATGCTTATGAACGATTTACAGCAGTGGGGCGCTTTTGAGATTCCAGAAAATGTGCTTGCAAAGATTCGCTCACTGTTTGGCTGCGGTTGGGCAAATGAAGATCAAATTCGCGAAGCTATTTATGACTGCTGGAACAAGTACAAGTATGTGATCGACCCACATACTGCTTGCGGATTCTTCGTTATGCAAAATATTCCACATGACGAAAGCACACCTAGAGTATTGCTAAGCACTGCAAGCCCATACAAATTCCCTCGCGTTGTTGCTGAAGCTTTGAATATTGAGCATGTGCAAGATATGAATGATTTCAAATGCATGGACGCTCTTAGTAAAGCTACAGGAACTAAAGCTCCAAGCATGCTTAGAAATCTTGAAAATAAAACTCCACGCTTTAATGATGTTATTAATGTTGAAGATATGCCTGAGTATGTTTTAGCTCAAGCGCATAATTTCGCAAAATAATCATAAAGTTTTAAGCGAAAGAGGCTGGTTTACTTGTATAATCCAGCCTCTTTTACTATTCATTCGTTATTACTTTCGAATAAAGCTGCATACACTTCGTTAATAACGTTTAAATCATGACCTTTTCTTGCAGCTGCTGCGAAAAATCTTCGTCTTCGAACTAAAGGCTCAAGATTTCTCGTGCGCGAAGCCGTTTTGCGACCGAGTTCCCACGCTGCTTCAGTGAATACTCCAGAGTTTTGAGCAGAAGCTACATTTTGTGAAATAGCAGCAGGATCAACATTTTTACGCTGCAATTCCATTCGAGTAGCTCTAGCACCAAGAAGCCTCACTGCGCAAGAGCGAATCACCATTTGAGCGTATTGATTGTCATCAAGAAGATGCAATTCAAGCAAGCGATGAATAACCGCGTCAACAGCAACTTCCGTGTAACCTTTTTCTTTAAGCCTTTTGCGCATGTTCATCACAGAGCGAGGAGCATAATCTAAAAGCCTTAAAGCAGCTTCCCTGCAATCATCTTCACTACTATTGCAAAGTTCGTCGCTTAAATCACTTACTTTAGCGTTTTTTACATACGGCATGTTTTTTGTATTATTTTTTGCGCTTAAAAGTACTGACTTATGCGATATTTTTTTGCGAGTATGTGTCACTACACTATTACTTTCGTCATTTTCTTCAGCACGCTCTACTGGATGATCGCGAAGAAAATTCTCTACACTAATAGGCATATTGCATTCGCTTTACACTGTAATCTTATTATTACTTCGATTCGGATGACTTTTGTGCAGAATTTTTAGCTACAGAATCATCATCGAATTGATCTAGTTCAGAATCTTCAGCGAATTGATCTTCAGGATGCATTAAACCTAACGAAGCTTTGACTTTTTCGCTAATTTCTTCAGTAATAGCTGGATTATCTTTCAAGAATTTACGGACGTTTTCACGACCTTGTCCAAGCTGCTCACCTTCATAAGTAAACCAAGAACCAGATTTCTTAATAACTTCAGCTTGCAGTCCCATATCGATAACAGAACCTTCAGTCGAGATACCTTCTCCGTAAAGAACATCAAACTCAGCAGTTTTGAAAGGCGGAGCCATTTTATTCTTGACAATCTTAACTTTAGTTCGGTTGCCAACAGCTTCTTCGCCCTCTTTAATAGTAGAAACTCTGCGAATATCCATACGCACAGACGCATAGAACTTCAAAGCTTTACCACCAGTGGTAGTTTCAGGATTACCAAAGAATACGCCAATTTTTTCACGAAGCTGATTAATAAAAATAGCAGTAGTGCCAGCTTGTGAAAGAGCACCAGTCATCTTACGCAACGCCTGACTCATTAAGCGAGCTTGTAAGCCCACATGACTATCTCCCATATCGCCATCGATTTCAGCTTTAGGAACTAATGCCGCTACAGAATCAACAACAATAACATCTAACGCACCAGAACGAATAAGCATATCAGCAATTTCCAATGCCTGCTCACCATTATCTGGCTGAGAAACAATAAGAGCATCCGTGTCTACTCCAAGCTTTCGCGCATAGACAGGATCCAACGCATGCTCAGCATCAATAAATGCCGCTACCCCACCATTTTTTTGAGCATTTGCAACAATATGCAAAGCAAGAGTTGTTTTACCAGAAGACTCAGGACCGTAGACTTCAACTATTCGCCCTCTAGGAACACCGCCAATCCCCAAAGCAGTGTCCAACGCTAATGAACCAGTAGGAATAACTTCTACATCTTGCATAGGTCTATCACCTAAGCGCATTGCAGAACCTTTTCCATATTGTCGTTCAACATTGGCTAAAGCAGTTTCTAACGCTGCTTGGCGACGTGGATCTGTTTTATCCGCATCAATAAGGCGATTAACACTGCCTTTACTTTTTGTTTGCGCCATGTATGCTACTCCTTTCGCATGCCGTTATGTATCGAACGACCTTAGTTCCATACTAGATTCAAGTACAAGCATTTTTGTGCAATGTGGATAAAACATTTAATCCAAGCACTTAAACACTTAACTCAGCTTAAATCATCACGACAAACATAAGTATACTACATATGCGAACATTTGTTCGATAGCGCGTGTCTTGATTACACCCCAACTACTTACAATCTTCGACATAAGCAATCAAGTCATTAGCTATTCTCAATAACTGAAATACAGTAGATTCGCGAACTTCTTGACGACTGCCAGATAATCTCAATTCAAAAACAAAAGCAGCACTTGATGGCGCAATTTTAGTTACGCTTTGACTTTCGATTTGAGCAAAATCATAATCATAGACGTTACTCACACAGCCATTTTCAAGTTCTTTACGAGCTACATCTTTAACAGAATCCATAACATCACTAACTTGAGGCAAAAATATTCCAACATAAACTAAACCTGCTGGTTTATTACCATCAGGACCAGGACCTGCAACACCAGTTGTAGACAAGCCAATAATAGGAAAATTTGCACAACACTCACAATCTTCCTCATACGCCCATCCACTGCCACGATATATTTGAGCAGCTCCAATCGCCATTTGAAAAGCAACATCCTGGTAAACCGCGCCTTCAGATTGTAAAAGATTAGAATTTACGCCAAGAATTTTGGATTTAGCATGAATATCATAAGTGACAGCAGATCCACAAAAAACTCGTGACGCACCAGGAACAGAAACAAAAGCATCAGCCAAAAGCCCGCCAGTTAACGACTCTGCTGAAGCAATATGCATTCCTTTAATAAAACTTTTTTCCAATAGATCCGCAGCTAAAGAAACTGTATTAAAACCTGAAGAATTATTCATAATACGCTCGATATGATTGTAGCTTACGATTTTCCAAAACATAAACCCTTTAGGGATAATCTATGAAAAACCGTAAGCTACAAACAAGAAGTTTAACTCGTTATATTTTATTTACTTCACAGGAGACAAAGGCACTGCATTTTTTGCATCATCAACTTGAGATTCGCTATTTGAAGAACCCTCAAAGAAAGCACTATAGACATACAAAACTGCAGAATAGAAAGCAAAGCCCAAAGAAATACCAAGCAAGCCAAAAGCAACTGCATAGTAAGAAACCATCCAAGAAGGCAATGGATTAGCATGAAGAGTTGCAACAAGAGGTGCAATAATCATTGCAATACCAATCGACTGCGTAAGAGTCTTATATTTTCCTGCAGAGGATGCAGCAATTACCCTTCCACGAACATGAACAACATAAATTCGCACAAGAGTAATGGCAATTTCGCGAATCATGAACAAGATGGTTATCCACCAATAAATTTCGCCGAAAACAGAAGCAATAATAAGCGCAGCTAAAATAAGAATTTTATCCGCAATTGGATCAAGCAACTTACCTAATTCTGTAACCTTATGATATTTACGAGCCATCCACCCGTCAAGCTTATCCGTAGAAGCAGCTACAACAAACAGCACAAACGCAGCCCAACGCAACGAAACTGAATCAAAACCCCATATACCTGCTTTCAAATATAAAACAATAAAAACAAGCGAAAGCACGATACGGATATAAGTCACAATATTTGGAGCATAATTCCAGCCAGCAAAAAATGATGACTTAGCTTTTTTCTTCATACACATAACCTTCATTCTACTGCAAAGTAAAAACTTCTAGCACATCACACAACTTGGTGTTGTACACAACAATACAATATCTTATAACGAATCTGACTCACCACGAATAAAAGCCAAAACTTTTGGCAAATCTTCCGGCTGAACCAAAACTTCGCGAGCTTTAGAACCTTCAGAAGGTCCCACTACTCCTCGAGATTCAAGCAAATCCATCAATCGACCTGCCTTTGCAAAGCCAACGCGCAACTTGCGCTGAAGCATTGAAGTAGAGCCAAATTGCGAGCTAACAACAAGCTCAGCAGCCTGAAGCAACTCATCCATATCGTCGCCAATATCGCTAGTTTTAAGCTTGCTTTGAGCTTGAGCATCAGCTTTTTGAGCCATTTGCTCAATATCTTCACGATACTTTGGCTTGCGCTGCGTGCGAACATACTCAACAGCCTTACGAATTTCAGATTCACTCACCCACGAACCCTGCACACGCTGAGGCTTAGCAGCACCCATTGGAAGGAACAAAGCGTCGCCTTGACCAATCAAGGTTTCTGCGCCAACAGTATCGAGAATAACCCTTGAATCAGTAGCAGACGAAGTAGCAAAAGCCAAACGAGAAGGAATATTCGCCTTAATTAAACCTGTTACAACATCAACAGACGGACGCTGAGTAGCGAGAACCAAATGCACACCTGCAGCTCGAGCAAGCTGAGTAATACGCTGAATAGAACTTTCCACATCGTTCTTAGCAACCATCATCAAATCAGCCATCTCATCTACCACCACAAGTAAATACGGGTATGGAGCAACTTTTCGCTCAGATCCAGCCGGAGCATGAACCTTTCCTTCACGAACAGCCTTGTTGAAATCTTTAACATGACGGAAACCAAAGAATTGCAAGTCGTCGTAGCGAGCATCCATCTCTTTAACAACCCACTCAAGAGCCTGCGCAGCCTTCTTAGGATCCGTAATAATCGGAGTAAGCAAATGCGGAATGCCAGCATAAGCAGAAAGCTCCACGCGCTTAGGATCGACCATAATCATGCGAACTTGTTCAGGAGTTGCCCTCATAATAATCGAAGTAAGCATTGAGTTAATGAAACTCGACTTACCAGAACCAGTAGCACCAGCAACAAGCAAATGCGGCATTTTATCGAGAGCTGCAGTTACGAAATGACCTTCAACATCTTTTCCAACGCCTGTAAGCATAGGATTAGGGTCATTCATAGCTTTTTGCGAGCGCAGAACATCTCCCAAATGCACAATTTCGCGGTCGACGTTTGGAATTTCAATACCAATAGCAGACTTTCCTGGGATTGGCGACAAAATACGCACATCCGTACTAGCTACAGCGTATGCAATATTTTTTTGCAAATTCGTAACTTTTTCAACTTTTACACCAGGACCAAGCTCAACCTCGTACTGCGTAACAGATGGGCCTCTAAGGAATCCAATAACGTGAGCGTCAACGTCAAACTGTTCGAAAGTAGAAGTTAACGCGCGAATAACGTTATCGTTTGCTGGAGTTCTCGCAGCATGAGGCTTGCCATAAGCCAAAAGATTCAAATCAGGGAGCTTGTAAGGTTCAGAGGAAGAATCAAAAGAAGGCTCATTATTATTGCCAGCACCACTTTCACTGCCGGCAGCATTTTCATCATCTGAATCTTCCTGATCCCTGCGATATTGATCCATACGTTCAGCTGGAATACTTGACCACGGATCGCTTGCAGATAAAGAGGAATCACTCATAGGAGCTTTTGGCAATATTTCTTCAGGAACAGGCTTTGATGAAGATGAAACACTTCTAGGTGTAAGTTGACTCGAATTATTATCAGCATTTTCAAATTGAGAATTATTTGCAGCATTATTATCTGAAAAGCTGCTCACAGTTCTTGCTTTACGAGGTTCAACTCTTTCAAGATTATCTGCACTATTACCGTGAGAAGCAGCATGCGAAAATGCATCATCGCCGGCGTATTCGTCAAGCAATTCCCCATTATTATTGTTGTTTTTAGGCTTAAAGAATGATTTAAACAGTTTCAATACAGAAGACATTTGAGAAGATCTGCTATTATTTTTAGGCGATTCTTCATTGTGAGTTGGCACATCATCTGCAAATTCCAAAGAATTGGTTTTGCTGTCAGAATTATCTTCTGCAGAGTTTCCTAAATCTTCAGAAGACTTTTTACTGTTATATTTAGCAAAAATAGTAGCAACACTTTGAGCTATATCAGTTACATGAAGGCGAGCAATCATTAATATCGAAAAAATAGCAGCTACTACAAAAATAATAATTGCAAAAATACGAGAAAGACCCCACGATAGCGGAGATCCGAGCACAAAACCTAATAACCCACCTGACTTCTGTACAGTGTCTAAATTAAACGCTTTTCCGCGAGGTGCAGAAGAAATATCAAGAATTGAGCAAACAGACAACAATAGAATAATAAATCCGCTAATAACACGAGGATTACCAGAGCCAACTCCACTGTTACGCATCAACCTAAAAGCAACAACGCTTAACCACACAGGCAGAACAACGCTCATAATTCCAAGCAAACTAGAAGACACAAAATGGAGACCTACTCCAATAAACCCACTAACTCTAAACCATTCTGATGCGCAGAACAAAATCGCAAGAACAAGCATAACGAAGCACAAACCGTCCCTGCGATATGCCTCATCGTATTCTCCAACACCAAAAAGCGAGCGCACTAACTTTCCTAAAGTTCTAGGCACAAACAGGAGAATTGTCTCCCACAATGGTTCACTAGGTGAAGCCTTACCAGCCATAAATACTCCTTCTGCACCATGTGCTATTTAGTACGCCATGTCATCATCAACATACATATTCGTAACCATACCAGTCTACTCCATAGACTGAGGTTATCTAAATGAAGCGGTTGCAGCTGAGTTTTATTTACTGCCAACATGCATTCCTTGCGGCGCAATATTATTATTACGACGTTTTCGAACTATAGCAATAATCATTGTGGCAAGAACCACCGCGCAACTTATTAACGCTATAAGGAACATCGTCATCCAGAATGACCACTGAAGATGATCTTCTGGAGCATGCGCTGGGTCCGGCAGCACACGATACCCCGTCACTAGCAATCTATGCGAGTTAACACCATACGGCGTACATGTAAGCAAAGTCGCTAAATCACGACCCTTTTCACGCTGCAACAAACTAATATCTTCTGGGTCTACAACATTAATGCGAAACACCCTATAGCGCATTGTATAGCCCTGTACATCAATGTAGAAGTAGTCCCCACGCTTCATATCGATTAAACCGTCAAACATGGTTGCTGTAGGCAAACCAGTATGAGCTGTGATAACAGTATGCCTGTTTTTGCCGCCCACTGGCAAATCTGTACCACACAAGTGCCCTGCTCCGCGAGCTAGAACATCGCGCGAAGCACCATGATAAATCGGTAGTTTTACGCCTATTTTTGGGATTTTTATAATTCCCATAATTCCCATTGGTTCGTCTAGTTGTTTGATATATGACTTATAGTCTGCTGTTTTTTTGTAATTGTCACTACCATCATACGGATCGGCTGTAAAAATTTTTTTTCTGCGAGCATTGTATTTTCGCGCACTTTTTAGAATAGATTGTCGCACGCTAGCGGCTTGATTATAAGTTACTTTGTCGTAATCTATGGAAATTTGTTTAGACACGTGATTATTCCACAGTGTTGATGCCACTGGGTAGGTGAAGCATAGAATTGCAGCTAGCGCCAGAATGATTGGTTCAATAACGCATTTAAAAACAGATTTTTTGGAATTTGCAGAATTTGAGTCTGCAGAAGATTCGTTTGCAGACGATTCATTGGGAGTGGATTTAAGAATATGTAAGCCTGCTAATCGCTCTACTCTTTCTAAGCTACTGCGGCAAGCTTTTGCAAATTTAGTAAAACTCATAAATCCACTTCCAAAAAGTAAAATAGGGGGCTAAGCAAATACCGCCCAACCCCCTGAGTTTTTTATAATATATTTACGTTAGAAGAATACTAAGCGCGCTTCTTATCTTCTTCTTTGCGATTGTTACGAGTGTAAATAAACACGCTTGCAGCAATCAAAACAATTCCAGCAATAGCGAAAATAAACACGCCATAAGCACCGGTCTTTGGAAGCTTGAACCAGTGGTCGATGTTATTGCTCGTTGGAACATCCTTGAACGAGTAAACAAACGTCTGCGAATTTTTATCATAGCCAGCAGCAGAGGTATAAGTCGTAGGAATAGTAACTTCTTCAACCTTTGGAGCCAAGACATAGTTGTCTGGAGCCTTAGTTTCCACAACGTAGAACTTTTGTCCAACCTTTGCTTTAAATCCAGCTGCTGTCAAACCAGTATCAGCAGTTTCAGTATCAGTAGCAAAGCCCTTAGAAGACTTGTTCTTGCACTTATCTGTAGAACGAGAAGCGTCAGCTGCGCATGCGTCAGCCTCAGTTTTCTTTGCAAACACAGCAAACTTAGCACCCTTAATAGCTTTTCCGTCAGTGCTGCTTATCTTCTTGATCTGGAATTTAACAAGAGTTACCTTAGAATCTGGATTTGGAGTTGGATTAACAGGTTTTGGTTGATCTTTTACAGGAGTACCTTTCTTATATCCTGGCTGATAACCATACTTGTTAACGAGTTCGCCAGCTGGAGCATCTGCCTTAAGAGTGAATTTAAGCTCAACAGTTAACTTTGCATTAGGCGAAGTCTTAAGAGCATTAGCAATTTCGCCAAGACCTGCATCTGTAAACGATACGGTAATACGCTGACGAGTATTATCACCAGGCGTTGCAGCAACCGCTACCTTATACCTATCCTCTTTACCGGTAGAATTCTTAATTTCCGTAGTGCCAATCTTAACGCTTTTAACTACATCTTTATTAGAATCATAAGCAGACTTCAATGCGTCATCCCACACAGCAAAGCCTTGATAATCATCAGTCGTACGATCTTTAACAGGCGTACCACTAGTTGTAACTACAGAAGTTGAAATAGTATATGGCAAATCATCCTTTGTACCAACCATTCCTGTAGTATCAACAGTCTTCTTAATAGCATCCTTGGTATAAGCGTTCTTAGGATCAACCTTCACATCATAGGTGTATGTTGTCTTACCAGATTCATTGGTGATTTGTGGAATGGTCATAAAGAATGGCTGCGGAAGCTTTTCGTATCCATCCGGAACACTTGTTTCTTCAACCTTGTATAAGCCGATACCCAATTTATCAAACTTTGCAACACCATTATCATTTGTAGGATTTTCAGTTTCATTATCAAAGCTTAAACCAGCAGAAGAATCATTTGGATTAGCATTAAGAGTTGGAACCTTAGCAGCAACATCAAGCCACTGATCGTATTTTGTTAAATCAAAGTTGGTTACTTTGTAAACCTTGAACTTTGCACCCTTAACAGGAGTTGCCTTCTTCTGATTACCTTTCTCATCGGTTTCATCCTTATACTTAGTGATAGTAATGGAACCAGTCAGCTTCTTACCAGCTTCAGACCAAGGTGCTGGCTTAGCAGATTCAGCACTTGGACTATTAGCAAATGCTATGTTGTTTGCCACCACAGCACCGGCAACGCACAGCGTGCCAGCCATTGCGAGCGAGGCGAATGCTGCCACGCATTGTTTAGTGAATTTGTTCATATTCATTCCTTTCATAAATGCTGTTTCCAGCAATTAAAAGTTTTGAAATTTTGATGTAAGTATTTACTTGTTTTTGGTTTTAACCGAATTATTTACACAATTTGCTCATAAATGAGTAAATTTTTTTAGATTTAGTGAAATTATGTTGCAATATCACGCTCCAAAATTCCATGAGATTTTGCATCAAAAACATGCACATTAAAAACATGCACCCAGCAGAAAAGTTTCATACGAGTCGCCACCTTCCAAGCAACTCGTGTCCGCGCTTAGTTTGATCCATTACAAACACAGCAGCAATCAAACTAGACAACATCGCAGAAACAACACACAAAGACGCATTCCAGCCGCATCCGCCGGTCTTTGGCAGACTGAATGGTTTCACAACGTGAATCATGAAAGTCTTAAACTCGTAATCTTTACCCCTGGTGTACTGATCTCCGTGAACATCATGCAACAAATCATATTTAGCACCATGATGACTACTCATATCATCAAAAGATTTCTTAGCGTCTGGTTTCAAAGCCCAAGCAACGCACTGATAGTCACCAGTTTTTTCTGGAATACCATCGAGCGTAGCAGTAGTACGTTGAGCAGCATCGAACGGATTATTCGGATTATCGTTAGCGTTATAGCTATACAATTTATGCTGCGCGTTGCAATTAGAATTATTCTTACACTTCTCACGCTCGGAGTACGTATCAACATGACTCCATGTAATTGGATTGCTTGCTTTCATACCCGCAAGTTCTGAAACAAAATCACGGTCATCATTTTCGCATAAAACTTCCAAGCTTATTTTCTTCTCAGTTTTATTACCACTATTCCACACGTCTTTTGTAGACCAAGCGTCAATAAACGGTCTATGCATAAGACTCATACCACTCATAATGGTAAGACCGTTACCACTTCCAAACTTACCATCAACATCACTAATATCAGGTGCGTCAGGAGAATCTGACCTTAGCACTCGAAGCTTTATATCATCGCCTTCCATAGGATCTACTGTCACTTGCGCGTACACTGGATTTGGTTTACTTATGCCATCGCCATTACCAGCATCTTTATCCGTAGACTTTGAACCGTCCGGATAATGTACAATCACAGGAATTTTATACACGCCAGGCTTCTGCCACTTAAGCGGCTTAAAAGACATCACTCCATAGTGAGAACCATCACCTGTACCATGGTTTTTACCAGTCTTCCCACCATCGCTAGGCTTATTGTCTTGACCATTATCGTAGAAAGACATTCCATAAGGATGATCCTTATCCTTCTTATACCAACCAGGATTATCTTTCTTATACTGGTCTTCATCAAACTCGAACCAAGTGCCGTCTGGAAGTGCGCCTTCTTCTATATCATCCTGATGAGTAGCATTATTAGCGCCTTTCTTACTCGTAGGCACATCAGTCATATTCTTATAACCATTAGTAAGGCTTGCATGATATTCACCAGCCTTCACTTTCAACGGCACGTAACTAGGATTATTCCTATGCGCGTAAGAAGCTTTAACACTAAACTTTAAAGTTTGATCATTCCAATCTTTACCCTTTGAATTCTTAGTCTCATCCTGAGTACCATAATTAGCAAATAGCATTTTCTTATAAACAACACTTCCGCCAGTGTCATTGGCAATTATGTCATCGAAAACCTTAAGACTACCAGCATTGTTAAAAGCAAACACGCGACACTCATACTTACCGCTTTTCTTAGGTGTTCCGGTAATAATCGCGCGAGAACGAGCCATAGTATTCGTGTTGTACTCGTCTTTAGTTAAATGCGAGTATTTAAAATCATTAAGATTACAGTTTTTATTATTCCTGCACTTGTTTTCTTCGTCTTCCGTAGCAATCTTCCATTGACGAAAAGCTGTAAACTTTAATCCGTTAACTTCACCAAAAGGCTTGTTTTTCACTTCATCCCATTTAAGAAGCGTATAATTATCCTTATTTTCTTCGTGGCAAATAGCGCGGAATTTAATAGGAGACTTATTGTTAGCAGACCACGCGTCAGGTATAAGAAGCCTACTACTATCTATCTGCTTATCTTTATCAAGATTCGTGTAATGATCCGTATGATACGAACCATAAGTAATACGGTCGGAATAGTTACTACCGTAATCGTGCATACCTGCACCCTCAGCAATAGAAAAACCTAAATCGTTATTGCCTACAGTAAGTGGCGTTACTTTAACGTGAGCATAAACCTGCCCATTATCCGTACTACTTGAGCCATCAGGATAGTGAGCAATTACAGGAGTATCGTAATTATTAGGATCTTGAGGTTTGCTCGGAGTAAAAGTTACTTCACCAGTACTAGTATTAGTCATTTTTGACCAAGAAAGCACTGGTTTAGAATATTTATTACTCTTACCAAGCTCAAACCTAGTACCTTTCGGAAAATCGCCTTTAGTAATCCCCTTATTTTCTGGAACCGACGTAATTGATTTTCCAGCTTGCACCTGTTTTTTATCATAATCTGGATACACAGGCTTATAAAAATGAGACATAGGCCAAACTTTGAATTTAGCGACAACCGTCTCTGAAAAAGGCTGAGGATGATTACAGTTGTACTTATTTGGATTAGGGTATGTTACTTTAATCGGTATATAGACTGTATGATTTTTATGCGAGTCTGCTGGGTTAAAATACACTTTACCTGTAGACTTGTCAATCCACGCATGACCTTGTTGTAAAGGCTCTGGCTTCTGCTTATTAGGATCATCAAAAGTAACTTGAGCATTGGATCCCTTATTGTTATCAAAATAAGCATTACCATCAATAGAATAAGTAAGATTCTTAGGAATATGATCGTACAGTTTACCTCTTTTACCGTCACTACCATAATCAGGAACAAAACTACCCTTATTATTGAAGTAATCACCAGGATTCTCTTGCCAGTGACCATCATCGGTATAAGCTCTCACAGAAGAAGCTTGACGAGGCTGCGAATCCTCCGACTCCTCAAAATGCAACCCACCAGGCTTAGTCGGATTGGTACTATTATCCCACTCCACGTTATCTGGTATGCCATCACCATCATGATCATAAGGACCATAAGCTGCATAATCACGCTCATGAGATTCAGCATTCGTAGCCTGATATCCAGCAATAATAGGCATGTAACGAATATCAGTACCATCTGGCACATCTGCAGTAATAACCCAACGGTAGCAAGTCGTAGAATTAGCACTCTCAAACGAACGCAGCATTATACCAAAGTCGCCATTGTCATGCCACTTCTTTATCTCGCATAAACTGTAATTCTTAAATTTAGACTCAGAATCAACATTATACCCACAGCCAAAATGACCATCACCAACAGTATCTTCCCATTGATCATTGAAATCTGTATTGCCATACGTATAATGCCAACGAGAAATTGTTTGAGACCAGCCCCATTTCTTATCCCAAGTTTTCATTGTTTCTGGGATGCCGCTAGCATTCTGAGTTGACCAGTCATTCCACTTTTTCTCGTAAACATTTCGCCTATCTCTTTTCACTCTAATAGTGTCCGTAATAAGCTGTTTCGGAAGATCTACATAAAAAGTAGGTCGCGCTGGAATACGCTGTCTAGGCTGAGAATCTAAACGCTCAAGAAAAGCATAGTTAAAATATATTTCATACTGCACATGAGTACCATTAGAATCCTTAGTAATCGTTGGCGTAATATGCATATTTTCAACAGCATTACCAACGCCATTACCATTAGCAGTAAAATATCCATAACCACCATACGACCACATAACCTGCGCAGCGCTTGCAGGCTTAGCTGACACAACGAGAACAGCAAGAATAGTCGCCACTGCAACAATCAACGCAAGAGCCGCGCGACGAATGTAATACAATTTAGAAGCGTTAGCAATAGAGCACCCTTTAGTGCAACCTTTAGATTTTTGTAAAGTTACAGAACCGCTAACATCATCAAGCGCATGATGACGATTCATAAAACTACAAGTTATACGCATAAGGTTAGAGAAACAGCCATGAAGCCGTAACATTCTAACGCCTCGATTTCCAAAAATCTAAAAGCTGCTCGAATACTCATGCCTGTTGGTTTTATGAATCAACAAGTATTGCCCGGGGTGCAGAACACTGCATTATCAGCAGCAAATGAACGCGAAATATCACAAACCACCAAAGCAAACGTCGATACGAACGCAAGCAAGCACAATCATGCCCAAAATCAGCAGGCTAATTCACGCCAAAAACTTAAACGCAAGATAATGTAGTGCACTACTGCTAAGCACATATGTTGTTATACCCCCCCCCCATGAAAAATTTCAAGTAAAATTTGCAAATTTCTTAATATTCGTAAAAATTCCTAAATTCGGGGTTATATGCGGGTTATAGGCAAAAATATTGCAATCCAAAACAAAAAACGGCAGATACTTACCTGCCGTTTAAGTGGGGTGGCTAACGCGGCTTGAACGCGCGACCTTCTGAACCACAATCAGATGCTCTACCGACTGAGCTATAGCCACCATGCGCGTGAAAACATACATAATCACACAACAAAGGGATACTATACACGATTTTCTAGATTTCCGCCAGAGCAACACACTTCGGCGCGTCGTAGTAACAACATCAATTATTCGACAATGGCAAATGCAACAATGGGTGTATGAGTTTTTCTGAGCAAAATCAGCGCATTTTTGGCGTAACTGCAAATAGCAACAACACGACAGCACTTCTTCTTGGCTCAGGCGAGCTTGGTAAGGAAATTGCGATTGAGCTTATGCGATTAGGCGTGCTAGTATGCGCTGCCGATAGCTACAAAAACGCTCCTGCAATGCAAATAGCTCACGAATACCACGTGCTAGATATGTCGAATCCGCAAGAATTGCAAGAACTTATTTCCAATGTGAATCCTGACATTATTATTCCAGAAGTTGAAGCTATTGCTACTGAAGTTTTGAAAGATGCTGCTAAAAAGAATATTCAAGTCGTTCCTAGCTCAGATATTGCCGCGATTGCAATGGATCGCGAGCGCTTGCGTAGAATTGCGCACGAAGATTTAGGACTGCCTACTACACCGTATTGTTTCGCTTCATCTTATGAAGAGTTAGAGGATGGAGCTAAAAAAGTTGGCTATCCTTGTGTAGTTAAACCTGTTATGAGCTCTTCTGGTCATGGTCAGTCAATAGTTCGTAGTTCTGAAAATTTGCTCGCAGCTTGGAATGAAGCTCAGCATGGCAGGCGTGCAGCAGCTGAGCATGAAAATGAGTGTTCACGCGTTATTGTTGAAGCTTTAGCTCCGCTTGATTATGAGCTTACAGTACTTACAATAAGCTCTTGCGCAGGAATTACTACTTGTGAGCCGATCGCTCAGTGTCAGCAAGACGGAGACTATAGAGAATCTTGGCAGCCTGCAAATATTCCTGAATCGATCCGCACTAATGCGAAAGATATTGCAAAGCGTGCTGTAGAAAGTTTGACTGATATTGCGCAAGAAGCTGGCGAAACAGGTTGGGGCATTTATGGAGTCGAACTATTTGTATTAAAAGATGGCTCACTGTTATTTAACGAGCTTTCACCTCGCCCACACGATACTGGCATGGTAACTATGATTTCACAGCACTACAGTGAATTCGCATTACACGCATTGGCTATTTTGGGAGTCCCAATTACAGCTAACTATACTGAACTTTCTTTGAAAAATAATGAAGTTGCAGCAAGTCACGCCATTGTTATTAAAGCGGAAGGATCTGTTGGTTTTACGAATATTGCTCAAGCTTTGCAATCTGGCGAAAATCATCGATGCAACTTGCGTATTTTTGCTAAGCCTTCTGTGCATGGTCACAGACGAATGGCAGTTTCTTTAGCTACTGGATTAACGCAGGAAGAAGCTAGAGAAAATGCGACACGCATCGCCATGTTGCTAAAAACTACACAAACAAATGCTTAGATACATTGAAAATTAAGGCATAAGAGTTAAAAAAGATAATAATTTACGGTATGCACGAAGGGAAATTTTGTAGGTAACAATTGTTACGCTAATCGTGCTGGCAAAGGTCAGGTAAACCTACAAATATTGTTGGTTTGCGCCTACAACTGTGAATGCACATAAGAGAGGGCATATCATGGAAAAACTTGAGAAGTTGTACGAAGGCAAAGCCAAAAAACTGTATGCTACCGATGACACCAATGTGCTATGGGTTGAATACATGAACCAGGCAACAGCTGGTAACGGTCTGAAGAAAGCTCAGATTGCAGGTAAAGGCAGTTTAAATAACCGGATTACTTCGTTACTATTCCATTTACTTGAGGCGCGCGGCGTAAAAAGCCACTTCCTCGGACGAATTTCCGATACTGAACAACTTGTAAAGCGTATGCGCATGTTCCCACTGGAAATTATTATGCGAAATACTGCTGCAGGTTCTTTTGCAAAACGTTATAGCGTTAAAGAAGGAACACCTTTAAAGAAGCCATTGTTGGAGTTCTGCGTAAAGTCCGACGAGCTTGGCGATCCATTTATTAATCCAGAAGGCGTTGTAGCTCTTGGATTAGCAACAGATGAAGAAATGACGGAAGTCACTCGTCAAGCTCATGCTGTTAACAATGCTTTGTTGGATATTTTCTCCAAGATTGATGTTCAGCTTGTTGACTTCAAGATTGAAGAGGGCGTAGACGCGCAAGGTAATATTCTTCTCGCTGATGAAATAACTCCTGATACTTGCAGACTTTGGGATAAGCGCAATGCTGGTACGAATGAGGTAAGCCATTTGGACAAGGACTTGTTCAGACGCGATTTAGGCGACATCATTCCTGCTTATGAAGAGATTTACGATAGGCTTGCATCTTTAGCTCAAAGCGAAGGCTTGGATGTCTCTGTGCGCAAACCTGACGATTGCGTAGAACGATAATGATTGTTGTGGCTCGTACCTTTAGGGGGTGCGAGCCACATGCATTCTTAATGTGATTTTGAATAATTTAATATTTATAATTTAAAACCAATACAACAATAAACACTGCATTCATACCGCACATTCAACAAGGTAGGTTTCTCGTGGTATTTCGCGTATATGTGGAAAAACGCACTGGTTTTGACGTTCAAGCGCAACAGCTTTTACATGAGCTTAGGGAGATTCTTGGCATAAGCGCGATTACTTCCGCAAGAATTATTAACCGTTATGACGTTGAAGGTATCAGCAAAGATTTATTCGACAATGCTGTGCAAACAGTATTAAGCGAACCTCCAGTTGATAATACTTACGATTACTTGCCTATTGAAACCGACGAGCACGTATTTGCTGTAGAATTTTTGCCTGGTCAATTCGATCAGCGTGCGCAATCTGCTAGCGAATGCATTCAACTTATTAGTCAAGGCGAACGCCCAACAGTGCGCACTGCTAGAGTAATCGCTTTAAAAGGTGATCTTGACGAAAAAGCACTAAACGATATTAAACACTACGTTATTAATCCTGTTGAAGCGCGAGAAGCTTCACTTGATGAGGTAAAAAGTTTACAGCGAGAAGCAGTTGTACCATCTGATGTAGAAGTAATTAGCTCATTTAACGATTTAAACGAAGCTGGATTACAAGACTTTATTAATACTCGCGGTTTGGCAATGGATTTGGCTGACGCAAAGTTCTGCCAGAAGTATTTCCGTGAAGAACATAGAAATCCTACTATTACAGAAATTCGCGTTATTGATACGTACTGGTCCGACCACTGCCGTCACACGACTTTTGGCACCGAGCTTACAGATATTTCTATTGACGATAACACTGTTCAAGAAGCATTTAGCCGTTATCTTGATTTGCGAAAAGAACTAAATCGCGAAAATAAGCCTGTTTGCCTTATGGATATGGCAACTATTGGCGCAAAATACTTAAAGCATACCGGCGAGCTTAAAAATTTGGACGAGTCAGAAGAAATCAACGCTTGCACAGTAAAAGTTAAAGTGGACGTAAACGGTCACGACGAAGATTGGCTATTCCTGTTTAAAAACGAAACACATAATCATCCTACAGAGATTGAGCCTTTCGGTGGAGCTGCAACTTGCATTGGTGGCTGCATCCGTGATCCTCTTTCTGGACGCTCCTATGTGTATCAAGCAATGCGCGTAACTGGTGCTGCAGATCCACGCACGCCTATTAGCGAGACTTTAAACGGTAAGCTTCCGCAGCGAAAAATTGTAACTTCTGCTGCCGCAGGATACTCTTCTTACGGAAATCAGATTGGTTTAGCTACTGGCGAAGTACACGAGTTATACCACCCTGGTTATGTTGCAAAACGTATGGAGGTTGGTGCAGTTGTTGCCGCTACCCCAGCCGACCATGTGCGCAGAGAAACTCCAGCTCCTGGCGATGTGATTATTCTTCTTGGCGGACGCACTGGTAGAGATGGCATTGGCGGCGCAACTGGCGCTTCTAAAGCTCAAGATGTTGAAAGTATTGAAGAGTGCGGAGCTGAAGTTCAAAAAGGTAATGCTCCTATTGAGCGAAAACTGCAACGACTTTTCCGACGCAAGGATGCTTGTCAACTTATTAAGCGTTGCAACGATTTCGGCGCTGGCGGCATTTCTGTCGCAACTGGCGAAATTGCCGACGGCTTAACTATTAATCTCGACAAAGTTTCTAAAAAGTACGAAGGTCTCGACGGCACTGAGCTTGCTATTTCTGAATCTCAAGAGCGCATGGCTGTCGACGTTGCATCAAGTGATGCTGAAGAATTTTTGAAGTATGCTCGTGAAGAAAATCTTGAAGCAGAAATAATAGCGACTGTTACTGAAGAAGCACGAATGCGAATGACTTGGCGTGGAAAAACCATTGTTGACTTAAGCCGCGCATTCTTGGCTTCTAATGGCGCTGCAAAACAGCAGATATTGCATATTGAAAGTGGAGAATCTTACGAAACTCCATGGCAGAATCAGTCAGATTTGCCGTTAGAAAAGCGCATGCATAACTTAGTTTCGGATATTAATATTGCTTCAAATAAAGGCTTATCTGAACGATTTGATTCTACTATTGGCGCTGCTACTGTACTTATGCCTTTTGGCGGTCGTCGCCAGCTTACTCCTGCTCAAGCCATGGTTGCTAAATTCCCAGTATTTGGCGAAACAAACACAGCTTCCGCAATGGCTTGGGGCTTTAATCCGTATTTGATGGAAAAGAATCAGTTTACTGGAGCTTATGTTGCGGTTGTTGAATCATTGGCAAAGCTAGCAGCTAGCGGTTTCACTCGCGAACGTGCTTACTTGAGCTTGCAAGAATATTTTGGCAAGCCTCACGATATTCCAGAGCGTTGGGGAAAGCCAGCTGCAGCAGTTCTTGGTGCTTTAAGTGCACAGCTTGATTTTGGCGTTGGAGCTATTGGCGGCAAGGATTCCATGAGCGGCAGTTTTGAGAATCTGGATGTGCCACCAACTTTGATTTCGTTTGCTGTTTCTACTGGAGATGCACGTTTAACTGTTTCACCTGAATTTAAGGGTGTAAATCATAAAGTTATACGTATTGCTCCAAAATATAAATCCGACGGAATTACTCCAGAAAAAGAAAGCTTCCTGAAAGCACTAGAGATTGTAGAAAATATTACGAAAAACAAGCAAGCTCTTGCTATATCTACTCCTGGCTACGGTGCTAGCGCAGAAAGCTTATTCAAAATGACGCTTGGAAATCATATTGGTCTTAAATTATTCAACAATTTAAGCGACGATGATTTATTTAAGCCAGCATATGGAAACTTCTACGTTGAGCTTAAAGAAGACGCTGAAGTTCCGTCTTTAGCGAATACAAGCTTGGTTGACGTTGAGATTGTTGGCGAAACAACTGAAAATTACGCGATTACTTCATCGAATGGCGAAGAAATTGATTTAAGTGATTTGCAAAAAGTTTGGGAAAGCGAACTTTCCTCAATCTTCCCGTATAAAAAGCCTGGCGAGATTGTAGAAACTATTAATAACGAAACTAATGTTTCTACTACAAACCACATGCACACAGGAAAACTAAAGCCGCTTTCGCATCCTCACGTTATTATCCCAGTTTTCCCTGGAAATAATTGCGAATACGATACTCAAGCTGCTTTTGAAAAAGCTGGAGCAGACGCTCATACGCTTATTATTAATAATTTAAGCGCAAAAGATATTGCACAATCAGCTGAGAAATTGGTTGAAGAGATTAAAAAGAGTCAAATTGTAATGATTCCAGGAGGCTTCTCTGGAGGGGACGAGCCGGACGGTTCTGCAAAATTCATTACAGCATTCTTTAGGAATCCAGCAGTAACAGACGCAGTTCGTGACTTGCTTAATAATCGTGACGGTTTAATGCTTGGAATTTGCAACGGCTTCCAAGCGCTTATTAAGCTTGGTCTTGTGCCTTTTGGTGACATTATCCCAATAAATTCCGAATGCCCAACTCTTACCTACAACACTATTGGCAGACACCAAAGTAGGATTGTTCGCACTAGAATTGCTTCAAATCTTTCACCATGGTTAGCAAATACGCAAGTTGGAGACATGCATACTGTTGCAATTTCTCATGGAGAAGGTCGTTTTATTGCTACTAACGAAGTTATGGAAAAGCTTATTAACAACGGCCAAGTAGCTACGCAATACGTTGATAGCAATGGCGTTCCAAGCATGAGTTTGAATGTGAATCCAAACGGATCGATTATGTCCGTTGAAGGAATTACCAGCCCAGATGGTCGAGTTTTTGGAAAAATGGGACATTGCGAGCGCGCAGGTCGTGACTTGTATGTCAATATTCCTGATTTCCACGAGCAACCATTGTTTGAAGCTGGCGTTGAATATTTCACTGCATGAGCTTTAGTTTACAGTTGCAAGACTTGTATCAAAATAACTACAAAATTCGACGATTACAATCATCGATTATTAGGGGGGTATGAATGTCTGCAGAACTTGAAGATATTCACGAAGAATGCGGCGTATTTGGTGTGTGGGGTCATCAAGATGCAGCTAGGCTGACATATTTTGGACTTCATGCGCTACAGCATCGAGGACAAGAAGGTGCCGGCATTGTATCTAACGACAATGGCAAACTGCATGGGTATCGCGGATTGGGATTACTAACTCAAGTATTTAGCAATGAACAAGTTATGGATCGTCTTACTGGAAACAGGGCTATCGGTCACGTGCGATATGCTACTGCAGGTTCTGGAAGCGTTGATAACATTCAGCCTTTCCTATTCCGTTTCCACGATGGAGACGTAGCTCTTGCTCATAACGGAAATTTGACAAATTGCACTAGCCTACGTAATTCCTTGGAAGATAAAGGCTCAATATTCCACTCAAATTCTGATACTGAAATATTGATGCATTTAATTCGCCACTCCAGTAAAGCAACTTTTATGGATCGCCTAAAAGAAGCTTTACAAACTGTTCATGGCGGTTTTGCTTACTTATTGCTTACTCAAGATGCACTAATCGGAGCAACTGATCCAAATGGTTTCCGCCCTCTTTCGCTTGGTCGTATGAAGAACGGCGCGTACGTGCTTGCTTCTGAAACTTGTGCGCTTGATATTGTGCGAGCAGAGTTTATTCGCGATATTGAGCCTGGCGAAATCATTGTTATTAATGACGATGGCTACACTATTGAGCAATATACAAAGCACGTGCAGCATGCAGTATGCTCAATGGAATTTATTTATTTCGCTCGCCCAGATTCTAATATTTACGGTATTAATGTTCATTCTGTACGAAAGCGCATGGGTGCACGTTTGGCTAAAGAATCTCCTGTTGAAGCAGATATGGTTATTGGAGTTCCTAATTCTTCACTTTCTGCTGCTGCAGGATACGCTGAAACAAGCGGAATTCCAAACGAAATGGGATTGATTAAAAACCAGTATGTTGCACGCACTTTTATTCAACCGACGCAAGAATTACGCGAGCAAGGCGTTCGTATGAAACTTTCTGCTGTTCGTGGTGTAGTTGCAGGAAAACGCGTTATCGTTATTGACGATTCGATTGTTCGCGGAACTACTTCTAAGCGCATTGTGCAATTGCTTCGAGAAGCTGGCGCTAAAGAAGTGCATATGCGTATTTCTTCCCCTCCGCTTAAATATCCTTGCTTCTACGGTATCGATATTCAAACTACGAAGGAACTTATTGCAGCAAAGCATTCAGTTGAAGAAATTCGCGAGTATATCGATGCTGATTCCTTAGCATTTTTGTCTTTAGATGGATTAGTCGAGTCGATTGGATTAAAAAAGCCTGCTCCTTATGGCGGTTTGTGCGTTGCTTACTTTAATGGCGACTACCCTACTGCACTAGACGATTATGGCGAAGAATTCTTGGCTTCACTTACTCCTGAAGAACGCGAACATTTGCAAGAAGTAAGGAAGCACAGTAAATATTCACACGAAAATCTTATATAACTTAATAACTTGATTATTTATTAATTAAATTGTTCATTGCAATTTATAAATAAAACTTAAGAAAATACTTATAACATTGTTACGAAAGGAACCAATATGCCACACGCATATGAAGAAGCTGGCGTAAGCGTAGAAGCAGGATACGAAGTAGTACGTCGTATTAAATCTCATGTAAATCGCACAAAGCGCCCAGGCGTTGTAGGCGGCATTGGCGGATTTGGCGGCTTATTTGATTTGGCATCTCTTGGTTACAAAGAGCCAGTGCTGATTTCTGGCACGGATGGCGTTGGAACCAAGCTTGTGATTGCAAAAATGATGAATAAGCATAACACTATTGGCATTGATTGCGTTGCAATGTGCGTAAACGATATTGCAGCTCAAGGTGCCGAGCCGCTTTTCTTCCTCGATTATATTGCATGCGGAAAAAACAATCCTGAAATACTTGAGCAAGTAGTTTCAGGCGTTGCAGATGGTTGCGTGCAATCAGAGACAGGTTTAATTGGCGGCGAAACTGCTGAAATGCCTGGAATGTATGACGAAGACGAGTACGATCTTGCAGGTTTTGCAGTAGGCGTTGCAGAACGTTCGAATATTGTTGACGGCTCCACTATTACTGCCGGCGACGTGCTTATCGGACTTCCTTCTTCAGGAGTTCATTCAAATGGATTCTCTCTTGTTCGCAAAGCTTTGTTTGAAGAAGCAGGTTTTAGCGTTGACACCAAGCTAGATGAGCTTAATGGCAAAACACTTGGCGAAGTTCTTCTTGAACCTACTCGAATCTACGTAAAAGCTTTAAAGCCACTTTTTGCAGAACATCTTATTAAGGGAGTTGCTCATATTACAGGCGGCGGATTTATTGAAAATGTTCCACGCATGTACGCAGATGATTTGGCTGCAAAAATTGATACCACTAGCTGGAGCGTTCCACCTATTTTTGGAGTTATTGAAAAAGCTGGAAAAGTTGCTCACGCTGAAATGTTCAACGTTTTTAATATGGGTATTGGCATGGTTTTGGCAGTTGACGAAAACAAAGCAGACGAGGCAATGCGAATACTAAAAGAGCATAACGAAACCGCTTATATTATTGGCAAAATGGCTAAGCGCGAAAACGTTGCAGTCGAATTGTTGTAATCCACAAAACAGCAAAATCTTAAAGCAATAAAGGATCAAAAATGAAAGTTTTAGTAGTTGGTTCTGGCGCTCGCGAACATGCTATTGCACACGCGCTACTTAAAGGAGAAAGCGTTGAAGAAGTAACTGTTGCTCCTGGAAATCCTGGTATTGCAGCAGATGGCATTCAAACTGCAAACATAAGTCAATCAGATCATGACGCTCTTATTAAGTTTGTTAAAGACAATAACTACGATTTTGCGTTCATTGGTCCTGAAGTTCCCCTTATGAATGGCATTGTTGACAATTTTGAAGCGCATGGAATTGCCGCTTTTGGTCCAAACAAAGCCGCAGCTCAAATTGAAGGCTCTAAAGATTTCGCAAAAAAGCTTATGGCTCGTCACAACGTTCCAACTGCCTCCTACAAAACATTTGACGCTTTGGAGCCGGCACGCGCATACGTTCTTGAGCATGGTGCTCCAATTGTTATTAAAGCGGATGGTTTGGCTGCTGGAAAAGGCGTTACTGTTGCTATGGATGAGCAAACAGCAGTTGATGCTTTGGATGATATCTTCGTAGATCATCGTTTTGGTCAAGCTGGAGCAAAAGTTGTTATTGAAGAATTTTTGCAAGGTCAAGAGTTTTCGCTTATGAGTTTTGTAAGCGGAACTGATTTTTGGGTTATGCCTATTTCTCAAGATCACAAGCGTGCTTATGACGGAGACAAAGGACCAAATACTGGAGGCATGGGAGCTTATAGCCCTGTGCCGCAAATTAGCGACGAAACAGTTCAGCGTGCTATCGACGAAATTGTGCGCCCAACTGTTGAAGGACTAGCTAAAGAGGGTACGCCTTTTACTGGCGTGCTTTATGCTGGCTTAATTGATACAGCAACAGGTCCTAAAGTTATTGAGTTTAATGCTCGTTTTGGAGACCCAGAAACAGAAGTTGTGCTTCCTCGCCTTACTTCAGATTTTGGTGCAGCTATATGGGATATTTTGCAGCATAAAAATCCTACTTTTACTTGGAAAGATAGCGGTGTTACGCTCGGCGTAATTATTGCAAGCGAAGGCTACCCTGGCACTTTAGTTACTGGAACTCCTCTTCCTCAAATTCCTGTTGACGAAAATCAAGGTCAACACGTGTATTATGCAGGAGTAAAAAGCGATGAAGAAAGCGGCAAACTTCTTACTTCTTCAGGTAGAGTAGCTCTTGTGCAAGTGCATGGAGATGACGTAAAAGACGCTCAAAACAACGTCTACAGCATATTAAATAAGCTTAATCTTCCACACATGTTCTTTAGGCATGATATCGCATCTAAAGCCTTAAAATAGTTTGTTAATTGATATAGTTTTCATTAACAAATTGCAAATCAATAAGCCCCTCGCTATTTGAAACATACTATGTATCAAATACAAACGAGGGGCATTGTAATAATCAAACTAGCTTTTAGCGCGGTAATTTCAGAAAATCAGTATTACGCAAATAATGCTTTCCAGCAGTAATATCGTATTGTATTAAGCGATAGTCATGAAGAAGTTGACGTGACTTCTTATCCATCTTAGACAAAATCATAGGATTACCATCGTTATCCAAATAAATTGATTGTCCCTCAGGAATTCTATCCCAGCCTTGAATAGTATTTACAACAGGAGGCTCCATAGCGCTCACATGCTCATGTAAACAAGTTAAGAAAGCAAGATACGGAGAAACTTTAGCGTTCATATGTAAAGCAGCCTGAGAAATAAAGAAGTTAGGTGAAGAATACTTATTAGTACGATCTACATCTTTACTTGTATTAGAATGCTCTACATTTTTGTTTGAAGATTTTTTCTCACTACGCTCTTTACGCTCCAAAGCAACTTTATTTGACCAAATAAAATAATCAGTCAAATGCAAAGACAATGAATTCTTTTCATCTGAACTTGCAGTGCCGTAAATTCCTGGCAAATGGTCACCATAAAACATAACAGTAATAGGCTTATTTAGTTTATCTAAACTCTTCAAAAACGCTTGTGTTGCCTCATCAGTGTGCTGCACACCCTTAGCATACGTTTCAATAGAAGTTTTTTCATCATCACCAAGATCAGCGGCACCATCTTTAGAAGACACTTCGAATTCATTATTCGCATACCAATCCCTATAAGGCATATGGTTTTGCATAGTAACAATTTGTACGAACCTAGGTTGCTTATGCTCTTTAATCTTTTCTAACGCACTCTTATATGCTGATGCGTCAGAAACATACGGTGATTTATCTATAACATCACGGTGAGCAATAACATCAGGTCCTTGCAATGCGTAGAACTTACTAAATCCAAACTTTTTGTAATTAGTAGCGCGCAAATACATGCTCGGCTCATACGGGTGGAAAGCTATAGATTTAATAGAATTACGAGAATCATCCCAATATTGATTAATAGTTGGAGACCATTGAGCATTAGGAACCAACTGCTGATACGGACTCGTCATTGAAGGATCAAAATTAGCCATGCTCAAACCAGTTAAAGACATGTACTCTAGATTTGCAGTACCGCCACCATAACCAGAAGAAAGCATCAAACCACTATCCGTATGCTTCTTTAAATTGCTAATAAATGGTATTGGATTCTTGTTCAACTTCAAACCAGGAACACGAGTAGGATCAGAGAACGATTCAGACAAGATAAGAATAAAAGTATTATCGTTCATATTTGTTGTACGAGAACGATTTATACGTTTAGCTTCATCGTTATAACGCTTGTATACAGCCTTCATAGTTTCTTCACTGTAATCAGCCGGCCTATCCATAATTTTAGGATTTACATTACGCAAAAATGCCACAATAGCACCATTGCGTTGAGCGTCATAAACAGAATCCCACATAGCAGGACTGTCACCAAGCATTTTAGAAAAAACATTAGCCGAAGAGTCAACTGTGCCAACGCCGCCAATATACCAGCTTAAATTCCCTATTAAAATCAACGCAATTGCAACACGAATACCAGCAGAATAACGCCAATCTTTAAATCGCACAATCTTTCCATGATTTGTATCAAATATGTGTAAGCAAACAGTTGTAACTAAAAGCAAAATAAAAACGCCTAAAGCAACACCAATGACCATAGGAGCATTATCTGGCAAAAATGAAGCGACATTACCAGTGTTACTTTTTAAAAAGTTTAAGTCCGCAGGAAGAATAGTTTCATAACGAACATTTACTTTCATATATTCAATAACAGCAATAAGCAATGAAACACTTAGAATTATTGCACTTGATATCCAAAATCGGTTACTAATCAAAAGAATTAAACCGTATATCATCGCAACAACGAGCGCACTAAGAACAATAACGAAATTAAGTTCTTTCCAGGTTTTAGTTATTAATCCCCAACGTCCACCAGACATTGCAGAAGTCATCTCAACTCTTCCAGCGCGCTGCACACCCATTTGCACAATAATTACCGACATGCCGTCAATAACAAAGAAAAGAAATGCATACAGCCAATACGGAACTTTCAAGCGCAAAAATGACTTCATACTATCCTCAATAAATCACACACGTACTAATTATTACTAATAATGTGCAAGTTTACTTATTGCTATCGTCATAAATTTTTAACAATGCATTGAAACAAGAAAAAATAGCAATTTTAATACTTAGGACTGATTACAATATATGTTTCGATATTTATTATTTAAATAGAATAAATAATAAAAAATAAAACAAATATTGAGGAAAATTTCAGATACTAGCATTACATTACTAGGTTGGGCAATTACTGTGCGTATATGTCGCTTAGATTAGTAACTGGTACGCAAATTAGACTAGAAAGTATAGGAGTCAAACATGCTGCAATTGGCAAAAGTGAGTCTTTTGCAAGGATGGCTACCAGTAAGCCTTTTTAGCGTAAATGGTATTTCTTTAGTCTTGTTGCTTTTTATGAAAACAAAACGCGGCAAGAAAATGTTCCACTTACTAATACAACTTGCAATAGGTGTCATAACATTTTTTGTCGGTGGAATAATTGCTTGGCTTATTTCTGACGTGTTTCTTGTATTCGAAGTAAGTCTTGGATGGCTCGTTATTTTTTCTATTGCATGCGGCTTCGGGCTTATAGGTTTTGCAGCAACAGCATTTGTTTTCTTACACAAATGGAGAAAACTAGTTGCAGTAATAGCTATTATCTTGACGTTAGCAAGCACAGCTCTTCATGTAGACATGATTTATGGGGAATACACGACAATAGGTTCAATATTTGGAATGGGCGGTTTTCCAAAACTAGAAGTTAATAAGCAAAAATCCGCATCCTCTAGTATTAAACAATGGAGAGAGTTAGCAGCACAACAAAAACTGCCAAAACTGCCTAAAAAAGGTATTGTTCGTTCAGTTTATATCCCTAACACTGCTTCACATTTCAATGCCAGAATAGCAAACGTATACTTGCCACCTGCTGCACTTGTTAAAAAACCACCAAAACTGCCAGTTATGGTCATGTTTGCAGGACAACCTGGTAGCCCTAATCACTTTTTTGCAGCAAGCGATATTGCAAATACTTTAGACAATTACGCGAAAAATCACTACGGTCTTGCACCTATTGTTGTAGCCCCTGACCAAAATGGTAAATCTTCGCATAATTCTCTGTGTGCGGATACACATGTGTTCGGCAAAGCAGAAACATATTTAATTAATGATGTTCCTAAATGGATACGCAAACATTTGCCAGTAAGCAAAGATCCTAAAATGTGGCTTATGGGCGGCTTCTCACAAGGAGGCACTTGCTCAACGCAACTAGTTCCATCTCACCCTGATATATTTGGAAACATTTTTTCTGCCGGAGGGGAACTAGAACCAACATATAAGAATCGCCAAGAAACAATTAATCATTATTTCAATGGAAACACATCAGAATATGAGCGACATGTACCTAGCGTGATAATGCGTAAAAATGCTCCTTTGAAACAAAATTATTACGCTATTGCGGGCTCATGGGATACTAAATCTCAAGCGAATCAGGCAACCATCGCACTAAGCGCACATCGCGCTGGAATGAATGTTATAACCATGCTTTCTCAAGGCAATGGTCATGATTGGCACACAGTAAAAGCTGGATTAAAAATAGCAATTGATCAATTCTGCAAAAAAACAGGTATTTCAAGCACTGCACCAAAACTTAATACCTACCAAAATGTACAAATTCTTATCAACCAGCAAGTGAATCGAGACTAATATGATGCTGTCTTTCTTTCATAAACGTTGTAAGAAAAATGATTCTGATTCTAAACATTCAGCAATTCGGCATACAAAAATATTGATGCACGATTTCATAACCTGGATGCAACATAAAGTTTTTGCATTAACGCTTACATGCATTTTTATTGTTATAAATTGCATACACTGGCTCGTATTAGCACTTATGCATTTTTATACTTATGGCACAAGCGCTACTCTTGCACAATTGTTTATGCGACATCATCATTCAAAAGGTCCAAGCCTATTCTTCGGGCACGGAAACGTCACAGAGCTGCTGATAAAAGTGTGCCATTCGCTTATTTTCGTAAATAATATGCCATCTCTTATGGTTAATTGTTTACTTGTTGCCGTACTTATTGGCGTTGCAGAAACTCGTATAAGTAGACTTAATATTATTTATATTGCAATATTTAGCACACTTGTTGGCATAATTGTAGGATTAACAATCATAGGTAATCTTTCAATCATTATTCGAAACATGCATTGGATTACCAAGATTCCTATTCGACTATCTCCATTCACACTGTTTATTGGCGCTTTTATGGCTTCTGCATCTTACGAATCTATTTTGTGGCGCAGAAGAACTTTAGTAATTGGATACGCTACTACTTCAGCAATGCTTCTTTATAGTGGAAATCCAGGCGATTATTGCACTATTATTGCAGCCCTTACAGGACACATCATCGGCAATATTATGAGCAAAACAAAAGGCGTTAGACGAAGTGTAAACTGGTGGGAAGGTATAGATTACGAAATTCGTAGGCTTTTTGCAGTAGCTCAGAGCATTATTGCATTAGGTCCAGTGTTGGCATTATCTTCACGCTCTCACGCAGGAATTCTTACTACTCTTGGTTTGTTTATGTCACCGCAACTAGGCTCTAAGACATGGCTTACGCGATGCATGACAAATTACAGCACAAATAATTGTTTTCTTCATTCAGGTCTACATCACGCTGCAATTGGCGAATTATGGATTCGCATTCTATTACCAAGCATCACACTGATGATTATTGCGTGGGGAATGTTACGAGGGCGTAGACTAGCTGCATTAACTTCTATATTTATAAACGCACTGACTGTGCTATATGCAGGAATGTATTTCACTGTTTTGCCTTTAATTGCCACAAAACAAAATATTTTGGAACATCAACATAATGCTGTTGCTGTTGCTTTTATGCTTACCGCTCTCCCACCATTATTGCTTACTATTTTGTTGATAATTAATTTAAAGCATTTTTCTGTTCATACGAGCAAACTACAGGCACGTTTGGGACTAATAGCAATTTTTATAGCATTGTATATAACTGGTGCTGGATATGTTGCTTTTGGTCTTATGATACCTGAAGAATTTACTCCATCTGCTGATATTTACCACTTATTGCGAGATTTACCAGGGCGCTGGATGCCTATGGGATTTGGAAACAGATCTAACGCAATGCTTCGCACTGAAACACCCCTATCTTCTTTACTAGCACAAAGCGTGGGCGTGATATTCTGGACAATATTGTTTATTGTCTGCTTTACGTGGTTCCGCAGCAGCATCTCTACAAACGAAAACGATAGAAAAAAAACAAGCTCATTAGTAGAACTTGGTGGAAACACAATGAGCTTTATGACAACTTGGGCGAATAACCATTATTGGTTCTCTCAAAGCGGGCAATCTGCAATTGCCTATAGACTAAATTACGGTATTGCGCTCACTCTTACAGAACCTTTTGGAGATGAAAAAGAGTATTCACAAGATATTCGAGGATTTATTAAATTCTGCGAACAAAATTCGTGGTCTCCAGCATTCTATGCTGTGCACGATAAAACGCGTCAAGAACTAGAAAAACTTGGATTTACTTCTATTAAAGTCGGAACAGACATGCTAGTAGACCCTAATACTTGGCAGACGCGAGGGAAAAAATGGCAAGATATTCGTACAGCTATAAACAAAGCAAAACGAGATGGAATTGCCGACGTACTTACAACTTATAACGAAGCCTCTTGGGACGTACGGCAACAAATTGTAGAAATTTCAGAAGAATGGGCAGAGTTAAAAGCTCTTCCAGAAATGAAATTTACTCTCGGAGGACTTGACGAACTTCAAGATAGCCGCGTCAAAATTTTATACGCTATTAATGAAGACGGCAGGGTACTTGGAGTAACAAGCTGGATGCCAACGTATAGAAATAATCGAATTATTGGTTGGACACTTGATTTTATGCGTCACCGCACAGATAGTCCTAATGGGATTATGGAATTATTAATTGCTAGAATGGCAGAACGTTTAAGAGATGAAGGATTAGAAAACCCAGACTGTCCTGTAGAATTTATGAGCCTTTCTGCAGCACCTCTAGCTGGCATAAACGAAGACATATTGAACGAAAATGGTCAAAAATCTTCTAACGTTATTAATCATGCGCTAGAAATGATGTCTGACATTTTGGAACCAGCTTATGGGTTCAAATCGCTATATTTCTTCAAGAAAAAATTCCAGCCATCCGCAAGTTCCGTATATGTTTGCTATATGGATTCTGCAAAATTAGCTCAGATTTCACTAGCTGTAACTCACGCCTATTTACCGGAAGCTAATCCTAAACAAATACTAGAAATGGTAAAATCGTTGCGACCAAAAAGCAATGAAGCGAACAAATAATTTGTTAAGTTTTAGATAAACTTCGGCGAGTTCTCCCTAGTGTTGCGTAAAGTAACAAGTGCACGTCAGGGAGGTTCATCGTGTCAGAAGTAAAGCCAACCGTCGCTGTCGTAATGGGATCCTCAAGTGATTGGGAAACCATGCGTCATGCTTGTGAAATTCTAGATAAATTCCAAGTTCCGTATATGAAACGAGTTATTTCCGCACATCGTACACCGGAATTAATGGCAGATTTTGCGCATAATGCTCGCTCAAACGGTTTCCACATTATTATTGCTGGAGCCGGCGGAGCCGCCCACTTGCCTGGCATGATTGCGGCACAAACCACGCTTCCTGTTATTGGAGTGCCAGTACGCTCGCATGCGCTATCAGGCTGGGATTCATTGCTTTCAATAGTACAAATGCCAGGAGGTATTCCTGTTGCAACTACTGCAGTTGGAAACTCTGGTGCGACAAATGCTGGATTGCTTGCTGTAAGTATTCTAAGTACAACTGATAATCGTCTTGCTAAAGAACTAGCAGAATATCGCAATGAGCTAAAAGAAAAAGTCGAGGAATCAAATGCCAACCTTATCTGAAGTAACTAATGGCGCTGTTGAACGTTTAATGCCAGGATCCACTATTGGAATTATTGGCGGCGGCCAGTTAGGGCGCATGATGGCTATTGCAGCTCGCCATATGGGTTTTCGTATTGGTGTTCTTGACCCTACGCTTGACTGCCCTGTGTTCCAAGTAGCAGATTTGCAGGTTGAAGCTAATTACGACGATCCTGAAGGCTTGCGTGAGCTTGCTGAACGTTGCGATGTATTAACCTACGAATTTGAAAATGTTAACGCAGACGCACTTGATAAAGTTCGTCATTTAACCGCAATCCCACAAGGAACTGACCTGTTACGCGTAACTCAAGATCGCGTCAGTGAAAAAACGTTCATTAATAGTCATAAAATCGAAACAGCTCCGTGGCGTGAAGTAAATAATTTGGACGACTTAGATGCTGCTATTGACGAAATAGGCTTGCCAGCAATTCTTAAAACTCGTCGCGGCGGCTACGACGGTCATGGTCAAGATGTTTTGCGCACAGAAGAAGACGTTGCTAACATTCACCATCGCTCGGATCGCGGAGGAAAATTCCCTCCTTCAATTCTCGAGGGTTTCGTCGATTTTGCTTTTGAAGCATCAATCTTGGTTTCTGGAAATGGTAAGGATTTCGTAACTTATCCTCTAGTAAAAAACGTGCATCACAATAGTATTTTGCACATGACTTTAGCTCCTGCAGTAGTTGATCCTGAAGTTGAAAAAACAGCTCACGAATTAGCTTTGCGCTTAGCTAAAGGATTCGAACTAGCAGGAACATTAGGAATCGAGCTTTTCATCACTAAAGATAATCGCGTAGTAGTAAACGAACTTGCTCCTCGCCCTCACAATTCCGGGCATTATACGATTGAAGCTTGCGATATGGATCAATTTGAAGCACATATTCGCGGTATTGTTGGTTGGCCTTTAAAGAAGCCTAAGCTACTTTCCCCTGCTGTTATGGTAAATGTTCTTGGGCAACATGTGGCTCCTACACGTTCGCTGATTTTGGAACATCCAGAATGGCATATACATGATTATGGAAAAGCTGAAGTTCGTAAGAATCGCAAAATGGGTCATATTACTGTGCTATGCGATAATCCTGTTGACGCTGCTGCAGCATTAGATGCAACAGGCTGCTGGGACGACGAGCTAGACTAAAAACGACGAAAGGATGCGAAATGTCTAGTGAGCCTATGCGTAGACATACAAAACAAAAAGAAATAGTACTCTCCTACTTACGCGAGTCTCGTAATTTTGTTTCTGCACAAGATTTGCACCGAATACTCGCCAAAGACGGGGAGATTATTGGCTTAGCAACAGTGTATCGTCAACTTAATTCTTTAACTCAAAGCGGCGAAGTAGATACCGTGCGCTTTAATGGACAGCAATTATTCCGTATTTGCGATGAAAATACTCATCACCATCATTTAGTGTGCGAACGTTGCGGAAAAACCGTCGACATTGAGCCGCCTGACGACGAAGGATGGATTCATAAAGTAGCTGAATCTCACGGGTACACTGTGGTGGATCATACGCTAGAAGTATTTGGCTTATGCGAAAGCTGCCGCGAAGAAGATAAGTAACCTGTACGCGTCTTTAAGACACGTACAGGTTGGTTTCTGCGCTAGTAACGCTCAATGACGTTTTTTCGTTACTGACGCAGTCAGCGTACTGCACAAGTAACACTCAATACCGTTCTTTCGTTACTCCTGCAGATTACGTTCTGCGCGAATAACGTATTTTTACGTTCTTGTCGTTACTGGCGCAGATGAGTACTCTCACATCACCCTTTATTCCACATATTCATTTTTTAATTTTATTAATAAACAAATAATCCTCAATTTTATTGAAACTATGCTTTTGTAGCTTATTATATTCTGTTGCATTCAACTTAAATTTTGTATATGACTTTTACTTGCTATTTTTTAAAAATAAACCCTCTCGTTTTCCTATGTGCAAAAGCGTTTTCTTCAAACTTTTTGGAGTAATCTTTTTGATGGAATTAAATAGCAATTCTTTTTCTTCATCACTAATTGTCAAATCCGTACAATCATTTATAAGAGACTTCTTTTTAAAAATAGCTTTCACGATGTTCAAAGTATTATCATTTTTCTTAGCTTCTTCTAAAGATTTATTGACATCTTCATCCCTATAAATGATAGACAATGCACTCAAATCACTTCCTATAGTTCCAACGATTTTAACCATGTGCTCATACTCATCTTTATTGTATGGATATAATCTGCAGAGATACTTACAAGCTCCAATTATTGTTGCGTGATTACCTATAGCCTTAGCTCTTGCCAATAAACTTCTAAGTTTTCTTTTTGCACGTTTCTTTAAAAATGGAATTTTACAGTCTATTGCCAAAGACCTAAGTTCACATTCTTGTGCAATGACTTCGTTACTCTTATACAATTCTTCATCACGAATAAACATGCTATTCACAAGTGCAAAACGAATCCTAACTAAAAGCAATAAACCGTATTTTCTTCTTAATAACGGAACTTTTAAAGAAAGGCTCGATGGAACACGCATTTGCAACGAAGACACATATTCGATTTTTGAATCTGCTAAATATTGGCGCCTGTCTATAGATGACAATCCGTATTTCTTTGCTGTTTTCTTTAGTTCTTTCGCAAGTTGACGATATTTATCAAAATCCGCACTTTCTCTTGCAAGGGAAATCCTCGCTTTTAGCAATATAATTCTTTCTTTACTAGTTAATGAATTACAATCATCATCATCGTATTTTTCAGACAACTTTTCAATCATACATTTCAAATCTTTATTTTGCCCAGTTCTTTGCAAAAGCAACATCCAGAATATTTCTTTATTAAAAGATATATTTTTCGCATCAATGTTTGACTCAATTTCTTTTAAAAATTTTTCTTTTTCTTCTGTAGAAACTGAGCTGTCCTTAGTTAGTTCACGAATATGATCAACAATATCACTGCCGCCATCAAAAGTTGATAACACATTCATCAACTCATCTTTCATATTGGATGGATATCCTGTTATCTTGACTACATTATGCAATGATGAAGCATTTTCTTCTGTTAGCTTATCAATTTCAGATTCTTTAGGATTTCCAACCGTCCAGAAAAATTTTCTGTCCTCATAATGACTATTTCGCAAAATCGGAAAATAATCCACATCTCTTCCGCTATATCCCCAAATACACACGTCATGCGTCTTAATATTACTTTTTACATAATCTGCAAAATCGCTTTCTTTGGAAATACCTGGCATTGTTGTTGCAATATCATCTTTTGTTACTATATTCCCTGAATTTTCTCTTAAATTTCCATGCAATTTACAGATTACTACTTGTGATTCAAGTGATTCATCAGTTGGACAATCAACATAAACAAGATGGGGCAGTCTAAGCTTTTCGCAAGATGATTCGAACATTTTATCATAATTCATGGTAAAAATTGGAACCTTTGCAAAATATGAATAAGCTACTATGAAATAATGTATTATATTTGGTTGCGGTTCATAGTCCTTCGTGAAATGATCTTTTTTAAGACAATTCCACATTTCTAAAACACGGTCATCCCCTGTACATTCCAGTAGTACTGAATAAAATAGCTCTGGTTGAACTATTTTACAAATATAATCTTTACGAGACATTTCTTTTTGTGGGACACACCAACCACATTTATCAAATTCCATCAAGAATTTATCACAAGTATGTTGTAAGACATCATCAACTTTTGCAACCCCAGATTCAATGCTGATTCCTGATCCAGTAAAAAATAAACCTCTTTCTTTCATCAAACAATCAAGCAATTCTTCTTTATCTTTTTTATTACTATCTTCAAATACGATATCATTCACCATCACAATCTCCTTTGAGAAAATTTTGACAATAATCTAAATATTTTAATTTTTATGAAGAATACAAAATCTATAAAAACTTCAATGTTACATATCTAAAACGTGAATTATACTCACTACTTTATTTTTCGCAAAAGTTTATATATTTATATATGTATTACAACAATGTTTGGGCTGTGCCTTATAACACAGAATATCCAGAAGCTCAGCTTTACACACTTTTGGAGTTATAGCCCAAGCTCGGTTATAAACCAAAGGTGTGTAAAAAATCTTGTCTTAGACCTTGTAATGCAAGCGTTTTGCTGTAATCGAATCTGTTTTCTGCACATTCGCCGCTAGGAAAAATGTTTTCCAAATCTGCGAAAAGCGACAGAAACTTTACAGCGTTGTAAAGAAAAATGTCGGAAAATCCCCGGCAAATGTTCCACAAAATGTCCGATAAGGCAGACTAAGCTTGCGTTGAAAGCACACAGTGCTTTCAACCATAAGCAAGCTAGGCACTCTGAAAAATCTTGAAATGCACTATGCTATTTCAAGATTTCATCGTGCCCCCGACGCGACTCGAACGCGCAACCAACGGATTAGAAGGCCGTTGCTCTATCCTTTGAGCTACAGAGGCAAACAAATGGTTATTATACCAAAAAACTGTTATCAACGCGCCATAAAATTATAAATATCAAACGTTTATATAAAAATTGTTATTCAATAATCCACGCAAGTGACATCAACACTGCAAGAAAGAACACATTGACAATAGTATACGTGAGCAAATAACGCCCACGGTAATGCGAATACTGGTGCGTAATTCCCTTATAAGAAATAAGCGAAGCCATAGAAGCAATCAAAGTACCCATTCCACCAAGATTCGTGCCA
Source organism: Gardnerella sp. DNF00747 (assembly GCF_049262675.1). Lineage (NCBI taxonomy): Bacteria > Bacillati > Actinomycetota > Actinomycetes > Bifidobacteriales > Bifidobacteriaceae > Gardnerella > Gardnerella sp. DNF00747. Next base: position 481,878 of record NZ_CP058394.1, on the reverse strand, counting down.
ATAATAAGAAGCTTCCACTGATCACAGAATCCAGAAAGCAGAATTGTCGTTGGTACATTACTAATAAATTGGCTTGAAGCAATAGAAACTTCCATCGGATGCACACCAACCCACATTTGCGCAAGATCGCTAAATCCAGAAACTCGGCGCATATTGCCAATAAAAACAAAGAACATAATAAACGTGAGTGGCAAAGCCCAATCTAAAACACGGAATACGTGGCGGTCGCAAACAAGAAAAGCTGCAACCATAATAAGCACCATAATCCAGTCAGGAATCCATCCACTAACACCACACAAGCAAACGACAAACAGCAAACTATAAACAGCAACACGCCAGCGAGTAAAACTCATACCATAGCCCATAACACGAATTTCATCAGGCTGCGGATGACCATGCGAAGGAGCCAACACGCTTTGCTCAATGTCGTCACCATGCAAACCTGCAAACTGGTCAACTGTGCGCGACTTAAAGAATACGAATGCAAACACGATCATCAACAGTGCTGCTGTAATCGTATAAGGAGCCATAATCTTCAAAAAATCTTGCGTAGACATATGAGTCAACGCCTTTAAATACAGATTGTGAGCATTGCCAATAGGAGTGAGCATACTTCCAACATTGGCACCAATGGTCATAAGCGTAATTACAAGAATTGACTGCTTTTCAGCATTCGCCATTACGAGCACAGATAGCGCAAAAGGCACAAAAGTAACCAAAGCAACGTCGTTCGTAATCCACATTGCTGAAAAGAATGTTAACGACATAAGCACGAGCACCAAGCCGCGCTCAGTGCGCACATGCCTTAGCAAACGCGCACCAATAGATCGAAACACACCAATGCGCTGGAATCCGCACACAACCATCATAAGACACACTAATTGCGAAATAGTGTTGACATGAATATAACTCAAATATTGCGGATCTGGAGGTACAAAAAAACAAGAAATAACCGCTAAAATTGCGGCAACAATAAGAATGGTTTCACACTTGACCAGATTCAACAGCCAGCGCTTCATCATTCCTCCGTAACGCAATAGACACAATGGTTCTATTGTACTAGAAACCCAGTCCTACAATCAGGTTAAATTCCCGACAAAATCGTTGCAATAACAATAAATTAGCAACTATTAATAGCGTGATTTAGCCTAAAGTAGCTAACACAAAATTCCGCCCTTTTTTATGACACGCGCATCGCAAAAATTGCGTTTAAAGACAAGATTGCGTATATCATATTAAAACAAAGAATTTGTTGTCTACACAAGAAGCGAATTATGGCAGAAATAAACAAAACAGAAGATCAGAAGCTTGAACAAAAACTTGCTCGTCAAAAGCATCTTCGTGAAAACCACAAGCGCAATACTGCAGATTTAGTTGTTGAATGCTTGGTAAACGAAGGCGTTGAAGCAGTATTCGGTATTCCAGGTGAGGAAAATATTCCGCTTCTTGAAGCAATTGAGCGCGATGGACGCATTCGTTTTGTGCTTACTCGCCACGAGCAGGGCGCTGGTTTTATGGCAGCAACATACGCTCATATTACTGGAAAACCGGGCGTATGCTTGGCAACTCTAGGTCCTGGCGCATTGAATTTAACGCTTCCTGTAGCTCAAGCAAACGCAAGCACTACACCGCTTGTAGCGATTTGCGCACAAGGTAATGTTTCTAGGCTTTATAAGGAATCTCACCAAATTATTGATTTGGTTGCGCTCTTCCAGCCAATTACGCAATGGTCTTCTATGATGCTTGCTCCAGAATCTGCGCCGGAAATGGTCAGAAAAGCTTTCTCTATTGCCGGTCGCAACCGTCCGGGAGCCACGTGCCTTGTTATTCCGGAAGATATTAGCGAAATGCCAGCACCTGACAACGCAAAACCTCTTCCACTTCCTCATCCTCTGCATATTATGCCAGCGCCGGACACTATTGAAGAAGCTGCGAAAATTATTAGTCAAGCAAAGCAACCTATTATTTTGGCTGGAAACGGCGTTGCGCGCTCTCACGCTGAGGCTCAGCTTCTTGCTTTTGCTGAGCAGCTTAATGTGCCAGTTGCAACTACTTTCGAAGGTAAGGGCGTTTTCCCAGATAATCATCCGAATGCACTTGGCGTAGTCGGCTTCATGCATCGCGATTACGAGAACTTCGCGTTTGATACTGCTGATTTGATTATTGCTGTCGGCTTCTCAATTCAGCAGTTCGACCCGAAGAAAATCAACCCAAATATTGATAAAACTATTATTCACATCAATACTTTTGTGGAAGATACCGACGCGCACTACCCTACTGCGCTGAATATTATGGCGAATATTGGCCAAACGCTTAAAACTCTTACAGAAGTATTAAAGACACGCAATATCACTTTCGACGTAAGCCACCCACGTATTCGACAACTGCTTACGGAAGAATTACATTCTTGCGAAAACGACGAAAGCATGCCAATGAAACCGCAGCGCGTAGTTTACGATATTCGCCGCGCTGTTCCTGAAGGCACGAAGGTTCTTGTAGATACAGGCGCCCTTAAAATGTGGATGGCACGATTGTACCCAACTATGCACCCGAATACTTGCATAATCGACAACAGTCTTTCAACTATGGCTTGGACGCTTCCGGGAGCTGTTGGAGCTTCGTTTATTCGCGATAATTCCGGCAAAATTAACACGAAACCGGTTTTGGCTGTGATGGGCGACGGAAGCTTTATGATGAACGTGCAGGAAATTGAAACTGCAGTGCGCGTTGGCAGCCGAATGGTAGTTCTTGTTTGGGAAGATAACGCTTATGGCTTAATTAAGTGGAAGATGGAACTTCATGCAGGCGAGCACGAATACGTTGATTTCCATAATCCGGATGTGCCAAAACTAGCTGAAAGCTTTGGCGCGCGCGGTCATGCTGTTAAAAAGCCGGAGGATTTGTACAACATGCTGCGTGAAGCACTGGATCAGAAAAACGGTGTCGATGTGATTTCCTGCCCAGTTGATTACAGCGAGAATATGAAGCTTATTGAAAAACTCGGCGATATTGACTTTAGTAACTAAAATATATTTATACTGAAAAAATATACGCATTAATTTATACGCATTAAATATAAATACGACCGAGAAAGTTTGTGAACAACCATAAACAAACCCGGTCGTATTTAAATGTTATTTCAATATAGAAAGCATGTTGGTAAAAATAAATTTTGCTAATCTACAACATGCAAAGTACGATAAATGTAATTTTTATATTTTTCGGGATTAAGCCTACTGCATATTTCAACATTCGGAGTTTTACCAGAGAAGAAATTAGCATCAACAAGAACTGAGCCATAACTTGGTCCAGGAGTTGCATCAACTTGACAATAATATTTTGTGCACTCGCTTATACATTCAGGATATAACGCAGCGGCAACAGCAGATGGATCAGCCATATCTAGATAAGCATCCCCAAAACGGCTAACATTCATTTCCATTAATTCCCTATTACAATCAATGACAAACTTACCGAGTTCTCCACTTTTGCGAATATTAGCAATTTCTTGTGGATTCAGCATACATTCTCCCAAGCATGCGTCCCATCCAACAAACATAATATTTTTAAGACCAGAATCAACTAATATCTTTGCAGCTTCTGCATCTTGCCAAATATTAAATTCTGCTACAGGAGAAACATTTCCACGACCTAAACCAGCAGATCCCATAACGACTATGCGACCAACTTTTTTCATCGCTTCATAATCAACCTTAATAGCTAGAGCAATGTTAGTTAATGGTCCTAATGCAATAATATCTATTTCACCATCTTCACTGTTTCTCAAAGTTTCAATCATTTTCAAAACAGCATTACCATTACTTTCTTTCAAACGATGAGGAACTAGACCAATATCACCCATTCCATCTCTACCATGAGTTTCATGAGCATAAGCCAAATCGCGTAACAGCATGCTTCTGCTTCCTTTATATACAGGTGGCTCATATGAACCAGCATGCTCGATAGTAGTAAGCGTATTAATAGTCGCTTGTTCCATGCACACGTTTCCTGATACAGTGCAAAACATTAATATCTCATATCTAGGATCATTTAAAGCCATGGCGATTGCCATAGCATCATCCGAACCACAATCTGTATCTATTATTATTTTCTTTTTAGAATAAATTCCTTTATTTTCCATAAACTCTCAACATCCTATCAATTAATAGAAACTGTAGTTTCAGATGTAACTAACTTTAGCGTGCAGCTGAAGCAACACATACTGCAAGCATTATAAAACCAAATGTTATTTATATACGCAAGCGCGTATATGCCGTATATATGTCATATACTCGCGAAAATTTATCAAAAACACTAAATATTAATTTACAAACTTTATAAAGGTATCTTATAATCCATGAAAAGATTATATTTGTAGTAATAAAATAGGAGGTAGTTGCATGAAACAGATAATTAAATCATTCAAGGAAGAATTTACTACTGCTGCAGTTGTCACAATACCATTATGTGTTGCTATTAATTATATTTCTGGCACTATAGCTGGCGTACTAAAACTACCTATCTTCCTTGATACTATAGGCACTTTATTTGCATGCATGGTTTTTGGACCACTTGTAGGAATAATAACTGGAATGCTATCTTCAATAGTTTCATCAATCACTATGCCAACCATGCTTCCATTTATAGTGGTCAATATTGCTCTGGCCTTATGCGCTGGCATTCTAGCAAAACATAAAATGTTTTCAAATTATATGAAAATTTTTATTTCTTCAATAATCATGGCAATAGTATCCATTATTATTGCGGCACCGATAGTAGTAATAGTATTTAGCGGGTTTACTGGCGGAGGATCATCTATGATAGCGGGTTTAATAACTGCATCTGGAGTGAATATTTGGATTTCTGTATTCTCTGCTGAAGGATTCTTTACTTGGGCTGATAGAATATTAACAATCATTATATGTTTAAGCGTTATAAAATGCTTGCCCAATAAATTACTGCTTCTTTTCCCATTAGGTTCACTTTACTTAAAAAATTCAGATTCTGAATAGTAAAAATTAAATCGAGTCTACTATATACAGACAAAGATAAAAGTAATTATGCACATGCATTATATAGATACTATTAATCAAGTAAAAAATACAAATACGTTTGTAACGCTGTATCCTACAACAAAATTTATATTGACCATATATTTGATAATAGTAGACATTATATTAAATACTTTTTCATTCACATTATACTATTTACGACTTTTATTGTTCCCCTATTTTCTTGCTCTACTTATTCTGATGATTCTATGCGGAATAAAAAAGAATGGATATAAACTTGTAGCAAGTATAGCCATGTTCTCATTATTTGTTGCAATATTTCAAGTTGCTTTCTATAGACAAGGAAATGCAATATTAAATCTTAATTTTTTGCAAATTACAGATACAGCATTGTCTAATTCTATAACGCTTGGAATGAATACCTTAAACATATCAACTATAGTCATATGGTTTTTCCAAATAACTGATATAGAAGATATTACAATATCTTTAAGCAAACTTGGGATGAGCAATAAAATATGTTTCATAATACTTTCTACTTTCCAAACTATTGATTATTTACAAATGCAAATTAAAGCAATCATAATCTCGCAAAAAAGTCGTGGAATAAACTTTAATGGAAATTTAATACGTAGAATTGGCACATTTACTTCGATTTTGCTTCCAGCATTTATTACTTCACTAATAAACATAGAGCAGCGCATAATGATGCTTGATTCAAGAAATTTTTTTAGTTCAGAAAAAAAGACATATATTAAACAGGTTAATCATAATGGTCACGAAAAATTAGTACTAGCAATAGGAACAATTACACTAGTTTTTCTTATTCTAGGAAGAGTAATTTATGGTTATCTCATATAATATTTGCGATTTTTCATACACTTATCCACTTACTTCAAAACCAGCTTTAAGTAACATAACAATACAGATAGAATCAGGGAAAATATATGGAGTAATTGGAGCTAACGCTTCAGGTAAATCAAGTCTATGCTTATCTCTTAAGGGTTATATTCCTCATTTCTATAAGGGAGAATATTCTGGAAAAATACTATTAAACAACACGATTGATTTAGCAAAATCTAATGAAAGTGGCAGCATAGGCTTTGTATTTAGCGATCCTTTTTCACAATTAAGTCATATTAAAAAAACCGTATTTGAAGAAATTGCATTCAGCTTAGAAAATCGCAACACCCCTACTCAACAAATAGAGAGTCGAGTTACACAAGTTATGCAATTACTTAACATAGAACAGCTTGCGCTTCAAAACCCACTAAGCCTATCTGGCGGGCAAATTCAACGCGTTGCAATCGCTTGCGTTATAGTGAATAATCCAGAAATACTAATTCTTGACGAACCTACTCTACAACTTGATCCAAAAGAAACTAAGAATATTTATAATTTTCTACAAAAATACAAAGATGAAGGACATACTGTAATAATTAGTGAACAAGATACAAATTTGTTAGCGGAATATGCAGATAATATTATTGTTCTTCAAAATGGTTTTATAACCCATTATGGGAATAAATATGATGTTTTTTATGATGAAACCTTCCCTTCTGACTGTATTGATATTCCAGAAGTCGTCAAAATTGTAAAAAAGTTACGTAATTTTGATATTCAAATAACGCCTAGCATAACAGATATAAGCAAATTAATAGTTTTATTGAAGGAGAAATGCAATGAGCATTGCAATTAAATTGGACGATGTAAGTTTTCAATATCCTTCAAATGAAAAAATAAAAAATAAGAACAATAATAAACAAGAAAATTCATGCAAAATTCTAAAACACGTAAATGTAGAATTCGAAAGTGGTGAAGTATGCGCAATAATAGGTAGCAATGGAGCAGGGAAAAGCACTTTAGCCAAAATAATAGATAATTTATTACAGCCAACTTCTGGTGACATAGCTATCGAAGGAAAACAATATAAAACATTAAAGCAACACGATATTACATCACTCGTTGGTTATATTTTTCAGAATCCAAATGATCAAATTTTTAACAGCACTGTGCATAAAGAGATTACATATGGGATAAAGAATATAAACAATGATCTTTACCGTCGCGTTGTGAATCTTACTGGTTTAAACGATAAAGAAAATACAAACCCATTTAATTTGTCATTCTCTGAAAGAAAATTTATTAACATTGCATCTGCACTGCTAAGAGAACCACATATTATTATTATGGATGAAGTGACTGGCGGGTTGGATAAGCTACAAAAAATGCGACTTGTAAAAATACTTAATTATTTACATACGATAAATGTAACAGTATTATTTATTACCCATGACATGGAATTCGCATACAAAAATTGTCAAAATGCTCTCATACTTGATAATGGAAATGTGCTATACAAAGGGAGCATCGAATCTGCATTTCAGAATGTAGAAATAGTAAGACGCGCGCATATTGACCAACCAATCATAGTGCAGATAATGAATGCGCTCGAAATTAACTATATAAATACAGATAATCCTATATGTGCTTTAGCTAAATATATTGCAAATCGCAATAATCATTAATGTATGTGCAATCACAAGTATCAAAATATAAACAAAAAATATCAATATTAAGATGCAATGTGAATGCGCAATGAGCATAGCTGAAAAGGATGTAATTCTATATTTAACACGTCATTATTCTTGTGCAAAGCTACAGGCATACCGTGCAACACGGGCATTTCCATAAGATCCACTTCTTCAATCGAAGCCGCACGCAAGATTTTATTGAGTTTTATTTGCCCACTTGCGCAGCCACCACATGGCTCGTAAATACGCAAAATTATATCTCCAGAACAATCGTCAGCTAGCTTAACCCAATCTAATGCAATTAGACCTGAGTTTCTATGAATCGTAAACAGCGGATCTACATCTGGAAGCTTATCAATAATTGGCGAATTCAAAAAATCAGCTATACTTAGCACTGAATCCATATTTGCATCAGCAATAAATGACCAAGTAAATTCATGCTTACCTTGATCCGTATTTGGATCTGGGTAAAGAGGCGCAGAAAGCAAAGATAATCTGAGCATAGTTCCACAAGATGAAACATAATCGCCAATAGGAGCAGCATCAGCGCCATAAGTAGACGAATTCGCAACTGCAACAGCATAAGAGGAATCTTCTATACGAACAAACCTATGCGTGCATGATTCAAATTTTGCGTCATCACTACGAGTATTTTTTACTATTGGACGTTCAACTAAACCATATTGACACTCATATTGCGCATTATTTGAACATATAGATGTTGGCATATCTACTTTCAAAAATTGCTCTTTAGCTTTCCAATCAACTTGTGCATGGAAATCAAGTCGTTTAACACATGGCTCTAAAATTATATTTGTTTTAATCTTTATATCTTTTTTACATGCCAAGATTTCAACAGACACACCGCCCGATAAAAGTTCTTTAACATCAGCAATTGAGGAATCATCAATCTTACGATTCCTCATAAATGCATCTCTATCAACATCCCACGCATCCCATTGATACGGCTCATCTTTTAGTATCTCGTATTGCGCCATGCGATAACCAGATGGAATTAGCTCGCGATTAAATTTAATATCTTTAACAGAAGATACTGTGCCATCGCGTTCAATAATCACACTTAAAACACTATTATTAAGAATTATTCCACCATCATTTTTGTGTTTTACAGTTGTTTTATTATTTTTACCGCTTTCATTGCATTGATATAAATTCCAAGCGACCTCATTTTTACCTGTATAAGTCAATAACTTTACATTTTCACGCATACTAATCGCGCTAATAGTGCCAGTCGCACTGTTAGCTTTTACAATCGCATGAGCAATATCTGAGATAATCTTACGTAAACAAGAAATATCTCTAGCATATTCTTCTCTAGCTTGCCTATGAACCCATGCAATAGCAGAGCCTGGAAGAATATCGTGGAACTGGTTCAGTAATAAAGTCTTCCAAATTCTAGTAAGCTCATTGCTATTAAAACGGTATTCTGGCGCATAAACTCGAGCTAAAACAACAAGATATTCAGCTACGCGCAACAATGATTCCTCCATGCGGCAATAGCGCTTCATATCTTGCTGAGAAGTAAGAGTTTTCCTATGCAACTCTAGATAAAGCTCACCTTTAAACACTGGTGTATTACCATTTGAATCGTCAACAATATCTTTTCGTATTTTTTCAAACAACTCATCAGGAGTGCCGAAATCAACTCTAGGAGCACCCTCTAAATTACAATCACGCCTAATACGAGCAGTCATTTCGCGAGTAGGTCCGCCACCGCCATCGCCAAAACCGTATAACAATATTGCGTGATCAGATAAATCTTTATCCAAAAAATTGCGTTGAGAATAAACTAACTCATGCATGCTCACAGCTGAAGCATAAGTATTAGATGGAGGAAAATGAGCTAAAATCCTAGAACCGTCTATTCCTTCCCAAAGGAATGAATGATGCGGGAATTTAGTGGTATCGTTCCAAGAAATCTTTTGAGTTAAAAACCAATCAAATCCAGCGCGGCGAGCAAGTTGAGGCAATGCTCCAGTATAGCCAAAACTGTCTGGGAGCCAAATGCCATGAGGTTCAACACCAAGATGCTCCTTAAAATAGCGCTTACCAAAAGTCATTTGGCGAATTAAAGATTCACCGCATGGCATCATTACATCGGACTCAACCCACATACCACCGACAGGTATAAAACGTCCTTCCTTAATCCTATTTTTCATACGCTCAAACAAATCGGGATGCTCGTTTTCTAGCCACTCGTATTGTTGAGCAGAACTCATAGCATAAGTAAAATCAGGATCCTCATCCATAAGAGCTAAAACGTTAGATATTGTGCGTGCAACCTTTCTATGAGTCTCGCGCACAGGCCATTGCCAAGCAGAATCAATATGAGCATGCCCGACAGCCGTATGCTTTATAGAGCTCGCTGCAGCAGGGCAACTTAATACATTAAACAACTCTTTACGAGCATTTTGAACAGTAGAAAAATCATGCTCATCATATGCGTTTAAGGAGAGCTGTAAAGCTTTAGCTAATTTCCAATAACGCGGATTATCATCATTTAATTCGCGCATCAAAGAACTTACAGTCTCAAGATCTATATAATAATCAAAAATATTGCGATTAAAAACGGTAACGTCAACATACTTCAACATATATTGGCATTCGGTTTTTCCAGTAGCACAATCTCCTAAATCAGTAGGAGAAAATGGAGTAGATCCTTCAACAAATGGATTGTCTGCAGCTTCTAAATATAAAGTAAAATTACCATTTTCATCAATACTAACAGAACGATTATTATGTTCATCAATCAATGGAACCCAATGATTACAAGGGTTTACAGCTTTGATAACTCTTCCATCGAGATTATATACTAATCCTTCAGCTTGAAAACCAGGAAAAAGATTGCTAATCCAACCTAAATCAACATTTAGCTCAACTTTGCGCCCTTTTACCTTTGAAAAATCAATCGACCCTGTAACTTCAAACCATGTTGTACCCCAAGTTGTTCCCCAAACACCTGGAACATTAAATGAGCTAAACACAATATCGTTTCTTTTTAGCTTAGAAAAGAATTCGTTAGAAGAAATAGGTTCTCCAGCAATCTCATATGCTCGAATTTTACAGTGCGATAAAACAATATTTATATACGGATATAGGCGTTGTTGCATAACTCTTGTACAGCGATTCAACTGCTGCTCAGGTAATAAAAACATTGTTTCTACACTTCTTTCTTACATAGCTACACATTTATATATAAATCGCGTATCTCGGTATATAAAGACAAAACAAGTAATTGATACATCTTATAGAATTTGCGATTGTAAGTTTTTGCGAGCAGCTTCCATTGAAGTAATTTTTCCTAGAAGCTCAAGCTTTTCCTGACCATCCTTGAGTTTCGCCATACGCACTCTAGCAGCACCGATTCTACGCATATAACCGATATCAAGAAGGCGAATAAGCAGCTCGTTTGCATACTTACTTTCTGCACTCGTAGCTTTCCGCAAAAAATCTGAAGGAGATCCGTTCGAAACTTGCTGATTTTGTCGATTGCCGGTATCTTCCAATGTATCTGCAGGAGAAGGAAGCGGCAACGGCATTACAGAAAGTTCTGTAATAACGGATTCAAGCAAAGGACCTGCAGCTTTTGTCATCATGTGCAGCCACAATCCTTGCGAAACATTGCCAACCGGCAATCCACCTGCAGCTACAAATGCCTGAAACAGCGTACGAAATACTGATGTAATAAAATTATTCAAAGTCAATTGCGCAAACAATTTCTCATCAAAAGCAAGCGGAACTTGCAAAAGTAACGCCATAAATTGTTGTTCGCACATAAATACAGCATCATCCACACGATAATAATGCTGATTTTTAGCAGAACTTTTAATAATTTCCATGCGCGAAGCTTTAAAACCTGCATTACGATCGTCATGAATTTGCTGACCAAAAGGCGGAATAACGTTATGCTTTTGCGCATAAGCATCGTCGTCACGCACTTTCAAACGTCTACGCGCAGACTCAACTTCATTGCGCATAACAGCTAAATCAACGCCAATTGAGCGCACGGCTTTGCGCATATACAAGTCAAGCAGCGAACGGTCTCGAATTTGCGCAATAAGAGGAGCGACAGCCTTTATAGCGCCCATTTGACCAGTAGTGTACGAAGTCTCAAAACGATTAATTACTGTGTCAATAACGAAATCGTATAGCGGACTTGCATGTGCAACAAGCGAACGCACAGCCTCATCACCGCGCTGAATACGCAAATCGCAAGGATCGAGATTATTGTCTGCTACAGCAACAAAAGTTTGCGTCAAAAACGCAGAATCCAAACCAAAAGCGTGTAGCGCAGCCTTTTGACCTGCAGCATCACCGTCGAAAGTAAAAACGATGCGCGAACTTACAGACTGTCCATCTACCTTCAGCGGACCAACAAGCTGAATTGCACCCAAAGAATCGTCTGCAATAAGGCGGCGCACAATTTTTGCATGCTCAACGCCAAACGCAGTTCCGCAAGTTGCAACTGCAGTATCAATACCAGCTAAATGGCATGCCATAACGTCCGTGTAGCCTTCGACAATTACAACTTGACGCTTTTTTACAATATTTGCTTTAGCTAAGTCAATTCCGTACAAAACTTGCGTTTTTCGATACAGTGCAGTATCGGGAGTGTTAATATATTTTGCGCTAATGGAGTCGTCGTCATAAAGCTTTCTTGCACCAAAGCCAAGAGTTCGACCAGTCGAGTCGCGAATAGGCCAAGTTAAGCGACCGCGGAAATAGTCATATATTCCGCGCTGACCGAGTCTAGCGAGACCAGCATCAAGAAGTTCTTGACGCGTAAAACCTTTATTTGCCAAATATCTAACTAAATTATCCCAGCCTTTAGGCGCGTAACCACAAGAAAAACGCGCACTTTGTTGCGGAGTAAAGTTTCGCCCTGCAAGTAATTCGCGCGCAGGAGCTGCCTCTTTAGTGCCGAGATTTGAAACGAAAAACTTTTGCGCTTCTTCATTTGCTTCTAAAAGCCTGGCTCGCTTAGAACCGCGCGCTTGAGAATCATTATTTTGCTCCTGCTTATAATGCATCTCAATGTGATAACGATCTGCTAAAAACTCGACCGCTTCACGAAAATCAATATTCTCTTTTTGCTCAACGTACTTAAATACATCGCCGCCAGCGCCGCAACCGAAACAGTGCCATACTCCCAAGCTTGGTCGCACACTAAAACTTGGCGTTTTTTCATCGTGGAATGGGCAAAGACCTACAAAAGTGCCAGTTCCGGAAGGCTTAAGCGTCACTGTTGCAGACACAATGTCATACAAATCTGCCGCAGCGCGCACGCGCTCAATGTCTTCTTTCACAATCATTCCAACCATGCTATCTAGCTTATCGCAAATCTGCGGCGAGTGGTAAATTTCTTCGCCAGTGCTGGAAACTCCTAGTGGATTCGTTAGCACAAAGCCGCGTGAAGAGTTGTAGCAGAACCGTCTGTAAGACTTGCTACTTGGTCGATTGCAACACGAAGACGCTCATCATCGTTAGTGCACTCGTTCCAATCTCCCACGAATACTTCCTCCATTGCATCGTGCGAGCGCGGCGACTTGCTCATAAATACTTCTACTAAATCTGTCAAAATTTTCTGTTCGCGCTTATAAACTTCACGCTCTCGAGGGGCGATTATAAAGTGCACAGCTAAGCTTTTCAGCATCACAATTTCGTAGGAAGTATTTTCCGGAATCACAAGGTTTGCTCGGTAGCGAACAAGCGAACCGTTGCCATAACGCTCACGCGTAGCGTGCTCAACAGAGCTTGCAAAACGACCAATAAGAGCACTAGTAATATTTTTCAACTGCGCTAGCGCTCGACGAGAACCGTCGAAAGAATTAGGAAACATGTGAAGCGAGCGCAAACGTTTCAAAGCATCCAAAAGTTTATCTACATCCCAACGCTCACCATACCATGCGTGGGTTTCTTCAATAACTTCATCTACAACTTTTGAATCTGCAACTAAAGCCGGATTAAAAGCGCCGGTTACAATCGCATCCTCAATATCATGCACACTGTAAGCAATGTCGTCTGAAAGATCCATTATTTGACATTCCATTGGTTTTGCTTCGCATGGAGCACCAATTTTCAGCCATTCAAACACATCTCGATCATCCGGATATACACAGAATTTCAAATCACGCTCGCCTTTATCGTGCGCTTTTGCTTCTTCTAATCCCCACGGATACTTCACTGCAGCATCTAATGCTGCGCGCGTAAGATTTACTCCTGCACTACTGCCGTTTTCACGAAAAACTTTCGGTTCCAAGCGCGTAAGTAAGCGAAGAGTTTGTGCGTTTCCTTCAAATCCACCAATATTTTTCGCTAATTCTGCGAGTGCGCGTTCCCCGTTATGACCAAATGGTGGGTGCCCTAAGTCATGCGATAAGCAAGCGCAATCAACAACATCTGGATCGCATCCAAGCATTGCTGCAATTTGCCTACCAATTTGCGCAACTTCCAAAGTATGCGTCAATCGAGTGCGAGCAAAATCATCCGAACCTGCAACTAAAACCTGGCTTTTTGCACCCAATCGACGAAGCGCAGACGAGTGTATGATTCGCGCACGATCTCGTTCAAAAGGCGTTCTCACACGAGTGTGATGAGGCTCACTCGCCCAGCGCTCAGTATCATGCAAATTGTATTCGCCAACGATCTCATTATCCGATGCAATTACTTCGTTGCACATACAGCACCTCTTTTATTTGCAATTAAGGCTATTATTAACCTTCTAAAACAAGCAGTAACAAGTTATATAAGACTTTTTGCGTCCAGTTTTGCAATATCGCTAGAAGATAGCACTTCGTAAGCGTTGCGGTAAAGCCTCGGCACGCGAGCGCCAATTCCAGTCATAATTTCGTAGCTGATTGTTCCTGCAGCTTCTGCCCAATCGTCTGCAGTAGGCTCGGCAAATTCCAAGCCTCTTCCAGGACCAAAAAGCGTTACAGTATTGCCTTCCAGAACACCTAACTCTGAAGCATCGCCTTTTAAATCAACTATGAACTGATCCATGCAAACTCGCCCAGAAACGTTCACAATTCGAGCACCATTCTTTGTTTCTACTCTAACCGGACCGCCTGGCTTATTAACATGACGCGCACCTTGCATATCGAATCCGGAAGCAGATCGCAAAATGCCGTCAGCGTAACCAAGAGGCACAATAGCAGTACTCGTATTATTTGGAGTTAAATACGTGCGTCCGTAGGAAATTCCATGCCCTTCTTCTACAGTTTTTACAGTTCCAAGTTGCGCTTGAAGCGTCATAGCAGGCTGCAATCCGTAGGTTTGGGAATTTCCCATTGCAGGATCCGGCTCGTAGCCGTACAAACCAATTCCTGGACGAACAAGTTCAAAACGAATTTCAGGACGGTTAAGCGTTGCAGCAGTATTCGCTAAATGGCGGATTTTAGGAGCAACCGATGCTTCTTTCATGCGTTTCGTAAACTCGTGGAATTGTTGGATTTGACGGTCGGTTGCATCTACAAATTCTGGAACGTCAGGAGAATCTGCTACAGCTAAGTGACTCCATTGGCCAATAACCTCGATTACGCCTTCACTAGAGTATTGTTGCAATTTTTCTAGAGCGGCACAAAAACCTTCTGGCGTAAAACCGTTTCGTCCAAAACCAGTATCGACTTTTACGTGCACGCGAGCAGGTTTACCTAACTTTCGTGCAGCAAAAGCCACAGCATCAAGCGAGTCAATAGAGCCTACAGAAATATCGATATCTGCTGTAATCAAATCTGCAAATCTCGTAGTTGGAGCGCTAGTAAGCCAAGTGAGAATATGACAACGGCTAGAATCAATACCAACTGCACGCAAACGTAACGCCTCGTACGGTTGAGCTGTGCCAAGCCAAGTAGCGCCTCCAGCTAAAGCCGCGAGCGCACTAGGAATAAGCCCGTGGCCGTATCCGCCTGCTTTTACGACTCCCATAACTTCCGGCGCATTCTGACCAGGCTGCAAATCTTGCGAAACGCGCGCAACCAAAGTGCGCATATTGTCTCGAAGCGCCTTCAAATCAACAATTACCTGCCCAGGGTATACGCTTAACGCGCGAGCATAGTTTGCTTCTAACATTGCCGCATTACTTGCACTATTACTTGCCGCATTACTTAAATCTGTACTCATAACTCACCTAACCGATTTAGTATGCTTTTAATGCTACATGCTCTTTTGCATACTCTCTATAAGCTTTTTAAGAACACATGCGCATTCATATGACATGATTAAGCGTTTGCAACCATTGGTATGCAATACGTACTGCACTGTGTGCACGATCTGGAATAACGACCAACCCACAACGACTAAAACCCGCACGCGTAATTACTTTTTGCATAATCACGTTATCTGGATGCGTGTCAATGCGCACATTATTATAGTTTTCTTGCACCCAATGCAAGCACGCTGTTGCCATTTTGGGTTTTATTCCTGAAGATGCTAAGCGGTGAATTGTTACATAAGGAGAAATATCATCAAGCCACGCACCGTCAATACTGGCATACACTTCATCAACACCTTCGCATAATGCGAATTGCGCTAGAATACGCTCGTTATGCGATTCTGGATCCTCGTCAACAATCAAATAGAAACGTTTTAAACGAATATCCTCAATAACACTTGAAACAAGTGGAAAACTATTCCCCCACTGATGAGGATTGCCTGTAACACGCATAAATTTGCGAGCATTTTCATAAATATGCTCAATATTTTGCAAGTCACCAAGAGTTGCTTTTCTTAATGTTATATCTTCCATGCCAACCTCTAAAAGAAACCAAATAAAACTACGCAAAATTACGCAAAACTAGCTAATTATTACTTACACAAGTTTGCGCTCAAAAGGATTCGAGCTAATTCCCTTCGCTAGAATATCTTTACACCATTGACTAGCACCAAATAAACTGTGGTCTCTATAGTTGCCGCAAGATTCAATAGTTGTTGCAGGAACATCATCCCAGGTGGCATTAAACGCAATAAACTCAAGAGATTCCTTTAAAGCAAGTGCCACATCTTCTGTGCTGTGTTCGCCCCAAGTTAGCAGATGAAAACCAGTTCTGCAACCAAAAGGCGAGCAATCAATATAGCCATCAATACGCTCGCGAAGTAACACTGCAATCATATGCTCAATTGTATGCAAAGCTGCAGTAGGAATCGCTTCCTCATTAGGCTGCGTTAAACGAATATCATAGTTGGAAATAACATCCCCATTAGGACCTTTTTGCGTATTGATATAGCGCACATAAGGTGCTTTTACTTTAGTATGATCTAGTTCAAAACTTTCTGGTCTAGGTCTAGACTCATCCTGCTTATTCATAAGTATTCCCTTCACTTAACTACACAATAAACAACGTACTCTTTAACGTACTGAGTACTTCTATAGTAGACGGTAGTCGCCTAATTAGTTGAAAGATTTATTAGTTGAAAGATTTATTTACATGATTGCTGCGTTTACAAGAGCACGAGTGTAGTCATTTTGTGGATTATTGAGCACATCATTTACACTGCCACATTCCACAACTTTTCCTTCATTAAGAACAATAACTCGCGTTGCTAAATGACGGATCATACCCAAATCATGACTTACAAATATGCATGACATGTTTTTGCGCTCAGAGCGAATGGATGCAAAAGCGTCTAAAATGCGAGTTCTTTCAGCAACGTCAATTGCACTCATAGGCTCATCAGCAAGCAAAACTCGAGGATTATTGATTAATGCGCGAGCAATACAAACACATTGCGCTTGACCGCCAGAAAGCTCGTGAGGGTGACGTTCCAAAAAATCTTCAGGTTTTAAGCCTACTAATTTCAGCATTTCACAAACACGCTGTTCAATAGTTGCATCGTCTATTTTAAGCGATTTTCGCCATATTCTAAGAGGCTCAGCAACACTTTTTTGAACTGTCCAGTGTGGATCCAATGCAGCAAACGGATGCTGAAATACAAGCGACGATTCGCGTCTCATAAGCGTACAAGCATTTTTATTTACTTCTAATAAATTTGCATTATTTACGATTTCACCGCAATAAGTAACGTTACCTTCGCAAAGAGTTTCAAGCCCCAACATAGCGCGTATAAGAGTTGTTTTGCCGGAACCAGATCCGCCAATAATCGCCAAAGATTCGCCAATATTAAGATTTAAATCTACACCGCTTAACACTTCAGCACGAGTTTTTGCTCGACCTAAAGTAACGTGAATATTTTTTGCATTTATAAGCGAATTTTCTTCACTGTTGCCAATATGGGAATTAAATTTCTTAAAATCAGCGTTTTCAGAATCAACGTTTGCAGAACCAGTATTTGCAGAACCCACTTTTGCAGAATCTAAATTTTTAGAACCCAAATTTTGCGCTCTAAAAGTCAACTTTTTAGCAGCACTCACTAATTGTTTAGTAGAAGAAATACGCGGATTATCAAGCAAATTCTTAACATTTTCACTATCGACCACACGCCCAGAATCGAGCACATAGCAACGATTAGCAGCATGCGAAAGCACAGAAAAATCGTGCGTTACAAAAAGCATTGAAGCGCCCATATCATCTACAAGTGAAGCAAGCATTCGCACAACTTCACTTTGTGTAACCGAGTCAAGCGCAGTAGTAGGCTCATCAGCCAAAATCAGACGCGGAGAGGTAATCAAAGCTGTAGCAATACCAACTCGCTGCTGTTGACCTCCAGAAAGCTCAAACGTGCGTTGAGATGCGAGATTTTTCGACAACCCTACTTTTTCAAGCATCATGCATACTCGATTGTGAATATCGTCATCATCTAGATTGTAATGTATTCGCAAAGGCAAAGAAATTTGTTTTTCAACGCTTAACATTGGATTAAGTGCTCTATTAGCTTGCTGAAATACTACACCAACGTATTTTCCACGAATAGAAGCTAAATTTTCATCTTTTGCTTTCACTGTTTGAAGATTGCCAAGCATACAAGAGCCTGAAATTTCAGCATTTGACGGCAATAATCCAGTTATAGCTCGAATTAGCATAGATTTGCCAGAGCCAGAAGAACCAACTAAGCCAACACGCTCACCGTCAGAAATCTCAATTGATACGTTGTCAAGAATTAGTTTTCCGCCAAGTTTTAGCGTGAGATTTTGAATATTTAAGCTCATTTTTCCCCTACTTTATTCGCACTTTTTGATGAAGGATCTAAAACTTTGCGCAATACGTCACCAAAAAGATTAAGAGCAACAACAACCACAGTCACAATCAAACCTGGCCAGACAACCGATAAAGGATTTACGTGAATTAACGAAACAGAAGTAGCCAACACGCGCCCCCAGCTAGGAACTCCAGCAGGAACTCCAATACCCAAGTATGTTAAGCCACTTTCAGCCAAAATAACAGTTCCTGCAGAAAGAGAAAGCTCAACAAATGCAACAGGAATAATATTTGGTAAAACATGATGAATAAGAACATATTTACGCGAGGAACCTTGCAAAACAGCTGAAGTCACATAATCAGATTGCAACGCAAGCTGCGCACTAGGTCGTACAATACGTGCTAAATTCAAGCCATAGCCAGTTCCACAAGCAATAACAATCACAACAACACTAGCTCCAAACGGAACTGCAAGCATAAGCGCAATTAAAACAGTTGGAATAGAAATCAATGCGTCAACAGACATAATGCTTATTGTGCGAACAATTTGTGAACTAGAAATCATAAAGCTCAAAACAATAAACCCAACACAAGCAGCAACTAGAACAGTAGAAAAAACGAGAATCAGCTCAATTCTTGAACCTGCCATAAGCCAACTAAGCATATCCGAACCAGTGCCGTCCGTACCAAGCCAATGCGAAAAAGACGGCTTCTGCCATACTTTAAAACCGTTAGTTTCTAAAAGTGAGTACGGAGTCCATAAAAGCGAAAGCAAAGCAACAAAAAACCATATTGCAAACGTTAAACACACAAATTTACCGAAAGTAGCATTCCATACGCGCTTACATAAAGTAGATTTTACTTTGATACTTTTTTTAGACATATTGCACATAAAAACTCCCTTATTCGCATGTTAGATTCAACAATAGGAAATTAATTCAAACTATCTTTAGATAACCTAGGATCAAGTAGTCGGTGCGTAATGTCAACTACAAAGCCGATTAGCAAGAACAATGCAGCAAGCATAAAAAGCTCACCTTGCACTGCAATTAGATCGCGCAAACCAACATCTCGAACCATTCCCGTACCAATACCAGGTAAGGAAAACAGGTTTTCAATAACCATCACACCCATAACCATATGAGCGAAAGTTAAACCAATAACAGATACGAGTTGAGGAAGAGCAAGTCGCAAACCAACACGCCACACAACTTGTTTGCGAGTCATTCCGCAAGCCATAGCTTGAGAAGCTACTTCACTTTTAACAATATTTTCAACAGTTGCAGCAGTGTAACGCATAAAACTAGAGCCAACAATAAGTCCGACTGTAAGAGCCGGAATAAGAAGAGACGCAAAAGCTTCAGGAAATTCGCTCCAGCCATCTGTAGGGAAACCTTGAGTTGGCAGCAAGCTGAACACGCCAATACCGCGTCCTAATAGCAAAATAAGTAGCATGCAACCCCATAATGCTGGAACAGAGCCTGCTGTAATAGCCAAAAAGCGCGTAATTGCCTGTGAAAGTTTGCCTTCATGAGTAATTTGCAAACATCCAAGTGAAATACCAACTACTAAAGCAATAAACAGACCCAAAAGAATCAGCGGAAAAGTAATAGAAGCACGCATCGCAATAATTGAACTTACAGAACGACCAGTCAACATAGACATGCCAAAGTCACCGCGGAAAACACCACAAATCCAGTCAACATACTGCGTAAAAAGTGGCTTATTAATACCAAGTTCTGCTCTAAGCTCCTCTACTTTTCCGCGAGGAGCGTTTAAGCCGGCCATAACTTGCGCAACATCGCCTGGAAGTACACGTAACGATATGAAAATAACTACAGAAATGCCAAGTAAAGCAAGAAGAAACAGCAATACTCTGTAGCAAATCATACGAAACATAAAATGCCTACTTTCTATGTTCTTCTAGTCGAAACACACCACAAATACACAAATTCGGACACTAGTGCAGTTTGCGCGCTGCGCGAGTGTCTTATTTTGCCCATTTTGGGACACTCACGCAGATTACATACTGCGCGAGTGTCTCTGATTAGTGGTTTTCGGACACGCGCGCAGTTTCATTTCTACATTAGAAACTAGATGGCGACTAGCAAATAAAAATCAACTAAGTCGCAGGTTGTATAGCGGCAAAATCTCTTGATTCATGTCAAAAGGCATTCCTTCAAGATTCTTCACTTTCGCAGTTACAACGCGATAGTTGAACAGCCAATCAGCAGGAGCATCCTCGCTAATAATTCGCGCAGCTTGAGCAAGCAATTTGTTTGACTCTTTAGGATCCGCACAAAGCATAGCTTTAGCATACAAATCCTGGACTTGCTTATTGTCGTATCCGTAGTAATACGTAGGATCCGCCCACTGCCCAAAATCGTGACTCTCATTGTGATCAACCATCGACAAATCATACTGCTTATTCTTATAAACATCCTGAAGCCAAGTAGTAAACTCAACAATATTAACTTTCAAATTGATTCCAATAGGCTTCAATTGCGAGCGCAGCTGATCGCCAATTTGCGTGCCGTAAATATTCGGATAAGTAAGCGTCAAATCCATAGGATGTGATTCGTCAAATCCGACTTCCTTCATTAACGCCTTAGCACGATGCAAATCATGTGGATACAGCTTAGTTAAATCCTCATAACCAGGGTCAAGAGAAGGAATTGGACCGCCAAGAGCTAAATCCGTTCCGCCACGAGATGCAATAATTTGCTTGTGATCAATCGCGTAACGAATAGCTTTGCGCACGCGCTTATCTTTAGTACGTTCGCCTTTCATATTCATCGCTAGAACAAATTTATCTGTGCCATTACCTGCACTTACATCGTAACGCTTGGAATCATCTTTAAAAGGCTTAGCAAGTTGACCAGAAATAGGAGCCAACGCTTGCACAGAGCCGGAAGAAAGTGCGTCAACTGCTGCGTTATCGTCAACAAAGTAGCGAACTACTATCTTATTAGTTTGCGCACGATGAATACCTTTATAACGCGGATTTGCTTTTAAAACAACACGATCATTTGGCACAAATTTGTCAATTAGATACGGTCCAGAACCGACTGCTTGAGTTTTTGCATCATACTTTGCGTTTTTATCAAAAACTAAACCTGAACGACTGCAAAGTGCCCACAAAAGCTTAGCATTTGGCTCTTTAAGAGTGATTTCAAACGTGTAATCATCTTTTGCTTTAGCAGACTCAACTTTTCCAACCATGTTAGAGCCGCGATATTTTTTAGCAATAAGCTCGTTAAACGACCATTCTGCATCATGCGCAGTAAGCTTATTGCCGTTAGAAAATACAGCACCTTTACGCATGTGGAATGTGTAACGCAAACCATCTTTACTTATTTCCCAGCTTTGAGCTAACGAAGGAACTACCTGATTAATATCATTGCGAGCAACTAAACCTTCATACACGTTACCAATAAGCAACTGGTCGAGTGAGGAACCTGATTGATTACGGATATCAAGATTCGTAGGAGCTAACTTTAGACCTATAGATACAGTTTTGTTCGAAATTTCCGATACTGAATTTGATTTATTTGGTTTATTAGATGTAGTAAGAGTTGCAAAAATTGCACTAAACACCACTACCAAAACAATAGCTAAGCTAAATAGCCATATCTTGCCCATTTTGCGTTTCGAGCCTGAATAAGCATATTTTTCAGCTTCATTCAGCGAAGAGTCAGTGCTCGCAGCGAAAGAAGTGCTTTTGTTAGCTTCATCGTTAGTTTTACCGGAGAATTTTTCAGTCGCGCCGTTTTCTTCGTGCACGCTTTCCTCAGGTTTGCTGTTAGACATACCATAAACCTTTCTTAATGGCATATAAACATTATTTATTTGTTATTATTTATTTTTTATTTATTTTTTATTTATTCTTTATTTATTTTTTATTTATTTTTGTCTTATAGCTCGCCGCTTTATTGGAAATGCACATTTGCAAACATAACTATTTGCATACCACATAAACCCAAATACAAGTCGACTGCATTACTAATCGTAGTCGATTGACAAGCCAGTCTCACCTATGGCGCGTCCAAAAAATCAAATCATATTTTGTATATTTTTGTAATATTTTTATACCAATACATATGAGATATATCCTACGAATGTGGTTAAATTCCAACAGAACGTAAACTTGCAAACGTACGCAATAATCGACATAAGATTACAGCGTAGAAGCGCGCAAATTCACGAAATATTAAGATGCATACACGTATCTCATATGTTAAAGCTAAAGCGAGGAATGATGGCTGAGAACTTGAATACTACGGTAACTGTGAACGAATCCTCGGATCCGCAAAATAAAAGCGGCGAAGACCGTACAGCATTGAACCGCCAATTGGCGCAAATGCTTAAGGGTGGCGTAATTATGGACGTCACCACCCCAGAGCAGGCGCGAATTGCTGAAGATTCTGGCGCATGCGCAGTTATGGCTTTGGAGCGTATTCCTGCCGATATTCGTGCAGCAGGCGGCGTTTCTCGTATGAGCGACCCGGCTATGATCCACGGCATTCAAGAGACTGTGTCTATTCCTGTTATGGCAAAATGCCGTATCGGTCACTTTGTTGAAGCACAAGTGCTTGAGGCTATCGAGATCGACTACATCGACGAAAGCGAAGTGCTTTCTCCAGCCGACGACGTGTATCACATCAATAAGCGCGATTTTGCTGTGCCTTTCGTTTGCGGCGCTAAGGATTTGGGTGAAGCTTTGCGCAGAATCAACGAAGGCGCTTCCATGATTCGCACTAAGGGCGAGCCAGGAACTGGAGACGTGATTCAAGCTGTGCGTCACATGCGTATGATGAATTCCGCAATTCGTAAGCTTACAAGCATGCGCGAGGATGAGCTTTTTGAAGAAGCCAAAAATTTGCGCGTGCCTTTCGAACTCGTAAAATACGTTGCACAAAACGGCAAGCTCCCTGTTGTTAACTTCGCAGCCGGCGGCGTTGCTACCCCAGCCGACGCTGCTTTAATGATGCAGCTTGGTGCCGAAGGCGTATTCGTTGGCTCCGGTATCTTTAAGTCTGGAGACCCGGCAAAGCGTGCTGCAGCAATCGTTAAAGCTGTAACTAATTACAAGGACGCCAAGATGATTGCTAAGCTTTCCGAAAACTTGGGCGAAGCTATGGTTGGCATTAACGAGCAGGAAATCAAGCTTTTAATGGCTGAGCGAGGCGAGTAATTTTGTCAAACTCACCTACCAATACTGATAACTCCGCTCATACTGTAGCAGTTTTAGCTGTTCAAGGTGCTTTTCTTGAACATCGCTTAATGCTTGAAAAATTAGGCGCACACGTTATTGAACTTCGTCAAGCGCGCGACTTGGAGCAGTCTTTTGACCGCTTAGTACTTCCGGGCGGCGAAAGCACTGTGCAAGCTAAGCTTCTTCGTGAGCAAAATATGCTCGAACCTTTGCGTGAGCGCATTGCAGGAGGAATGCCTGTTCTTGGCACTTGCGCAGGTTTGATTTTGCTTGCGAAAAACGTGGAAGGTGACGAAGTAAACGGTTTTGGCACTTTAGACGTAACAGTTAAGCGCAATGCTTACGGACGTCAGCTCGGAAGCTTCCATTGCGAGGCTGAGTTTGGTGAGCTAGGCAATGTGCCGATGACGTTTATTCGCGCACCTTACATTGCAGAAGTAGGCTCTAATGCCAAAGCTCTTGCAACTGTAGAAGGTCATGTTGTCGCCGCGCGCCAAGGAAAGCAAATCGGCACATCCTTCCACCCGGAGCTTGACAACGATACGCGAATCCATCAGCTTTTCCTGGATTTGTAAATTGGATTCGTAACTCCGGCAAATGTCCCATAAAACAGCCAACGCTCGCGCGAGCGTTGGCTGTTTTTCGTTACTCACGCAGAACGCAATCTGCAATAACAACACACTTTTTTAACGCGGACGTCAAAAACTTTGAATTTTATGTAATTTACATAGTAAACGTATACATGCGGTAAACGTAATGCAATCGTAATACAAAGTAAAACGTTTATATAATATTGTAAAACAGTGTAACACATTGTAGAATGTAATAAAAGTTGATAGCTGAATATCACAAAAAGCTAGAAAAACAAATCAAAATTAAACAAAATTAACGAGTCAAGAAAACTAACGCGCTTATAGAAGCAAAAATTATAAGTATAAAATCAAGGAAGCATATTATGGCAATCAGCGCAACAGCAACGAAATCAAACACTGCAGCGAAAACCGCGAGCATCAACGTACGCGTCACCAAGGATGTTAAAGCGCAGGCAGAAGAATTATTCGCCAGCTTCGGCATAACTCTTAGCGAAGCAATAAACATGTTCTTACACAAATCACTTATGGTAGAAGGACTCCCATTCGACTTAAAACAGCCAAAATACAATAAAGAAACAATCGCCGCGTTTAAGGAAGCAAATGATATTCTATCCGGAAAAGTTCCAGCAAAACGCTATAACTCAGTATCCGAGATGATGGACGACGTTTTTAAGGAAGATTAATTATGCTTACTTTGACATACACTTCACAGTTTAAAAAAGACATGAAGAGAATCAGAAAGCGCGGATACGATACACATCTTGTTAATATACTACTTGAGAAGTTGCGCAACGAAGAGATTCTTGACGAAACGTACCAAGATCATCCTCTTAAAGGAAAATATTTAGGCTTCCGTGAATGCCATGTAAAATCAGACTGGCTATTGATTTACATAATTAAGGAAAACGAGCTTGTTCTAACAGCATCTCGCACGGGAACACACTCAGACGTATTCAACGAGTAGCACTGCGAGTTGCTAAGCGTTGAAATCACAGTGTGCTTTCAACGCAAGCGAGGCCTGCCTTAGTCTCAATTGACGAAGGCAGGACAGATTTGTGTGGTAGTTCATTGGGAATTCGGTTGTGTTTTGCGTGCGCTGCGATTTAGCGCTGTTTAGTGTGCTTGCCGAAGGTGGAATCGTCACTTCGGAACCGAGCAAAGAAGCCGGTTGCCGCACTTACAGCAGATTTAATCATCGAGCCACTTACAACAGGATGCGCGAAGCAGTGCTTAAAGCCAGCTGCAATATCGAGCGCGCCGCCGCCAAAAGCCTTCGCAAACCCAGTCAAAGCAGTGCCAGAGAGCACAGACGCAACCCAACCATGACGACCGAACGCCCCAGCAACCGCAAATATTGAGAACAGTCCAATAGACAAGAACGTGAACATAATAGCCGACTGGCCGCCAGTATGCGGCAAAGGCACTGGCTGAACAAATGTCTCCAAATAGTACGTCGTAGTAAAGAACACTAAAGGCGAAATTGGATTACTAACAGGCACAGCACCATCAGCATCGCCAAGTTCTGTCCAAGTGCAACCACCTTCGCTTGACTTCTTAAACATGATTTTATAAGTATTACCCTGTTTTTCGTCAGGCTCAGGTTCAGGATTTTCATCTTCATCATCGCCATCTCTTACAGATCGCAATTTCCTTGCGGATCGCAGTTTCTTTACACGCGATTTCAACGTTGCACTACGCGAGCCAGTATCAGTATCACCACCTGATTTATCGCCACCTTCACCTTCACCAGGTTCATCTCCGCCAGGTTCATCACCACCAGGTTCACCACCAGGTTCCTCACCACCAATAACTTCGCCCGATTGAGAATCTATAGCACTTCTAAACTTTGAAGCGAAACTATTTTTTACAATTCTGTACGCATAATCCTGCGATTTTTCATCCTGTTTCTTCTCTAAATTACTCGAATTATACAGTGCAGGAATATAGTAAGTATAAGTAGTGCCACCCGAATCTCTATTGCAATCACATGTCATATTGTCATTTTTTATATCGCCAGGCTCCATTAGCTTGGCTTTAACAGGAATGTAGTATGCAATATTTTTAAGATCATCATTGTTTGAAATTGTATCTAAAATCGTAACATTATTAGTTACGACTATATTATCGCTGTGACCATTCTCATCGAGGGAGAATATTTCGCCATCAGCAAAATGACTTTTGATAGGATCATCCTCAGGATTATTCTCAAAACCACTAGACTGCAAATTATTCGCAATCAACGTGCCTTTAAAACCACCAAACATACCATCAACAGAAACAGTAGTAGACTCAGAATTAGTAGGTTTTGTAAAGTTCTTATTGCTGAAATCTAATATAAGACTGTCGCCACTTTCTGCTCCTGCATTGGAAAACATCGAACTAAGATTCGTAACTTTTGAAATATCCCACTTGCTTAAATCCGCAGCGCCGGTAAGTTTTTTGCAATCAGAAAACATGCTAGACATATCCGTAACATTGCTAACATTCCACCCTTCTAGACCTTTAAGATTACCCAAGCGAGTACAACCACTGAACATGCTAAACATATTCGTTACACTGCCAACATTCCAGCCGCTCAATGCACTTATATCAGCCAACCCTGTTATTTCTACTACATCACCTTCATGGTTTATATGCTCAAAGTAGCAATTGGAGAACATGCTGCTCATGTTCTTAACACTGCCAACATTCCACTTTTCTAGACTTTTAAGATTACTCAAGTTAGTACAATTGTTAAACATGCTGCTCATGTCCGTAACACTGCCAACATTCCACTTTTCTAGACCGCTAAGATTACTC
Organism: Gardnerella sp. DNF00747; assembly: GCF_049262675.1. Classification (NCBI taxonomy): domain Bacteria; kingdom Bacillati; phylum Actinomycetota; class Actinomycetes; order Bifidobacteriales; family Bifidobacteriaceae; genus Gardnerella; species Gardnerella sp. DNF00747. The sequence continues at coordinate 454,611 of NZ_CP058394.1, read as the reverse complement.
AAGTTAGTACAATAGCTAAACATGCTGCTCATGTCCGTAACACTGCCAACATTCCAGCTGCTCAAAGGTTGAAGACTAGTTAAACTACCACAATTACTGAACATGTCGCTCATCTTCTCAACACTGCTAACATCCCAATCTTTCAAAGGATCAAGACTAGTAAGACTGCCGCAAGTGTTAAACATGCTGCTCATGTTCTCAACACTGCTAACATCCCAATCTTTCAAAGGATCAAGTTTAGTAAGAAAACTGCAATTAGAGAACATTCTAAACGTGCTAGTTAATGCGCTTGTACTGCTCTTATCTTTTGTATTCCAATTAGCTAAATCTTCGATATTTTTAAGCTTAGAGCAATATACAAACATGTCATCCATTTTTTTAACGTTACTAACATTCCACTCTCCCAAGCCTTCAGTACTTCCAATGTTGCTGCACAGCGCAAACATTGCCCTCATATCTGTAACATTTCTAACATCCCAACCACTCAAAAATCCAAGCGAACTCATACTCTTGCAGTATTCGAACATACCGATCATTGCTGAAACGTTTTCAGTATTCCAGCTTTTCAAACCGTCAAAATCTGTTATCTTGGTGCAACCCTCAAACATTCTGTTCATGTTCTTAACATTGCCAGTCTTCCACTTACTTAAAGATTTAACCGAAGCAATCGCCATCTCACCTGCATACCCGACTACTGGATTCAAAGCATCATGTTGATCTTGGTCCTTAATAACAGACGCGAACATTCCAGACATACTTCTAACATTGCTCACATCCCAATCTTCCAACCCTTTAAGAGATTTCAGACTAGTGCACCCCTCGAACATGCCCTCCATATTCGTAACATTGTCAACCTTCCAATTAGCCAAACCGCTAATATCTTCTAAACCAGTGCACCCCTCGAACATGCCCTCCATATTCGTAACCTTGCTCACATCCCAACCGCTCAAAAAACTAAAATCAGTTAATGAGGAATCCTTAAATAGATAAGACATGTCTGTAACGTTACTTACATCAAACTTGTCAATGTTACCAATGCTACTAATATTTTTCCCTGAAAAAAGACCCACACCTTTCTTGGACAGACTCCCATACGCATACACTTCTGCACCATAAAAATCAACTGAGCCAGTGCCATCATTATTGAGATTTGAAATTGCTTTTCGAATACTATTAAAATTACTAGATAGCCCATCAGCACTAATAGCACACGCATTTCCAGAACCAGATTTAGGGCGGAATAGAACTGTATCAGGGAAGTTGTCTGGAAGATAATGAACCACGCAAGCAGGAAGCTTTTTAACTTCTTCTAGGCTTAATTTCTCACCATCACCAGTGCTGCGATCTTTGCCCTTAGCTTTGTTAGCGTCTTTGCTATCTTTTTTAGAAGCTTTGTCAGCATTTTTGTCAGATTTACCAGATTTTACAGCATCTTTACTGGCATCTTTGCCAGCACCTTTTCCAGCAATTTTACTGGCATCTTTGCCAGCATTGCTGTTATCTACAGACCCCCCCCCATTAGATTCATTACCAGCTTCCCCATTAGCTTCCCCATTAGCTGCCCCATCATTTCTCTTACCTTCTTTTTTATCTACCTCTTTAGCCTTATCCCCTTTAACTTCTTTACCAGCTCCACCTTCACCCGACTTATTTTGACCCCTATTATTCTCGGCAGCAGCAGCCAAAACAGCAGCAAACAATGGATTCTTCGTTACGTTGGCATAAGCTATCGCAGGCAACACAGTTACGCTTAAAATCATAGAAACTACGCATGAAACGGCACCAATTGTCGAGAGAATACAATCTCTCCTTCTCTCCTTCATCAATCTTCCTCTCATGTGAGCAAATCCCCTACCGGCGTATAAGCGGTACACAAAAAACAAGTGCGCATCAAAGAAAGTTCACCGGCGAACGCAATCTTTACACATAACTATTCATAGTATACGCCCAAATGCGAAAAATTGGTATAACAACTTACTAATAACAAATTTATACAGCAAATTTTTATAACAAATCGCCGCAACAAACGAAATCGCTATGACGAATATCCGCAACAGCAAATTCGCATTACATTACCGCAGGTTGCGCTTATAAATTTCAGCCATACCTTTGAAAATCAAGTCAGGATCGTAAAAGTCAATCGTTTTCACGTCTTTTTCAAACAATCTACCCAATCCGCCAGTAGCAATTACCTTAAACGGCTCACCAATCTCCGTCTTAAACTGTTCTATTGTGCGCTCAATTCCACCCAAGAAGCTGTAATATAATCCAGCTTGCATTGCGAGTTTAGTAGATTTTGCAAGAACAGACTGCGGTCTAGCTATTTCCACTTCTGGAAGCTGAGCCGTGTTATCCCAAAGTGCCGCAGCTGCAGTACGAATACCTGTGCAAATAAGTCCGCAAGTAATAGCACCACTTTTATCTATATAGTTGTAAGTTGTTGCCGTACCAAAATCAATAACTAGTACAGATCCTCCATACTCACTAAACGCACCAACGCAATCAGCTAAACAATCCGCGCCAAGAGTTCTTGGCTCATCAATACGAATATTCATACCGGTTTTAACACCAGGGCCTACAATCATAGGATCAATATGAAGAAATTTGATAATACTAGCGCGGAATGAATGCATAACTTTCGGCACAACAGAAGCAACGATAACATCTTCAACATCGTTTATTGTAAATCCGCTTAAATGCAAAAATTGCGCAATCATAATGCCATACTCGTCTGATGTATGATTAGACTTTGTTGTCATACGATAAGTGCCAACAATTCGGTTATTTTCCAAAAAACCCAGCACAATATTCGTATTACCAATGTCTACTGCTAATAACATGTGTGCCTACTTCCTATATTGGCATTTACGGATTAATTAAGTTAATCTGCAATCACGTGCGCACGTATTGTATGTGTATGTATACTATCCTATTGTATTTATACTACTTTTGTTAATAATCTTACTTTTACGCAAAATTAAGCTGCTTTTACGAAATCACTTAATTGTAATAAGTTACGAAATTATCTAACTACAAATCCTTGATTGTAACCATATTCTTGAAGATCTTTTTCCCACAATAAAAGACCATCTTTTAAAGAAATACGTTTACCAGGATCATCTGGAAGCCACAATTTACTTCCATCATCTTGAGTAACACCAGCATCAATCATGGCTTGCACGTTTAATCTAGCTAAAGATTTAACACTCCAGTCATATGCTCGACCCATAGTTGCTCTAAAATCACTTCGCGAGTACACTTCAAAAGGTAAATACCTGTATCCCGTATCCACGCGATTAGCGGCATCTGCAAATACACGATTAAACTTCTGACCGCCAAAATAAGGTATATCAATGCCTCGTGAATCACGAATAGTAGCTCTATCTAAAAATGACTTATCTCTAAGCGTAACAACATCTGCAGGAAACGCTCCACCATTGACACGAGTACGAATTCCATGCATATCATGGCATACAAAATTCACAAATCGCATTGCTGCTTCAGGCTTACGACTCGATTTAAGCACAGATAACGAAGAACCGCCCATTTCTGCATTACGCTTTTCTCCGTGCATAGTTGGCACATTCGTCACCTTCCACAATCCTGCAGTTCCAGGCACATTTTCCAGAAGCAAAGACGGCATCCAGGCTCCTGAGAAAACAGAAGCAATTTTTCCAGCTCCAACACCGTTCTTCCAGCGTTGACTCCAAGTTGTAGTTCTAATGTCAATCAAGCCTTCATCAATCATTGATTGCCAGAACTTTGTGAACTCTTCAGTACCCTTATCTTTACTCAATCTAACAGTAACTGTTTTCCCATCATGAGAAGTCATAAACGGGTGTCCACCTGCAAGCCAAATCATAGCGTTATAGAAACTTGCGTCACCTGAGTCTGCTGCAATATACACACCGATATCTTTAAGCTTACGAGCAGCATGACGGTAATCTTCCCAAGTGTGTATTTTTGTGGCATCTACACCAGCCTGCTTAAACACGTCATCATTATAAAACCAAGCCATTGGGCCAGAATCCATTGGCAAACCGTAAACACGTCCACCAAGTTGCACAGAAGACCATGTTCCAGGAGTATAGAAAGTGCGAGTATTTTTCACACGATCAGTAATATCTAAAAGCTGTCCACTTACAGCATATTGCGGAAGAGCAAAATATTCTAATTGAACAATATCTGGCATACCATAGCCATCTTGAATAGCGCTATTAAGATTGCTATATCCGCTAGTATCTTTTACAGTTACATGAACATCCGGATTATGTAGTTCAAATTCTTCAGCAAGTCGCTTCATGCTTGGTTCCCAAGACCAAACACTAATTTGAGTTCTAGAATCTTTAGTTCCGCATCCGCAAGAAAATAGCAAAGAAAAAACACAAAGCATCGACAGAAGCAAGCGCGAAAAATGATTGCGTTGTTGCAAAATTCTTGCAAATGCAGACATAAGATTTGCCATCCGTTACTTTATGTTACTCAACGTTGTTATGCGATTACTCAACAGTTACAGACTTTGCAAGATTACGAGGCTTATCAACATCATAACCTTTTAACTTTGCCATATCCATTGCAAATAATTGCAATGCAACTACATCTACAAGAGGACTTAGCAAAGTCGCACATTTAGGACGCCAGAACACAATATCGGCATAGCGAGAAGCATCCGGATCACCCTCTTCGGCAACAGCTATAGTGAAAGCTCCGCGCGCTTTAACTTCTTCAATTCCAGAAATAACTTTCGCATGAAGCACATCACGACCGCGAGAAGATGGCACAATCACAACTACCGGCTCACCTTCATCTACAAGCGCAATAGGACCGTGCTTAAGCTCACCTGCAGCAAAACCTTCAGTAAAGGTATACGCAATTTCCTTAAGCTTCAACGCACCTTCTAGTGCAACAGGATAGCCAACATGTCGACCTAAGAAAAGGAAAGATTTAGCTTCCAGAGTATGCTCAGCAGCTTTCATAATTGATTCAGATTGTGTATCAAGTACATGCTGAATTTTATCCGGCATCTCTTTTAATTGCGCAACGATTTGCTGAATTTCGTCGCGATACATAGTGCCTTTTACTTGCGCCAAAAACAGACCAAGCATATAAGCTGCAACTATTTGCGCAACAAAAGCTTTAGTAGATGCAACTGCTATTTCGGGACCTGCATGCGTGTAAAGAACTGCATCAGATTCGCGCGGAATGCTAGAACCTTGCGTATTGCAAATTGCAAGAACCCTACTTCCCTGCTCGCGCGCGTGACGCAAAGCCATAAGAGTGTCCATTGTTTCGCCAGACTGCGATATTGCAACCACCAATGTTCGATGCGTCAAAATAGGGTCACGGTAGCGAAACTCGTGCGCTAATTCAACTTCTACAGGCACACGAACCCAATGCTCAATAGCATATTTTGCAACCAATCCGGCATAACTTGCAGTTCCGCAAGCAACAACAATAATTTTGTCAATTGCGCGCAACACGTCTTGGCTAATATGAACTTCGTCAAGAACAATATTTCCCTGAGCGTCAAAACGCCCGCGCAAAGTGTCAGCGACAGCATGCGGATCCTCATGAATTTCCTTATCCATAAAGGAATCCCAACCGCCTTTTTCTACAGCAGACGCATCCCAGTCAACTGTAAAACAAGTAGGATTTTCAACAATATTATTGTCAAAATCAGTTAGAAGCAAAGATGCTTTGCCGCTGCCATCTACATCTCCAATGCACACAGCTTGATCTTGACCAACTTCCAAAACGCGATCCGTATAAGCTACAAAAGCTGCAACGTCAGAGCCAAGGAAATATTCACCGTCTCCAAGACCTACAACCAACGGCGAATCGTGACGAACAGCAGCCACAATACCTGGCTGACGAACGTCAACAGCAAGTAATGTGAAAGCTCCTTTTAACATTTTTGCAGTACGACGAAGAGCTGTAAATAAATCCGGCTTGCCAGTTTCGTCTACAATATCATTCGCAATTTTACCAAGTAATTTTGCAGCAACTTCAGTATCTGTTTGAGAAGAAAATTCGTATCCTTCTTCGTGAAGCTGCTCTTTTAATACAACAGCATTTTCAATAATGCCATTATGAATAAGCGCGATTTTGCCATCTGCACTAATATGAGGATGCGCATTAATGTCACAAGGAGCACCATTAGTAGCCCAACGAGTATGACCAATAGCTGCACTCGCCTCAGGCATAGGATTTGCATCAATATCGTTGCGAAGAACAGATAAACGACCAGCTTTCTTTCGCACAGTCGCACATTTCATCCCAGGAGCAACTAAAGCTACGCCCGAAGAGTCATATCCGCGATATTCTAGACGCTCTAACCCACCTAAACAAACTTCTAAAGGTTTTGCACAAACTTTTCCAAAACCTGCGTATCCTACAATGCCACACATAATCTTCTATTGTACGTTATGCGAGCGAGTGCACGCCAGAGAAGCACACAAAAACTACGCAAAACTACATAAATAAGATACATTTCTTACGTAAATTACAATACGTGATTTAGGAAATCTTTAAAACGATCAGTTTGCGGACTAGTAATAATATCTGCACTACCCTGCTCAACTATGACACCGCCATCCATAAACACAACCTGATCTGCAACCTCACGCGCAAAACCAATTTCGTGAGTTACTACAATCATAGTCATGCCATCTTTAGCAAGATTTCGCATAACGGTTAACACTTCACCTACAAGCTCTGGATCTAGCGCAGATGTTGGCTCGTCAAATAGCATAATTTCCGGTTTCATAGCAAGAGCGCGAGCAATTGCAACGCGCTGCTGCTGACCGCCTGAAAGTTCTGCAGGATAATGGTTCATACGCTCATCCATGCCAACTCGCTTTAGTTCTTCAATAGCTAAATCGCGCGCTTCTTGAGCTTCCATATGCATAACATGAATAGGAGCTTCCATAACGTTTTCTAAAGCCGTCATATGAGGGAATAAATTAAAACGCTGGAATACCATGCCAAGCTTCGCACGCTGTTGAGCAATTTCTTTGTCGTTAAGAGCCTGCAGACATCTCTCACCTTTATGCATTACTTGCTTTACACCGATGCGCTCGCCATAAATACTTATACTTCCTGCAGTCAAAGTTTCTAGTTGATTAATTAAACGCAATAATGTCGATTTTCCTGAACCGGACGGACCCAAAATAACTGTTACACTACCTGGGTTCACTGTCATATTAATACCGTTAAGTACATGCAATTGACCGAAAGATTTTTGCACATCGCTAATAGCAACCGCAGGAAGATTAGATTTTGCTTCTACCATTTATTCACATCCAATTTGTTTGTTTCATGCAAAATTTAAAGTTTACAAAGAAAAATATTAAAATTTAAGCTATTATGCGCTTATTTAAGCATTAAATCCGAGCATAGCAGCATCATTTCGTCCTTTAACATTTTTCCGTTTAGCATCTAATGATTGATCGCCGCGCTGATCAGAATCAGTATTAAGTTGAGCATGCTTTACAATATCTCTTGCTTCAAAACCTTTAGCAAAATGCTTCTCGAGCATGTATTGCAAAACCATCAAAATGGAAGTAATAATCAAATACCAAATACTCGCAACAAGAAGAAGCGGAATTGGTTTATAGATACGGTTAGCAATAGCATTTGTAGCAAATTGCAATTCAAGAGTAAACGGAACTGCAAGAACTAACGAAGTCGTTTTTAGCATACCGATTGTTTCGTTACCAAGCGGAGGAACAATAATACGCATTGCTTGAGGAAGAATTACACGCCTCATAGTTAAAGCTCTACCCATTCCAAGAGCCTTAGCAGCTTCAACTTGTCCACTATCAACGGCTTCCAATCCTGCTCGAACGATTTCCGACAAATAAGCGGATTCATTCAAAGACAAACCAACTACAGCAGCAGTAAGAGAAGTCATAATTACATTAGAATCAATAGACCAAAATTCTACAGAAGTAAAAGGAATGCCAATACTAATTCTCGGCACAAGCACTGCAAACATGCCCCAAAATACAAGCTGCGTATAAACAGGAGTACCACGGAAAAACCAAATAAAGAACCAACTTACGCCACGAAGCACAGGATTAACTGACTTGCGCATCATCGCTAAGCCTACAGCAAACACGATTGAAATTACCATAGCAATTAGCGTAAGAAGTAACGTCCAGCCAATACCAGAAAGCACGTTATCGCTTATTAAATATATTCCGACTACTTGCCATTCAAAACGAGGGTTAGTAATAATACTGTAAAGAAGCGAACATGCTATTACAGCTACAATGACTCCGGCAATAATAGGTCCTGGCTTTTTTACTGGCAAAATACGTTCAGAGTTAGTTACTCCGGACTTGCTCTTAGCAGAGTTACCAATTAAAGAATTCAAAATATGCTCCAATAAGTACGTTTATACAAAAACAGCAAAGTAAAGAAACAATCTGAGCCGAGAATTCAATCACGACTCAGATTAACAATATCATTTTAGATAATTATTCAATTATTTGATAGCTAAAGTTTCATAGCTAAAGTTTTATAGTTTTGGATTAACTACAGACTTTTCAATAGCAACATCTTCAACGCCCCACTTCTTCAAGATATCCTTGTAGACGCCGGATTTCATAAGCTTATCAATGCCAGCTTTTACAGCCTTCAGCATCGCTGCATCACCCTTTTTAACAGCCGCTCCCATTGGTTCAGAATCCTTGCTGTTTTCCAAAATTTCAAGCTTTCCAGGATTCTTAATTGAAGCGTAACCTGCAACAGGAGTATCTGCATACATAACATCAGCGCGACCGGAAAGAAGTGCGGTAGTTGCGTCAGTTTGCTCCTTGAAGCTCATGATTTCAAGAGGCTTATTTCCTTTAGCTGCGCACTGTTTCTTTGCTTCTTCCATAATAGGTTCGCCAACAGTTCCAGTTTCCAAAGTTACTTTCTTGCCACAAAGGTTCTTTGGATCTACTTTAGTAGGATTTCCCTTACGCACTTCAAAAGACAAACCTGCGTTTGCATAAGTAATAAAGTCTACAGACTTCATACGTTCAGCATTTACTGTAAAACCAGAAATACCAACATTATATTTGCTTCCTATTGCTGGAATAATTGAGTCAAACTGAGCATGCATAATTTTTGCTTTTAAGCCCATGACCTTTGCAAGGGCCTTCGAAAAATCAATTTCGTAACCTACAGGAGTTTTACCGTCTGCAGCAAAGAATTCTGCAGGGGCATAACTTACGTTTACACCAACAGTTAACTCTCCTGTTTTTGCAACTGGTGCTGGTACCAAGGCTGCAACAGCATCATCCTTTTGCACATGACTTACATCATAGCTACGAGCAACATCAGGGTCTGCTTCTTTAGAATCAGCAGGTCCACATGCAGCAATACTGCCAATCATTACTAAAGATGCAACAATAGCAACAGGCTTCATAGATTTAAACATAGTTCTTCTCCTCATGTATGTACTAAGAATCTATAATTTGCATTAATGTGTATAACTATACACGATAACCCTACAAATTCAACAGCCTTTTATACGATTATTGAATATACAAAGATACTCATGCGGTACATCTGCACAATAATTATGCTTTTCATAAACAAAAACTGCATATTATTCGCAATAATGTATAATATGTGCGTGTCGCATTACCTCACTTTTTATCACGTGCGAAGCAAGCAAGTGTTTCACAAACGCATAAAAAAGAAGCGTCAACTCTTAATCAATACTACGAGAACGCAGATTACGGTAACGCATTTCACGCAAAGCCTCTCGCTTATCTTGCTCCTCACGCAAAGCCTGACGCTTATCAAATTCCTTTTTACCGCGCGCTAAAGCAATTTCTACTTTTACGTAGCTTCCCTTAAAATACAAACGCAAAGGCACAACAGTGTAGCCTTTCGCCTCAGTTTGCCTAGAAAGCTTAGCAATCTCAGCAGCATGAAGCAGAAGCTTACGCTTGCGCTTAGGAGCATGATTATTCCATGTGCCGTTTAAATATTCAGGAATATTTGCTCCTTCAAGCCACATTTCACCACGACGATCAATATTCACAAATGATTCAGCTAAAGAAGCACGCCCTTCGCGAAGTGACTTAACTTCAGTACCAGTAAGAGCAAGACCTGCTTCATAACAATCTTCAATTACATAATCATGATGCGCTTTACGGTTTTGTGCCACAGTAACAGTGCCATCTTGCGCAGGCTTATTTGCCATAATTCCCCTCCAGTACACATCACGCACAAAAGAAACTTGCTATAAGATACTACTATCTTATGGCAAGAACAATAAGTCGTAAACTTACAAAGTTTTCAATTTCAACAAATTGAAAACTTTGAAGTGCTTATATTTAATAATGCACATACTCGTAATCGCCTGGATTATAAATAGTTTCATAAGCAGGGAATGTCGAAAAACCAGTTCCACCTTCAGAAATAAGAACTGATCCATCAGCATTCACACGTTCCACAACCGCAACATGTCCATATTGCCAATCAGCATTCCAGTTGCCGACGCGTTGACCGCGAGCAAACACCATAACAGCACCAACATGTGGAATTCTATTAACTAAATATCCAAACCTACGACCAGTATTCGCCCACTCAGCACCATTACCCATGTAGGAGCCAACTGGCAGACCAAGTTGCGAACGACGCAAATAAGCCCATAACGTGCATTGACGAGCAGGATAAGCAGAACCACCAACAGTGTTTCCAGTATTATGCCCGTAGCAGAACTTAGAACCTTCTGCGCAATTTCCAGGAACAGTATAATTCATACCATTAGCAGCACCATTAGAAAGTTGCATCGGAGGAAGGTAAACATTCTTTCCAGAGCTTCCATTCAATTGCTGGCGATTACCAGCATTCGGATCAGCTTTAGCGAATGACTTATTAGCAAGAGCACGCGCTTGAGCATCGATGGCCGATTTCATTGCTATAATTTCTGCAGCCTCACGCGCAGACTGAGAAGTCAAACTACTCTTTTGACCTTCCAGCTGCTTACGAATCTCTTCACCATGATCTCGCAAACTTTGCAAGGACTTTTTGCGATCATTGGCGGCTTTCGCAGCGATTTGAGCACTTTGCGCTTGAACATCCGCCTGCTGCTTTAACTTGGTTATTTCTGCTTCAATAGCAGCCAAACGCTGACGACGATTCATAGAAGTATTCAACTTAATAGCAGCATCATTAGCAGCATTTGCTTCACTTCTAGCAACAGCAGCCTCGGATTGTAACTTTCCAACAAACTGTTCTGTAGTAGTTGATTTAGTCACAATATCCATAACATTAGATGCCTGAGAACCATGGAAACTCTTACGAGCAAGCTGTGCTACAGCAGCCTTAGCATCATCAAAATCTTCACCAGTTTTTTTAATTTTCTCTTCCAAATCACGCTTATCTTTTTGTGCAGACTCTAGACGCTGCTGCGTTGATTCTACAAGACTGCGCGCCTGAGAAGCTTGCTCTTCTGCTTGTTGAGCAGCTCGTATTTGATTTGGAATTTTATGCTCATTTAAATCATTCAATTCAATGATCTTATTTGCAAGTTGTTTACTTACACCAGCAAGTTGGTGCTTCAAATTCTCGTTTCGTTGTATTTTGCGCCTATATTCCTTCATGTTGACAGCACTTGCTGTAGACGCATTAAATAATGCACCAGCAACACCAGCAAACATCATTGAAATAGCAACTATTAAACTCACTACAGTGTGAGTGCGTCGAATTGCATACATGCTATGTCGATCTTCGCTCATATCACTTCCCTTTCAACATCACTATTGCGAATTATACCGTAATGCAAGGAATCACGCGAGTTTCTACTTCAAATCTTCTAAAATATTACTTTCACAATGCTCATGCGAAAATAACGCAAATAATTACGCACCTATTATTTTGCATTTTAAGCTTTTAAGTATCGCCTCAAAGCAATAGCAGAAGCAACTATAGATAACACTACTGCACCAGCTACAAGTATTGGAACGCATAGCCACACAGTTGTTTGAGTAACAAATGGCATCCAACGCACATTCTGCGCAAGCCAATCAGTTACAAAAACTTTAACTACTAAACTTAGCGCAGCACCAGCAAGTAAAGAACCCACAAACGACGCGAACGCTCCTTCAAGAAGAAACGGCATACGAATAGTCCAGTTAGAGGCACCAACTAAGCGCATAATTTCGGTTTCTTGACGACGGCTAGCAGCAGACATTCGAATCGTAGTGCCAGTAAGCATAATCGCTACAACAACCATAACTGCTGCAAGCACAATTGTCACAACAGTAGCGCGATTAAGCACACTGAAAACAGGATCAAAAATCTGACGCTGATCAACAACTTCTTCCACACCATCGCGTCCAGAAAGAACTTCTGAGACAACCTGATATTTCATAGGATTAGTAAGCTTCAAGCGCAACGAATCTTGCATGTCTGCCGCAGTTAAAGTACGTCCTTGATACATTCCGTTAGGATATTGCTTTAAGAATGTGTTTTTATAAAATTCATTGCGGCTAACATAAGTGATATTTGAAACATCATCGCCTAATTCTTGGTGAATAATATGCTCCAATTTTACAATTTCGGCATCAGTAGGTGCTTTTCCAGAAGCACAAGAAGGAGATTGGCTAGTTCCATCCGGGCACAGCCAGGCAACCACTTCTACTTTGTCATACCAGTCACCTTTTGCCTTGGTAATCTGCGCTTGCATAAGCACTGAAACACCAATAAAAAGGAAAGAAATGAACGTTACAAGCATAACCGAAAGAATCATCGAAACATTACGACGCAAACTAATGCAAGTTTCGGAAAAAATAAATCGTAAACGCATTACTCTGCTCCTTCAGTTTTATTAATGTCATTATTGCTATCGTCAACACTAATGTTCTCATTATTAGTATTTTCAGCTGCAACAGGTGGCTTAGGCGGAGCTGGAGGCATAGGAGGAAGCTGAGATTTACGCTCAGATTCAACATCGGATTGTAACTTACTTTCTGCTTCTGACTGCAACTCATCGCCGGTTTCGGATTGTGATTCTTCGCTCACTTCAGAGTTTTCAGTAGATTCAGTAGATTCATTAGTTTCAGCAGTTTCGTGAGATTCGTGAGATTCATTAGTTTCTGCAGTTTCGTGATTATCAGTAGTCTCAGTAGTCTCAGTAGTATTAGCAGTTTCTGCAGTTTCAGAATTTCCGGCAACTTCAGAGGATTCTTTATTATCTTCCGAAATCTCAACTTCTGAATCATTCTCTTCAACATCTTCATTATCGTTTGAAGAAATCAATCCTCGTCCCCAAGTCATCGTTGTTTCCAAAGACTGGAACACTTCGCCGTAACGACCAGTTCTGCCAGAATGAACAGACTGAGCCAAACGTGCGATTCCTTCATTTTCTGAAGTGTCACTCTTCAACGATTGCGTTACCATGTCAACAACTTCACGCGCCTGAGCAGCACGTTGAGCTTTTTTAGAAAGCCTCTTATGACGTTCAGTATGCTCAGATTGAGCAATTGACTTTTGAGCATCGCGATCTGATTGATCTTGAGAATTTTCAACAGTTTGTTGTGCTTTAGAATTATGCTCAACTTCACTATCTGGGAAATACAATGCAGAATCATATGATCCTTCACGCTCATCACGCACAATTTTTCCAGCATGAAGCTCCACAACTCGCTTACGCATTGAGTTCACAATTTCCTCATTATGCGTAGCCATAACAATCGTTGTGCCAGTTCGGTTAATAGCATCCAAAACTTCCATAATTCCAAGAGAAGTAGTTGGATCCAAATTACCAGTAGGCTCATCTGCAAGAATAATTTGAGGGTGATTGACGTATGCGCGAGCAATTGCAACTCGCTGCGCCTCACCGCCAGAAAGCTCGTGTGGGTAATTATTTTCTTTACCAGTCAAACCAACCGTTTCAAGAACACGAGGAACAAGTGAACGAATCGTAGACCGACTCGTGCCAATCACTTCCAAAGCAAAAGCAACATTTTGGTAAACTGTTTTATTATTAAGCAGCTTATAATCCTGGAAAATAAAGCCAAGAGATCTACGATACTGCGGCACTTGTCGGTTAGAAAGTCTGCGCAAATCGTTACCAGCTACGTGAATTTCCCCACCATTTGCTTCTTCTTCACGAAGCAGCAAACTAAGCAATGTAGTTTTACCAGAACCGGAAGCGCCAACAAGAAACACAAAATCTCCGCGATCTACATGCAAAGACACATCGTCTAATGCAGGACGTGTACCTCGAGGATATATTTTTGACACATGATCTAATGAAATCAGCGACATTGTTTCAATTCCTTCCGAAGATTATGTGTAATTGTTGGTTTTTAGTTCTAGCTTTAGTTTTATTTAAGATTCTGCTTCAGCTTCTTTTTGAGCTGCAACTCGCTGCTCGTGACGCCAACGAATGCCAGCTTCAATAAAACCGTCAATATCGCCGTCAAAAACAGCTTGAGTTTGTGAAGTTTCGTAACCAGTGCGCAAATCCTTCACCATCTGATAAGGGTGAAGCACGTAAGAGCGCATTTGATCTCCCCAACTTGCCTTAATATCTCCAGCAAGTTCCTTCTTTTTTGCAGCTTCCTCAGCATGCTTAAGCACAAGCAAACGCGATTGCAAAACTGCCATTGCAGCGGCGCGGTTCTGAATCTGACTTCGCTCATCTTGCATAGAAACAACCAAGCCGGTTGGCAAATGCGTAATACGAACAGCAGAATACGTAGTGTTCACGCCCTGACCTCCTGGCCCTGAAGCCTGGAAAGTATCCACGCGAATATCCGAATCTGGAATATCAATATGATCTGTAGCTTCAACCAAAGGGATTACTTCCACTGCGCTAAAGCCAGTCTGTCGACGGCCTTGATTATCGAATGGCGAAATACGAACCATTCTGTGAGTACCGCCTTCTACAGAAAGACGACCATACGCGTACGGGGCATCCACTTGGAAAGTAGCGGATTTAATACCAGCTTCTTCCGCATAAGACGTGTCCATCATCTTAGTTTTGTAACCGTTTCGCTCAGCCCAGCGCAAGTACATACGAAGAAGCATTTGAGCAAAATCAGCAGCATCCACGCCGCCCGCACCAGAGCGAATCGTAACAACTGCAGAACGAGCATCATATTCGCCGTCAAGAAGAGTCTGAACCTCCATATCGTCCAACTCGTGAGCAATATTTCCAAGCTCTTCTTGAGCCTCGCTCATAGAATCAGCATCGCCTTCTTCTTGGCCAAGCTCAATTAAAGTCTTAGTATCTTCAATGCGCTGATCTACAGCTTGCAAACGCTTCAACTGAGACTGAGCCGCGGAAAGCTTACTCGTAACCTGCTGAGCATGCTCAGAATCATCCCAAAGTCCAGGCTCTGCAGCCTGCTTTTCTAAATCAGCAATCGTAACTTTCAACGAATCAACGTCTAGTGCTTTAGAAATCGAAGAATACTTTGCTTCAACATCATTTAATGCTTGGGAAAAATCAAATTCCGCCATTTACTTAAAGTACCTCTTTACATACCTGTTTTACGCAATTACTACTCGCAAAATACTTACAAAATCAACTATTGATAAGTTTAGCGCACGGTCAAAATCTCAGGACCGTTTTCCGTAATTGCAATCGTGTGCTCGCTGTGAGCACCGCGAGAACCATCAGCAGAGCGAAGAGTCCAACCATCCTTAGGATCCTGGTAAATTTCGTCAGTAGTCTTTAAGAACCATGGCTCAATTGCAATAACTAAACCTGGGCGAAGCTTGTAGCCATGGTGAGCAGTGCCATCGTTAGGAACATGCGGATCGCCGTGCATAATATGACCGACTCCGTGACCGCCAAACTCAAGATTTACGCTATAACCATACTCGTGAGCAACGCAACCAACAGCTGCAGAAATATCGCCAAGACGGTTGCCAGGCTGAGCCATGTTAATGCCAGCCTCCAAAGCTTCCTCAGTGCACTTAATCAAGCGCAAATCCTCAGGATCTGCATGCTTTCCAACAACGAAACTAATAGCGGAATCTCCAACCCAGCCGTCTACGTTAATTGCCAAGTCAAGAGTTAATAAATCACCATCTTTAAGGTTGTAATCGTATGGAACTCCGTGAAGAACAGCATCGTTTACAGACGTGCAAATATAGTGCGCAAAAGGACCTGTACCAAAATCAGGAGCGTAATCAACATAGCAAGAAGACGCACCTTTGCGGCTCATAATACGCTGGCAAACGAAATCATCAATCTCAAGAAGATTCGTGCCAACTTTGGTCATTGCTTTCAAGTCTTTAAGAATACTACCGACGAAGCGACCTGCAGGCTTCATCGCTTCAATTTCAGATGGAGTTTTAAGTTCAATCATGCTTCAAGACTAACGCGCAGGCACGAAAATAGCGCAGAATATGGCGAAAATATTGCGAAAATACTAGCTAATGGTGTCGCTTAATACTTGTAAGCTAAATTCATGCTTAATAACAATGAAAATAATAAAGAATCACAGAAGGAAATTTCTGCTGTAGATTTTGACCCAGCCTCCTTCTCGTCGGTTATTCGTCCACAAGACGACTTGTTCCGTTACATAAACGGTCCTTGGATTGACACTTACACTCTTCCAGACGACCGCCCAATGTACGGTGCTTTTCACAAGCTTGCAGAAGATGCAGAGACGCAAATTCGAGATATTTTAGAAAGCGAAGATTGCTCAGCTAAAAAATCTCAAACTTTATACCGTAACTATTTGGATACTGCAGCTATTGAAAAAGCTGGAATTACGCCAATTAAAAGCGATTTAGACGCTGTGGATAAAGCTTGCAGCAAGGAAGATTTGGTTCGCACTCTCGGCACGCTTAACCCTTACGGCGGACCGGACGCAATGTTCTATTTTGGCGTTTACGGAGATCCTAAGGATCCTAAGACGAATATTATGCATATTGAGCAGTCGGGATTGGGCCTTCCAGACGAAGCATACTATCGCGAAGATAATTATGCTCCAATCCGTACTGAATACGTAAAAATGGTAGCTTCTTTGCTGCGATTGGCAGGTTACGGAGATAGCGCTACTACCCAAGCGCAAGCCGAGCGTTTTTTGAATGTTGAAACGCAGATTGCAAGCAAGCATTGGGATAACGTAGCAACTCGCGATTCTCAAAAAACTTATAATTCTTGCAATTATGCAGATTTGGCAAAAAAGCTTGAAGCACTTAATCTCGATGCCTTCTTAGATGCTGCACAAAAATCGTACGACACTTGCGAAGAAGCAAAGCATCAGCCAATCAATCTTCGTGAAGCTTTTAGCAAAGTAGTAGTTCACGAGCCAAGCTTTATAGAAGGATTGAATAAGATTTGGCAGGAAGCAGAATTAGAAGATTTAAAGCTTTGGGCACGCGTGCACGTGATTTTGCGCTGGGCAAGCTTACTTAGTGAAGATTTTGCACAAGCGCGATTCGACTTCTACGGCAAAGTGCTTTCTGGTGCCACAAAGCAGCGCGACCGCTGGAAGCGAGCAGTCGGAGTTGTTGACGATGCCTGCGGCGAGGAAGTTGGACGCGAATACGTGCGATTGCATTTCCCTGAGTCTTCTAAGGAATATATGCAAGGCTTAGTTGACAATCTTATTAACGCTTACCGCGAGTCGATTTCTCACAGCAGCTGGCTTGGTGAGGAAACTAAAGCGAAGGCTTTGGAAAAGATTAGTAAATTTGAGCCAAATATTGGTTACACAAACCATTGGGTTGACTACTCTGCGTTAAATATTAAGGAAGACGCTGGTTTAGTTGAAAATATGCGCGAAGTTTATCGATTTGGCTTCGGTAAGAATACTGCGAAAGCTGGAAAGCCCGTGGATCGCGAAGAATGGCAGATGACTCCGCAAACTGTGAACGCTTACTACGATCCATTGCTTAACGTAATCGTATTCCCTGCTGCAATTTTGCAACCACCATTCTTTAACCCGAGCGCTCCAGACGCAGCAAATTATGGCGCTATTGGTGCAGTGATTGGCCACGAAATCGGCCACGGTTTTGACGACCAAGGTTGCGAATACGACGGCGACGGCATGCTTAACAATTGGTGGACTGAAGAAGACAAAACCAACTTCACTGAGCGCACTAAGAAGCTTATTGAGCAATACAATGCTTTCACACCAACGCAGCTTATTGTTAAGTACTCTCACTTGAAGAGCAAAGAAGAGCGCAATGCGATGCCTCACGTAAACGGTGCTTTAACAATCGGCGAAAATATTGGCGATTTAAGCGGCGTGACTATTGCGCTTAAAGCATACGCTTTCGCTTTGCAAAAGAGTGAAGGGCATGAAATTGACGGAAGTGAAGATGCGATTCGCGAAACTTTGCTGAACGCTCCTGAAGTAGATGGTTTCACTGCTTTGCAGCGATTCTTCTTAAGCTACGCGTTAGTATGGCGTTCCAAGGCTCGTAATGAAATTGCGGAACAGCTGCTTCAAATCGACCCGCACTCCCCAGCCGAATGCCGCACTAACGGCATTGCTCGTAACGTAGACTTGTTCTACGATGCCTTCGACGTTAAAGAAGGCGACGAGATGTGGCTCGACCCTGCTGAGCGCGTGCACATTTGGTAAGTTGCGAATAAATCGCAAATAAATCGCAAATAAGTCGCGAATAAGTCAAAAATAGAAGCCTGCAGACGCTTAATAAACGTTTGCAGGCTTATTATTTTCTATTTTTAGAAATCATTCTTCGTCTTAAGAAAATCCAAGCCACCACTGCAATAGTGCACAAAACCAGCACGCTTAAAATCGCAAAAATAATCACAATAAATTTATACGTTGAAGCATTTTTCTTCATAGCTTTCGCCAACTTTTTATGATGCTTATGCTTCAAATGCTTCTTTTTAGCCAAAGCTTTTTTCTTCTTAGCTTCCTCGTCTTTACGCTTCTGCTCTTCCTTCTTCTTTCGCTCCTCTTCAGCACGCTTTTTTGCTCTTCGGGAGATTCTGGGCCAATCTTGCCATCCAGATAATCAATATCACCGTTATATTCCGACAGTGTCAACGCTCCAACAACACCATAAGGGCCGCCCGAAGCCTCTCCGTAACCGAAAGAAATATTGCTAGGATTCAAAATCTGATACAAATGACCATTATCTTCGTTAAAACTTTCGCCGGTTGCGCGCAAAGCCGACTCTTCATCTTGAATCCACAATTGCATAGAACCAGCAAGATCCACACCCCAACTTAAATTTTCACCCCACGCCTTTCGGCCAGTGTAATCAGGCTCACTAACACCATCTGGGCCAAAATGGCCAAACTGCCCATGCTGAGCGGTTTCTTGCGCGCGACGGAAAAGCATCCTCTTCATTGTCAGAATCGTACTGAATATTATTAACATACGCTTCTTTAGTAAGACCGTAGCGGCTCACGTAATCTTGCAAAGGAACGCCATTAAAATACGTGCTGCGATCATCGTAAAGCCTAGATCTTGCGTTTTGAATAGACGAAAGAACGTAACGCGCTACATTACTTGACTGAATAAAAGCTGCAGAAGAAGCAGAATTAGTTGTTTGAATTATTGGATTTTGATGATATTCGTGATGATATTCGCGATTATACGCCTGATGATACGCCTTAGAATGTTCTAAAGTAAAATCAGCAAAATTTTGCGATATTGCACACACAGTTAGGCATACAGCCGAAATAACAAGAATACTAACCTAACTTATGCGCATATTAGATTTATGCTTCGCATATTGCTGATTACTTTCCACCATAAATATCTTCTTCACTACATTCAATATTTTCAATACGTTTGCTCAATACTACCCTGCAATGAGGAATGATTACGCATGTACAGTTAATTGTTGAGCTTTTACTAAATATTTTTCTGTAGTCAAGAGATTAATTACATTGTGGATAAAACCTAGGTTTTAACCACAATAGAAAAGTTTGCTGGCAAAGTTGTTGCGCAAAGTTCATAGTTGTTATTACTGCGGCATTTCCTCGTGGCTGCGAAGCTCAGAGGCAATGATGGCTCTGTATTTCGGGGCTGAAATGGCTGCAGTCCATTTGTGAAAGGACTATGAAATATGGCACAACAACAGTCGACCGTGACTATTAGTGGATACGTAGGCGCTGAGCCTGTAAACTTTGGGCGAAGTGAAAATTCTCCGGCTTGTTCGCTACGAATCGCGAGCACGCAATCATATTACCGCAACGACGAACAGCAATGGCATGAGCGTCCAACTACTTGGATGACTGTGAAAGCGTATAGGACTTTGGCTTCAAACGTGCTAAAAAGCGTTCATAAAGGCGATGCAATCGTTGTATATGGCAATTTGAGTACAGAAAGCTGGACAAAAGATGGAAACGATTATAATCGCGTAATTTTGGAAGCTTCTGCTATTGGGCACGATTTAAATCGCGGAACTACGCAATTTACAAAGCGAAACGCTGATTCCGCTAAAAATGATCATACGAAAGAAAGTAATCAAGTACAGCAGAAGAACAATGCACAACAAAATAACTCTAACGCAAACATTTCGAATGACGAATTTGGAGGCGAAACTGATATTTAAGGAAAATAAAATCGCAATTCGAGAAATCCACTAAACTCACAGCACAATAAATTAATATGAATACAATAAAATAATGCCGCCAAGAATCAATATTCCTGGCGGCAAATTGTAAAACAGGCCGTTACTTAAGCAAATCGTTTACGCGAGATACGATTCGAGCGGCAGCTTCGTCAACTGGAACTGCCTCAACGTTTGAGCCATCACGATTGCGGATTTCAATAGTGCCATTGTTCACGGTATCGCGACCAGCAACAGCAATCAGCGGCACGCCAACAAGCTCAGCATCCTTGAACTTTACGCCTGGAGAAACCTTTGGACGGTCGTCAAAGATTACTTCGATGCCTTGCTTGCTAAGCTCCTCAACAACCTTTTCAGCAGCGTCGAAAGCAACCTGATCCTTGCCTGTTGCAACAACATGAACTTGAGCTGGAGCAATTGCCATAGGCCATGCTAGACCAGCGTCATCGTGATGCGTTTCTGCCAAGCATGCAATTACGCGGCTAACGCCAATGCCGTAGCAGCCCATCCAAACCGGCACAGCCTTACCGTTTTCGTTAAGAACGCTTAAGCCCAAAGCCTTAGAATACTTTAAGCCAAGCTGGAACACTTGACCAATTTCCACACCGCGTTCGAAGCTCAACGGACCGGAACCATCTGGGCTCATATCACCATCGCGAACCTGGGCTGCTTCAACAACACCATCAGCTTCAAAATCGCGACCGTAAACAGCGTTGTAAACATGCTTTCCGTCTTCGTCAGCTCCTGTAATCCAGGCACTTCCCTTTGCAACGTGAGCATCCATCAAGTAGCGGACAGGATTTGCAATACCCCTACCCTCTTTGCGAGCTTGAGGACCTAATACGCTAAAACCAATGTAGCCCTTAACAAACTCAGGATGAGACTTCAAATCATCCTCAGTTGCTTCTTCGATTTCTGCAGGAGCAAACTGAGCTTCAAGACGCTTCATATCTACTTGGCGATCCCCTGGAATACCAATCGCCACGATTTCGCGCCATGGTTCCTCATGCTCGCCGCCTTCAGCATCAGCTGGGTGCTTAACAGCAATAATAAGGTTCTTCAAAGTGTCGGAAGCTTGCCATTCGCGACCATCTTTACGCGGATGCAAGTCGTTAGAAACCTTAACCAAAGCTTCAATCGTCTTAGCGTCTGGAGTTTCGAGAGATTGCGCTGCAGGAGTTGCTGAGTAATCAACATCTTGCATTTCTGGAGTGGTAAGAGCCTCAACATTCCAAGCTTTTCCTGAAGGTGCGAGCGCAAAAGTATCTTCACCAATTGGCATTGGAGCCAAGAATTCCTCGGAATCAGAACCACCCATTGGGCCGGAAACAGCGTGAACAATCACGTATTTAATGCCCAAACGGTCGAAAATACGAGCGTAAGCAGCGCGCTCCTCAACGTAAGCAGATTTCAAACCATCTTCGTCAATCGAGAACGAGTAACCATCCTGCATAATAAACTCGCGGCCGCGAATAAGACCAGCGCGCGGGCGAAATTCGTCGCGATACTTCGTTTGAATCTGGTACAAAGTAACAGGCAAATCCTTGTAAGAAGAATACATATCCTTAACAAGGAGCGTGAAAACTTCTTCGTGCGTTGGAGCAAGAAGATAGTCAGCCTCATGACGATCTTTAAGACGGAAGATATTGTCGCCATATTCTTCCCAACGGTTGGTAGCCTCGTAAGGCTCGCGCGGAAGAAGTGCCGGGAAGTGAACTTCCTGCGCACCGATACCGTTGATTTCGTCGCGAATAATCGCCTGAACCTTGTTCAAAACCTTAAGTCCTAGCGGAAGCCAAGTCCACACACCTGGTGCAGATTTACGAATATAGCCTGCGCGCTGCATAAGTTTTGCGGAAGTCACGTCCGCGTCTGCAGGATCCTCGCGCAGCGTACGAAGGAATAGCTGAGACATACGAAGTACATTGGAATTCATGCGTTCCAATCTATTTGCGCATGAGGACATAAACACTTGTTTACACGCATCAACAAAAGTAATACTCGATTAAATCATAACGTGCAAAAATATAACAAAGCGACCAAAACGACTCAGGTGTGAGTAGTTTATGCCGCTTCTAAGGCAAAATCCGACCAAAACGACTCAGCCGCGAGTAGTTTATGCCGTGCACAAGGCAAAAGCTTAGAATATTAAAACTCGTCGTCGAAAGAAAATTCGTCCGTAACGCCATCACCAGCATTTTCAAAAAGACTAAACTCCTGCTGATCCGCAAAATCACCATCTGCTTTTTTGGCAACAAACGAGGAAGCCCCATCGCTAGCAAGCAGCTCACTTGCGCACCTTGACGCCTCACGCAAAGATCCGTCTAGCAGTACAGCATCCGCCGAAACACTAAACGCGCGATCGTTAATACCTTCCAAATAAAGACCGCCCAGATTTTCCACGCGAGAAAGCGCAACATATCCCATTCCGGGAGCGAAAGTTCTACGCAAATCCATTACCGCACTATCGAGCGTCATACCTTGCGACTTATGAATCGTAATTCCCCACGCGCAACGAAGCGGCACTTGATTTACGCTAGCAAGTACAGTCTCACCGTCCGTCATTTCCCACGCTGCAGGCTTAAGAGTTACAATATTGCCGTTTTCAAACTCAACAATCGGCCAGCCGCCCTTAGATTCAGGCGCAAAACGCAAGACACGCCCAACAGAGCCATTTACGTACTGCTTTTCCTGATCGTTTCGCAACGCCATCACAGCAGCTCCGGCCTTCAAAACTAAACGCTCCGGAGCAAGCATATTCTTTTTTAAGCGCTCAACGAGATTTTTAGGTCCTGCTTCCGTTGCAACGAATTCGTGAGGCTCAGAATCAATTTCCGCAAGCTGCATATTATTTAAGCCATCTGCTTGCGAGTTCGTTGGGAAAAGATGTACTGCAACTTCGTCATCTTGCGGATACTCACCAAGGCGGCTAGCAAGCACTTGCTTATCGTCGTCACTCACGAGACCGCTACGAATATCCGTCAAAACTTCTAGCAACTTGCCGTCATCCTGACGATGTTGCTCAGTTAAGTAGCACACAACAGGTTTCAAAGCGTCCCATGCAAACGATTCCGTAATATAGCCTTCCGGATTTTTTCCAGATGCAGCATACTTTTCGCGCGACGAAATAAACTCCGAGCTCGGCTCGAACACGTCACGATTTCGCATAGAAGTGCTAACAGGCGGCAATTGGAAGAAGTCGCCCGAAATAACTACTTGAAGCCCGCCGAAAGGAGCGGGATTTTTGCGCACCTTCCGGCAAACTTCATCAACCATGTCAAAAAGCCACGCGTGAATCATGGAAACTTCGTCCAACACGAGCACGTCCGTGGCTTTTATGCGCTTTCCTCGCCTAGCTCTAATTGTTTTAAGAAGCGTATCCGTAAGCGCGTTTGAAACTCCAACTCCACTCCACGAGTGAATGGTTTGACCGTTTAAGTGCGTTGCCGCAATACCGGTAGAGGCAGTTACAGCAACGCTTAAACCGTTCTTTCGCATTGCGCGAATAGCTTCGTTTAATACGTAGGTTTTACCTGCACCCGGAGCACCGGTAATGAACGCGCTCGCGCCAGCGTTGATTATGGTTAAGGCTTCGGATTGCTTCATTGGCAGTACCTTTTATTGCGTTTAGTAGTCGCGCTTTATTTAATAGTAGCGTTGTATTTAGTAGTCGCGCTTTTCTGCGGAATTTACGTCTTCTAGCGCCTCTCCGCGACGCTCATAGTCACGAAGCAAGCTCGTGCTTTCAATGTGTTGCGCACCGGCTTTTGCTTGAGACTCGCTTGGGCCTGGAGCTGGAACGAACATCATATCGCGGTAATAACGAAGCTCGTCAATCGACTCAATAATATCCGCGAGCGCACGGTGACCGCCATGTTTTGCCGGCTTATTGCGGTAAACGTCCGGGTAAAGCCTGCGTGAAATTTCCTTCAACGTGCTTACGTCGATTACGCGATAGTGCAGATTTGCCATTAAATCTGGCATGTAACGGTCGAGGAATTTTTTGTCAGAACCAACTGAGTTTCCAGCAAGATGCGCTTTTCCGCGAGCTGGCAGGAAACGCTTTACGTACTCAACAACCTGCTTTTGCGCTTCTTCTAACGGCAAACCGTTCTTATTCCACTCGTCAACAAGCCCAGAAGAAGTGTGCATATTGCGTACAAAATCGTTCATGTGAGCCACAGCAGCATCGCTTGGCTTAATCACTAAATCAATGCCGTCGTCCAAAACTTTCAAATTAAAATCAGTTGGAACTACAGATACTTCGCATAATTCGTCATGGAAAATATCGAGTCCAGTCATCTCGCAATCAATCCAAATTAAGCGCGACTCTTCCGGCGTAAACGTAAGATCTTCCTTAGCTTCAGCCATTTTCGTTCCTTTCCTAATATTTTTTCGAACCCATCAGCCTACATCTTCGTACCGACGAAGCGCGTATTAAAAACGACGAAAAGCAGACAAGTTGTGAGTAACTTGCGTAACTTTTCGCCGTTTAGTGCAAAATTATTTGCGATTTATACGCGACTTATACGCGATTTAATCGCGCAACTTACGCACCACGCGACTTAGTTGTGGAAACCGCTGTAGTTTGGTGCTTCTGCAGTCATCACAATATCGTGAGGATGAGATTCGCGAAGGCCAGCATCAGTAATGCGAATAAAGCGGCCGCGCTCTTGCATTTCCTTAATATTGTGCGCACCAACGTAGAACATTGACTGGTGTAAGCCGCCGAGAAGCTGGTAAAGCACAGCGTTAAGCGGACCGCGATATGGAACTTCGCCTTCAACGCCTTCTGGAACCACCTTGTCGGAGCTGGTAACGTCTGCCTGGAAGTAACGATCCTTCGAATAAGACTTCTTACCGCGAGGAGCCATTGCACCAAGCGAGCCCATGCCGCGGTAAAGTTTGTACTGCTTGCCGTGAAGAAGAACCTTCTCGCCTGGAGCTTCCTCACATCCAGCCAAAGTGCCGCCGAGCATAACAGTGTCCGCGCCTGCAACCAAAGCCTTAGCAATATCGCCGGAATAGTGAATACCACCGTCTGCAATGCATGGAATTCCAGCAGCCTTGCAAGCCTGAGCCGCATCGTAAACTGCGGTAAGCTGAGGCACGCCAACGCCTGCAACAACACGCGTAGTGCAAATAGAGCCTGGACCAACGCCAACCTTTACAGCGTCAACGCCAGCGTCAATCATAGCCTGTGCGCCTTGGCGAGTTGCAATATTTCCGCCAATAATTTGCACGCCGTCGAAAGCCTTATCTGCCTTAATGCGACGAATCATGTCGAGAGCCAAGCGAGCCTCGCCGTTTGCGGTATCGACCACAAGCACGTCAACTCCAGCTTCCATAAGAGCGCACGCACGCTGCCAAGCATCACCCAAGAAGCCAATGCCAGCAGCAACGCGCAAGCGACCCTGATCATCCTTAGTAGCATCCGGATACTGTTCAGTCTTCACAAAGTCCTTAACAGTAATCAAGCCTGTAAGCTTACCTTCAGCATCAACCAAAGGCAACTTTTCAATCTTGTTATCCGCAAGCAAGCGGTGAGCATCTTCCTTAGAAATATTTGAAGGACCGGTGACGAGATTTTCGCGCGTCATCACGTCCTTAACTTTCAAGCAATCGTAGTCTTCGGAAGCAATGAAACGCATATCGCGGTTGGTAATAATACCAACTAAACGATTTTCGCTATCCACTACCGGAAGACCAGAAATATGGAAACGCCCGCACAATTTATCTAAATCGGCGAGCGTAGCATCTGGGTGAACAGTAAGCGGGTCGGTAATCATACCGGATTCACTGCGCTTAACAATATCAACCTGCGCAGCTTGATCATCAATAGAAAGATTGCGGTGAAGTACTCCAATGCCACCGTTACGCGCCATGGCAATAGCCATATCGGACTCGGTAACAGTATCCATAGCTGCCGAAATAGTCGGCACTTTCATGGTAATTTCGCGAGTCAGACGAGTGGAAGTATCCACTTCGGACGGAATAACATCAGTTTCGTTTGGAAGCAAAAGGACATCGTCATAAGCGAGACCGAGCTTCTCGAAAATTGGTGGAACAGGAGCATACACGGATTCCGTGTTCATATCAGTTGTAGCCATAGGGTTACTATACGTTTTTGCTATGACGTTTGCCGAAACGCACCCTCCAAACGCGGGCGCGACGACATGCTTGAGCGCAGCACAGCGCGCGCGAAAGCAATTCGGAGCGGAAACTCGCTCAAGTTGGAAGTCCAGTGGACTTCCAACGCGAGTTTCGTAGCGAGCGCTTATAGCGCGAGCGTACTCGCACGTTTTGAGCGCCACGCCACATTAAGAAAAACAAAATTAAGCAGTTGTTACGAATTGCGAAGTTCGGGCAGGCGACAACGCAAGTACGGCATCATTGTGAGCACAGTAAGTAGCGCAGCAGCAAGAATCATTCCAACAAGCACATACACAGCTTTAAAGAACAAAATCATAATAGAGCCAAACGCAATTAGTGCAGCCCATCCCCACAAAATCAGCACAGCACCCTGCACAGAATGCCCAATGCGCAGCATGCGATGATGCAAGTGCATGCGATCCGGATGCATTGGCGACTGCCCTTTAGCAACACGCCTAAAAATAGCCAAGCACATGTCAAGAACCGGCAAAAACAGCACAAGAATCGGCAACAAAATCGGCATAAATACAGGCAAATAAATACTCGTATGAACGGCGGAAGGATCCAAATGGCCGGTCATAATAATCGACGCGCAAGTAATTAAGTAGCCGATTAACATGGAGCCTGAGTCACCCATAAAAAGTTTTGCTGGATGCCAATTGTGCATAATAAATCCAACGCACATACCTACCATTGCAACGTCAATAAGAGTTGCCATTGAAGCGTAGGATGGCGACGTGCGCGCAAGCATGTACGAGTATGTTGCGAAGGCAATGCCGCCGATTGCAACGATTCCAGAAGCCAGTCCGTCCAGCCCATCTACAAAATTTACTGCATTAATTGAAGCAACGATTAGTATTGCAGTTATTGCGATTGACACGCTTGGAGATGCCGTTACGAGCGATCCTAGTGGCAAAGTTACGATTTGCAACCCTCCCCACGCTACAAAAACAGCTATAAGCAGCTGACCGGCAAGCTTTAGCATCCAATCTAGATCCCAAATGTCGTCGCATACCCCAAGCAGGCATATCATAACGGCTCCGGCAAGCACCACCCACGGCTGGTGAGTTCCAGCAAAAAGCCCGGAAATAAAGGGCATTGAGCTTGCGAAAGCCATGGCAACCGCGAAACCAAAAAGCATACCCACACCGCCCATGCGAGGAGTTGGAATAGTATGCACATCGCGCGCGCGAACTTTGCCAACAGCACCCATACGGATCGCAAGGTGACGAACAAGCGGCATAATAAGCCACGTAGCACCGCCTGCAATTGCTGCAATAAACAGGTATACCCTCATGAATGCGTCCTTTGCTATGCGATTACTTCGTTGGTTTTAGCAGCGTTTGCTAAATTTTCGCTTGCTTATTTTGATTGTAGCGATTTGTTAGTACCAGAAATTTAGTACCAGAAATAAGTTAATAAACTTACTCACTTAACGCATTACGAATTTCGCACTCCGAAATCACACCTTCGCGCAAAATCACAATGCCGTCTTTATCGTTTGAATCCGCACCAACTACAGTGCTTGCCACGTGCGAGCGAGTCGGGCCTGCGTTCAAATACAGTGGAATCTCGTTGCCGAAAGCCGCAAATGCTTCTTCCACACTGTCTGCACTTTCGTTACCGCTGCGATTCGCGCTAGAAGCAGCCAGTGGACCGGTGACTCGCAAAATTTGCATTAATTCCGGACAATCCGGCACGCGCACGCCTTGAGTTGATTCGATTGCTTGAGTTTTCTCATCAGTCTCATTCGTTTTGCACAGCGTTGCAAGTTTGGACGCAACCGAGTCCTTCTTAGCGCGCGCAATCGGAGAATATCCACCCGGAAGGAACTTTTTGCCTAAAATATCCAGCGGAGACGGCAAATACAGCCCAAGTTTTTCTAAATCTTCCACTCCGCTCATTAAAATTTGCAACGCCTTCGTGCGCGGTCTGCGCTTAAGCTCGTAAATTTTTGCAACTGCAGCTTCGTTAAACGGGTCGCAAGCAACGCCGTATACGGTGTCAGTCGGCACTACGATTACGCCACCCTCATTAATAATTTGCGCTGCCATTTGCAGTGATTCTTCGTTAATCGTGCAAATTTTACTCATTTTTAGCCTCTTTTGTTGCTTTTATTTATCTTGTTGCTTTTGTTTATTTGCTTATTTTATTCTGTTTGAGTCAAATCTTTCGTTTGAGTAAAGTCTTTCGTTTTAGTCAAATCTTACTTTTGCGCAAAAGTGTATCGCGGTCTGCCAGTTAAGTCATTTCCAACGCGCGCACGCGAAAAACCTACGCTTTCCGCATACTTTTTAAGCGCATCTCCTTGCGAAATATCGTGCTCCATAACCATCGCTCCCCCAGACTTAAGCAGCGCAAAAGCCGCACGCATAATCTGCTCCGGAATAAGCAAGCCGTCCGCAGAACCACCATAAAGCGCAACCGGCGGATCGTACTCTCGCACTTCAACTTGTTCTGGCACTTGACTTTCCGGCACGTAAGGCGGATTCGTTATTACTAAATCTACTTTGCCGCAAATTGCGTGAAGTTCCGGCGTGCAATCCGAAATATGCGATTTGGTTGCGTCTGCAAGCACAGCATGATAGCGACTGAAAATCTGAATATTTTCCCACTTTTTTGCAGTTTCTTCGAAATTTTTTTGCAAATATTGGAAAGCTTCAGGAGATTTTTCTACAGCCCATACTTGCGCGTCTGCAACTTCCGCCGCAATCGACAATCCAATTGCGCCCGATCCGGCGCATAAATCGACTACCGTCAGCTTGCTAATACCAGACTCTCTAAGCCAATCCAATCCAGCTTCAACAACAATTTCCGTTTCCGGCCGCGGCACAAAAACGCCCTTACCAACTTGCAAATCCAAGTAGCGAAAAGGCGCGCGACCAACAATATGCTGCAACGGCTCACGAGAAGCACGCCTAGATATAAAATCGCTATATTTACTAGCATAATCTTGCGAAAAATCGGTTAAATCGCCAAGTATTAGCGCCTTGTTCAGCTCAGCTAAGCTTACGCCGCAAGCATGAGCCAGCAGCAAGCGTGCATCATATTCTGCTGACTCCACGCCTGCAGAATCAAGCTTTTTAACAGCATCGCGCAAAACTCGCAAAAGTTCTTGCATTTTAAGAATTGCTTGGTTATTTCAGTAATTTTACTTGACTTACTTGGCTTGCGCTAAGCGGTCAGCTTCATCCGCCTGAATATCACTGTCGATAACAGGCTGCAAATCGCCGTCAAGAACCTGATCAAGATTGTAAGCCTTGTAATTCGTGCGATGATCCACAATACGATTTTCTGGGAAATTGTACGTGCGGATTCGCTCAGAGCGGTCGAGCGAACGCACCTGTGAGTGGCGCATATCCGCCGCTTCTGCTGCCTCCTGCTCGTGCTTCATGGCAAGCAAACGAGACTTTAACACGCGAAGGGCTGCCGCACGGTTTTGAATCTGCGATTTTTCGTCTTGCATGCTAACAACAATTCCGGTTGGAATATGCGTCATGCGGACCGCGGAATAAGTAGTGTTCACGGACTGTCCACCAGGGCCGGAGCTCATGAAAATGTCGATCTTCAAATCTTTTGGATCGATTTCGATTTCGTCGTCATCTTCGTCTGCTTCTGGGAACACGATTACGCCAGCTGCGGAAGTTTGAATACGTCCCTGCGATTCCGTAACTGGGATTCGCTGCACGCGATGCACTCCGCCCTCATACTTCATGCTTGCCCACACGCCATCTTCTGGAGCAGGCGTACCTTTTGCTCGAATCGCAAGCTGCACGTCTTTTACGCCGCCAAGTTCCGTTGAATTTTCGCTTTGGATTACGGTAGTCCATCCGCGCTTTTCCGCGTAACGCATGTACATACGCAATAAATCGCCAGCAAACAAAGCCGCTTCTTCGCCGCCTGTGCCAGCTTTAATTTCCATAATCATATCGCGCGCATCATCCGGATCCCTAGGAATTAGCGCCGTGCGAAGCTTTTCTTTTGCTGCTGGAATCTGCTCTTCTAAGCGCTTAGCTTCTTCAGCAAAATCTGGGTCGTCGCTTGCCATTTCGTTTGCGGCTTCAAAGTCGTCGCAAAGCTGTTTGTAATTTAGGTAAGCGTTTACGATTGATCCAAGTTCTGCGTGCCTACGACCGAGCTTACGAATAGCATCCGGATTTGACGCAACTTCCGGGCTTCCCATACGACTTTCAATATCGCGATACTCTTCTAACGCGGTAACTGCTGCCGGGAATTGTTCCTCTACTGACTCAGCCATCATATTCCTTTGTAGTCACGCTTAACGCGGATTGTAAATCAAAAATTTAAATGTTAAATATTAAACACACATGTTTAGCACATAAAACGCCAGCCCCGATTCCGCGAGTTACACGAAAGCAGGGCTGGCGTCACAAAAGCTACTTAGTCTTCTTACCGTAGCGCTTCTCGAAGCGAGCCACGCGACCGCCGGTGTCGAGAATCTTCTGCTTGCCGGTATAGAATGGGTGGCACTTTGAGCACACGTCAACCGTCATGTGATCGCCATCAGCGGTAGAACGAGTTACGAAAGTGCTTCCGCAAGAGCAGGTAACCTGCACTGCGTGATAGTCGGGATGAATACCCTGCTTCATAATGTCTCCTATGGAATTCGGGCGACCCGGGTCGCAAAGCCCCAATAGCTAAGCGTGAACCGGAACCTTCGTAATTCTAGTCACCACCCTCGACGCGCTTATAATCCGCATAAAAATGGAGCGCATGAAAAATTCAAACGCTCCAAATTTAAATAAATTATTTATTATTGCGACGCTTGCGATGGTGTTTGCCAGTCTTTACAACCGCGAGACCAATTGCTGCGATTGCTGCCGACAAAATACCAGCGGATGCAGAAGAAACCGTATTGCTACCAGTTTTAGCTAATTCCGGCTTTGCTTCAGCAGTTTCGTTTACATCCTTTTCTTGCTTCTTTTCATTCTCAATAGTTACGTCATATGAAGTATAAGAATCAAGAGAAGGAATAGCTTGTTCAGGCGTTGGAGCAGGTTTGCTCTCAGAAATCACATCAATTTCAACAGTAATTTCCGCTTCGCGACCATACTTGTCGGTAGTAGTAAACGTTAGCTCAACTTTCGGCTTGCCGTCAACAATCTTAGGCGTGCCAGAAATCTTGCATTCAGTACCAGCGCAATTTGCGTTAATGCCGTTTACAGAAGTTAAGCCTTGAGCAACTAACTCGTTAATAGTTACTTTCTTGCCGTCTACTGTAACCGTTGTGTTATTAACATCTCCTTCAGTCATGTTTTGCAATCTGAAGTTCGTTAAAACACCCTCGCAAGCAGAACCACTAAACTTAAACTTCATAGGAGCCATCTTCTCAAAGTTTGCAGTAATAATGGTTTCGCTTTCTGGGAATACCATTGCAATATCAGCGTCAGTAATACCAGCTTGCACAAGTAAATTCTTCAAAGCTTCAATAGTTGAGTGTTGTGAATTACGAATTATTTTTGCCGTATATGACTTTCCTAATATTTCAGCAACAATAGCCAATCTATTACGACTTGCTTCATAACTCATATTCTCGTTATTTATAGCTTCAGCAAGAATATTCTTTATAGCCGCAAATGTAGAATTCTTAGATTTGCGGATTACATTAGCTGTAAACGACATGCCATAGCGTTCAGCAATCTTAGCTAATGTTTCACGCTCAATATCAGTTGATTTGTGGTTATCAGCACTGTTATAGATGGTATCAATATGTTTAGAGTAAGATACTTCATCCCAATTCTTGAATATATAACCTTTGTTAGCAAGAACGTCTGGAATATAATTCTTTATTTCAGACATTCTATCTTTACGCACCCAGTATGTATGCATTGGTGACTGCATAGTTCCGCCATTGCCAGCTACATACGTTACCTTTGTGTAGTTTTCTAAAATGAACTTTCCTGCTTGACTGCCAGCTGAAGGCAAATCTCGCTCTGCAATCACATTCGGAAGCACTTGAATAGGTACATTTTCATAACGTACTATCTTTGCACCCTTCTTATTTGGATCAGATGTTTCAACCTTCACTCTAACGGTAGTAATTCCAGGCTTCGCAATTCGAACAGAATTTGCACCGGAAGAATAAACTACACCAGCACCGTGCATGCCCGCAATCTCTAGGTTATTAGGATCAACACCAGACACAAGCTCATCAGGAGCAGGAACTTCATCTCCAACACTCTTAACAAACTGAGATACATTCACAGGCATATCAGCAATCTGATTTGCAACATATACGCGAATTTGTCTATTCTTATTTGTGTCAGTTGACGGAACAGGCTTGTTGCCTGCATCATAAACTTCCCACTTGCTAAAGCCCTTAAGCTGTTGCTTTAACTCATTAGTTTTATTATTAACGTCATTTTCATATGTAGTACTATCGGACTTAAAGTAGATAACTTTCGGTTTGTATGAGCCATCATCCCACTTCCTTCCGAAAGCTGGTAAGAACACATACGGCACGTAGTTATCTGGAATTTTCTCATTACTCTTCGCGTCGATGATGTTCATCACCTTTTCATACACTGCTTGGTATGTAGTATTTTCAGAGTACTTTAATTTACGAATCTCATCATTCGATAACAACTTTTCATCATTCGCGTTTTGCACATCAACGCTAGTTGCAGATGCTGGTTCACTTACCATCAAAGTAGTGACAGGAATTTCAGGTTGATTTGCTAATCCTCTTCTTGCACTCGAACGAGCATTAGAATTATCATTATCAACAAAATTCTCAAGCTTCCTCCAGCCTTTGAACACGTAATGGTATCCACCAGCGTCATAATTCTTGCCAACAGCTTGCGGAGCTTTTACGCCCGTAACATCGTCTTTAAGAACGTAGTACAGCTTAGTAGTATCTTTATCAAGGCTGCCCTGATCTTTATGATCAACTTGATTGGCATTTATAAAGTTGACCTTAACATACTTATCCTTATTGAGAACAAGATCACGCTCTGCAGCAACACCAGTAAGAGGATTAGTATCGCCAGGCTGATGTGAAGGCTGAGTACTATCTGGTTTCGGTAGGCTCTTATCGTACATCAACTGATAAAGCACCTTTAAGCGTCCTACAAGTCTATAAGTCTTGTAATCTGCTGCATCCTTATACTTAACTGTAACTTTCAAAGGAACAGTGTACAAAGCAGGCTTCTTAAGCATCTTCTGCTTTAACTTATTTTGTTCAGCTTCAGTTGGCAAATCATATTCGACTTTTATGTCTTCTATGCCATTATTCACAGCAGCATCTGCTTTGAGCTGAGACATATTAGTTATAAAATCGGTTAACTTTGGAAGCGTGTCAGGCTTATCTTGCACAGCGACCAAGTAATCAGTCTGCACTGTTGGCTCTGTCCAAGGGGTTTGATCTGCCACGAACTCTTGGAATGGTTTATCAACTTTCCAATTCGAAACATCATCTATAGGCGTTACTTCTTCTTTGCCATTAATCATGCTGCTTCGATTCCAAGTTCCCTTAGCATTGGTTAGGTTCTCTTGAAGCCTTGTCAACGCACTAGTCTGGTCGCTAGCACTGTAAGGAATTTGCGAAAGATCAGTACCCTTCTTTACGTAGAACACCTTAGGGCCGTCTGTGCCGTCCTTCCACTTTCGTCCTGGAGCAGGCTTGAAGATTGCAACTACAGAATCTTCTGGAACTGTTCCATTGTCGGACGAGCTGGAGAAGTAGTCGATTCGCTTGTAAATAGCGTGGTAAGTTACGCCGTCTTGCAAATTTACTTTCTTGTAGCGGTCGCTTGAATTTATGTCAAACGTCTGCTCTTGTTTTGGATTTTCAGCAGTTGGCTTTACAACATTAGTCGCCCAACCCTTAAACACGTAGTGGTAATGCTGGTCGCTGTAATCATTGCCGAAAGCTTGCGGCACGCGGATTCTAACTTCCTTGCCCTTATAAACGTACGCAGTAAGCGTAGTTTTTTCACCAGCAGGATGATTGGCATTATCTCCATCGTGACCAATAATAGTGCCTTCATCATTCTTGCCGGTGAAAGTAATCGGCGCATACTCGTCAATATGCGCTTTGCCGTAGTCAGTAGCTTTAAACTTATCCCACTCGCTTGCGTACACCAAATCCGGCAGCACGCGGTACAGCACTTCAGCTTCAGCAATGTTATTGCCAAGATGCACTTGCACTTTAATCTTGTGTAATCCTGGAGTGTTGTCAAACTTTTCGCCAGGCGCAAAGCTGAACGTAGCACCATCTGGATAATCACTAGCATTCGTTATAAGCTTCTTAGCATCATCACTACTTCCAGTACTAATCTTCTCAATTGGCTTAAGCACTTGCGGAGCTGCAGCAACAGGAGCTTTAAGCTTGAAGTGAGCAATGTAAATTACTTCAGGATTGTTCTGCTCTTCGGAGCGAATCGGCAAGCGATTCACACCATCGGAATACTGAAGCGTATGCGAGCCAACTTCAGACGAACCGACTTTTGAAGTCCAACCAACAAACTCAAATCCAGGCTTTGCTTTTACTGTTGGAAGTGGCATTTGATAAGCTTTTGTGCCCTTAATTGCGTCGTACACAAGAGCAGAGTCGTCAGCTACATCCTTGTTCTGCCAGTCAACAACGCTGCCCATAGAGTCTTGACCATCAGCCACTTTGAACACGTAGCGCGTGTAGTGATCTGGACGAGCTTGCTTATCGTCATTGCGTTTAAGCACGCGAACGTCTTTATATTTGAAGATGAATGTATCTTCTCTAGTCTGCTTACCTTCGCTATCAGTAGTATAAGTAATATTCTGCTGTGTGCTTTCCGGCACAAAGCCTTCAATCGGCTTGTAGAATACTACGTCGTACTTTCTGTTTACAGAGCTGACTTCGCTTTCTGGAAGAAGCTCCTTACCGTTTTGATCAATATACTTTACCTTATACTTGCGCGTATTGTACGTTTGGTAAATAAACTCGCCAGTATTCTGCTTCTCATCACTCGAAGCTTCAAAGCTCGTGAACTGCTTATCTGGGAAGTGCGTTTCGTCGCTGTAGACTGCTTCCGCATTGTAGCGCAAATGCTCGCGCAAGCCGGAAACCGTTTGAGTAGAAACGTGATCCACCATCGCGGCTTTTTCTGCGTCTGAAAGACCCTCTTTCTTATAGTCAGCAAACGTTACGCCTGGCTTTAAGAATATGTGCTTAAAAGTACCGTTGTAGCGAGTATCCTTAACCCACACTGCATCAAGCTTTATATCTTCTACTACTTTATTGCCAAAAGCGTACGGCAAAGTCGTGCCGTTCTTTTTAATCTCCCAGCCGTAGAAGTCGTAGCCTTTGCGCGTTGGGGTGCTTATCTTCTTTTCGTCAATAACATGGTAGCGAGGGAACTTCTTTTCCGTAACTACGTCGGAGCCACTTATTTCATTGCCGTTGTCGTCGGTTTTCGGCATATGGTAGTCAAACGTTACAGTGTGCTGAATATCAGTTGGAAGACCCCACGCAGCGTAAAGCTTAATGCCGTTGACTGGCATTGTAATATCTTTGTTTTCGCCATTTATAAACTGAGTACCAGCCTGATCAACAGCCCAGCCTTTAAACACATAGTCTTCTGGCAAATCAGCAGGGCGAACGATGGAGTAAGTCTTGTTATTAAGCGTGAAAGTGTACTTGCCGTCGAACTGCTTAGACGTATTACCGGCATCGTCTTTAGTTACAGAAGCATCATAAGATGTATCGTTTCCGTATAGCTCTTTGTCTTCGCCCGTCAAATCTTTTTTGCCGCGCTTAGTCAAACTATACTCGAACGGCAGGCTCTCTGTAGCAGCGCTACCGTTTGTAGCTATAGCCTTGCCATCCGCATTATAAAACTGCACATCGTACGACTTGCGGTTGTACCTAAATTCAAGTAGTTTGTTAGTTTCAAATTCAGTTGCATCACCAGAATAATCTTCTTGTTCATCTACTGGAACGCCCCTATACTTTCGAAATGCTAAATGATACTTTTTAGCAAAAGCATTCTTCTCATCATCACTTAAATCATCCCAATTCCCATGACCATGAGATTCGTTATACCACTCTTCCCGATTATCTTCAAAGTCGAATGGATCTAACGAATCACCAACTTTTGTCTTATCATAACCATCAGCAGGATTAAAACCTGCAATAGATGGAGCTGTATATAAATAACCCGAATTGTCAGTATCATCTTTGCTATATGAATCAGTTGAAAGCTCATAATCATTGTCGTCTATATCATCGCCACCGTTTTTAGCAGACGCAATACTTTGCTTCCTAATAATCACCTGTATAGGCGCACTTTTACTACTGATATCAGCAGTAAGCAGACGCTGATTATCTTTCAACTCGTATTGCTGTGCACTAGGATTCGAAGGGTCATCACTAATTTTAGGCGCTTGATTATTACCTTGTACACGGAATTTAGGATCAGCAAATTCTTTTATAGTAAAACGATACGGAGGAGTGTCACGATAATTCACTTCACCTGCATATCCAAGCTGCCATCCTAAAGAGCCTATATTTTCTTCATTAAAATCTAATTCATTTATATCAGGCCAAATATCAGTAAGCTTTTGACCGTAACGAACTTTTACGCGGTAGCCCTTATGGTCAATTTTGTTGCCATCGTTATCTTCATTTTCGCTATCATACTTCGTTGAGCAATTGCCACCATCAGCATAGCAATAAATAGTTATTTTGCCGCTTTCGTCTTTTCTTTTTATAGCAGCATTGTTACCACTATCTACGCCAGTAGGCTTAGCAAAAATAAGCTCGTAAGTCTTGCGGTCGTAAACTAAGTTAAGAGTGTTGTTTAAGTCGTTCGCGCAAAGCTGCGATTTACTACGTTTGCCTAAATCTGGGTGACCCGGCACAAAATCATGTTGCTCAGTGTTAAGCTTTTTAGTAAGCTCCTTATTCACATGGAAGTAGCGTGTGAATATATCCTTGCCTTTGTTTGAAGCGTCACCAGGATTCGCGGTATCATACCCGTCTAAGCTTGTTACAGGCGTATCGTTCATCCAGTTGAACTTTGAAATTAAGCCGTCTTTGTAACTCTTATCCTTCGTGCCCTGCAACTCTTCTTTCGTTAAGCCAAGCTCTGGGTTTTCTACATAATTATCTTCGTTTTTACCATTAAGCTTACTAGTATCATTAGCAACGCCGGCATCATTCATCTTATTAAGCGCAACGTCACTCTCTGTCTTCACGTTCTTGCGCTCAACAAGACCAACAAAGTCGTAGTTTGCAAGCGAATCCGGATGCTCTTTGTCAACCAAATCCGCTTTTTGCACCCACACGTTCACGCGGTAGCTAGTAGTATTGTTCGCTTCCCAATTAGCGCGGAATTGCACATTGTGATCCGGCATCTTGTAGTCATCAAGAGAAACAATAGTATTCTCAGCATAAAGCGGATCACTCTCTTTGCTAGGATCTACTAAAGACCATCCTTTAAAAGTGTAACCTCGCCTAGTTGGTTTCGTAACTTGTGGCACATCTTGCTGGTAATACACTTTTTGAGCAGTAACATCCGTGCCGCCAGCAGAATCGTAAGTAACTTCATACGCCTTACGGTAGTAGCGAAGGTTCAAAACTAGCTTATCTTTTTCATCTTCAGAATCCGAAAGCGGCGAGCTAATAAGATTATGCTCCGGCTCGTAGCCTGGAATGTACAGAGCTACAGCACTCACATCTGAACCAACAGTGCCAGTAACTTCAGTGACGTGGATACGTTCTTTTTTGCCATCTTTGTAAGTTACTTCAATAGTCTTGCCAACGCCAAGATTTGGAGCATCGTGAAACTCATCCTTATGATCGAGATCCTGCACCAAGTGACGCACATAGTACTTAGCTGTTTTAGGAGCGTAGTTGATATTCAACTCGCCGTAGTACTGAATGCCGTCTTTTGCTTGTGGCTGAGCAGACGATGAAGATTGCGTAGTTGTCGTTGTTTGAGATGACGAAGTTTGCGGAGCTTGAGCGCCGTTATTGCCTCCAACAGCCGACCTTTCTTTTACAGCGTAATCAGTAATCAGCTTCTTGCTTAAACGCAAGTAACGCTTAGCATCCGCATCCGTACCGTCGTCAATAACAAACTTGTCTTCGCTGTTTTTAATGTAGTACTGGTAATCACCGGAGTGATATACGGACGGACGGTATCCAGCAGCCTTTGGAAGCTCAATGTACTCGTACTTGCCATCTTTGCCTAGATTATCGAAGTCTTCTTGATCAATTGTAAGCTCATACGGCTGCACAAGCTGCTTATTCGCAGCACCACCAATCGTATAGCGAATTTTCAAATTATACGTAGCTTTTGGCTTTTTGTCGGTTTGTACCTGTTCGTTGGCTTGCTCTGTGTTTTCAGCAGTTGGATGCTGCTCATTCGGCTTAATTACCTGGCTGTTTGGATCAGTTGCTGCGTTATTAGTTGTTGTGCCAGCGTTCGATGTAGAAGCAGGTGAAGGATGCTCATTGTTCGAAGCAGGCGTAGTGCTTTTCTCTTCGCCTGAGACGTTTGCATTTGCACCTTGTGCAGTTGTATTTTCTGTACTTGGTTTCGCTGTAGTTCCAGCACCAGCGTTAGACGCTGTACCTGTTGAAGGTGCAGGAGCAGACGGTGCAGTCGTATTATCTACAGTGTTCGCAGTCGGAGCTGCAGACGCATTATTTGCAGACGGTGCAGTCGAGGTTGCAGGCGCACTTGTTGTAGTAGTTACACTATTCCCGTCGGAAGCACCATCGCCGCTCTCAACAGACCTACGAACACGCACTCTTGGCGTATTTGCATCGCTTGCCGCATTCGTATTTTCTGCGTGAGTGCTTGAAGGTTGTTCGCTTGTATTCTGCTCGTTTGCAGGCTTTGCGCTTTCAGTATTTACAGGCTGCGTATTTGCTGGTTGTGCAGGCTGCTTATTTTCACCTGGCTTAACCTCAGCAGGCTTAACGTCACCAGCATTTTCTTCCGGTTGCTTTGCTTCCGGTTGCTTTGTTTCTGCAGGTTGCTTTGCATCTTGTTTTGCAGTTGACGTTGATTCTGGCTTTGCAGTCGGCTTCAAAGTTGGAGTCGACTCTGGCTTTACTGCTGGATGAACTGGCTGCACTGGCGCAGGCGCACTTACTGCATAAGAATGTCCGAAATTAACCTGTTCTGAAGAACTACCTAACTGCGAGTCAATTCCATCACGCTGTTGCACTTCGTGTTGTTGCGATTCGCGCTGCTTTGCTTCACTCTTATTTATTTCACGCTGCTCAATCTCACGCTGTTGTGCTTCACGCAACTTTTGCATTTGTGCATCATGGCGCGCAAGCTCTACAAACTTTTGAATTTGTGCACCCTTATTGAGTACGCCAGCACCCCACCGCTGCATATTCAATTCATCTACATCAGGCTTTACCTTTGCCCATTTTTGCGTCGTATTAGACGCATCGATAATATCTTTTTGAGTAGGCTGAAGCGCGGAAGCCACAACAGATGGAAGCATCATTGCCAAAGTTGAAGCAACAGCAACTCCAGCAACTCCCTTACGCAAAGCACGAGAACGCTTCACTGCATGAGCCTTACGAAGTGTTCTTCTTGGTGCCATATCACCATATAAATCTTTACGCTCTGCCATTATTTCTCCTCACTCCAACCATTTTCAAGTAAATCGCGCATACCCATAAATCTTCATATATATTATATATGAATACAGTATACGGGCATAAAATAAACATTTGTTATAATCTTTTATTCGTTACAAATCAACTACAACTCATATTTACACTTGGCAAATAAAATCACCTAACTAATAATATACTAATCAATACCCCCCCCCCAAAAAAAAAATCATCCGAACGACTATGCCGTGAGGAATAAGTGCTCAAGCAGTTCGTCGCGTTAAAATATGATACAATGTAGAAACGTGTGCTCTAGAGCAACAATTGTTTGAAAAATCAAAAGGGGTCGATCGGTTTCGACGGCGATCTGTTCGCCGCGGGGAAGCGTGCCGAGAATGCGGAAGTCCACTCGTAAACGTCCTTTCGCAAAAGAATAAGTGCTAAATCTAATCGCACTGAGTTCGCTCTCGCTGCCTGAGCTTCGCGCCAGGATTAACCAGTGAGCAGCTGCTCCGTTCACCCACTCACGTCTTCGGAGTGGTGCTGAACGTCATGAGAAGACTTGCTTGAATTGCCGAGCTGCAGGGCAATTCAGGGACTTTTACTGTAGATATGCTCGCCATGAATTGTCTGCTATAACATGGGGGCAGAAAAACTGCCGTGCGGCCAGCAGACTACGCACGTAGAAGACCGAGGGTACGGTCACCGGACCGGGGTTCAATTCCCCGCGACTCCACAAACGCAATAACGCCACTGCTCACACAGTGGCGTTTTTGTAGTAAAACCCAATGTTTCCAAGATTTAAGTTAAGCTTCGAAAGCATCTCCGAGATGGTGCTGAGTAGCGTGCTCAGTAGCATCAGAACTATTGCAATCAAACTCCCCCGCATCCGCAGCATCAACAATCGCGAGCGCAGCTTCCGCAAGATCCGGTCGCAACGCGTCCAACCAGTGGATGCGAGCATCCCTACCAAACCAACCCATTTGTTTGCGTGCAAGTCGTCGAGTTTTTTGTGCAATATCCGCAAAAGCCTCATCCTCGCTCCACACGCCATCCAAATAATCCATAATCTGCTGGTAGCCAAGAGCACGAGCTGCAGTCACACCCAATCGCCCTCGAATCGCGCGCACCTCATCCACAAAACCCTGCTCACGCATAATTTGCGTACGTAGATCCACGCGCTTATCTAAATCTTCACGACGCAAATCTAAGCCAATTTGCACGCAATCAATCATATACTTATACTTCGGAAGCGTTGCGGAATAAGGCTTTCCCGTAAGCTCAATCACTTCAAGTGCGCGAATTGTACGTCGCGGATTGCGCGCATCCATATGAGCCGCAGCAACCGGATCCTTTTGTTGCAACTCATCAAACAGCGCACTCGCTCCCTCTTTGCGCTCGCGCTCCTCCAAAGCTGCACGAATAGACTCATCCGTGCCTGGAAATGTAATATCATCCACAGCAGCACGAGCATACAATCCCGATCCTCCAACTAAAATCGGTCTCACACCACGCGATTGCAACTCACTAATACACTGTCTGGCCAAAACTTGAAATCGCGCAACCGTCATCGTTTCTTCAGGATCAATTATGTCAAGCAAATGGTGTGGTACTTCCGCCTGCTCCTGCGCACTCGCCTTAGCCGTGCCAATATCCATGTAACGATACATTTGATACGCGTCTGCGTTGATGATTTCCGCACGAATCCCACGCTCAGCTAATTTTTTCGCAAGCGCAATACCAAGACTAGTTTTGCCTGAAGCCGTAGGACCAACTATTGAAATTACTTTAGGAATATTATCCTGCTTATTTTCAGACAAAATACACTCCTCGTCAAAATACTTTGCTAGATTTTGCTTGCGCTCAATTACCTAAGATATTTATATCACGCTTTGCAAAGAATATTACATTTACATACGCACTCCCAGACGTTTAGCAGTTTTTATAGTATTATTAAAAGATGTGATACTTGATCGTCATAACCGCGTAAACGCAGCAGAACTCTATGCGCGTCTTCATAGCAACGAAGCAGCTAATGAAAGCAGCAACGTTAGCAGCAATGTTGACAATACAAAAAACCAACAAAATTGCTCCCAATGCGGCAAAACTAATTCGCTTATGCTTCCTGAAGACCAAATCGACGAATTTGTAAACATGATGCAAATTTACGAAGGAGCAATGTACGAAATAAGTACAAAGCTCGAGATTCTAGATAGCGAATTTCAGGTGCGGTTCTCTCACGACCCAATTCATCACATGGAGCGTCGTCTTAAATCAGTACACTCAATTTTTGAGAAACTGCAAAGGCGTCATCTAGATATTTCCACACGCTCTATACGCGATAATCTTTTCGACGTAGCTGGAATTCGCGTAATTTGCAACTACTGCGACGATGTGTATTCTGTAGCGCAATATCTTTCTAAACAAACAGACATTCAAGTATTGCAAGTTAAGGATTATATTAAGAATCCAAAACCTAATGGATACCGCAGTTTGCACGTAATTTATGCAGTTCCTGTGTTCTTGTCTTCTGGAGCACACTACACGCCAGTTGAAGTGCAATTCCGAACTATTGCTATGGATTATTGGGCTAGCTTGGAGCACGCTTTAAGATACAAAGCCGGTTTGCCGGATGCAAAGTTGGCTGAGCACTCTCAAACTTTGCTCGATTGCGCGCATAGCTTGCAAAATATTGAAACACAAATGCAAGGTATTCACCGCGATATTAATGGTGCTCCTCAAGTTGAAGAAGCACCTAATAGTAAGGCATAATATAAATACGAAGCGCAAGCTTATGCCATATTAGGCGTAATCTTATGCAAGATTAAAACCAGCTTATTGTACGAACGTATAAATTATGCTGTATTTTTTTAGCATTTTCCCAGATGCTTTAATTATAATTATGTGAGAACGTTGTCTTGACAGCGTTTTATTTCATAGCTGTTAAGGAGAAATAATGACAAACTTTACTCAAGATTATTACAGAAGCGGTGCTCCTGAAGTTATTGACACTCAGGCAACATATGCTTTTGAAGAAGCAAAAAGAGTTTCAGTAGGACGCACTTATGGCGAAATGACGCTTGGATTGATTGTTACAACTCTTGTGGCACTGTTCACTCAGAGCGGTAATTTCTGGCTTAGATTTATGTTTGCAACCCGCGGATGGGGTTGGCTAATGTTGGCAATTGCTCAGGTTGTGATAGCAGTTGTTCTTGGAACACGCTTAATGAAAATGAGTGAGACAACAGTACGAGTTTTGTTCTATGCTTATGCTGCTTTAACAGGATTTACTTTAAGCTCAGTCTTTCAAGTATTTAGCCTTGGATCTGTGGCATTAGTATTTGCTTTAACTGCAGGATTCTTCCTGTGCTTGACAATGCTTGCACTTACTACAAAAAAGGATTTGCTTAAAGCTGGTCCAATTTTAATGGTTGCATTACTTGTATTCGTTGTTGCGCAAATTATTATTTCGTTTATTGGGCAAGATACTGGAACAATGCGTCTTATGGCTGGAATTGGCATCGTTATTTTTGCAGGTTTAACAGCTTACGATGCTCAGCAAACTCGCGCATTACTTGCACAATATGAAAATCAGCCTGAAATGGTTAAGAAAGTATCTATTTTCTGCGCATTCCAGCTGTTCTTGGACTTCATTAACATGTTCATCTACTTGCTAGAGTTGCTTGGAGATAATAGAGATTAGCAATACTAAAACTAACATACGTGTGTTAGTTGCTTAGCTATTTAACCCTGCCAGATTAGTATTTGGCAGGGTTTTATTATGCTCTCTGTACTCCAAACGCGAACGCGTTAACAGTGCCGAGCGTTACTAACACCCATCTCTCACACACTTCTCAAATCACCTACCAGAGACACTAACGCAGAACACAAACTGCACCAGTAACGAAAAAACAGTGGCGCTCACGTGGGTAACGCGCTCGCTTACGAAACTCGCGTCGGAAGTCCCCCGGACTTCCAACCTAAGCGAGTTTCCGCTCCGAGTTGCTTTCGCGCGCTAAATCGCAGCGCTCAAGCAGGTCGTCGCGCTGATAAAACAAGCACATACAACAAAAGACCCCACGAGTTTCCTCGCGGGGTCTTTATTAAGCCTTAGCTAATATTTTTCAGTTAGAAAAAATACTAGGCAAGAATCTTGGTCACACGACCGGAACCAACGGTACGGCCACCTTCACGAACTGCGAAGGTCAAGCCCTCTTCCATTGCGATTGCCTGAATCAACTCAACAGTGAAGGTTGCGTGATCGCCTGGCTGAACCATCTCAACGCCGTCTGGCAAGGTGATAACGCCGGTGACGTCGGTGGTGCGGAAGTAGAACTGTGGACGGTAGTTGGAGAAGAACGGCGAGTGACGGCCACCTTCGTCCTTGGTCAAGACGTAAACTTCGCCTTCGAACTTGGTGTGTGGGGTCACAGAACCTGGAGCAGCCACAACCTGACCACGCTCAACATCGGTACGGTTGATACCACGGAGAAGAAGACCAGTGTTATCGCCAGCTTCGGCCTCATCCATCTGCTTGTGGAAGGTCTCGATGGAGGTAACGGTGGTGGTCTGAGTTGGACGCAAACCAACGATCTCAACTGGGGTGTTGATTGGGAGCTTACCACGCTCAACACGACCGGTGACAACGGTACCACGACCGGAGATGGTGAACACATCTTCGATTGGCATCAAGAATGGCTTGTCAAGATCGTGAGTTGGGGTTG
Organism: Gardnerella sp. DNF00747; assembly: GCF_049262675.1. Taxonomy (NCBI): domain Bacteria; kingdom Bacillati; phylum Actinomycetota; class Actinomycetes; order Bifidobacteriales; family Bifidobacteriaceae; genus Gardnerella; species Gardnerella sp. DNF00747. Next base: position 409,620 of record NZ_CP058394.1, on the reverse strand, counting down.
GGATGTACTCGTCAACAGCCTTCATGAGCTCCTTGACGGTCTCTACCCACTTCTCGTGATCTGGAGCGTCATCGTGCAAAGCACCGTAAGCAGAGGTGCGGATGACTGGGCAGTCGCGATCGAAGCCGTTTTCTTCGAGGAGGTCACGAACCTCTTCTTCGACGAGGTCGATAAGTTCTGGATCATCAACCATATCGCACTTGTTCAAAGCAACGAGGATCTTCGGGACACCGACCTGCTTAGCGAGCAAAACGTGCTCACGGGTCTGAGCCATAGGACCATCGGTAGCAGCAACCACGAGGATTGCGCCATCCATCTGAGCAGCACCGGTGATCATGTTCTTCACGTAATCAGCGTGGCCTGGAGCGTCCACGTGAGCGTAGTGACGCTCAGCGGTCTGATACTCGATGTGTGCGATGTTAATGGTAATGCCGCGTTCCTTCTCTTCTGGAGCGGCATCAATCTGATCGAAGTCATACTGAGGGTTCAGATCTGGATACTCGCCATGCAGCACCTTAGAAATAGCCGCGGTCAAGGTAGTCTTACCGTGATCAACGTGACCAATGGTACCAATGTTAACATGCGGCTTAGTACGCTCGTACTTTTCCTTTGCCATGTGTTTGTCCTCCTGGACGTCTCGTAGTTTGCCTCACACATTTGTGAGAGGTCTTTCGCTACATATTACTGGGTTTCTGGGTTAGGTGCCACTTCGGTGCCAGAACCCAGTCAACGTAGGAAATTCTAGCGTTGACCGGGGACAGAAAACACCGAAGTAGCGTGCGCTTTATTCGCCGCGCTGAGCCTTAATAATCTCGTCCGAAACGGCCTTCGGGACCTCCGCGTAAGAGTCCATCTGCATGGTGAACATTGCGCGGCCCTGAGTCTTGGAACGAAGATCGCCAATGTAGCCGAACATTTCGCTCAGCGGCACCTTGGCGTCGATAACTTTCACGCCAGTAGCATCAGTCATAGACTGGATGTTACCGCGACGAGAGTTCAAATCGCCCATGACGTCGCCCATGTACTCTTCTGGAGTACGGACTTCGACAGCCATAATTGGTTCGAGAATTACCGGATTAGCCTTAGGAGCAGCTTCCTTGAAGCACATGGAACCTGCAATCTTGAAGGCCATTTCCGAAGAATCGACATCGTGAGTCTGACCGTCGGTGACGGTTGCCTTTACACCCACAACTGGGAAGCCGGCCAAAACGCCGGATTCCATAGCTTCCTGCACGCCTGCATCGATTGAAGGAATGAATTCCTTGGTGATGTGGCCGCCGGTAACTTCGTTGACAAACTGGTAGGTTTCGCCAGATTCTGTGTCGAGAGGTTCGAAGTTCATCAAAACCTTTGCAAACTGACCAGAACCACCGGTCTGCTTCTTGTGAGTGTATTCCTGGTTCATAACAGCCTTACGAATCGTCTCACGGTAAGCAACCTGTGGCTTACCAACGTTCGCTTCGACCTTGAACTCACGACGCATACGATCAACGATAATGTCAAGCTGAAGCTCGCCCATACCGGAAATCAAAGTCTGACCAGATTCCTCATCGGTCTTAACCTGGAATGTAGGATCCTCGTCAGAAAGCTTAGCCAAAGCCAAGCTCATCTTTTCCTGATCAGCCTTCGTCTTTGGCTCCACAGCAACCTCGATAACAGGATCTGGGAATGTCATGGATTCCAAAGAAATTGGGTTCTTTTCGTCGCACAAAGTATCACCAGTGCTGACGTTCTTCAAACCAACGAAGGTGTAGATGTTACCAGCTTCAGCTGAATCTACAGGATTTTCCTTATCAGCATGCATCTGGAAGATCTTACCAACGCGTTCCTTCTTGGACTTCGTGGAATCGTACACGGAATCGCCTGGCTTAACTTCGCCAGAGTAAACGCGCACGAACACGAGCTTGCCATAGAATGGATGGGTTGAAATCTTGAATACCAATGCTGCGAATGGATCTGTATTAACTGGCTTACGGTCAATTTCAACAGATTCGTCGCCTGGCTTGAAGCCCTTAATAGATGGAACATCTTCTGGGCTTGGGAGGAAGTCGACAACAGCATCCAGCATTGGCTGAACACCCTTATCCTTGAATGCAGAACCGCAAGTTACTGGGAATGCCTTACGCTCAATGGTAAGCTTACGGATACCAGCGCGCATTTCTTCTTCAGTAAGTTCGCCAGTTTCGAGATACTTCTCAACCAGCTCATCGTCAGCTTCAGCAACCTGATCCATAAGCTCAGCACGATACTGCTCTGCACGTTCCTGCAAATCTTCAGGAATGTCAACGGTGTCATAGTGAGCACCCATATCGTCCTTAACGTCATTCCAGACGTAAGCCTTCATACGAATCAAGTCAACAACGCCAACGAAGTCGTTTTCAGCACCGATTGGAAGCTGAATAACGAGTGGAGTTGCACCGAGCTTCTCCTTGATGGTCTTGACGGAATAGTAGAAATCAGCGCCAAGCTTATCCATCTTATTGATGAAGCAGATACGTGGGACGCTATACTTATCAGCCTGACGCCACACGGTTTCAGACTGAGGTTCCACACCTTCCTTACCATCGAAGACTGCTACAGCACCATCGAGCACGCGAAGGGAACGTTCCACCTCAGCGGTGAAGTCCACGTGACCTGGGGTATCGATGATGTTGATCTGATAGCGGTCATCAACGTCATGAGTTTGACGCTTCCAGAAGCAGGTAGTTGCAGCAGACTGAATAGTAATACCGCGCTCCTGCTCCTGAGCCATGAAGTCCATGGTAGAAGCACCATCATGAGTTTCACCGATTTTGTAGTTCTTACCAGTGTAGTAAAGAATACGTTCGGTGGTAGTAGTCTTACCAGCATCAATGTGCGCCATGATGCCGATATTACGAACCATATTCAGGTCGTTAAGCACATCTTGTGCCATATTCTTATCCTTAGCTCTTTAAGATACCGATTATCTTGTGGATTACCAGCGATAGTGAGCAAAAGCCTTGTTTGCTTCTGCCATCTTGTGGGTATCCTCGCGGCGCTTCACGGAAGCACCCAAGCCATTGGAGGCATCGAGAATTTCGTTGGCCAAGCGCTCAGCCATAGTCTTTTCACGACGAGCGCGTGAGAAGTCAGTAAGCCAGCGGAGGGAAAGAGTGTTTGCGCGAGCAGGCTTAACTTCGACTGGAACCTGATAAGTTGCACCACCAACGCGGCGAGAACGAACCTCAAGATTTGGACGAATGTTATCAAGAGCGCGCTTCAATACAGAAACTGGCTCCTGCTCGGTCTTTGCCTTCACCTGCTCAAGAGCGGTGTAGACGATGTTTTCTGCGATGGACTTCTTACCATCGAGAAGGATTTTGTTAATCAACTGAGCCACGACGGTCGAGCCGTAGATTGGATCAGGAAGCAGTTGATGCTTTTTTGCAGGTCCTTTACGTGACATGTTTTACTTCGCCTTCTTTGCTCCATACAGGGAACGACCCTGCTTGCGGTCCTTGACACCCTGGGTATCTAATGCGCCACGCACGATGTGGTAACGCACACCTGGGAGATCCTTCACACGGCCACCACGCACGAGCACGATGGAGTGCTCCTGCAAGTTGTGACCTTCGCCTGGAATATAGGCGGTTACTTCAATACCAGAGCTGAGGCGCACACGAGCAACCTTACGAAGCGCGGAATTTGGCTTCTTAGGAGTGGTGGTGTATACACGGGTGCATACGCCACGACGCAGCGGGCTACCCTTCAAGGCCAAAGTCTTTGACTTTTTCGGCTTGGCCTGACGTCCTTTACGGACAAGTTGTTCAATCGTAGGCAACTTAAGTTCTCCGATTCATTGTTATCTTCTATTTGGTGAAAACCGCCACACTGCAGCACACCATAACCAAAGAATCGGTTAAAGAGTAAAAGCCACAGTCCACCGGCCCGATGGCCCTCGCACCTCCAGCCACACATTACTGCGCGCTATCTTTGGCACTTGGGATATCCCAACCAACACGCCTATAACATAAGGCATGCTGTTGGCACACACGAGTTACTATTATACACCTAATCTTGACAATGCAATTAATAAAGTTTTAAAACTCTATTTAAGAATTGGACGCACAGGAGCAGACACATCTAAGCTGCGTTTATTGCCAATTTTACTAGGATCATCAATAATCTTGGCAACAATAGCTTTCTTTAACTCAATCTGAGACGAATTGCCCCATATGATAGTTTTTTTAACATCCCCTAATTCTGTTTCGACAGAATCTTGAGTTTTTGCACTAACTTTCGTAACTCTAGCTCGCAAAGATTCCGAAAGTGAACTAACAATTTTTACAGCTTCAAGTACCGCTCTATTATTCAAGCTTCTTTGAACATTTGAAACTTCAATAACAGGTATTCCTTGCGTTGGAACTTGAGCTACGGCATTTAACACGCGACCTTTAGCGTCAACAGCAGTTAATTTATTGCTATCTCGAGTTTTGAGCATTGCTGCAGGACGTTGCGCATGTACAGAAACATGCAAACCATTAGGGAAATTCTTAGAAACTTTTGCTTCAGTTACACCAGGAATATCGTTAAGTTGGTTAATTACTTCTTGAGAAGAAACTAAAAATAGCGATTTACCAACCTGAGTTGACGCAATTGAAGCAATTTTTTGCTCACTCACCCACTCGTTAGAACCAGAAATACTTATATCGTTAGACTTAAGAAGAAAAACTGGCGAGAAGAATAAAAACCAAACAATCGCTGAAACAGAAGCAATCACTGCAAGAATTGCAAGAATTCGTTTAACAGTAAATTGCAAATAAGCAGATTTACGTTCTTTCAAACGCTCTCGAAAATTAATTATTCTAGGACGAGTAATCATTCCAAGAGAACCAGAAGTTTGACTTAAAGTTTTTCTTACAAAATCAAGCTTCGGCAAAAGTCTAGCGTCAACAAACTTACCTTGATGATTTTTTTCATTGATATCAGCTACTCGTATTTGCGATGTGTTTTGGCTGATTATATGCCTTTGAAAACGCTGGTCTTTGCGCAACGACGAAGCAGATCTAGGTTTAGAAATATGAATTTTTTCATCACGCGTTTTTTTGATACTAGATTTTTTTATATTAGATTTTCCGATATTAGATTTCGCACCACGAGCTACACCACTACGCAATTCATTATTAAGCAATTCAGCACTACGAGACGCACTGCTACGAGACGTAATGCTGCTGGATTTATTACTACGGGACTCTTCAGTACGCGCAATATTAAGACTTGAAACGGTACGACGATGCGAATTATTTGCATCAGCATCGTACGATTTGCTTGACCTCACGCGACCCATAATTACCTCTCGTAATAATCTATTTATATTTTAATCGCTTAATTTCAAAGCACTACAATGCTTCTAGCATAACAGACGTCATAGCAGTAATACTTCCTGCACCAACTGTAAGCAGCACATCACCAGATTTTGCACGCGAAGCCAGTTTCAACGCAGCTTCGCGCATATCGTCAACCGCTTCAATTTTTACATCAAGATTCTGCGATTTTGCAGCTTTAACAATAGTTTCAGCATTAATATTTGGAAAATCTTCCTGCTTTTCGCGAGCTGGGAAAATTCCTGTAACAATTACATCGTCTGCAAGAGCCAAAGATTTTGCAAACTCACTAGCAAAAGCCCGCGTTCTGGAGAACAAATGAGGCTGAAACAGCACGCGAAGAGTAGAAGAAGTGTACTTTCTTCGAGCAGCGCGCAATAATGCAGCTATTTCAGTTGGATGGTGAGCATAATCGTCCACAACTGTCACACCATCAACACATCCACGAATATCAAAACGACGAGACGCACCTCGGAAGCTTTCTGCACCACGAGCCGCATCTTCTGGATTCATACCGAGCAATACTGCAGCAACAATCGCTGCAGAAGCATTAAGCGCATTATGCAAACCTGGTATTAACAAGCTAACTTGCACCTTGTTCGAACATTTAGCATGTTCATCCAAAATTTTTTCTGGCAATACAAGCGTAAACATTTCGCGACCACTTACAGCTTGCTCATTTTCATGCTCAATACTTGCGAACATAGCTAATTTTTGTACGCGCGAGCTGAGTTTTAGGCTCCAAGTATCCAAATTACCGTAAGCAATTGTTTTGTTTAAAATATTATCCGGCATAGCTTCAAGTACTTTTCTAGCACCTTCGTCTTCTGCACAAATTATTACGTTATTAACAGCGTGACTTACGTGCTCAACAAATGCTTCTCTGTATCGTCCACTAGAGCCGTAATGATCCAAGTGATCTGCTTCAGCATTTGTTACGATTGCAATACTTGGGCTGTATTTTTCAAAACTTCCGTCAGATTCGTCAGCTTCAGCAACCATAACAATTCCATTGCCAGCATGACCGCCGTCTAAAACTGTTCCGTCTGCGGCTTGAATAGATCCGCCGATTGCGTAGCTTGGATCAGCCAAATCGCCTACTGCAGCCACAGTTAATATATGAGAAAGAAGTGAGCTAGTAGTTGTTTTACCATGCGCTCCAGCAACAGTCACACCAGTTTTTGCAGATAATAATAACGCAAGAATATCGCTGCGATGAACAAGTTTTATGCCGCGCTCATGTGCTGCCATAATCTCCGGATTGCTCGGTTTAATAGCACTTGAATACACGAGTACATCTGCATGCTCAACATGTGAAGCACTTTGTCCAATTTCTACTTCAATACCTAATTCTTCCAAGCGTTGAGTGTGATCATTTGCTTCACGATCGCAACCGCTTACGCTTACTCCCTCTTCATGCAACATTTCTGCCAGAACACTCATTCCAGCTCCGCCAATGCCAATAAAATGCGCTCGCCCTAGTTTTGAAATAGTTTGCGAATCATCAAACGCTGATTTTACTGGGTTTAAATCAATGTTGTTATGAGATGAAGTTGTATTGCTATTAAGATTAGTCATTACTTTCTGCCTTCTTTTGCGATTTCAAGAATACGCTTCGCCATAACGTCTGCAGCATCACGAATACCATAATTCCAAGATTTAGTGCGCATAGCTTGTAATTGCTTTTTGTTTTGCAATAAAGCTAATCCTTCATCTATAAACCACTTCGCATTGAAATCAGCATCATTTACCATTAATGCTCCCCCTGCATTTACTACAGGCTCAGCATTGAAACGCTGCTCGCCGTTGCCAATAGGCAATGGCACGTATACAGCAGGTAAGCCAAGTGCAGAAATTTCTGCAACCGTTCCAGCTCCTGCACGACATATAACTAAATCTGCACAAGCAAAAGCCCAATCAATACGCTCTAAATATTCTGCAATATGATAATCGCCACAACCAGCATGCTCTGGTTTAATATCATTTATTTGCGATTCGCCTACTTGCTTTGCAACTATATTTCGCACTTCTTCCGCTTTTGCGCGACCAGTTAAGTGAATTACTTGCGCATGTTTTAAAATATCTCCTGCTGCTGCAGCAACAGCTTGATTTATGCTTTTTGCACCCAAAGATCCGCCAGTAACAAGAATAATTGGACGTTTAGGGTCAACGCCAAGTTTTTGCGCACCTTCAACGCGAGCGGAATCATAATCTTTTTCTAATCTTTCACACAATTGAGAAATAGCAGGTCTAAGAGGTAAACCAACTCTTTCAACTTTGACACCTTTTCGTGTGCGCAAATCAGTATTCCCATAAACTGTTCCAACAGCATCAGCCCAACTTGCGCCCAAGCGATTTGCCATTCCAGATTTAGCATTCTGCTCGTGAATCACAATAGGAATATGCTGCGCATGAGCTTGAGAATATACTGGAGCAGAAGCATAGCCACCGAAGCCCACTACTATATCTGCTTTTCTAGCGGCTAGTATATTTCGCACTTTGCGTTTTTCGCGCATCCATCGAATTGGAAACTTAATTGCATCTAGATTTGGCTTACGCGGGAACGGCACTTTTTCTATAGTGTCAAGTTCGTACCCTGCATTCGGAACAAGACTTTTTTCCAAACCAACTTCTGTGCCAATTACACTAATTAACGCTTCAGGATTGAGCTTTTTAATAGCGTTTGCGACAGAAAGCAAAGGATTGACATGACCTGCAGTGCCCCCGCCTGCAAGAACAATATGCACTTCATGCTCAATAGCATTATCAAATTTCATTTCACTACCCTTGTTATAACTTTCATATTATAAAAAGTTGTAAATACTTACTACTTCGATATAGTAAGTTGCGGATTGGAACGCATAAGACCATCAGCTACGCCAATTGCGACCAAACACATAACAAGCGAAGAACCACCTGCGGACACAAACGGCATAGGCACTCCCATAACCGGAAGTATTTGCACAACAACAAGAATATTAACTAATCCTTGGCCTACAATCCACGTTGCAATACACATTAATGTGATTGAAATAAATTGCGATTTCGCTTTTAATGCTGAAGATAGTATGCACCAACCAATAATTACGTATAGCAAAATCACTGCTGCTGCAACCAAAAAGCCCATCTCTTCGCCAATAATAGCGAAAATAAAGTCATTGTGAGCGTAAGGCAAATAATTCCATTTTTCACGAGAGTTTCCGATGCCAACGCCTAATAGTCCACCAGAAGCCATTGCATATTGAGCGTGAATTGCTTGGAAACAAACGCCTTTAGCTGATTTTGCATCACATCCGTGCAAAGTAGCAAGAATACGTCGCATACGATTTTGGCTTGTTAAAACCAAAAGAGCAACCATTATGCAAGCAATAAATATGCTTCCAACAAGCCATTTTGTTGGGAATCCACCTAAGTAGAAAGCTATAAGTGCAATAAGAATAATAATTAAAGCAGTACCAAGATCCTTACCTGCAATAACAAGCAACAACGATACGCCAAGTCCTGCTGCTACAGGAATATACGCGCGCATTTGCACACGCTCATATGCTTGTTTTGCAGCAATCAAAGCTACTGGAAGCCAAATACATAATGCAAGTTTTGTAATTTCTGCAGGCTGCAAAGTCATAGGGCCGAAAGCAATCCAACCAGCATTACCATTAACTTCACGTCGTAAACCTGGAACAAATGTTAAGAACTGTGCAATAACAGAAATAATGTAAATAACAGCAACGTATCGTCTATAAACTGTAACTGGAAGTCGAGAAGCGAAAATATAGCCAATTAAGCCTAAAACGCAATACATTGTTTGGTTTACGCCTTGACCCCAAGGTGCAATTCCGTAGGTGATCATAGTTACTGAAGAACTAGAAAACACCATAAATAAGCCGAAAATCGACAGTATAACCACTGATACTCTCATGCCGTATAAGCACCACAGTGGGTTAGTTAAACTGCGCAAGCCAACGTATTTCTTTAATTCTGAATCTTGAGTTTTGCGCTCTAACGAGTTTTTTGAGTAGTCTTTTTTCGAGGAAAATATTCCAGATACAGTATGCGCTAATTTTGCGTATTTGATTGACTTTGCCGGCTTTGCTGTATTTGCTGGCTTTGCTGTATTTGCTGGCTTTACTGTATTTGCTGGTTTCGCTAGCTTTGCTGGTTTCGCTGGTTTCGCAGCTTTCGACTTCTTTACATCTTTTACAAATTTTACAGATTCATTTAAAGAAGAACCTACAGATTTGCCAACTTTAGTAACAGAACTACTTACGGACTTACTTACAGACTTTCCTACAGATTTGCCTAATTCCTTACCCGCTTTGCTTGCATACGCTCCTGCTTTGCTTACGGACTCGCCTACTTTACTTGCTGAAGTTCTAATAGATTTTTTAAAAGATTCAAATTTTTGCTTTTGGGAAGAATGAGAAGAATCTGAATCTGTTTCAATATGATCTTCCATAATAACTTCTGAGACTTTGCACGCTAATGAACGCAAAAACTTTTTAGGCTTATTACTGTTGAATACCATGATTATGCACCCATCGTTGAGATTCTTTAGCAAAACGATTGCCGCGATCGGCGTACGAAACAAATTGATCCATAGAGGCACAAGCAGGAGCAAGCAGAACAACATCACCAGGCTTAGCATAACGCCCAGCAGCTTCTACAGTTTGACGCATAACAGTCTCACCGAATGAAGAATCAGGATTTACAAGCGAAGTATTCTCAACATACTCACAAACTAAGTCATCAACGCAATCATATGATTTAGCGCAAGAACCATCCTGTGAAACAATAGTTACTGGAATGTGAGGAGCTGAACTGTGAAGAGCTTCAACAATTGGACGTTGATCTATTCCAATAACAACAACTGCTTTAATCACATGAAGTTGGTTTGCAATTAAATCTTCAAAATGACCACCTTTAGCTAAACCGCCAGCAATCCAAACAACCGAATTATTAGCAAAACTAGCTAAAGATGCACAAGCAGCATGAGCATTAGTTGCTTTAGAATCATCTACAAATCTAATACAATGCGAAGGATTTTCATCTTCAGACATCAAAGTCGCAACTGTTTGAATGCGATGACCTCCAGGAGCAAACTCGCGTAAAGCACGAACTGAAGAATCTACGTCACCAGTTAAACCTAAAGCTAACGCTAACGCAGTAAGAGCATCAGCTAATAAATGCGGATACACACTGCCATCAGGCTCGCACAGATGTTTTAGCTCACGCAATTCGACAATAGGTTTTAGAGTGCCTTTAGTTCCTCCAGCAACACCGCTGTTATCGACAATCCAACCATCTTTTACGCCAATTTCACCATCTTTAGGCTCTTCTAACGTAAAACCAATCTTTTTACAGCCATCAGCAACTTGTGCACAATCTGCCAATTTGCTTACACGCTCATCTTGAGCATTGTAAACCAAAGCTTTTTGCACATTATTAAATACTTTTGACTTGTCACGAGCGTACGCTTCCATGCCACCATGCCAATCTAAATGATCAGCAGCAATATTAGTAATAGCAGCACAATCAAGAGCTAAAGAATCAGTGAAATGCAATTGGAAAGAGCTTAATTCAACACATAAGGCATCATGCTCACATTCCAAAGCAGCATGTGACACAGACTTTCCAATATTTCCCACAGCTGGAGCATTTAATCCGCAAGCGGTTAGCATTGCAGAAGTCATTTCTGTAGTAGAAGTCTTACCATTTGTGCCAGTAACGCCAATCCAATAAGCAGGTTTATTCGTGCGCTTAGAAGGTACGCGCAAGCGCCATGCTAATTCAACTTCGCTCATTATTGGAATATTGCGCGATGCAGCTTCTTGCAAAAATGGCGTGCGAGGGTTAAATACTGGAGATGTAACAACAGCATCGATTTTAGACCAGTCTATTGCTGAAAAATCATGTATATCGGCATCAGGCTTATTTTCGTCTGCAGTCACAGGCTCAGATCCAACAGCGCACAAAACCTCAGCTGCGCCACGACCAGAAACTCCAAGACCTGCAACTAATACACGCTTAAAAGCAAATGCTTTATCGCTTGTGCACGACTTACAAGTAGATTCAGACGAAACAGATACTTCATTGCCATCGACAATATTCATATTGAAGCCTTCCAATTTTTGAAATTAAATAAGCAAGCCAGAATGCCCTGCCCAATCGGCGTAGAACATCATAAGTGCAGAAAGCACAAACATAAGCTCAATCATCCAGAATCGCACAACAACCTTAGTTTCCGTCCAGCCGAGCAATTCAAAATGATGATGAATAGGAGCCATTTTGAACACACGCTTATGCGTAGCTTTAAAGAATCCAACTTGAATAACGTCACTTGCAGCTTCCATTACAAATAATCCACCCAAAATCACAGCCAAAAACTCTGTGTGAGTTGCAATAGAAAGAGCTGCAAATAATCCGCCTAAAGCCAACGAACCAGTATCTCCCATAAATACTTGAGCAGGATTCGAATTAAACCACAAGAATCCAAAGCAAGCAACAGCAGCACAAACAGCAATAATAGTTAAATCGAGAGGATCAGAAACAGCGTAAGAGAATCCGAAATGACCGCCTCCGCGCACATGGTAGCTTTCCCAGAAAGCAATCAAAGCGTAACCAGCAAAAGCAATCATAGAAGATCCAGAAGCTAAACCATCAAGTCCATCAGTCAAGTTTACAGCGTTAGACCAAGCAGCAATAAGGAAATTAACCCAAACAATAAATACTACAATTCCTACACCGTTGCCGAGTATAGAAAAATCAAAAAATGGTTTTTCAATAAAACTCATTCCAGGTTGAGCGCTAGCAATACCAGATTGAGTTGGCAATAGCAATGACAAAAGCGCGTAAATACTTGCAAAAATAATTTGACCAGTAAACTTCGCATGTACAGAAAGACCAAGATTCTGCTTTTTACGAACCTTAGCAAAATCATCAATAAAGCCAAGCAAACCCATTGAAAGCATTGCAAACAGCACCAAAACAGCAGACCATGAAGGCGAGCGACCAACAGAAACATATCTATAAAGAGCAGAAGCAGCCCAACCTGCTACTACAGCAAAGTTAATAACAACACCGCCCATAGTTGGCGTGCCGCGCTTTACTAAATGAGATTGTGGTCCATCTTGGCGAATGTACTGACCGTAGTGCAAACGATGCACTAAACGAATAAGCAAAGGCGTGCCAACAATCGTAACTACGAGCGACACCACAATTCCTACAATAAGCGCAATCACCGCTTAACCTCCGTTTACTGTTCCGTTTGCTATAATACTTAATTTATTAATTTCACACTTATATTGAGCATCGAGCAGTTAAATATTTGCCCAATGTTCAGCAAGCACACTCAAGCCTGAAGCATGAGAGCCTTTCAATAACACAACACTACTCGGATGCTCGGCCACAATTTTCCAAACAATATCATCAGCCTCATCCGCACTGTGCACAAAGTAGACTGCATCGTGAGAAGAAAGTAGTTTATTATTCCAAGAAGAACGTGCACCTTGAGCAATACAGTGAGCTAATTTATCTAAGTCAGAGTCCGTTTTTGAACCAACAGCAACAACTGCATCGACACTCGAATTTGCCACATATTCTCCAATATTTGTGTGCAATTCATCTTCGTTGCTGCCAAGCTCCAACATAGAACCAAGAACCGCTATACGGAAAGGTTTCGAAGATGCACTACAAGAATCATTTTCATAGGCGCACAAACCATCGATTCCTGCTTTCATAGAATCAGGATTTGCATTAAAGGAATCATCAATAAGTGTAAATTTCTCGTCATTCTTAGAAACTGTACTCAATTGCATGCGATGCGGGCTAATATGCGAAACTTTAGACAGCACAGAAGCAATATCATCTAAAGTCATTCCCAAATATCTAGCAACATTTGCTGCTGCAAGCGCATTCATAACATTATGCTCGCCTTGTATAGCAAGATGCACTTCAATATGATTCATTAGATCAGAAGAATTACTACGTTCAGTGGTAGTAAAAACTGCTTTACCAAAAGAATCTAACTTTATATTACTAGCTGAAAGTTGGTAGTCATCTTTACTAGCTGATTCCAGCAATCCGTTTTTAACATTTCTACCGAACCAGCGCACATGCTTATTTTCTACAAGACAAGACATTGCAGAAACTCGCTTATCGTCGGAATTTAATACTGCTATGCCATGTGGCAAAAGCCCACGCACAATCTCACTTTTTGCTTGCGCAATGCGCTCAACTGAGCCAAATTCACCTAAATGAGCCACACCAACTTTAAGCACTATTGCGAGATCCGGAGGAGCAATATGAGTTAAATTGGCAATTTCGCCAACATGATTAGCTCCCATTTCTGCTATTAAAAATCGAGTATTACTGCCAACTTGCAAAGCAGTAAGAGGCAAACCAATATTATTATTAAAAGATCCAACAGGAGCAACTGTTTCGCCTAGCGTGCTCAACAAAGCCTTCAACATATCTTTCGTTGTTGTTTTGCCAACGGAACCAGTAATACCAATAATAGTGAAAGGTTTGTTAAGATTGCGGCGAAGTTCCAAATTATGTTTAGCTAGCAAGCCCAGCGCTTCTATAGAATTATTCACAACTATTTGATTGAGATTAGTGCCTTCGACAACATGTTCAACAATAGCTACAACAGCTCCAGATTTTTCAGCATTCTTTACATAATCATGACCGTCAACATGTTCACCAACTATAGCTACGAACACAGAACCGTTACGGATTTGACGAGAATCACTAAAAACGGAATTTGCAACTAAATCTGTGTCACAACTATTAAACTCGTGTATTTCCCCATGAACAGCTTTAGCAATTTCGCTTATGCTCATAGGCATCATATCGGCATGATCTAAACTCTCAGCATTGCTGGCACACGAAGTTTCAACACAACTCATAACATCCTCCAAATTAGCCACATAATTAAAAGCTCTTAAACAAAACTCACGCAATTAATTTATTTGAAAACTCGAATGAAATCAGCATAATTCAGTGCAGTTCATGCGAAACTCGCAGCGCACTTTTAATAGTCCCACGACGAACACCAGCAGCTAACACCATTGCAATAGATAATGAAAGATGCCGCTGCACATCATTGCCACCAATTTGATCCGCTAATTCAGCTAATTCGTCAGACTCAGCCGATCTAGTAACACAATAAGCGTGCTCTCTTCCAGAAAAACCATAACGTTGACGCAACGCATAAAAACTCATGCCGGTTGCATATGCCGGGTAAAGCGGTGAAGAAGATGCCTTTGCACTAACTTTCACATTTGAGGCTGCATCTTTAGATTCAGAATTAGTATCAGAACTATCTTTAGACTTAGCATCAGATTGAGAATCAGACCCTGCGCCAGAATTGCTTTCATTCTGAGTTTGCTCAACGCCAAGAACATCAATACTGACGGATTGTAACGCGTTCTTAGCTAAAGTTGCAGAATTAAGTGCAATAACAACAGCTGCAGCACCATCTTCTGCACACACAGATAAAGCATGCTGTACATCTGCAATATTTAAAGGATATTGCAAAGACAATTCGCGCTGCAATGAAGTAGATCCAGCATCACTAATAACACCAACAGGATTACCTAACATATGCAAAAAATCAGCTAATCGCAAAACATTAGCATGGATCTCATCATCATCGTCACCAGCAATCGCAAATATTGCAACGCATGAAGAAGGATCTGCATTAATATCACAAGCAAGCTTGCCCAAAGCAACTGGATTAGCAGAAGAAACAAGCAAAGGCAGACCTAAATCTGCAGCCTCACCACGAAATTCTGGTGAAACTAATGCAGCATATGCCCCAGCATCACGTGCAGCTTCAAGCTGACGACGATCGATATGACCAATTGGCACAAATAATCCACCAGGACGCACATGACGCACATCATGAGCAATAGAAGTAATAGTTACCTCTGAAGCAAACGCAGGAACAACTTCAAAACCATAATTTTTTGCAGCAAAACCTAGCGTCACTCTAATTCTAGAGTATTCATCAACCGCACTCATTGCACACCCTACTTTATAGATAACAACATTGTAATGCGTACACTACCAATTCACAGGAACAGGATTTGTGCGTGGAGAAGAAGCTGGAATATCATACTTTTGCATTAAGAATTCTCCAATAGTTTTGAACAGTGGACCTGCAGTCATACCACCATAAATACCTTGTGGATCACGCAAAACAACTGTTATGACGAAGCGAGGATTATCCGCTGGTATAGCACCCGACCAGTCGCTGATTGTAGAGCTAAGTTTACCATCAGCGCCAGCAACTTCAGCTGTACCACTCTTTGCAGCAACACGATAACCATCGACACCAGCAAATCTGTGATAATGCTCACCAGAATTTTCCAAAGCATTCATCATTTGTGCAGCAACATTTTCATCCAAAACGCGCGTTCCTGCAGGACGAGGAGACTTCGTAACTCTACCATTAGAATCTATAACGGATTTAACTATTGACTGACGCAACCTAACGCCTTTATTTACAATAGTTGCAATCGCATTAGTAAGCTGCAAAGCATTCACAGCATAACCCTGACCAAACAGAACGGTATCTTTCTTACGACCATCCCAAGCTTGAACGCTAGGAAGCAAGCCACAAGATTCTCCTTGCAAATTCAATCCCGAGTACTGACCAAGACCAAATTTATAAAGATACTCATAGCGTTTATCTATCGGATATTTTTCACCAGCCATAACCATACCGACGTTAGAAGATTCCGAAAGAATACCAGCTAATGTCCAACGCTCAACACCATGGCTAACAGCATCATGGAATGCTTGACCGTTCTTATTAAGAGTATTAGGAACAGCAAATTTATCAGTAAGCTTATGCGCACCAGTTTGTAACATTCCAGACATTGAGAAAGCTTTACCAATAGAACCAGGCTCAAAGGTTTGGCTTACAGCTCTAGAAACATTCACCTTAGCTTGCGTTGTTCCAGCTTTAATCTCATCAGTATCTTCCAAAGCAAGTATTTCGCCAGTACGAACATCTTGCACTATTGCAATACCCCAAGTTGCATGATATTTTTTCTTGCCATCAAGCAAAACTTTTTTAACATACCAATCGACATCGCTATCGATTGTGAGCTTAACATCACTTCCGTTGATTGCAGGCTTAGATTCAGTTACAGTACCAGGAATTTTTTCATTTCCTGCATTATTACCTTGATAACGCTGATATCCGTCCACGCCATTCAAAGTTGCATCTTTAGTAAATTCAAGACCTGTAACACCAACCTCGCCTTTACGATCTTTGACATCTTTACGATTAACTTCATCGGCATTAGCAACAGCACCAATAACAGATCCAAGAATAGGACCGCTTGAATATACTCGTTCACTACTGTTCTCTGCATAAATGCACCCCGAAAGATTCAAATCGTCAATAGCGCGTTTCATTGCAGGAGTCACGTTACGTTTTAATAAAACGTAACGACCAACGCCAGCCAGTTTTCCACCAAGTTCTACAGAACTCATGTGCAAAATCGGAGCAAGCAAACGGGCGACCGCCACAGCGCCCGTGCCTTCTACAGGCTTGCCATTAAGCATATGACAGTTATGCTCGGTTTGTTTTGTGCAAGGAGTCGGAACAAAAGCCTGAGCATTAAGTGGATCTCCAATAATATTAAATCGCTCAACACTTTGAGCCAACACAGCACCATTAGCATCAAGTATGCGCCCACGACGTGCAAGAATTGGTCGCACACGACTACGCTCAGCCTGAGCTGCTTGTGCAGTTGAGCGAGCATTAATAATCTGTATAAAACTTAGCTTTACTATTGCACCAACACCAATTAACGCAAAAACAATTGCAATTACGGTGCACTTACGCGCAAATATCTGCTGAGGAGCGAAACGTTGTTTGATTAAGTGGCGCATCAATGTTTCTCCTGTTTTGCTTTCTGTTGATATTGACGATTTTGTTGGTCTTGTTTTTGAGTTTTATTTGAGTTATTTGTTTGTTTTGAGTTATTTGTTTGTTTTGAGTTATTTGTTTGTTTTGAGTTATCGGCTTGTTTTGAGTTATCGGCTTGTTTTTCGTGCTTAGTTTTCTCAGAATGACTATGTTTTCGTTTTGCTGCATAATCACTCAAGTCAATAGAAATAGAACCTTGTTGCGGAACCATTCCCATTCGTTGCGCTCTTGCAGGAAGTTCAGATTCCAAAGTATCTAATTTCGCTTGACGAGCTTCCACATCCTGATGCAAACGAGAAATACGCATCTGTACTGCAGTTTGGTCGAAGGAAATCTCTGCCATTTGCGTACGCAAAAGAAGCGAAGTCAACAACGTAACAACCATAAAAATCACAATAATCATGCAATTCACAAGAGGTACTTTGCGCGTATTGCTCCATGTCATAACCTTGCTGAATCGTTCAAGCACAGCAGAAGATTTACGTTGAGATGGGTTAAACACCGAAGGAGCAGAATTATGTACGTATTCTTTACGAGTCGAATTATCTTTAGTACGACCAGCTGGAGCTGAAGCAGAAGACGCAGAAGAGCGCAAAACACGATTTTGCATGTTCAATACCATGTCAGCGACCTCCTTTTATAGCTTTACGACCAGCCGCCTCATCTTCAAGCCTTGGAATCCAACGCTCCGGGATAGGGCGGCATAATTCGACAGCGCGCAAACGAACTGAAGAAGATCTAGTGTTATGAACAATTTCTTCTTTAGAAGCTTTCATAGCTCCGCGAGTAAGAGCTTTAAAGAACGGCTGAGCATCATCAGGAATAACAGGCATGTTTGCAGGAACATCAACTGTTAATCCTTGATTCATAAAACGTTTTACAGCTGTATCTTCCAACGAATGATAAGATTCAACAACTAAGCGACCATGCTCACGAAGATGTAAAGCAATTTTAGGAAGAGTACGGCTCAATTTATCTAATTCACCGTTCACTTCAATACGCAAAGCTTGGAACACTCGTTTTGCTGGATTTCCAGTAGCGCGATGAGCTTTCGGAATTACAGAGTCAACTAAGCTAACCAACTGACCCGAAGTAGCAATAGGCTCCGTAGCACGAACTTCAACAATACGACGAGCAATAGGAGAAGCAAAACGTTCTTCACCATACTCTCGGAAAATTCTAGTTAATTCTCGAGAATCATAAGTAGCTAAAATCGTTGCGGCAGTAGTTGCTTGCGTCGTATCCATACGCATGTCAAGTGCTGTATCGTGAGAATAAGAAAAACCGCGATCAGTTTCGTCAATTTGCAAACTTGAAAGACCCAAATCCATAAAAGCAGCATCAATACGGTCAATGCTGTTTTCTTGTAGCACTTCATCAATCTCATCGAATGCTGCATGTGCAGGAATAAAACGATTCTCGAGACCTTCGCTGCGCATTCTTTGCGTTGCTAACGAAAGTGCTTCAGAATCACGATCAATACCAATAAGTGTTGCAAAAGGCGCAGCTTTAAGAAAAGCAGTCGCATGACCAGCAAGGCCTAAAGTGCAATCTACTACTATTGCGCCTTTGTGTTGCAAAGAAGGAGTAACTAAATCAACACAATCCTGCAATAATACCGGTGCGTGAATAGCTGTAATATCTTTCATAGCATCAGTCATCACATCACCGCCGGAAGTACATCGTCAGCAATATCTGCATAACCTTGCTCACGATCGGCAAGATATTCTTCCCAAGCAGACTTATTCCAAATCTCTGCACGCGTACCAACACCAATAACAACAATTTGATCGCCCAAATTGGCGTAATCTCTTAACATTGGCGGCACAACAATGCGTCCCTGCTTATCTGGCTCTTCATCAACAGCACCAGAAAGGAACACACGAAGATAATCGCGAGCTGACTTATTGCTCATAGATGTGCGCTGAATTTGCGTTGCCATACGCTGGAACTCAACCATAGGTAGCACGTAAACACAATGCTCCTGACCGCGAGCCATAACAAAACCAGTTCCGAGCTGAGAACGGAATTTTGCAGGAAGTGCAACACGACCTTTATCGTCAATTTTTGGAGTATAAGTGCCTAACAAAATAGGTGTTGCTGGATGAGTTGACACAGCTTCTTGATATTGAGAAGCATAAAAAGGTGCAACTGGCATAGCTGCAGCTTGTGCAGACGAATCAGCAGCGCCGGACGGAGTGGAGGTGAAAACCGGTGCTGGCATATATTGCTGCATTGCTGGCATAACAGTTGAAGGCATACCATAATAACCCTGAATTGACTGCTTAGACTGTACAGGTTGAACAGGCTGAACGTATTGCTGCTGAGACACTTGTGAATCTTGCATTTGCAGTGGCATCTGCGATTGCTGAGAAACATTTGAATCAGCAGCTTGTTGAGCCTGATTTATGGAATGCGAAGAGGAAGAATTGGCGTTATTGCGCGGTTGCTTATCAGCAGCACGACGTGCCATACTCCACCTCCTTAACTCAACATGTACTATGCCATTTACACGTTGTTCACCATTTTACCCCATTCCTCCCCAAAAATCCCCACTTTTTTACAAAATTTTTGATTTTTTTGAAGCAAACCACCAATAGAAAACAAAAGACCCTCACGCAGCGCGACGACCTGCCTGAGCGCTGCGATTTAGCGCGCGAAGGCAACTCGGAGCGCCGAGCTTGCTCAGAGTTGAAAGCACAGTGTGCTTTCACCGCAAGCGAGGTCTGCCTTCGTCTCGATTGACGAAGGCAGGGCAGAGTTGCGTGGTTGCGCTTTAAAAACTAGGTTGTGGTTAGTGTGCGCTGACGACCTGCCTGAGCGCTGCGATTTAGCGCGCGAAGGCAACTCGGAGCGCCGAGCTTGCTCAGAGTTGAAAGCACAGTGTGCTTTCACCGCAAGCGAGGTCTGCCTTCGTCTCGATTGACGAAGGCAGGGCAGAGTTGCGTGGTTGCGCTTTAAAAACTAGGTTGTGGTTAGTGCGCGCTGACGACCTGCTTGAGCGCTGCGATTTAGCGCGCGAAGGCAACTCGGAGCGGAAACTCGCTAAAGTTGGAAGTCCAGTGGACTTCCAACGCGAGTTTCGTAAGCGAGCGCGTAATCCGCGCGAGCGCAATCTGCAGCAGTGTCC
Organism: Gardnerella sp. DNF00747; assembly: GCF_049262675.1. Taxonomy (NCBI): domain Bacteria; kingdom Bacillati; phylum Actinomycetota; class Actinomycetes; order Bifidobacteriales; family Bifidobacteriaceae; genus Gardnerella; species Gardnerella sp. DNF00747. The sequence continues at coordinate 389,201 of NZ_CP058394.1, read as the reverse complement.
CAAAACATCAAACAAAAGGCCCTAACGCAGTACAGTTTCTGCGTTAGGGCCTCTAAAGTACAAAGTCGCTCGCGCTACAAACGCGGCAAATACTTCTCAAGCTCAAAAGGCGTAACCTGACGACGGTACTCTTCCCACTCTTGATGCTTATTGCGCAAGAAGTACTCAAAAGCGTGTTCACCTAATACGCTTGCAACGAAGTCCGAGCGCTCCATAATCTTTAGTGCTTCATCCAAGGATTCCGGCAATGGCTGAATACCCATTGCTTGACGCTCAGCATCAGTAAGCTCCCACACATCGTCGCTAGTTGGATCGCACAAAGTCATTTGCTTTTCAATACCATCCAAACCAGCAGCAAGAAGCACAGAGTAAGCAAGATACGGATTCGCCACAGGATCTAGCGCACGGAATTCCATTCGGCAAGAATTGCCTTTACCAGGCTTGTATTGCGGCACACGCAGAAGTGCAGAACGGTTGCTATGACCCCAGCAAACGTAGCTAGGAGCTTCCGCACCACCCCACAAACGCTTGTAAGAGTTCACGTATTGATCAGTTACAGCACAAATTTCTGAAGCATGATGCAAAATACCAGCCGCAAATTGACGCGCAATAAGAGACATATTAAATTCTTGACCTGCCTCATAAAAAGCGTTCGTGTCACCTTCGAACAAACTCAAATGCGTATGCATACCCGATCCAGGCTGATCAGTTAGCGGCTTTGGCATAAAGCTTGCATACATTCCGCGCTCAAGAGAAATTTCCTTAACTACAGTGCGGAAAGTCATAATATTGTCCGCGGTAGTAAGAGCATCTGCATAACGCAAGTCAATTTCGTTTTGACCAGGACCGCCCTCGTGATGCGAGTATTCTACAGAAATACCCATTTGCTCAAGCATACTAACTGCACTACGACGGAAATCCATAGCCGAACTTCTAGGAACGTGGTCAAAATAGCCACCCTCATCAATCGGCACAGGAGCTTTGGACCAATCATCTTGAGCTTCAAACAAATAAAACTCAATTTCCGGATGAACGTAGAAAGTAAATCCTTTTTCTTTCGCTTTTGCGAGCGCAGTCTTCAAAACGTGACGAGGGTCTCCCAGTGAAGGCTCTCCGTCTGGAGTTAGCACATCGCAGAACATGCGCGCTGTGCCTTCCGGACCTCCATGCCATGGAAGAATTTGGAACGTCGACGGATCCGGCTTCACAATCATATCGTCTTCTAGGACGCGAGTCATGCCTTCTATTGCTGAGCCGTCGAACCCTATTCCCTCTTCAAAAGCTGCTTCTAATTCAGCAGGGGCAATAGCAACGGATTTAAGCGTGCCTAAGACGTCCGTAAACCAGAGTCGAATAAAACGCACGTCTCGCTCTTCAACAGTACGTAGAGCAAACTCTTGTTGTCGATCCATAATAAACCCCTTGGGTATCATCCGGTTGTACGCATAGCCACGCACATATGCATATTCACGTGCAATTGTAGTGTATTATTTCGTATTGCGCTTCATATGTTGAGCTTATCTGCAATGAATTTACGTAATTGTAATGAAATTTCTACTTTCTAACGCAACTTCTTCAATTTAATATGCCAATTAATTGCTTAATTATTTTTACTTTCTTTTGCCATATTTTTGGAATAGCTCGTACGCGTTCGCATCGCTCAAATCGTCACTATTGAACATTTCTATATTTTGTTTCGAAATAGTTTCAACTGTTTCCATGCCAATAGCTAAATCTTCTACTGTACGCGACCACACAGCTAATGCCATAGGCGCAACTATTTCTTGCGGTTCGCAATTATATTCGTAAACTTTTGCAGTTAATTTATCAGCTCTATTTGTAATGAGCATAACATCCATTCCACGGAAGAAATCAACAAATTTTTGCACTGCTTCTTCCGGCTCATTGCCGTCCAAATTTTTTAATACTGCAACAGCACCTTGCTCTTCATCGAAGCATCGTGCTGAAACACTAGCCATTTTGCAAAAAGCAGCTAGTAACTGAGCAGGCTGCACATACGTAATCATTAACGCAACTTTTGCTTTATTTCCAAGCAAACCTTGCAAATCTTCTTCAAAATTAGCTTCTTCAATATTGCGCATAGCTTGATCAAGAAAATCATTTTCTTGATTATCGTCGCTTTTTTGGTTATTTTCTAAATTTTCGCTATTTAAATTTTCCTGCGACTCTTCTTTAAATTCACGTTCAAATCCAGCGAGCGCATTATCTAATTCCGCATCAGTAAAAGAAGTGCGCACAGAATCGTCATTGTTACGCTCACCATCATTTTTACGCTTATCGTCACTGTTACGCTCGTCACCGTTGTTTAACATATTCGTTATTTCCTCCTCTTTCAATGTAATTTCTTAAAGCATACCTAGTTTTATATTTTATCAAATCAGTAGTGCATATTTTCTACGCACTAGGCAAACAACTAGATCCAAAAACGATTTTCATTTCAGCAAACAAAGAAGTATCTCGCTTTACACGGAAACGATCTCCAAAAGTAAGAACTTGTGCCTTGCCTGTATCGTCGACAAGAGCCAAGCGCACTTCACAGCAGCCTGGATGTCGGCTCAAAATATTACTTAATTGCGCAACACGACCTTTATCTAGAACTTTACGAGGAATAACAACTGTTAAAGGTCTCTCATCCACTGATTCAAGAGTTGGTATTTCAAACTCTGTAGCACGCATGGAAACAGTTTCATCACGCACTTCAACTTGTCCACGAATACGCACAACTTGATCAATTGCAAGTTCTTGCGCTGAAGCTTCGTACACTTTGCCAAAGAACATGCATTGTATTGAACTTTCCATGTCTTCAACTGTGACAATCGCCCAAGCATTACCTTTTCGAGACACTCGCCTATCTACGCTCGTAACTAGGCCTGCAATAGTTACTTGCTGACCGTCGCTCATAGTTCTTGCTCTGTCGATCAGTTGAGCGATTGACATCTCACGTAAATCTGCCAAAACTGCAGACAATCCGCTTAGTGGATGATCAGAAACGTACAATCCAAGCATTTCTCGCTCAAAATTAAGCTTTGTCTTTTTATCCCACTCTTCAACATCAGGTACAGTAATTTGCATATCTCCCATACCGTTGTCGTCATCCGAGTCAGAAGACGAATCAAGATCAGCAAATAAATCAAACTGACCCTCTGCCTGCTTGCGCTTAAGCGCAATCACAGAATCAATTGCAGGATCACAAATTTGAAACAGCGCACGACGATTTGAATCAATAGAATCAAAAGCTCCAGCTTTAATAAGCGACTCTACTAAACGTCGATTAAGTGCACTAATAGGAACACGTTGTACAAAATCCATAAAGTTTACGAAACGTCCGCGCTCACCTTCACGCTCAGTAATAATATCGTTTACTGCTTTGTCTCCAACGTTACGAATAGCACCCAAACCAAAGCGCACAACATCTCCAACTGCAGAATACTCAAGAACAGACTCGTTTACATCAGGTTGCAAAACTTGAATACCCATGCGCCTTGCCTCGCCCAAGTACAGTGCAGTTTTGTCTTTATTCGTACGTTCGTTTTGAAGCAAAGCTGCCATAAATTCCACAGGATAATGCGTTTTTAGGTATGCAGTCCAGTAAGAAATCAAGCCATAAGCTGCAGAGTGAGCTTTATTAAACGCGTAACCAGAGAACGGAACCAAAACATCCCACACAGCTTGTGCAGCTTCTTCAGAATATCCGTGAGCTTTCATACCTTCAAAGAATGGCACCTGCTCTTTTGCCAGCACTTCCGGCTTTTTCTTGCCCATTGCTCGACGTAACACATCTGCTTTACCAAGACTGTATCCTGCTAAAATACGCGCTGCAGACTGCACCTGCTCCTGGTAAACAATCAAACCGTAAGTTTCGTCCAGAACTTCCTTTAACGGCTCAGCAACTTCTGGATGAATAGGGATAATATCTTGCAAACCATTCTTGCGCTTAGCATAATTCGTATGCGAATCCATATCCATAGGACCAGGCCTGTAAAGTGCAATCAAAGCCGAAATATCATTGAAATTATCCGGTTTCAAAGTACGTAGAAGCGCACGCATACCGTCGGAATCAAGCTGAAAAACGCCTAAAGTATCACCCCTAGAAAGCAGTTGATAAGTAGCTTTATCGTCTAACGGAATCTTAGTATAATCAATCGGATCCTTCCCATTATTTTCGATATTTCGCAAAGTATCGCGAATAACTGTCAAGTTGGAAAGACCCAAAAAGTCCATTTTTACAAGACCGAGCGTTTCACAAGTGTGATACTCAAAAGTTGTAGTAATAGTACCGTCAGTGCGCTCTAAAAGTGGCGAAGTGTTTGTGATTGGCTCCGAGCCCATGATTGTTGCACAAGCATGCACACCTGTTTGACGAATCAAACCTTCAATGCCCTTAGCTTCTTCCGTAATGCGATGAGTATCTGGATCCGTGTCGTACATTTCGCGAAACTCGCGCGCTTCAGCGTAACGCTTTGATTTTTCGTCGAAAATATCGTGCAAGCTCATATCTTTGCCGTTTTTAGCAGGAGGAAGAACTTTCGTAATTTTTTCGCCTACTGAAAACTCGTAGCCCATAATACGCGCAGAATCTTTAAGAGCTTGCTTCGTTTTAATAGTTCCGTAAATAACGCACTGAGCAACTTTATCTCTACCGTATTTTTCGCCCACGTATTCAAGAACTTTGGCCCTGCCATCCGGGTCAAAATCAACATCAATATCAGGCAAGGATACGCGCTCCGGGTTTAAGAAGCGTTCAAAAATCAGACCATGCTTCATAGGATCAAGCTCTGTGATGCCCATTGCGTACGCAACCATAGCGCCTGCAGCAGAACCACGACCAGGACCTACCATTACACCATGCGCTTTAGCCCAATTAATATAATCTGCAACAACTAAAAAGTATCCGCAGAATTGCATTTGGCAAATCACACCGCACTCGTAATCAGCCTGCTTTAAAACTTCCATTGGAATGTTGTTATTGTAACGACGCTCCAAACCTTCCTCGACTTTTTTAAGGAATAGCGAAGTCTCATCCCAACCTTCCGGGCAGTCAAATTGCGGCATAAAAGCGCCATCTTCGCCGTCGTCGAACATAACATTGCATCGACGAGCAATCTCAAGCGTGTTATCGCAAGCTTCTGGAAATTCTTTAAAAAGCTCACGCATTTGCTCAGCGGACTTCAAATAGTATCCTGAACCGTCAAACTTAAAACGGTCAGGATCGTCCAAGCGCGAGCCGGAATTAATGCAAAGCATAGCATCTTGCGCTTCACGATCTTCTTCATGAACGTAATGCAAATCGTTTGTTGCAAGAAGAGGTGCGTTAAGTTTTTTTGCAATTTCAAGCAAGTCTTTAGTTACGCGCGTTTCAATAGAAAGCCCGTGATTCATAAGCTCGATAAAGAAATTGTCACGCCCGAAAATATCTTGAAACTCACCAGCTGCTCGTAAAGCCTCTTTGAACTGACCTAAGCGAAGACGCGTCTGGATAATTCCAGAAGGGCATCCTGAAGACGCAATTACACCTTTTGAGTAGGTTGAAAGCACGTCTTTATCCATACGTGGGTAGCGCATAACTCTACCCTCAAGATTCGCCACAGACGAAGCTTTAAGAAGATTTGTTAAGCCAGTATCGTTTTCCGCCCACAAAGTCATATGCGTAATTAAACCGCCGCCAGAAACGTCATCTGCACGCTGATCTTCCGTGCCCCAATGCACGCGACTTTTGTCTTGTCTTGCTGTTTCAGGAGTAACATACGCTTCTATGCCAATAATTGGCTTAATCCCAGCTTTTACAGCCGTACTCCACATTTCGTACGCGCCGTGCATGTTGCCATGATCCGTAATAGCTACAGCCGGCATACCTAATTCTTTAGCGCGCGCTACTAAATCAGGTATTTTTGACGCACCATCTAGAAGTGAATAATGCGTGTGATTGTGCAAATGTACGAAGTTGGTTTCCGGCTGAGTCATAAAAGATATTCTATAAGCGAAAGTTGACTGAAAAAATGCAAAAACGTTACTTTAATAATGCTCGCATAGCTTCTAACGCGTGTTGCAAATCAAGAGGATAATGCGACTTAACCGTCACTGATTTACCCGTGCGAGGATGTGTAAAAGTAAGTTCCATAGAATGCAACCATTGACGTTGCAACCCAAGTTTTTGAGCCAAAACTGGGTTCGCTCCATACATTGAATCCCCAACCAAAGGGTGACCTATAGACGAAAAATGGACGCGTATTTGATGTGTACGACCAGTTTCCAAATTAACGCTTACTAACGTTGCTTGACTAAAACGCTCAAGCACATCCCAGTGCGTAACAGCAGGCTTGCCGTCAGAAGTAATAGTAAAACGAAAATCAGATACTTTTGCGCGACCTATAGGAGCATCAATAGTAGCTTTATCTTGCGCTAAATCTCCTTGAACAAGCGCATGATACGTTTTTTTAACGATATGCTTTGCAAACTGATTTTTCATTACTTCATAAGCAAAATCTGTTTTACAAACTAGCATTAATCCGCTTGTTCCAACGTCTAATCTGCTTACGATTCCTTTGCGCGATTCGTCGCACAGCGTTGTTTTTATATCTATTCCAACAGCTTCTAGGCATTCTGGAACTGTCGGCCCACTCCATCCCTTTGCTGCGTGAGAGGCAACTCCAACAGGCTTATCTATTACAACAACATCGTCGTCGTTGTAAATAATTGGAATATTACATACAGAAGATTCATTATTTTGCTCTTCTTTTTGTTCTGCACTTTCTTTTTGATCGACAACAATCGTATCGCCATCTTGCAAAATGGAGGATTTTTGCGATTTTCTACCTAAGATTTTCGCTTGGTTACGCTCAATAAGAGATATCGCACTTGCACGCGAAACTCCCATTAGTTTTGATAAGCAAACATCAAATCTGCAGCCGGAAAATTGGCTTGTAACGTTAAAGCAAATATCACTCATCGGCATGCCCGAAAAGAGGAATCCCAATCAAAATAAGGCATACAACTGCGATTCCTGCAAACATAAGCTCAATATCTGCAACATTCCCAACAGACCAACCGTAGTTTATAAAATCTACGACTTTGCCATTCAAAAAACCTTGAGCATATTGCGCTCTATCAATGAGGTTTCCGAAAGCTCCAGCAAACGCTAGAGCAAACGCAATAGTCCAATACAAAGATTTTGTGTGCTTAATAGCCGCTATCATGGCACCACAAGCAGCACAAGCTAATACGCTAATAACCCACGTAAAAGAAGAACCTAAGCCAAATGATGCTCCAGGATTTCGTACAAGAGTTAAAGAAAGCAAGTGCGGCACAAGCTCAATGTTTTTCCCGTCACTAAGCGTCGCCAAAGCCCAAAGTTTTGTTATGCGATCTAGCACAACACCAATAAAAACAATTAGTGCAAAAACGGCTACGCGAGTACGTAGCCGTTTCACACGCACATCTCTATGCGTCAATATTTATCCGATCTTTAGTAATTCAAATAGTATCGGTGCAGTGCGCAACATTTTAAAATATCAGTCACGCACTGCTAAAAACTACTCTTGCTTACCAGATTCTTCACCCTGCTTGTTGCCTAATGCAGCATAGGTATTTTCATCAGAAACTTGAGCAACCAACTGACCAAGGAAATCAGTCAAGCGAGTACGATATTCAGTCTCAAATTGCTTGAGGCTCTGAATATTTCCTTCAATAACTTGAGTTTGCTTCTCAAGATTCTCACGTACCTGACGAGCATATGCATCAGCAGCTGTACGAGTTGTAGAATCATAGTCTGCAGCACGATGCTGTACTTCAGCTTCATACTGGTCAGCTTGATCATGCGTCTGCTTAGAGTAATCATCAGCAGCTTGACGAACCTTACCAGAGTAAGCATCAGCCTCATTGTGAGCACGAGCAGCATAAGAATCAGCATCGCCGCGAGTACGAGTAGAGTAATCGTCAGCATCAGCATGAGTCTGCTTGCTGTATTCTTCAGCTTCAGAACGAGTGCGTGCAGAATATTCATCTGCCTTAGCAACAGTTTCGTTATAACGAGCTTGGCTTTCTTCAACAATTTGTTGAGCCTTAGCCTTGCCTTTATCTACATATTGATCATGCAATTGCATAGCAAGAGTCAACATTGCAGTTGCACGCTCTGGCTCAGAACCTTGTGCTTCTGCACCAGCACCAGCAATCTTTTGCAAGCTACCAGTTTCAGTATTTGGTTCCATCTTAGCAACCTGCTTTCGAAGCTGCTCTTCACGCTGACGAGACTCTTCCAACTGCTTGGAAAGTTCCTCAATCTTAGTGTTTTCTTGCTGAGTGACAACAAGCTGCTGGCGAACAGTTTCAAGCTCGCGACCCAAGTTTTCGCTGCTTGCACGGAAGTCGTCACGCTCGCGAGTAACAGTTTCAAGCTCTTTTTGAACCTGCTTAGCATTGTCTGCTTGAGCAGTTTGAGCAGTTAACTGATCTACCTGCGCACCCAAACCATCTAACTGTTCCTTCAACTGCTGGTTTTGAGCAGTCAAAGCACGATTACTTTCTTCAGCTTCACGCAACTTAGTTGCAGTAGCTTCAAGTTGAGAAGCAGCTTCATTTGATTCACCCTGCTTCTTAGAAGCATCACGCAATGCCTCATTTTCTTTAGTTAAGGATTCTACCTTAGAAGTTAACTCAGCAATCTTCGTATTCAAACCCGCAACATCACGGCCAAGAGATTGCGTGGAAGCCCCTAGGCCCTGCACTGCCTGCTGACCGAGTGCTTCTATTGTTTCTGTAACCTGATCGAGAAACTCGTCGACCTCGTCAACGTCATAACCTCCCTTAAAACGTACAATTTGGAAGGTATGCTCTCGAATGTCCTTAGGCGTCAACAGAGTCATATGCTTTACACCTCGCTTTTTGGGCATAGCCCTTTGATATATATCTATTCGATGCTATCACGTCCGCAGAAAATTAGTGCGGTTAATACAAAAATTTATGCAACAAAACGCCGCTTTTATAAAAATTACGCGTTAAAAAACCATAAACTCATCTATAACCAAATTTGAAGAACGTATAGAGCAAAATATAAAAGCATATAACTTACGTCAATACTAATATTTCCACAACGAGTTGGCGGAATAAACTTGCGCAATACGCGTAATGGCGGTTCTGTTATGAAATAAATAATCCGTATTAGAAAATTAAAAGCACCTCTAGGACGCATACGAGGAACAAGCACAAATAACCAATCTGCAACCATTCGAATAATCATTATTATCAAATAAGCGCGTATAATCACACGTAATATAGATAACGCAACAAATATCATTCGAACATCACCTTACAAAATAATACAACTAACACATTCAAGTTAAGCATACGCTGCAGAATCAAAATGCGAGAATAACAGATGTTATGCAACAGATGCATATCATTAAACTTCAGTTTTACGAGATATAATCTCACTGATTGTATTGATATTATTCAAAAGGAAGGTCGACAATGACTGTTCTTGTTACAGGTGGATGCGGATACATTGGAGCACATGTAGTTCACGCTTTACATGAAACAAAGCAAAATGTCGTCGTCGTTGACGATTTAAGCTACGGAAAGCCTACAAGAATTGAAGGCGCACGTCTTTATGGTATGGATATCTCTTCTCCTGATGCAGGAAAGCGACTTGCGCAAATTATGAAAGATGAGCACGTCGATGCTGTAATTCACTTTGCTGCTAGAAAGCAAGTTGGAGAGTCCGTAGAAAAGCCACTTTGGTATTATCAACAGAATATTAACGGCATGCTTAATGTGCTTGAAGGCATGAAAGATAGCGGAGTTAAGAAGCTCGTATTTTCTTCTTCTGCAGCAACTTATGGAGTGCCTCCTGTTGAAGTTGTACCAGAAGATGTTGTGCCAATGTTGCCAATTAACCCTTATGGTCAAACCAAGCTTTTTGGCGAGTGGATGGCACGTGCTTGCGAGCACACATACGGAATTCGCTTCTGCGCACTGCGTTACTTCAACGTAGCTGGATGCGGTCCGGTGGAATTGGAAGATCCTGCGATTTTGAACTTAATTCCTATGCTTCTTGACAGACTACAGCGAGGAAAAGCACCTGCTATTTTTGGCGACGACTATCCTACTGCTGATGGCACTTGCATTCGCGACTATATTCACGTTTCTGATTTAGCAGACGCGCATATTGCGGCACTCACGTATTTGGATCGCGACGAGCGCAAGTACGATGCTTTTAACGTAGGAACTGGTAAGGGCACGTCTGTGCGCGAAATTGTTGACGAAGTGCGCAGAGTTACCGGTTTACCATTTAAAGAAACTGTTCTTGATCGCAGAGCTGGAGATCCTCCACAGCTTATTGGCAGCACGAAGCGAATTAACGAAGAAATGGGATGGCATGCTCGCTACGACGTTAAGGATATCGTAGAATCTGCTTGGGCAGCTTGGCAGGCAAATCCTGAGCATCATATTGATGTTGATTCGTGGAAGCAGCTTGACTAGCGAATAAAACAAAACGCGCGGCACAAATCGTGTCGCGCGTTTTTGTTGTGGCTCCGAGCGGGATCGATCCGCTGACCTAACGATTTTCAGTCGTTCGCTCTACCAACTGAGCTACAGAGCCATGACGAATAAAAAACCCGGCGAACCGGGTATTCTATTAATCGCGACCCCGGCCGGACTTGAACCGGTGACCTCCGCCGTGACAGGGCGGCGCTCTAACCAACTGAGCTACGGGGCCGTGGCTTTGTTCTCTCGAACAGCCGAGTCACTATCTTACAGAATCCTTAGCAAAATGCAAGTGCCGCGCGTGTTCGGCGTGTTGCCGCACAAAATCAAGCTATTATTCAAGCTCAACAGCTCCAGTGCAAAGCTGATAATACTCCCCACGTTTTGCCAATAATTCCTCATGTGAACCGCGCTCAATAATGCGACCGTGATCCAGCACCATAATCACATCAGCATTGCGCACTGTAGACAGTCTGTGAGCGATTACAAACACAGTACGCCTTTCCATCAAAGAATCCATTCCATGCTGAACTAACTCTTCAGTATGCGTGTCAATCGATGAAGTTGCTTCATCGAGAATCAACACAGGCGGATTTTCTACTGCAGCACGAGCAATAGAAATAAGCTGCTTCTGACCTTGAGAAAGCCCTTCACCACCATTGTTAAGCTGCGTATTGTATCCGTCAGGAAGATGAGAAATAAACGCGTCAGCATGAGCTAATTTTGCAGCTTGAATACAATCTTCGTCGCTAGCATCAAGATTTCCATAACGAATATTGTCCATTATTGTGCCTGTAAATAAATTCACATCTTGCAAAACAGTGCCAATAGCGTGGCGCAAATCCGTTTTGCAAATATCGCGCACGTCAATGCCATCATACAAAATTTGCCCATCATCGATGTCGTAAAAACGCGTAAGAAGGTTAGCAATAGTAGTTTTTCCAGCACCTGTAGCTCCAACAAGAGCAACTTTTTGACCAGGTTTTGCAAACCACGTAATATCGTGTAAAACAGGATGATTTTCTTTGTAACCAAACACAACATCCGTAAAACGCACGTCGCCTCGAAGCAAAGTATAGCGGCCATCCTTAGAAGTGCGAGCATCTCGCTTTGCATGGCACACAATCTCTTGAGCCATTTCACTTAAGTTTTGAGCGCGCTTTTTAGCTTTAGTACCATTATCTTGCTTTGATCTTTTCCAAGCCCAATAAATATTGCTTCCTTCAGATTGTTCATCTACTTCTTCAAGCACATCAAATGCTGATTTTTCTCCAAGATCTTCATCAGACTGAAGTACACGCACTTTAACTAATTGCACACTGCCAGAATCAAGTTCTGGCTTTTCATCAAGTAACTCAAAAATACGAGAAGCTCCTGCAAGAGCCATCATAAGTGCGTTAGCTTGCATTGTAATTTCGCCAATAGGGTTAATAAATGCGCGCGAAAGTGCCAGCAAAGATATAAGTGTACCCAATGTAAGAGTACTAGATCCAGCTAATCCCAGCGTTGGCAGACCTGCTGAAGCAGCCCACGCACCGAGTAAAGCAATTAATACATAAAGCAAATAGCTTGCATTACTAATAACAGGCATTACATTATTTGCATAAGAATTTGCACTTGCAGAAATTTTTTGCACTTTTTCTATGCAATTATCTAATTTTTCAATAGAATCTGCCTCATGATTAAAAATTTTAATCACTTTGCTGCCTGTTGCAGATTCTTCAACAAACTCATTTAGCTCACCTAATGCATGCTGGAATTGCTCAAATAGACTGCCAGATTTCTTTAGCATAAAACGCACTAAATAAAGCAATATTGCAGTAAATATAGCTACAAAAACTGCAACCGGAAGCGATAGGCACATAATAGATATAAACGCTGCCAAAATTGACATTAGTGCAGAAAAAGAGTCCGGAAATGCCCACGAAATTGCCTCACGAAGAACCTCAGTATCGTTTGTGTAACGACTCATAATATCGCCGTAACCTTGAGAATCTAAGTAACGCAATGAAAGCTTCTGCTGATGCTTAAACATAGAATCTCGCAAATCACGCATAACACTTTCAGATATATTCGCAACAAGTCTGCTCCAAAGCCAAGAACAAAACACACCAACAGCGTAAACACTTGCCATCAGAATAATCATGCGAACAAGAGGCGTCCAATCCTGATTATGCTTACCAACAAGCGGAAGAATATACGAGTCCACAAGAGATTGCAAAAACACTGCACTTGCAGCTTGCACAATTGCGCTAACTATTATTGATGCAATAATTACGTAAATTTTAACTCGATACACCAGCACATAAGAGGCAAGTCTGCTAAGAGTTTCCCAACTAATAGCTGAATCATTTTTAGAAGAGTGAGCCGTTTTATTCTTAGCCATTGTTATTTAGCTCCTTCTTCTTTAGTTGCGCCAGTTATGCTACTTTTTTCTTGAGAAATCGCCATATTTCTGTAAAATTCACAAGACTTAAATAATTCATCATGCGAACCGTTAGCAACAACACGACCATCTTTAAGAACAACAATAATATCTGCATGTTCGATTGAAGATATGCGCTGAGCAACGATAATTTGCGTAGAATCAGGCATAAACTTTTTCAAGCCATCGCGAATTTTACTATCCGTTTTCATATCAACCGCACTCATCGAGTCGTCGAGGATTAAAATTTTCGGCTTCCTCAAAAGTGCGCGCGCAATGCACAAACGCTGTCGCTGACCACCGGAAACATTCTTACCACCCTGGTCAATATGCGTATTGTAGCCGTCTGGTAAATCTTTAATAAACTCATCAGCACAAGCAATTTCGCAAGCTTGACGCAAATCATTATCGCTTGCTTCCGCCCTACCCCAGCGAAGATTTTCTGCAATTGTGCCACTAAACAAAATATTTTTTTGTAGAACAACACCAACTTCTTCACGCAAACTAGAAGAATCGTAATCGCGAATATCTTTTCCGCCTACAAAAAGAGTGCCAGAAGTTACGTCATAAAGTCTTGCAATTAATTGCACTAAACTTGATTTTCCAGATCCCGTTGCACCAACAACGCCAACAGTTGCTCCAGAAGGGATAGATATATTTATATCATGTAAAATTTCCTGTTCTGCTGGAGTGGATTCATCTGTATTATCTGATTGAGGATAGCGTAGCGAAACATTTTCAAAACGCACAGAAGCGTCAGAAAGCTTTGTAAGTGGATGCTTGGAAACAACTTCAGTATTTCGAGATTGCAAAACATGTGAAATACGATGCATCGAAGCTCGAGCTGTTAACGACATTACAAAAACTGCAACTAAATTCGCTAAAGCAAACAAAATTTGCAAAGCATACACTACTAATGCAGCAAGATTTCCCGTTGTTAAACCAAAAGCAGGATTATTTCCCGAAGCCACAATTTCGTGCGAAGCCAACCACGCAATAAGTAGCATTCCAGAATAAAAACACAAGTTAAACAAAGGAATACTGCAATTTAACACATACTCAGCTTTAATAAAATAATCATAGATTTTATGTGAAATACGCGTAAAACGACTTATTTCATAATCAGAACGCACATAAGACTTTACGACGCGAATATTATGCAAATTCTCGCCAACTCTATTATTCATCTCGTCAATCATTCGATAAATTCGAGAAAATGCTGGAGCAACTATACTAGCTCCAACAGCGCCAATTGCACCAACAATAGGCACGAATGAAAGAAAAACCCACGAGATAGCAGGGCTAATTGAAAAAGTAAACCACCAAGCAGTGATGATAATCATAACGCTGCGAACACCAGAGCGAATAATCATTTGGTAAGCAAATTGCACATTTGACACATCGCTAGTCATACGCGTAACAACAGTGCCACTAGAGAACTTATCTAAATCAGAAAAACTTAAACCTTGCAAGCGTGAAAACATGTTGTGGCGCAAATTTTTACCAAAACCAGCACTAGAATGCGCGCAACAAATACCAGAAATAATGCCTGTAATCATTGCAATTGCAGCAAAAATGAGCAATTGCAAACCATAATATTGCACAGCTTCTTGAGAACGTGACATAATGCCAAAATCAATAAGATTTGACATTACTGTAGGGATCTCAATTTGCATAGCAGCTTCAACGAGAATAGTAACAACTGTTAAAACGCCAAGAAAACGGTACTTTTTTAAAGATAACAGAATCGTACGCAATGCGCGAGGAGAATTATTGCTAATTTTTCGTGAATTGTTCTTCGGCTTTTCTGCCATTGCATCCCTTCCCCTACATAACGTCATGTGTAGGTTTAATAATATCACTTCTTCAAATACATATTTGAATTATTGCGCATGGCGCATTTCCGTATTGAGTTACTTCATTACCAAATGCATAAATAGATGAATCTTTGACATAGTAGTATACAGACAAATCACATACGAAAAAGTGCTTCTACACATTCAAATTATAAACAACGATTGATTTCATCTTATAAAAAATTATATAATGAAAAAGTGTATATTCGCATGTATAAAGAGGTACTGTCATGAATATAAAAAAGCTATTAATAGAATACTTACTTGCTCAGTAGCATTATCCATGTCTTTTTTACTATCATTGCAAGTTCAAGCCAACACCCAAGAAGAAACTTATGAGTAACACAAAGATAGTTGGCGCTGTAGCACAGCAGAAAGGCATTCGTGTCGACTTGCAGTGAGAATTTCCACATTAATATCAACAATTATGTGAGGAACAATATGAACAGCAAACACATAGTTCTACTGCCAATAACGCTGCTTTGTTATATTTCGTCAGCTATTTATTTCTTTAAACAATTGAAGGACTTAAAAGACGATAACACTTGTATTAATACTGTTAGTCTCACCATTCAAGCATTCGTCCTATTAATATTACTAATCTATCTTTTATATTTATGCAAAGAAAAAACATACCCAACTGTATATCGTTTAGTTACAGTATTTATGAGCATAGTTAGCATAATTCTTTTGACAGTTTGCAATACAGATGTTACTAGGTTAATTATATTTAGCTTAACATGTGTATATGTATGCATTCTTATAATCGTCCACAAACATTGTTAAATATATCGTATGAGTGGCGCATTCAATAGGATTACGAAGCGTCGCCTTCGCCTTGCGCGCGGTCTTTTCCGTAAATCGACGGAATAAAACGCTCCTGATCGTGAAGCTTTTCCCAGATTACAGGAGGATTTTGCGGATTTTCCAGAGACTTTGGCACATCGATAATTCGTTGATTACTAGAGCCACGAAATTGCAAAAGCGAATCGTGCAAATCTTTCATATAACGGCCGTCAACAAGAATATCAATGTAACGCAAAAGCTCAAGCTTATCAGGCGTCTCCCCTGGGCGCATAAGCTCTTCCCAAGTGTATCCAGTCCAACTCCAAATGTCTTTTGTATTGCCAAACTCTTTCCTAATACGCTTGCAAAGAGGCAGCAAAATGCCAGTATTAAGCAAAGGCTCGCCGCCAAGCAAAGTCAATCCTTGCACATAAGGCTGCGCCAAATCTTCCATAATTTGATCTTCAAGCTTTTGAGTATAAGGATGCCCAGCGCGAAAATCCCAAATCGACTCGTTATAGCACTCAACGCAATGGAACGGGCAACCGGAGACGTAAAGCGAGCAGCGAATTCCCTCGCCGTCTGTCATCAAAAAACGCTTGTAATCGGCAACCATGCCCTGACTCATGCGCTCACTAGACCACTGTCCTGCGCGAGGGTTATTTGAAAGAGAGGTAGGAATCCACGGTCCACGATTCACATCTGCAGGCGCAAAATCGTGCAAACTCATGCGAGCCATATCCAACCCCCTTTCAAACCAAATAAACAACTAAAAATAAACAACCAAATTTGCGAAAATAAAATAAATCCAGCCGTTAGAAAGTGCAATCACAAAACGCAATACATTTCTAACGGCCAGATTATCACCAAACAACAAACACAAGAAAAGCTATTGATTTAGCTAAATTATCTAGTCATACTTATTTTACTAAGTTTCAACATAGCTAATTAGCTAAGTTTATTTTGTTTCCTCATACCATTCGCGAGACTCACCGTTGTTAAGAGTCACGTGACCAGTTTCGCCAGACATGTGCTTTACGCGGTGAGCGATTTCTTCGTGACGACCGTGAACCATTGGGCGCTGAACAGGATTGCCCAAGTAGCCGCAAGTGCGCTTAGTCACATTGCACTTATCCGGGTCACTATTGCCGCACTCCGGGCAACGGAAGCCTTCTTTAGTCGGCTCAAAATCGCCCTGGAAACCACAAACGAAGCAATGATCGATTGGCGTATTCGTACCCAAGTAACCAATGCCAATCTTGTAAGCGTAATCCCAAACGGCTTCCAAAGCCTTAGGATTCGCCTGCAAACATGGGAACTCGCAGTAGTTAATAAAACCGCCGGAAGCAAGATACGGGAAGTCTACCTCGTAGCGAAGCTTCTCCATAGGAGTTGGCTGCAACCAAACAGGGTAATGGAAGGAATTAGTGTAGAAGTCGTGATCGGTTACGCCTTCAATGCGACCGAACTTCTGGCGATCCATGCGGTTAAAGCGGTCAGTCAAAGACTCAGCAGGAGTTGAGTAAACGGAATAATGGTAACCTTCCGCCTTTGACCACTGCTGGCAAAGCTTATTCATGCGGCGAACCAAAGAAAGCGCAAACTCCTTGCCTTCCTCATTCCAGCTGTGATCTTGCATCCAATCCTTGCCGAAGAACACGGCCGTAGTTTCGTACAAACCAATGTAGCCAAGAGAAACAGTTGCGCGCTCATTACGGAACAACTGATCCACACTCTCGTTAGCTTCCAAACGACCAAAAGCACCGTAACGGAACAGCGTTGGAGCATTTACAGGAGTTGCCTGCTTGCAACGCATAATACGGAATCGCAAAGCTTGGTGAGCTACTTCCATACGCTCGTCGAAAAGCTTCCAGAAGCGAGTCACATCGCCGTGAGATTCAAGAGCAATACGTGGCATGTTAACAGTTACAACGCCAAGATTCATACGGCCATCTTCAACGTCCTTGCCGGTCTTTGGATCAATCCAACCCTGAAGGAACGAACGGCAACCCATAGGAGCCTTGAAGGATCCAGTAATCTTAACAATATTCTCGTAGAACACAACGTCTGGGTACATGCGCTTTGTAGAGCACTCAAGCGCAAGCTGCTTCAAATCGTAGTTCGGGTCGCCAGCGTCCGCGTTAACACCGTGCTTAATAGTAAACACAAGCTTAGGGAAGATTGCAGTATGACGATCTTTGCCGAGACCACGAATACGGTTAAGCAAAATAGCGCGCTGAATTTCACGAGCAAACCAAGAAGTACCCAAGCCAAAGCCAACAGTTACGAACGGAGTCTGACCGTTAGAAACGCGGTTGGAATTAATTTGATATTCCATAGTTTGCATAGCGTCGTAAATAGCCTTACGCGTCATAATCTTTGCGTAAATTTCACGAAGCTGATCAAGCTCGCTCAAATTTTCATCAAAAGGAGTATCAGCAGGCAGTGGATCCCTGTCCAAGCAGTGGAGATTCTTAGGCTCCTGAGCCTTCAAGCCGTCAATCATATCTTTTGCGACTTGAATTGGCGTGGAATCAGGAATCATTGCGTGTGCCATAGCAAGATTCTTGTCGTAATCGCACTTAGCGTAAGGCTCAAGCATTTCGTCAGCGCGATTAACAGTCTGACCACCGTATTGCGCGCCAGCAATATCCTTAATAATTTGCGTAACCTGAGTTGCAGCAGTACCAATAGACTTTGGACTATCCATCATTGCATTACCAAGAGCAAATCCCTTAGCAAGCATATCGCCAAAATCAGGAAGCGAGCAGTTGCTCATGCAAGTAAATGGCGAATAATCAGCGTCATGGAAGTGAATATCACCCTTCATATGAGCGTTAGAAACTGCGTGAGGAAGCATAGAGAACGCAGAAGCTTTAGAAACAGCACCTGCAAGAAGATCACGCTGAGTTGCATAAACATTAGAATCCTTATTTGCGTTTTCACGAACAAGAGACTCATCACGATTTACAAGACGGTTAACAGCCTCGTTGATATCAGTAGCTCTAGCGCGGTCTATATCTCGGTTCAGTCGGTAGCTCGTGTAGCAACGAGCAACCTCATAAAGGTGATTTTCAATAAGACTATGCTCAACCAAGGTCTGAATATCTTCAATCTTCGCCGGACCATTGTAACGATCTTGAATTTCAGCCTCAATATGATCAGAAATATTACGAATCAACTGCTCTTCTTGCGGACCGACTTCCTTGCCCAAATCCTTAAAAGCAGCCTTGATTGCCATAATGATATTCAGCGGATCAAAATCAACTACGCGACCATCGCGCTTTTCGACCTGCACGCGAGAAACTGGAACTTCAACTACATCATCCGTACAATTTTCTGCGCTTGTGACAGCAGTTTCTTCCAAAACCTGCATCGGTACAGACCTTTCTCAAACACTGTTCCTTCTAGCAAAATCTCTCGTTGCAAACATGGGAACTATTTCTAACAACTCGCTCTACTATAACCCAACTCATGCACAATATCTAGGGCAAGACGCAAAGATAACCACCTATATATAGTGATTTATGTCACAATCGCGATTTTTGCGGCGTGTCCTGGTGTGTCGTAATTGATAAACGATAAATTACTGAATACACGCCGTTAAATGTGCGCACTTCGTGACGCTTTGATATATTAAATCACGTGGAACAGATAGCTTTTCAGCATGCACAGGAATTCGGATTCCAACCAGGAGACATTGTCCAACAATGGCTCTGGGATGACGATGTTGACGAAACAATTTGCGAAAGCATCGAGAAACTTACCGGCGAAGAGTTGGTAGATGAGGATTACGACGCTGCTGTTGATGGTGTGATTATTTGGTGGCGCGACGGCGACGACGAAGATGAGCTCGCAGACACTATTATGGATGCCACAAATATGCTTGACAATGACGCTCCTATGTGGGTTCTTACTCCAAAACCAGGTCGCGAAGGTTCCCCAAGTTCTAGTACCGTTCAATCTGCAGCAAAAACAGCTGGCATGAACGCAGCCACTCCGTTAACCGTAAGCACTGACTGGAACGGCGTTCAACTGCGCGCATTTGGTAAAGGTCAATCTAAATAAGTATTTGCTAATTGGCTTAACTAGTTTAACCGACTGTTGACTTGCTTAACAGGCTGATTAACTGATTACTAAGTTGCTTATTGCTTGCCAACTTGCTACTTACTTTTGTAGTATTGCTGCTGTTTTGTCGAAAACACCAAACCAGTTGATGTTATGTATAAAACATAGGGCAATTCTGTCGAAAACACATAATCATTCGGCGAAATAGACAAAAATACAAGAATAACGCAAATAAAAAGCGCGAGGAGAAAAATATCACAGCCTTGCACCACAACAGACAAGAAAACTAAAGCGAAAACAAAAGCCGGAAAATCACTGGCGAATGTTATCAAAAGTAGTGAAAACGAAAACAAATGCTGTAAAACACACAGCATTTGTTTCTAAAACTCACGACCGAAGCGATGAACACGACTACCACGTTCGCCACGTTTACCGTGCCAACGACGTTCGCTGCGTTCACCGCGTTGCCCACGTACGCGCCCGCGTCCACCGCGTCCACGACCGCGACCTTTACGCTTCTGCTGCTCCGGCTCCGGCATACTCCAGCCTTCTTGAAGCTCGGCAGCTTCACCAACAATCTCATCTAGAACTGATGAAGA
This sequence comes from Gardnerella sp. DNF00747, assembly GCF_049262675.1. NCBI lineage: Bacteria > Bacillati > Actinomycetota > Actinomycetes > Bifidobacteriales > Bifidobacteriaceae > Gardnerella > Gardnerella sp. DNF00747. Next base: position 368,967 of record NZ_CP058394.1, on the reverse strand, counting down.
AGGACTCACATCCTCAGCTTTCGCATGAATTCCAGCCTTACGAAGCATCATATGAGCAGCGCGCTTCTGATTAGGAAGCACAAGAGTTACGACATCGCCTTCTTCACCAGCTCGAGCAGTGCGACCCGAACGATGCAAGAAAGACTTAGGATCCTCAGGAGGCTCAGTTTGCACAACTAATGCAACGTCGCTAATATCAATACCTCGCGCAGCAACGTCCGTAGCAACCAGCACGCGCACCAAGCCTTCAGCGAACACAGCCAAATGACGATCTCGCTGATTCTGCGACAAATTACCTTGCAAATCAACTGCAGGAATACCTTGCTGCACAAATTTTTTCGCCATATTCTTCGCTTGATATTTCGTGCGCGTAAAGAATATAGAACGTTTCTTTCCAGAAGCAAGCTTTCGCAAAACTTCGTATTTATCCCCTGCAGACACAGCAAAAATATGATGCGTCATAGTGTCAACTTGGCAATCAGCATCATCCACAGCATGAACAACAGCATTTGGAAGGAAACGCTCAACCAATGTAGAAACTTGCTTATCAAGCGTTGCAGAAAACAGCATGCGTTGACCATCTGGCGCAACTTGCTCAAGAAGTCTAGTAACAGCAGGAAGGAATCCCATATCCGCCATTTCGTCTGCTTCGTCGAGCACACTAACCATCACTTTTTCAAGCGTAAGTGCTCCCTGACGCAGCAAATCTTCCAAACGACCAGGGCAAGCAAGCACAATCTGCGCACCCTGCTTAAGTTGCGATACCTGGCGCTGGTATCTCACGCCTCCATACACTGTCACAGTACGCATGCCATAAGCTGCAGCAAGCGGCGCTATTACGTCATCAATTTGATGCACAAGTTCACGAGTTGGAGCAAGAATTATTGCTCTAGGAGCAGGAATTTCATTAGACTCGCGCGACTTACGGTTTTTATCAGAATGAATTAAATCAACAAAATTCTCAGCTAAACGCGCAACAAGTGGAATAGAAAATGCTAATGTTTTACCACTTCCTGTGCGACCTCGCCCTAAGATATTCGCACCTTGTAAGGAATCGGGAAGCGTTGCTTGTTGAATTGGAAATGCAGTGGTTTTCCCATCCGCACGCAACACTTCTACTAAAGGCTCTGGAACGCCAAGTTGCGCAAAAGTGACATCGTCACGGTAATTTTCACAAGATTCAATAGCAGAGTCTGGAATAATTGTTGCGTTATGAGAATCTTGATTTTGCTTTTTTGAAGTAGAGCGCAAAGATATTGCAGAATTTTGTTTTGTATTATGAGATTTTGCAATATCATTTTTAACAACATTATTTTTAGCAATATTATGCTTAACAACATTATTTTTAGCAAAATCTTGTTCAGCATCCGCAATAGCTACTTCTTCATAACGCAAAGCTTTTTCGCGCGCTTTTTGACGAGCTTTTTCTGCTTTGCGATTGCGCTCCCTGCGCGAATTGAACTCATGATTAGAACCGTGATTTTTATGACTACCCTGATATTCAAAAGGATTGCGTTTTTCAGCTGATTTCCTAGTATTTTTGACGTTCTTGGTATTCTTCGCGCCTCGCTTTTGGGCGAACGCAGCATGATGAGTATGCGGCACAATAGCCTTTCGTAAAATATGTGTATTCAAAATTTAAATTTCAAAACGTGAACTAATCGAGCCTAGCACACGCCTGGCACAATCACGGCAAATGTTGTCAAAAAAGCGCCAAGACGCTCGCACTATAAGTGCTCGCTTCTGAGCTCGCATGGAAAAAGTCCACTGGACTTTCCATGCAAGCTCACGCTCCGAGTTACTTTCGCGCACTACGCTCCAAGCGCGAAAGCAGGTCGTCGCGCAAACGCCGGAAAAATCACCGGCAAATGTTTCCACCAATAAATGAAAACAAAACTCAACTAGCGAGTGAGCTTACGATGCAAGCGATGCGGACGAGCAGCTTCCTCACCCAAGCGCGCAATCTTATTTTCTTCGTAAGCTTGGAAGTTACCTTCAAACCAGTACCACTTTGCAGGATTCTCGTCGTCGCCTTCCCAAGCAAGAATATGCGTTGCAACTCGGTCGAGGAACCAGCGATCATGCGAAACCACAACAGCGCAGCCTGGGAAATCAAGTAAAGCGTTTTCCAAGCTTTCCAAAGTCTCAACATCCAAATCGTTAGTAGGCTCATCGAGAAGAAGCAAGTTTCCACCCTGCTTAAGAGTCAAAGCCAAGTTCAAACGGTTACGCTCACCGCCGGAAAGCACACCAGTAAGCTTCTGCTGATCCGAACCTTTAAATCCAAAGCTTGCAACATATGCGCGAGTAGGAATCTCAACGCCTGCAACCTCAATAAAATCAAGTCCGCCGGAAACAGCTTCCCACAAGTTCTTATTAGAATCCAATCCTGCACGATTCTGATCCACGTAAGAAATCTTCACAGTATCGCCAACAATAAGCTCTCCGCCAGAAAGAGGCTCCAAGCCCACAATCGTCTTGAACAGCGTAGACTTACCAACGCCGTTTGGACCAATCACGCCAACAATACCGTTACGAGGCAGCGTAAACGACAAGTCGTCGATAAGTACACGGTCGCCAAAAGCCTTGTGAATATGCTTTGCTTCCAAAACTTGCGAGCCCAAACGTGGACCTGCTGGAATTTGAATTTCAGAGAAGTCAAGCTTCTTGGAATTACGTGCCTCTTGCTCCATTTGGTCGTAGCGTTCCAAACGAGCCTTGTTCTTAGCTTGGCGAGCTTTCGGCGAGCTACGCACCCAATCAAGCTCATTCTTCAAACGCTTAGCAAGCTTGGCATCCTTGGCACCCTGGATTTCCATACGCTTTGCTTTAGTTTCCAAATACGTTGAGTAATTTCCCTTATATGGATAAAGCTGACCACGGTCAACTTCGCAAATCCACTCCGCTACGTTATCCATAAAGTAGCGGTCGTGCGTAACAGCAATAACAGCACCCTCGTACTTGTGCAAGAACTGTTCAAGCCACAAAATAGATTCCGCATCCAAATGGTTAGTAGGCTCATCCAAAAGCAGCAAATCTGGAGCTTCAAGAAGAAGCTTACACAATGCAACTCGACGCCTTTCACCACCAGAGCACACAGAAACAGGCGAATCCGGATCTGGGCATTGCAAAGCATCCATAGCCTGCTCAAGCTGCGAATCCAAATCCCAACCGTTTGCAGCGTCAATTTCAGTCTGAAGCTTACCCATTTCTTCCATTAACGCATCAAAATCAGCGTCTGGATTAGCCATTTCTTCGCCGATTTGGTTAAAACGCGCCACTTTTTGCGCAATCTCACCAAAAGCCATCTTAATGTTTTCGCCAACCGTCTTAGTGTCATCAAGAGGTGGTTCCTGCTGCAAAATACCTACCGTATAGCCAGGAGTCAAAGAAGCTTCACCATTGGTCACATTTTCCAAACCGGCCATAATTTTCAGCAGCGTCGACTTACCCATGCCGTTCGGACCCACAACACCAATTTTTGCGCCCGGAAGGAAGCTTAAAGTAACATCGTCGAGAATTACACGATCTCCGTACGATTTACGCGCCTTAATCATCTGATAGATAAATTCAGCCAAAGTAATATACCATCCTTACAAACGTTGAAATTCCAGCGTTTGTTGCAACTTGCGTAAAAAGCGTTTAGTACTTTTACCTACTTAATTCAAGCAAGATGCAACTTACATAAAACTACGCAAACTAATAGCTAGCAAATACTAGCACGTTGCTGGCGTACGATTTGACTTATTGACAGACTCAGAATCATCTTCAGGCGGAATCTGGCAGAGCCACTCGCCCAAAATCCCAACGACCATATCAATAAAGCACACCAAGCCAGCAATAGAGCATTCACGCACAACAGAGTTATACAGAATTATTTCACTGTGTGGCAGACTCATTAACAACTGCCCAACGTACCAGCCAGACAAAATAGCACCTGCCATTCCCAATGCCTTAGACAGCATAAGAGCTGCAACAGCAAATTGAGAACTTACAGGCTTCTTATTTTTATCTTTGTTAGCAACACTTTGATGAGTTTGCAACGCCATAACAAAAGTTATTAAGCCAGCAATCACCATAATTGCAACAACAACCCACGGAGCTCCTGCTAACGACATAGCACTAGACTCTGTTGACGACACTAGAAATGCGCCCAGCACAAAGCCAAACAGTAACCCTAGTACCAGATACCACCAAGGTGTGCGATACGCTTTCATTAACAACCATCCCCTATAAGCCATTGCTCTGAGTATACCCCAACAGTTTGAGCATCAAAAGCAAACGCTAATGAGTACGAAACTGAGTTGTCATCCAAAGCAGCATCCGACTCTATCTGCAGCCACGGCATAAGTTCAGGCGACTTAGGGTCAACCATCACCATTTCCGCTAGTTGTTGCGGCAATTTTTCTGCATCAACAGTTCTTGTATCAGCAGCAGAAGCACCATATGAACGCGTACCCAACACTCGCACAGTCACCTTATCTTTATACAAAGTAGCAACAGCGCGAAGCAAGCGAAGCAGTTCATACTCGTCACCGCCCGAAGACAGAATAAATACAGCCGCGTAATAATCACCTTCAAGCATATTGGCAACATATAGTGCCGATACGCCATCTACGCGAGATTCTCTATCCTGCTCAAGCATTGCAACTATTCTCAGCATAGCAGAACGCGTGTCTTGTTTCGCGACACCCTTCATAGAAATTACTGCAGTTGTCTGTAACGGAGTAGGACATATACGGAACAAAGGAGACTTAGTTTCTCTTTTAACAAGCTCACTGCCATAATTGACACTTTTAGATTCATCGACACAAGAGCACTCTGAATCTCCATTATTTTCATAATCATCCGCGAAAGAATTTGCGATATCAACGGCAGCTTTAGCAGCTGCAGCAGCGTCCTCGTCTTCTTTGCGCTGCTTTTCTTTTCTATCTTCCTCAATAAGAGAACGATAGTAATCTGCTATTTCGCCTTCCTCAAGATCGTCAACTGATACGCTTCCACTACGAACAGCAACATGCGCAAGAGAATCAGGAATTACACGCCGTTCCGAATAATTTAACTCTTCTCTAGAAACACTATTCAAAGTAACACAAATATCGTCAACAGTGCTTTTCATGCCGTAATATTCGCTTCTTAAAGCAGCATGAACAGTAATATCAGCCTCACTAATTTGCCAAGTGTGCATAGCAGAATTTAAAACAGATTTAGCAATAAGTTCTAAAGCTATAGCAGGATGCTCCTCAATTTCGCTATCTTTTTCGCAACGTTTAAGCATAAAAGCAAGACGCTCAGCAATTTGAGGAATATCTATTGCGTTAGTCTCATCTCCGTCTAATGCATTACTCAAATTAACTTTTAAAACAGCATCTATGTAAATAGAAGAATATAATCCAATGACTATTGAGTCACCGCTTGGGCGAATACCCTTCAAACTTATGGTTGTATTCATAATTTCATCTTCTACTCTCTAATAAAAACAATTTAAAATTCCAATTATTCGTTTATTTATCTTTTACTCTTACCTATAATACGCAAAATTAATATTTCGATACATTGTACTCGATATAAATCAACATGCGTAATTTTTTGCATATAACACTAATTTTTATTATTAAATTCTTAGAAAAATAAAAATAAACGCTGACAGCAATAAATTATATTGTTATCAGCGTTTATTAATGATTGTATTTTATCTGCTTCTTAGCACTGTATTTACACTATTAAGCACCAAATTGAGTGCCGTCATTTTGATTAGTAGACGGATTAACTGGTGGTTTAACAGTTCCAATAACAGTTCGAGGAGCAGGTGCAGTAGTCTGAATAGACGTATCAACAGGCATCTGATCAGACTGCTGGTTTTGTGAAGTTGCGTTATTGGAAGATTCAGAAAGTTCAGAAGCTTCACTCTGCTCATTCTTACCTTCAACGTTGCGCTTTAAACTTTCTGGAATTTCAACAGGAGGAAGATCAGAATCTGGTCTTCTATCGTCCGAAAGCCAAAGAGTACGCTCAGGAGCCTTACGAATCTTACTGAAGATTTCCTTAAGTTCCTTCTCGTTAAGAGTTTCCTTAGCGAGCAACTGACGAACCAGCTCATCTAATACGTCACGATTATTGTTAATAATCTCCCACGCTTCAGTATGAGCAGTTTCGATAAGCTTATGAACTTCTTCATCGATTACTTCAGCAGTACGATTCGAGAACTTACGAGGTTGCAAAGAATCGAGTGAACCGGAAGAATCTTCGTCAGTATCCATCCACTTAACAGCTCCAAGCTTCGCTGAGAAACCATATTCAACAACCATCTTACGAGCAATAGCAGTAGCTTTCTCAATGTCGTTAGAAGCACCAGTTGTTGGATCATGGAACACAACTTCCTCTGCTGTGCGTCCGCCCATAGCATATGCCATTTGATCCAATAATTCGTTGCGAGACTGCGAGTAACGGTCGCTTGTTGGCATCACAGCAGTGTAGCCAAGTGCGTGACCTCGCGGCAAAATCGTTACTTTAGTAACAGGATCCGTGTGGTGCAACGCAGCAGCAACAAGCGCATGACCACCCTCATGGTAAGCAGTGTTACGCAATTCATCCAAAGCCATACCCTTAGACTTACGTCGAGGTCCTGCTTGAACACGATCAATTGCCTCATCAATAGCGCGATTATCGATATATTGAGCACCAGATCGAGCGCAAAGCAACGCAGCTTCGTTAAGCACGTTAGCTAAGTCTGCACCAGTAAAACCAGGAGTGCGCACAGCAACCATATGAAGATCAACATCCGGCACAAAAGGCTTACCCTTAGCGTGAACCTTCAAAATTGCCTCGCGACCTTCCAAATCAGGAGCCTCAACAGCCACCTGACGGTCAAAACGACCAGGACGAAGAAGTGCGGAATCAAGCACATCTGGACGGTTTGTTGCGGCAATAATAATCAAATTAGTGTCGTTGTCGAAGCCGTCCATCTCAACAAGCAGCTGATTAAGTGTCTGCTCGCGCTCATCATGACCGCCAGTCATGCCACTTCCGCGGCGACGACCAACAGCATCAATCTCATCGATAAAGATGATTGCAGGAGCATTCTTCTTAGCTTCGTCAAAAAGTTCACGAACGCGAGACGCGCCCAAGCCTACGAACATTTCCACGAAGTCAGAGCCAGCCATTGCATAGAACGGCACACCAGCTTCACCTGCAATAGCACGAGCCAACAAAGTCTTACCAGTTCCTGGAGGACCATAAAGCAGCACACCGCGCGGAATGCGAGCGCCCAAAGCCTTGTAGCGCGAAGGATCCTTCAAGAAGTCTTTAATCTCTTCAACTTCTTCAACAGCAGCTTGTTCGCCAGCAACGTCAGCAAACTTAGTTTTAGGAGTCTGACCTTCAAGCAACTTGCCACGGCCACGTCCGCCACCCATGCCAAGCATACTTCCACCGGCACCGCCTATTCTGCTAAACATGAACCAAATCATGCCAAGGAAGAACAATATTGGAGCAAGCGAAGTAATCAAATACGAAATAATGCTAGATGACTGTAAGCTAGCAGTCCAGCCGTTAGAAGGCTTCGCCTTTTCGACTTCTTGTACAATTGACCTACCTTGTGCATACGCGTAGTAGAATTGCACATCCTTGCCAAAGTCACGCTTTTGCTTACTTCGTTTATCGAACTTCTTAAACGGACTATCAAGCGTAAGCTTAACTAACTGTTTATTGTCAATAATTTCCACATAACTTGCTTTATGAGATCGCACTAACTCAATACCATCCTGAGTATCGATAGTTTGCGATCCGTTATGAACAAACATTTGGAATCCGACAACTGAAAGCAACACAAGAAGCACAATCCACGTCCATGGCGACTGCCAGAAGGAACGACGATTGTTATGGTTGTTCTCGTTATTTTTATTATTCTTGCCCTGTTGACCGTTGTTTCGCTGATTCCTAGGGTTACGTGGATTTAAAAACGGATTATTCCCGTTATTTCCACGCCCAGGACCGCCCATTGGGCCTTGCGGTGTCATAGGAGAAGCGCCCATGTAATAAGGCTCCTTTCAAACTCCTCAATTTATATAAAAATTCTGAATAGAATCTATAAAATCAAGCACCATACACTGATGGCTTTAATACTGCAATACTATTGAGATTGCGGTAACGCTCATCGTAGTCCATTCCGAAACCGACTACGAATGGGTCAGGAATTTCAAATCCCGAATAGTCGATTTGCACTTCTACTTCGCGTAGTGCTGGCTTACTTAGTAAAGCAAAAACTTTTACACTGTTAGCTCCGCGGCTTTTAAGCTCATCCACTAACCAAGCTAATGTGCGACCTGATTCAACAATATCCTCAACAATCAGCACGTCACGCCCGCGCACGTCCGTGCTTAAATCTTGACGAACTGTAATCTGCCCGCTTGTTTGAGTACCACTGCCGTAGCTTGACAAACTCATAAAGTCCATTGGCGCATTAACGCTCAGCTCTTGAGAAAAAACAGCAAGCGTATTAACAGCGCCTTTAAGCACTGCTACGAGCAAAATATTACGATTTTTGTAATCTTCGCTCACTTGCTTTGCAACCTCACGAATACGCTTCATAAGGTCTTCGTGGCTGATTAATTCATAGTCAATGTCATCTCGTATATCTGCAACTTGCATGTTCACTATCTTGGCATAAACGAATGACGATATTGCGCGAGAGCCGAGTCGCTTCGTAATAATTTGGCAGCGAAAAAGGCTTCTGACCATGCCATTTTGTACATAGTTCGTCCACTGCCGATATGTGACTTGACGAGAAACGCAGACCAAGCTCACTTAACGCACGCACTATAATTCGTCTACGAATTGATGGATGATATTGCGCTAACTTCTCAGCTTTTAACCTAACAGTTTTCGCATTTTTATCAAATTCCATCACTTGTGAACTAGCTTCGTCAACTTGAGAATTAATATAGTCAAGATCGTCTCTAGCTATTTCAGCTCCACGAGAAAGCAAAGTAACCATATTTGCATTAAAAAATCGCGAAATATAAGGCATTAACGTGTGTCTAACTCGAGATCTCAATGGATAATTTTCTGAAAGTTCCTCATTTTGCGAAATATCGTCACCATTTGTAGGATCATCCCACCATGAAATGCCTAAATCCTCGCAAATACCAGTAGTATCTTCTCTACTAAGCTTAATAAGAGGCCTCGCAAAAAGCACGTTTTGACGCAATGTCACTGCTTTCATGCCAGCAACTGCTTCTAAACCTGCAGAATCTTTTAGCCCCATCATTACAGTTTCTGCTTGATCATTTGCAGTATGAGCTAGAAGCACGGCTGCAGCTCGCTGCTTTTTAGCGACCTCAATAATTGCTTGATACCTAGCATTTCTAGCAGCAGATTCTTCGCCTTCTCCCGAATCTTCAACGTTCACAGATTGAATATACACGTACTTTTCATCTATTCCAGATTGCAAACAATGTTTAGCAGCAGTATTGGCAATTTCAGTTGAGTGTGGCTGCAAATGGTGATCTACTATTACGACACCGCAACGAATACCCCTACTTGCGCACACAATCACGCTCAATGCTGTAAGTGCAAGAGAATCTCTACCTCCAGAGCACGCAATAAGAACCAGAGGAGCATCAACATCTGTCGCGTGATTGCCATGTTCGGAAAAACGCGCGTCTTGTGCACATAATGAAAGTTCGTCAAAACAATGCTTGATTGCGCCAATTCCTGCGCGTATGCGAGAAGAATACACCATAGCTTCTAGTGTAGCGCGCCAATAATGCTAAATTGCAACTCATAAATCATAGTTTTGGCAATTCTGCCATAAACTTATTAATCGCTACGAACGCTCCCCAAATATCAGCTGGCTGGTTCGCAACAACAGCGAAAGTTAGCACTCCACCACTTTTCCTAGATACATTACCAACCATAGAAGTAACTTCACTTAAAGAACCAGTCTTTACGCGAAGCATGCCGGCAGAAGATTCATCCGCTAAACGCTTTCTTGCTGTTCCAACTAAACCAGGAAGAGACAATCCTTCAGCAGCTGCAGCACCTCCAGAATCGGCTTTAATATTAAGCACTTGTACTTGAGCTAGCGTTGTTGCGCGCAACCTTGATTTTGGAGACAAGCCTGAGCAATCAGACATGTGCAAACCACGTATATCGATATTGAGCTTGCGCAATCCCTCTTTTACTGCCTGAACTGCACCCTCCGGAGAGTTGGATTTGTGAGTTGCAAGCGCAGTCAAACGACCAAACTCTTCCGCCAATGTGTTGTCTGAAATACGAAGCGTATATGCCATTATTTCGTTTAATGGTGCAGAAGAAACTTGTGCAATTAAACGCGAATTAGATGATATTAACGATTTAGTTTCGCTTACTGGTATGACAAGATTTTCAGACTGTGCAGATTTATCTTCATTTTCAGAATCTTTATTGTTTTCAGAAGAATCATCTGCAGACGAGCCTGAACCGGAATTTTTTTCATCAGAAGCGGTTTTATTAGAATAATTACTTATAACTATTCCTTGTTTGCTTAATAATTTAGCAAAAACATGACCGACACTTAAAGCAGGATGAGGATCAGAAAGCGGAAAATCTGTCATAGCGTCAGCGTCAACACCCTGCACTGAAAGGTCACGCTGACGAGCATCATCTATAGCCAAAGATGACGTTTGAGCATAAAAGCGGCGTTCAACATCTGTTTCATAAATCAAATCAGGAGCACGTTTTGCGCCAAACAATGAGTCATCAACAGCTAAAGAAACTGTGTGAATATTTTCAAGCTTCAACGCGTTGGCTGTTCTTCTCGCTAATGTCGTTAAACCTGCTCTGCCATTGACATGGTGCCAATCGTTTTCTCCAATGCCAAGAAGCATGTCACCATTGCCGCGAAGCACAAGCTTTCTAGCATTCGTACTAGAAGCTCGTTCTGGTTCACCGCCTGTTTTAGGCAACAAAAATACTTGAGTATCAAGAGTTGAACCCATGTCAAGAGTGCGAGAAGCTACGCTAGCAGTTAAAGTTTTAAGCGTTGACGCTGGCTCTCTTAAAGCATTTGGCTCATGTGAAGCAACTACTCGCCCATTAGCATCCATAATTACTGCTGAAGTGCTGCTACTCATAGAAGCATCGGAAACCAACTCGTTAATAAGTTTTTGAGCTTGCGAATGATTTATTTCTTTACCATAAGTCACGCCTTTAGCTAGTGATTTAACTCGCAAAAGTGATTTAGGAGAAGAAATAGTTACAGCATAATGTTGTTTTCGCAACGTCAAAGGACCAGGAAGAATATCGTATACGTCAAGCAAAAAATAAGTAAAAATAATTGCTGCACTAACTATAACTGCTATAAATGCAATAAGCAATCGCCAACGAGAAGGATATTGGCTTCTTAAAACCATAGCAGCGTATTTACTTTTCTTCTGTGCGCTACTTGGTTTAATCTCACTGCTTGATTTAGATTCACTACTTAGTTTTTTTTCACTACTTGGTTTAGGCTCGATACTTTTGTTGGGTTCGCCGCTTTGCGCTGGCGTGCTCGCATTAGGAATATTTAAGGCATCGTTTAAGCCTTTATTACTTTCCATGCGAGCACACCTTTAAATCGATTGCAAATACCGCGCTTAACTATACATTGCGCTTGCAACAAAGCGTGCGTAAGTTACGCAGTAATAGACGCGAATCTGCGCAAGTTTTCTACAATGCGAATCATGCGCTTATCCATTACTTTGCCACCAAGAATCACGCCAACAACCAGCACAATCAAGCCGTTTACTACAAACAAAATGCTTGCAATCCACAGCAGTTGCGGCGCAAGAATCATAAACGCAATCGCAGCCGCAACCGAAGGAATCATGCAAACTACAGAAAGAAGCATAAAGCCTATAGCTGCAAAACTTCGCCCGCCAGCACTTCCTTGCGGCCTAGAAAATGGCTTTTCGATTGATGCCACAGGGTACATTGCAATGCACGAAGAAATTAAGCCAATGCCTATGGAAGCAAAAGCTATTCCAATTGGACAAAGAGTTTGGAACATAACTGCATTCACATTTTGCTTAACATTTGCTACAAAGAAAAGGAAAACGTAAACCCCTACTCCAATAATCGCAAAATAAACAGCGCAAATCACTGACCAAACTATTGCGTTCGCTAAGCGATCGTGCAAACCTTTTACTCCAATAATCGCATGCATAGTAAAAGCTGTGCCATCGTAAGCAATATTGTTTCCAACAACCATGCCCATAAGCAAAGCAGCATACATCATCCATCCAGAAACACCTAAGTTATCTGTTAGAGAATCAAATCCTTTAGCCTTAAAACTACTTCCTCCTGCAACTACCAGCATAAAAAGCGGCGCAATAAGCAAAAATAGCTGACGCATATCTCTTCTCATAACGCTAATAATTCGCGCAATAATCGCACCAACTGTGTTGTCTGGAACTGCTGCAAACAAGCCGATTCCCTTAGTTTTAACAACTGTTTTTTGCTCACCACGAAGCAACTTCGGCTCTAATTTTGCGCAAAATACAGAGATTGCAAAGCAAGCAGCAATCGTTACAACGCAAATAAGGAAGCGAATAGCAAGAGCAAGCCAATTGCCATTAATAGCATCGAGCGGCAAAGCCATAGCTGCACTTAATGGTGTAAAAGCGGACGCAGCACAGAAACTTGTGCCTAGCGCAATTCCATTTGGCGAAGGGCTATGCGTATTCATTGATGAAACAAAAATCATGTACGCTATAAAAATGGCAAAGTAAAAAATGTTTCTTGAACGCTTGTTTATTAAAATAGTATCTAAAATCTCAATAAGCATTTTGCTTAAAGACACGATTGTTGCAACGTAAAGCGGAGCTGCAATTACGCTGACTAAAACCGGCACAATTCCAAAGCTTCTGTACGCTAAAGACCACAAAGCAAGCGCGATTGTGCAGCTTACTGAAAGCGCTCCAAAAAGAGAGCCAAGAAGCATGCCAGCTTGCTGTTTTACGTAAGGAATGCCGTAAAGCGCAAAACTACGCGATTTTAGTGTTGTGTCGCTGCCAAACATAAACACGTTTATAAACAGCGTAAAAATTGACACAATCGACGCAACCATTATTGGAGCCAATTGGAATTCCTGCCAATTTTTAGTATCTGCAAGCATTCCTGGATTAATGTACTTGCCAGTTTCCCAGCCAGCAAAACCAAGAGCGCATATAAGCGCAAGTCCAAAAACAATTGCTATAGCAAAGCCAATTTTTTGCCAAATTGACTTTCGCATAACAGAAAAAGTAAGCGCCCAGCGAAGGCGAACCATGGTAAAAATCATAGACATTACGGTTTTCCCTTTTAAGCGTTGAGATTGGTGGAAGATGCAGGAGCGTTATCAGATTTGCCGCCGTTAAGCCAGTCGATGCGCGCAGCTGCGTGACGTCCGCCAACAAGCTCCATGAAGCGATCTTCAAGATTCTTGCCTTGAGCAACTTCTTCAAGAGAGCCAGCAGCCGCAACATGACCTTCGTTAATAATTGCCACGTGCGAGCACATTTTTTCAACCAATTCCATAACGTGCGAAGAAATAATCACCGTTCCGCCAGTAGAAACATACTCGGCGAGAATATCCTTCAAATTTGCGCTAGAAACAGGGTCCACTGCCTCAAAAGGCTCGTCCAACACAAGTACGCGAGGGCTGTGAATCATAGCTGTTGCAAGGCAAATTTTCTTCGTCATACCAGTTGAATAGTCCGAAACCATAGTGTTTGCGGCTTCTGTTAAGTCAAATGCAGAAAGCAAGTCGGTCGCGCGACGAACAGCCTCAGCGCGGCTCATCTCGCGAAGCATGCCAGCGTAAGTTAAAAGCTGAAGGCCAGTAATCGTCTTAAAAATCTCGTCGGCCTGAGGCATTAAACCGATTGCGCGCTTAGCACTATTTACGTCACTCCAAACATCGTTGCCAAAAATCGAAGCTGAGCCAGCATCTGGCATAAGCAAGCCCGTAAGCATTTTAATCGTAGTGGTTTTGCCAGCACCGTTCGGGCCGACTAATCCATAGAAAGAGCCTGCTGGAATGCTCAACGAAAGATTATCTACAGCAACTTTCTTGCCAAAAGTCTTAACAAATCCGCTAATAGAAACCGCTGGAACATCTTCGTTAGTAGCGTCGTAAGTGTTTGCGCCAAAAACTGGAACGCTGCTAGCAAAAGTATTTCCGGACGGATACTCGGACGGATATTCAGACGGAATAGAATCTACCATAGAAACCTCGCAGTATACAGATAAACGCACGCATTGCACTACATTAATTGCGCAATCACACGCTTATATCAAGGCTTCTATTATCTCATACCCGCAATTTTTGCGCAATCGCAATGCCAGCACTATCCGCACGCTACCTTCATATTCGTGTGGTAGAGATTTGAGATTTTTCGCACTGATTGAATGTTTGCATGCTTATGAAGTTTTGCAGTTGTGCTCTGCAGACGTTGAGTATTTATTCATAGCGAACACTAGCATCATTGCTACTGCGCACGCCACACCAAACACCCCTACCACACTAAAAACAACTGTGGGTGAATTTACGAGTGAGGGGTGGTTGTTGCTTGGTCGAGCAATATAAAAGCGGAACGATAGTAATAATCTTGTTGACGAATACTATTTTTAAAAGAAAGTAAGTAAAAAAACTAAACTTAACTACGCAACCGCTAAGTCCAAATAAGGTATAAGAGTGGAGCGCTGTCCTTACGGCTAATCGCCGTTCGGCTGAGCTTGCGTTGAAAGCACACCGTGCTTTCAACTTGAGCAAGCTCACGCTCCGAATTGCTCTCGCGCGTACAATGCTACGCTCAAGCATGTCGTCGCGCTAGTAACACCCACCACTCACAGCCACTTCAGAAACACGCCAGTCAAACACCAGCCCAAAACTCGCACCACAATAAGCAAGAGCACTCAGCGACCAGTGTGCTGAATCGGCTTCCACTCGCTCTTTGAGAAAATAGCTTGGAACGCAATAGGCACGTACGAAAGCATAAAAATCGGGAAGCTAAGAGCGTACGCAAACAGCTCCTTATTCGTTGCACCAAGCTTATCGTGTTCAACTAAAATAGTGAGCGACACAAATATCATCATGCCTAAAACACTTGTAACAGTAGTTGTAATGAAGTTAATCATTGAATAGATTTGACTCATCCATGTTACAAATCCAAATGCAGCAAAAATAAACCCAAGTATTATTCTTGCAACAGCCAAAACCATAAATGGGAAAAGCATAAGCGTAAAATCAACCGACGAAAAATCTCTTTCGCGAATACCATGTCGAATAAGAGCTGCTCCATAGTAACGAAATACCTGCAAGAATCCCTTGCTCCAACGAAGACGCTGCCTCCAGCTCTGCCTAAACGACACAGGTTGTTCATCATACAACACTGCAGAACCGCAATATCCAACTTTGTCTCCGTGAAGAATAGCATCCATAGTAAATTCAAGATCCTCAGTAAGAAGATGGAATTTCCATCCGCTATTTCTGTGCATAATCTCACGCGAGAACATGAATCCAGTTCCACCAGCATGGCAACTCGAACCGAATAGCATTCGAGAGTTGTTAGTAAATCGCGATTCTCGAATAAACCAAAGTGCAGAGCCAGACGAAACCCAATTATCTGAAAGATTCACGGAATTACGATAGCTGGTTAAAATTTGATATCCTGCGTGGAAACCTTTATTCATTTCCTCAAAATAATGCGGATCAAGTTTATTGTCTGCATCGAAAACAAAGTACGCGTCATAAACTTTATCCGCACCAATTTTCATAATATGATCGAGAAGATAGCTGAGCGCATAACCTTTACCAATATGCTCTTTATCAAAACGTTCAATTACGTTGCATCCGCAATTGCGGCCAACTTGCGCAGTAGAATCAGTGCAATTATCTGCAACAAGCCAAATATCAATAAAATCTTGTCTATATGTTTGAGTTTGAATGCAATGAATAAGATTACCTATAACAGCTTCCTCATTGCGCGCAGAAATAAGCACAGCATAATGCTTATCCATTGGTGCTTCAGGAAAAACAATAGGCTTAGCGAATAAAGATGCAACAGCACAAACACCTTGATACACAACACCGCTTATGCCAATAAGTATTACTAGTACATCAAATATTGATAGAAGAATCATCGCTTCCATCCGCTCCGTGGATTATTTTTTACGTTACTTTTATTATTTTTTGTATTTTTTACTATTTTAGACTCGCCTACTTGCAATTTTGCTTTAGAAGAATCCTTATTTTCAGAATCTACTTTACGCTTTGCAATATCTTTATTTACGGCATCTAATATTTCGCGCGAAATTGGCATTGTTGCCAATACGTCAGTTTGATCAGAATCGTTAGAAGAAACTTTGCTACCATTCGCATCGTCAGAGTCTGACACATAAGCTTGCTTATACCAATATAGAATATCCTCGTTCAGAGAAATGCGAGAGCTTGTGCCTTTCATTACACGATGAACACTTTCACTCATTGGATTCATGAACTTACGGCCAATCGCTTCAACGCAACGAACAATAATAGAAGTATGATCAGGGTGAGGATCGTTCATAAGCGGAGAAGAAACTAAACTATATTGCTTCGTGCATACTCTAAAAATTGCTTGCAAACTTGCAGTCACAGGCAAAGCCAAAAATGCTCCAAGAGCACCAAATACAGCGCCCATTACAAGAACTGAAATAAAAGCTACTGCAGGATTCAGATCCATAGTCTTCTCGGAAATCTTCGGCGAAATAACCATGTTCTCAATTTGCTGATAAATCGTAATAAAAATTAATGTTGCAACAGCCGCACCAAAACCATTGGAACCCCATGCAACCAAGATAGGCAAAGCTCCACCCAAATAGCCACCAATTGTAGGCACAAACTGCGAAACAATTCCGCAGAATAAGGATAGCGGAAGCCAATACGGTATATTCATTACAATAAGAAAAATTGCGGTACCCACTGCGTTAATCGCTGCCAAAATAATTCGCGAAAATAAGAAGCTCGAAATCTGCTCTTGAACAACTGACCAAATAAATAGGAAACGACGCTGAGATTGCGGATTCATCCAACGGCACATGCTACGACGCATAGCCGGACCTGCTGCAGAAATGTAATACGTAACCATAATAATGGTAAGTAAATCAAGCAGAACAGTCATCAATCCCCATGTTGTGTTAAGTGCTTGGCCAGCAAAATCAACAACCCAAGATGTTTGCACATGCTTCAAAATTTCCATGCCAAGCTGCTCAATATTAGGCATTTTAAAACCGGTATAGTGAAGCACAAAATTTGCAAATTGATTGTATAAATCAGGCAAGCCCATAACCATTGAAACAACCTGCTGAGCAAATAAATTACCAAACAAAGCAAGTAGCAAGCTAATTACAACAAGCAAGCCCGTTAGCGTAAAGCCAGAAGCAACTCCTCGCCTCCAACCATGCTTAATTAACCGAACAACAAGCGGTTCCATTGCGAGCGCAATAAAAATAGAAATCACAACATCGAAAACAATGAATGAAATGCTATTCCAAGCGAACCATAGGAAGATAGACACAAAAGTAATAATTGCAACGTAAATAAGTGCACGACCTAGCCAATCTGGCGGCCTTCTGTCATCGCCTTTAGCTGGGAAAAGTGAAGCTAAATCTAGCTTATTTTCACTTTCCTTAATATGCTCATGCATCTTATATTCATGCATTTCTTGCTCTTGGTAATTCATAGGTACTATTGTAACTGCGCGAACTGATGAATGCGAATTAGCGGCATGTAATGGTAACTATTTTTGTAATACTTAATAGTTACGCTATTTATTACTATTTATTACAATTTTCTACTATTTCCTACTAAACGATTGCAATTATGCGCATCTACGCAACTACACGTAACATTATGTAACACAAACGTAACGAGATATTCGAGTCGCTGAAATCCAAAATGGCATTCATAGTCATAAACTCATTACTGGGTTTTTTAAGAAAGGAATGGTGACCATGACCACTTTGCAAACTAAAGAAGATGCCGCAGCCCTTATTGAAAAGGAAGGCATTGAGTACGTATCCGTACGATTTACTGATTTAATTGGCGTTCAGCAGCACTTTACTGTTCCTGCTGACGAGTTCTTACACAGCGCTTTCACTGATGGAATGGCGTTCGATGGTTCTTCAATGCAAGGCTTCCAGGCTATTAACGAATCAGATATGAAGCTTATTCCAGATGTTGACACTGCTTATATTGACCCATTCCGTAAGCATAAGACTCTGAATGTTGCTTTCTCTATTGTTGACCCTGTAACAGATGAGCCATATTCTAGGGATCCTCGTCAGGTCGCTATTAAAGCAGAATCCTATTTGAAATCAACTGGCATTGCTGACACTGCAAGCTTTGCCCCTGAAGCTGAGTTCTTCATCTTTGACAAGGTGCGTTTTGCTAACGACATGCAGCGCTCCTTCTATGAGGTTGATTCTAACGAAGCTCCTTGGAATTCTGGCATCGACACTGAAGATGACGGTAGCAACAATATTGGTTTTAAGAATCGCGTAAAGCACGGCTACTTCCCTGTGCCACCAGTAGATCACAATCAGGATTTGCGCGATGACATGGTTTACAACTTGCAAAAAGTTGGTTTGATTCTTGAGCGTTCTCACCACGAAGTCGGCGGCGCAGGTCAGCAGGAAATCAACTACCGTTACAATACGCTTGTTCATGCTGGCGATGATTTGATGAAATACAAGTATGTGGTTCATGAAACTGCTGCTTTAGCTGGTAAGGCTGCAACATTTATGCCAAAGCCAATTGCTGGAGATAACGGCACTGGCATGCACTGCCATCAGTCGCTTTGGAAAGATGGCAAGCCATTGTTCTATGCGGAAACTGGCTACGCTCAACTTTCTGATATTGCACGTTGGTACATTGGCGGCTTGATTAAGCACGCTTCTTCTGTGCTTGCATTTACGAATCCTTCGCTTAACTCTTACCATCGCTTGGTTCCAGGATACGAAGCTCCAGTCAACTTGGTTTACTCTGCTCGTAACCGTTCTGCAGCTATTCGTATCCCTCTTGCTGGTACAGAACCTGCTGCTAAGCGTATTGAGTTCCGTGCACCGGATCCTTCATGCAACCCATTCTTAGCATTCTCCGCTCAGCTTATGGCAGGTTTGGATGGTGTTATTAACCATATTGAGCCTCCTGCCCCTGTTGATAAAGATTTGTACGAGCTTCCTCCAGAGGAGCATGACGGCATTAAGCAAGTTCCTTCTTCGCTTGGTGAAGCTTTGCAATCTTTGGAAGAGGATCACGACTTCCTTATGCAAGGCGACGTATTTACTAGCGACTTGATTGAAACTTGGCTGAATTTGAAGCATGAGGAAATGGATATGGCTCGCTTGGCTCCAACTCCACTCGAGTATGAGCTTTACTTCCACATCTAATTTGCAGCTAAGTTAAGATAAGCTAAGCTACTCTAACGAAAAAGCCGGCCCTACGATTTCGTGGGGTCGGCTTTTTGGCGCTCAAGCAGATTGTCGCGTTAGCTGTTTATTTTTCAGCACGTATTTTACATCAGCTTGAGATGCAACCTTCAAATCATGAGTAACAACAATCACACATTTGCCATGCTCTCTAGCAGCATTTTTTAATATTGCAATAACTTCTTTAGTAGTAGCAGGGTCAAGACTTCCAGTAGGTTCATCAGCTAAAATTACCGGAGCAGAAGATACTAAAGCTCGTCCAATTGCAACACGCTGCTGTTGACCACCAGAAAGTTTAGTGACGTTACGATTTGCTTCTTCTTCAGTTAATCCAAGATCTATTAGCACTTGAACATCAGCATGTGAATTTACTAATCGCAAATTTTCTAATGGCGTCAAATAGTCAATAAGATTAAAATTCTGGAAAACAAGTGAAATATGTTTTTTGCGATGCTCAACATATCCCGTTTTTGCAATATTTTCACCGTTAAAAAGCACTTCGCCACTATACGGAGTATCTAATCCAGCTAAAAGCGAGAGCATAGTAGACTTTCCTGCTCCAGAAGCTCCCATGATACTGTACATTTTGCCAATTTCGAAATCTGCATTCACGTCATTTAGTACCGCAATATTTGCAGGTCCGTAAGTGTACTTCACATTTTTTAATTGCAATAAATCCGACATAATAAGCTCCTTATTTTTACATAATTTAAATATGATTTATAAGATTTGTTTCATTTATACGATTGCGCTGTTTGTGATTGTGTTTTTAGTAGAAAATTCACATACGCAACTATATTTCTGCTAACTCATAGCACTTAGTATTTGCCGAGGCTTCTTTATTAATATTGGCAGCACTGCAACAAGTAATGCGACTATTGAAATAAGCAAACCAATAACAAAAGCAGCAAGAGTTTGCAACAATGGCAATACTGGCATACCATCCGCAATAAATGACGAATCAGCACTATGCAAAATCGCAGAACCAATAACGCCAGAAAAAGCAGCACCGAAGCCTAGCGAAATGACGAATGACACAATGTTGAGTATCGTTATTTCAACAAGCAATTGACTAACTATTATTGCTCTAGATAATCCAATAGACATAAGTACGCCAATCTCGTGCATACGTCCTCTAACCCAGAACACTAATACAAGTCCAAGCACTAAAATACCAACAAAACTTAGTGCCACAAAAATCATTCGCACAAGTTGTTGCACAGAGTTAACCGAGCTTATTACATCAGACAATTGCGAAGCATTCTGCTCTACATCCGCCCACTTGCCAGCAATACTTTTAGTCTCCCGTATTGCACTAGCTAATAAATCAGAACGCTCGACAACACAGCGCAAAACACCTCGCTTAGAAGAGCCAGCCAAAGACAACGCCGAACTTAAGTCAGTAAATATGCGATTTTCTGAAGTATCCGAAGGAAGTGCTCCTTTAGTTTGCAATTTGCCGGCAAAAATGCCAACAACACGAACTTTTACATTAAACCCCTGCTTAAGAATTATAGTAGAACCAATCTTAAGATTATTCTTCTTAGCAAAATCACGATGCACTATTGCTCTACCAGAAGAACGATTAGTAATATGCTCACCCTGCTCTAAACGGTATAATCCCTCTTGAAAACCCTGAGACAATCGAGAATCTGTTGTGCCAGTAATTCCAGCAGCATGAGCCAAAACATCATCGTCTAGTCTTGGACCCTGCGCAGGAAGCACAAGTTGCTTTCCAACAGGCACAGCTAAAACATCGCGCTCTTCCACTACAGTTTTTACGCCCGAAATCGCAGCAAATTTACGAATTTGACTAGAGTCAATTCCTTCATTCGCGGCCAAATCTTGTGGAATTGGAGAATTAGACGTAGCAACAGAATTAGAATTTGTATTACTTTGCTCTGGAAGAGTTTCACCTCGAGTTTTTGCTCGTACAGTAAAACCTAAACCAATACTGGATTGAATACGATCCCTAGCACCCTCAACAGAAGCACTGATACCAGCTTGTGAAACTAGCGCACTTAAAACAAGAGTCATAATCAGCACAATTATTGCGTTACGTCGAGGTTTGCGCAATATTGCAAGTTTCGCTCGAGCACATAAAGAAATTACTTCACCATTCATAATGTTACTCACTAACTTTTCAAATAACTTTCATACGACGAATTATGAAAACTATGCCGCCAAACAGCATAGTTTTACTTTTGCAATCCGAGGAGCTCACGAGGAGATTTGCATATAATTGGCAAATAAGACAACACAACTGCAATAACGATTACTGCACCAACAATTGTAGAAACTCCGACAAAACACTGAGCGTCTACTTGTACGCTAAGTGTTTCCAAAGTTTTTGTTGCCAAAGTTGATTCAAGATTTCCACCAGCTTGACCCATATTACTCAATTCACGGGCCGCTGATGATTGCACAGAGCCAAGAGCAACATTAGCCATCAACGGAGCTATAACTTTTGCAAAAAGGTAACCCACAATCAACGAAGGTATTGAAATAAGCACAATCTCAGCAAGATATTGACCAACTATAGATAATTTGCCAGTGCCAATTGCAACAAAAACACCAATTTCATTACGTCGCTCATTCATCCACAGCAAAAGCACTAATGCCAAAGCAATAATAGCGAATGATACAACAGCAATTGTTGTAACAGTCATTATTGAGCGCACTCCCTTTGCTGCTTTCAACAAACCAGAAACGAACTGATCGTCACGAGTTAGTTGATAGTTTTGCAAATCAATAGGCAATTTCGCAGCTTGAGCCATAATATTATCCACATCCTCGCCGCGCTTTATTCTAAAACTTGCATCCTGATATATTTCTTTTCCAGGCTCATATTTGTATAATTCGCGAGTAGTTTGCAAATCCGTATACACGGTATTAGCTGTCAATTCCGCCCTAGTTGCGACTTGACGCTTATTTGCTCCGGCATAAATTCCAACAATACGAGTTTTTACTGTTGCTGTTGATTGTTGAATATTGTCAGCATCGTAAGGATTAGCGCGAAGCGTAAGAGTATCTCCTACATGTAATCCGTTAGCTTTAGCGAGATCTTCATGAATCAGTGATGCATGAACGTTATTAGCAATAAGATGCTTGCCTTTAGACATAGTTATTGCTTTTGTTTTAAAAGTATTTAAACCAGTAGAGTCATTCGTCCCTTCAATATTAACGGCATTTCCAAACTGCTGCTCGCGCTTTTGATCATAATCCTGAACGCCTGGAATTCTTGCCGCTTTAGCATTAACTAAATCCGCTGTTACATTTTGTCGAACAACGTAGGAAGCAATTCCATTTAATTTTGCAATTGCCTGTACATCTTTAGGTTTTACAGTTCCAGCTCCTCTAGGAGTTCCAGGGTTTATTTGAGGGTTATTTGCGAGCACAAAACTAGACTCTGCTTGCGCTTCAACTTTTTCTCCTTCTCTACCTGCAGCACTTGAAACTGCAGAAGTAGAAAATAACAATGTCGAAATAAGAAATACAATAATGAAAACTATCGCTGTTTTTATTCGTTTCCTCAGAATGTAGCGTATTGCACGAGAGATAAACGTCATCGACTACCTTTCTTCATTGAAAAATAACTTTATATAGTATGCGAACATACGATATGCCAGTATAGCATATACGCACTTATAATCGACATACGAAAAGCCAACCCTACGATTTTGCGGGGTCGGCTTTTCGTTACTAACACAGCACTCAGGCAGGTCGGAGCGCTGCACGAGTGTCCAAAGCGGCAACGAGTTTTATTTAATACTTATCCTTAATAATCTTGTTCTTGATATGTATTGTTCTCAAACTTAATATTTACGTCGTTGCCTTTGATTTTAAATGATTCGTTGATATAGAATCTGCTTACAGAATTACCATCATGCCATTCGTCTTCGTTACTAGCCTTACGACGGAACTCTACAGTTTCTTCAAATCCTTCTGTAGAGAAACTTCCACTTTCTGGATCAATGGATGTAAGTTTAGGATATCCGTTAACACTTCTCTTAACATCTGAATATGAATAGTCGTAGGATGTAAAGAATCCTAAGTTCTTCTTACGCAAGGAGGTGCCAAAAACACAAATCTTTGCAGGGACTGCTGATCCATTTGATGCACTAATGCACTGCTTAATTTGCTTTTTAACAGCACTGGTAATTTTCTTCTCTAGCTTCTTGCTAGCACGTTAACTTTGATTTTTTAATCCTGTTTGGAATATCTAAATACATAATGTTTACACGAGGATACAGCTTATATGACTTAAATATAAGCCACTCAGTTTTAGGATAAGAGACTTGAAGCGACATTTTATTCTCTTTCCCATTAATTCTGTAGGAGACTACACTGGAATCAAAGCTAATGTTGGTAATTACTGGATTTTCAATATGATTTTTAGCTTTGCTGCCAACTTCATTAGTCAAAAGGATGCGAGAACCTTCTTGAATATCGTTAGGAGACCAGTCAACAAGTTTGCTTGCTTCTGTAAAGTTTCCGCTTTCCAGAGCGTTCACGTATTGTTTAATTGTAGCTTCTGGAGAATAAACATAGTTCTGAATTGCATAATATGCAGTACCAAGAGCTACCACTAAAACTCCAATTATGATAAGGATGATTTTATTCTTTTTGCTCATCTTTACTGAAGCTATATCAGAGTTATTTGAGAAATTCGCATTATTTACGTTATTTACGTTATTTGGCAAAACGGTGTTATTAGTTTGCGTCTGATACGTATTTACAGCAAACTGCTGCACTTGAGATTCATGCTGATTAAATTGCGCCACTGGCTGCTGTGTATTATCCTCTACTTTTGCGCCACAATTTGAGCACTACGTTGAGACACTATCTATAGGGCTTCCACATTGAGTGCAATTCATATTAACTCCTAATATTTCACAAAAGTGCTTAGCATATTATTCATACGCTAAGCACTTTTGAAATAAAATTTTTCCAAGTTATTTTTATTTTTAAGTTATTTTGCTAAACTGACGCAAATTTTACGAAAAACACTCTATTAAAAAGCTTTTATAGAATTATTTAATTAGATTAGCAAAATTCTTTTAGTGCAATAAAGCTCCGTATATTGCGGAAGAAATAGCACTTGTTACGATTCCCATAGTGACGCAGAATACGATAATAAGAATTATCGCAGCTACTAACACGTAAATAACCCACAACCATTCGCGATCTATCTTACGCGTGCATTCAGCGTGAGATACGAAGGAGAATGGAAGAAGCAATGTCAAGAATCCTGCAAAGATTTGCAAGAACACAGACGGAGTCGAAAGAGTAAGAATGCCAAGCAATGCTGCGCAAATCTGAATTGTTACAATCGGAACCATCTTCTGAGCGAACTGAACATGCAACTGGCTGGCAGACATTGGGTCACCAAACATCTTTGCACCAATCAAAGCCACAACGAATGTCATGTAAACGCTAATCATTGCTGCGAAGAAAGCGGCAATGAATACGGAAATAGGCACGGAAACTCGTGGAGCAGAAATAGAACGCTCCCACATTGACGAAAGTAAGTTAGTGCCAACCTTAGTAAAAGAGTTGAAAATGTTGGCACCAGATTGAACCGTGGAATAAGTTTGGATTGCAGATACAAGAGCACTAATTACAAACACAAGCACAGCGTACAAGCTAGATACATGGTAACTCTGAGAAGGCTTCTTAATTGCGCTAAGAAGCCAATGGAAGAAGTCCACCATCTGTTCAGAATTAATCTGATTCATTGGCTGAGTATAGTGAGGAGCACCTTGCATTGCTGGAGCCTGCTGCATCATCGGTTGAGCCGGTTGAGTTGGGTGAGTCATTTGCGGATTCTGCTGAACAAACATTGGCTGAGCTGGCTGCTGGTACGCAGGTTGCATTGGCTGAGTTGGCTGCGGTTGAGCCGGTTGAGACGCAAACTGCTGAGCCGGCTGAGAATTTGCAAACATAGGCTGAGCCATATGAACAGGCTGCTGCTGCATTGGTTGAGCCATTGGCTGAGCCTGAGACACAGGTTGTACAGGCTGAGCTACTGGTTGAGCTACTGGTTGAGCGGATTCAACATTATTACCGCAACCCTTACAGAACTTTGCGGAATCGTTGTTTGCTGTACCGCATTGAGAACAAACCTTCATTTGTCTCTCCTTTATTCAATGTAGTAAATACTCGCGTTCAAGTAGTAAATTACAAAAACACACATGAGTATTCTATTACTACTATTGAAATGCACAAAACGACACTGCAATAATTTTTAAAACTTTAAAATCATATTGCAAAACCGAGAGTGCGAGCAGCAGCTACAGGAACTGCTTCATCTGCCCAATAATCTTCAAGATTTTCGTCGGTAGAAAGTGAACGCATTTCCGCACGATCAATATAAAGTTCGCCGCGAAGATGATCAGTTTCGTGCTGGAAAATACGCGCAGGCCAACCATGCAAACGCTCGGAATGTTGTTTGCCGTCCTCATCCTGCCAAGTAGCCTGAATATCAAGCCAACGCTGGCGTACAGCCTGATAGCCGGAAACACTTAAGCAACCTTCATAAAAACTACGAGTTTGCGTACCAATAGGCTCATAATGAGGATTAATAATAGCTCTAAACGGAAGCTCTGCAATGTCACGAGGATCGTCCTCATCATCACGAACATGATCTTCAATAACAGCAATAGCAAGACCAAGACCAATCTGTGGAGCAGCCAAACCTACGCCTGGAGCCTCCAGCATTGTGCTGTGCATAAGAGAAATAAGTTTTGTGAGAGTAGCACGTGTAAGCTGGCCGTCATATGCCACAGTGCGCTGGCGAAGAACAGGCTCACCTGCTTGCACAATCGGCAAAATGCCGTCTTCTGTAGCGGAATCAAGCAAGCGCTCAACAGCGCGACTGAGCTTAGTATCAACACTTGCGTGATGCGTAAACATAGGACTCCTTTTCACCGTTTTAAGTAACGCGCACAGTAACGCGAAAACATACAAAATCTATATGCTGCGAGCAGAATTTGAAAGCCGCACTAAAGATATAAGTGTATCAAAATTATTTGCGCACTGCTAGAGCCGACTGAAATGTAAGCAAATAGCAGGCGCAAAAAATAAGTAAGCTTATAGCTTCAGATTATCGACCACAACTTGAGCAAGACGAGCGCAAACCTCATCTGCCTGAGTTTGAGTTGCAGCCTCGCACATAACGCGCACAAGCGGCTCTGTGCCACTAGGACGCAAAAGCACGCGACCTGTATCTCCAAGAAGCTTCGATTCTTTCTCAACAGCTGCAAGCACAGCTGCGTTAGTTTTCGAAGCCATTTTATCTACATTTGGCACATTTACAAGAGCTTGCGGAAGCTGCGGGAAGTCTGCAGCCATTTGCGAAAGTTTCTTGCCTGAACGAACAACTTCACGGCACAAAGTCAAAGCAGTAAGCGTACCGTCACCGGTTGTTGCAAATTCGCGATTAATAACGTGACCAGACTGCTCGCCGCCGAGTGAATAATCATGCTTAAGCATTTCTTCAAGAACGTAGCGATCGCCGACGTTTGTTTGCACTGTTGAAATGCCCATATCTTTGAGCGCAAGCTTTAAGCCAAGATTGCTCATTACAGTTACAACAAGCGTATCGTGATTCAGCTTACCTTCAGCCTGCTTTGCGCGAGCAAGAATACCCATAATTTGATCGCCATTAACCATATTGCCGTTCTCGTCAACAGCTAAGCAGCGGTCGGCGTCACCGTCAAAAGCCACGCCTAAATCAGCCTTAGAAGCTTTAACCATGGCTTGCAGCTGCTCAGGATGAGTCGAGCCTGCGTGATCGTTAATATTGTAGCCGTCAGGAGAAGCGTTAATTACGATTACTTCCGCACCAGCGCGACGAAGAGCTTCAGGAGCAACAACAGAAGTAGCACCATTCGCGCAATCTGCTACAACACGTAAGCCTGCAAGAGGCTTTGGACGCGTAGTAGAACCATTGCTTAAAGGCGCAACAGCAGAAACTAAATGATCAATATACAAGTTAGTAGCTGTAGTAGTATCATGGCTGACTCGACCTACACCAGCACCAGTTGGACGCTCCCAATCTTGACCAAGCACAGTCTCAATCTCATCTTCCTTGCTATCTGGAAGCTTAAAACCTCCGCGCGCAAAGAATTTAATACCGTTATCTGGCATAGGATTATGCGACGCAGAAATAACAGCACCCATTTCAACGTTAAGCACGGAAGTGAGGAAAGCAACGCCAGGAGTTGGGATAATTCCAGCATCAATAACATCAAAACCGCCAGCACTCATGCCAGCAGCGAGAGCAGAAGCTAGAAAATCACCAGAAACACGCGTATCTCTGCCAATAAGCGCGCGACGGCGAGCGTGAGAGGAAGTCTCGCTTTCATTAGAGCTAGATGCAACCGGCGCGTGCTTATCCCCTAAAACGCGCACTGCAGCATCACCCAAATCTAACGCAAGTTGCGCTGTTAAATCTCGGTTCGCCAATCCACGCACACCGTCAGTACCAAACATTCTTGGCATAACAAAGCCTCTTTCACAAAAATCACTTCATCCTACGCGCAAGCAAACAACATCGCATACTAGCGCGTCACACACTGTTTGCCATCTTACTCGTAACATTACATAACGCGCTATAAAAAATTTCTCCGCACATGGTTGTGGTACAAAAGCCGGAAAAACTCCGGAAAATGTTCCACAAATTGGCCAACGCGCGCGCGGTTAACGCTCTCGCTGCTGAGCTTGCGTGGAAAGTCCACTGGACTTTCCACGCAAGCTCACGCGACGACCTGCTTTCGCGCGCACAATGCTGCGCGAAAGCAGATCGTCGCGCAAAACTCGCGCCACATTAATTAAGGCACTAGCGCAAGGAAGCGTTGTAATGCTGTACCTTAAGCGTGCGGCGAGAAGAATCAAGGCTGCCGAGCACCATGCGACGCAAAGCCTGATCCGCATCAGCATGAGCCTCAAGCCACTTTTCACCGTGCTTAACCAGCTCCTCAACCGGCGCATACACAGGATACAAGCCTTCGATCAGAGCTTCAGCCATGTGGAAGGTGCGGTTCTTCCAAATCCACTCAACTTCAGCAAAGTAGCGCTCAACATAAGGCTTAACCAAATCGCCTTTAGCAGTGCTTGCAAAGCCAGCAACCACAGCTCCCATTTGCATATTCGTCAAATCGAGATTACGCAAAGCCTGTTCAAAAGCCCAATCCTTAGCTTCTGCAGTTGAGCGAGCTGCACGAGCTTGGTAAGCGTATTCGCGATTCTCAGTCGTGTCGCGCTTTTGAAGTTCCGCATCAATTCCAGCTTCGTCCAAAGCGTTCACACCTGCGAGCGCAATAAGAACGCTCCAGCGTAAGTCGTTGTCGATTTCCAAACCTTCTAAGCGCACGGAACCGTCGAGCAATCCGTTAGCTACGCGCACAAACTCAGCATCTCCAACTTCGCCATATCCAAGATAAGCCTTAACAAGTTGGAATTGCTCGTCGGAACCTGCAGAAGCTGCCAAAGCCAACTGCCACAATTCGTGAGCAACATGCTTTGCGACTTCTGCTTGACGCTCTGGAACCACGTAGTGGCTTGCAGTTACTTTCACTTGACCAAGAGCATAGCGGAAAGTAGTTGATTCACGCTCGGTTGCCAAAGCTTTAAGGCTGAGTTCCACGAAGCGTTCTGCTGGGAATTCTGCGTCGCGAGTCATATCCCACAATGCGAGCCAAATAAGCGAGCGAGTCAAAGAATCCTTGAAACGATACAAGTTTTCTGCAGCAAACTCAAGCGACTTTTCGTCAAAACGTAGCTTTGTGTAAGTCAAGTCGTCGTCGTTTACAAGGATAAGTGCTGGCATTTTTTCGCCGCACGCTTCAACAACTTCCGTCACTTCGCCGTCAACGTCAAGTTCGATTCGCTTTGTGCGCTTAATTTCGCCAGTTGCTTCGTCTACATTGTAGAATCCGACAGCCAAACGGTGTGCGCGCAGAACAGGATGCTCAACTGGTGCGCTCTGACGCAAACGCAAGGAAGCAATAGTGCCGTCACCTGCTTCTTCTACTTCGGTAGAAATCGTGTTAATTCCAGCTTTTTCAAGCCACTGAGCACTCCAAGCTTTCAAATCGCGGCCGCTTGTAAGCTCTAACTCGTGCAACAAATCAGCCAAAGTTGCGTTGCTGTATGCATGCTTACTCAAATAGTTGTGGATTCCTTCAAAGAACTTTTCGCGACCAACGTACGCTACGAGCTGCTTCAAAACGGAAGCGCCCTTTGCGTAAGTGATGCCGTCGAAGTTGACTGAAGTGTCATTCAAATCGTTGATTGGAGCCACGATTGGGTGCGTTGTTGGGAGCTGATCTTGATTAAGCGCCCAGCTTTTTTCGCCGGAATTGAAAGTGCTCCAAGCGTCGTGCCATTCAGTTGCTTCAGCGGTGGCAAGAGTAGAAGTGAATTCTGCGAAGGATTCGTTAAGCCACAAATCATTCCACCACTTCATGGTTACGTAGTCGCCGAACCACATGTGTGCAAGCTCATGTAAAACTGTTACAACGCGGCGCTCAGCATAAGCATCCGTAACTTTAGATTCAAACACGTACTGGTCGCGAATCGTAACCATACCAATGTTTTCCATAGCTCCAGCGTTATATTCTGGCACGTAAATCTGATCGTACTTTGCGTACGGATACGGCACTCCCCAAGTCTTAGCGTAGAAAGCAAAACCTTTCTTCGTAATATCGAACAAGTAGTCAACGTCTTTTGCAAAAGCGTCTTTAAGTGCCTGACGGCAATACATTGCCATTGGCACTACGCGACCGTCTTCGTTGTTGTAAGTTGTGTGCCACTGCGCGTAAGGTCCTGCGCAAATAGCAGTTAAATAAGAGCTCATTTTTGGAGTTGACTCGAATACCCAGTGCTTCATGCCTTCTACAGCGCCATTTTCCAAAGTGCCTGCTTCAGTTTCGCGGCCTTCCAACGCGGTTTCGCTTTTAACTGGCATGTTGGAAGTAACAATCCAGCTTTCTGGAGCATCAACCGTAAAATCAAAAACAGCTTTCAAATCTGGCTGATCAAATACAGCATAAACACGGCGAGCATCCGGTACCTCGAACTGAGTATATAAATACACGTTTCCGTCAGAAGGATCGACGCTTCTGTGCAAGCCTTCGCCCGTGTTGGAATATTGGCAATTTGCTACAACTTCTACGGTATTATGCTCCAGCAAATTTGCAAGCTCAATTCGGCTGTCTGCAAAAACTTTAGAAACGTCAAGATCGGTACCGTTTAACACCACGGATTCTACACTGTTTGCAATTAAATCGAGGAAGCTTGCGCTACCAGCTTTAGCATCGAACTCAATCTTCGTGCGCGAAGTAAAATCGCGTCCGCCTTTTCCTAAATCGAGCGCAACATCGTAGTGAATTGGCATTTGGATAGCGTCGAAACGCTCTTGAGCTTCTACGCGAGTCAGATTTGCTCCTGGCATATTTTGCACCTTTCTTATTTTTTCTTATTTTTGATTATATTTACGATTATTTTTAGCTATTTACAAATAATTGCGAATATTTTCTTTATTTTTGATTATTCTTGATTATTTTCCGAAATATCCGCAACTACCGGCACAAGCATTGGCTTCCTGCGCAAAGCGCGAGCAACCCAACTACCCAAAGTTCGTCGCATAATCTGCTGCAACTTATGAGTATCGTGCTCACCGCGCATCATCGCATCCTGCAACTGCTCTACAATTTGGTGACGAACCTTCTCAAAATCAGCCTCGTCTTCAGCAACAGCGTTCAAGAAAATCTTCGGACCAGAAACAACGTCAGCGTGCTCTGTATCAACTACAACAAAGCTCGATACGAAACCTTCCGTGCCCAAAATTCTGCGCTTTTCAAGCTCTTCATCTGTAAGCTCACCAACAGAATCACCATCAACATACACGTAACCGCATGGTACAGAACCAACAACTGCAGCATTGCCATGATACAAATCCACAACATCGCCGTCTTCAGCAAGCACAACGTTATTTGGATCAACGCCAGTTTTTACTGCAATCAATCCGTTTGCAACCAAGTGACGATGCTCACCATGAATTGGCATGGCGCACTTTGGCTTCACAATGTTGTACAAGTACAAAAGCTCGCCTTCATTGCAATGACCAGACACGTGAATTGCAGCGTTATCTTTGTTGATTACGCGCGCACCCAACTGCACAAGCTTGTTAATAACCTTATAAACTTCGTGCTCATTTCCTGGAATAAGCGAGCTTGCAAGAATAACAGTATCGAATTCGTTAACAGTAATATCTCGGTGATTGCCGTCAGCAATACGTCCAAGAGCTGCCATTGGCTCGCCTTGAGAACCTGTGCACATGTACACAAGCTTGTCGTCTTGAACATCCTTGGCCTGCTTTAAGTCAACAACAGTATTTTCAGGAATATGCAAGTAGCCTAAATCCGCAGCAATAGACATATTGCGAACCATCGAACGGCCAACGAACACAACTTTTCTGCCAAACTTGTGAGCTGCGTCAACCACTTGCTGCACGCGATGCACGTGGCTTGAGAAACTAGCAACAATAATCTTGCGCGTAGCTTCAGCAAAAGCGCGATCCAAAGCCGGACCAATCGAAGTTTCAGGCTTTACAAATCCTGGAACTTCAGCATTAGTGGAATCAGCCATAAGCAAATCAATGCCCTGCTCACCTAAGCGACCAAACTCAACTAAATCAGTAATACGATGGTCAAGAGGAAGCTGATCGAGCTTAATATCGCCAGTATCAATCAAAGTTCCAGCAGGCGTTTTAACACAAACAGCAAGCGCGTCCGGAATCGAGTGCGTCACCGTAATAAACTCAAGATTAAACGGACCTACTTTCATCTTATCGCGGCCTTCAACGCGAGTAAGTTTCGGCTCAATATGATGCTCCTGGCACTTTGCTTCAACAAAAGCCAAAGTAAGCTTAGAACCAATCAGCGGAATATCCGGACGCATCTTAAGAAGATACGGCACACCACCAATATGATCTTCGTGACCGTGCGTCAAAACTAAAGCTTCAACCTTATCAAGTCGATCCTGAATATAGTGGAAATCAGGCAAAATCAAATCAACGCCAGGCTGCTCTTCTTCCGGAAACAGCACACCGCAATCGATAAGCAAAATATGACCGTTATATTCAATTACGTTCATATTGCGGCCGATTTCACCCAAACCGCCGAGTGGAACGATTCGCATTGAACCTTTGCGATATTTTGGTGGCGCAATAAGAGCACCTTCTCTTTGATCGTTAACTACAGGAGGAAGAACATTTCCTGTTCTACGAGTTGATGACTTTGCATTTTCTGTTTTAGTTTCTTTGTTGAATTTAGCTTTTTTAGTTGATTTAGTTTTAGCAGTTTTTACATCTTTAGTAGATACTGATTTAGTTGAAGTATCAGCAGACATTTTTTTATTCACTTTTTTCACCGACTGTCGAATTTGCTTAGACGACGCAGAAGATTCTTGGTTATTAAGAGAACGCATATTATCAGCGTCAGATTGCAACGCATCGCGTACTACTTCAGCAAGAATTTCCTCAGTACGTTCATCATATTCTATTTTCATATTCATCTCACTACATCTTGCGATATTGCGCACTTCTTTCTAGTGTACCGTTAGGACTCAACTCAGCTTTTGTCACTGAAGCGGCAGAAACTTTACGCAGCTGTAAAATTTCGATCGGATTAAAGCGAGAAAACGGCAGAAACTTTACACACGTGCGCAGTTAATGTCGCTTTTTAAGCACCATTACAATAAACCAGCCAAGCGTGGCGATAGGTATAGCTGCCATTGTTGAGATCCATGGAACCATCATTCCGGCATGCGAATTCCACGAGTCGATTGCAGCTCCAGCAGCCATCGAGCCTAAAGAACAGCCGACAGCAGACGCAGTTGGTAGCCATGAAAGACCTTCCGTAAGCGATTCTTCAGGAACAGTTGCTTTCACAATAAGATTTCCAGTAGCAAAAATTGGCGAAACACATAAGCCGGAAAGCACTTCAAAAACGCTCATAAGCATAAGTCTGTCTATATTAAGACTCATAAGCATAAATCCGACAGTTAAAACAGTCAAAAATACAATCAGATGCGACCAATTAGAACCGCGGAATTTATGCGATCCAAAAATAATCGCTCCCACAAGCGAACCACATGCAAACAATGCCAACTGCATACCAATGAAATGATCAAGCCCCTGAGCTTTCATTGCAGCTGTTACAGACACGTCAAATGCACTAAAACTCATATTAAATACAACAAACATGAGCACAAGCGGGATAATGCCGCGGTAAAGCAGCACGTTTTTACCGCGCTTTTTTGAGCGATGATTATGCAATTGCTTAAGACTAAATTTGTCTACAAATGAGCGTTTCACTTCTTGCTTTTGAGATGCCACATAATCTTTGGAAATTTCATCTTCTTTTTGAGAAGCGATTAATACATCAACATCTTCAGCTGCAGCAGTTGGAACTTCCACTACTTTGAGCACAGCAGGTTGAGTATTTTTTAGAGAAAAGAACCAAGCTCCGCCCAATCCACTTGCAAATACTGGCACGAATAATTGCGAAACAGGGTGCACAGAAGTTGCTAACCACGCGGCTAAAATAGGTCCTAATATAAACACAATTTCATCGATACCAGATTCCAACGCATAAGCAACGTTTAATAAAGAATCGTCATCTTCTGCACGCAATGTATAAGCCCAACGAGTACGCACCAACGCGCCAAAAGCAAACTGAGTTACGCCCATCACAATTGCTAACACAAAAAGCAAAACAAGAGGAACCTTAAATAAAGCTGCAAATGCAAAAGAAATCATAGCGATTACTTGTGCACTTAGCGCAATAACTCCAACTTTACGCTGACCAAAACGGTCAAAAAGCTTAGCATACACAGGAGTTACCGCAGCTTGTGCAAGCACATACGACGCAGACATTGCTCCAGCAATAGTCCAATTGTTATACAAATGGTTTAATGCAAGAACAATTCCCAACGCAATCATAGACATTGGCAAACGCGCAATCGCGCCTGCTACACAAAACGCTTTAGCTCCATTAAATGAAAATAATCTAGAATATTGAGAAAATACCGATGCTTTCTTAGTTGCCGTTTGGGACGACATATATTTCTTTGCTCCTTTTTGTCAAGCAAGTCACGCAACGTTATACATTTGCATATTTTTATTAACGCGTTTTAGAACGAGCATTTGCTTGCTTTGAACGAACTCTCGGCTCACCTGAGTAAATATACAAGTCATCCACCAAAGATTTCACGTTCTTAGCTTCATAAGGATGATCCGAGCGCATAAAAGAAGCATCTCTTCTAAGCCCGTGATAATCGTAAAAGCTTACGTCACACGCTGAATCAGTATGCAAATAGTAACGATTTACTCCGTTATTTCTTAGCATATGCATTGTTCGCTTCCACAAGCCTCCACCGACACCATGCCCACGAGCATCTGGAGAAACAAGGAAAAGCTCCAATTCCGCTTGAGTTAAATTATTGATATGAGATTTCGCTTCAAGTTTAGTTTCCAACGCGCGCATGCCGTACGCTTCTTCTAAAGCGAGAGCATAGTTTTTGTCACAATTTTCTTTCATTGCGGCTTCTTGCTCGCGAAGCATTCTCCCTACTTCTGGAAATAAAACAGGTGCGTCAAAAACTCGCGCCAAAAGCAGACCCATAAACTTACCGTCTATTTCAGCAATAGTACCATGCGTTGAAGGTTCTAAGTAATGCAACACACATCTTCGAGAAAGACTTAACGAAGCATCTTTCCCAACTTTTTGCGCAATACCCCAAGTACGTTCATATTCTTTAACCATTGCATCAATATCACTGAGTTTTACAGAACGAAATTCAACAGTCATGATTCTTCCTTACTTCATACTCAAATCGATGTTGTGTGTATGCCCGCCCACACACACACTGCACGAGGAATCTGCACGTTTTCGAAGTGATGCACGATGCGTTTCAATCGCGGCGCAAAATACGTTACAGCAAACAAAAATTGCAGCAAATAAATTGCGACAAAATGATTGCAATAGCAACATTTATGCGTCATCATCATCGAGGGAGATTAACGTGTCAGAGTGTAACTCGGCAAGGATCTCATCTTTCGTTTTTTGCTCGGCATGAATTTCCCGTTCACATTCATCCGATATGTTCACATAATAAAGGGTGGCATCGATAGCATCAAGCGGAACCTTAGTCATAAGAGACAAAAGCAGACGATACCAGTCAAGCTGGCCAAGTTTAAGCGCAATATCTTGTGGTTTGGTTGGTTTTCTTCCGGTTTTCCAATCGACTATCGTGTACAATTTGCTTGGATCTTCTGGATTTAAACCACCTGCAAATATTGCGTCGATTTTGCCATTAATAATTTGATCGCCTAATTCTGGAACATGAGCTACAATCGGCTGCTCTGCTGCTATAGGACGGCGATGCGCCCATTTTGATGTTATTAAACGCTGCTTCCATATCAACAATTTGCGCTCCGAAGATTTTGCATTTTGCGAAATATTCTCGCAAGTTTCAGCAACGTTCTCAACAGCATTCTCATCAACGTTTTCATCAACGTCATACTGAATAGGATTTTTATTCACGCAACAAGCTTTTACAAACTGTTCAGCCCAAGCATGAAAACGCGTTCCCAAATCAGAAGCAGGCGAAGAAACGCTAGGAATAGGGCGAATAATTGCCATCCATTCCTTCCGCAAACGCTTAGCATCCGCATCATTAAAATCTTCATTCGCGCGCGAATAATCATTACGAAACATAGCGCGCCTTTGCACAGCAGTCACATTGACATTTTCAACATTAGAAAGCTGCTCTGCTCTGTTTTTTAACTCTTGAATGTTGTGATACCAATCAATTTTCGGCATTAAATCTGCATCTTGTAGCAAAGCTTGAGCTTTGTAAAGCAAAGAATTATCTTTTGAAATACCAGAAATTTGATTACTCATTTTTGAATTTACAACGTCTTGTGCAGATTTTTGCAATACACTACGTATAGCTTCACTAGATGCACTCGGCCAAGATAATTGTTTCTCATTATCTTCAGTTGGAATAGTGCTTTCCTCGCTAAATAATTGCGCAAGTTGCGAAGCTGACTCCCCTACAACATAACCTACTTGATTTGAAGAATCTGAAACCTTAGCTGTGACCTGAACCGGAGATTCTTCAGATCCGCGCATTGAATCATACATTTCCTGCCAAAAAACAGAAGGTTTTTTAACTCTAGAAGTTGAAATATTTGAAGATTCATCTACAGAAGAAGCTGCACTATTGGCAAAATTTTCTTTATTCTCAACAACGCTCATAGCATTAGACTGGCTGCAAGTGAGCAATGCTGCGAATTTAGCACGCGTCAAAGCAACATACATAAGGTGACGCTCGTCAATATGCAAAGCGCGCCCTCGCTCCTCGACTTGCGAAAGAGACAATGTGCCAGTTTTCATCACAGCGTCATACACTTTGCTAGCTTCTGAAGGAATCGCTTCTACTGGAGCCTGCTCATGCTCATGGAATTTTTCTGCCAAATCAAACATTTCTCTAGCTCTTGATCCATAAACTTCTGCGTCGATATCGTCTACAGTTAACATATTTTTCAAAGATTTTTGAGGTTCCATGCTAGTTTCAAGATCAACATCGTGAGGGAATCTTGGCAATATGTTTGCATCCACTCTCATAGAAACAGGCACTTTTGAAGCAACTTCGAGCGTTGCGTATGCCCTTTCCCTGTACACGCCACTTTGTTGCGTTGCTATTACGCGCAAATTATCGCCTTGATTACTTGGGAACGCGCCTTCATTAAGCCCAACTATCGCTACAGCAGGCCATTCCAAACCTTTCGATTGGTGAATAGTCATCAATACGACATCCGCAGCCTCATCCACTGAAGAAGGTTGATCGTTAATTTTGTCTATATTGAAAATCCAAGACATAAACCCATGCAAAGTAGGAGTTGTAAAATCGCTCATTTCTTGCAAATACGCGTCTGCTAGTAAACAAATAGAATCGACAGTAGAGTGCATATCGTCAAGAAGCGTTGCATTAGAGGAAGTATCATTCATAAGCGCACGAGATAGCGCAACGTCAATATCAACGTTAAGCGTTTCTACAGCAACGCGCATAATATCTTGCAAAGAGCCAGATTGAGCACGTTGTATTGCATGAATCATTTGCCCTATTCTTAACACTGCTATATAAGCTTTAGAGCTTAAATTATTTTTTAGCTCAAAAAGCAAATTATTGTTATTGTTGTCGTTATTTTTTGCTTCTTCGCTTAGTTGCGTTTCGTATGCTTCAAGCAAAACATCCGCCACAAAAACTCCACCATGAATACTATTGGTTTGCGAAGCTTGAGATTGCTGTTCTCGAACAACTTGCGACCACTTAGAGCGAGGAGTTTCAGCGTTTACTAAACCTGCTTGCACTAAAGCACGAAAAACATATTCGATATTCTTTGATGTTGCAATATTAGCTATAGCAGCCAAATCGTCAGTATTAAGCGCAAAACGAGGAGTTGCAAGCAATCTCATCAAAGCTTGAGTATTTGTGTGATCTGCAACAACAGAAAGAAGAGCTAAAACATCTCGAATTTCTGGTTTTTCAAGCAATGCAGAATACCCAACAGTAAGAGTGCGTAAACCTGCTTTTTGTAATGCTTCTTCATATAACGGAATATTATTTTTGCTACGGAAAAGAACTGCAACTCGAGCAGATGCAGAATTAGTATCGTCGTTTTCAGATAGCGCATTATGTTTTACATATTTTACAAAACGCACAACGGCTTCTACTTCTTGATATTGCGTAGGCATATTTAACACACTAAAAGTACCTTTTGGTGCATTATCTAAGTATTGCAAGTTTTTCACTTCTACTTCTGTAGCAAGTGAACTACTATGGCGAAGCGCAGGCACTCGCAAAGGTTTCGTAATAGAATTTGCAGCTTTTAAAATAAGCTGCGAATTGCGTCGCGTTCTAGTAAGAGAAAACTCACTTGACTGGTCGATATTTAGTGCTTGCTCAAGCTTTCTGAAAGCTCCGGAACTAGCTCCTCTAAACGAGTAAATAGCTTGGAACGGATCACCTACTGCAGCAATATTCGTTTGTTGAGTAGTTAAAAAGTCTTGATTTTCACTAGTTTTCGCAGCAACGCTAGCTTCTTCCACACCGTTAGTTTTTTTATGAAACAGCGTTGCAATCAGCATTGCTTGAGTTGTAGAAGTATCTTGATATTCATCAAGCAAAACTTGGCTGTATTGGCGGCGATACTGCTCTGCAATAGAAGGAAAATGCGTCACCAAACGGTATGCAGCAATAGTAAAATCGCTAAATTGCGCCATATTTGCGCGCTGCTTTGCTGCGTCAAAAGCCAAAACTAATTCAAGTAATACATTGCGCTTCTCAGCAGCTTCAAGCAAGTTATTACAAGATTCATAACACTTATTTTTTAATGTAATATTCAGGTATTCTACGTATTCTTTTCCGTAATTTTCGCACTTTTCGAAATATTTTTCATCTGAATCGTTTTTTCCGCGACGCAATTTAATAGAGCTAGGCTTTTTTGCAATTATTTCAGTAGTTTCAGCACAATTAATTGCTTTTTGCAAATGCTCAATCCAAGCGTTATTCCACTTCTGAATTTCTAAAACAGCTTTAGACGTGCTATCTATAGACTCTCCCCTGCTATTTATGCCAATCATCGAGCATGAAATATCTGCTGCGAGCGCAAGCACGTCGTCAATAAGCGCATCAAAACTATACCAAGACAGCACTTCCGCATGATTAGTAACATAATCGTTTACTAGCGGTTTTATTAATTCGCGCGCACCTGCATCGCTTAAAGGTTGCGTATTTTGATCAAATCCAACAAGCAAACCATATTGGCGCACAATTGACTGGAAAAAAGCATCGTATGTCATTACTTCTGGCTTCAAAAAGCCACTTGAAGATGCGGAATTTCCGTTATTGATAAGCTTATTTATTTCGCTACTATGCTGACTTACAGCTTGAGCAACTCTTGCAAGCAGCTCAGAAGCTGCTTTATTAGTAAAAGTCAAACCCAAAATACTTTCAGGAGCAACTCCGCGCTCAATAAGGTCGATAACTCGACGAGTCATCGTATACGTTTTGCCGCTTCCAGCTCCTGCAACAATAATCATGTTCTTATTTGTTGGTGCTTGAATTGCTGCAGCTTGCTCCGCGCTATCGGTGTTCTTGCGAGTAAATTGCTTATTTGTTTTATCAATCATAACTACAACACCTCATATACAGTGTCTATACAACCTGCGCATGCTGGGCATACTTGTTTTCCGTTGCAATACTTTAAGTGTTCAGAAGTTGGGTGCGCAATAATCTTATGCGAACGAACTGCCGCAGCAGCATAGCAAACGCGCGAAATCATAGTAAGAGACCATTTTGCACTTTGGTTTAATGATGTAAACGACTGCCAAGCGCTTTCGCTTACATTTTCTGGACAATTCTTCGCAATATCGTCAAGATGCGGACAATCTAACAATCTTGCCATATTTTTGAATCCAACTCGTAACTCAAGCGGATTATTATTTAAAGCATTTTTTACGCAAAGCGGCGGCTGATACACGTTTTCAGCAACGTTATGATCTTGAGCAGGATAATCGTTCTTAGCAACGTGAAATAGAATACTTCGCGAAATAATCGGCGCATTCGACGCATCAATAAGAGGTTTCTCATCAGAAAAAAGTAAAGCAAGCTGGTAGCAAACTAGCTGCAAATCGTTAAAAACTCCGCTTGCTGTTAAAGGCTTTCCTGTTTTATAGTCCAGTAAGCGAATATGCTCGGAACCATCTGAATTAATGCGCTTTTCCATGCGATCAATTCGACCGTGAATATGTACTTGCATATCTTCACTTGCGCCATCCGGCCATCCTCCAACTAAAGCACCCATCAATTCGTAGCAATCATGCGTAGTAACGGTTTGCAAATTTGCATTCTTAAAAGTATTGTTCAATACGCGAGCAATATCATTAAATCCAAAATGCGCGCTTGTTTGCAATTCGCAATACGCTTGTTGCAATCTACCTATGCTACTTTCTAAAGATTTTTCGCTTTTTGTAAGAGATTCTAATATGCCGTTTTCTGACTTTTTTGAGTTAAGCGCATATGTTGATTGATCGTAAGAAGTGACAAAATATTGCGCAATTGCATGTAACGCACGTTTAATATTCTTCTCACGCGCAAGAGCCGAATAATGCTCCTTACTATCTCGAATATCTGCAAGTTCAGGCGCAATACTTAGGTAATACTTTTCCATAAGATTTGCGATTGCGTTACTGCGGCGCACAAGCGGAGAGTAGGGAGAATAGTCGGCTGAAT
The DNA here is from genome assembly GCF_049262675.1 of Gardnerella sp. DNF00747. NCBI lineage: Bacteria > Bacillati > Actinomycetota > Actinomycetes > Bifidobacteriales > Bifidobacteriaceae > Gardnerella > Gardnerella sp. DNF00747. Next base: position 328,131 of record NZ_CP058394.1, on the reverse strand, counting down.
TATTCGCGACTTCGGCTGAATTATTCGCTGTTTCAGTTTCATCAACTTCAGTTTCTGGCATATCGTAATGCTGATTTTCGCTTGCCCATCTTGCAGTTTCGTGAATGAGCGTGCCAAAATACGTTGCTGCACTGCCGGGTTGAGGACCTAAAAGCTGACGATTTAGCAATCCGCACACAGGGCATGCCCACAAACTATCTACAGCTGAAGGAGACAAGCTTACAACAGAACTAGCTTTTTTAGCAGAGCCAGCTTTTTCATTGTTTTTTTCATTGTCTTTTTCAACAGAAGATTTTTTATCAACATAGTCATCGACATCGCTCATAAAATCCCACTCAAAAGGATCAGCGCAAAATACTCCATTTTCTTTAAGTAATTGCAACGTTTGAGCAGCGTCAATAATCGCATTTCTAGACTTACTATTCTCACTATTGGAACTATTTGCAATATCGGAACTACTTGCACTATCTGCACTATCTGCATTACCTACACTATTTCCAAACTCTTCTTTCATAGAAGAAGCACGCAAAATTTGCGAACGAGCAGCACACACTAGTCCACGAGCATCCATATCTAAACCGGCAAAAGGTGTAGTAAATTCCGTAAAAGGCGTGCGCGAATTTTCATTATTGTAGTATCTTTCAGGCAAATAATAATAAAGAAAGTCGCTTGGCACAGCACTATCGCTATATTGCGCGCTTATATACAAACGCTCTGTTGCGCGCGTAATAGCTAACAAAAAACTGCGCTGTTCCGAAGCAAAAACTGCAGATTTATCATTATTCGAAAGAAGTGACGCATTCACAGTCAATTTAGAAGCAGAAATCTTAGAATGCAAAATAATATTCGCTAAACTTTCTGCGCCAAACATAGTGCTACGAGAAGCAAGATTTGGCCACACACGTTGTTGCAAAGTAGGCATCCACACAAGATTCCAATGTTTTCCAACAGAACCAGCAGGAGTAGTAAGCGTTACAGCATCTGGAACAGGTGCTACTTTAGCAAGAGAATCAGCTTCAATTTCCATGCCACGAACTTGAGCTATAAAATCTGCAATACTTACAACATTTTCTTGTCTAAAAGTATCGTCAAACGTATTCATTGAAGAAATATCAGAAGAAACATATGAAGAAACATAATCAAAAAGACGCATTGCAGCATCCAAGCGATCGTTGGCTCGATAACCTTCCGAATTATGCTGTAAAGACATACGCTGCCAACGCTCAGCAACATGACAAATATTCCAAGCCTCACCAAGAGCGTATTGAGCATTACTCAAATCAGGATTATTGCGCATACGAGAAGCGAGAATTTGCACGTTTTTCCACAGTTTTACAAAAGCTGCAACGTGCGGATTTCGAGGAGCCATATTCTGCAATATTTGCAACACTGTAGAATCATCATCTATAGAACGTGCAACATCTGCTACACAAAGCAAATAGCACGCATCGAGAGATAATGGCATAAGATCATTTGAACTGCCATCAATACGACTATTATCAACCAAAATTTGAGATTCAACGTACGCCTTGCTTTGCGCATCATGAAGCGAATTTTGCAACAAATCCCAGTTATGAACAAGATTTCGCAAAGGAGCATTAGATTCAAAGTTCTTGTTCTTTTCACCATTTTGCTCAATTAAAACAGCCGAAAGAGAAGAAAGAGAACGCATAAGCAAATCTACAGAATATAACTTCGCAGGTATTTCAACGTCTAAATCACCGTAAAATCCAGAATCACTTTTAGTAATCGCGGAAAGCGGACTATCCATAATATTCTGAACTCGCAAACGCACCCACGAAGCCAAATTTTGCAAACTTCTACCATGTTTTACTTGCTCAACAATTCCAGAAAAACCGTGCTGCGCAAATTGAGCAAGTTCAATAAGCGCAAATAAACCTTGCACAAACGGCTCATCTTTTAATGGGCGAGTCACTGACGAGTATCGCACAGGAACCCCAGAAGCGCGAAGCTGCTCGCCAAAAAGACGAACAGTAGAATTGTCGTGCGCAATTAACGCCATATCGCTCCACTTGCGCTTATTATTTACGTGAGATTGCTTCATTTGCCAAATAACAGCATCTAATTCCTCGCGCTGTGAACGATATAACGCTGTAAAAACAGTGTCGTCTGAATTGAGATTAGAATTTTGGAGGGTTTCTATAGGCTCAATCGGTAAGGAGCCTACAAATTTTGGCATTTTCCAAGGGCGATTTGGGAGCGCAACATCTGTTTTATATTGCGAAGTAAGCGAAAGAGAAACGCGTGAAGCGAGCAATTCACGCATCGAAGGTGCTTGGGTATAATTTGCAAAAGTTGGATCTGCAGAATAATTTTTAGAAAAATCGGCAGAATCGTCGGAAGAATTTTCGCAAGAATCAGCAAAACCCGTATATTCTAAAGTTTGCTCAGCAGCATTCAACTCATCCAAAGCTGCAGAAATTGCATAATCCGGGTACGCTCCTCTAAACGATTGCACAGATTCATCCGGATTCGCAAGCAAAACTAAACGCGTGCCAATCTTCGACAAAGTCTCAATAAAACTCAAACCAGCCAAAGTAATATCTTGATAATCATCGACTACAAGAAGAGCTGGAATTTCAGAAGAATTTACTAAACCATGCTCTCCTAATTCGCGCGCAGATTTTGCACCCTCAACCAACAGTTGCGAAGCGTCAAGTCGGAAAGAAGACTTATAAGTGTCGGCAATTATTTTTCGATATTCAGCACGCAAAGCAAACGCCAAACGCCATTGAGTTAATCTACGTTTAATAAGCACAGACGTTTGTAAAATATCACTATTATTGGCGTAAGATTGCTCGTCACTAAGAGCGCGAAGAACTGAATTTTCGCTTTCAAAATCGCTAATACCAAGCTCATCTAAACGAGCGAGCATATCGCGCAATTGATGCATAAAAGCGTTGTTAATATCGAATCTATCTGCCAAAAATTCTGGAGACGAAGAAGTTGATTGAGCAACCGGAGTTGCGGAAGGCGCAGAAGGCACTGAAGCGGCGGAAACTGCGCAAGTTAATGGAACAACCCATTGAGACGTTTCAAAATAATCCTTAAAAAGCGCGCATATATTGCAATCACCATTATCTCCACGCATAACATGCTCAATGTGTGCGCGCAAAACTTTACGAAGCAAAGAATCCTGCTCAGCACCATTTAGCAGCTTAGGCGAAGGATTATTCTTTAACTTACAGCAAGCAGAAATGATAGTAAAAGCCAAAGAAGCCAAAGTGCCAACTGGACGAGACTGCTTACTTACACCAATTTGGCGAATAATAATATTGTCAATTTTTGAAGCAAGAACACGATTTTGCACAGCCATCGCAGTAACATCATGCGACCAACGCTTATAGCCGGAAATTGCTGCGCGCACAGCAAACTGCGTTTTACCAGTATTCGGCGCACCATACACAAGCAACGCATTAGTCACATTGCCAGAAGAATTGCGTAACGTACCGTCAAATAATGCTTGTAATGCAGTATCCTCACTCATACGTTTAATTCTAGCAATTAGGCAATAGTGGCGCGCAACAATACTATTCTTTTAATATTGCACGAGCGCGAGCATCCTTAAGCGCAAGAAATACACTGCCGACACCAATAAAAATAAGAGTAAACACAATTAACAAATACGCAACTCCAACGCCCAAAGTAGTGGCATTAAAAGTTTGCGGTGCGAAGCCGAACCAGCCAGCAGGAGCACCATAATTGAGGAAATTATAAGGCGCGCGCATTGCATGAACACCCCAACGAACACCAGCAAACTCGCTAAGCATAGCAGCATAAGCAACATAAGCAAGAGGCGGAACAGTAGAAACATACAAATGTGCGCGAGTAGAGCGGAAACGATAATCAAAAAGCACAAAATCAGCGATTGCAAGAAGCGGCGCAACTGCGTGAACGCAAAGGCTGCTGCATCCGTTATTCATGTAAGCGCCAACGAAACCAAGCTTATTGGTAGGTGCTAAGAAACACAGGTACAAAGTGAATGTGACAGCAATTGAGATAGTCATCATGAATTTGAAAATGTACCAAGCGTTGGATTTTGAGTCGAACCATGCGCAAGATGCTGCGGAATCTTGCTGCGCTGCTGAATCTACAGAATTACGAGCACGCATAAACGCAGCTGTATCAAGCAAAAGCGATCCAGCAAGAGCTACGCAAATCATCAGGTTAGAAAGATTCGTAAAATAAGTGAAGGTCATTAAGCCTTCCCACGAAGCAGCCATACCATAAACAGATGCGATGATTGCAATCGCACGTATTGCTGTGCGCGTCGCGTATTCGCGCGCTGTGAGCGGAGTCTTTTGTTCTAGCATGGAATCGTTTGCCATGTTATCTCGCTTTCGTAACTTCTATAATCTACTTATTGTTTACTTATATTTATGTTTACCATACTTATGGTTACACAGTTGCAAGCGAAAATATGTAGAAGAAGTTGCAAAAATGCGGCGCGATTTTTGTAGATTCCTGCAAGTGCTGCGAAACGTCGGGAATTTTCCAGCAAATGCTCCACGAAACTACCAACCAGAGACACGAACGCAGAACACAAACTGCACCAGTGTCCCAAAACAAGCAAAATCAGACACTCACGCAGAAGAAAGTAAGTCACGAACAAAAGATATAGTCGAAGGATGGTTCGGAGTGCGCATTTGCCGCAAAATCGCGGGCGGCGCTGAGATTACATCCGTAAAACCTGATCTAGATAGTGCTAGCGAAGGGAAACATTATGACAACATGCAACACTGAAAAAACAACTAACTGTAACGAAGCAAACGAATACTGCACAAGCTCAACAACGCAAGTCGACACATGCTTCTCTGTACGCGCACGCCGCCGCATGTTTCTTAACGACGTGCGTCAATGCATCGAACGCGTGCGCACACAGCAGCCACTCACCCATTGCATCACGAACGTAATCGTGCAAGACATTACAGCCAACGCACTACTCGCTGCAGGAGCGTCGCCGATCATGGTAACCGACCCAGAAGAAGCGCATGCACTTGCGCAAATTGCCACAGGCGTGCTCATAAACGTTGGCACATTCCATCAGCCAGAAACTTCCGAATACATGCGCGCAGCTGTTGAAGGATGCGAAAAAGCCGATACTCCGTGGGTGCTTGACCCGGTTGGAATCGGCGTTCCAGCACTTGCTCCACGCGCGCGCTTTATACACGAAATTATTAAGCACCACCCTACCGTAATTCGCGCAAACGCTTCCGAAATAATGGCACTTGCAGGCAAAGAAAGCAACGGCAAAGGTGTGGATTCTCACGATAACGTGAACGATGCTCTTCAAGCCGCGCGCGAATTAGCAAAAAAGTACGGCTCAGTAGTGGCAATTTCTGGCGAAAAAGACGCGATTTACGCTCACGGTTGCTTAGCTCGCGTAACCGGCGGACATAAAACTATGACTAAAGTAGTTGGAACCGGTTGCGCTTTGGGAGCGTTGGTTGCAGCATACGTTGGCGCAAACCCAGAACGTCCGCTCGCAGCAACTGTTGCAGCACACGTGCACGCAGCAGCGGCTGGAACTTGGGCAGCTCGTCAAACCACAGCTCCCGGCACTTTCCGCACACTGTGGATGGATGCGCTTTCAACTCTTAGCGTAAACGACATGTTTAGTTTGACAAATATTGAGTTTACGGTGGAGCCTGTTGATTGGACACTGTATTTGGTAACGGATCCGCGCATGGGAAATCGCCCGGAAGAAGAAGTTGCAGTAGAGTCAGTTGAAGGCGGAGTTACAGTTGTGCAATTGCGCGATAAGTATTCCGACGACGCTGAAATTTCAGCAAAGGCGAAGAAGTTGCGTCATGCGCTTATTGATTCTGAGCACGGCGATGTGCCTGTATTCATAGACGATCATGTTGATTGCGCAGCTCAGCTTGGTTTCAACTTGCACGTTGGGCAAAAGGATACGCCGTTTGTTGAGGCGCGAAAAGCGATGCCGGCCGAGTGGATGGTTGGGCTTTCTTGCGCTCGACCGGATTTGATGGAGAAAGCTTACCGCGAGTGCAAAGAAAATGACGTTCCGCTGCCGGATGTGATTGGCATTGGTGCAGCTTTTGAAACGCATACGAAAGCGCACGACGTGCCGCCGTTGGGAGTTGACGGAGTGAACGAAGTGGCGAAAGTTGCGCACTCTATGGGCGTAAAAACGTTGGCAATTGGCGGAATTCACGAGAACACAGTGTTCCCTATTCGAGGTCTTGAGCTTGACGGAGTTTGCACAGTGTCGGCGCTTATGTGCGCTGAGGATGCTGGGAAAGTAGCGCGCGAGCTTAAAAGCGTGATTACTGAGTAAAGCGAACGTTCCGAGTTGCTTTCGCGCGCGCTGTGCTGCGCTCAAGCATGTCGTCGCGCCAACGCGAGACAACGCTCGCACTATAAGCGCGCGCTCACGCAGTTTGCCGCAAGATTCGTACGGAGTGGTTTACAGGTCCATGACCGCGCTCGCCGCCGCGCCCAACATGTAATTCACTTCCAGCCGCAATCGCCTCTCGAAGCCACGCCGTTGACCATTCAAGTGCGCAAAGTACAGTATCGTGATCGCTCAAATTCTTTTCCTCGCGCAAAGCAAGCCCAATTTTCGTAGCAAGCGCAGAAGAAAGCGAGCAACCAGTTCCGTGAGTTGTGCTTGTTTCAACTCGTTCGCTTGGTACGTGCCGCGCGTCACCATCCGGGAAAACCGCAGTATTTCCAACGTCTTCGCCAGTTAAGTGCCCACCTTTTACGATTACAACAACACTGTTTTTTGCAGCCAACTTGCGCGCCTGGTTGCAAGCTTCCTCAAAGTTTTCCGCAACGCGCGATTCGCACAAAGCCGCCAATTCCGGCACGTTTGGCGTCACTACATCAACGCAGCTTATAAAGTTTCGCATCGCATTTTCAGCACTCGCCTCAAGCAAGCGCTTCCCGGAAGTTGATATCATCACCGGGTCTAGAACAGTTACAGGAACCGGGTTATCGCACATCCAGTCTCGCATTGCTTCAATATATTCTGTGCATCCAAGCATGCCGATTTTTAGTGCGTCAACTGTAACGTCGTCGTACACGCATGAAAGTTGAGTGCGGAAAAAGCTTACTGGCGGCGTGAATACTTCGCGCACTTCGCACGTGTTTTGCGCAACCAAATTAGTTGGTATGCACATGCCATAACCGCCTGCCGCCATAATTGACTTGAGATCTGCCTGTATTCCGGCTCCACCTGTTGGGTCTGTGCCAGCTATGCTTAGCACGCGCGGAATGATTGGGTCTGATTGCTGCATAGGCGATTGCGCATGCTGCAAGTCATGCTGTTTGCTTGATACTAGCGTCATAACTTTTATTATATTGCGTCGCAGGCGAATATAGTTTCATGAGAAAGTATAGTTTATATTACATTTTGTTTAACGTGGCGCGAGTTTCGGGGGATTTCTCTCCTCGCACGTCCCGTCCTTCGTGCGCTCTGGCTGCTAAAAGAGTTTAGTGTGTTCGCCTATCTTTAAAGAATGTAGCTTCTCAGTCCTCTTTTAGTGCTCGTAGAGAAATCCCCCAAACTCTGCGTGCTTAATGTTTAATAACCGTGCCTTATCGCAGAGATTTTTCGATTTTTCTTCTTCACTCGGTGAATCAGCAGCCTGCGGCTCTGACGTTCACCTCGTTCAGTGCGAAAAATCTCAAATCTCTACCACACTAATATCCACGCGACTGAATAACGCGCAATTAAGATGTATATAACCTATTGCGTCGCAGGCAAATATGTTTCGCGGGTGAGTTTGGACTTACGCAAACGCTATAAGTCCAAACTCATACGCATTTTACGCGTCAGCGTCGAAGCCACTTGAACTTGAACTTTGACTTGAGTTTGAAGAACGGCTTGCCGCTTCGAAGCACTTCTGCAGAAGCGTCGCAATGCTTGCTGTCAGTGAGTGCGCCGAATCCGTGACCACTAAGAACCAACCCAAGCCATCCGCGCCTACCGAACGCGCCGGATGCCAAGAACAACGCCAACAGCACGCCAAATATGAAGCTGAACCATATTGCAGCTTGACCGCCGCTGTAAGGCAGAGCAACCGGACGAACCAGGTAACCAAAGCTGAAGTATCCGACTAAGTGGCCTCTGTTACCGTTATCACCAAAGCCGTCGCTTTCATTGCTGGACTTATCTTTTGCGTGTCCATACAAAGCGTACTCAACTCCGTCACCGTCAGTCTTTAACTTCTTGAACGCCGCAGTATCCACGGAGCCATCTTTGCCCATTATTGACTTGCAGCTGTCAAAATCAGTTGCGCCGCCAGCCTTCTTGACTTTGCATGCAACTAGGCTAAAGTTGCTGAGATCACCGAAACTGTCGTAATCGTCGTGGACATCCGCAAACAGAGTCTTTCCACTCTCCTTGCTTTGAGACTTCGAAACTTTTCCGTCCTTGTATTCTACAGGATTACCCTTAACCGTGAGCTTAGCGTAGTCCTTCTCCTCCATCGTTACAACGTAAGGATTATTAGCATCCGCGTGACCACTGAGAAGCGATCCTGCAGTTGCAGCAAAAGTTGGCTTAACGTTATCAACAGGCACCAGGTACACAGGCATTACGAATTCGTAGTTGGCATCGTTATTCCAGCCGCCTTCTTTGCCTCGCGTTTTATGAGTATCTCCAACCCAGCTATCGCCATATGTCATAATAACCGACAAACCATTATCTGGATTCTTAAGAACCTTATGACCAATTAAGTCAGATCCAATACTGCCAGACCTACCCCATGCGCCAATATTAGCGAAGTCGGTAAGCGAAAGACCAGTATTACTACTTTCAGACGTTACGCCAGAGCTATTAGGAATAGAATATCCACCGCCGGTACCACCCTTTGAAATCATATCTATGACGTTTACATACCAAGTTTCTTCAGTAGTACCACCATTGTCGTTATCAGCGCCGTTAGCAGCAGAAGCAGCACCAGACCTATGGTCTTCAGACGGATTATACGTATAGAAGTGCGTATTCCAATCAAAGCTGAAGCCGTTTCGACCTTTCTCACCATCAACCTTATCGCTACCTCTTACTTCTGGCAGCAAGGATGGCTGACAATCAGCAAACGCCCATTGACTTCCATCAACATAGTTTCCACACTCGTTTGCTGGGTGCAAAGTACTGTTACGCTTAAGCTTCAACGCATATTGCAAATCATTAAGCGTAAAGTTGCGCTTAGTTGAAGCATTATACAGATACAGAAGAGACTTCTTATCTTTCGAAAGAACGAATCCTGGATCATACGAACGCCCAGCTACGCGCAGAGCTTTACTATTATCTTTAGTTTCTTCGAAGCTAGTAGGCGCATCAGCTAAGTAGTCTGCAGCACCCTTACTATCGCTACCATGCTCACTATCTACGTTTTCAGGCGCACGCAATCGCACAAATCGCGTAATCTTATTTTCTCGCGGATTTGGCACAAGCACGCGGCTTCTCCAGCCTCGAGTCATAACAGCTACGTCTTGTATATTCCCTACTTGGCGGCCACTATAGGTAGGCGGATTCAAAGGCTTATGCTCATCGTCCATAGCACTATAGTCATACTTCCTAAAAGTCACCATAGTTTTACCAGGCTCAAGCCTTGGATCCTCATTCGTAACGATTTCACTATCGTTTTGAAGCCAAATTCCCTTCTTTGGTTCGCCCGCAAAGTTGTTTTCACTGCGCAAATCCATTCGTATTGCGCGCTCCTCGTGACCGCTTAGCAGCATTGGGTGTATTTGCACTATTTGACGCTTCATAGTAACACCGAAGTACACGCAGTCGGACGACTTCTTCGAACCAGACCAGTTGTCTGCGCTCCAGTAATCCGGACGGCATACTTCGCTAGGCTTTTCTTTTGCGTAAGCCATTGGCAGCACGTCAAGAGTATCTTCTGAACTAGCGTCGTCTTTGTAAGAGTTTTTACCTTTTGCAGCGCGACCTTTTGCAGCACGCGTATTTCCGCTGTTTCTGCTATTTCCGCCGCTTCGATTACTTCCACCGCTTCTTGCAGTCTTATTTCCGTCTCTATTAAGCGAATCATCGGAAAGATCTTCAGGGCTTCTAACACCAGGCATATACGTCCATGGACCAACTTCAAGACGACTGCGTGCTCGAACCACGCTTCCTGGAGCTAAGAAACCACTAGGGAATGTTATAACAGCATTACCATCATTATCGTGATTAAGCGTTACTTCATTCGGCTTGAAAGTACCAGCGCATACACTCCACGATCCATTCCAGCATACGGAAATTGTTTTACCAATGCTGGTTTCCAAGTTAGTCTCATTTGAGTTTGCAGCAGAGCCAAAAAGACCATTACTAGTAACAGGTTTCTCAAGCTCTGAAGCAGGGTGATAGTAAACTACCATTCTTTTAGCTCCATAGCCTGATTTAACGACAACTTTATAATCGCGGTTTTGTGAAGAACCATCTTTGCTGAGCCAGTCATCATACTTTGCAAATTCATTGCTTTTACCATCGTACGCAACAACAGATGGTTTCACCATGTCTGTCCACGTAGCCTTAAAGCATCCAACAACAGTTTTTGCACTTTGCTTTCCAGCACTATCCGTAGTTTCAGCATACATTGTAAATACAGTTTGCTTATTTACACTTGGGTTTTCTAAATCTGTGCTTCTGTATTTTTCAACAAACCTTCTAAGCAAATGTTTATTTGTAACGCCGTTACTAACAAACTTCACCATCGGACTAGAAGTTTTACCACTAGAATCCTGAATATTATTCGCTTGAATATACACATTCAGATTATTAACCAGCACTTTACTGTTTATACTATTCGGGCACAAAGTGACGTATTGCTTATTAAATATACCGCCATGTTTCCACTCTCTTGTGCATTTGCCAGATTCGTAAGCATTGAAATCATCGTCTAGTTTTAATGCTGCAGGTAAATTAATCGTTGCATTATCAGCTTCATACCAAGCTTTATTACCTGCATAAATTTTCTTATCAAGAGTAATAACATCATCATCAACTGTATTGCAGTTATTCACATCGCCGTTAATCATGCATTTTCCGTGAATATCCCATGGCTTACCGTCCCACTCCTGATAACTCTTCGCACTAATCGTCGGCTTCTCATTATCAACCGGCATAAACCACACGTTTATCACGTTCGTTGTGTTATCTGGCGTCTTACTAGGCTCACGAAGCAGAAGATCGTTCGTAACCTGACCATTATTCACATAAAGTTGCGCATGCATGAATGGCCTGTTATTTGCGTATCCCTCAGGCTTCGAAGTACCTTCACCGTACGCGTCGTAGTCGTTCATAGTGTCAACATCAATATTCTTAGTTATAATGTCGCCAATATTTTCGCCGTCTGCTTGACCGTTCAAATCTTCACCGCCAGGCATCAGGAAGTCCTTGTGAATAGCATATTCACTAACATATTTATCTTCACCAGCATGCTGGCTACCCTTATTTTCAATAAGCTTATCTGTAATATGTACTTCACTTCCGTTTTTCATATTTACAGAAGCATTGTAAGAGAATGAAGAAGAATCCATAATAAATTCTTTAGGCGTGTACTTCACTAAATTAAGCTTATTTCGCCACTGACACTTACCTTCTTGCGCAACACCGTTATGAGCAGCAATAGACGCAGCGCATGTATTGTCACGCACAGCGTAACCTAATCCACCAGCAACAGCCATAGGGTACGAACCATTCCATGCATCAAATTGCTTATTATCCGCCGCACTCATAGGAGTTAGCGAAGGCTGCGGCTTACTTTCCTCTTGCGTATTTATGTTCGGCGTACCTTTTACAAGCTTTAGCACATCCTGAAGGTTTAACGCCTTACCATTGCCGCCCTTACGGTATGAGTTTATGTTCCACTTGTACACAAAGTATTGCGTGCCAAACTTCTGATTTCCATGCAAGCCGTTTTGCAGCCCGTCAAATCCAGGATCGTTTCGCCCGTCAACACTTTTCTTGTTGTTGTCTACTAATCCCCACGTATAGTCCTTGCGCATATCAACGAAGCGCGTCACCTTATGCTCAATCGGGTTAAGCGTAGTCTCGTCATCAGCTTCCAACTTTTGGAAAGAAAGAGTCTTTATAGCGTACAGCATTTCGTTAAGTTTATGTTTCTCATCTAGCTTGCCAATACCAGTAACGCCATCTAAGCACAGCTTCCACTGCTGATCCGTCTTCGACTCGCATGAATATTGAGGCTTATCGTCACCATAAGCATACTTTGCTTGAGTAGTTTTCGGCTTAAAGCCACTGTCGTACTGGTCGTAAGTATCGTACTTCTTTTGCCCTTTAACGCCAATTTCTTCCTTGCGGTAACCGAAAATTCGCTCGTTACGCTTATCGTGTCTCATCCAAGAAAGCATTGCCACGATTTCGTTATTATTAAGCTCAAACGGGTTCACTTGCACTAAGCCGTTTGGCCACGCAATATCGAGCGGAAGCGGGTCAGATTCTTCGTAATCCTGAAGATTGCCTGGCTCCATAAGCTTCCAAAGTTTATCTTGACGCCAATCTGGATTATTTTCCGGCACAGAGTAAGTGTCTACGTAAATTCTCGAACCAATTTCTGCAAAGTATTCCGGAATCGTAATATTTCCAGTTACAGGATCAAAAGTTATTTCGCACCTGTCGCCGCCGTTAGCAGTGCAACCCTTGATATGATCTCCAAGCTTTGCTGTAAGAATGCGCTTACTAAATTCTTTACGCCAATCATCGTTACTTTTCGCAGTTTTTTTAGCAGAACGATCTTCTCCTTCAGCATCTCGATCCTGACCCTTAGATTCTTCTGACTTAGCATCTTCAGAATCCTTGACGTTCTTAGAGTCCTTGCTATCGTTACTGACTTTATTATCTTTGCTTGCGCTACCGTTTTCTGCAGTATTAGCAGAATCACTCTGCTTGTTACCATCACTTACTTCAGGTTTTTGTACTTCAGATTTCTGAGTATTCGCATTCTTAGAAGAATCACCTTCGTTTAGCACAGCAAATCTTACTTTACTGCGCTTTCCAGGAGCATTGCGCTTTTTAGAATTCTTCTTAGAACTATTCTTAGCTGTCTTATTCTTAGAATTCTTCTTAGTATCCTTCTTGGTTGCTTTTGAAATCTTCAAGGAAGCAGGCTTGTTGCTAGTTTGAGGCTTATTAGCTTGCTCATCCTGCTGATTTTGGGTAGAGTTCTCCCTTGGTTTGGCATTATCAGTTTTTTCGCTATCAGCTTTAGCTTTATTGTCAACTTTCGCCTTACCGTCAGCCGCCTTACCGTCAGCCGACTTGCCGTCAGCTGCCTTGTCATCAACTGCATCTCTGTCCTCTAAAGCAGCTCTATCCTCAGCAGCTCTAGACCCATCCGGGCTTGCAGCATCATTATTGTGATTAAAAGTATTAACCTGATGCCAAAGATCAGTCTTCTTATTACCGTCTCGCTGAATAACAATGCCGTAGCAACTGCCATCATTTGGACACAGCTTATCGTAGTTATGATCCTTCCTAGGCTTTTCCTTACCGCGCGCCCAAATCCTAACCATAATCGAGCGCACGCGCTTATCTTCATCCCAAGGATTCACTCGCCCAACATAATGTCCATTCGGCTTCTTATCCCACCAAACGTTTGGCAAACCATAGCCAGGAGATACAATAATCAGCTTAATTTTCTTTATTACGGAATTACCTGCAGCATCCCAACCATGGAATATCAAATCATGCACACCGTGATTTCTATTCTGATCGCCCACTAATACTGTAGGAGAACCATCATCTTTAGAATTTTTGCTGTTAGTAACCCAGCCAACTTGATCCGTCTTACTATCAGATTCACCATTTTTATGAATGAATTGATCGTAGCTTATTGTAGTAAAATCGCCGCAACCGCGAGTATCGCAATCATTCTTTTTGTCACGCGGAGTGGTAATCATATCGAAATCATTGCGCACAACAACTTTTTTACTATCAAAGAATCTCTTATTTTTATCGTTAGTAAAGTAGTCGGTAGCTTCCTGCGGCTTTACGCCAAGCAAAATCCTCTTATCGTCATGACCTTTAACCCAGAACTTAATTTTGCTATTAACAGGAATCTTCAAACCATCAGCTGGAGCATCAACAGGATTTCCATTATTCACGCTCACTTTTACATCCAACGTTGGCTTCTCGTAATCAACATACGGGAATACAACAGGTATAACAGTAGTCGAATTATCCCAGAACGTAATCTTTACGTACTTTACAAACACATAATTTGGCAAAACTTTAGGTTCCTTGCCATCTTGCAGCTGAGCACTATACTTGTTGCGCATCCAAGTTCTGTAAATACGCTTGATTTTAGCCAAGACTTTGTCTTGCAAGTCTTTCCTTACAGGATCTCCAGGCTTCAACTCCTTACCGTCATCGCCCGTCTTAGGAGCATCTTTTACAAACCAAACATTACGCTTAGTAGCATTTTGCGCTTTAGGCCAGCATTCAGGCATGCTGTCTTCACGATCCTCACCCATAGCTGCACGATCGTTGTTTGCAGCGGAATTATCGTCACTATCTATGGATCTAAATGAAATAGAAGACCTAGACTGACCGTTAATTTTATCCTTGTATTCGTCAAGAATCTTAGAATGACCGCAAGGATTTACAACGCTAACAATAGGCACTTTAGCAGCAACGCTTAAATCAGCATCCTGAAGAGTGTTCGAGCGAGACTCATCACCCCACTTATTCGTCCACTCAGCTTTATAAACAGCAAGATTCTTAAGCGGAGTATTAGAATCTCCATCCGGATTATTAGTCAAATAGTTAGCGTCAAGCGGATAATCGTTTGTCTTAGAGCCCTTCTTCTGCTTTATGGAACCATACCTATGCCTTGAACCATACTCATCTTTATTAACAGGCGGGAACAAGTTAGGATCGAAAGCCATTACCTGCCTATACAAATCAGAACGCTTGCCAACAAAATTCACAAACCCAGCATTATTATCACGATTATCAATAATAAGAGGATTAGGAAGCGGCTGATCGTAAGAATAATACTTAGGAGTCTTGTTATTTTCGTCATATTCCTCAGTTTGCAAAGGCTTAAACACGTCTGCTTGCGTAATAACCCTATACCACAAATCCTGAGTTTCACTCATATGATACGTTCTATCGTTATATCTAAGCTCAAGCTTATGCCTACCAGGCTCTGAATCCTTCGTATTATGGTCGTTCATACCAGGATTACGGAACCACTGATTACCTCGAGCATAGCCGTTATTCGGGGAATAATAATCAGGCAATAAGCGTATATCTTGGTTCTCGTTCATAAGATATGAAGTTCCCAAAGGCTGATTTACTATTCCAAGCAACACACTAGAGAATGAAATATGCCTGTGCTCAAGATAATTACCACTGTCACTGTTGTACGGACCCAAACCAGTACCCTTAAGGAAGTGGTATCTAGGAGCCTGAATATCCATAATTCGCGGCGCACCATACCACTGCTGATGCATTACAGTGTACATGTAGAAGTTAGCGTCACGACCAAAATTAGTCATGGAATATTTACTGGCTTTAGTAACACCAAACGGGTCAGTAGCACCATAAAAACCTTGGCTCTTTCTCTTACCATAGTAAGATCCTGCAGCGTAGAAGAATGAAAAGTTTTCGCAACCCGTGCCATCACCCACGTTATTAGAAGAGCAATATGAGTTGTTTTTAGTCGTAGAAGTTGTAGTAGTGAAGTGAATCTTATACGTATAAGCAATCTCGCCAGACTTAATATTGTTCACAAAACTAAATACGCGCTGCGTGTCATCTTTTATAGATCTATAAAGATTTTGCACGAGAGCAACATAAGCAGGACTATAGCCTCTGTTATAGCTTCCTTCAACTTTAGGAACAACTTTAAGATCGCCTTCATCCAAAGCACCATAGCTACTGGATCTAATGCAGTCCAAACCTTGACCATCACGGCACCAACCAATAGCGTCAGAACTACCCAAATCCTCAGTTGTTACAGCATCCGGAAGGATCCTAGAATAATTGCCATTCTTACTGTCGTCAGTGCCGCGCATCTTATTCCAAGCTGCGACTAAGTCATCTCCAGAATCAAAATCGTTACCGTCAGTTTTAATGCTGCATAAACCGTTAGGATTATCCCACGAGAATGAGCAGGTTTCGCGAGGAGGATTATTATTGCCTTGATTCTTCTTATACAAAGCAGTAGCTTCCCTGCCACTGTAAAGAACACGCTGAATATACTGCCTTCCGCCTTCGCTACCCTTGTCTAGAATCTGACCTTTTGGAATCGTAAAGTAATCAAGAGCAGCACCAGCGCCTTGAGTACGGCCGCCAGCGTTAAAAATAATATCCCACACGAAGCCACCACCGGAAAGCTTAGGGGTGCGCTTTACAAACACGAAATCTGCAGTATCATCTATAGGCAAGTTAATTCTGTCGACGCCGGAACCCTTATGGTTAAAGGCCATGTTGCGTAAACGGCCCATAATAAAAGTGCCCTTAGGATACGGAGTAAAGTAAGTTGCGCCGTAATGATCCGTGCCAGAAGGATCTTCAGGTACAGAACCGTTTTCGTAGTGGCCGCGAGGTCTCGTTGCTGCACTAGCAAATTGGTCGCTAGATTCCAAGTTGTATCCAAGGCTATTAACATCCAAATCGTGACCGTTCGTAGCGCGCAAACCAGCACCATCGCCGTCAGTAGTAATGCATGCGCCTAAAGCGTAATCCTTGTTACATCCAGGGCGATACACTTCGTAAGATTCACGAGCTGAGTAATTCTTAGCGTCGCGGTTTTGCGCTTTTGCTCTTTCTTCTTCTGCAGCGCGCTCAAAAAGTGACTTTGGTTGAGATCCGAACGGAGAACCAAATGGAGAATCAAATTGAGAGTCAAACGGAGAAGCAAACGGAGAAGCAAACGGCACGCCTGCGCCAGAGCCTGCAGAAGGATTAAAAGATTGAGAGAGTAGATTCCCTGAATCTACAGATCCTTGTGAATTGTCGAAACTCTGTAACGCAGAAGATTGAGATGATGCAGATAAGCCTGAATTAGAGTCTGGATTATTAGAATTAGAGTTAGAATCAGACTTTGGATCAGACTTTGTGGAATTATTTGCGGAATTATTAGCACTATCCAAAGCAACTGCGGTTTCAGCAGTAATGCAAATAGGTAGCAACATTGCTACCGAAAGAGAACAAACAAGAACAGTTTTAAGAGCAGAGGCAAAAGAGCTACTGAACGCACGATATGCAAAAACAGACTCGCGTTTAGATGAGCGTTTATTCACGCATTTAGCTATACGATTATCCAAACGATTAGACACACGACTAGCTAAACGCTCAGCCGCGCTCTTAGCCACACGGCACATATTCTGAGTCGTACGTTTAGCTACACGAGTTGCGCATTGAGTCAATTGACCTATACGAACAAGAACGTTTAGCATAATCGTCCAAATACTCTTCATTGTTTCCACCTGTTTTGCATTGTTTTAAACTGCTTTGCGTCGCCACCACGGCACCACAAGTTTGTTATTAAGTTTTTCTATTAAGTTTTGTTATTGCCTATAAGCAATCGCTCATAAACCAAGGATGCTTATAAGCCAGTCGAAAGTCTTTTCGCCGTGACCACTCCGCTTGCGTTTCTTGCGCAAACTAGACTTTTTGACTTTCGTCCGTTTTTTCGGACGATTTTTAATCGCCTTAGCTTCCTCGAGCACAAGATCCGCACTGCTTACCGTGCTAGTCGATGAGCTTTCTGCACTTATGTCGTCACTAGTAGCAGCAGACGCATCCGCAGCAGCATCGCTCTTTTCAGTTTTCTTTTTCTTCTTTACAGGCAAACCAGCCCACCAAATGTAGCCGCCAACAATACACAAGCTTCCAAAGCAAGCAACAATCCACCACGGGAATCGCGGCACATCAGGCTTTTTACCTCGAAGTGCTTTGTCTGCCGCAGGCGTTGGCACCACGCGTTCACCAGTAACCAAAATGCGCTGCGTGTTAATGCCAAGCGGCGTACAAGTAATCAGCGTCATCAAATCCTTACCAGGAACGGCTGCAATCTTCTTCGTCTCATCAGGGTTTACAACGATCTTGTCAACAACCTTGTAGGTAAGAATCTCGTCGAAAACCTCAATCGTAAAAGTATCACCTTTTCCAACTTCATCCAGCCTGGTGAACATTTCCGCACTTGCCAAACCGCGATGCCCAGTAATCACAGAGCGCGTCCCCTTGCCGCCAACCGGAAGCGAAGTTCCACGCAAATGACCAAGACCCTTAAGCAACGTGGCATCCTCTGTGCCGTGATACACAGGCAAATCAAGATCAATTTTTTTGATTCGCAAACGAGCCATCAACCCGTCGTCGTTCACTTTCAACTGATCCCAATAATCCTGACTAGCATCCGACGTTTCGCCATGCGAAGTTGGAATATTCGTATTCGCTTCGTAAATAGCACCCGACGAAAGCTTACTGTTATACTCACGAGCGCGGCGGAGCTGCTCATGCGGAGCAGGAACCGCGTGTGTAATAAGCTTCGCATACTCTGCAGCAACTTCCGACATGTGGTATTGGCTTAGCCACATGGCGGCGTGCGGGTAAATAAGCGACGCAAACGACGCAAGCAACAGCAAAGCAGGGACTATGCAGGACTTAGAGAAGTGCCAGTTTTTGTCGTTGTTGCGCGAGTTTATTTTCGATATTCTTGGGTATCGTCTATGAGTTTTGGCTGATGTTCTTGTTCTTTGGGCTTGATGAGGCTGGAAAATTTGTGTTTGCGCAAGCTCCCGTCCTTCGTCGCTTTGGCTGTTAAAGGCTTTACTGTCTGCTTTGTTCTTAAAAGAACGTAGCTTCCTCAGTCCTCTTTTATTGCTGAACACAATTTTTCCAGCCTCTCAACATACTAAACAACAACACAAAACTCATAGACTTGTGCAAAAGTTACGCAACTGCGTGGTTTACTAAGTGCAACTAAAGTCGAAAAACTAAGCTGCGGATGGATTGGTGGTGAGTGTATTTGATATGACGTGTGCAGTAGCAATGACGCTAGTGTTCTTTAAGCAATAAATACTCAACGTCCGCAGAGCATTAATGCTAAAGTTCGCTAATCAATAAATAATCGACATTTGCAAAGCATTGGCGCAAAGCTACAGAAGCAACTTCAGCAGAGCAAAACTACAAAGCTACAAAACCACTTTTCGCAGAAGCATTGGCGCAAAGCTTCGGAAACATTTGCCGGAGAATTTCTTGCGTTTGCGCTCCAACCCGACTGCGCAACTAATCCGCTCAAACCGGTTGCACAGCTTGTTTCGAAACCAAACTGCGCAACCGGCAGAGCAAATCAGCTGGAACAATCGTCCAAGCAACTCAGCCAACGAGCGAGTTTTACTCTTGCTCCTGCTCCTTGCGACGCTTCATCACAACGTAGAAGAGCGTGCCAGCGATGCCAACAATGCCGCAAACCGTCAAAATCACCAAGCCGCGAGCACCAGTCATAGGCAATGCTGCGAGGATCTTATCGAGATCAGTTGACTGCTTGTTGTTAATAGTCTTAGTGTTATTAGTCTCAGAATTTTTAGCTGAAGTCAAATTGAAGCAATGCAACTTGTCATCAAGATTGAATCCTTCTGGAGCTACAGTTTCTACTGCGCAATAAACTTTAGTATTATCTGCGCCGTTTCCAACGAAGAACGAATCAGATGCTACACCGTCATCACCAGTTGCTGCCATTTCACGGACTTTATCATTATCTGTTACAAGCGATGTACCAGCATCAGCAACTGTCTTACCTTCAAGGTCGTTAACCTTCTTATCTTTTGCAGCTGGGTAAACCTTAAATGTAGCACCTTTCAAAGGTTTACCATCATTTTTAGCATCGTTTGTGCTTAAACCAATCTTATTGATTGTGAGCTTAGCGAAATTAGTAGTATCTCCACCTTCGTGAGGATGATTTGGATCTTCATTACATGGCTTCTCTTTCGCAGGAACGCATGGATTCTCATTTCCTTCACCAGTTGTCACGCCATCTACGTCAGTGTTCAAAAGGTTCTTAATAGCTCCAGGAGCGATTACGGAAGTTACAACAGTAGCAGTTAACTTACCACCAACTTTTGCTGAAGCCTTAGCTAAACCAGTGTCAGTAAGCTTAACGCGAATCCACTTGACGGTTTTAAGAGCACCTTCTTTTTTCAAGTCTGCTACTTTTGTAGGATTATCACCGGTTGTAGAATAAGCTTCGATCTCATAATCAGCTGCATCCAAAGTTACAGAGTTGTTTCCATCTTTATCTACAAGCTTAAGATCCTTAACTTCCTTGTAATTCAAGAAGTCTGTGTTGATTGGATCAGTGAAGGAAACATTAGTATATTTATTGCCGCCATCTTTAATAGCAGTCAGTGGTATGGAAATATCCCAGCCCATTGTAGTATTAACACCATCAATGTATGGCTTGCTTGGATCTGCTTCTGCCTTCTTAGTAACTTTACTGTCACTGACATCGTTCTTTGGATAAATCTTTAACTTGTAAATCCAACCGTGAGTTGTTGTATCTGGAAGAGGAACTGTTACAAGGAATGGGTTAACCTGCTTAGTAATCTTAACAGGCTTACTATCTTTCTTAGGCGTGCTATTAGCCAAATCTTCTTCCACATAGTACAGACTCAAATTTTGACCTAAACCAGTAAACTCAGCTTTACCAGTTCTATCGGTAGTTGCTTCATATTTGTCGATTGTTTTTTCAGAAAGCTTAAGGTTTTTAGCTGCTAACTCTTCAGTTGCAGTCTTACCATCTTGAATCAAACCTTCAATATCTTTCCAGGCTTGAGCGGTTGACAAGTCAAGAGCACTACCATCGTTTTTCATAACGCGAGTAATCTTAAACCTCACGCCTTCAATTGGTTTCTGAGTATCTGGAATGGTATGTTCTTTACCATCATTACGAGTCTGACTTTCAGGACCTTCATACTTATAAATTGTAATAGAAGTATCTTGTTTTTTGATATTTGCAGTGTTTGCACCTTCAACAGTAGCAGTTGGATTACCAGCCCACGCGATGGATCCAGCGATGCAGCAGGTACCGAGCGTGCAGGAGGCAGCTACGAGTGCCACGGCGCGTTTTAACTTTGAAGTCTGTAGACGCATATTTCCTCTCTTCAATAAATAAACTAATCGTCTTACATCTTTATTTAGGCTCAACAGCAGGTTACAAGCTAAACAAAAGGTTATGACATATTAACAATTGTGTCGTTATGACATACTGACAATTGCATTGACGACAGCATCAGTGCAAACACACAGATGCGAACGCAGAAATACAACTGCAAACTTTCATCATTTAGCTATTTTTCGCAAATTGCGCGATAACGCTCAACCGTGAGTACATATAATATTAATCGATATTTAAACGAAAAATGAGATGTAGTATAACACAGTCAAATGTTTATGTTTCTGAGCATCTACCCCCCCCCCGGTACAAAAATCGTTGAAAAACAACGGGTTTGAGGGGTGTCAAATAACCAGCTCTTTTTGTTTTTTGCGTTTTTTATTTTTTCTCAAAACTCAAACCATCGGCGTGTCGCATTGCCCTTGCTTGAAGCTGCATTGCGCGCTTCAAGCAAGCTCAATGCGGTAGCGCTTGCATAATGCGGAAAGCCCACTGGGCTTTCCACGCGCGACGACCTGCTTGAGCGCAGCGATTTAGCGCGCGAAAGCAACTCGGAACGCCGAGCTTGCTCAGAGTTGAAAGCACAGTGTGCTTTCAACGCAAGCGAGGTCTGCCTTCGTCAACAAAGACGAAGGCAGGGCAGGCTAGTGTGGCTGTGCTTTAGAAATTATGCTGGGCTTTCCACGCAAGCGCGCACACGATTGTGCTTTCTTTATATTCCTAACGAAAAGTCAACCTGTCGGAATTTCCAACAAGTTCGTTTGGAAAGTACAAGGCAAGTTGAGCGCTAAATCGCAGCGCTAAAACACGTCAACGCGCATTCGGCACAAACTCAATCCTACAAGTCGCGTTCAAAGCATTTGCAATACGATTCAAAAGCGCAATAGTCGGATTCCTCGAACCATTTTCCAACCTGCTAATATCCGACTGACTTATACCCGTCTTCTCCGACAGCTCAGCCTGAGTCAAACCAGCCCTTTTTCTCGCCATCACAAGCGACATAGTCAAGTCTCTTTCCGGCTGAAGCGCATCATACTCTTTCTTGAACTCGGGATCCTTCATAAGCTCGTCCGTGAGTTCATGCAAATCATTCATTCGCGTTTCCTGCACTGCACGCGCTCCCTGCACTGCGCACGTTCGCAGCAACTCTTGCTTTCTCTGCATTACTCGTGTTCCCCGCACTACGTGCATTTCCTGCACTGCGCACGTTCGCAGCAACTCTTGCTTTCTCTGCATTACTCGTGTTCCTCGCACTACGCACGTTCCCTGCAACTCTTGCTTTTCCTGCACTACGCACGTTCCCTGCAACTCTTGCTTTTCCTGCACTACGCACGTTCCCTGCAACTCTTGCTTTTCCATCACAAGCCCATCTTTCTATTAAAATATTCAGCCCTTCTCTGCATAGCGACCAATATTTCACTACGCGGAGTTTTCTGCTGCTTTTTAACAAATCCGTTGGTGGCAACAATGATCTTATCCGCATCAAAAAAGTATAAAATACGCACTATGTTGCTACCTAAAATAGTGCGAAGCTCAAAAATATGGTTGCCAACATGCTTACTAAGCGGCTCCCTCGCATCGTTTCCCAACATCTCCAAGCGATGCAAATCAGAAACCACCTTCGCGCGCAACTTGACATCTAAACTTTTAATAAACTCGCGTACTGGCTTATCACCATCCTTATCACTGTAAAAAATCACATCAAACAATTCCACAACCCCCTGCTTATGTTATATATAGCATAATCGCTTGTATACATCTTGTCAAAACAAGCAACCAGCAACCCTAACGCAGAAACAGTACTGCGCCAGTGTCCCAAAACAAGCAAAATCAGACACTAACGCAGAAAACACGCGCTCTCTAATTTGCAGTAATTAAAAAGACGATAGATTTTCGCTTCTACCGCCTTTTAAAGTTCATACAACTTCCTACTTTGCTCTTTGTGTATTAAATTTTCAAATTCTTATTGTTTAACATTCCAGCAAACATTGTATGATACATATCCTTAGATGATTCTTCTATTTGAGTAATACTTGATATTTTATTTCCCGCATCCTTTGATGATGCTCCACAAAGATAAAAGACTTCATTTTCTGTCCCAAAATCTAGTGCAATATATTTATCGTGGTATTTTTTATCGGATACCTTCAGATTCAGGTCTATATTAGGATAATCTTTTCTAAAATCATCTAAAATATTTTTTGTAAGCATATCTTTATTTCTTACATTATCGCTAAAAACTATGATTTGTATGTTATCTCTTGCAGCCCTTAAAAGTTCCAAAGTTTTAAGCCCTATATAGTTATCTATAACATAAATGCTTTTCTTTGCTGACTTATATATTTTTGTATAGGCAACATCTGCTTCTATCTTATCTCCATTCAGCAAAAGAAAATGCTTGTAGGTGTTACTATCTATAAAATTATCCATTACCTTTTTCAAATCTTCTTTTGTTGCCAAAGTGCTAATTTTATCGTTTATATTTGCTATTTCTTTTGAATGCTGCATTATATCATTTGTATTTTGGCTTGTTTGCAATAACAGTTGCGTCATTTCTTTTGAACTAAGAAAGTCTCTATTTTCAACAATGAAGTCTTTCATCTGCTTGAACATTCGTATTAAAGCCTTGCTCTGTTTAACTGCCAGTTCTCCCCTTAATACAGTCATAAGCATATAGATGCCCTGTTCTGTGAAAACATATGGCTTGTATTTAATGTTACTGCCTCTGCCTTGCGCTTTGTTCAAGGTCGCAAAATGCGACCTTGAAAGTTCATATACTTGCCCATCGTTCAAGGTGCCAAAACGGTACCTTGAAAGTTCATATACTTCTTCACCGGTTAATTGAAACATAAAATCGTCATCAAATTTTTCAATATTCCTTTTAACCTGTTCGTTAAATCTTTTTGTAGAGTATCCATAAATTTCAGCTAAATCCGAATCAAGCATAACTTTTTGATTTCTTATATAGTGAATCTTACTTTTAATCGTAGTTTCATCTATTATCACAATCTCTTTCTTCTCTTCTGCCATAATGCCCCCAACATTATCTAAATATCTTTCCCAATACGCCACGTACTGCGTAACTTTTACTGCGTAACTTTTTTAAATCAACTGCGCCAGCAACAAATAAACAACATCGTGCGTAGATTTATTAGTTTTTGAGCTGAATTAATAGGTAGGATGCATCTATGCTCTATTTCAGCGTCTCTTATCATACGTATCATTTCGTTGTTAGTTTTAGGCATACTACTGAAGTTATTTGAGAATACGATGAATAGACAATAAATTTATAACATTGTGGTTAAAAGGTGTTGTAGTACGATTCATGTGTTACTCATGCAGTAAGCCGACTGCGCCAGTGTCCGAAAGTAGGCAAAATCAGACACGCACGCAGAAACAGTACTGCACTAGTGTCCCAAAACAAGCAAAATCAGACACGCACGCAGTTAATGCTCGCGCAGATTGCGCGCTCGCTTGCGAAACTCGCGTTGAAAGCACACTGTGCTTTCAACTTAAGCGAGTTTCCGCTCCGAATTGCTTTCGCGCGCTACGCTCTATGCGCGAAAGCAGGTCGTCACGCTGCCCAGTAACGAAAAAACGGCATTATACGTTATTAACGCAGAAAGCATACTGTGCCAGTAACAAAAAGGAGCTTCAAGCCCGAAAGCTTGAAGCCCCATTTTTATATCAGACTAGCGTCACTCAGCTTCGTCGCCGTAATCACCCTGACCACCCTGATCATCAAGGTAATCATCTGGATTAAAGTCGTCGCCGAGCTTCATGTCGCCAAAATCAATGTTGGAGAAGTCAACATCGCCCATATCGCTCTCACCGAAGTTCGAAGGCGTGCTATCTGCACCACCCAAACCAAAGTTCGGATAAATAGAGTCACGCACCTGAGGATCCGGCTCCACGTTAGCGTTGCGGTAACGCGCCAAACCGGTACCAGCTGGGATGAGCTTACCGATAATCACGTTCTCCTTCAAGCCCTTGAGGTCATCTTCCTTCTGGCTTAAGGCGGCCTCAGTAAGCACGCGCGTAGTCTCCTGGAACGATGCTGCAGAAAGCCAAGAATCCGTAGCCAAAGAAGCCTTGGTAATACCCATAAGCTCTGGTCGACCAGCAGCAGGCTTGCCACCGTTCTTAACGGCAGCCAAGTTTGCCTCACGGAACTTTGCCTGATCCACAAGCTCACCTGGAAGAAGATCCGTATCGCCAGAATCGATCACCGTAATACGGCGAAGCATCTGGTGCACAATAACTTCAATGTGCTTGTCGTGAATATCAACGCCCTGAGAACGGTAAACGTTGTGAACTTCTTCCACAATATTCACCTGAGCTGCGCGCGGACCAAGGATTCGCAAAATCTTCTTAGGATCCACAGAACCCTCAATCAGCTGCGTACCAACGTCAACATGCTCGCCATCCTTTACCACCATTGGCGCACGACGCGTCACAGGGTAAACGATTGGCTCAACCGTAGTGTCGTCTGGAGTCAAAGTCACCTGACGACCATGGTCAGTATCCTCAACCTTCACAACGCCTGGGAACTCAGCGATTGGAGCCTCACCCTTAGGAGTACGAGCCTCGAAAAGCTCCGTAACACGAGGAAGACCCTGAGTAATATCAGAAGCCGAAGCGACGCCACCAGAGTGGAAGGAACGAAGCGTAAGCTGCGTACCAGGCTCACCAATGGACTGTGCTGCAACAATACCAACAGCCTCGCCAACATCCACGAGTCGGCTCGTAGCCAAGGACCATCCGTAGCACTTTGCGCAAACGCCGCGCTTAGATTCGCAAGTAAGCACAGAACGCGCCTTAACTTCCTCAACGCCGTGCGCAACCAAATCGCGCAAAACGTCCATAGAAAGCGCATCTCCGCACTTTGCCAAAACTGTAGTGCCGTCAGCAGGATCGAGCACGTCTGCAGCAAGCAAGCGCGAGTATGGACCGCCATCAGCAGCCTTAACAAGCGTCAAATTGCCGTTTTCGTCGCGATCAGCAATCTTCATCATAAGACCGCGCTTAGTGCCACAATCTTCTTCGCGAACGATTACTTCCTGCGAAACGTCCACAAGACGACGAGTCAAGTAGCCAGATTCTGCCGTACGAAGTGCGGTATCTGCCAGGCCCTTACGAGCGCCGTGCTGGGAGATGAAGTACTCCAACACAGACAAGCCGTCGCGGTAGTTTGACTTAACAGGTCGAGGAATAATCTCGCCCTT
The DNA here is from genome assembly GCF_049262675.1 of Gardnerella sp. DNF00747. NCBI lineage: Bacteria > Bacillati > Actinomycetota > Actinomycetes > Bifidobacteriales > Bifidobacteriaceae > Gardnerella > Gardnerella sp. DNF00747. Next base: position 301,760 of record NZ_CP058394.1, on the reverse strand, counting down.
AGGGTTTGCCACGAGGCCTCGCATACCAGCAATCTGGCGAATCTGCATCCAGTTACCACGTGCGCCTGACTGAACCATGATGTTCACGTTGTTGTCGTCGTGGAAGTTTTCGCGCATTGCGTCTGCAACCTTGTCGGTGCATTCAGTCCACAAGTTAATCAACTCTTGACGACGTTCTTCGTCGGTAAGAAGACCCATATCGTACTGGGAGTTGATTTTTGCAGCCTGATCCTCGTAATCTTGCGCGATTTGTTCGCGATTTGGAGGAAGCACAATGTCGGAGAATGCCATCGTTACGCCAGACCAAGGAGCGCGAGTAAAGCCGAGATCCTTCAAAGCGTCGAGTGTTGCTGCAACTTGAGCTGTAGAATAGCGGGTTGCAATTTCGTCGACGATCTTAGAAAGTACGCCCTTTGGCACCTGCTCGTTTACGAACGGATAGTCGACTGGCAAAGTTCCGTTGAACAAAATGCGTCCGCAAGAAGTTGCAAACAGTACAGTTCCGTCCTTAAAACGCTCTTCGCGCACAACGTCCGGGCTGCCTGGCTCAGGGTCGACAACCTTAAGCTCAGCAGGCTCCCAATTCTTTGGCAATACGAAGTCTGCAGGAACTCGAATCAGCACCTTAGCTTGCATGTCAATCTCATGCTTGTCGAGAGCCATTTCAGCTTCAGCAAGCGAGGAGAAAATACGACCCTGACCCTTTGCTCCGTCAATTACGGTAGACAAGTAGTAAAGACCCAGAATCATATCCTGAGAAGGCATTGTAACGGTGTGACCGTCTGCTGGCTTCAAGATATTGTCGGAAGCCATCATCAAAGTGCGTGCTTCGGCTTGAGCTTCTGCAGAAAGCGGAAGATGCACTGCCATCTGGTCACCATCGAAGTCTGCGTTGAATGCTGCGCAGGCAAGTGGTGGCAGGTGGATTGCTTTACCTTCAACCAAAATTGGCTCAAATGCTTGAATACCCAAGCGGTGAAGTGTAGGTGCGCGGTTAAGAAGCACAGGATGCTCGGAAATAACTTCCTCCAAGACGCCCCAAACTTCGGAGTCGCCGCGGTCAACCAAACGCTTTGCGCTCTTCATATTCTGAGCAAAGCCCTGATCTACCAAACGCTTAATAACGAACGGCTTAAACAGCTCCAATGCCATTGGCTTTGGCAAACCGCACTGATGCATGCGAAGACTTGGACCAACGACGATTACGGAACGGCCGGAGTAATCAACACGCTTACCGAGCAAGTTCTGACGGAATCGACCTTGCTTACCCTTAAGCATGTCGGAAAGCGACTTTAATGGTCGGTTGGATGCGCCGGTTACTGGGCGTCCGCGGCGACCGTTGTCGAAGAGCGAATCGACTGCTTCCTGAAGCATGCGCTTTTCGTTATTAAGCATGATTTCAGGAGCGCCGAGCTCAATAAGTCGCTTCAAACGGTTGTTACGGTTGATTACGCGACGGTACAAATCGTTCAAATCGGAAGTTGCAAAACGACCACCATCGAGCTGAACCATTGGTCGCAAATCTGGTGGGATTACTGGAATTACGTCCAAAACCATAGCTTCTGGCTTGTTTCCAGTAGTCAAGAATGCGTTTACAACCTTCAGTCGCTTCAAAGCGCGAGCCTTGCGCTGACCGGTTCCGTTGTCGATTTCTGCGCGAAGCTCCTCTGCGGCAGACTTCAAATCGAAGTCCTGCAAACGCTTCTTAATAGCTTCAGCACCCATGCAGCCTTCGAAGTAGTCACCGTAGCGATCTTCCATCTCGCGCCACAAGTCAACGTCGCCTTCCATGTCTCCGGCACGCAAGCCCTTGAAGCGGTCGAACACGGCATTCAAACGCTGAATCTGCTCGTCGTAACGGGTGCGAATAGCAGACATTTCGCGTTCTGCACTAGCGCGCAGCTTAGATTTTGCAGCACCTTTGCTTTCGCCAGATTCTTCCAGCTCGTGCAAGTCTTCTTCAACTTTCTTTGCGCGCGCTTCAATTTCGTTATCGCGGCGCTTGCGAAGGTTGCCGATTTCGGTATCGAATTCGTCTTGCAAATCTGGAAGATCTTGATGACGCTGTTCTTCGTCGACTTTCGTAACCATGTAGGCTGCGAAGTAGATTACTTTTTCAAGATCCTTAGGTGCAATGTCGAGCAAGTAGCCCAAACGGCTTGGCACACCCTTGAAGAACCAAATGTGCGTTACCGGAGCTGCAAGCTCAATATGACCCATGCGTTCGCGGCGAACGCGGCTGCGGGTAACTTCCACGCCGCATCGCTCGCACACGATTCCCTTAAAGCGCACGCGCTTATACTTACCACACGCGCACTCCCAATCGCGAGTTGGACCGAAGATCTGCTCACCGAACAGACCGTCCTTCTCTGGCTTTAGGGTACGGTAATTAATGGTTTCTGGCTTCTTTACTTCGCCGTGGCTCCAGCTACGGATATCTTCGGCGGTGGCCAGTCCAATCCTCAGTTTGTCAAATGCGTTGACGTCCAGCACTCTTATCGTCCTGTCTCATGAAATTGTTTTCTAATGTTTCTTAATTTCTTAAAGTGTGTTCGTTACCGAATCACTGGTATTCAGGTTCAACAGCAATCTGATCTTCCTTGGCGGACGAATCTGGTCGAGCGCCAATATTGAAGCCAAGATCGTCGGAAGATGAAACTGGGTCGTCCTCTTCATCCTTCATGTCGATTGCAACGCCTTCAGCGTTCAACACTTCAACATTAAGGGAAAGCGACTGCATTTCCTTAAGCAACACCTTGAAGGATTCAGGAATGCCAGCTGGTGGCAGGTTATCGCCCTTGACGATAGCACCATACACGCGCACGCGACCGTCGACGTCATCAGACTTCGTAGTCATCATTTCGTGCAATGTGTAAGCAGCACCATAAGCCTCGAGCGCCCACACTTCCATTTCGCCGAAGCGCTGACCGCCGAACTGAGCCTTACCACCCAACGGCTGCTGGGTAATCATGGAGTAAGGACCAGTGGAACGTGCGTGAATCTTATCATCAACCAAGTGATGCAGCTTCAAAATGTACATGTAGCCCACAGAAATTGGCTTCGGGAATGGCTCACCAGTACGACCGTCGAATAAGGTTGCCTTACCGTCGGAGCCAACAAGCTTGTCACCATCGCGATTTGCGAGTGTTGTAGAAAGCAAGCCCTTCAAAGTTTCTGGGCGCACGCCGTCGAATACTGGTGTTGCAACTGGAGTGCATGGATCGCCATGCTCAGCACCTTGCGGCACGTACTTCTTCCAAGCTGCTTCCAAGTCTGGATCCAAGTTAATATCCCAGCCAGCGTGAGCAATCCAACCCAAGTGAAGCTCGAGCACCTGACCCAAGTTCATTCGAGAAGGCACACCCAACGGGTTAAGCATGATGTCAACTGGAGTACCATCAGCCAAGAATGGCATATCTTCTTCTGGCAAAATGCGGGAAATAACACCCTTGTTGCCGTGACGACCGGAAAGCTTATCGCCTTGCGTAATCTTACGATGCTGAGCAATGTAAACGCGAATCATTTGGTTCACGCCGTTTGGAAGCTCGTCACCGTCATCTTCAGCGTCTTCACGAGTGATTTCCTTAACTGCAATCACAGTACCAGTCTCACCGTGTGGCACGCGCAAAGAAGTATCGCGCACTTCGCGGCTCTTTTCGCCGAAGATTGCGCGGAGCAAACGCTCTTCTGGAGTAAGCTCGGTTTCGCCCTTAGGAGTTACCTTACCAACCAAAATATCGCCAGCTTCGACTTCAGCGCCAATGCGAATAATGCCGCGCTCGTCAAGATTTGCAATCGCATCTTCACCAACGTTTGGCAAATCGCGAGTAATCTCTTCGGAACCAAGCTTGGTTTCGCGAGCGTCGATTTCGTATTCTTCAATATGAATAGAAGAAAGCGTATCGTCCTGCACAAGACGCTGGGAAATAATCACAGCATCCTCGTAGTTGTAACCGTTCCAAGGCATGAATGCAACGAGCAAGTTCTTACCCAATGCAAGTTCGCCCTTTTCGGTTGCAGGACCGTCTGCCAAAACAGTACCAGCTTCAACACGCTCACCATCTTTAATAAGCGGCACTTGGTTGTAGCAAGTAGTCTGGTTAGAACGCTGGAACTTTGAAAGCTTGTAGCTGGACTGAGTTCCATCGTCGTTCATAACGCGAATAATATCTGCAGAAACGTAAGTTACTACGCCCGGCTTTTCAGCCAAGATTACGTCGCCAGAATCAACTGCTGCACGCCATTCAGAACCGGTACCAACAAGTGGTCGCTCCGACTTAATAAGCGGCACAGCCTGACGCTGCATGTTCGTACCCATCAATGCACGGTGACCTTCATCGTGCTCCAAGAATGGAATCAAGGAAGCACCAAGGGAAACCATCTGACGTGGGGAAACATCCATGTAATCTACAGTGCTTACAGGCACATCGACTGCTTCTTCTTCGTCCACGCGAGCAAGTGCTTGAGTGCCAACGAAGTTGCCGTTTTCGTCGAGTTCCTGGTTTGCTTGAGCAATAACGTGCTCGGCTTCGCGGTCTGCAGTCATGTATTCAACTTCGTTAGTTACGTGACCATTCACAACCTTGCGGTATGGGGTTTCGATGAAGCCGAATGGGTTGATGCGTCCGAAGGTTGCCAAAGAACCGATAAGACCGATGTTTGGACCTTCTGGGGATTCGATTGGGCACATACGTCCGAAGTGGGATGGGTGCACGTCTCGAACTTCCATAGAAGCGCGATCGCGAGAAAGACCACCAGGACCAAGTGCGGAAAGACGACGCTTGTTCGTAACTCCTGCCAAAGGATTGTTTTGATCCATAAACTGGCTGAGCTGGGAAGTTCCGAAGAATTCCTTAATAGTTGCGTTTACTGGACGAATGTTAATCAAGGACTGAGGAGTAATTGCCTCTGCATCCTGAGTTGTCATACGTTCGCGCACAACGCGCTCCATGCGGCTTAAGCCGGTACGAAGCTGATTCTGCACAAGCTCGCCAACCTGACGAATACGACGGTTGCCGAAATGATCGATATCGTCAACGTCAACGCGCAACTGCACGTCTTGACCGTCGCGCTTACCTGGGAAGGTTTTTTCGCCGGAATGCAACGTTACCAAGTACTTAATAGTTGCGATAATATCTTCGCGGTTCAAGCTACGATCGCTGTAATCTGCTTCAATGCCGAGCTTGCGGTTGATCTTATAGCGACCAACGCGAGCCAAATCGTAACGCTTTGTGTTGAAGTAGAAGGAATCGAGAAGGTTGCGACCAGCTTCTGGAGTTGCAGTATCTGCAGGGCGAATCTTACGGTACAAATCGGTAAGTGCATCGTCTTGCGTTTCGATAGGCTCTTTTGCGAGCGCATCCAAAACAAGTGGGTATCCTTGGAAAGCATCGGCAATTTCGTCTTTCGTCATGCCAATAGCCATAAGGAATACGATTGCAGACTGCTTACGCTTGCGGTCAACGCGAACGCCTAAAACGTCACGCTTGTCGATCTCAAATTCCAGCCATGCACCGCGGCTTGGAATAATCTTCGCACCGAAAACATCCTTGTCGGAAGTGCGATCCTGCGTGCGATCAAAATACACGCCTGGAGAGCGCACAAGCTGCGAAACAATTACTCGCTCGGTGCCGCCAATAATAAAAGTACCGTGTGGAGTTTGAAGTGGGAAATCACCCATGAAAACAGTTTGGCTCTTAATTTCACCAGTTTCGCCGTTTTCAAACTCAGCATTCACATAAAGTGGAGCAGAATAGGTGTAATCCTTTTCCTTGCACTCGAGCACAGTGTGGCGTGGCTCTTCAAAGTATGGATCAGAGAATGTGAGACTCATTGTCTCAGCAAAGTTCTCAATTGGGGAAATCTCCTGGAAGACTTCATCGAGACCAGAAACATGAGGCACGGTGTGAGTTCCGTTTGCTTCATCTTCTGCAACGCGCTTCTTCCAGCGTTCAGAGCCGATCAACCAATCAAAGCTGTCGGTTTGCACGCCGAGGAGGTATGGCACATCAATAGGCTCACAAATGGAGCCAAAATTCACACGATCTGACGCTTTATGCAACTTAATATCATGTTCGTCAGCACGTGCGATGACTTTCGTGGTGCTCGTCATAGCTTGTTCAGCAGCCAATGGACGTTCCTTTATCACTCGCTAGTTAACTATTTAATCTTTGAAAAACTAAAGAAAATCGCGGCAAACGAAACTGCCAAATAAGCAAGTTGCGATGCGCGGGCGCCTTCTTCGGTTCCATGAGCATGCCCGCTATATGACACACCTTACACAGAACCTCTACTTTACCAAAAACTAAAGACTTCCTTATTAATAAAAAAAGTCCGCTCTAGCGCTTGCAATTTCTGGGATGCTTAATATTCTCTACTTCAGTGGAACGAATATTCGTGTGGTGAGATTTGAGATTTTTCGCACTGAGCGAGGCGAACGTCAGAGCCGTAGGCTGCTGATTCGCCGAGTGAAGAAGAAAAATCGAAAAATCTCTGCGATAAGGCACGGTTATTAACGAATTAGCATGCAGAGTTTGGGGGATTTCTTTACGAGCACTAAAAGAGGACTGCGCATTGACTTGCCGGAGCGCTTAAAGCGTAGTGCGCGGAGGCACTTCAATGCGGAAACTCGCTTAAGTTGGAAGTCCAGTGGACTTCCAACGCGAGTTTCGCAAGCGAGCGTAATAAAACGCGAGCTTATCGTTAAAAAAGTTTAAGAATAGAGCGACGAAGGAACGCTCACGCGCAAAGCGCGCTCGCTACTGAGCTTGCGTTGAAAGCACACCGTGCTTTCAACTTGAGCAAGCTCACGCTCCGAGTTGCTTTCGCGCGCACAATGCTGCGCTCAAGCAGGTCGTAGCACATGCGAAGAGAGAAATCCCCCAAAACTCGCGCCACGGCAAACGATACAAGTTGCGAGTAAACTAAATACGTTACGATTACGAAGTTACGTAAAGATACTTAAAAAGCTAAGGAATAGCATGAATAACAGCGAGAATACGCAAGAAGCCGCAGCCAAAACCGAAAAGCAAACAGAAGCACACAAAGCAGCAGCAAGCCGCGTAGAGCAAATGTACGAGTACGGCTACCGCAAATCAAATTATGGCCCAGACGAGCTTGTAACCGACGCTCACGGAAATCCAATTAGCGTTATGGACGCAATGCTCAGCGCCGACGACGCAGCGCGCGCAGAAACGCACACTCCTCACCTTTGCTTCTACTCCCCTCGTATTCCAGGAAATACAGGTTCCGCAATTCGACTTTGCGCTGTAACTGGCACTATTTTGCACTTGGTTGAGCCGCTTGGTTTTAATTTGCACGATACTAAATTACGTCGCGCAGGCTTGGATTATCACGATATGGCTCACGTTGTTTTGCACCCAAATTTTGAGAATTTAGTTGAGTCAATGCCAAATTCGCGAATTATTGCGTTTACTGCGAATGCTACGAAACTTTACACTGAAATTGAATATAAGCCGAACGATATTCTGCTTTTTGGACCAGAACCAGGAGATATTCCTGATCCAATGGATGTTATGGCAGGCCCGCACGTGGCAGAGCAGGTGCGTCTTCCTATGCGCCCGTCACTTCGTAGTTTGAATCTTACAAATTGCGCTTCTATTGCAGTGTATGAAGCGTGGAGACAACTCGGTTTTACAGGCGGAAAGTAATCACAAAAGTATACGACGTTTACATAATTAAGCATGCAACAAGATTCACAATCTCTCCCCGAAGAACATCTCACCGAAGAAACTTCTCAGCCATTGCGCGAATTGGCAACACTTACGCGCGATAATGTTGCACTTTTTTGGCATAGTTGCGCACGCGATTTGCCTTGGAGGTTTGGGCACACTACCCCTTGGGGTGTGCTTGTGTGTGAAGTAATGAGCCAGCAAACGCAAATGAGCCGTGTTGTACCCTATTGGCTCACTTGGATGCAAACTTGGCCAGATGCACAATCACTAGCTCACGCTACGAGTGCTGAAATTATTACAGCTTGGGGTCGCCTCGGCTACCCTCGACGCGCGTTACGTTTACAATCTTGTGCTCAAGTTGTAGCAACAAGATATCGCAATAAGCTGCCATGCACCTATGAAGAACTTATTGCCTTGCCAGGTGTAGGCGATTACACAGCAAGTGCAATACTCAGCTTTGCTTATGGCAAGCACATTGCGGTGATTGATACAAATATTCGCCGCGTACTTATGCGCGCTTTTACTGGAACTGAATCGCATGGTGGCAGCACAACGCAATCTGACCGCGAGCTTGCTGCCGCAGTATTGCCAGAAGATAATCATGTTACTACTGCCACTGCTAACGCTACTAACACCACCAACACTACCTGCACTTCATCCGTTTGGAATCAGGCAATTATGGAAATTGGTGCTACCATTTGCACAGCACGATCTCCGCAATGCACTGCATGTCCTTTGCAAACATGGTGCCGTTTCAAAGCTGCTGGATTTCCAGGTCTTGGCCGCCATACCCGCCCCCAGCAGCATTTTGCCGGCACTAATCGGCAAGTGCGCGGCATTATTTTGCAGGCATTGCGTGAAGCACATAAAAAACAGCAGGTATTGCAACGTTGCGAGATCAACAATTTATGGTCGAATCAAACACAACTTGGCGAATGCATTGCTTCGCTCGATCATGACAGTCTTATCACTATATTGCCAGATGGCACTTTAACATTACCTTAAGTAACTAACTCATTACGCTGCTTTTGTAACTCTTTAATTAACAGCTTAATTACTTTGTATGAGAGTCTACCTTGTGTAGTGAGTACAGTTCATCTCATCGACTTATGTATTACAATGGTAAATATGTCAATGCCAACTACGTCACCACGTGAGCCGCATCGCAATGCGAGCGCAACATCGGTTCGCAACCCGATGCGCAAACCCGTGCGTAAGACCGTACGTAACATGAGCGCAGCAAAACGAAGAATGTATCGTCGTCGCAGAATTGTTGTCGGTATTGCTTTGTTGCTTTTGATTATGTTGGCAATATTTTGTGTTATTAGCTTGAGCAAGGGTATTGCCGCTATTAGTAAAGCGATTGCTGGTCATGAAGTTACCATTGTTCGTCATTCAGTGCCAGACCCCCGTCCTGTTGGATTAACACCTCATTGCACTGATAAAGATATTCGTCTTGAGCTTTCTACTAAGTCACAAACTGTTCCTATGGGCGGTAGTGTTGAGTTGACAGAACGATTTGTGTACGAAGGAAACTCTTCTTGCCTTATTGACGCATCGGATATGAATGCTGTTCTAACTATTAATAGTAGTGAAGAAGTTACGCAAGGTAAGCAAGCAACTAAAGATAATAAAAAGAAAGATAATAAAGACAACAAAGACTTTAAAGACGCAAGTAAGAGCGTTGACTACTTATCACATGCAGTATGGCGTTCTGATAGTTGTGACACTGCATTAAAGCCGCTGCTTATGGCGAAGGGTGATCATTTCGAAAAGAAAATCACTTGGAATACCAATACTACCGTCGGAAAAGGCTGTGTTGCAGATGACGATTTACCGAAGGTGGATCGCGGCACATACGTTGCGCGGCTTGAGCATAAGCGCGTGCCAGGGCTTCACAGCGAGCCAGTGATCATTAATGTGCAGTAGGATTTATGCGTGCGACGACCTGCCGAAGCGCTGCGCTCGTTTTTGTGTACTTATGTGGGGTGTAAGTCCCCAAAAGCGCGCATGTTCTCCGGCATTTGCGCTGACGACTGCACCAGTAACGAAAAAACGGTGACGCTCGCGCGGGTAACGCGCTCGCTACGAAACTCGCGTTGGAAGTCCCCCGGACTTCCAACTTAAGCGAGTTTCCGCTTTGACCGAGCTTGAAATCCTGTGATTTCAAGCTCGGTCAAAGCGCACGCTAATTCTTGAAGCTGTGTACTGGAGCAGGAATACGTCCACCGCGAGTTACGAAAGCTTCGCAGCTTGTTTGGTTTACTGGCATAATCGGCGCATATCCCATTAATCCGCCGAAGTTCGCCATTTCGCCTACACCTTTTCCAATTACTGGAATAATTCGCACAGCGGTAGTTTTTTGATTAATCATGCCGATTGCAGATTCATCCGCAATCATGCCAGAAATCGTTGCAGCGGAAGTGTTTCCAGGAATTGCAATCATGTCAAGACCGACTGAGCAAACGCAAGTCATTGCTTCAAGCTTTTCAATAGTCAAGCAGCCAGACTTCGCAGCAGCAATCATATTTGCATCTTCCGAAACGGGTATAAACGCTCCAGAAAGACCGCCAACATAGCTACTTGCCATAATGCCGCCCTTCTTAACTTGATCGTTCAGCATAGCGAGCGCTGCAGTTGTGCCGGGAGCACCAACCTGATCCAAACCGATTTTCTCAAGCACTTCGCCAACAGAATCGCCAACCGCAGGAGTTGGAGCAAGCGACAAGTCTATAATTCCAAACGGCACACCAAGCCTACGAGAAGCCTCTTGCGCAACCAACTGACCTACGCGAGTAATTTTAAACGCAGTGCGCTTAATAGTTTCGCACAGAAAAGCAAAGTCTTTTCCTCTAGCAGCATCGAGTGCACTCGAAACAACGCCAGGACCAGACACGCCAACATTGATCACAGCATCGCCTTCAGTTACACCATGGAAACCGCCTGCCATGAACGGGTTGTCGTCCGGAGCATTGCAAAAAGCCACGAATTTAACGCAACCGTAAGAATCGTTTCCAGCTGTAGCTTCAGCAATCTTTTTAATCGTACGTCCGAGCAGCTCTACGCAATCCATGTCTATACCGGTTCGTGTTGAGCCAACATTCACAGACGAGCACACAATTTCCGTCTCACTTAAAGCTTGCGGAAGCGACTCAATAAGCATGCGGTCTGCTGCAGTCATCGACTTTGCTGGAAGCGCAGAATACCCACCAATTAAATCAACTCCAACAGTGTGTGCTGCTCTGTCTAATGCGTGCGCAATTTGCACAAAATCTTCAGGCTTTTTACAAGATGACGCTCCAACAAGCGAAATCGGAGTTACAGTAATTCGCTTGTTTACAATTGGAATTCCGTAGTCGCGCGAAATATCGTTGCCAGTTTTTACTAAATCTTTCGCAAGACGTGTGATTTTTGCTTCAACTTTACAACAAACGTCCTGCACGTTTTCGCAAGCACAATCTAGTAGGTTGATTCCCATGGTGATTGTGCGAACGTCGAGCTGTTCTTACTCAATCATCGAATTAGTTTCGCTTACTTCCATCAGGTTGAGCATTATGTACTTCCTTACGTTTACTTAGATTGCTGCGGATTTTAGATTCTGTGCATTGCAGTGAAAATATTGCTACGCTGGCAGCGAATACGCACGCCAATTTCGTCTCCTAGCGTTTCTAATCCTGCAGCAAAATTGCCAAATTCGCAATCAACAGTAGACACGTCAACAATCATCATCATGTTGAAGAATCCGTCGACAATTGTTTGAGAAATATTCAAAATATTTACATTATGCTCGGCAGCATGTGAAGTAACTTTTGCAATAATACCAACGGTATCGCAGCCGACAACGGTAATAATCGCCCTGAAAGCATCAGATTGCAACGCTTCTTGCGATTCATTATTCTCTGCAACTGCTGTTGCGTTATTGGCGACCATATTTGCCTCCTGCCGTTTTGAACCCGTACGTTAATGCATAAAGTTTATGCATTAACGCAAATTATGCGGTTATTTGTTTCAATTTTACACATCATACGTTTTTATACGCTTTATGCGCTTTTATACATTTTTTATGCGTAAATATTATGCTGCTTCATATCTTCCGGAAGTGCGTTGCGAAGCGACACAAGCGATCCAGAGCGGAACACGGAACGAATGCCAGCAGCAAGAAGCGGCGCAATCGAAAGAACCGTCATATTATCAAGACGCTTCTCTTCAGGCACAGGAACTGTATCCGTCACAATAATCTCGCGAACTCCAGCAGCTTTCAAACGCTCAACAGCAGGTCCAGAAAGCAAAGCATGCGTTGCAACCAAAGTAACAGATTTTGCTCCAACCTCACGCAAAGTACGTACAGCTTCGCAAATAGTGCCAGCAGTATCGATCATATCGTCTACAACAATGCAATCGCGTCCTTTAATCTCACCAATGATGCCGTGAGCTTCAGCATGGTTAGGGCGCGTAATATCGCGCGTTTTATGAATAAAAGCAAGAGGTAAATCTCCGAGTTTTGCAGCCCATTGCTCAGAGACTTTGATGCGACCAGCATCAGGAGACACAATAGTTGCATTATCGAGCTTCATAGAGTTTCGCACATAATCAATAAGCACAGGCATCGCAGTCAAATGGTCAACAGGCCCGTCAAAGAAACCCTGCTCCTGAGTTGCGTGCATGTCAACAGTCAAAATGCGCGTGGCACCAGCAGCGCGGAATAAGTCAAACATGAGTCGAGCAGTAATAGGCTCACGTCCCTGATGCTTCTTATCTTGGCGAGAATATCCAAAGAACGGTGCAACCACGTTAATACTGCGAGCAGATGCGCGTCGCAAAGAATCGACCATAAGCAGCTGTTCCATAATCCAATTGTTAATAGGATTCGTGTGTGCCTGAAGCACAAACACATCCGAACCACGAACAGGCTGAGTAAAGCGCACATACATTTCGCCATTCGCAAAATCGTAGGCAGTAGTCTCAAGCACATCAATACCAAGATACTGTGCAGTCTCATTAGCAAGTTCTGGGTATGCGCGACCCGTAACTAACATCATCTGCTTTTTTGGATTGCCTTCAAGAATTGTTGACATAATTGCCTTCCCGTTTGCAAACTGGTGTTGCGCGACATAGTCGCTTTCTATTTTAGCAGCTTGTGCGCCTCGTACGACACAACAAGCGTTTTATTTTAGCGCGTTACTTTAAAATCATTAAGAACTACGCTTGCAAAGCAAAATCATCATTACGAAAATAAGCCCGAATCCCACAAAATCTGCCCATGAAAAAACAGCTCCAGTAAACATAACAGCAGTAATTGCAGCAGTAACAGGCTCGCTAGCTCCAAGCAAAGTGCCACGAACAGAACCTACTCGCATAATGCCCTCTAAGAACAGCCAATATGCTCCAAAAGTTCCAGCAATAACGGTAAAAGCAAAAAGCAGCATAGCGCGCAAATCTAATGCAGGCATCGTTTCCCACGGTCGCACAAACGGGAGCATAATACAACCAGAAATAATAAACGTAATGCCATTAACAGTCAGATTTCCCCATTTTGCAATCAATTTCACAGGCATAATAGCAAGCGCCGCTGTAGACGCAGCATCTGCAAGCCCCCAAAGCAAACCCATAACAGGCAAAGACAGTGAAGAAAGATTACCACCTGTAGCCATTAAAGCAGTTCCTGCAAAAGCTAGCACAACTCCAATAGTTTCGCGCATAGTTGGCACGCGGCGAGTGTGGAAACACGCATAAACCAAAACAAACAGTAAGTTAAGGCTTTGAAGCACAGTAGCAGTGCCAGAATTAGTCCAATCAATAGTACATAAATACGAAACTTGCGTAAGAAGAACGCACACAATTCCCGTAATAGCCATTGAAATCCAAGTACGACCAGTTTTCACAGCACCACTTAACTGCTTAGGAGTGCAAGCTGCAGCAGTAATGACAAATAACATGCCAGCAGCAATTTGACGAACGCAAGCGATTTGCAAAGGAGATACGCGATACGTCGACATGAGGATTTTCGAAACTGTTGCGTTTGCACCCCAAAATGCGCCACCTAAAAGAGTTAAAAATATTCCTACAAGAATAGCGTTTGTAGAATGATTTAACGCTGGATTAGGTTTATTTGGAGTATCTTCGATTGCTTTTGTTGCAGATTTTGATGTGTCAAAAGTCTTTGAACCTGTTGATTGCAATTTTGAAGATTGTTGCTTTTTTGTTGAAGAGGAATCAATATTTGATGAATCCAAATCATGCGCACTGCTACGCCAAGAAAACTTAACCATTATTAGATTCACCTCGCATCCCCAAAACAAGCAAACATGCAGTAATTATTGCACATCTACTCAACTAATTTGCTGGTAAACAACACTTTAGAAAAACATACTCTACTTGCACACACGAAAGAAATGTATAGTATTAAAAAATTACAATTCAAAATGCGCGCATTAAACAATAAAATCAACGAAATAAACCAAAATAACAACGTGACTTAAGCCATAAACCAACGCACTAGTCATATGAAGGCGGAAACATGCACAACTACGCATCAAACAGTAATATTTTTCAACCACACCACATTTTAGTTACTGGCGGCGCAGGTTTTATTGGATCTAATTTTGTGCATTACATAGCTAAATATCATGTAACGGTTGCTGTTACGGTACTTGATTTGCTTACTTACGCTGGGAATATGGCAAATCTTTACGACTTACCTCAAGATTTTGCAAACAACCGATACGCTTTTATTCGCGGAGATATTCGAGACGAAAATATAGTTGATCAGCTATTAGATCCGCATAATCCAATTAAAACTGCAGAAGGAACAACACTTCCTGCTATAGACGCAATCGTAAATTTTGCTGCAGAATCACACAACGATAATGCAATCGAGTTTTCTGACCCGTTTATAAGCACAAATATTTTAGGAACGCATACACTCATTAAATTTGCACACAAATATAATATTCGCTTCCATCAAGTAAGTACCGATGAAGTTTACGGAGATTTTCCTATTGACAGCGTGCTTAAATTCAACGAGTCAAGCCCATATTGTCCATCTAGTCCATATTCTGCAAGCAAAGCTGCAAGCGATCTCTTGGTAAAAGCATGGTGTAGAACTTACGGTTTGCGCGCAACTATTTCGAATAGCAGCAATAATTACGGGCCACGACAGCATATTGAAAAGTTTATTCCTCGCCAAATTACAAATATTATGTGCAATATGCCAGCAAAATTGTACGGCGTAGGAGATTCGATACGCGATTGGATCCACGTTGAAGATAATTGCGACGCAATATGGCACGTTCTAACGCGTGGAACAATCGGTGAAACATATAATATTGGCGCTAACTGTGAAGTTAACAACATAAATATTTTGCGGATTTTGATGCAACTCATGGGCGTGCCAGAAACAAATATAACGTATGTAAATCCCAGAATAGGCGAGGATAGGCGTTACGCACTAGATACTACGAAAATTCGAACACAATTAAAATGGGAGCCTAAGCACGATAATTTGAAGCAAGAATTGCAAGAAACAATATCGTGGTACGACTCTCACGCCGATTTATGGAAGCCTATTAAAGCGCAAGTCGAGCAGCATTACGCTGAATTAGGGCACTGAATTTGGGTGACGAAATTGCGCTCGACGACCTGCCTGAGTGATTAGAGTGTAACATGCGCGACGTCGGGTAAGCGGCAATCGGGTTTTCGGCATGAAAAAAGGGCTTCTAGCGATTGGCTAGAAACCCTAGGAGCGGAGAATACGAGATTCGAACTCGTGAGGCTGTTACACCAACACGCTTTCCAAGCGTGCGCCATAGACCACTAGGCGAATTCTCCAAACTGCTAACTTAGCAATCAAACTGCTTGCCAAGCAAACAACTTAAATAGAATACCACGAATCGCGGATATTGCAAACTCGCGCGCGCCGACAACCTTTTTGGGGACACTCGCGCAGATCGCGTTCTGCATTAGGGCCGGATTTTGCTTGTTTTGGGACACTCGCGCAGTCAGCAAACTGCATCCGTGTCCCTGATTGCCGTTTTAGCGCGCGCTCAGGTTACGTGCTTTCAGGTTACGCGCGCGGCGGCTAATCGCAAGAACGCCCACCAAACCACCTAAGCCAGCAACGGCGCTACTTGAGATTCGTAAGCGCGCAAAGCCATGTCGATTACGTTGTGCATGTCGTAATAGCTGTAAGTTCCCAAGCGACCGCCGAAAACTGTGCGAGGCTCAGCCGCAGCAAGCTCCGCATAGCGCGCGTACAAGGCTTTATCTGCATCAGTATTCACAGGATAGTAAGGCTCATCGTCGCGAGTTGCAGCGCGAGAATACTCCTGCCACACTACAGTTTCCCCAGCTTTCACACTTTTACCCGGCACGAAAGTTGCGCAATCGTCAGCATCACCACTAGCCTCTCCGCCAACTTCTTCACGCTCTGGATTAAAGTTCTTAAACTCAATCGCGCGCGTAAATGGCACATCAGCATCCGAATAGTTCATAACTGGGCAGCCAAAATGGTCGCTCTCCTCGTAACGCACTTCCTTAAAGTCTACAGTGCGCCACTTCAACTCGCCGAGCGCATAGTCAAAATACCTATCAACCGGACCGGTATAAACAACCGGCACTCCAGCCTCCGCCAACGCGCGCTTATTAAACGGCTGCGACTCGTCGAAAAAGTCTACACCAAGCGAAACGTGAATACGCGGATCGTCAATCATGCGCTGCATCCAAGCTGTGTAGCCGTCCGTTGGCAAGCCTTCCCAAGTGTCTTTAAAATAGCGATTATTGTAGTTAAATCGCACAGGCAAGCGTTTAATAATTCCAGCAGGAAGCTCGGAAGGATCCGTCTGCCACTGCTTTGCCGTGTAGTTTTTAATAAACGCTTCATAAAGCGGACGACCAATTAAGCTAATGCCCTTATCGTTCAAATTTTGCGGATCTTTGCCAGCCAACTCCCCCGCTTGGCTTGCAATCAAAGCCTTCGCTTCCTCTGGCGTGTAGTGCGCGTGGAAGAATTGGTTAATCGTACCCAAGTTGATTGGCAACGGATACACTTCGCCGTCATGAGTTGCGTACACGCGATGCACGTAGTTAGTAAACGACGTAAAACGGTTCACATAATCCCACACACGCTTATTGCTTGTGTGAAAAAGATGCGCACCGTACTTGTGAATTTCGATTCCTGTGCGCTCGTCAAAATACGAGTAAGCATTGCCGCCAATGTGATTTCGAACGTCAATAATTTCAACGCGAGCGTCCGTATGCTCCACTGCTTGCTGAGCTACAGTTAAGCCGAACAATCCTGCTCCAACAACTACTAAATCTGGGTAAGTTGCTGATTTTGCTTTTTCGTACATTTTATTCCTTTATAAGATACGTCTATTTTGAAATTATGCTTTATATATTCCAGTTATTAAGCTATTCCAGTTATTAACATATTCCAGTTATTAACCTAGCATTTCGCTTGTTGCGCTACTTATTTTTAGGAAAATCAACTTTTGGATTAAATCTAATCGCTTTTAGCATTTGACCAATCATTTTGCGGCGCAACTTTCTCTCAACATGCCCTCTTCGCATTTGACGAACTACATTTGCGCAGAAAAGCAAGTATTTTGCTTTACCTTCGTGATGCAAACGGTAAGATGCTTGATTACGCACGCCGTATGCGAATTTCCAAGCATTCTTTTTGTCAATCATTGTAAAGTTCACACCCTTGTTTGCTCCCATGTCATGCATAATTACACTATCGAGAACCTGCACGCCCGGGCATACACGCGTAATACGAAGTGTATATTCGGCATCATCGAACCAAATAAAGTATTCTTTAAATGGCAATCCGTACTTTTCTATAACCCAACGAGGAATAAGCACCGACACAAACGAACAGCTTGTAACCATAACGAGATTGTTAAATCCTTTAGCAATAAGCCTTCCCCAATCCCACGTTGGTACTGGATTGTTCATTTCGCAAATCGATCCGTCCACGAACTTCACCATTGAGCAAGCATACGGAACATCCGCACCAAGCTCACCTACGGCAGCATTAAATCCATCTAGAAGCTTTTCCAAAGCTTGTGGCTGAGGATAGCCATCGTCGTCAAAAATCCACACGAAATCTGCGCCAAGCTCGTACCCTTTACGCATACCAGCACTAAAACCGCCTGCGCCGCCAACGTTTTCTGGCAAATTTACAACAGTAAGATTTACTCGATTCTCCAAATGACCATTCGCAAAATCGCGAGTGTACTCTTCCAAATATTTATCCGTGCCATCAGTTGAAGCATTGTTGACAATGATTAGTTGATTTGGAAGTCGCGTTTGAGATTCTAACGAAGCCAATACGGTTTTTAGTTTCTCTAACCTGTTAAAAGTTACTACAACAGCCGCAACATTAACGCTATCTTTTGATTTATTAGCATCCACTACTTGAGCATTTGACATTACTTGCTCCATTCTTCAAATAACTTAGTAAATAACGTTTCTGCAGATTCGAGTTTTGCAAAATTGCGCAATTTTTCAACTTCTTCTTTTAACAATAATGAACGATATGAATCATTCTCCATAATCTTAAACAATTCCTTTACAGACGCTTTAACAAAACTAGAAGTCATTCTTGGCAATAACGCACTTTTTGCTATAACAGTTTTTTGCGATCCAACATCCGATGAAATTACTGGAACTCCATTAGAAAGCGCTTCAATAGTTGTAAGCGTAATACCCTCGTTTACAGAGCTAATAAGTAGCACGTCCGCATCATCATACGTTTTTTGAGCTGGAATTTTCATAGATCTGCGCTCAATAACGTTTTCAAGACCATACCTAGATATAAGTTCTGAAACATATGTGTCTAATTCGCCATCTCCATGCAAAATGAAGTGGAATTTTCCTGGATATTTTTTGTTTAAAGCTTTTGCAACAAGAACAAACGCTTCTGGACGTTTTTGTCTTGCAATCCTTCCAACAAAAGCAACATTCAGAACATTTTTATTTTTTCTCGGCGATACGCAATCGTTTCCAATTCCAGCAGTAAGACCAATAAGTGGAGCGTCAACAATCTTGGAAGATTCAATACCATGCACATCATGCAACCAATTTTCAAGTTGTGGAGAAATAACATGGTGCAAATCAATCCACTTATCGTGTGTTACAGCTTCATGCGGATATCCTCCACAATTTATGTATTCAACAATATGCAGCGAATCAATAATATGTGTTTCTGGGGAGAATTGTTTAGCCCACCAAATATGGTCGTAAAGCCATTGGCAATGGTGTATTGCTATTGCTTTAATGTCAAATTGCTCAAACAAAGATCTTAAAAGTGGAACATCCGCCCAATATTCTCTAATTGGTGGAGTAAGTGGTAATACAAGAGCATCATCACAGAAATCTTTCGTAATCCACGGCTGGTGACCGTCTCTATCTGTGATAACAATTGGCACAAAACCAGCTTTTTTGGCAAGTTTTATTGTTTCTACAGCCCATCTTTCTGCACCACCAGCTTGCAGCCAATGCAAACCTATAATAATAGCTTTTTTAGCTCCTTCAACTCTTTTAGCAGGAGAAACACAGTCCAATCTAGCATCTTTTATATTTGATAAATCCCAATTTTCTTGTTTTGCAATTTCTCTTTGGTGAGCATTTGCAACATAATCAAACTTCTTTTTATTCCAAGGACAATACGCTTCAACAAGTTTCTTCGAATCACACTCGCGTTTTTTGCGCATTACTTCCCTAACAACATCAAACATAGAAGGTGCGTGTAATTCACACTCTTTGTAAATGTGCTGCTTTAACGTATCAGAAGCCCAGTGAGACATCACATCATCGTCGGTTGCATCATCTGGTGTCAGCAACAAATACCTAACGCCATTATCTTTAAACAGTTTGCCTTCATTCCAAAATTCTTTTGTGTATTCGCTATTAGTTTTAACAGTTGATTGTGCACTAAAAGTTGCGATTGGTTTCAATCCTTCGTTTTTTGTACAAGCACCGTCAAAAACTGAGAAATCAGCTAAACGAGGATACTGCCATTTTTGACCCATGTAAACTTGATATTGCAAAGTTCTAGACGGTGCAGTTAATGAATGATAGTTTATAGCGCCCACAATAAGCCTGCGTTGACGCTCGCTTAAAGAGTCTATATAAGTTTTTGCATTAACATCTAGATTAAAGAAATTCATTACTAAAACACCCTTATTTTTAGCCTTTAGCACATATAAAACCAGCAATAAATAAAGCTAGCATTTATAATGCTTTAAGCAAGTAAAAGTCATTGCATTGTCATTTAAGAGCGCATACTCACGGTTTTGACTATCTCTTACAGCAAACATGCACGAATTACTGTCGTTAGTAAACGCAACCATATCTGTTAATTCAGGATCAGTTTTGCTTCTAGTACGAAGAGAGGCAACAAGCTTAAATTCGCCATTATTTAAGATTTTAAGAGGCACTTCAAATTCAACTTTTTGTCTTCCTGTTCCTTCGAGCTCAATTTTATCTGCTCCAGAATCATACGTGATTCCTCCACGTTTTATGTCGTGCATTGCTACAGCTATAAAATATTTCCCAGGCTCATTGAATTCATATTCAATAGCAAAACGGAATTTTTCTTTACAATTAAGCAACTGCTTACTCAAAGGAACAATGCGCATAAATGGCACTCGCTCATTCAAGCCAACAGCATAACTATCTTCACTTTCTCCGCCATTTTGGCTAGAAAGATTTTCTAGAGTATAACGATTTGCAACATCGTCTTTATCTCCGTTAACAATCACTTCGCCATTCTTAATAAGAATAGCTTTATTGCAATAACGCTTTACTGCGTTCATATCGTGCGTAACGAGAATAACTGTTTTACTTACGTCTTTTTTAACCTTTGCAAAATATTCATCGCATTTTCTTTGAAAAGCTTCATCTCCAACTGCAAGAACTTCATCAAGTACTAGAATATCTCCCTGAGCTTGAATTGCAACTGAAAATGCAAGACGCACTTGCATACCAGAAGAGTAGTTTTTAAGTTTTTGATCCATAAACTCTTCAAGTTCTGCAAAATGCACTATATCGTCATACATGTTTTCAATTTGCGAGCGCGTAAAACCTAATAGTGCTCCATTTAAAAACACGTTTTCGCGACCGGTTAGTTCTGGGTTGAAGCCTACGCCAAGCTCAATGAATGGCACGAGTTTTCCGTTGACGTGTATGCGTCCGGAGTCTGGTACGTAGATTCCAGAGATGAGTTTGAGTAGGGTTGATTTGCCGCTTCCGTTGCGTCCTACGATGCCGAAGAAGTCGCCTTTGCGTACTTCAAAGTTGATATCACGCAGAACGTGCTGTTCTTTGTAGCCTTTGATACCACGCGTCCAATTAATAAACGCCTGTTTCAAACCGCTTGCTTGCTCAGTTGGTAGCTTAAAGTATTTGCCTACGTGTTCTACTGAAAGTACGACTGGTTGCAACTCTTCTTTTTCAGTATTTGTCAACTCAATCTCGCTCATTACATCACCTCAGCAAACTTACGATTGCACTTGCGGAACACTGCGACGCCGAGCACACACAAGATTACGGTTAATACTACCGGAACCATCATCAGCAAAGGAGACCCTACTAAATTCCACACAGTAGGCTGAGTAAGAGGTGCTACAAGATTGTGGCGCAAATCTTGAATACATTGTGCAATAGGGTTAAGTAACTGCACTTTTGCAATAACCGTTCCCCATCTTCCTAAAGAATTATTACCAATCACCATGCTTAGAGGGTAAATGATTGGCATTGCGTAAAACAGTACTTGTTGCGCCACGTCCCACAAGTGCGCAATGTCGCGAAAATACACGTACATAGTTGCTAGCAGCAGCGTTACGCCTAATGCTAATGCGTACAACTGTATACAATTCAAAGGAACTAATAGCACCCACCACGTAAATTGCACGCCTGAGCAGATGGCAAAAATGATTACTACCACAAGATTTATTGCAAAACTGATTAACGCGCCAACAGTTGCCGAAACCACCACAATATAGTTAGGAAAATGGATTTTACGCAGCAAATCTCCACGGTCTACCACCGCACGTAAACCAATCGAAGTAGCCTCGCCAAAGAACTGCCATGCGCTAATGCCAAGCAAAAGCACAACTGGATAGGTGGGCGTGCCATCCGACATTCGCAAAAACTTTGCAAACACTGCATACATTACGCAAAACAGCATAAGCGGTCGCAAAACCGACCACGCAACTCCCAAGAAAGACCCTTGGTAGCGCAATTTGAAATCAGTTTTCACCAGCTCTTTAAGAACCACCCACGAATAGTGGTATCTTGCGCGCAACTTATCTACAATGTTTTTCACAAGATATATAGTTTACCAGTTACTTACTCCATTTTGGATTGCGAATCCGTTTTGTGCACAGAACATACGCAATTGGCGACATGCTCCAAAGTTAGCGCAATTCGGTTGGAAATTGGTTTGATAACGAGATCTATTACAACTGCAACAACTGAAAGTGCTGCGTACGTACAAATTAAAGTAATTGCGTAAAGTAGCACTATGAGTGCGCTTGAGGAAGTTGTAGGAAGCATCCACGCCACGAACGTCCACAACGCTATGAAAATAAACATGTGCTCGTGAAGAAGGTACACTCCGAAAGTTGCTTTGGAAACGCGCAAAATTACAGTTCTTGCTAGTCCTTTAATTCGCAACATATTTATTCGGTGTACGAGAATGAAAATACACATTGCAATAATCATTGGCAGTATTCCAATGCCGCCGTGGACCTGCTGATCCCACGTAAGAACTCGCACAAACTTATTTCCGGACGAAGCAACATAGTCGAAAGCGAGCATAAGAACAGTAGATATTGCTACGCACGCACAAAGTCGCTTCGTAGTAAGTTTTTTTATTCCGCTACCGTACTGCGCAATAAAAGCTCCGGCTAAATATCCAAAAATTGCGTAAATAATATCGTTCCAAGTATAATTTTTGCCAAAATATAGCGGAATAAGTGAGATTGACGCAAGAAGTACCAGCAGCATAGCATGATTGCGCTGAGTCATGTGACTTATAAGAATGTTGATAAAAGGCATGAACATGAGCATGATTAAGTACGCGCTCATGAACCAATAGCTTCGGTAAGTAAATGGCGTCACATTCCACAACAGCGTGTAGACAAGTTCTTTTCCGTGAAGTAAGTTGCTCAAATTTTCCGGAAGTAAGCCAAAGCAGTCTGCTACGAAGGTTACTGCCAGCACGATAATGCAGTAGAAGAACATTTGCACCCACGCTGCAAAAACGCGTCGGTAGCGGAAGGTTTTGCGACATAAAAAGTAGCCGGAAATAATAAAGAAGGTTGAGACACCAACTTGACCGTATTGTACGACTAAGAATTTAAGTGCTGAACGCAAGCCTGGAGCCGGCAAAAGTTCCATATTGAAACTGTGCTCGCGAATGTTCAAATGTATGATCATGTGGCAGGCCACAATCATAAGCATTGCAATAATTCGCAAGACTTCAACTTGCAGGTCTTTTTGCGTGCCATTTTGCAGGTCTTTGCTCGATTGTAATACCGCTTGAGCTTGTGCAGAACACGCTACTTTTTGCGCTGGTTGTTTCTGTTCTACTACCATATTTTTCTTCTTCAAAATTTTCTTCTTCAAATTATCTGAATTGTAATTTACTAATAGTAACCAAATTGCAACTGATTCGTCTGTTACGTAAGTGGCGAGAACCAGGATTCGATACTTCTGTATATGCTCGGCCTAGTACCTTGAAGGTCTGAGTATCGTCCGTTAGCAAGGAGGTTTAAGGAACACAAGCTCACGCTGGAAATCACCAGAATAATCAGAACTTTGTGCATTAACTTAAGGTTGGCTTTAGAAGGCAACTCCTCGCCTGTTTCGTTGACGCAATCAGAAGGAACGTCAACCATGTGCACACAAGACGAGACTTTGTCTATAAGACTTGCAATCACCATAATTGCACACAACGCTAGCAGCCAGCCGAAATCACTAAAGTACCTGCTGGAAATTCCTACCACTTCCGCATCTAATACCATAAGCAGTATCGACAACGTTAAGCCGAGCGTAAAGAATCCAGCAAGCTGCTTTTTGCGTAATTGTTGCTTTACTACCGGGTACAGTACTACGGCTGCGCATACAGGAGAGTAAGCGAGTAGGCCTCCAAAGAATGGCTCCATAATGATTTGCCCGTGGAACATTGACGGCAGCACGGATTGTTCCATAAACGGAAAAACTGGCGTAATAGTAATAGGCTGGAACAGGTACATCCATACTCCCCATGGGATTCGCGCCCAAGAGTAGGAGCGGTGAACCATGTCAAAACCGGTGAGATTGTAGGTTGCACCAAAATCGAGTGGAGAACCGAAACGCGCGTAGTTGTACCAGCAGGCGGCTAAGCCTATAAGAATCATTGGTGCGATTACGCATATAGTATTGATTACGCTGCTCCGTTTGAAGGCAAAAAATAGACGGTACTTTACGATTTCTTCCTTAAAAATTACAAAAGCAAACAATGACGCCAGAATAAATTGCGGCCTACACCCTAGGTTTAGTGCAATACATACTGCTCCCAGAATGAGTAGTGACTTCCGTAAGTACGGGGTTTTAGAAAGAGTATCTTGAGTAGTTCGCGCCTGTAGCCACAATCCCAGTCCTAAGCAGGTGAAACACAATGATGACAGCATAGGAAGCGAGTAGATTTGCGGCAGATACGCCTGAATTAGCACTCCACTGGACATGAGCATAACGAGATGCGACAGCACGAGGAAACCGAAGGATCGCTTTGGGAAGAAGCGTCGAAGTAATTGCACCATAAGATAGATAGAAGCAATTGCGAAAGCGACAGCAAAGAAGGCGACGGCGTAATCTGTACGCAAATCATGACCGGTAAGTACTTTGAACGGCACAAAAAGTAACAGTGCCGGAAGTACGCCGAAGTAAGTAAAGTAGTGGCTTCCGTGGAACGCATAATCCCAGTAAGTTGGTTGACCAGTTTTTATCGACATGGCGTAGCGCGCGCCTGCATCGTAAGGGTTGCTCATATTCGGCAGCCAGTCAGGAACCGGCAGATCCAAGTACAGGTGACCTTTGAGCAGACTGTTGGCGAGGTGATTGTACTGGTTGGCGTCACATATAAAGCCGCCGTTATTACACACACCAGCTGTAAACATGTGTTGAGTACCAGTAACTTTCGTTACTCCAATAAGTATTGCGCACTGCACTAGCACTAACGCAACAAGCCACAACTGCTGCTTACGCACGCGCAAATCAAGCGCTTCTTTATAAATGCGCGAACGCGGAGCCAACACGTATATCGCATAAGCAATAAGCAACAACATCACGACGCGAACAAGCGAAATATGCAACGGCCTACGCTGATTCAACGCAAGATTAGCAATTGTAAAAGAATCACCTTTCTGAAGCTTCGTACTCAAACGCAAGCCCGCAACTTTATCAACCGCATGCACACGCACATACTTCGTATCGTTCACATTCGACGTAACAGGCTGAGACGCAACTTGAATATAAGAAGCACTGTTGCCACCATCCAACACATACACAGCAATATCGAGTGTGCGAGTGTGAGGCGAACGCGTATCGACGTAAATATTATTTATTTGAGAAGGCTGAGCGTAATGCAATTGTATGTATTGATCGTTTTTGCCGGTAACTGTGTACACGTCGCCGTGACGCATCAAACCTGCACCGGTTGAAACTCTCTGAACAGGAGTTGGCTTGAATCCTGACGATTCGATTGCCGGAAAGTTGAACCATACAAGTTCCAGCAGAAGCACAATAATAAGCGGCATAATTAGCGATATGCGTCGTAAAACAGAACGCATAGCGCGAGCACAATCGCGACTGCACTGTATCGCACTGCTTATTGCACCACTTATTGTGCTACTTACTGCACTACCCGCCATCGTTACGTTTCTTTCTGCCGCCACATCATTTACAGCAGTCGCATTACCGTTACTATTGCTCGTATCGCCCATATGCACACCTGTTAATTCCTTCGTACTATTGCCATTCTTAACGTTACTGTTTTGTAGAGTTACCGTTTTGTAGCGTTACATAACTCACTCAAGTCTGCCACAATCGATCGCATACGGATTTGAACGAATATCCTGCTCGATTACATCGTCAGTATGACTGCTATGCAAGGATTCGCAGTCAACATGACGGAAGTGCGTAATAATATCCGACGGCAGCTGATAAATATCACCATACACGCGTTCCAAAATATCTTCCGATAACTGCGGTATAGCAACAGAAAAATCTTCAAAAGTTGCCATTTTTACTGGAAACATTTCGGCACATCGTGCAATATACAAATTCTCAGCATCAACATTATCCAAACCGTACACCACGTTGCGCGCGCAAGACTTACTCACCACAAGCCCCTGGTTTACAGCCTTCTTTTGGAAACTCTGAAAAATCTGTTCAATATCAGCAGTGTATTCGCCGCCCTGCTCAACATAACCGCGGTCAAGCCATGTGTTGAAAAAAGTCTGCGAACGCAACTCTTGCTGCAAATCCTTACGCAAAGACACAAAACTCTGCTGCTGTTCAGACGTCAAATCAGGCGCGTAATCGTAGAAGAAAATATCCAAAAAACAAGGATTACTATTATTCGCGTAACGGAACCGCAACTGACGGCAGCACACGTACGGATCGTACACGAGCACCGCACGGTAGCGCGCGCACAACGCGGCATCCTCACGCAACATCGTTAACAGCTTATCGATATCCTCTCGCATCATACCCAAGTCAACATCGTCATCCCAAGGAATAAACCCACGATGACGCACGCAACCGAGCAGCGTACCAAAATCAGCCCAATACTGAAGATTATGCTGCTGCGCAATCTGCGTAAACTCGCTCAGCAGCGACGCGCAACCACGTTGTATAACGCGCATAGAACCTGTAGCTTTCGGCAAACTAAGGAAGAAACGCTTATGTGCATCCACGCTACTTTCGCCATCTTTCCTATAGTTTGACCAAGCCATAATCGAAGACTGCTCACGATTCGTCAAAATCTCCGCACGCAACGACTTCTCAACGTTATACTGTCCAACCTCAAGATGAGCGCAGCGAGCGTCGACACATTCTTGCAATCGAGAAATTTGCGTTTGAATAGTGCTCAGCTGCTCGCGCACTTCCACAATAGAGCGTTTTGACGAAGGGAGTCTGCCTATTATCCAACTCACTATGCGACGTAACTGCGAAACCATAAGTTCATTACTCCCTCATTATTTAAAAACATACTTGCTATAGCGTACTGCTATAAACTGTTGCCACAATGCAATACAGGTTTATCATACTCCGTTGCGATTATTTTTCGGAAGCCACCACTACCGTCCCCGCAATTATCACCACGCAACAAACCCACGCAATAAGCGGCGGAATCGTTTGAGAAAGTAACGCTGCTGCAATCATGCTCCACACCGCGTACGTAATATTTCCAGCCATAGCGCGCGTCGCACCAACCTGAGCAATACCGCGGTAGTAGCACAAGTAGGAAGCAGTACCAAGTAACGCTATAAATATAGCTAACGCAATAAAGCCAGCTGATTGCATAATCTTTACACTAAAAACCGGCAGTATCGTACACAACGGCACAATGAGTAAGGCGTACGACAGTGCGGAAACAGTTTCGCGCACGTGCAGCATTACTTCGTCGTCCACGCTTTGCTTTCTGGTAGCCCACGCGCAAGCAACGGCTTCACTTCCCCAACCAATAACACTGAAAATAGCCGCAATCAAACCTAAGATTATGCTGCCTGGAGAGAAGACAGTTGCGGTTGAAGATTCCACGCAAGAACAGTAGCCAAGCACTCCTACCGCAATAAGCGTTACAGCAAAAGCACAATATTTCAACGCATTTAAGCGTTCGCGCAACACAATAGAAGAAAGCACTATGCCAAAAGCCGGGTACAGTGCGGAAATCGCAGCAGCGTAACCGGCACCAATATTGCTTGCCGCAATAGCGTAACCGGTCATACCAATTGGGCCTCCAAGAAGCGAACTCAACACAATAGGCACAATCAATTTCGTACGTTTGCAAAGAGCAACAGTTTCGCGCAACTTTGAACGACAAGCCATATAAATCCACAATATTACAGCGCACACAACGTCGTGAACGCAAGCGCCCACAACGCCCACATACCATACTGCAGAAGGTGTTAAACCATGAACAGATAACGCAACCAATACCGCAAGCAAAGCAGTATCAAGTCCCCAAAGCAGTCCGCTTATTAAGGAATATTTCATAAAATCACACCTTTGCTACAGAGCCTGCAGACCCGTCACAACCAGCAGATTCAGAGGATTCAGCGGATACGGCACCATATTCGCTCGAAGCGCGGTCGACATAACGTTTCGCATAACGGTAATACAAATAACGACAGTCACCTACAGGCTCCCCCTCAGCCTCTTTTACCAACGACCACAAATACCAACACCACCCCGCAAAACCAACGTACGCCATGCAATGACGACGCTCAGCACAAGTAGGATTGCGCTCAAAATACTCCACTAGAACCGCGTCAAATTCCTGCTTATTAAGTGCGTCAGACACGCACAACGTACCCAAATCCTGCGCATAATCCGACATCCCCGCATACTCCCAATCAATCAGATGGTAGCGTCCAGAAACATCCACAAGCACATTCGCACCCAATATATCGTTGTGCGCCAAGCAAATTTTTTGGCAAGCATCTTTACTCACGCACTCATGCAAACAATCAACCTTATGAAGCAAAGCGTCAGCACCCTCAGGCAACGCAACACGGCGAGCGCACAAATCGCGCAAATAACGCTGAGATTCCTCATAAAAATCGAACCGTCTACTCACCGTAGCGCCACTGTTGTGAAGCTTACGAATCAGACGCATACCTTCGCGCAAATCGCAAGAATCGTGAAAATCAGCGGTACGACAACCTTTCAAAAAATGCGAAATTTTCCAGCCGTATTTCGGATCATCAGCAACCAACGTACCGTCCAAACCAAGGTGCTGCGCCGCACGCAAAGCCTCATCCTCAGCCTGGCGATTCACCAACACATCCGTGCCAACCCCTGGATGACGGTACACATACTCGTTAGAACCAACCGTAAAATGGCAAGAAAGATTCGTCAAACCATTTTTCAACGGGTAAACGTCGCGAATATCCGACTTTTTGCAACCAAGCACCTTAACGATGCGGTCAAAAACTTCACTGTCAACATTTTCCAAAAATAGCGGATCAAACTCGCGAAGTTCATCTAACGAATCGAACTCGTGAATAATCGGCGGATCGTAGCGGCGCATGCGCATATCAAGCTCGTCTAAATGCTCAATCAAAATGTCTTCCCACAGCTTGCCAGCAGTCTGCGGCAAATCATATTCCGCACGCAAAATTCGCACAAACTTAGCCGAAAATTCGCTGTCAAAATACACGTGACCTATCATGTACCACGCATCACTGCCACCAATAGTTACCGAAGTAATGCGATCGTGCGCACCTACACTCATACACCACTCTTTAGTACGGCCCTGCTGATATTGCGCAGAATAGTAAGCCTTCCACACGTATGGTTCAAAAGGATTTTCGTCGAAATAATTGTCAGAAGAACAAATATACGTGTTACTTAAAAGGTGAGCAACAGCCATGATTGAACTGTTGTTGTTGCGCTCACGATATTCCTTATTTGGCACGATTTTTACGCAAAAATCGCCTTTAGTAAACTTGTCTTCCAAATAGAAGAAACGTTCCTGCTTGTATCCAACCACCACGCTAATATCGTTAATTCCCGCCTCTTGTAATTGACGAATTTGTCGTTCCATAAGCACTTCGCCGCGCACAGTGAGTAAACCTTTTGGCAATTCGTAAGAAATCGGGGAAAAGCGGGAGGAAAGGCCAGCTGCCATAATCACCGCATTGTGGACGCGATGCGGTTCGAGTGCGGTAAGACCTTTTGATGTAACTTCACCATTAACAACAAACCCATGCTGAATAGCATCGCGTAACGCACTATTTACTGTGCCTAATGAAAGCTTCGTATGCTCAGCTATAGTACGTTGATTACTTCCTGACAAACGTTGCAATGCTGATATTACAGCAAATTCGTTATGAGTTAATGCTGAATATGCTTCCATAACAGTGTCTCCATGCACTAGCCGAGGTGCATAATGATGGCTCTATACATTTTGTTGCATTAGTATAGTATGCACAAAGGTGTTCAAAAATAATTATTATTAGTTTATTTTGAACATTTGACACTGTTTGCAGCATACACTTTTATACGTATTGCATGGCACCATAACTATTCTTAATACTCACATTCATTACATAACTTGAAAAAATTACATAACACTTGCCACGCAGTATAGCAGACTATATGCGCAAGTACTACGCACAGTACTGCACACTGCCACATAAACGCAAATAGATTGTTGCACTACAATCCACAACAATAGGTAAGATAACAGTGATATGCACATAGTATAAGAACATTACTGCTCATTCCATGCGCACCATTCGCCATTATGAAGGGACATATTATGACTTCTGTCGCAGTGCTGCTGCCGTGCTATAACGAGGCAATCACCATTGAAAAAGTTGTTAAAGACTTTAAGGCGGCACTTCCAGAAGCAACAATATACGTGTACGACAACAACTCAACGGACAATACTGCAAAAATAGCCAAAGAAGCAGGTGCTGTAGTTCGCAAAGAACCTAGACAAGGCAAAGGCAATGTGATTCGTGCAATGTTCCAAGACATAGACGCAGATGTTTACGTAATGGCAGACGGCGACGACACATATCCCGCTGAAGCGGCACCAAACATGGTCGCCAAAGTTATTGAAGGCTACGACATGGTTATTGGCGACCGTCTAAGTTCTACGTATTTCCAAGAGAATAAGCGACCATTCCACAATTTTGGAAATCGTTTAGTTAGAGGCGCAATCAACACGCTTTTCCACGCAAAAGTAACTGATATTATGACAGGCTATCGCGCTTTTTCTTTTTCATTCGTAAAGACTTATCCTGTACTTTCGCGCGGATTTGAAGTTGAAACAGAAATGACTATTCATTCACTCAACAACAATATAAAACTGTACGAAATGCCAATTCAGTATCGTGACCGTCCAGAAGGATCAGTTAGCAAGCTAGACACAGTTGGAGACGGTATTCGAGTGCTTTCAACCATTTTTCACATGATTCGCGAATACAAACCAATGCCTTTCTTTGGAACACTTGGCGTAATAATAACACTGTGCGGAGTAGGAGCATGCATGCTTCCATTCATAGAATTTTGGCGCACACACCTAGTAACACGCTTCCCTACTCTAATTGGTGCTGTAATGCTAATTATTACAGGATTACTATTCTTTATTTCCGGAATTATTCTTGAGATTTTAGCCAAAAATGAGCGCAAACGTTTTATAGAACAAGTAAACCTTTTTGATTACATAAAAAGAAATAGAAAGTAGCAACCTGTGCGAGCCGTCATAAAAAACAATCTTAAACTAAAAACTTATTTGCCATATATAGTGTGCTTTGTTATAAGCGGACTAATAACACTAATGTTTTTTAGTAACTTATTTCAAGCATCCGAATTAGGATTTAAAACACAAAGCATAAATTTAAGCACAGTAAAAGAAGTAAAAGCTGAACAAGCAGAAGACTCTACAAACGCAAGCCGTGATGAAATATATGCAAAATACAAAAATGACGGCGTACATATATCTAAAAATGGCGCAGATGTAGAATTCACAAACTTAAACACGTACAGCAAAACATTAGAGATTTCGCTACAACAAACAAAACCAGTTTATTACGTAACTGGAAGCGTAGAATTAGAAGACTTTGGTGTAGCTCCTGGATACGCTTTAGCTAGCCAATTTAAAATAACAACAGGAAAATTCAATACAACTAAAGTACGTTTAGAAAGTCACGGAAAACTAAACAAAATAAAATTACACTTTAATGAAACGCCAAACGGAATCGTTGTTAAAAATATAACAATTAATCCAAAATACAAGTTGCACATAAACTATGCGAAATGGGCTATATTATTCGTTTTTGGATCCGCGATTATAACTATACGTAAGAAAAAATGGCACAAAATAGCCTATATTCAAGGAGATCGAGTTCAAACTATAATTTTTTGGGCTTTGTGCGCAATAGTAACCGGATTCTCACTGTATATTTGGCTCCGATTAAACACTTATAATCGAATACGCGTTCCACTCTCCTACGATAAATACGATTTTATAGACGGAAACCCATATACAGAGCAGTTAAAAGCCTGGAAACAAGGATCGCTATCTTTGCTACAAGACCCACCAAATGGCTTATTGCATTCAACAAACCCATTTAGCATTGGCAAAAGAATGCAATTAGTGCGCGAGGGAACTCCTGCAATATGGGATGTTGTGCTGCATAATGGCAAATATTATTGCTACTTTGGAATAGTACCGTTTATTTTAACTTATTTGCCGTTTAACGCTTTGTTCCCAGCTTGGATGCCGAGCGCAATAATGGTCACAACATTATTTGCAGCAATTACAATACCAGCATTATTTGCATTGTGGAAAGAAATAATAACATTCTTTGAAATACGAATAAACTACTGCTCAATGCTGCTTATAGGAGCAGCCTTACCATTTGGATGCCTTGTTTTTTATCTGCAAGCATCTGCATCGATTTACTACATTCCTATGGTAAGCGCTATATTTTTCGGAACATTATTTGTTTACGCATCACTGAAAGCCGTAAGGCTTAAGACTAAATTTACTCAGTATGCATTATTTGCTTTAGCTGGATTAAGCTTAGCTTTGCAATGCGGTTGTAGACCAAATTCTTGCATTTCCACAGTTGCGTTTATAGCTCCACTGTTTATTGCTTTACTGCTTAACAACTCCAGAAGCGTAGTAAATAAAGTATCTGCAGCTTTAAGCTTCCTAACTCCTGCAATAGCTGGGTTTGCCGGAATCTTAGTATATAACTACTTGCGTTTTGGTTCATTCTTTAACTTTGGTAACGAAGAACAATTAACAAATTTTGACTTGCGATTTAATCGTATAGCATTTGACCCTCTAAAAATCAAAGACTTGTTAATAAACTTCTTTATAAAGCCACCAAGCATAGATACGGAATTCCCGTATATTACAATAACCAGCTCAAACATTTCGGATTATGGAAATAGTTTCTTTAATCACATGACATTTGGTCTGCTATCAATACCACTTATTTGGGGCATTTTCTTAATAAGACGCAAGTACATGCAAAAAATCGAATACATAATGTGCTTAAGCGGAATAACATTCTCGATTATGTTAATCTACGTAAACTACTGCTTAGGCGGCAGCCTTTACCGTTATTATTGCGATTCAATAATAATTCTTATGATTATTGCATCTATTGGTTTTGCTAGAAGAAATTGCTCAGCTAATCAAGATGCGCAGTTGCAATTAGATAAAGAAAATGCATGCAACAATATCGAATTGAATAGGAACCAAATGTCTACTCAAACTCTAATCGTTGCATGCACTACATTAACGATAGTATTAGGATTCTTGCTTGTATTTGCAAATCACACAGAAGCTGCGAATGAAATACAATACACAAATCCAGATGCTTTTATTGCATGGAGCCAAATGCTATCAGTGGGCTTCTAACACAACATTCTGGCACTTTTGATGCCATAAGCCATTGCCATCATTGTGTTCATCTTCAATAGGCGCGCCGAGCTTCTTAAAGTCACCGCGCGCATAATAATCCTTGCGAAGATTGAACATGATAACGAACTTCTTATCCTTACCATGCGTCCAAACATCACCATTCTGGCAACGCTGACGCCACCAGCCAGCACCCATATTCTCCTCATCAGCAACAGGAGCGCCAAGCCAAGCAGCACCACGATGCCTATAGTAAGAATCACGAAGAGCAAACATGATAACAAACTTCTTATCCTTACCATGCGTCCAAACATCACCATTCTGGCAACGCTGACGCCACCAGCCAGCACCCATATTCTCCTCATCAGCAACAGGAGCGCCAAGCCAAGCAGCACCACGATGCCTATAGTAAGAATCACGAAGAGCAAACATATGATAACAAACTTCTTATCCTTACCATGCGTCCAAACATCACCATTCTGGCAACGCTGACGCCACCAGCCAGCACCCATATTCTCCTCATCAGCAACAGGAGCACCAAGCCAACCAGCACCACGATGCCTATAGTAAGAATCACGAAGCTCATACATAATAGCGATCTTCTTATCCTTACCATGCGTCCAAACATCACCATTCTGGCAACGCTGACGCCACCAGCCAGCACCCATATTCTCCTCATCAGCAACAGGAGCACCAAGACGACCAGGACCGCCATGAGCATAGTATGAATCGCGAAGCTCATACTGGAGCGCAAACTTCTTGTCTCCACTAGTCCATACTTCACGACGACCAGAACTCTTTACAGTCCAGCCACCATAGTTGCGGGTTTCTCCAGAAGGCTTAGAAGAATTAGGCTTGGTAATCGTATTACCAAACTCAGAAACACCATTGATTTCGCCGCCACCAGCCATGCCGAATGCGTTCAAATCGACGCGACCATCAATTCCGTCAACGCTGCCGTCGGAAGTGTACTGCCATCCGCGCAATGCTGTAGAAATAGGGAAGCCTACGCGAGAACCGTAGCTAGCAACCCAGCTTGTACGCTCGTGAATATACTGAGAATTTAATGGTCCTCTCAAATAATTTGCATAAGAGTAAACGCCGAGCTTATGGTAGCCTGCAGAAACTAACTGATTCCACCAGGAAGCAACAATATCCTGGTAAACGTATGGTGATGTTGGTGGTTTATGACCACTCCAGCTCCACTTTTCCAAATCGTAATAAACAGGATACGTTAAATCGTCAGGGCTTACTCCAGCACCCTTCAAAAGCTTCACAATATCGGCACCCTCAGCGGCACCATCTTCAGCTTTTTCAGCATAAGAGTACATGTAAATACCAAACGGAATACCAAGACGCTTACATTCGCTAATATTGCGCAAAGCTTGCTTGTCATATCCATTATCCCAACCGTAGCTAATACGAATAATCGCACCATCTACGCCAGAAGATTTTACAGCTTCCCAATCAATTTCTTTTTGATGCTCAGAAACATCAATAACCGCCTTAGCGTTATTAACGAACACATCATCATTTCCATCAATAAAAGCCGTAGTGCCATCAGCATCACTCCAATGCGCACCATACTCATTATCAATAAACGAGCTTTGATACACAGTGCCAGAATGTGATTGAATAATAGGTTTAACAACACTTTTAGTATGCACATTGGTATACACATTAGCACGCACATTTGCATGCACATGTTCAATCGATGAAGATTTTTGCGGCGCAACGACATTCATAGTGAAAGCAGTAGCAGCCGACACTAATCCAGCTAATACACGTACGATAATCTGTCCCACGAGTCCTCCAGACATGTTTTTTACGTGTCTCTCCGCTATTACCATAGCAATAGCACCCTAATAGCAAGCATAAATTCAATGAAAATGTGAAAATAATATGCAAAACATGTGATTTTCACAAAAAACTGAAATAAATAAACCATTAAAAAGAAAATTGCAAAACGTAAAGCAAAAATAAAAAAATGGAGCGGACGACGGGAATCGGACCCGCGTAATCAGTTTGGAAGACTGAGACTCTACCATTGAGCTACGTCCGCAATTACGCACCATATTTGCACGAAATATTCACGCACAAATATCGACTCGTTCAAGTATACAGATGCTTGTGACATCGACACAAGTGCACAAAACATATTTTTCTTATAATGTAGCTTTTCTTATAAGACTTCAAGCATTACAACAGCTGATGCAAAAGCTGAATTATCGTCTAATAATCCGTCATGACTAAGCGAAATATGCCAACGAATATTATCTATGTGCTCACTACTATCTACACACTCGCTGGACGCACTGAAAAGCGATTTTACAAGTTGCGAATGCACATCTGAGCTGAGAATAATGCGTGGGCAACCATGGGAATCGTTAAGAATCTCAATACTCGCCCATGGCATGTTATCCAGAGTATATGGATAAGGGTTATTTATTGTGCATAACGCCTCGGACCACGCTTTAATCACAGCTTCTTTGCCAGCCCAGCGTGCTGCAATATGTAAAGCTCTCTCATCATTCTTCACTTGCGCACGAAGATCACATTGTCGAAGCTCTCGCACAGAAAACAGCGCACGCCAACCATTGCCATCCTGCATCTGCTCAGCAAACTGCGCAACGTTTACCAAGTCGTGCCCTATTCCTGCAATCATACGCACCTACTTTTAACACACATACCTACTTTTTTATGTTCTACGCAAAAATACTATATAAAATCTTGTATAAAATATATTTAAATCAACAATCACTTACGCGCTTTTACTGCAGTAACAAACGCCGAAAAAGTCACCGGCAAATGTTTTCCAAAACTACAAAACCGCAACAAACACCAGAAAATTACGCACGCGACAAATTGCTTAAGCATGTGCACAAGAAACGCTACAAGCGTGATTAATTCATATACGAA
This sequence comes from Gardnerella sp. DNF00747, assembly GCF_049262675.1. Lineage (NCBI taxonomy): Bacteria > Bacillati > Actinomycetota > Actinomycetes > Bifidobacteriales > Bifidobacteriaceae > Gardnerella > Gardnerella sp. DNF00747. The sequence goes on along the minus strand of NZ_CP058394.1, from coordinate 265,487 downwards.
TAAATTACTATAAAACGATAAACTTTTAGATAATTTTAAATAATTCGTCGTTATGACAATATTTTATACATAGAGCACCCCCCCCCCGGCAGGAAATTTTACAGTTATGGAATACTTAACAATAAAAAAATTACGACAAAATAGCAAAAATACGATATAATATTATGCAACATGTGTATAAGCGTACTTATTGTCTACCGTTGCTTTATGCAAACACAGAATTAGTATTTGAAGAAGAACTAGACACACGTTTATATACGACGCACATTAGGGAACGCTAAATTAAAAAGCACAAGAATAAAGGATTACAGATTATTATGGCAAATAACACTCGCAAAAAGCACGCACACGAGCAAGTTGAGAGCTCGTTTAAAAACGTTGATTCATCTTCTGCGTATGCAACCATGCGAAAGGTGTCATTGAGCACACTTGCCACAGTTCTTACTGCCGCCACTTGCTTGGGCGGTCAGCCAATCCTCGCATCCTCTAATATTCTTCTTCCTCCAACTACTGCGGCATTTGCGCAAGAAGTGCGTAACGCAGACCCTACTCCTTGGCTACATACGCCAAACATTCTTGAGTATCAGCGCTACCGTTACTTAAACAGTAAAGGCGAATTTGGCTACGTTGGAGACGATAAAGTCGGCGACTGGGATAGAATCATCAACAAAACCGACATGTATGCACACGTTCAAGGCGAAGGCAATAACAAATACATGGTTTTCGACGTGTTCTTTAACAACGACGGTAAATCCATGATTTCTGCATCAAAAAAGCATCAATACGTGTGGCAAATTCCTTATGCAATTGCCGATTTAAGCAACGGCGGCTACAAGGGTGACACTATGCGCAATCTTAGATTTGACTTCTACAAGCGAAATGACAAATCACCTCAGACGTATGCAAATCTTTCTCACGATATTACCTTGTTCGATTACGACGCAAGCAAATCGTTCAGCCAAGACTTCTTGAAAGATAGCCAGGATCACAATAACTCAACATATCACTACTCTATAGGTGTACGCCCTGGCAGACCAGGTGATCAAGACATAAAAGATAACTTCCATGTTAACCCAGATGCTTTGGATTCTGCTATTAAAAAGGCTCTCCCACCAAACCAAAGACCTTATAACGGCTACAACTATGGCATTGGCATAACAACAACTCACATTGATTACGCTGTTCACATGCATTGCGAGTTGAAGCTTCGCCCAGGCGTAACCGATGAAGAAATCAAAAATGCCTTTACTTGGGCAAATAGCAGCTCTTATGGTAGAACTACTCATTCTGCTTACACCTTTATTTCTGGTCGCACAAAAGATGAAAATGTGCCACCTACAAAAAGCGACAATTTGCCTCCAAAGTTATATTTGAACGGCAAAGAGCTTACAGACGACTCCAGTAGCATTACCATATATCAGGGCGAGTCGCCAAAGATTACTTTCGGCACGTCCGATAATAGCGAAAAGGTGACGAAGTTCTCTGTAAATGGATTCCCTAATAACATAAATAACGCAAACTTTACAGAGGATAAAGCCGAAGGTTTTGACGCAACTGAAAAGAATCCTTACAAACACGAAATTAAAGATGTTAAGTTTGAGCACAAGAACGGCAATACGCCAATAAACTCCGACTACACGATTACTGTTTCTGCAACCGATGCTTCCGGCAACAAAGCAGAAAAGAAAGTCACTGTACATCTTAAGAACCAAAATCTTAAGCATAAGGCTCCAACCGCTACCCCAATTACTGTTGATTGGGGTCATAAGCCAACTGCAGATGAGCTCAAGCAGCATGTTTCTGGAGCGGACGGCGGAACGCTTACTTTTGACTCTATTCCAGAAACTAAGCTTCCTGACATTGCCTTTAACAGCAAAGACACTGCTCCTGCGTACGCTTCTGGAAAAGTGACGTATAGCGATGGCTCGTATCACAATGTGACTGTTCCTGTGAATGTTAAGAAGCCACTTTCTTTGCAACATAAGCTTAATGGAAATACCGTTAATGCTACTGTTGGCGAAGATCTTAAAAAGATAAAAGGCACCAACAAAGTTGACGCTAAGCAATATCTTGGCAAGCTTGACGACGCTACTAATAAGAGCATCAAGAGCGCAGAGTGGGTGAACGACGAGCCTTCAACAGACGTTGCAGGAAAGAGAACTTACACTGCTAAAGTCACGTTTAATGACGGCAGCACAGCGGAAGAAAAGGTCACTTTCACTGTGCGCCCTAAGAAGCCTACAATTGAAACTGATTTGACTGGCGTTGCAGGCGTAAAAAACAAGGAAGTTGTAGTTGACGCTGGCCCTGGCACCGAAGGAAGCACTGTAACTCTTAAAAGTAAAGACAATAATAATAAAGTTATCGGCACTGGAAAAGTTGGAGCCGATGGCAAAGTTACGATTACTGTTGAAGACGGCATTCCTGCTGGAAATGTAACTGCCGTAACATCTACAAATCCTGCAGATCCAACTAAGGAGCAGTCGGTCCAGTCGCCAGTAAGCGACCCTAAGAATGCTACTAAAGACGACAAAGCTCCAACGCTTACTGCCGATAAAACCAATATTGAAGTCGAAGTTGGCAAAGATTTAACTATCAACCTTACAGCAAAAGACAATTTGAAAGTTGATAGAATCGACACATCAACAGCTACGATGACTCTGTTTAAAAATGACCAAACAAAGCTGTTTAGTAACCTGACTCGCGCTGGATCAAAGTACGATTCTAAGAACACAGACAAAGAGAAGAAACTTACTTATACATTCTCTGGCTTTAAGACTGAAGAAATTGGCACATACGACTTAACATTTAAGGCATTCGATTCTGCAGGAAACGAGTCAACGCCTGTAACTGTAAAGGTAACAGTTAAGAAGAAAGAAGATCTTCAGACTAGGCCTATTACTGTTAACTTGGGTCAAACGCTAGACGAAAAATGGGCAAAGAAAACTATAGCCAACCACAGGAGCTTACCAAAAGGGACTAAGTTCGCATGGAGCACTGAAACTGGCGGAACTCCAAACACTTCCACCGTTGGCAAGGAAAAGCCTGGAAAAGTTGTTGTAACTATTCCTACTAACGACCCAAATAATCCACAAGTTGAAACTGTTGACGTTAAGGTAACTGTTAAGGATAGCGAAAGTCCTAAAGTTACGATTCAGCAAAAAGGCGAAGGTGGCACATATAACACCATTAATGGTGAATATCCTGATGGGCCAAAACACGCACAAGTATTCACTATCACTACATACCGCGGTGATAAGAACGATATTAAGATTACTGCAACCGACAACAGCGGAAACGTTACAACTCTTGCTTTAACGCCTAAAACTCCAGGCGAGACAGAAAAAGATCCTACTGGAACTGGCACAACTGCAGATCCTAAGACTTTAACGCTTGATGGCACTACTCCACTCAACACTGAGCCTGGCGAGTATAAGCGTACTATCACGGCGGTGGATCCTTCGGGCAACACTACAAACGTGGCTGTGAAGTTTATTGTTAAGCCGCAATCAGATAAGTACAGCAAAGTCACAGGCACGCCTGTTACGTACAACATGAGTAGCGGCACAAAGCATCCAGATCCTAAGAGCGGCATTGATCCAGAAGCAGTGAAGAAACTGCCTAAGGACGCTAAGTATTCTTGGGCTAAAGAACCAGATTGGAATAAGCCTGGCAAAGATACAACCGCTACAGTCCGCATAACGTTCCCAGACGGCTCAACTAAAGACGTGGAGACAAAAGTTACCGTTAAGGACAATATCGCGCCTGTTATTGAGAAACCTGCTACAAATCAGGTGAAACATGACGATAAACAAATGTACTACCAATTCAAGGTGCATAAGGGCGAGCAGTTCAGCATTGATATCAACGCTTACGATAACAGCGGCAAGATCAAGAGTGCGGAATTTAATTCGGCTTTACCTACAAACATAACTGGCAGCAATATTAGCATCGCTGATAAAGATAATAATTCTGCGGAAAAGCCTGCAAAAATTACTATTACAGGTACTGCTAAGCGCGCTGATAATACGAATCCTGATGCAAACAAGTGGTCTCGCGATCTTGTTGTTAAGGACGAAGCTGGCAACGAGTCTAGGATTAAGGTTCAGATTTCCGTGTACACGGATGCTGAAGAGCATACTGCTACAGCTAAGCAAGTTGATAATCCTAAGGATAACAACGCAATTACCAACGCGATCACAATAACAAGATATGATAATCCAAATACGCCAATCGATAAGACTGGTATAACATTTGAAGTTGGAAAAATTCCTACAGATGATGGAAATTACACTGTTCCTGTAACTGTTAAATATCCAGATGGATCTTCAAGCAAAGTTGAAGTGCCTATTGTCGTTAATAGGGAGTCCAACAACTATGACCCTGTTGGTAAGACGATTACTGTTCATTGGAATTCTAAGGAAGATATTGCAAATAAGATTAAGTCGTTTGGCGATGGCAATGGCTTGACGTGGAATGGAAACTCTCCAAAGCAAAATCCAACAGTAGAAATCGTCAACACAAAAGACGTTCCAAGCACCGATAAGCCTGGCGAAAGCAAAGTGCAGGTTAAGGTTACGTATTCGGATGGCTCTAGTGACGTTGCAACAGTAACTGTTAAAGTTTTGGATCCACAAAACAAGGATTACACGCCAGAAGGCCAAACTATTAAGGTTGACTACAGTAAGACGAAGAACACTACCATAGAGGATAGTGTAAAGAAGAATGGCATTAAGCTAAAGAAAAATGGCGCTGACACGACTTTGCCTACTGACGCAACAGTGACCATTGACAGCAATAGCACTATTCCAGATGGCACTCAGCCTGGCGATTTTACTGTTCCTGTAACAATCACCTATGGCGATGGTTCAACGGATCACGCAACGGTAACCGTTAAGGTTGGCGAGCCTCAGAATAAGAAGTATGAGCCAAATAAGCCTGATGGAATCAGCGTTGGATATAACGGTAAGGTTCCTTCTGATGAAGAAATCAAAGGTAAAGTCAAGTTTGACGATAACAACAAACCTCCAACAGACGGTACAACAATTACAGTTGATAAAGGTCAAACACCTATCGACACTAAGACTCCTGGAACCGTAAACGTTAAGGTTACTGTTACCTACCCTGACGGTTCTGAGGATCACGTGGAAGTTCCTGTAACAGTTGGCAATCCAGATAACGTGACTCATAAGGCTTCTGCAACGCCTATAGAGTTGAAGCGCAATAAAGACAATACAAATAAGCCAAATGAAGATGACATTAAAAAGCATGTCACAACTGGAGTTGCTGAAACTGAGAAGCAGCCAACCATTACTGTAGACACGGATAAGATTCCAGATACAAACAAGACTGGTACAACTAATGTTCCTGTAACTATTAAGTATGAAGACGGCACTACCACAACCGTACAGGTTCCTGTTGTTGTAACGGATACAAACGCAGACGAATACACTCCAAACGTTGACCCTGTGGAAGAGCAGTATGGTACCAGCAGAAACGATACTAAGGAAGCTGTTAAGAAGGCTGTAACTGTTCCTGATTGGCCAGATAAAGATGATAAAACTAAGCCACAGCCAAAAGTCACTATCACCAGCAAAGATGAGGATATTCCAGACGGCACAAAGCCTGGTACTTATCATGTACATGTAGATGTTGAGTACCCTGACAAAACTGTTGATAAAGTTACTGTTGATGTGACTATTAAGAACAAGCAGTCGGATACTTTTGAGCCAAAGGCAACACCTGTTGTTAAGCAGTATGGCAAGAAGGTTACATCTGAAGATGTAACTAAGAACGTAACTGTTCCTGGTTGGCCAGAAAACAAAAAGAATGACTTAAAGATTGAGTTGAACGATCCTAACAAAGCTTTGCCAGATGGTCAAACTCCTGGAGACTCTACTGTTACGGTTAAAGTCACCTACCCAGATGGCACAACTGACACTGTTGAAGTTCCAGTAACTATTAGCAACAAACAGTCTGAACTTTACCCACCTAAGGCAGATAATCTTGAAAAAGATAATGGTCAAAAGCCTTCGGACAGTGACATTACAAGTAAGGTTACGATTCCTACCTGGCCAACGAACGAAACAAATAAGCCAACTTACTCTATTGCTGATGGCGATAAGTCTAAGATCCCTAATGGAGATAAGGCTGGCAAGTTTGAAGTGCCTGTAACAGTTACGTATCCGGATGGATCAACAACCGTGATTAACGTGCCTGTAACTATTAAGACTCCAACTGCTACGACTAAAGTTGTGACTGTGCCAAAGGGCGTGGAGCCTAAGCCAGAAGACAGCATTGCCAATAAGGATAAGTTCCCTGAGGGTACGCAGTTCGAGTGGAAGAAAGACAACGGCAAGGAAACTGGCAAACCAGATACTTCTTCGGAAGGAAACAAGTCAGGCATTGTTGTTGTAACAGTTCCAGGTCAAGCTCCTGTGGAAGTGCCAGTAACTGTGAACGTTGTTGACCCAAGTGCTCCACAAATCAATGTGCCGCAAGGTAAGGATTTGCCAAAGCCTGAAGATGTAATTAATGGTTCCACTGATAAGACCAAGTACCCAGAAGGAACTAAGTTCGAGTGGAGTAAGGAAGATACACCAGATACCAAGAATCCCGGCACGAAGAATGGCAAGATTATTGTTACTATTCCAGGCCAGGCTCCTGTGAAAGTGCCTGTAACAGTGAACGTTTTGCCAAAGCCAGAAGCGAATGTTGTGAACGTTCCACTAAATGGCACACTGCCAGAAGCTAAGGATGTTATTAAGGATTCTACCGATAAGAATAAGTTCCCTAATGGCACTACGTTCGAGTGGGAAGATAGTGGCAAACCAACTACAGATACCGTTGGAGAAAAGACAGGCGGTAAAGTAAAAGTCACCATTCCAGGCGTAAATGGCAAGTCTGGTTATACGATTGATGTTCCTGTAACTGTGAACGTAAATCCTGCGCCTATAGCGAAGGAAACCTCCGTTGCTCAGAACAGCGATCCAGATCCTAAGAACAGCATTAAAGACAACGATAAGTTGCCAGAAGGAACCACATTTGAGTGGAAGAAAGATGCTGCTCCAAAGACAGACAAGCCAGGCACCACTACTGGCACTGTGATTGTAAAGATTCCAGGACAAGAGCCTCAAGAAGTGCCTGTAAAAATTACTGTTACAGCATCTCCTGAAGGAAAAGACGTAACTGTGCTGCAAAAGACTGACGGCAAGGACAACACTCCTCAGCCAAAGGATGTTATTAAGAATAATAGCGATTTGCCTGAGAATGCCAAGACTTCTTGGAAGAAGAAGCCTGATACGTCAAAGACTGGCAACCAACCAGGCATTGTGACCGTTAAGGTGCCAGGCGAGCCAGATGTTGACATTCCAGTCAACGTGCTCGTTGTGCCAAATCCAGCCGGTAAAACGGTGAGCGTACATGTTGGTGATTCTCCAAGCGCAGAAAACAGCATTGCCAATAAGGATGAGTTACCTAACGGAACCAAGTTTGCTTGGGCAACTAACGGTACTCCAGATACCAAGACAGCTGGAAACAATAAGAGCGGCACTGTCGTGGTAACTATTCCGGGTATCGCAAATCCTGTGAACGTACCAGTAACAGTAAACGTTGTGGCACAGAATAAGCCATTTATTAATGGTGGCAAGGCAGAAAACACACCAGATAAGTCTGATAAGACAACTATTACTGGTAAAACTCAGCCAGGAAACACAGTAACTGTCAAAGACAATGACGGTAATACTGTTGGTACTGGAGATGCCAACAAAGACGGAAACTTCACTATCGAAATCGATAAGAAGGATCCTGGCACAACACTCAAGCTTGTTCCAAACAAGGGTGGAGTTGATGGTGATGCAACTACTGTAATCGTCACTGCTAAACCACAAAAGCCAACGATTACGGTACCAACCGACAACCAGAAGAACGACGGAAACGTAACTGTAACTCCGCCAACTGGCGACACAACGGTTGTAAAGATTGAAATCAATGCTAAGCCAAATTCAATCAATGGTCCAGAACAGCCAGTTCGCACAATTATTGCTAAGAAGGATAACGATGGTAAGTGGAAGATTGACGGAGACGCTCCAGATGGCGTAACTGTTGATCCAAAGACTGGCGTTGTTACTATTACAGCAAAGAATTTGGAGGATGGCAGCACTATTACTGCAGTATCTAAGAACAAGACAGATAAACCATCTGATCCTGCTACTGCTGTGACTGGCTTTAAGACTCCACAGATTAGCGAGCAAACGCTAAAAGACAATCCAGATGATTCTACTAAACAAATCATCACTGGAAAGACTCTTCCGGGCGCAACAGTAACTGTTACCGACAAAGATGGAAAGCAAATCGGAACAGGCGTTGCAGATAAGAATGGCAACTTCACTATTACTATCGACAAGCAAAAGCCTGGTGCCATCGTCACCCTCACACCAACCAACGGTAAGGGTGATGGTGCAAAGACAGGCGATAGCGTAAATATTACTGTCAACGGAAATATAACTAAGCCAAAGATTGACACTCCAGCCGAGGGTGGTGCTAGCGTGACGCCTGATCTCACGGATACGCGCGTGAACAAGGTTGTAGTTACTTACACTCCAGAAGGCAGTGAAACAACCGCAACGATTACTGTTGTTGCTGAAGGCGACAAGCATGAGTGGAAGATTGACGGAGACGCTCCAGAAGGCGTAACCGTTAATCCGCAAACTGGCGTTGTTACGATTCCAGCAAACAAGATTAAGCACGGTAGCACTATTACTGCGCAATCAGAAGACAGTAGCGATAAGACTGGCAAGAGCAAGTCAGAAGTGGTAACTGCTAAAGTTGGCGAAAAGGAGAAGCCTGCACCAGAACCAACGCCAACGCCTGCGGGTGAGCCGACTATACTCACGCCACAAGATGGTGTTGAGCAAGGTTCCGCAACTGTTACCCCACCAGCAGATGCTGATACTCTCGAAATCACGTATACTCCAGAAGGCGATACAACGACTCCTGTAACAATTACCGTGAAGAAAGATAAGAATGGTAACTGGACTATTGACGGTAACACTCCAACCGGCGTGACTGTTGATCCTAAGACTGGTAAAGTCACCATCCCTGCAACCCAAATCAAGGATGGTAGTACGATTACCGCGCAAGCCAAGAAGAATGGTCAACCATCCAACATGGCAAACGGTAAAGTCGGAAACAACCCAACCAAGAAACCAGAACCAACACCAGAACCGGCGCCGACACCGGAACCAGCACCTGCACCGACACCTGCGCCAACCCCAGAACATGAATCTGGTTCTCATGATTCTGATGAACACACTGGCAACAGTGAAAACAACAGGAATAAGAGCAATAACACTCAGTTACAAGCTCCTAAGTCTCCTGCACGTCACTCCTCCGGCCAGGTTGCGCAATCAAAGTTAACCAATACAGGCTCTGCAATTGCTGCAGCAGGCGCTGTTGCTGCACTCGCAGCCGCAATAGGTGCTGCACTCGCAGTCATTATTCGCAGGAAGAAGCGCGACTAAACGTTGGTGTTGCAACAAATATTAAAATTGAATAAATAATATACATATGCTCCGTGATAAAAGGGTTCGCAAAATTTACGACAACTCTTCAACCACGGAGCATTGTTATATCTGTAGTAAATCTGTAGAGCTGTAGGCCATAGAGGCATAGACTATAGAGACATAGACTACAGAGGTATAGGTGCGATACATAGATGCCATTAAATGATCTGGGTACTGATAGCGAGTACTGGTAGCGAGATAGCACACCACTGCGATAATGACAGCGTACTACTGGCATTAGGTAATATCAGGCGACATACGCAATGCTACACGTACTAAATATGGCATACTGAACTACAGAGCTACTTACGTGATTGTTAACGCAACTCCAATCGCCTTACATTTTTCCTGCAAATGTGGTCAAATAAAGCCAGAGCGAAAACAAATGCCGGGAATATTCACAGCAAATGTTTCCACATAACGCCAAAACGACTACAAACGCCGGAGAAAATTCCCCGGCGTTTGTAAGTCAAAACCAGCTAAAGCAGCAGCTCAGCAGTAGCAGCGACTCAGCAGTAGTATCCGTTCGCATTAAGGCGAGCTTCAGGATTAAGTAACATCGCCTTTTCTGCCTCGTGACCATCGTAGCGAGTGCCATCCGGAAGGCGCGTGCCATCCTTCAGCAAGTGACGATTCTCAACAGGCTCGAACAGTACAGATCGACCCATCATGCCTTCCTCAAATCGCCTCTGGCCCGCAGCCAAACGCGCATTCGCCTTGGTACGCCAATTCTTAAGCACATTAACACCTGCGCTAGCAGCTACAGCAGCTTCAAAAGCACCAGGATGAACCAATGCCACAAATCCGCTAACATGACCGAAGCCGAGCGAAGTTGCGAGAGCAGCCTTCACTGCACAAGAACCTGCACCATCGCCAATGCGCATCGGCTCACGCAACCAAACCATGTGGTCGTCGCGCGCAAGCTTAGGATCCACGCAGTCAAGTGATGCGTTTCCAGGGATTACGCCACTTCTAAACAGTTGCGTCAAACCGTTGATTTGGAAGATGCACGCGCCGCCCTTTGCATGTCCAGTCAGCGTCTTTTGGCTGATTACGAACAGCGGATTTCCGTCCGTGCGTCCGATTGCGTGCGCAAGAGTATTGTGCAGCTCAGATTCGTTCGGATCGTTTGCATTCGTAGACGTATCATGCTTAGAAACCACAGCAATATCGTCCGGAGTAACGCCGAGAGCTGCCAAATCACGCACGAGCTTAGACTTAGCTCCACCCATGCCCGCAGCCAAAGCACCCAAGCCCGGAGCAGGAATAGAAGTGTGAATGCCATCAGCGTAGGAGTGAATGAAACCAACCACACCAGCAACAGGCAAGCCAAGCTTCAAAGCAATATCGCCGCGCGTAACCAAAATCGTACCGCCGCCTTGTGCTTCAAGGAAGCCTCCACGTCTGCGATCGTTTGCGCGAGAGAAGAATCGTGGATTGATGCCCTTCGCATACATTTCTTCGCTATTGGCAGTTGCGTTCATATTGCCGAAGCCAACTACGGATTCCACACCGATATCGTCAATTGCGCCAGTTACTACGAAGTCAGCTTTGCCGAGAGCAATCTTGTCGACGCCTTCTTCGAGCGAAACCGCTGCAGTTGCGCATGCAGACACCGGCTGAACCATATTTCCGTAGCCGCCGATATAGGTTTGCATTACGTGAGCTGCAACAACGTTTGGAAGCGCCTCTTGCAATACGTCCGTAGGAATCTCGTGGTTAAGGAAGCGATCCAAATACAGTTTTCGCATTGAACTCATGCCACCGAAACCGGTTCCTTGCGTGGAAGCAACCATCGACGGATGCACAGATTGCAAAATCTCCGAAGGCGTGAAACCAGCAGAAATATAAGCGTCTACAGTTGTGACAATATTCCACAGCGCAATCGTGTCAACACTTCCAACCATTGAAGCTGGAATACCCCACTTCAGCGGATCGAAGCCCTTAGGGAATTGTCCACCGACGGTTCTGGTCATTGCAGCCCTACGCGGCACGCGAATCATAGAACCTGCCTTGCGCGTAACAGTCCATTCGCCAGATTCTGCATCGCGAGTAATCTCAGTATGCGATTCGTCAAGTGCCACGTATTCGCGCGCAATTGTTTCTGTTGGTACGCTGAAACTCACGTCGTGATCGAGGAAGATTTCTGCTTCTTCTTCGTTTGCTCCATCCTTGTAATCGCCGCCCATACCGGTTTCGAATGGTCGAATACCGGAACGTGCTACTACTTCATCGCGATATTTCTCTGCAATATCTTCTTCTGGAACAAGCGTGCCGTCCGCATCATACCAGCCTGGCTTTGGCGAATCCTGCCAAGTAAGCAAGCCCATATTCCAAGCCAATTCCAGTACTGCTCCTGCAGAAAGCTCCACGGAACCGTCTTCGCGAATTCCAAGTTCTGCTTCGAAACGAGTACGTCCGGAACCCCATGGTCCAAGCTCGCCAACGGAGACGATCACAATTTCGTCTTCTGGACGCGCTGTTACGTTCTTCCAATCAGCCAAGTTGACTCGCGGCTGAGTTGGCACGTAAGGAGTTGGAAGTGCTTTGTTGGTTGATTTAGCAGAAGATTCTGCAGCTTCTTCTACAGCTTCCACCGCTTCTTCCGCAACTTCAGCACGCTTCTGATCTTCCAGTGCTTCTGCACGAAGCGCGTTCAAATCAAGAGGCTCCTTGCCTAATCCGCCCGTAAAATCAACATCCAAAGGCGCAATTGCTGCCTGCTCTCGCGCTTCCTTCGTGCACAAATCGAGCAAACGATCTGCCATTTCTTGCGTAGAGTAGGTAGTTAATCCGTGACGCTCAACTACAGCCACAAGCGGATCATTTCCGCCCATTAAGCCGGTTCCACGCACCCATCCAATCTTAGGATGCGCGAAAGTCACGCGATCCGACCACACGCTTTCCGCATGCGCACGGTTCACAATCGCGTCGAAAGCACTCTTGACTTCGCCGTAAGCACCGTCGCCGCCGAACATACCTCGGTTTGGAGAGCCAGGTAACACAACGTGCATACGATGTTGTACATCTGTATCTGCTCCAATCTGCGCAAATCCAGCGATTGCACGCTCCACTCCCCACAGCATTAAGCGCGATTGCGATTCAAAAAGCGAACCAGAATCAGACAAAGTACCGTGAACTGGAGGAGCTGCAAACGGGAAGAACATGCTCGGCTCATAAGCAGGCTTCAAAATAGTAGTAGTTGCGCCACTTACTTTCTTTGAAACCGTGCCAACCCACTTTACAAGCGCATCGACATCGCGATAACTAGACAAGTTTGCTGGCACAAGCCACAACTTTGCGCCCATTTGAGCGTTTTCGCGATACGCTTTCTTCGCCCAAGACTTAACGCTCGGCTTGAAACTGTGCGAAGTTGCAATAACCGTAGCTCCACCCTTAAGCAAACCCGTTACTACGCGAGCAGCAATCGAGTTAGGAGCAACGCCTGTAACTACTGCAACTTCTCCTGCAAAACGAGTTGCTTGAGCAGTATCGGCGTTGTTTTGTGCAAGTTTAGTGCGAGAATCGCGAGCAATACCATTAAATATTGTTGCAAGATTGTTTAATTCGCGAGATTTAGAAAGACTTGCAAACCACTCAGCTTCCGAAGCTACTGCTTCCCCGGCACCGAGGAAACTACCAAAATCATTTAAGATTTCAGAAACTTCATTTACCTGAATATCAACATTCTTTCCGGCATACTTGTAGTACAAGCGAGCAACGTCTTCGCGAGCCGAAGCCCAGCGGTCGTCGAAAAGAATCGCTTTTCGCTCATCAAATCGAGGAGCCACTTGCTTTGGCCAATCCGCACCTAATTCTGCTTCAACAGCAGCTACAACAGCAGCATTTTCGTCACTTTCAGTTTCTGCTTTAGGAGCTTCAACACCAAGCTTTGCTAGCACAAACTTAGCAGTTGCAGCAAGTACGCCGTCTGCGCCAACAACTTGCTGCGCAAAAGCGTCAAGAGCTGCAGAATCAACAACAGCACCACCGGCTGCGCCAGCAGCGCCAGGCCGAGAAACGCTAACGCCGTGAGCTTGTGCAACTTGCGCAATTGCTGCGTCGATTAAAGCGTCAGCTGCAGCAGTATTCTTTGCAGGATCAGTTGAAAGTTGCGCAAGATTTTCACCGCGCACGCTAGCACCTTCACGCGTTTGCAAAACCAAAGCCGCAAGCACGTGCGCACGCCAGCCTTCGCCAAGCTGCCAGACTTCCGAAATACGCTTGTCAATTTGCGCTGGCTTCACACCTGCTGCACCGAAAAGTGCACGCAAACGTTCGCGCACAATATCGGAAAGCACTGCACCAAAAGCCTTATAGCGCGGAGCAACCGAATCAACTAACTTTTTAAGCGCACTCATTGGAGCTTCTGCAGCACCGTCCACGCTAGCCACGCCAAGCTCGGAACTAATATCCATAAGAAGCTGGTTTCTGCGCGAAGATACGCCGTTTGTAAGCGTATCAGTTGTGTCAGTGTCGCCGATTTGGTCAAGACGGATTTTTGCACTATACGCAATCAGCATTGAGATTGCGTCGGATGCTTTGAATGGCAAGTCTGCTACAGGTCCGCTTGCTGCTGCGTTAGCAACTTGAGCAGAAGGAGCAGCCGCAGGAGCAGCAGAGACAACATTTGCGGCAGGAGCTGCAGGAGCAGCAGCTGCATCAGCAGTGCTACTTACTTCTTGACTATCTTCCTCAGTAAACACTTCAGGCACAAGCGAATCCGTGTCAGTCATATAAACGCGACCTTCGTCACGACCAACGTTGTAAACAGTCACTTTTTCGCCACTAAACTCCGGCAAAGCAAGAGTTTTAGCGCCAAGATTTGCCAAAGTTGGCGCGTTTCCTAAACCAACTTCAACGTACTCTTCAACGCCAAGACCGCCGCGAGCGCGATCGGCAAACATAAGAGCCTGCGTTTCAATCCAGCGAACTGGAGAAGCAAATTGCCATGAAAGAAGCTCCGTAAGAAGCAATCTACCGAGCTTTTGCTCATCCTCTGCATAAGATTTCCATGTAGTTTCATCTTCCAAAGCTGCTTCAATGCGCTCAGATGGCACAACATCCAAAATCTTTTGCGCAAATTCTCGCGTAAGCTCAAACGGGCAAGCCACGAGGTTTGGAATGTAACGGTCTACAAGCACAGAGTAATCAATATGCTTCGGCAGCAGCGAATCGAGCTTGTCGCGGAATTCCGGCACTCCCTTTCGAAGAATTCGAGAGTGGAACGGCACGTCAATTCCTGGAACAAACATGAATGGAGGCTTGCCGCCATACTCCTTAGCGCGCTTAGAAGCGTCTGCAGCCAATGCCTTCAAACCTTTAATAGTTCCAGCAATTGCGTACTGCTGACCTGCCAAGTTGTAGTTTACAATTTGCAAGAATTCGCCAGTAGCCTTGGAAATGCCCTCAACGTAAGCATTCACGCCTTCGTCTGACACTCCAAACTGGTTTGGTCGAAGCGCACCCATGCGGTAGTTCGAGCGACCTTGTGCATCGCGCTCAATCAAGTGATGCATTGTAGATCCGCGGTGGAACACCAATTCAAGCACAGTTTCGAGTGGAATAATTTGCGCGAAGGAGCTCAAAGCATTGTATTCGCCAAGCGAGTGTCCTGCAAAGTAAGCAGGCCAAATATCGCATCCTGCTTCACGCAAACGCGCGGTTTGCGCAAAGGCAACTGTTGCGAGCGCAACTTGCGTAAATTGTGTTAAGTTAAGCAATCCTTCAGGATGGTGATAAGTTACGCCGTGAGCAGTAAGCTCCTTTGGATTATCGCGCACGACTGCGAGGATTGAGAATCCAAGCTTTTCGCGAGTAAGCTTGTCTGCTCGCTCCCAAGTATCGCGCACAGCAGGCGACTTTGCGCGCTCATCCAGCGACATTCCTTGCTTTTGGATACCCTGACCTGGGTATACGAATGCTGCACGTGGAGCGCGTGTAAGCGCGCTTGCTTTAGACACGATTTGCCCATCAACTCTGCACGTAACTTCCAAAGCAAGTCCGCCGCGACGAACTTTTCCAACGCGCTCAACTGTGATTTCTACTTCGTCATCAAGCTGAACCATGCCGTACATGTTGTAGGACCAGCCAATGAGCTCGTAGCGAGCACCTTTTTCATCAACTGCTTGAGCCACATGTTGAGCTGTTGCAGAAAGCCACATACCGTGTACCAAAGGAGCAGAAAGACCGGAAATTGCAGCACCTCGCTTAGAAGTGTGGATTGGGTTGAAATCTCCAGAAGTACGCGCAAAAGCGGTCATATCGTGAGGAGCGCGAACTACTACTCTGCGCAAAGCTCTGCGAGGCGTGTCTTCAATTTCATATCCATGCAATCCTGCAGCTTCGCCATATTGCGCAGCTGGAGCAGGAAGCGCGTTGCTGAAGCTTCGTCCACGAATAGCGAAACGCTCAGTTTCGTGCGCAAGTCGCGTGCCGTCAGCTGCAGTGTGCACAACGTGAATAGTTACCACGCGTCCGGAAGCAGATTCTGCATACGGCTCAGCCCAGCCGAGCAAATTAATTCGCTTGTCGACGTACTTTTTAAAATCTTCAGCATCGACGTCAAGCTCTACTAAATGATCTAGGTGAACAGCGTTAAGCAGACCCTCAATAATCGGGTAGCCATCAACCATTACGGAACCCAAAGCTGAGTAAATAGTTGGCCAAGCAGGACCTACTAACGCGTCTGGCACAATGCGAGAAGCAAGCAATCCATCTGGAAGTCTTCCAGCAGTAGCAGACTCGTGGTCAATTCCAAGATTTCTTGAGAAAGTATAGGAAGAATGAACCAATCCAAACGGGAAATCTCTATAACCTTCTGCAAGCAAATCTTCCGGCAATTTTGCCAAACTGCCATCTTCTTTTACTGTTTCAACCTTAGGCATAGCATCAAGCACATCGCCAGTAATCGCAGTATTTCCAATACCTGCGGTTGCTGCAAGCATTTCGTACACGTGCTTTGGCAAACGTTCGCGGTCAACTACTGGTATGATTCCAGCTTGACTTGCATCAACAGTTAGCGGAATTACAATATCTCGTACCGCGTGCTTGCGTTTTGGCGAGTTTGCAGCGTTTTTTGTAGAGTGTTTTGCTTCCTGATTTTCTTGATTATCCCAGAATGTATCTAGCTTAATATCTAAATCAAGCGAAATTACGTCATTATTACTAGAAGTTACTGTAATTACGTAATTTTCGTCTCCTAAAGACGTTCCGTAAGCAGGGTTTGCAGTTACATGACCAACCCAAGAAATATTCGGGCATGCGCGCACGTAAGCTTCAACGTTTTTAGCATCAGCAATCTGACTAAAAGCAGATTTTGAAGACTTGCTCGCCGCATTTTCCTTATTTTCTGCTTCTACTCCAGTTTCCGAGCCAGATTCTGCACGATTGAGCATAGCTGCTTCAAAACGTCCCAGAATATCGGCAATCGGCTCATCCATAGTCGTAATTCCAGCCACGGAAATCGGTCCTGGAATTACACGCACAGCGTCTGCCGAGTAACGCGAATCTTCCGACTGCCAAAGCTGATCTTGACCCCACCAACGCAACAAATCGTTGTCAATAACTGGCACGAATGGCATTGGCTTAGGGTATTCGCGCACCAAAGTTGGGAACCAAGCGGCATCCATTGGCACAACGTTCATCTCGCGAGCTTGAGGCAACGCGTCAATCAGCGTATATAAAGCAGCTTGAGGGTGCTTAGAAACTTCTTCGATAGAAGGCAGAATAGAAGTAAATTCGCCTGAATCTTGATTAATTAAACGCGCTTCAATACGCTGCAACAAATGCATGTAGCGATCTACGTAAGTCGGATCCACCCAAGGGTATGCCAAATCTAGGAAACGTTGAGCAAATTGTGCGTAAGTCATGCTTTCTACGTCACCAAAATATGGTTTTGCAGTAGAGTTAAGTGCTTCGATTACTTCATCGCGACGCGCTTCAAGCTCTTCAGGATGTTTCATCATATGAACGAGCAATCGACCGCAGCGAGCAGAAGCGTTTTCTAACTCGTAAATATCTGCGTGCAAATGGCTTAAACCACTCGTCACACCGCCAATCACTTTGCCAGAAGGCACCCAACGCTCACCCAAAGGTGCGAACGAATCCTCATCAAAACCTTCAATGCTAGAAGATTTCGGCATCGCAATACCCGGAGTTTCCACAAGCATACGCTTTACTTCAGGACTTGTATGTGCTTCCTTAGCTGTCATTGCAGCTGTGCCAATCATTACAGCATCAACTGGCATATTTGGCAAACCGTATTCATTCGCCCATTCGCCAGAAATGTAGTCTGCAGCACGCTCAGGAGTGCCAATACCACCGCCTGCAACAAGCACCAAATTTTCGCACTCGCGCACTTGCGCGTAAGTTGTCATAAGCAAATCGTCAAGAGATTCCCACGAATGGTGACCACCTGCAGCACCGCCCTCAACCTGTACAATAATCGTGGCTGGAGCAACAGCCTTAGCAATTCGCACAACTTGACGAATTTGGTCAACTGTTCCAGGCTTAAACGTTACGTAAGGGAATCCATCAGCTTGTAAAGATGCTACTAATTCCTTGGCTTCGTCAAGTTCTGGAATGCCAGCAGAAATAACTACACCATCAATAGGAGCTCCCGACTGCCTCTTTTTTGGCACGATTCGCTTCGAACCAAATTGCAAATTCCACAGATAGCGATCCATAAACATGGCGTTAAATTCGATAGTTGCGCCTTCGCGAAGCTGATTTTCAAGCGACTTCATATGACGATCGAAAACTTCTGCAGTTACTTGACCGCCGCCAGCAAGCTCAGCCCAGTAGCCTGCATTTGCTGCTGCAGCAACGATTTCCGGCTCTACTGTCGTTGGTGTCATTCCTGCAAGAAGCACAGGAGCTTTGCCTGTAAGCTTGCTAAATTTGGTAAGCACTTTGCGTCCTGCAGGCGTGTTGATTACTCGAGGCGCAAAATCAGCCCAGCAGCCTGTACGCTCTGGTTCAGAAGCTGAGTCAGCTGTTGAAAGCTCAGCGCGAGAGCGCAATGTAGCAGCCTCTACGATTCCAGCGCCGGTTCCTTGCACAAGCACTCCAGTAAGCTTTCCGAGCACCTCGCTAGGACCCATGTCTAAAATCCAAAGCGAGCGCGCGTCGTTCTGCTCCAAAACTTCGCCAATTTGCGCAGCCCAATCAACAGGAGTTACAAGCACTGCATCCGCCAATTCGCGAGCAACTGTAGTGTTCAAGCCAGCCTCGCTCGCCCACTCTACTACCTGCTCAACTGCAGATTGAAGCATTGGCGAATGGAATGGCACTGTAACATCCAAATATTCAGCAACTGGCGCAAATACAGCTCCACCGCGAACTTTCATTTCGCGCAATTTTTTCGAACGCTTTGTTTCTTTTTGCGCTTCGTTTGCAACAGCTTCCATATCTTCCGGGTATCCTGCAATAACCACGTGATTGTAAGCGTTTTTAACAGCAATTGACACTTCACCGCGCGTGCGCTCTACGCGTGAAATTAACGCTTCTGCCTGCTTTTTAGTAACTCCTTTAAGTGACAGCATTGGCGTGTGCTCGCCGTCACCAGTAATTTCAAGCATTCGAGATTCACGATCTCCTGCAGCTCCAATTAAGTAGGCAATTGCAAGTAATTCTTCGATTTGCGCGCGAGCTTTTTGCCAAGACTTTGCTTTTATGCGAGCTTTTACCATTTCTGCTGCGATTACGCCTTGAGAATGACCCAAAACTGCGCACGGCTTGTTTACTTCAAAGTTGTATCCAAGATTTGTTAAGTCGCGCACTGCACCGAACTGTGCAAGCGTAATTCCAGGCACACTAAGAAGCGCGTTTGCAGCGTTAATATGCTTATTTTCTAGCGCGTCAAACACGTTTATGTCGCCGCCTGCATTTGCTAAAAGCTCAGAATAAATTGGCGATAGCAAAGCTTTTGCGCCTACTTCGTACTCGTGAAGTTCTGCGTTTAATTCTTCGTCTGAACCAAGCTCGCGCAAAGCTTCAACCCACGGAGTTGACTGACCTGCAAACACGAGTGCGTGCGGATTATTAGCGAGTTGGTCGAAAAAGTATGTTGTCATGATGTTTCCTTCTCGTTGATTTGGATAAGTTTTATAAATTCTGTAAGTTTTGTAAGGTTTATAAGTTTTGTAAGTTCTATAGTTTTTAGTTATAAGTTTGATAATTCCTATAATTTTTATAAATCACTTACATTGGCTGATTTCCGTGATGCTTTCCAGTTCTGGAAACTCGCTTTTTACTGCGCAAAAGTTTCAATGAGCCAGCAATCATATCGCGAGTCTGCTCCGGGTCAATCATTGCGTCAATCTGACCAGTTTCCAACGAAAGATTTGCGTTAACAGTAGTCACCTCATACTCGTCAACCAGCTGTTTTCTAAGAGCCGCAACGTCTTGTCCACGCTCTTTAGCTTTTTGCAAATCTTTACGATGAATAATATTTACGGCACCTTGCGCACCCAAAACCGCAATCTGGCTGGTTGGCCACGCGTAATTTACGTCCGCGCCCATCGACTTGGAACCCATAACGATATAAGCTCCACCGAAAGCTTTGCGCAAAATCACCGTAACCAGCGGAACTTGCGCGTTCGCGTACGCATAAATCACTTTCGCACCTCGGCGAATAATTCCTGCGTGCTCTTGATCTGAACCAGGCTTATAACCAGGAGTATCCACTAGAGTCACCACAGGCAAATTAAACGCGTCGCACAATCGCACAAATCGCGCGACTTTTTCGGAAGAATTTACATCCAAAATACCAGCGTTCACCTTCGGCTGATTTGCTACGATTCCAACAGGATGACCCTCAATGCAAGCAAAACCAACCACTGCAGAAGCAGCATACAATTCCTGCACTTGCACGAACTCACCGTAGTCAACTATTCTGCGAATCACGTCAAGCACATCGTAAGGCTGACGGTCGTTATCCGGCACAATATTCACCAACTCGCGCGCAGTTTCGCGATCCGCGCGCGTTGCAGCGTAGGCAAAAGTTGGAGGCTCTACCTCACAGCTAGATGGCAAATAAGCCAAAACTGTGCGCGCGTAGTCGATTGCGTCAGCTTCATCCTCTCCCAAATAGTGAGCGACACCGGAAGTTGCGTTATGCACAAGACCGCCGCCCAAATCGTCCATGCTAATAGCCTCGCCGGTTGCAGCTTTAACAACATCCGGACCAGTTACGAACATATTTGAGTGCTCGCGAGTCATAATAATCAAATCTGTTAACGCAGGGCAATACACAGCACCGCCAGCGCAAGGACCTAGAATAATTGAGATTTGCGGAATCAAGCCGCTCGCTTCGCAAGTTTTTTTGAAGATACGCCCGTATTGCATAAGCGCGCTCACGCCTTCTTGAATGCGAGCGCCGCCGGAATCAATTACGGCAACAACTGGCACGCGAAGTTCAACAGCCATATCTAAAAGATGGCAGATTTTCTCGCCCTCAGCTTTGCCTAAAGTTCCACCGCGCACAGAAAAGTCTTGTGCGTAAACTGCAACTTTTCTGCCATAAACTTCGCCAAAGCCGGTGATTACAGCGCATCCGGCAACGTCGTTATTTATGTCACCGCCGTTAAAACGTCCGATTTCCACGAATGAGCCGGTGTCAAAAAGCAAGTCAAGACGCTCGCGAGCAGTGCTTTTACCTTTTGCGTGCTGACGCTCTAAAGCTTTTTGTTCTGCGTCACGAGCAAGTTGTGCTGCGTGCTGAACTGCAGCTTTTCCGCGACGAGGCTGCAAGTTTGTATCGTCAGCAGAGCTATTAACAGAAGAGTTATTAACTATTTTCGCTGAAGTTTCAGAGATTTCAGACTTTTCTTTTGCTAAAGTACTCATTTCTGCTCTCCTTCCGGCTTTTCAGAAGACTTTTCAGAAGATTCAGAAGACTTATCTGCGCTCTTATCCGCGCTTTTATCTCCAGCAAGATCAATCGTCACAAGCTTTGCACCCGATTCCACGCCGTCACCAGGACCCACAAAAATTCCAGTAACAGTACCAGCTGCAGGAGCGTAAACGTAATTTTCCATTTTCATAGACTCAAGCACCACAAGCAAATCACCCTTGGCAACCTGCTGACCTTCAGCCACATTCACGCGCGTAATAACAGCTTGCATAGGTGCTGCGATTACGCCAGGAATCTGCTTTTGTTCTTCAGATTTGTGAGTACTTCCGCGAAGCGAACGTCCACGCAAAGGCTGCGAAGCTCTAGAAACGCTACGAACTCGCGCAGAGCCGGTCAAATTGTCAACAATATCTTGCGGAATCGTAAGCTTTACGCGCTTATTATCAACCTCAATAATGAAGGATTCCATTGCAGGCTGCTTATTTTCGGATTCATCCGCAGACTTTCCAGAAACAAGCGAAGCCGGCTGGCCACCCAAAGAAGCTGCAGGAACGCGGTTCAAATACTTGCGTTCCATCCACTTAGTAGACACGTCAAAACTGTGATTTTCCGCAGTAAACTCAGGGTCGTTAAAAATCTGCTCAAAAAGTTTTGCTGGAGTTGGCACGCCCTCAATACAAAGTTCCTTCAAAGCGCGACGCACACGAGCGACAGCAGTTTCACGACTTTGCGCAGTAATAATAAGTTTGCCCATCATCGAATCGAATTTTGGCGAAATATTATCGCCAACTTCAACACCAAAATCGACGCGAATACCAGGACCGGAAGGCCACTTTATTTTCGTCAAAGTGCCGGAACTTGGAGTCAAATTCGTAGCAGGATCTTCCGAAGTAATGCGAAGCTCGAAGCTGTGTCCGCGAGGTTCTGGATCCTTAATCAACTCGCCGCCGTCAGCAATATTGAGCTGTTCTCGCACTAAATCAAGTCCACTAACTTCCTCACTAACCGTGTGCTCAACTTGCAATCGCGGATTAACTTCCAAGAAGTAGACTTTATGCTGAGAAGTCACCATATATTCGCACGTGCCAAGACCAACGTAATCAACAGCTTCAAATAGGTTACGAGAATATCTGTAAAGCTGATCCTTTTCATCGTCAGTCAAGAACGGTGCAGGAGCTTCCTCAACCAGCTTTTGGTTTCGGCGCTGCACCGAGCAATCGCGCGTGGAATATACGGTGAAATTTCCGTGAGCGTCGCGGCCGCACTGCGTTTCTACGTGGCGAGCTTTATCAATAAAACGCTCAATAAAATATTCGTCTAAGTCGCCGCCCTGAAGAGCGTCGTGATTCATATAAAAGCCTCGCAACTCGTCATCGTTACGAACGACTGTAATTCCGCGTCCGCCGCCGCCATCCGTGCGCTTCATCATCACTGGATAGCCGTGAGTTTGCGCAAAAGTTAAAAGTTCTCGAATATCTTTCACAGGCTCCGAAATTCCTGGAACTGGCGGCACTTTCGCGCGAACTGCCACGCGACGAGCCGTAATCTTATCTCCCAAATCAATAAGCGCTTCCGGACGAGGACCAATCCAAATAACCCCAGCATCGTTAACTTTTTTCGCAAAAGACGCAACTTCCGAAAGGAAACCGTAACCCGGATGCACAGCATCCGTGCCGCTTCTTTTAATAATGTCAAGAATCGCATCTTCGTTTAAATAAGTATCGCGATATGTGTCTCCGGAAAGTGCGTACGCTTCGTCTGCCATTTCTACAAACTGCGCGTTGCGATCAGTCGGTGCGTAAATAGCAACGGTAGAAATGCCCATTTCGTGAGCCGTGCGAATAACTCGCAAGGCAATTTCACCGCGGTTTGCGATGAGGATTTTTTTGATATTCGTAACCATACGTTACAAGATATTAGAAAAGTTGCGTTTACGGATGAGTCGACATACACAAAAGCTAGAGCAAAATTTTGTACACTTCTCCAATGCACATGATTTTTATAACACGTAATGTGATTAGCGAAACGGAAAACAACCGGCAAAACCGTTTAATTGACAACCTATGAGCTGCAAACGGCGAACCGGAAATAACCAAAAGAAGGTTTTCATGACTAACATAAATCAAAATAATGCAACAACAGCATCAGCAAATTCAAACGTTGCGAATAAGTTGAAAGTAGCTGCAGCATGGCTTGCAAAGCCAGCGCTTCTCACTGTGCTTTTGGCTCTTTCTACTATGGCAGGCGCAATTTATCTTCCTATTACTCCTGTGCCTATTACGTTGCAAACTCTTGTTTTGTGCATTATTGGTTTAACGTTGAGCTGGCGCGAAGGCGTAGCTTCTGTGGTTATGTATCTTGCTGTTGGCGCAGCAGGTTTGCCTGTGTTTGCTGGCTTTAAGGGCGGCTGGGCTGTTTTTGTTGGCCCTACTGCAGGATTCTTAGCCGGTTTCATTTTTGGCGTTGCTGCAACCGCAGCTTTGAAGCGCGTATTTGACGTAGCTCTTGACGCAATGATGCCAGAAAACTCCTTCAAGAAGACTTTCGCACGCTTCTGCACTTACTCTGTAGCTTCTATAATCGGCACGATCGTGATTTACGCATTCGGCATTTTCGGCCAAAGCTACCTAACTGGCATGCCACTTTCAACTGCCGCCGCAACCTTGATTATCTTCATGATTGGCGATTTGATTAAGGCTTTTGTTGCGAGCGCAGCTTGCTCTGGCTTGTACAACGCACTTAACAAAAAGCGCGCATAGCGGAAACGTTATATTGCAGAAAAACGGCATTTCCTTTACACGACTGTAAAGGGAATGCCGTTTTGTATAAGATTGCCGCGCACTTGCTCTTTGACTGAGATAACTAGCAAACAGCTGACGCTTGCGCTTTAAGCGCTCGCTGTTGAGCTTGCACGGAAAGTCCACTGGACTTTCCGTCTGAGCAAGCTCACGCTCCGAATTGCTTTCGCGCGCTAAATCGCAGCGCTCAAGCATGTCGTCAGCGCACACTAGTCACAACCTAGTTTCTAAAGCACAACTACACTAACCTGCCCTGCCTGCGTCTTTTTCAACGCAGGCAGACCTCGCTTGCGTTGAAAGCACACCGTGCTTTCAACTCTAAGCAAGCTCGGCGCTCCGAGTTGCTTTCGCGCGCTAAATCGCAGCGCTCAAGCATGTCGTCAGCGCACACAAAACACAACAGAATTCCTAATAAACTACCACGCGAATCTGCCCTGCCTTCGTCTTTATTGACGAAGGCAGACCTCGCTTGCGTTGAAAGCACACCGTGCTTTCAACTCTGAGCAAGCTCGGCGCTCCGAGTTGCCTTCGCGCGCGCTGTGCTGCGCTCAAGCATGTCGTCGCGCTTCATACGCAACCGCGTGCACATCGCCGCTTTTTACCACAATCTCCTCGCCAGATGCCTCACGAATCGTAAGCGACGCATCTTCTCCAAGCCGCACAGCAGTTCCTGTCACCACGCTTCCGTCAACTGGATGCACGTTAACTTCGCGCCCAAGAGTCCAACACACACCATTTACTTCTTGAAGCAAATCTGCAGCGTTGCTTGGATAATCGCGCATAAAATCACCAAGTCTAGAACGCAATCCAGTAACGATTTTCGCAGCAATCGTATCACGCAATTCTTTAGCTTCCGGCAAATCAGTCATATGCATTTGCAGCGAAGTTGCCATTTTAATTGGCAGCACTTCTTTAGGCACACACAAGTTCAATCCGATTCCAAAAATTACTCCAACAACATCATCTTTGCTTGGATCAGCTACAATTTCTGTTAATATTCCGCCTTCTTTACAATCGTGCAAAAACACGTCGTTAGGCCATTTAAGTTTTATCGCGCAAGCATCACCGTGCATCGGCGAGCTTCCGCACTCTTTAAACGTTTCTAGAAGTGCGTCACGCGCTGCAAGCCCTGCAATAATAGGCAGCCACCCATTGTGACTTGCGTCCATAACAATTGACTTCGGCAGCAACGTTACGAATGAAACTAAAAAGCTTTCTCCCGCACGGCTTACCCACGCACGCCCTAATCGTCCTCTTCCTGCTGTTTGCTCGTCTGCCACAATCGCAACTATTGCTGGCTTTCCGTCATCTCGCGCGATTATTTCGCCTTTTTGTATCATTTCTCGCGCAATATTTTGCGTAGAATCTGTAATTGCGAAATATTTTACCAGATCTGCTACTTCTGAGGTCTGCGGCATCAATGCCACACTTTGCGAAGAAAAAATAGTCATATGTATAATTTACATCAGATTATATTTTTGCGCGCGTCATTGCATGTTTTGCGTGCAATAGCAAACAAAGTAGCTGAGCATCAATTAAGCAGGTGTTAACACATGGAGCGCATACGTCGCAAAACGCAGTACGAAAAGCCGCGCAAATTGCGTGCAGTTGTAGCACGTTTTTTAGATTACACTCTTGCTGCTTTGCTATGCTTTGTACTTGCTTTTTGCACTAGCTTGGGACCAATTTTCCGCAGTCAAGATATTAAAGTTCATTTAGGATCAATCGCTGATTTTTCGTTGGTTAATGCTTTTATTTTCGTCGCTGCCTTCATAATATACGCATTAATACTGACTGCGCTTATTTACTACGGTAAAAATAAAAAGTTTTTGCCTAAATATCAACGTTTTACGAAATTAATAAAATCAATTGCGTTAAGAAAAAATAGCGAAAATAAAAAACAGTCAAAATTACAAAAATTTACTACTAAACACACTATTTTCCGCAATATTTCGCATTTTCTTTTAAAATTTGCAAAACTATTTTTTAATTGCGCTAAATGGTTCATTAACCACTCCACTCGCAACAGAAGAAACCTACTTCTTACTTTTTTCGTGGGCTGGATTTGGGTTCCAGTTACGTTACTTGCCGCATACGGTGCAGATATATGCTCGCAAATTCGTGAGTACAGTTGGACTTGGAATAAAATTACAGGCTTAGATCAGCCTTATATCGGCTTCTTTAGCTTTGTCCCAATGGATATTTACCCAACTGCGCACTACTTGTGGCCAACTTATCCAACTTATTTAACAAATCAGCACAACATTGTTCTAACTGTTATTTATGGCGCAACAACAGCAGTCTCCAGATACTTTACCGACTCAAACGACGCTGGAATTGTAGTTCTTGCCTTTGCACAATTTGTATTTGCAGCATGGTGCGTTTCTGCAACAGCACACCGCTTCTTAAACAAACCTTGGCTTGATGCAGAATCTAGCTCAACAAATTGCAGCACAACAACTTTTGCAAGATTCGTTATTCTGCTTATGTTTTTACTTAATCCGCTTGTGTTGTGCTCAACTATTGCGCTTACAAAATCTCCGCTTTTTGCGTTCGCTTTTGTTTGGTGGTTTGGTATAAATTACGAGTTAACTAATTGCTATCATGCGAAGGACACTAAAAATACACCTAGCACAAAGCCAAATGCGCAAAAGCCTAGACTTCACACTGTTTTGGAATTAATTGTTTCAGTGTGCGTAATGCTTATTGCTGCAAAATACGCTTGGTATATTCTGGTTGTTCAATTCGTGCTTTTGATTATTTTTGAGCGCAAACGCTGGCGTTTGTGGGTTTGCGGAATTTTGCTTCCAATCGTTGTGATTCACGGCTCGTTAATTATGCTTATTTCGAGCGGTGCTATTATTAGCGGCGATCCTATTGAGAGTCGCGGCATTCAGTTACAACAAATTGCACGTATAGCTAAGCTCGATCCGCATAGCATACCGCGTAGTGCAAAGCGCATTATTGCACCAATTTTTAATCTGGATCAAACTGCAGAAGCATACAAACCTTATGACGCAGACCCTGTGAAATCTTCCGGATTGCAGTCTAAAAAAGTGAGTTATCGTTGGCGATACGTTACTAAAGATAATATTCGTAAATTAGATTTCGCTTGGTGGCAAATGATTACGCATAGTCCACTCGTTGCAACTGACGCTTTTCTTGCGAAGACTTACGGATACTTTGATATTTTTGACCGCCCGTATGTTGGACCAGAATATTACGTAGACACTGACAGCATACACAAATCTGATTGGATTAAATATTGGAATCCTAAGTGGCGAACTAAATTTGCAGAAGACATTAGCACGTTTAGTGATATTCCTGTTTTAAGTTGGCCAATTCACGGAAATACCTTCGTTATTTTTACACTACTTATTGGTGTTGCAGAAATTATTCTTCGCCGTTGGCGCACATTGTTATGGCACATTCCACTTGCCTTGCTGGTTGGAGTTATGATTCTTGCTCCAGCTAATAATTTTGAGCGACACATGCTACCGTTAGCTTTTGTTTTCTGCTTTGTAGCACTTACTTTTTGGCGAGATACTTTTACTCAATCGCGCTATAATAGTAGAGAATGTTAGGATCAAAGGCATAAGATGGACGAGAAGAATACACCTCAGTTTGCGCAAGATAGCAGCGCTGCTTCTTCTGTTATGTCCGAAGAAAATTATGAAGATAAACTTGCAGGAAACAGCTTACTTAGTAACGATTTTCTTTCGATACTAGCAAGCGTACAGGCAGCAGAAAAGCACGCGGAGGATTCTAATATTGCCAATTCTCTTGAAAATCAACAGTTAAACAAAACGCAAGTAAACGCTGTATCAAATGATCAAGAAAGCTCTTCTACAGCAAAGCAATCTAAAGCAGAGCAAGAAAACGAAGAAAAGCACAAACACCACTTGTGGCATCGTCTTTCATCAAATCAAAGTCGTTCGAGTCATTCAAGTCAATCTTCTGAAAATACTAAAGGTAATAATTCACCGAGTTTTACTCCATTGCCCAGCGCGCAAAAATCAACTAGCTCGGAACCGCTTAGAATTTTCGACAATCGTGATGGCCAAGTTTTTGACGCGGCGATGCGCTTGCAATTACACTCGATTATTGCCACGTGTTTAATGAATGGTATTGCAGACGCTCGTATTGACGCTTTCATGCATTTACTTCAATGGTCAGATTCGCCAAAAGTTATTGTTATTGCAGGAACTTTCGGCACTGCAATTAAGCCAGATGACGGACCAAATCGCAAGCCAGCACCAGATATTCCACCTGATAACACTGACACTTTGCGCCGAAATATTTGGCCACAGCTTGGTAGTTGCAATGCGTATGATGCAATAGTTGAGCGCACACAAAGTAGTGCTTTGCAGCGCATTACGGGAGCTTGGCAAAAAACGCAAGCACTGATATCAGCATCTACGAAAAATTCTTCTACTTTTGCAGCGCCTTCTCATATTATTCTGCTTGCTGTGCGCGAAAATCCTAGCGATCAGGCTTTAGAGAAGCTGTGCAAAGTTTTTGAGAATTCTCATAAGACGATTTGTGTTAGCAGCATGGTTGAAGGCGTTGAGCAAATTTCTTCCGCTCTTACTGCTACTCTTGCCGCGATTGCTGTTGCTCCAGCAGTAAAGCATTTGCCGCAAATCATTCACACAGATGATTTGCTTCCAGAACGAGCGCTTATTGGCGATGCCACAGCTTTTGATACTCTTTACAACAAGGTGTATCAAAGTTTGGCTCCTTACAATCATGACGATCCAACTCTGGAAACTATTGACATGTTCTTGCGCTTTGGTGGAGCTCTTGACCAAACAGCACACGAACTTAATGTGCATCCAAATACTGTTCGTTACCGTTTACGTAAAGTTGCGCAAACTACAGGATGGGATGCTACGGATCCGCGCGCCGCTTATGTGCTGCAAACAGCTATAACAATTGGTAGAATTCGTGATTCGCACTAAGACGAAGTGCACGACAATAAAGACGCGCGGCCTAAACTACTCGCGCGCGTGATGTTTAGACCGGATTTTCTTGCGTAGGCGACCTAAACTACTCACCGCTGAGTCGTTTTAGTCACATCGCAACAACAAGCAGTACTCACAACACAGCAAACAGACACATACGAAGAAAGGGCTTGGAGACTGATGCCCCTAGTAGCACCAAACCCAAGCCCTTTAACAAAACCGACTCGTTTCCCTAACAAACAAGCCAGCCAAACACTCAACAGTCACGCCCCCGAAAACCAGCGCACAACACCACTGCGAAGAAAGAGATTTGGCAAAACAGTAGAATCATGCAAAAGCCCGAAAGCAAACCCGCCACAAAACACTAAACAGCATTCGCAGCACGTTGAGTGAAAGATTTAACAAGTGAGCGCACCATACTCACATACAGTGCGCTCACAAATCATTAAACAATCAACACACTTAATGTGCTAAAAGCTTAGTGACGGATCTTGCGAAGAGCAACACCCATGCCAGCAAGCACAGAAGCAGCAACAGCAGCCAAAGCTACAGCAGCACCGGTCTTAGCCAATGGAGCAGCCTTCTTCTCGGAAGACTTCTTAGCTTCAGACTTCTTATCAGACTTCTTGTCGTTAGCCTTGTCATCAACCTTCTGACCATGACGCTTGAGGTAGTCAGCGACAGCCTTGCACTCGAGAGAATCTTCACCGTAAAGCTTCACACACTTCTTGTAATCCGTGTCCATATTGCCAAATGGAGTATGCTCATACTTATCTTTCTCGTCAGCCGCAACCTTAGCAGCCTTCTCAGCATTCAAACGATCAGCAAGAGCACCAGGGTCCTCAGTCTCATAGAGCCAATTATCATCATCGTTAGCAGTCTGATCATTCTTTGGAGTAGTCTGATCAGTCTTTGGAGTAGTCTGATCACCGGCACCCTCAGCGAAAGCTGGAGCCGCGAAAGCGAGACCGGAAAGCAAAGTTGCGCCAGCAGCGAATGCGGCGATAGCCTTCTTATTCAACATAATATTTTCCTTTCTTCTTCTCCACCACGCTTAAAACACATGGTGAAAAACATAAACCCACAAAATCAATCTCTTGTGGATAACTTTCAGATAGAGCATCTAGCTGAAAGCTGTTATTAACATACCCCCCCCCGTTCGAAAAAGTCAAGAGCAGACGCACAACTCATTAACAGAAAACATTTATATTTTTACGGAAATATTTCAGTCAAACTATTTTTAAAAGTAAAAAATACAGTATTACGCATTATTTTTCGTAAAAATGTCAATTTCAAGGTTTTTAAAGATTTTTCTCAGAAAACTTTCAGAAAACTCCTGAATACTCCCCAGACCAGCCGCAAAACCGTTGCAATATAGCCACTCTTGCGCGACACGCCGAAACTACATTTGCGTAAGCGCGACCGAATTCCCAATGCAATACCACACAAATCTACCCTGCCTTCGTCTTTACTGACTCAGGCAGTCCTCGCTTGCGTTGAAAGTCCACTGGACTTTCAACTTTGAGCAAGCTCGGCGCTCCGAGTTGCTTTCGTGCGCGCAATGCTACACTCAAGCAGGCCATCGCGCCACAAAACGTTGCAAAACCGCCATTCCTGGACGACACGCCGCGCGCCTACATGCGCCGCGAACTCTCTAGAGGCGTAACCTCTCCCATCACCTATTCGTTATTAATGCAGATAGCGTACTGCGCCAGTAACGCAAAACATCAATTATTCGTTATTAACGCAGAAATGCAGTAACGCAAGTAACAAAAAACGCTGAAAACATGACTCAAAAGAGCACATTTTCAGCGTTTATAAGTTCTAAACTTAATTTACTACTTACCAGCCATGCTTTCGCATAAGCTACGCAGGCAATAAATCAGGCAGCGATGCTTGCAATATCCACTGGAACACCAGGAGCCATCGTAGAAGTCACAGTTACCTTAGTAATGTAACGACCCTTGATGGTGCTTGGCTTCAAGCGGCGGATTTCGTCTGCGACAGCCTTGAAGTTCTCTTCAAGAGCCTTAGCATCGAAGGAGAGCTTGCCGAAGAGGAAGGACAGGTTGCCCTGGCGATCCACGCGGAACTCAATCTTACCGCCCTTAATATCAGCAACAGCCTTGGCTACATCCATAGTCACGGTGCCAGTCTTTGGGTTTGGCATCAAGCTACGAGGACCGAGAACACGACCCAAGCGACCAACCTTACCCATCATGTCTGGGGTTGCAACGACTGCATCGAAGTCAAGGAAGCCACCGGCAACCTTTTCGATAAGCTCGTCATCACCAATAATGTCGGCGCCAGCTTCCTGGGCCTCAGTAGCCTTTGGGCCACGAGCGAACACCAAAACCTTAGCGGTTTTACCGGTGCCGTTTGGCAAGTTAACTACGCCACGAACCAACTGATCAGCCTTGCGAGGATCCACGTTAAGGCGCATAACAGCCTCAACGGACTCGTCGAAAGCGTGCTTTGGCATGCTCTGCAACAAAGCGATAGCTTCAGCTGGGGTGTACAGGTTATTGCGGTCGATCTTCTCAGCCGCTTCACGATACTTCTTAGAACGCTTAGCCATTTCTACACTCCCTTTCAGTCGGTAACGGTAATACCCATCGAGCGAGCGGTGCCCGCGATGATCTTCATACCGGCCTCGACGTCACGTGCGGAGAGGTCAGGCATCTTAATTTCGGCGATCTCGCGCACCTGAGCCTTGGTCACAGAACCAACCTTGTGAGTCAATGGATTCTCGGTGCCCTTCTGAATGCCAGCAGCCTTAAGCAACAAAGCAGCGGCTGGTGGGGTCTTCAAAATGAAGGTGAAGGAACGATCTTCGTAAACGGTGATCTCAACTGGGACGATCTGGCCCATCTTGTCCTTCGTCTGGTCGTTATACGCCTTGCAGAAGTCCATGATGTTCACGCCGTGGGAGCCTAATGCTGGACCCAGTGGTGGGGCTGGATTTGCCTTACCAGCCTGAATCTCGAGCTTAATAAGCGCGGAGACTTTCTTTTTCGGAGCCATAATATGGTTCTTCTTTCTTGTACAAGCGGTTCAAACGGTTGTTGCAAACGCTGATATAGTCGCTTCTTACAGAAGTAAAGCACTTACGAAACGTTGCTATAAAGCTGTTTTGCAGCTTCCTCCCGCATCTTGTATTGCTGTGCTGTGCTAGCGGATTCCTCCTCCAGTCACAAGCCTTCCTATTATGCCACATCTTCGCGACACGCACTATTACGAAAGCTTCAACTATCTTTGCATAGCTATTTTTGCGCAACTATCTTTGCGCAGCTATCTCAGTAGACAATTCGTTAAGTATAGCGTTTCTAGTCCACGCACTCACAGTCATTTTTCTGCGCTTTGCATCGGCTTCGATTAAATGCCAAACGGTATCACTTAACCTAACAGTACGCGGTTTCAACGGCTGAGTTTCATCTTCCTAAGCTCTTCCAGCAAACTGTGTAATAGTGGCACCAGGAAAATTATCTTCTGCCTCCTCAGCCCACTTATCAACAATATCGTCAGTAATAACGAACCCATTTTCCGCAGTATACGTATTCTTACTCATCTCGCATCCCTTATCTCTTGTAAAAATCCCTTTGTAAGACGATTCGCATGAATTATAAGTATTGCGTTGTTTTCAAGCTACCATATCATGCTTTACTTCTATGCTCTTAATACAAACTCCACAAATCTCGAGCAACGCTATAACTAACTCAGAGCAAATAAGAGAACAAGAGAATATCACATTTACTTAAGCAAATTATGAACTGAATAGTACTCTTTCAAAGAATCCTTAGTAATTTTTTGAACGCATATTGCCGAACTATTAGTAGCATCATAAGCACTCTTCCATGGATCCTCACGATGTGTCATAGCACTCAAATCACTACCAGAACACTCAGCAAACTTTTTGCACACTTTTTCCACAAGAAGCTTTTGACCATCTGTTAAAGAATCATCATTCAACTTATCAGTGCTAGGAAGCACAAACTCCCCTTTACGAATCAAAAACTTACCGCGATGCAATGCGAATAATTCTGGGCAAACAGGACCATTTCTCCATGCCTGAAAATCCTCGTTAAATAATGGATATCCAGTAGTAGCCAAAGAATACGCTTGCGAATAGTAAGCTAACTTCTGAAGCTTCATAGTAGTAATAGTTCCAGCAATATCAAGGATGTACGATGCCACGTTAAAGATTGTTGTCATACGCACCTCCCTTTGCGCAACTACATTTGCGCAACAGCAAAAGTTGGAAGTCTACTTCCAAGTTGAGCGCAAAACACTAGAACATTATAAAATGTTAAAACTCTAACTCAGGATTCTTTAACAACTCATCAAACATCGCATGATACAAGCGCAAATTCAAAGACTCTATTCGCGTAATAGTCGAAATTTTGCCGCCAGCATCTTTCGACGAAGCGCCACAAACGTAAACAGCCTCATCATCCGTTCCATAATCTATAACCACATACCTATCGTGATACTTTCTGCCAGCAGTCTTAAACTTCAAATCAACACCAGGACAATCGCTTACAAAATCACCCAACATGCTTTCCGTAAGCATATTCTTGCTCCTAGCGTTATCACTAAAAACTACGATTTCAACCCCTTCACCAGCAAACCGTAATAGTTCCAATGTTTTAAGACCAATATAATTATCAACAACGTAAATGCTTTTCTTAGCTGACTTATATATTTTGCAATACGCAAGATCCGCTTCTATTTTATTGCCGTCCATAAGAAGAAAATGTTTATACGAATCTGGATTAATAAAATTATCCATTACCTTATTAAAATCTTCCTTCGTTGCCATTTGAGATTTTATTTCCGCTATATCATTAGTATTCTGATTCGTTTGAATCGCAAGCTTAGCTAATTCCTTCGCGCCAATAAAATCCTTATTTTCAACAATATAATCCTTCATTTGCTTAAAGGTTCTAACTAATGCCCTACTCTGTTTAACAGCAAGATCACCTCTTAACACAGTCATGAGCATATAAATACCCTGCTCCGTAAAAGCATAAGGCAAATATCGAGAGCCACCCCAACTTGAGGTGAAATTTTTGCACCTCAAGTTTTTGAACTCGTCAGCAGTTAGCCGAAACATAAAATCTTCGCCCTCAAACTTTTCAATATTATTCTTAATCTGTCTATTGAAATTTTTCGTTTCATACCCATATATTTCAGCAAGCTCAAAATCAAGCATGACTTTTTGATTACGAATGTTGTAGATTTTCTCTTTTATTGTTTCAGCGTCTATTATCATTCCAACAGACGCGTTTTTAGAGTCAGCGATAATTAGATTTTTATTCCCCTCTACCATAAGATCACTCCTAAAAAATGTGCGTAAAACCTAGCGCTGTACAACAAAAACTACATTTCTAACACAAAACCCATGAATCGCAAGCAATCAGGGTTATTCCCAAAAATCAATCACAAGCCATAAAACATCTAACAACTAGCAAAACTAGCATGCATCAGCGCATAAATATAATTCTATAAGATTCCACAAATAAAAAGCAACAAAAAAATCGGTTTTAATACAAACGCACAGCACATTTATGTAGTGCGCTTGTACCTGATTTACGGCATGTCATGCCAAATCAGCCAAACGGCTAAGCCGTGAGGAATAAGTGCACTACATAGCAGCGCGAAGGCAGGTCGGAACGCTACACCAATCCACACATATAAAGTGGTAATATTACGAGATTCAAATCTTTTCTAACGCTAAGCTGTTTAGGAGCAAATACATAACTAGTTCCAATTCTTTTTGAAAACTTGTTCTTAAATTTATCAAGAGAAACTGTTTTAAACACATTCCCAGATTTAACTTCAATAGGAGATATACGCATTTTGCCAGCAGAATCCTGAAAAGCTTTAGAAATCAAAAAATCTATTTCCATAGTATTTTCCGAATTTTCTTTGTCTCTATTTGAATAGAAGAATAGGCGATGTCCAGATGCTATTAGCTGTTGCGCAACAACGTTTTCAACTAGCATTCCTTCATTAATTGAGATTTTTCCAAATAAAATTTCTTTATACAGATCATTAGACGCAATACTACTATCTGAAAGTATCATAGAAGTCAACAAACCGGTATCAGCCATATAACATTTTACTAACGCATCATCTGCATTAAGATTCAATCCCACATTTGGATCTGTAGATTTGTAGCAATTATTTGTAATACTCGCATCCGAAAGCCAAAAAAACGCATCCTTATAGTCACGCATACGAGCATTCTTACCTAAGGAAGTAATCCTATATCTTTTTTCATGTCTGGAAAGCTGTGCTGGTATTCCATCAAACACAGACATAACTTTCATTTCATAACCTTTTGCAAACTTTGCAGCATCCTGCCTATAGAGCGAAAGAATACGACGCTTAACCCTATCTACTCGAGCAAAATCTCTCGAATCAACATATTCATTTACAGACTGCGGCATGCCACCAACTAGCATATATTCTCTAAAAAGTCGCATCGCTTTTTTATGTAAAACATCTGGCAAAGGATTTAACTCATCAAATGAATCTTTAATAACTTTCGATAGATTTTCTTCTCCAAAAGCCCACAAAAATTCTTCAAAATCAAGAGGATACATGCGTTCTTCTTGTTCTTCAGATGGAATCAATATTGTTTCAACATTGTGTTTAATAGACAATAACGAGCCAGTCTCTATATAGTCGTATCTGCCATCTGCAACTAGTTGTTTTACAAATTCTCTAGCCTGTGGGAAAAATTGCACTTCGTCAAAAACCATTACCGATTCACGGTTATAAAGTTTCACACCATATAGTGCAGATATGTATGTAAAGAAAGTGCTTAAATCTGAACGATAATCTTCAAATAGCCGAAGCGCATCTTTTGATGCTTGCGAAAAATCAATAAGAATATAAGACTTGTATTCGTTTCTTGCAAACTCTTCAACTATAGTACTTTTCCCAACTCTTCGAGCACCTGTTACTAAAAGCGCTGTTGAACCGCGATCAGCATTCTTCCAATCGAGCATTTTTTGATAAAATTTTCGCCTTAACATATAACACCACTCTTAATTACCACAAAACCGTTGAAAATACTATTGTTTTATAGTATATATTTCACGAAAATCAATGTCAATTTATGCTAAATTTTCACGAAATCAGGGGTAAATATATGCCGAATTTTCACGAAAATCAAGGTGTTATTTCTCTAAATCTTCGCGACACGCTGCATTACAGCAATTCTAAGCAGTTATATGTTTGGCATGAGCAAGTGAAGCAGCACGGCGGTGGCGCTTGCGAACCGCGGCAATAATCATCGTCGTAAGAATCACAGCGCAACCAATAAGCGCGAGCACAAACATCGTCATCCAAAGCGGCCACTGCAACTTATCGCCCGGCACGGAAACAGGATCCGGCAGCACGCGATAGCCTGTCACCAGCAATCTCTGCGTATTAACACCATACGGCGTACAGGTAAGCAGCGTCGCCAGATCACGCCCATTCTCGCGTTGAAGTAACCTAATATCATGCGGATCGACCACGCTAATGCGGAATACCCTGTAACGCAGCGTCTCCCCCTGCACGTCAAAGTAGAAGAAATCACCCTTCTTCAACTCCACTAAATCATCAAACATGGTCGCATTTGGCAAACCCGTATGCGCCGTCACAACAGCGTGACGCGTTTTACCCCCAACCGGCAAATCTGTGCCATACAAGTGTCCAGCGCCATACGCCAAAACCTCCTGCGAACTACCGTGGTAAATCGGCAGCTTAACGCCAATCTTCGGGATTTTCACAATACCCATAATCCCCATCGGCTCATCCAGCTGCTTCGCATACTCCTTATACTCCGGCGTCTTCATATAATCCGTCGTGCCATTGTACGGATCAGCCGTAATAATCGACTTGTGGCGCGCATTATAACGACGAGCCGCGTTCAAAATCTTCTCGCGAGCACTCGCAATCTGCTTACGATTCAAACGATCATACGCGGTAGAAATCTCCTTCGACACCTTGTTATTCCACAACGTTGACGCAACCGGGTACGTGAAGCACAAAATTGCTGCAAGTGCGAGGGCAATTGGCTCGAGAGTGCGGCGGAGTTTGGATTTGGGTTTTTTAGCGGGTTTTGTTGCAGTTGCGGAGGCTGCGGTTTGCGCTGCTGTGGAGGCTGGTGTTGTTTCGGTTGCGGAAGCGACGGGTTTTGCTTGAGCGACGGGTTTTGCTTTGAGTTGCTTGAAGAAAGCATATACTTTAACAACAGCGTCGTTTAATTTCATGCTTCTTCCTTGTAACGTTTATACACGTAAATTTTGTTTCAAATTACGCGTGAAAACACACGTTTTTAGAGCAAGTGAGTCTAGGATTTTAGTTCAGTAAACCCTAGACTCACACTTTGCTATTAGACTACAAGACCAGCTTTAGAAAGCGGATCAGGCGTTCTGCTGCTGTTCCTCTTCTTTGCGATTGCGCATGTAGAGGAACACGCTTGCTGCAATCAAGCCTATGCCAGCAAGCGCAAACAGAATCACGCCAGCAGCACCAGTTGCAGGAAGATTGAACCAGAACTTGTTACCGCCTTTTTCACCATGCAATGGAATGTTAGGGAATTCCAAAGTATCAGGATTATCGTTGGTAGTTGTATCCTTAACAGTTATTTCCTTAACCACAGGAGACAAAGCAAATCCTTCAGGAGCCTTAACCTCAACAACATACAGCGTTGAACCAGCTTCAGCCTTGTAAGGATTAGAGAATTTACCGCCTTCAACAGTAGTTTCATCAAATGCAGAAGCGGCCTTGCAAGGACTATCTTCCGCATCTACTGCTGTATTTTCCTTAAGAGACTTGGTGCACAAATCTGCTTTATTTTTGTCGGTAAATATCTTGAATTCAGCACCAGAAAGCTTTTTACTCTCATCTTCAGAATTGTACTTATCAACCTGCAAATAACCAAACTTGACTGTAGGCTTACTGCCATCAACATTAGGAATTATAGGATTCGGTGCAGTAGTACCCTCATCATGAGCTGGGAAGAAGCCAGACTTATTAGTAATAGTCTTATCTGTAGTAGAATCCTTGAAGGCTTTACTTATGTCAAACGCAAGCTCAACCTCAACTTGAGGAGCCTCAGATCCAGCAGCAACGTTATTCAACTTAGAAGCAATTTTCTTCAAACCTGCTTCAGTGAACTTCACAAGAATGCGAGTGTGACCAGCAGCAAGACCTTTAGTATCTCCAGCTGTAGTAATCTCAGCATTATCAGAATTAGCCATTGCAGTAACGGTGTAGTCGTTGTTCTCACCCTTAGTAAAGGTAGAATCACTACCTGTACCGAACTTTACAGACTGCACAGCAGCATCAAGTCCCTGATTATTAGGTTCTGTAAACGCTGAGGTTGGAGCATCATCGAATACCGCGTAATCCTTAAGATTCTTCTCAGTCAAATCCTTGTCAATCTTAGTCTTGTTCACCTTCGCGGTAATTGTGTAGTAAATTTTATCTTTTACACCAGCAAAAATGTGAGATTTATCAACATTCTTCTTAATTGCAGAAGAAAGATCAATATTCTTTGGCTTAACTACAGGATTATACTCATACACAGTTGTGGTCTTGCCATTATCAGTCTTCTGTTCAATCAAAGGCAAAGTCATGTAGAAACTACTGAAATCGTAAGCACCATAACCATCAGGAACCTTCTCAACAATCTTATACAAACCAACAGCAAGATTATTAAGTGTAGACTTACCATCCTTGTCTGTAGCAGTCATATTGTGCACATCAGTTCTAGTTCCAAGAGTTACAACTCCAGCTTCTTCCGGATGAGCGTTTAGCTTAGAAACAATACCAGCAATCTTCTGCCAAGAATCATACTGAGCAAGATTCAAAGTAACATCATTAGTTCCTTCCTTAATGGATGCAACTTTAGTTACAGTGAAACTAACATCTTTAAGAGGTTCAAAACCAGCAGGGCAAGATGTATCTTGCGTTTTGCCTGTCTCATTAGATGCGGACGCATTAGCAGTACTAGACGAAGCAACGGTAGTAGTAGTTGTAGAGACATCCTTTTTCTTGCACTTAACAATAGTTAAACTACCGGTTGTCGGAGCTTCACTCTCCCATGGAGCCTTAGGACCCATTTTAACAGAAGGTTGTGGAACACCCGGCTTACTACTAGCCCACGCAACTCCAGCCACAGTTACAGCGCCGGCGACGCACAGCGTGCCAGCCATCGCAAGCGACGCAACCGCCGCCACGAATTTATTAGTGAACTTTTTCATGTTCACTCCTTTCGTATGCCGTTTTACGGCAAGTAGAGAATTAGTTTGCATTGATAATGCTCTTGACGAGTAGAGTTTTAAAATTTTTGGCATTTACTTTGTGTTATCACGCTCCCGAATCCCGAAAGACTGCGCAATAAAACAATACGCAATAAAACAATGCGCGAAACAGGAAGGCTTGATGCGCAAATGCGTACGTAGTCGCCTTATGCGAAGCACGGCGAGTAAATGCATATACAACTGCTTCATACGTGATTGCATAAGCCTCGCCGCCTTCCAAAAATTAATTTGCGAGCGCACTCACTTTGACTTACCACGAAGCCAGCCGCCAGCAGATTTACCAACAGAGCAGCAAGAATACCAAACTGCAAATTCCAACTCTGACCGCCCGTATTCGGCAAAGTAAAATTACTCGCCAAGTGAATATTGAACGTAAAAGCAGCAAACTCCTTCTTTTCTTTAAAAGCAGTAGGAGTTGCAGAAGTTAGCGCAGATTTTATTGAATCAGGAGTTAAGGTACCTGTTAAAGCATCAAACTTATTTAGAGCTTCAGGCTTCAGCGCGTATACAACACAACTGTAATCGCCAACCTTAGTCGGCTTTATGCTCACTTCCATAGAAGCTTGAGACGCAATCTTATCCGCAGTACATTCGTTATCGCCTTTTCCTGCTTTATTGCATCTAGTTTGATCCTTATCCCCAGGCACACTCAACCCAAGCTCGTCAAGATTTCTGCTCCAAGTATTGTATTCAAGAGACTTATTCTTCTTCTCGCCCTTCGAGCACAGCACGCGCAACGTAATCTTATTCGTGCTATCCGCCGCAGAAGTAGCATCAACAAACGGCTTAAGACTCATGCCGAGTATCGCAGAAATATTGTTATTGCTGCTAGACAATGCCGCCGGCAACGAACCATCGCTGGTTTTAAACGGATACACTTTCAGCGTAAGATCATTATCACTAATTTTTGGCTTTGGCTTATCTCCAAACTGGATTATTACAGTCTTATAATCCCAGTCAACGCCTTTCGCAATAGATGTTTTATTGTCCCACTTATCTTCAACAATGTTTCGTTCTGGATTATCGAACAATAACTTCATATCTGTATTAGTTTTGACTCTTTTGCCAAACTCTTCTGCCAATTTAGACGATTGTGGCTTTTTATGAGTTGATAAGTCTTGTTTTAAGTCAACATCCTTAATAGCAAACACTTTGCACTCAAAAGTGCCAGCCTCTTTAGGCGTGCCACTAATCCAGCTTTGAGAGCGCTCAGTATAATCATCATTCTCATACACAGCAGAATTCTCTGCATTTTTATCAGGTCGATTCTGATTTTCCATATGCTTGAACTGAGTCTGCGTAACTAAACTCAAATCATTAACACGGTCTGACGTATAATTATCGCTACCACTTTCATGGCAAATCATACGGTGATAGATAGAACCAGGCTTATCTGTCGATTTCGATTCAATAAAAAGCTTATTAATAGGATCGTAAACGTCTTTATTATCATCACTGACGACAGTACCTACGCTAGGAGTTGAACCCTTAGACTTTGGTTTTATAATAATTTTATTACCACTTACCGCAACACCATCCTGCGCATTCCCAAAATCGTATAAGCTCAGCGATAAATCATCGGGCTGAGCCTTAGGCAAATCATCCTTAGCAAATATCGCTTTAATCCTAGTGCTGGATTTAGAACCACCTGGATAATGTATTACAACATAAAACCTATATGTATTAGCTACTAACCATTTGCTCGCAAAAAAACGTATAGAACCATCGCTATTTTTCGTAGATTTAGCAGTGTAGCTATCATTCTCACCCTTGAAAAAAGCATACTTTACGGAATCATTATTTCCACTATACTTTTCCAACCCAAGCCACACGCCAGCAGGTAATGTTTGCTGCACTTTACCTGCAACTTTTATTGTTGGAGTAAGAATCTGAGGAACCCTATTATAAGGCTCGCCATTCTTACTTTTAATGTTTATTGTTTTATTACCATAAGTAATGCTGTAGCATTTTTCAGGAGTATTATACCTTCTATTATTCTTGCACGCTTCCGGAAGTTCAGGCTTTTCATTCGCGCCTCTGTCAGTGCCTTTAACAGCTTCCGCAGAATCAATGTCTTTCTTTTTAACGCTTTTCTTTACAGCAGTCTCAGCTAACTTAGCCTTATCAACACCATTGTTACTATCAGACTTCTGCCGCTTAACAGACTGCGATTCCTTATTATCTTTATTTAAAGTACTTGAAGTATCAGTATTTTTCTTATTAGGCTCAGTAGTATTATTAGATTCACTCTGCTCAGACTGCTTATTCGATTCACCATCGTTTTTAGTAGAACCAGCCTTCGCACCCTCAGCCTTCTCAGTAGAAGTAGCACTTTCGCCAGCACTCAACGCATAAGTTGGAGCAATCACAAAAGTAGCAAGCAATATTGCAATCGCCACAAAAAAAGCAAATAACGAACGGCGAATTGAGCGCACTAGTCGAAGGAAACGGCTAAATATATGCGAATTAAACATATACACCTACCTTCTAATTCGCCCTCTTATATCATAATGTCGTTATTACAACGGCACTGAAAAACTCGAATTCTCGCTAAAATTCTCTGCTAAAAACGCTCTTCCCAAACACTCAGCACTATACCCCCCCCCCCACGCCTATTTGCAAGCCAAACTAAATATTTGGAAATATTTATTATTTATATTGATAAAAGCACTGTAATTGCAAGAAAATTTAGGATTATTTCCCCATTTTACGGCGTGTCGTAGTAAATAAGCGAACTAACTAAAACGAAAAACCAAGCAAAACCAAAAAAACTAAACTAAACAAAAACTAAACAAAAAACCGGAGTGCAATACGCACCCCGGTTTGTAAAATCTACAAAAGCTAGCTACAAAAGCCTAGGCTTTCAGCTCAAACAATCGGCTCAACTTGGTTAAACCCAAGCTCCACAGGAGTTTCACGTCCAAAGATGGAAACCAACACCGTAAGCTTCTGAGTTGTAGGCTCCACGTCCGAAACCACAGCTGCCATCGTTGAGAATGGACCGTCGGTAACTGTTACCTGATCGCCAACCTTGTAAGCAACCTCAACCTTACGCTTACGTGCCGCAGCCGGCTTATCGCCAGCATTCTTCAAAGCTTCGGAAGCAATCATCGGAGCCATCATTGACACAACTTCCTTGCGGCTCAATGGTGCAGGCTCTCTAGAAGGACCAACGAAACCAGTCACACCCTCAGTCTCGCGCACAATGCGGCGAGCGTTCTCATCCGGCCACATGCGAATCAACACATATCCTGGCACACGCACGCGGGTAATAACCTTCTTACCCTTTTCCGTATGCTTCTCGACTTCTTCCATAGGAACTTCAATCTGGAAAATCTTATCTTCCAAACCAAAGTTCTGCACGCGGGATTCAACGTTAGTTTTCACGCGCTTTTCGTAACCAGAATACGTGTGAAGAACGTACCACTTGCCTTCCAAAGTGCGAAGTTTCTTAGAAAATTCTGCTACAGCGATTGCGCCGGCATCAGTTGGGTCGGCTTCGTTCGCATCGTCAGCATCAGTAGTTTCATCAGCATCGCTAGTTTCGTCAGTTTCGTTAGAAACATCAGCAACACTGTCAGCAGCAGCGCCATCAGCTACATCAGCTGCAACATCAGCAGATTCCTCATCCACATCAGCTTCAACAGACTCGCTAGAAGCAGCAGCTTCATCATTCACAGCTGACTCGTTTGCTTCGTCAGCATCATGAGAAGCAAAAGCCTCATCAGCTTCACTCGCTTCTTCGAAATTGAATTCATCAGTCATCTTGCATACACCTTCAAAATTTCAACTCAGCCAATTTCAACTCAGCCGAACAGCCACATTACGGACTTACCCAAACCGAAGTCCATGCAGGTGACGAAAGCCATCAAAAATACAACAAATATGAAAACTGCAGACGACCAAGCAAACAACTCTTTGCCATGAGGTGCAATAACCTTGCGCGTCTCGTCAATAGTTTGCTTAACGAACATGCCAATACGCACGAACAAGTTATGCTTTACTGCTTTCTTAGTACTGCGTGCCTGCGCCATGCTTGAATCCTTCGTGTAAAAACTTGAACAAAAAACTGGCAGGGACGGCGGGACTCGAACCCACAACCTACGGTTTTGGAGACCGTTGCGCTACCAATTGCGCCACATCCCTAAGGTGAACTCGCTCATCATACCCCAAAAGGAACGAAATAGCAAACCGCCAGATAGACATACTATCTCATGGGCATGATTTCGTTATATCGTCACACAAAAAGCGAGTGTCGCATTGTGCAACGGCAAGCAAGTTCTTATTTTGCAATACATACTTGCTTAAGCTTCAACCCACTTCTTCATGCGACGCATGCCCTCAGCAAGCTGGTCGTCAGCAAGAGCGCAAGAGAATCGCAAATAGCCAGGAGCACCAAAAGCTTCTCCCGGAACCGCAGCAACATGCGCTTCGTCAAGCAACATTTCAGCAAATCGAGAAGAAGTATGCGGCAGTTCGCGCTTCTCGCCAAGCGGACGCTCAAGCAACGCCTCAATGTTAGCAAACGCATAAAAAGCGCCGTGAGGAAGAGGGCAAGTAACGCCGTCAATATTGTTCAACGCTTCCACAATTGCTTTGCGTCTAGCATCAAAAGCCTCACGCATAGTGGCGACCACATCCAGCGAACCGCCGACTGCAGCAATTGCTGCGCGCTGCGAAATATTAGAAACATTAGAAGTCATATGGCTTTGAAGCTTAATTGCAGCTTTAGCAACATCTTCCGGCGCCACCATCCAGCCAACACGCCAGCCAGGCATTGCGTAAGTTTTAGCAACACCATTCAAAATCAGCAGCTGCTCGCGAATTTCCGGCACCTCGACGCCAATATACGAAGTCGAAATGCCGTCGTAATGCAAGTGCTCGTAAATCTCATCAGAAATAACCCAAATATGGTGTTTTACAGCCCACTCGCCGATTGCGCGAATAGTTTGCGCGCTCCAAATAGCACCTGTAGGATTCGAAGGCGAAGTTACGATAATTGCGCGCGTGCGTGAAGTGCGAGCGGACTCAATTGTCTCAACATCTGGCTCAAAACCGCGATCTGCACCTGCCAAAACCGGCACAGGCACGCCGCCTGCAAGCTTTACTGCTTCCGGATAACTCGTCCAATACGGAGCTGGAATAATAACTTCGTCGCCATCATTTAAAAGAATTTGGCAAGCTTCGTACACAGCTTGCTTTCCGCCGTTTGTAACTACGACTTGATTTGAGGAAACTTCGTATCCGGAATCTCGCT
Organism: Gardnerella sp. DNF00747; assembly: GCF_049262675.1. NCBI lineage: Bacteria > Bacillati > Actinomycetota > Actinomycetes > Bifidobacteriales > Bifidobacteriaceae > Gardnerella > Gardnerella sp. DNF00747. The sequence goes on along the minus strand of NZ_CP058394.1, from coordinate 220,723 downwards.
GCACTTTACGAGCAATTGCTTCTCTAAGCTCAGATAAACCTGCAGTAGCAGTATAACGATAGTTGCGCGGATCTTTACACGCTTGTGTTGCAGCATCAACAATGTAAGAAGGAGTAGGAAAATCTGGCTCTCCTGCACCAAAGCTTACGACGTCAATTCCGTCAGCTTTCATAGCTTTTGCCTTGCCGTCTACTGCCAAAGTTGCGCTCGGAGCGACTCGGTTAATACGCTCGCTTAATACGCGCCAATTTTCTGAGGATGAAGTTTCTGCAATATTCTCTGCCATGATTTACAGTGTAACCTTAAGCCGCGAAACGGGCGAAACAAGCGAAACTGTCGAAAACACCAAACCAACCGATGAAATCGACAAAACACAAGCCGCTAGCAATTACACAAGCACGAGATTATCGCGATGAACCACCGGATGCGCATACTGACGGCCGAGTGATTCTTCAAGCTCATCGCTCGTACGCCCCATAATCTCCGGAATTTCCTCCGCGTCAAAAGCCACTAAACCCTTAGCCAAATGGTTACCCTGCTCATCGTCAATCCACACAGGATCCGTCGCCGAAAACTCGCCGCGCACACCAACAATACCAGCCGCAAGAAGGCTCGCACGTCCGCCGCGCACAGCTTTAGCAGCACCAGAATCAACCACCAAAGTTCCGTGCGGATTAGACGCAAACCCAATCCAAAGTCGCCTAGAAGAATCGCGCGTATGCACCGGCGCAAACACAGTGCCAACAGCATCTCCAGCCAGTGCCGGACCAGCATTTCCAGCGCAAGTAAGCACGGTTGGAATACCCGAAACTGCCGCCACATGCGCGGCTTCCAGCTTCGTCACCATACCCCCAGTACCTACACCCGAAACGCTTGCGCCAACTTTCACTTCTTCTAAAGCACGCGTCACATCTGGCACAAAGCTCACTCGTTTTGCGCCAGGTTCGCTAGGCGGCGCAGTATAAAGCGAATCCACATCTGTAAGCAGCACAAGCGCTTCTGCACGCACAATATTCGCAACTAATGCTGCAAGTCTGTCGTTGTCACCGAATCGAATTTCGTTGCTAGAAAGCGCATCATTTTCGTTTACGATTGGAATTACGCCAAGTTCAAGAAGCCGCAGCATTGTGCGCTGAGCGTTACGGTAGCGAGACGGCGAAATAGTAACGTCCGCAGTAAGAAGCATTTGCCCGACTCTGAAACCAAATTGCGAAAATGCTGCTTCGTATTGAGCCATAAGCAATCCTTGACCAACTGAAGCTGTTGCCTGCTGAGTTGGCACATCTTTAGGACGCTCATTAAAGCCGAGCAAACCAAATCCAGCTGCAATTGCACCAGAAGACACAAGCACAATGCGAGCACCTTGCATTTGCGCGTGACTTATTGCAGTCACAAGAGCGCGCAACTTTTGCACATCCAGCTGCCCAGACGCGCTCGTAAGTGAGCTTGAGCCAACTTTTACAACGATTGTGCGCGCCTCACGAATTGAACACCGAACCCCATCTTCGGTAAGCTCAATTTCTGGATTATTCATAAGATTCCCCTTGACCTTGATTTTTCTAGTTTTTCTGCTCTTCTCCACGACCAAACAAACTATTTTCATCATGGCGATCGTCATCCACAGAAGGATCCGCCCAGTGACCCGACTTTCGCTCAGCCATCATCGCGTCTCGAACTGCGCTCTTTGCATCCATCATGCTGTGATAATCTCGTCTACGCTCAGCATTCGTGCGCCTTGCTCCGCGAGGATCGTTCGCTTCGATTCGCAAATCCTTGCCACGCGCACCCAAGTTAGCGCCGTCCAATCCTTCTGCACCGGCAGCGATACTTGGATCCCAGTCGAAGCAAACCATATGATTCCTAGTGCCAATACGAATTTCGTCTCCTGGACGCGCGCCCTTCTTGCGCAATTCATCCTCAACGCCAAGCTTTGCCAAGCGATCCGCCAAATAACCAACGGCTTCGTCGTTGTCGAAATTCGTTTGTATAACCCAGCGCTCAGGTTTTGCGCCAGTAACAGTGAACCAAAAATCACCATTCCTGTCTTCCTCGCGCTTAATTTCAAAGTCTGCACTATTTCCACGTCCATCATCGCGGCGACGACGCAAAGCTGAAGTCTGCTGCTCAAGAGGCTGAATGACAACACGCTCTTCTTCACGCGCTGCTTCCTCGGCAGCGAGTTTCTCTCGCATCTTTTCAACCAATCGTCCAAGCGCAAAACCGAGCTCTTTCAAGCCTTCGTGAGACGCGGTAGAAATCTCAAATACAGTCAATCCCATTTTTTCAAATTCACCGCGTACAAAATCAGCCAATTCTTTAGCTTCAGGCACATCGACTTTATTTAGCACAATAATGCGCGGACGCTCTGGAATTGGGATTGCACCCAACGGAAGCTCAAGCTTATCAGCGTATTGCGCAAGCTCATGCTCAAGAGCGTGGTAATCGCTAATTGGATCGCGATTTGGCTCCAGCGTTGCGCAATCGATTACATGCGCAATAATTTCTGTGCGCTCAATATGACGCAAAAACTCAAGACCTAAGCCTTTTCCTTCGGAAGCTCCTGGAATTAAGCCTGGAACGTCTGCAATTGTGTAGCGATAGTTGCCGAAGCTTACAACACCTAGGTTTGGCACCAAAGTAGTAAACGGGTAGTCAGCAATTTTCGGCTTAGCTGCACTAATTGAAGCAACTAAGCTTGATTTTCCTGCAGAAGGGAATCCAACTAAAGCTACGTCTGCGATAGACTTGAGTTCCAAAATTACATCGCGTTCTTCGCCAGGCTCGCCTAAAAGCGCGAATCCTGGGGCACGACGAGTTTTGTTTGCGAGTGCTGCGTTGCCAAGACCGCCGGCACCCCCCTGCGCCACAACGAATTTGTCTCCAACATGTTGCAAATCCGCCAAAACTTCGCCAGGTCGCTTTTGAGAGCCTGCGGCACCGCGTGCTGTAAAAACAACAGTTCCAACAGGCACCGGAAGCACTAAGTCTGCACCTTTTGAACCGTCTTTAGTGTCACCTAAGCCCATCGTACCGTTTTCTGCAGTACGGTGAGGCATGAAGCGGTAGTCAAGTAAGCTGTTTGCGTTACGATCAGCTACAAAAATAACGGAACCACCGTCACCGCCATTACCGCCATTTGGACCTGCTAATGGCTTGTACTTTTCGCGACGAACTCCGGCAGATCCGTTTCCACCATCTCCGCCTTTTACATGCACTGTTACTCGGTCTACAAAATCACTCATACTGCTACCTTACTCGAAGATAAACACTTAAATTCTCGGGAACATGCGAGAACAAAAAAGCCGCACCGAACGGGGGTGCGGCTTAAACGTTTTATTGTCGACTTATTGTCGAATCTGTTTAGGCTTAGCTAAGATTCAGGCGGTAACAACGTCAACAACCTTGCGGTCGCGACGAATACCGAACTTCACATTGCCGTCCACCAAAGCGTACAGCGTGTGATCCTTGCCCAAAGCAACGTTCTGACCTGCGTGGAACTTAGTGCCGCGCTGACGAACGATAATGTTGCCAGCCACTACAGCTTCACCGCCAAACTTCTTAACACCAAGATATTGCGCTTGTGAGTCGCGACCGTTGCGCGAGCTAGACGCACCCTTCTTATGTGCCATCTCACTGTCCTTTCAGGTTTATAACACCGTCAATCAGGCGATGGCCGTGATCTTGACGAGAGTCAACTTCTGACGATGACCCTTGCGACGAGCCACACCAGTCTTGTTCTTATACTTCATAATGCTAATCTTTGGACCTTTGGCTTCGTCGTTCAAGACTTCTGCCTTCACCGTGATCTTAGCAAGATCCTTGGCACTCAAGGTTACCTTAGCACCGTCAACAACGAGCGCGACCGGGAATTCCACGGTATCGCCCTTCTTTGCATCGAGACGGTTCACGAGAATGGCGTCGCCAACCTCGACCTTCTCTTGATGGCCACCGGCCTTCACAATCGCGTACATAATTCGTTCCTTAGCTCAATTGAAAGCTTACTTTTGCCTTGCGCACAGCAAAACACGCGCGGCAAGACACCGACTATCAAAAATACACCTACCCATGTACTAACGTCAAGTCGCTAGATTCATGAGTCAATGCAGACAATATTCAATATTGTACTCAAGGCATATACTTAGTCACTATTCAGAGGCTCAATCATCACTTTCTGTAGTTTCTTGCATAATTTCCTGCGTATTATCTTGCGCAGTTTCCTGCATAGTTTCTTGCGTAGGTTGCTCCGCAGTATACTCAGCAATCTCTTGCGTAGTATCCTCTAAATTATTTTCAACTAAGTCTTCAGAAGTTTTATCCACTTCACTAGTTTCCGCGGTTTCGCCAGCATCCGCAACTTCGCTAGTTTCATCCGCCTTAGAAGATACAGACTCTTCATCAGAATTCAAAAAATTGCTATACTGCGTTTCTTCTTCAGATTTATGAGCTGCGTCAGTAATTACAGACGCGGCAGCTATACGCGCTAACTTAGCTCTCACTTCCGCACTAGAACCCTGCTGCTTAACAGGCGCAGGCTGTTCCGTTGCGCTTCCGTGACCATACTTGTTTGTTTTAACAAAAGGATCTCCGCCCTTAAGCGCGTAAGGATCTGCATATTCCGAAGAAACAGTAGGCTCATCGTGCAAAATAAACCCACGTCCCTTGCACGTTGGACACTCTTCAGAGAACGCTTCAACTAAGCCTTGACCAACGCGTTTACGCGTCATTTGCACAAGACCAAGAGACGTAACTTCAGCAACTTGATGCTTCGTGCGATCCCTAGCCAAGCATTCCAAAAGCCTACGCAAAACTAAATCGCGGTTCGCTGGCATAACCATATCGACATAATCGATCATGACCATGCCACCAATATCGCGCAAACGAAGCTGGCGCGCAATCTCTTCAGAAGCCTCCAAATTACAACGAGTAACCGTTTCTTCCAAAGACTTACCACGCCCAATAAATCGTCCAGTATTCACATCGATCGTAGTCATTGCTTCCGTACGGTCAATCACGATAGAGCCACCAGCCGGCAAATAAACCTGACGCTCCATACCCTTACGAAGTTGACTATCAATCTGCCACTTATCGAAAACGTCCTTGCTTTCATGCTCAGCAGGATCCCAATATTCAACCTTGCTGCGCAAATCTGGAGCCATCATCTCAAGATATTCATCAATTCGCTGACGCACTCCCTCGCCTTCAACAATAAGCTTTTGGAAGTCATCGTTGAAAATATCGCGCACGACACGAATTGCCACATCAGGCTCACCCTGTAACAGCTTAGGGCGCTTTCCATGCAAGTATTCTTCGCGCTTAGCTTCAATGCGCTCCCACTGCTTAACAAGCGAATCTAAATCTTTTTCAATCGACTCCTCGCTTGCGCCGTCAGCAGCAGTACGAATAATAACGCCCATATCTTTTGGTGCAATCTTCGACACAATAGCACGCAAACGCGAGCGCTCTCGATCCGAAAGCTTGCGACTCACACCGGTCATGCCGCCAGATGGCACAAGCACTAAGAAACGCCCTGCAAGAGTTACTTGCGAAGTCAATCGAGCACCCTTATGCCCAATTGGATCCTTAGTAACCTGCACAAGCACAGGATCACCAGACTTAAACGCAAGCTCAATCCTACGAGGCTGACCTTCAAGACGAGCCATATCCCAATTAACTTCGCCTGCATAAAGCACGCCATTCCTGGCTTGACCAATATCTACGAATGCCGCTTCCATGCTTGGAAGCACGTTTTGAATGCGCCCAAGATAAATATTTCCAACAGTAGCAACTTCTTGAATATCAGAAACATAATGTTCTACAAGAATATTGTCTTCAATAACGGAAATTTGCGTGTGGCGATCGCGCTCACGAACAACCATTAATCGTTCAACATTTTCGCGACGAGCAAGGAAATCTTGCTCCATAAGAAGGTTCTGACGGCTACGCTCACGTCTATTATCTCTACGTCGTTGGCGCTTTGCCTCAAGTCGCGTAGAGCCTTCAATATCCGTAATTTCGTCTATATACTGCTGCTTGCGCGAGCGGCGAGAAGTTAAGTCATCCTCGTTCGCATTAGTGTAGTCGGATGACTCTTCCTGAGAAGACGCGGAATTTGCGTCATCGGAGGATTTAGAACGGCGGCGACGACGGCGACGCGTATAAAGAGTTTCTTCCTCATCTTGCTCACGAAGTTCTTCTGGATCTGGAATTAAATCGCGATCTTCTTGAGAAACTTCATCTATTCTTGCGCGTTTTGTGCGAGAATTCGCGTCATCGTCAATATCATTAGAAATATCGATGTCAAAATCGCGGCTTTCGTTGCGACTTTCGTTGCGATCAGCGCGAGAGCTACGACGGCGACGACGGCGACGCGTAATCATTATTTCATCGTCATCGTTGCCATTATTCGCATTATAATCGTCGTTTATACCTCTGTTATCGCCTTCGTCACTGCTATTGCGGCTATCTCTGTTATCTCTGATATTGCTACCATCTCTGCTGCCTACTGCACCATTTTCATTTCGAGCGTCATCATCATTAGAGATGTTATTCGACATATTGCGACGATTAGAACGCCTATTTGAAGCATTTTCCGCAGATAAAATATCGCTAATATCAAGAGTTTCATCGATGCGCGTATCAATGGGAGCATAAACAATATTGTCGTATGCAAGATCCTCTTCAATTTGCTCAACTTCAGCTGCAGCACGTCGCTCAACAGCATTCAATCTGCGAGAACGGCGAGAACGCTGGCTTTTGCGAGTTTTTTCATCGCGATCATCTTGCGAATCCTGAAAATTCTTAGCGTACCCAGAATCTTGAGAATACATAGAATGACTTGTTTCACGCGATGTTTCACGACTATTCCCTCTGCCACTATCACGCTTTATTTCGCTTGAATTCTCACGTCTTTCAGAACGTGACTTGCGTTCGCTACTATCACGGCTATCATGACTATCGCGACTATCACGGCTATCGCGGCTGTTGCGTCCACCGCGCCTTCCGCGAGAAATATCACGTAAATCATCACGCAAATCATCATTCAAGACATCACGCGAGTTGTCACGCAAGTCATCACGCGAACTGCTGCTTTCTTCACTACGATTGTTCACTACCTTAGGAAGAACTGGCTCCTGGAATAGGAGCGAAGTTATCGGGCGCGATTTAACAACATGCGGCTCAGAATCCTTCGTACTAGAATCCTCAACTTTTAGTTCCATTGCTTCTCCAGCCGCACCGGCACCACGAGTAACTCGTCGACCGCGACGGCGACGCGTAACGCCAGAGCTTTGCTGCAAAGTATCGCCGGCAGCTATATTACTTTCCGCAAAATCTGTAGATTGCATTATTCCGGACATTTCCGCAGAAGTAGCGGTTTTAGACACAGTTCTACTATTTTCAGCTTCAGATTCATTGAAGCGTTCTCTTATTATTCTGGGCACTATGCTCCTCACGAGACGCTGCATCGCCTCGCATCCCTGGCTTTAAGTTGAGCACGCACGTGCGCGAGCCACCCCAAAGCTCTTTACAAAGTCTAGCTGCGCGACAGCGGACGCCAGCCTCGGAAAACGCTCACGAGGGGATCGACGCCATCGATTGCCTGGCGGCTTGCAGTGCCACCGCTCTCTAGTATGCCATATTGCCGAGTCAAATATATGACTCGTTGAATATTAAAATTTGCATCGCTGTTTTAAGCCAATTAGCAGTTACTAAAAATTCCAATAATTTCAAACTCATCCATAACGCACATAAAAGTTGCGTATCTCTCCTATAGTTACAGCATAGGTTCGCACGCATGCAATTTGCGTGCAATTAACGAATTTTGGAGGCAAGAAATGGGCTTAATCAGCGCAATGCAAGGCTTTTGCGTAATTGGCATTGTTATTGCTGCAGGCTATGTTACTGCTCGCATGCGCGTTGGCGGTTCACAGGCTCAAATGGTCCTAAATCGCGTAAGTTTTTTCGTTTCCAGCCCTTGCTTAATGTTTGCAATACTTTCTAAAGAGCCTATTTTTGAGATTTTTCACTCTTCGATTTTTGTTGCATTCTTTTCTGCAATGATTGTTGGAGTTGCGTTCGTGCTGCTTAATCGCTTTTGCTTCCATCTTCCTGCAGCCGACTGCACTGTAGGTGCTCTCAATTCTCTTTATTTAAATTCCAACAATATTGGCTTGCCGGTTGCGACTTATATTTTGGGAAATCCTGCGCTTGTTGCTCCGATTTTAGTTATGCAACAGGCTGTATTTACTCCTGTTGGTTTGACGGTTCTCGACATTACAACTACTGGAAAATGTTCGCTTAAACGCATCGCTCAGCAGCCTTTAAAACAGCCACTTTTAATTGGTTCGCTTGGTGGAATTATTATTTCTGCAATTTCCGCAAAAGTTGGCTACTTCCCTGTTCCTAATTTTCTTTACGATCCAATTAAGATGATTGGCGATTCTGCAGTTCCAATGATTTTAATGGCTTTTGGAATGTCGCTTTACGGAAGCAAACCTTTACGAAAAGATTCCAATCGCGCTGCTATTGCCACTGTTGCTGTGCTAAAAAATCTTATTATGCCTGCAATTGCATTTTTGCTAGCTTATTTTGTTATGGGTTTTCGCGGGGCGACTTTGTATGCGTGCGTTGTGCTGGCGGCACTTCCAACCGGTCAAAACGTTTACAATTATGCTGCGCGCTACAACGTCGGCTTAAGTTTTGCGCGCGACGGCATACTGTTTTCTACTGTCACTAGCCCAATTTGCATAGCAGTAATCGCCGCTATTTTGGGGTGATTAATCCGCGCGCAATCGTAGAACTTTGCAATCACAACACTTTGTAATCATCTTGCTTTTTGAGCAAGAAGCAGTTTGCATGCTTCGCGCACAACATCCCCAATCTTCACACCCTGCTTATCCGCAGAAGCTTTTAGAGCATCAGCATCTTCAGCAGATATACGAAAAGTTATAGGCAACATAGCTTCTTTGTAAAGAGGCGGTCTGCCGAGCGGCTTTTTAATACGCAAATTACCAGCTTTACCGTGATATTTGCCTTTTTCAGCATCACTTTCCCATTTATCAAGCATTTCATCAGTGACATCAACGCCACCTTCACCACGAAAATTAGCCATAATCACTCCTACCTATCTTCTACCAAAAATTTGTCTAATTTCTTCTTGACTAAATCCCATTTCAGCAAGAAACCTTTTAGTTGCAGGCACTACATGAAAAATAATCCATTCCCCATCTTCGCCCTTATATGCAATAAGTTCCGTAATAACTCCGCGAGAATCCCAAGCAAGTGAAAGCATCTGACTAGGCTCATATTCACCTTGCCTGGGAAGCTCGAAGATTCTCATTGTCAATAAAAGCGGAAAGAGCTCATATTCACCTTGCCTGGGAAGCTCTCTACAAGATGAGTTCCACATATTTATTACTTCAGTTTCGCTGAACCAAGGTCGTTTTCGAATAACTCTAGGATGCACTAAAACCTTCATAAATATTATCTCCCAACTCTCAATACTTTCGTATACGAAATATTATCACATTGTGCCAGAGATTATCAAAATATGGCTAATCGAACTAATAAAAGCATGCAAAAAGCCTAATGCAAATTGGCAAAAGTTGGAAGTCTGCTCTCAGATTCCGCAAAACTAACTCATACTTGGAAGTCTACTTCCAAATTGAAGCTACCTTTGCGCAGCTATCTTTGCACAGCTAACGAGTCGAGGCAAGAGAATCAAGACACGCGCGGAAACTGTACTGCACACGTACCAGAAGACGAGGTAAATATCAGCATTAAGTGCAGAATTAAAAAGTGATTAAACTCAACTTTTTAACACGGAATCCAAACTCTTTATTCCAGAATTATTCAAATTCTCAAGGGATAAAATCTGCGCTCGCGCCAAATTTCTAAGTTCCACCATTCGATCTTCCTGTGGTAAACCCTTAGAAATCAAAACAGCATTATAGCTTTCCATATTCGCCAATACCAGAAGTTCATTAATACTCGCCTCGTCTCGAATGTTTCCTTTTGACTTAGGATTTGCGTCTCTCCATTGCTTAGCAGTCTTATTAAACAATGCAACATTTAACAAATCTGCTTCATTTGCATACTTATACATCAACTGCTCAGAAGTCAAATCCTTCAACAAATATTCTTTAATAGCATCCGTATGAATCTTGTAATTAATCTTCGAAATCTCACGGTTCAAATTCCAATTCAACGAAAGCCTGGAACCCTCATCAGATTTAAGTCTTTGATAATCTTTGATAATATATAGTTCAAATTCTGCTGAGATCCAAGCCGCAAACTTAAATGCTATATCTTTATGAGCGTAAGTTCCGCCATTCTTACCAGATTTGGAAACTATGCCAATAGCATTTGTTGATTCTACCCATCTTTTAGAAGATAAAGTAAAAGCATTAGAACCAGCCTCATTCTTAAAGGAGTCGAATTCGACCCCTTTAAAATTAGGATTGTTAATACTCTCCCACAATCCCAAGAACTCAATAGTATTCTTCACTCTCAGCCAGTTTTTAACAACATCTTTAGGCTCTTCTTTGTTTTTATATCTCGCAATATCGGTTAAACTAACGTAATCATTCCTAAAATCTTCCGTATAAACCTGAATTGTAAAGCCTTTTGCTGTAATAATATCTTTTTTAATATTTGATGCATTAGACATAATTGCCCCCTAATATTTACGCAAATTTACGCAATTAGTTGCTTTATTTGATTTGTTTACTTTATTTCTATGCGCTTAACACAAAACCCATGAATCACAAGCAAAATTACAAAATCAAGCACAAGCCACAAAACATCTAACAACTAGCAGAAAACTAGCATGCACCAGCGCATAAGTAGTATTTTATAAGATTTCATAGATTAAAAGCAACGCAAACACGTAGATAAAATAAAAAAGTTAAGTCCCAAAACAATACTCTAAATAAAATTTCGCAAGTTGGAAGTCTACTTCCAAATTGAAGCTATCTTTGCGCACTTACCTTTGCGCAACTAGCGAATCGAGGCAAGAGAATCGAGACGAGCGCGGAACGACGGCCAATCAGTGCGCATTGCCGTAAGCAGCTTCAGCTTAGGCACGTCGTCAATCGGCACCCACTTAATTTCCATACTCTCGTCGTCGTGCGCGCAAGGATCCACACTATGCCCCGGCTTTTCAAACGCAAAAACCGTTGTATAACACCAATTTCCATGATCTTCGCGGTAAGCTCCAACAACTTCAATATCTCCCGAAGTGATATTTGCTTCCTCGAAAGACTCACGCAACGCGCCCTCAATCGCGCTTTCTCCGTCGGAAATTGCGCCCCCAGGGATGCCCCAAGTGCCACCTTCAGCGCTCCAAAGAGCACGATGTTGCATCACAACGTGCGTCACGCGACCAGTTTCAGCATCTCGCCTAGCAAGCAGCACTCCAGCAGCTCCGTTATGACCCCAATGTCTGCGGCCACAATCGCAATGCACCCAGCCATCTCCCGGCTGATGCACATTTTCTTTAGGCACTTCCGTGGAAGTCGGATCATTCTTTTCGCCAGTTTCTTCCAAGCTTTCCTTATTCCACAAATCCGGCCAAGCGTATCCAAGCTCCGAAACCATTTGTCTCAGCAGCGGCAAGCTGATTCCAAGAACACCGTGAGGATCTCCATTAATGCTTTCAATAAAAGCTCCGCCAAAACCTTCTAGCGTAAAGGATCCTGCCACTTCCAGAGGCTCACCAGTTGCTACATACGCGCGAATTTCCGCGTCATTCATTTGCGCAAAAGTTACGCTTGCATGACTTGTTTTGCAAATAGTTTTGCCGGTTTTTGCGTCGATTAAGCAGTGACCAGTCCACAATTGTCCTGTTTTTCCACTCATCTGCTTGATTCTCTCAAATGCCACTTCAGGAGTATGCGGCTTTCCGTAGCACTCACCATCGAGTAAGAACATGGAATCGCAGCCAACAATCAGCACACCGCTACAATCATGAGAAGATTTACTCGTATATGCAAAATCGTGAATATCGAAAGTTTTTGTAGGAACAGTAACGCCTGAAAAATCGCGAGTTTGCGCCGTATCTACGTTATGCGTTACGTCTGATTGCGAATCGCTTGCTAAAGCATTACCAGCAGATTCAGAAGATTCAGATCCCGCAGGTTCAGCTTCCAGCGGATACCCCACAACTAAATCGCCACTAGCCGAAGCAGCCGCATCCGCCACACACTTCCACGCATGGTACACAGCTTGAGCTTTTGCACGAGCCAAAATAGAAACTCGCTGCTCAACGTTCAACTGCTCAACGCTCGTACCTCGCTCACTAGCGGCATCACGCAAAGCCGCCGGCTCATCCACTTCGCTTACGTGAATTACCGGAATCACGCCAGCGGCCGCCAAAACAGCCCTACGCGCTGGAGACTGTGAGGCCAAAATCAACGAAACTGTCATACCTTACTCTTCCTTTTTATCCTTCACACAGTCTATTTTCTGGTTACTGCAATACTGCCTGTAGCTGGCATTGTTCATTATGCATCTGAGCATCTCTCAAAATCAAAGACTGTAAATACTTGCTTTTATTTGGCATGCCATCTCTTTTAGCAGCGCGAGAAATATATTCACTCCAAGATTTAGGTACACGAAAACGCTCTTGAACACTGCTTTCGCGCCTTTCTTTTGAATTTGGTCTTCCTGGTCCAGATAAGGATGCAAATATTTCAGTTGCATCAGAATCTTCAGAAAGCAAAGTTTGCATAATTTTTGCAGCTTCTTCGCCAGAAAATTGCATTACAGGAGGATTATTTGGAACAGACACATTTTCATCAGCTAAATTCTCATACATATCCATTTCACTCACCTCATTTGCCCCATCTTTTCCAATATTTAAACCATTTATCAGTCAGATGCTCTACGTGAAACACCAAAAAATCTTTACCTTGAGGTCTTGCAAGCACTTCAATTAAATCATCCTTCCACGCACCTGGATGCCTTAAACATATGACTAGCGCAACGAATGTTCCGTTTGAACTAGGCGGATTTGACACATCATTAGGATTAACTAAAGCAAACCATATAGGTTCAGCCATAGCTTTTCGCATCTCTTCCTCATTTAGATGATCTTCATCAAAATGTTTGTATGCAGATTTGGGATCAAATCTAATAACCATTAACTAATTGTACCACAATTTATTGACTTGTTGCTTCATTACAACTTCACATAGGTTATTCGCGAGTTATTGCAACGCCAATAGAATCAACCTGCACATGCAAAACACGCCAGCCAGCCCGCGAAAGCCACGGCTCAGCAATTGAGTCGATTTTTTGAGCTGCACTCTTGTTGCACTCAGCGTCTCCTGCATAAAATACAGCAACGCACGATCCTGCTCCCGAAATCGCTGCAGCAAAACCATGCTCGCGCAACGTTTCCACTAGCTTCCATGAATCTTTCATAAGATTTGCACGATACGGTTGATGAAGAGCATCTTGAGTTGCTGCAAAAAGTAACGCATTTCTCGAAATATCAGATTTTACTGTGCCTAATTCATTTTCAGAATCGCTATTTAACTCACCAAAAGCAACCGGTAGCATTGCAACTCGCGACACGTTAAATATTGCGTCACCATACGGCACTTTTGCTGGAAGCGCGCGCCTAGCAAGCTCTGTAGAAAGCTCGAAATCAGGAACGAATACAGACACGGAAATATCTTGCGAAACTTTGTATCGTACAGTATGAAAACCGGTAGAAAGCGGAGCTTCGCAATCTCCAGCCACGCGCACAGAGCCTTTGCCTTCCCCAGCATCAAGCTTCCAGCTCATCGTCAAACCGCCAAAAACTGCAGGAGCAACATTGTCTGGATGACCTTCAATTGCGGCCGCGATTTCGAAAATTGCTTCGCGGTTAAGATCACCTTCGTGCGCAAAAGCCCAAGCAGCAGCAACTGCAGCAACAATCGCTTCTGCAGAAGAGCCCATACCGCGCGCTTGCGGAATCCGATTATGCGCTTCTAACGTAAATCGCAAGTTTGGCAGACCAAATATTTTACAAGCTTTGCGAAAAGTCGCTACAACTAGATGCGTTTCATCTTTTGGAAGCGTATCCTCGCCTTCGCCGTGAATAATTACGCGCACGTTTCCAGCATAATCGAGCGAATCAAGCGAATTTTTAGAATGATTATCATCCAGAGTAAAAACTAAAGAATCCGCATAATCAAGCGCAATACCGGCTGTATCAAAACCAGAACCAAGATTTGCGCTAGTCGCTGGCACGCGCACGGAAACACTGTTACACACTGGCTTCATACGATCACCTGCAGCTTCTCTACTTTATAACGCGCAAAACTAGCGGCTTTCCACACACAACATCCAACTTCTGCAAATCCTCACAAATAGCTTGAACTGCAGCTTCCGAACATTCGCGCACAAGCACGCGCACACTGCCAGGTCCACCAAGACCGCACTGTGGGCAATCCGAATCAGCTTCAGTTTGCGCATACTTAGCTTGGCACGCCGAAGCCAAACGCTCAGCCGCAACACCATGACCTGCAAAAACATCCATAACTTCGCCGCGCAAAGCCAAAGAAGTATCTTCCATATTGCAACGAATCACAAAATCTGCCCTAGTCTGCTCACTAGAAGCTGGCACATACTTGTTGTACATTGGCACGCCAAAACCGGAGCATCCGCGCACAAGATTTCGAGCCGCACTAACAACATCTCCAACAACAGCGCTTGCTGTTGGAGCGCCGCCGGCACCGCGTCCGTAGAACATTAAGTCGTCTGCAGCTTGAGCCTTAACAAATACAGCGTTAAAACTGCCGTGAACCGATGCCAAAGGATGTTCCGCACCAACAAGCGCAGGATACACACTAACGCTTACTCCTCCATACGAGTTTGGCTCGCCGTCGCCATCGTCGTCGCAGTGCCTCTCAACTGCCGCAAGAAGCTTAATCACGCGCTTTTCCGCGCTCGCTGCCGCAATATCTTCAGCCGTAATCGCGCTAATTCCCTCAACGGAAACATCGTCAATACTTACCGGCATTTGGAATGCAAGAGTTGCAAGAATAGCAGCCTTATTTGCAGCGTCGAATCCTTCAACATCTCCGGTTGGATCCGCTTCCGCGTAGCCTTTTTCTTGAGCTGCGCGCAAAGCCGAATCAAAATCAAGTCCTCGCACTGTCATTTCGTCAAGAATATAGTTTGTAGTGCCGTTTGCTATGCCAAAAATTTGCGTAATTTCGTCACCAATAAGAGACTCTCGAAGCGGACGAAGAATAGGAATCGCTCCTGCAACAGACGCTTCAAAGTACAAGTCAACTCCGTGACTTTCTGCACACTCGTATAATTCCGGACCGAACTTTGCAAGAAGTGCTTTGTTAGCTGTTACAACGGATTTTCCGTGGCTCAGCGCGCTTTTTACAAAGGTATGTGCCGGCTCAAGTCCGCCAATAAGCTCGACTATAATATCAATGTCTTCGCGAGTACATAAAGAGGCGGTGTCTGTAGTTAGCAAATCGCGCTTAATCCAAGGCACATTAACTTCCGCTGGGCGTAAGCACGCAACTGCTGCGAGCTCAATCTCAGCACCAGTTCGCTTCTTAAGCTCATTGAACTGTTCAACTATTAGTCGCGCTGTTTGAGACCCAACAGTTCCAGCCCCAAGTAGACCTACGCGAATAGTTTTAGTCGATTGATTGCTTTGCATAACTTTCGCCTCCTTCGTTGATTTATTTTATATTTTATTTTTATGCGATTATTTTTTATTCGCTTTTACGCAAATAACATTAGCAAATTAAGAAGTATTGAAATAATCAAAAACGCTATTACTCCAACAGTTCCGTACAATGCTTTGTTTCCAACTTTATTTGGAAGTTCTTGCGGAGCATCGAAGAATACGAGATACTTGCGGCGACGAACCAGCAAAACCACGCCTACTATAAGCATGGCAATCATAAACATCCCATAAATTCCAGCTAGAATAAAACCGGTTGGTAGGCTAGCTAATTCCTGACGCGACATCTTTTCTACGTCAACCATATTTCCGCTTGCATCAACCAGCTGCTTTTCCAGCCACAGGGCAATTATGCTTCCTTGGAAATTCACAATCATATGAAGGAATATGCTGTAGCTCAACTTGGACGTACGAATATAAATGTAGCCAAAAACAAGTCCAAGTCCAAATGCGTAGAAGAATTGGAAAATGTTCATATGGAAAAGCGCGAAAGCAAGTGCAGAAAATACAATAGCTCGCTTTTCTCCGTACGCGCGCAAACGAGAAAGCAGCTGTTTTCTAAAAAGCCATTCTTCCACAATTGGCGCAAGAATTACCACGAATATGAAGGTTTCCCACATATTTCCCGCTGCAATAGTGTCTGATACGCGATTTTCTGCTTTGCCACCGCTAAGAACTGTTGCTAGGAAAACGCCAACTATATTACCAATGTACATAATCGGTATGCACACAGCAAAGAATCCGCCAAATTGGCTAAATTTCATAGAGAATTGTCGGGTTTTTGCCGCAGGAACAGTGCGCATAATAAGCATTGCGATTGGCAAAGCGACTAAATACTGCGAAATATCCGACACAAGTAATGTGTTAAGAGAGTCGCTTAGCATGCTCTTAGGCACAAACTGTGAAGAAAGGACTCCAAGAACATAGGCAACAGCAATCCAAACTACGAGGAATACGCATAAAGACATGCCAATAGTTCCTTGACGTTTGCGCGCTAACAAATAAGTGTCGTCGCGCCATGAATTTTGCAAATCTTGCATACTTATTCCTTTTTATTGCTGCTTTTGCTGCTGATTTAATTGCTGCTTTTTGTTTCTGCTTTTGTTTCTGCTTTACAGTTGATTAAATTATTTCAAAACGCCTTCAATAAGCTTTGTGATTAAATCGCTGTAGCTTATTCCAGTTGCTTCCCAAGCTTTTGGATACATGGAGATTGGCGTAAATCCAGGCATCGTGTTGATTTCGTTAAGAATTACGCGATCATCTTTAGTTACAAAAGAATCTACGCGACTTAGTCCCCGCCCATCTGCCGCTTTGAACGCTGCAAGCGCCGTTTTGCGAACGCGCTCTAAAGTTTCCGCTGGCAAGTTTGCTGGAACTTCAACGTGCGAAGCTGCGGAATCCATGTATTTGCTGTCAAAATCGTAGAACTGGTCTTCACCAGCCTCGCGCTTGTCTAGCACAACTTCTCCAGGCCAGCTTGCTTTCGGTTCTTCGCCGTCGCGAGCTGCAAGAACCGCGCACTCAATTTCTCGAGCGTCAATTCCCTGCTCTACTAACACTCGCCAATCGTGCTCTGAAGCCTCAAAAATAGCTTCTGCTAAGGCTTTAGCATCGCGCGATTCAACTTTTGTAACTCCAAAGCTAGATCCTGCGCGGCTTGGCTTTACAAAAAGCGGATACTCGAGTTTTGCTGCTTCAACTTGAGCAAGAATTTCTTCTGCGTATGCATCAAAGCGATTTTCCGCGTCGCTTGCAAACTTGCGCGCATCAAGTGCAATTCCAGGAGCAACATCAATTCCGGCAGCTTTAAACAGTTGCTTTGCATAGTATTTATCCATGCACGCAGCCGAAGCCAACACTCCACAACCAACGTATGGAACTTGCATCATTTCTAGCAAGCCTTGCAAAGTGCCATCTTCACCGTTTGGACCGTGAAGAACTGGGAAAACTGCGTCAATATGACCCAAACTTGTAAGTGTACCGTCATTTTCGCGGGCTAAAAATCCGTCTGCGCCTTTGGCAGGGTCAAGCACAACATCGCGCGTTCCAGCGGTTTTTGTGATTACTGGCAACTCACCCTCTTCCATGTGGAAGTTACGAGGATCTTCACCACCAACAATCCATTCGCCTTGTTTTGTGATTGCGATCCGCACAATGTCAAAACGATTTTCGTCTACAGCACTGAGCACTCCAGCAGCGGATATGCAAGAAATCGAATGTTCGTCTGCCTTACCGCCATACAAGAACACTACACGCTTTTTCGTCATTTTTTTCCTTTATATATTTTGAATTATTCTAATTATTTTGGACTAGTTTTGATTATTTTCGCAAACGCTACTTACTCTTCGCAAACGTCGTCGTCGAAAAGCATTGCGAGCATTTCTTGGCAGGAGATTCCTTCTTCAAGCACGCGAGCCATTGCACTTGCGAGCGGAGTCGCAACGCCCAAACGCTTGCCCATTGCAACTACTGCGCTTGTAGTTGGCACGCCTTCTGCAACACCATTGCTCACAGCTGTTGCTTCTTCAACGCTCATGCCTTTACCAAGATTTGACCCAAAAGTGTAATTTCGGCTTAGAGGAGATCCACAAGTTGCAACTAAATCACCAAAGCCAGCAAGACCTGCAAAAGTGCGCGAATCTGCGCCTTCTGCAACGCCCAATGCCGTCAATTCTGCCAAACCGCGCGTTTCAATCATAGCCGCCGTGTTTTCACCGTATCCCGCGCCTCGAGCCATGCCAACTGCGAGCGCAACCACGTTTTTAAGCGATCCGCACATTTCTACACCGATTACGTCTGTTGACACAAATGCTTTAAAGTAGCTGTTTGAGCATGCTTTTGCAACTACTTCTGCCTGAGATTTTTCTGCGCAAGCAACTACTGCTGCAGCCGGGTGGCGAGATGCAACTTCCTTGCTCAAGTTTGGTCCGGAAAGTGCAGCAAAACGGTTACGCGGTAAGTTCAAAGCTTCGCACACAACTTCATCCATACGTTTGCCGGTTGTGCGCTCAATGCCTTTCATCAGCGAAACAACGATCGCATTTTGTGGAATCAAACCCACAAAACCTTCCAACGCAACGCGAGCAAACTGTGCCGCAATCGCCACGACTACAATATCCGCATTTGCAACAGCCTCTGCTCGGTCCCCAGTTGCAGTCATGTTTTCTGGAAGTTTTTCTACGCTAGGCAGACGCACGCCATTATGATGATGATCGCGAATTCCTTCAACAATTTCTGGCTCTATTGCCCACATTGTCACTTGATTTCCTGCATCCGCAAGTACTTGTCCAAACGCAGTTCCCCAAGCACCAGCACCCAACACCGTAATGTTCATGTTTTACGTCCTGCCTTTCGGTTGTGAGTTTTATAAGCTACTGTATAGCTATTTATTTGTAATCACACTATTACATAATTCTACACATGCCGCTTTACGGGATTTTTAAAAGATACTTTATTTTATTCTTCTGTATATTTTTTATTCTTCCGTAACGCGTTTCATCTGCCTGTAATCAAAGTATCCTGCAGGAGATTTTTCTCCACGAATTTCTTCCATAATCTGCGTCATACGCACACGCACGCGACGAGCCAACTCTTCAGCAGATTCAAGAGGAGGTAGCTCTCCCCAATTTTCACTCCCCTTTAGCAAGTCAGCATAATCAAGTTGAGTATCGTAGCACATTACAACATTTTTCTTTGGCCATGGCCACCAGTGGTTAATGCTTGCCGCGCCCCATGTAACCGCGCAAAATAGCGGAATCTGATGTCCGAGTCTGCGCGATGCTTCGAGAGCAATTATACCAATTCCGGGCTTCATGCTCATAGGCCATTTTTTAGGATCGCGCGTAACTGTTCCTTCAGGCCATACACTTAAAGGTCTGCCATTGGTGAGGATTTTAATAGATTCTTCTTCTATTTCTCGCGCTTTTCCGCTTCTGCGAGGAACCGGCTGCATGCCTACAAGCTGGAACCATTTGCCTAAGATTGGCCAGTGAGCGAGTTCCGCTTTTGCCATGTAGCGCGGACGACGACCTTGGTGGAATAGTGCAGTCATAGGTATGAAAACATCAAACATCGTCACGTGTGTGCAAGCGGTAATAAACACGCCTTCTTCTGGCACGTTTTCTAATCCCCACGCCTTTACTTTGCAACGCGAACGCAATACGCGCGACGTTCCTTCGAGCAACCTTTCTGCGGCTTTAGGATTTTGCGCGTCAATTTCTGCCTGGTTTGGCTTACGTTTTCCTGTTGGATAGTAATACGTTGGATCAACTAAATTGTGTTTACTTGCTAAAAGCTTTACTTGCTCATCACTGAGTGGTTTTACTGCACTTCTTGGCGAAGGTTTTCCTTTTGATACCATACGTCTATTGTGCCGCACGCTATAAACCTACGCTACGACCCACTTTTGCAATCAACCCATGTTTAGGAGAGCACGCCCAAGCGAGCACGAATAAAGCGGTTGCTACGAGCACAATTGTTCCGCCTGTTGCTGTATCAAAGCTCCACGAAATATACATTCCAACAATCGAAGAAACGCACCCAATAACAGGAGCTAAAATCATCATTCTTGGCAGCCTATCCGTAAGCAGTCGCGCAGTTGCAGCAGGAGTCACAAGCAGAGCAAGCACAAGCACGTTTCCAATAATTTGCACGGAAACAACTACAGCGATAGCCACTAACACGTACAACATTCCATCTAACCATGCAACTGGCAATCCCATTGCGCGCGAAGTTTCTCGATCCATCGATACGCACACAAGCTCTTTGTGGAACATGCATAATATAGCCAAAATAATCAAACCAGTAAAAGCAACAACAGCAATATCTGAATCAGGAATACCTGTAATCGAGCCAAACAAGAAGGATTCCAAAGAGCCGGCGTAGCCAGATGCTTTAGAAATAATCACAATTCCAAGAGCAAAAGCAGATACGAAAAATACGCCAATAAATGAGTCTTCGCGAAGCCTGCGATTTTGGCTAAAAATAGATACGATTAGCGCGGTTGCAACTCCTGCGAGCGCTCCTCCAAATAGCAGATTTCCTTGCAATACGAAGGCTATAGCAAGTCCTGGGAATACTGAGTGAGCTACAGCATCTCCAATAAACGCCATTCCTCTAAGTACTACGTAGCATCCAACTACACCGCAAATTACGCTAGAAAGGCACGCTACAATAAGCGCTTTTAGCAAAAACCAAAGGTCTGGATTTGTTAAATCTTGTATAAATTCTATTGGAGATAACATTACTCTTTCACCACACTTTCCTTACCAATTACGCGCTCAACTGCTTTAATAAGCGGATTTTGCGGAGCTACGTGGAAGGTTCGTACCCACTGTTTTGTTTGCAAATGTTGCGGCTCATCGTCACCCACAATAGTGCCATCAAATAGCATTATTCTCGAGCATGAGTTAATTGAACCAATAATATCGTGCGAGCTCATGAGAATTGCTTCACCAGAAGCAGACAATTTTAAGAACAAATCGGTAAGCAGCTCCTGAGTAGGCATATCAAGTCCAGTAAACGGTTCGTCTAGCAAAAGTAAACGCGGCTCTCCAGCCAATGCTCGCGCAACAAGAACGCGTTGCCGCTGACCTCCAGAAAGTTCACCAATCGTGCGATCTTGGAAATCAGCCATTCCTGTGCGTTCAAGCGAGTTTAATGCGATCTCGTAATCTTCTTTTTTAGCGCGACGAACGTAACCAATATGACGAATCCTACCCATCATCACTACATCTAAAACAGAAAGTGGGAAATCCCACGCAATATCGTGACGTTGAGGCACATACCCAACGTAAGATACGCGAGAATTAAGTTTTGCACCTTCCATATGAGGAGCACGCACTTCGAGTTTTCCAGTATGTGGAATCAAACCCATAATTGCACGAAATAGCGTCGTTTTACCAGCACCGTTTGCGCCAAGTAATCCCACGAATTCGCCACTATTAATGGTAAAAGAAACGTCTTTTACTACAGCGCGATTCCCGTACGAAATATTCAAATTGTGTGCGCAAATTACTGCATTTTCTTCCATATTTACTACCTTTAACACTTTCACTTCAAACATTTCGCTAAAGAATTCGCATTAGCTCGCATCATATCCGCGTAAGTTCGCACATTCACGTCGAAAGCGTCACCATAAATTGGGCAAACTTTCACATGCGCTTCAGACGCAAGCTCTTTAAGCACAGACGAGCGAGAAATTAAATTCGGCTCTAAAAACACTGCAGGGATTTCCAAGTCGCGCAAAATTTGCGAAAGTCTGCGCCTATCTTGCACGCTCGGCTCACTTGAAGGGTTGATTGTTACAAATCCTGCGATATTTACGCCATAAGCTTTACCTAAGTATGCAAAAGCGTCATGCGTTGTAACCAAGTTGCGACGCTCTTTTGGAATTGACGCCACTTTCTGCCTCATATACGTGTCTACATCTAACAGCTTGTTAATGTATCGGTCCGCATTTGCGCGATATTTGCGAGCATTTTTAGGGTCGACTTCGCACAAGCGGTCAGCTATTGTGCGCACATAAGCAATTCCGTTTTTCACTGACTGCCATAAATGCGGATCAATATCTCCGTGAACATGTTTTCCAAGAACAGCTTGTGGAAGTTGATAGATTTTCTGCCGCGCAAATCCAAGGAATCTATAGCCTTGTTCAGCTGGAATTTCTTTTAAAGCATTAGTCGGCACTTCTACTACTACATCTCGCGGCTCATAATACACGCGCTTTGGCGCAACCGACCGCTTTTCTTGCAAAGTGTCAACTCTGTACAAAAATCCGCGTTTAGCTAAATCGTAAGCCAAATCTGCATGGCCTTGATTCAAAACTACGCTAGCTCCACGCTTTTTCGCTAATTTCTGCGCGTTAATGCCGACAGCAAAACGCATAGTTGCGTTTCCTAAACTTGCAACTCTTTCGTTTTGAGCATTGAGCATATCTGCATGAAAGTCGAGAGTGTATTCTCCTGGCTTACTAAAAGCCCAACTTAAATGCGTGTGCGCGTCCGCAGGCAAATCTACATGATCTTCATCGTTAATTCCGTTTGCTGAATTAACGTAAGTTTCTACACTTCCAAAAGTGCCAGTAAGGTAAGCGAAAAGCGAACCAGGACCAGTTACTTTAGTTGCAGTTAAGCGGATCCTGTCCGAACGCTTCATGTTGTATGCTTTTGGCTTTATTACAGTAGCGCGTCCTTCTTTCGTTACAGTGGAAGGCGCGTTTGATTGCGAAGATTGAGAAACCTGAGAAGACTGCGACTTATCAGGTTTCTCTTGAGATTTTTGTTGCTCTTTAGCATCTTTAGCTTCCTCAACCGTCTGCGAAGTTTGGCGTTCTGTAGCAAGACCAAGCCAAATAGTGTCCAACGACACATCTTCGACCATTGGAATAATATCCGCCGCATGTTTCACGCTTTCTTCAGCAAGTTGCACATTTGGCACGCCTTTTCGCAAATTTGCGTCTAAAGCAGTAATAACACCATGCTCCTCAAGCATCATGTAATTACTAAAAGCCACATCCGCATACACAACGTCTCGAATTGAACGCAATCGTGGCTCGTAAGAGTGCGGATCTGCATTATCAGGTACGATTGAACTCACATTTGCAGCATTCCCTGCTACATTCGCCACCATATCACGCAAAACGCCTGTAGTTGTAACTACATTAATGCGACCATCGCGATGTCCTGCACGATTCCCGTTAACACTACCACAAGCAGAAAGCGGCAAAATAAGCGCGACGACTGCAATTGCACCAATCGAAGAAAACAAAGTTTGCTTTACTCTTCTGGGCCTATGAATCACCCTCACACACTCCTACTACTAATAGCGCAACAGCCAGTTGAAGTTAATAAGTCCGCGATTGTAGAGATACCAAATCCCTGCACCCAAAACGCCAAGCACAGCAATAATTCCACCAGCAAGAAGCGAATAAGCAAGTAAAGGATTTCGCTTAAATAATCCTGTTACACCTTTTGCTTCAGACTTCGCAACATCGTCATTATCGTTCAATTTCTGTCGGTACAAACTTTTAGCGAGCCTCTTGTTACTAATTTTTGAAACAAGACCTTTATGCTTTTTAGCTTTTCTTGGCAATTGTTTTCCAGAGTGTGAATTGTTCAATCCTAAACCACGACCACCAACAAAAGGATTTCCGCCACTACCATTATTGCCGCTAGGACGAAGCAACTTATTAGGTTCTGCTGGACTATAAGGTGCAGGAGGACCAACTTTTTTGCCTTGTGTATCTTTTTTCCCCTTGCTTGGCCCGCCGTCAGCATACCCCATTGGCGTTTCTTGTGGATCAACACCAACAGCAACATGAATATTGCGAGTTACTGTAGAATTTCCGTCAGAAGCTTGGAATTGCAATGTGTAATATCCCGGTTCGTCGAAATCCCAATTCGCATGAGCATGCGTATTCGCAGGTATCGTATAATCTGTTGCTCCTTGAGTGGAGAAAATCTCTTGATCTCCACCGCCCAAGCCGCCGAACATCCAAACGCGTACGTTTCCAGGACCTTCAACTCCTGTTAGGCTCAATTGAGTTGGCTTATGCGGATTCATAGACTGATTATTCCAACCCATCCATGGCACACCATCAATTTGAGTTTGAGGTATACGATACACGCCGTTAGTTTTGCCAGCATCACCAACTGCGAACACAACTGTATCTGTGTCTCTAAATACGTGACTTCCTGTCACATCTTCTTGCACAGCCATATCAACTTTATTTGAATCGCCAGTATATACAGCAATATCAACATGACCGTGGTCTATAACGAGTTTGTCACCCTTGATGTCTTTGAACTTTGTCGCAGCAGATTGCTGACTTTGAGAATCTTGCTTTCCGCTTTTCGCGTTATGTTCCCCATGAATAAGACCACCGTTATTACTCCCAAAAAGTCCTTGTTGTTGCATTTTTGCTCCAGACCATGGAGTCACATACACAGTGTTGTTGTTACCGTTAATGAAGAAAGATCCGTTACTTTGTTGCACATTAATGCTGTGATCCTCACCTTGAGAATCATCATTATCATCTGAATCTTCTTCGTCATCTTCACCATCTTCATCACCGTCATCACCGTCAAAAGATACGCCATCATAATCAGCAAAATCCCCAGCTGTTACATCATGATTAGTGACGTGGAATGTATAGACTTGCTCAGAACTTTGCTCCTCGTCACCAACGGTAGTAGTAGCCTTCATTTTTAACTTGTACACACCAGGACGGTTAAAAGACCAATACATGTGCGAATGCTTGCCACCAGTCTCAGTGATGTCAACATCTTTCGGCCATCCGTCAACAGAACCAAGCATTTTCTCATAATCGTCACCGCTGCGAGTGTACATAAAAACTTCGCCGTTGTGGGGTGCTTCGATACCAGTTAGCGACAATTTAACTGTTGGATTAACTTTTGTTGTAGAACCAGCTCCCTTATATAACGGTCTAGTATCTAAACCAGGCCATAATGCACCAGTATTTCCAGCTCCAGATTGATCAAAGAACCAGACTACACCTTCGCGAGTTGTTGCGTAGATTTCTTTTATTATCGGATCGTTCTCATCTTTGGAAAACTGCATGATATTTTTAGAACCGACTTCAAAAATAAGCCGATTCGTATCGTAACGAGTGCCATTATGATCTTCACTTTCAAACGCATCTCCCAAGGTTCCTAATACCATGCGCCTGCTTGCACTATCAAAGAAAGTTGCAAAAACATCAGCATGACCTTTATATGCGTGGCACATTGCAACTTTACTATCAGCCGCAGGTTGTGAAGCAGTTTTATCTAATCTAGCAGCAGTACACGCTGCAAAATTGGCTTTTTTTATGGCAGTAAAATCTTTAGAAGATTTCTTTCCGCTTACAACAGTTGCGTCACTGCCATTGTCAGCAAAAGCCGTGGGAGTTCCCATCATCATGCCACACAAGCACACGCCCACCAACAAAGCGCGAGATAATTTCTTTATACTATTACGAACCATTTTCGTCACACCATTATTTCCACTGAATGCCATCAGATTGCACATTGTCTGATTGAGAATATTGAGAATTATTAATTGGTGACATTACTGTCGTTTCTTGATCACGCACTAGATTTGGCAAGGTATTGTCACCATTTGCATTATTCACAGAATTTGCATTATTTGCATACTGTTGATTAGCTTGTGCAGAAACTTGCTTAGCAAGCGCAAGATTTCGTGCTTTCTTGCTTTTAACTACAGCTATTAGTACAAAAATCACAATAATTACGGCAATAATAGCCACGAAAATACCTACGATTTGAAGAACTAAAGCTGTATCGTCACTTTTTTCAGATACTTTGTGAGAATGCTTATGCTTGTTGTGAAGGAGTTCGTGATGATGATTAGCTTCATCTTTTTCGGATTCATCGTTATCTTCTTCATCTTGACCCTCTTCGTCGCCCTCGTTGCCACTTGCTCCAGCAGCACCCGCACCTAAAGCAGCATTAGGATCGGTATTATCTCCAACTGCAAAATTAAGAACACGCGTATCGCTTACTGCGCGTCCATTTTTAAGCTTTCCTGAAAAAGTAAGCTTCACATGATAAATTCCAGGCTTAGAAAACACCCAATTCACGTGAGTATGAGCGTTGGCTTCAATCCAGCTGTTTTGCGGATATCCTTTAGTACTATCCCAAAGTTGCTGTGGATTGTTGTTGCCATTTTCTAAGTAAACATGCAGTTTACCCGGGCCGCTTACTCCTTCAAGAGAAAGGTTTGCACCGCGATCGAGCTCGTTAAGCACGCCACCTTCCTGCGTATTCCAACCAAGCCACGGCACATCAGGATTTTGAGTTTGTGGAATTACGTAAAGCTTGGTTCCAGGCTTTTCGCCAATAAAACTGTAGGCAGCATCATCAGGCATAGGAATTATTGAATTGCCACCTAATTTAAATACCACATTTTCTGGGTCTCGCCACACTGGTTCGTCACCAGTATCATCACGAATCTTCAATTTCCATTTGCCGTCGATTAGCGTTGGTCCAAAATCAGCATGACCTGCTTGAATCATAACTGGCTGATTGCCTTCATTAGCATAAGCAGTTTCCTGCATTGGATTTGGTGCACATAAAGATGCAACCAAAGTTACTAAAGAAAATATGAGCGCAAGCAGCGCAGTAGAATATACATGCTTTCGTTTTACTTGCAATGTTTCATTTTGTTTGTAATTCATTATTTAAACTTTCTAGTAATAATACGAATACCATTTACAACAATTTCAATTTAGAACGTATCAATGCTCCGCATGCGCCAGTTATTGTGCATAAGCCGACGCTCGCACCTGAAGCTGCAACCGCAACCCACTTAGTCGAGGAACCATCACCTTTTGTATCATCTGAATCATCTTCATACGCTTCATCAGATTCTTCGTTGTATTGCCTTGCACCTTGCAAAGCATGACGTTCAGTATTCTTAACAAAATCAGAGTTATTGACAGAACTATTTTTAGACTTATTGCCAGAATTATTATCTGTTCTTACGAAATTACGAATAGTCTGTCCACTTTTCTTAGAGCTCTTGTTCTTAGTATGAGTTCCGCCAGAAGTTCGTCGCGATGAATTATGTAACGATGTTCCGCTTGAATTTTCTGTTCTTGTAAAAGAACTAGAAGCAGAACTAGCACCACTTTGCGTATTATTTTTAGAATTATTCTTACGATTAGTGCGGTTAGTCTTATTGCGATTCTTCTTTGTGCGCTTGAATTTTCTGTTGGATTTCTTAAAGAAATTAGATTCGAATTGGAATCCACCATTAGAACTAGATCCAAATAGTCCCGAATTTGCAGTGCCGCCGAATACACCTTTCAAAAAGTTCTTTCCACCAACAAAATGCTTAGTCTTATTTTTGCGCTTATTACGACGCTTCTCATGGTGCTTTTTCCCGTGAGAGTTCTCATCATCTTCAGAATCAGAACCACTTTGATCATCATCGCCATCATGGTTATGAGAGTGAGGAACACCTTTCATCTCAATAACATAATCGCAAAACTCATCAAACATTTTATTACGGTAAAGTTCACCGTTCTTTAAAACTAAGGAAGGACGAATCGTTGCACCTTGCATTGACGCATCAAGTTTTAGCTCCAACTTGCTGTTCACGGCACCAGGAATGCGCTTAAATTCGCTTTCTCCTTCCTTTTTTATCAACCAAACATAATCTTTGACTATGGAAGTTACTGGACTTGTCGGATCGTCAATTGGCGCACCGGTAACACCGTCGGTTGCAACATGAGGGTTAAGCAATACTGTTTTCGCGTGTAAAGTATCCCCTGGTTTGAAACGCTTATAAGGAGCAATTGCTTTTACTACAGGATGTCCGTCAGCACCGTGATCTTCAACGGCGATGGTTGCAGACGCAGTATCTTTGCCAACTTGCGTTTCACCTTCAGTTGCGTGAGCATACACTTTCATCTTGTTCATTGCAGGCTCAGCTGGAAGCTGCAATCTCTCAGCAAAAAGAGTGGTTCCATACGCGTCAGGACCTTCGTCAGCACGCACATATCTCCACTCAATACGAGCACCCTTTGGTTTGTTAACTACTTTTAAGTCTAAACCACCATAACCTTCGTATGAATGATAATGCGGATGAGGTCCGGAATCACGAATATTGCCGATGCGCATATCGCCGCCATCGTCTTTATCCGTGTCTTTATGATCTTTGGAAGCTTCGTGTGCTTCTTCATCATCGTCAGGATTAATAGAATCACCGCGACGGTGCAAATCAAGCGTTTCCGTAATGCCAGAAGCAGGTACTTCGCCTGAATATGTATCTTCTACTTCAAAAGTGTATTCTGCAGGTTCGGTTGTAATCTGCTTCTTAGTGTTCTTATTTGTAATAGTTGCTGCTACTTTTAGTTTGTAAACGCCAGGCTGCGTAAATCCCCAGTTTGCATGCACGTGGCCAGCAGTATGTTGGTGAATTACGCCAGGTAGCATAAATCGACTGCCATCAGTATCAGGTTCGTCGTCTAAATCGTTCTCTTCAAACGATAATTTCTTCGAATTTTTACCAGCACCATCGGTAGTCCAAAGCAGAATGCGCCCGTTCATTGGTCCAGTAACTTGCTGAATTGCAATATCTGCTGTTGCGTCATCTGCGTGAGGTGCGCCAACTAAAGTTGCAGCATAACCTGTGTCCCAACCCGGGAAGAGGGGGTTTCCTTTTTGATTTCCGGAACCATCGAGATAGTAGTATTCAGTAGCGAGCGCAGGAAGCTGCGATTTTGTAGTATACGTGTTTTTTGCTACACGCAAAGTAGTGTTTTCAGGCTTTAAGAAAGTGGCACCGTCTTTTTCGACGGCCATAATGAATTTACCGTTGTATTGAATTGGGTAAAATACGTCCGTATGGCCGTGACTTAGCACTTCCTTTTTTGTAGGATCGTATTTTTCGCCAGGATTACTATTTTCTAATGCAACTGCCGGTAAAGCTGCACTAAATCCTGATGCGAGCACGGCAATGGCAAGTATTGCAACACTTGCCATTGCAAAAGCACGTTTCACAATATCCCTAATGACCTGAGTCATAATTACTATTTCGCTCTCTACACTTCATCTTCTTATCGTTATATGCGCTCTTCTTTTCGCAAATAATTATGGAAGATTTTTAACAACGTCTATTAATAATAATAATGATTCTCATTAATAGCAAGTCGACACTCCGAATAAACAAAAACGCTGGTAGCTTAAAGCAACCAGCGTCTATTATTCTCAATAACTATTGAATACTTATTTAAATATTTTTAGCTAAAATTCTCAGCCTTCTACAATATCCGCATTAAGGCAAGTCTTAAAGTGGCGCAAAGCCCATTCGTGACCTTGCGGATCAAAGCTTGCGACTGCATCTTTGTGAACTACGATTTTGAAGCCAAGATTATACGCATCAACAGCAGTGTGAAGCACGCAAATATCCGTGCAAACACCCACCAAGTGCAACTCCTCAATATGACGTTCGCGCAGCTTAATCAGCAAATCCGTGCCATTAAACGACGAGTAGCGAGTTTTATGAATGTAATACACATTGCTTTTATCTTTATTCTCCTCGTAAAAATCACCAAGCGCGCCGTACAGCTTCTGACCGTGAGTTCCTGCGATATTGTGAGGTGGGAAAAGCTTAGTTTCAGGATGATACGGATCGTTCAAATGGTGCGTATCAATCGCAAAAACCACGAACTCACCGGCGTCAAGAAATTCCTGCGAAATCTCAGTAATACGCTTCTCGAGCTTTTGCGCAGGCTCGCCCACAGTAAGAGAGCCATCGCTTGCCACAAAATCATTCGTATAATCAATGTTAATAAGGGCTTTATTCATACCTACTCCTTGTATGAAATTTACAGAATAATCGCAAATAGCATTACTGCTAACAGCATTATTGCAAATAGCTCTACTGCAATAGCATAATCGCTTTAGTTACAATATTCCGCATTCTTAATTGCTTGATTTTATTTCAATTGATAGCCCAATTATCAACTCAATTGCTGGCCCAATTGCGATCGGCGCAATACCTCAATATTCAAAGAATACTCAAAGCTCACTTGCTTCTGCACCGACTATCATCATTTAATCACTACCTTGCGGCAAATGATGCTACAAAACGTTTGCCGGGAATTTTTCGTTACTGGTGCAGTACAGTTTCTGCGCGCGTGTCTCTGTTGTCTGTTTTTAACTACATTTGCCGTAAGTTTTCATCACGTTTGCGCGACGACCTGCTTGAGCGCAGCATTGCGCGCGCGAAAGCAATTCGGAGCGTGAGCTTGCTCAGACGGAAAGTCCAGTGGACTTTCCGTGCAAGCTCAGCAGTGAGCACTTATAGCGCGAGCGTTGTCCAGAGTTTGGAGGATTACAAAAACAGTAGTATACGAAAATAAAAAAGCGGGGAGTGAAAACTCCCCGCTAGAAAAATAATGCGGCAGCGTGCTAGTCTCCCACACCCTATCGAGTGCAGTACCCTCGCCGTGTCAGGCCTTAGCTTCCGGGTTCGGAATGGGACCGGGCGTCTCACCTGAGCCATGACCACCGCAAAACTAGATTATACACTCAAAACCATTGAGTGGCAACACGTGGCGGTTTGGGAACCGGACATGAACGCGAATAAAAACTCTCTTACCAACTGATCGTTAAGCAAAACATTCAGTACTCATTAACGCTAGAAGAATAATACTCATGAGGAACTCACCCTCCCCACTCACAAAAGTGAGGAAGAATGTCACCATCGCCCGTTAGTACTAGTCAGCTCCACCCCTTACAGGGCTTCCACATCTAGCCTATCAACCACGTGTTCTACATGGGGGCTCACACACTAAAGTGCAAGGAATGCTTATCTTGGAGCAGGCTTCCCGCTTAGATGCTTTCAGCGGTTATCCCTTCCGAACGTAGCTAACCGGCAGCGCCACTGGCGTGACGACCGGCATACCAGAGGTTCGTCCACCCAGGTCCTCTCGTACTATGGGCAGGTCTCCTCAACATTCCAACGAGCGCAGAGGATAGAGACCAAACTGTCTCACGACGTTCTGAACCCAGCTCGCGTGCCGCTTTAATCGGCGAACAGCCGAACCCTTGGGACCTGCTCCAGCCCCAGGATGCGACGAGCCGACATCGAGGTGCCAAACCATCCCGTCGATATGGACTCTTGGGAATGATCAGCCTGTTATCCCCGGGGTACCTTTTATCCGTTGAGCGATGCCACGTCCGTACGCCGGCACCGGATCACTATCTCCGACTTTCGTCCCTGCTCGACCCGTCAGTCTCACAGTCAAGCCCGCTTGTGCGATTACACTCAACACCCGATTGCCAACCGGGCTGAGCGGACCATTGAGCGCCTCCGTTACTCTTTAGGAGGCAACCGCCCCAGTTAAACTACCCGCCAGGCACTGTCCCTGACACGGATAACGTGTCGAGGTTAGACGCCAGATATGGAAAGAGCGGTATTTCACCTGTCGACTCCACGCAAGCTAGCGCCCACGCTTCACAGCCTCCCGCCTATGCTACACGATCCACACCTAACGACAATACCAAGGTATAGTAAAGGTCCCGGGGTCTTTTCGTCCTTCTGCGCTTAACGAGCATCTTTACTCGTACTGCAATTTCGCCGGGCTCCTGGCCGAGACAGTGGGGAAGTCGTTACGCCATTCGTGCAGGTCGGAACTTACCCGACAAGGAATTTCGCTACCTTAGGATGGTTATAGTTACCACCGCCGTTTACCGGGGCTTAAATTCACCGCTTCACCGAAGCTAACGGATCCTCTTAACCTTCCGGCACCGGGCAGGCGTCAGAGCGTATACAGCGGCTTACGCCTTCGCACGCTCCTGTGTTTTTGGTAAACAGTCGCTACCCCCTAGCTTGTGCCACCCCCAACAGCTCAACAGTGTAAAACCATATCACCATCAGAGGTCTCCCTTATGCCGAAGGCACGGGAGTAATTTGCCGAGTTCCTTGGCCAGGATTCGCCCGATCGCTTCGGTATACTCTACCAGACCACCAGTGTCGGTTTAGGGTACGAGCGGAATCACACCTCACGTTGAAGCTTTTCTTGGCAAGCAGGATCACCGGAATCAGCCTTACAGCCTACCCATCACGCCTCAGCTTTAACATCCCCCGGATTTACCTAGGAGACAGCCCACACGCTTAGCCACGGAAAACCACCTCCGCAGCCGGCTACCTACCCGCGTCACTCCCACGCTAACCTACTACCGATACAGTCCCAACACAAACCAGCCAACAACCCCGAAAGGCAATCAACCAGCAAATGAAGGTTAGTACTCTCAGATTCAGTTCGAACGGTGTAACACCGGTACGGGAATATCAACCCGTTCATCCATTCGACTACGCCTGTCGGCCTCGCCTTAGGACTCGACTCACCCGGGGACGACGAACGTGGCCCCGGAACCCTTAGTCATTCAGCGGACGGGATTCACACCCGTCTCTCGCTACTCATGTCTGCATTCTCACTCCTGTAAAGTCCACGACAAGTTCACACTGCCGCTTCACCCCATACAGGACGCTCTCCTACCCCGCATGAAACAAATCATGCAGCCGCGTCTTCGGTGGCGTGCTTAAGCCCCGCTACATTGTCGGCGCGGAACCACTAGACCAGTGAGCTGTTACGCACTCTTTCAAGGATGGCTGCTTCTGAGCCAACCTCCTGGCTGTCTATGCGACTCCACATCCTTTCCCACTTAGCACGCGCTTCGGGACCTTAGACGACGATCAGGGCTGTTTCCCTTTTGACGACGGAGCTTATCCCCCGCCGACTCACTGCCGTGATAAACCTAACAGGTATTCGGAGTTTGGCTGCTATTGGTACCCGGTATGGGCCCGCAAGCATCCAGTAGCTCTACCCCCTGTAAGCAATAACACGACGCTGCACCTAAATGCATTTCGGAGAGAACCAGCTATCACGGAATTTGATTGGCCTTTCACCCCTAACCCCAAGTCATCCCCCCAGTTTTCAACCTAGGTGGGTTCGGTCCTCCACACGGTCTTACCCGCGCTTCAACCTGCTCAGGGCTAGATCATCCCGCTTCGGGTCCAGGACATGCGACTCAAACGCCTTTTAAAACTCGCTTTCGCTACGGCTCCCCCACCCGGGTTAGCCTCGCCACATACCACTGACTCGCAGACTCATTTTTCGATAGGCACGCCGTCACCCCACAAAGAAGGCTCCGACGGATTGTAAGCGCACGGTTTCAGGAACTATTTCACTCCCCTCCCGGGGTGCTTTTCACCTTTCCCTCACGGTACTAGTACACTATCGGTCAGACAGGAATACTTAGGCTTACCCAACGGTCTGGGCAGATTCACGCGGGATTCCACGAGTCCCGCGCTACTTGGGAATAAACATAAAGAGACATCGCACGACAAGCTACGGGGCCATCACCCTCTACGGCTGGGAATTCAATCCCATTCACCTAGCACGACATTTTATCACTCTCCTCAACCCCGTCAGAGGCTGAACAGTCCATCCCACGACCCCGAATGCGCAACACCTGACGGCTATCACACGCACCCGGTTTAGCCTGATCCGCTTTCGCTCGCCACTACTCACGGAGTATCCTTTCCTGCAGGTACTGAGATGTTTCACTTCCCTGCGTACCCCCCACAAAAACTGTGGTGACCACTCATAACAGTGGCCGGGTCTCCCCATTCGGAAATCCTCGGATCAAAGCCCACTCGGCAGCTCCCCGAGGCATATCGCAGCCCGTCACGTCCTTCATCGGTCCTGTCTACCAAGGCATCCACCATACGCCCTTACCAGTGACAAACACTAAAGTAAGAACCCATCAGCAAAATTCTCTAGACAAAAAATCATCACACTAAACGATCACAAAACGATCAAGCGACTCCAACAAAAGGAGCCGGTTGAAATTGATAAAAGCAAAAAAATCGAAACCAAAAAAGTTTCGCATTTTACTCGCGTCCACTATCCAGTTCTCAAACCACCACAACACCACAAAACCCAAGCCAAACACTCAAAAGCATCAACCTGAAATCCTGTGAGTCAAGGACCGCAACCCCAAACAAAGGGGGGTGGCAATCCGGGAACCCAAAAGCATGCCCAACAAACTCATCTAAAAACGTCAACTATTGTTTTCCACACCAGTAACCACACTCAAACCGAGCGTGCACAAAAACTCCGTAGAAAGGAGGTGATCCAGCCGCACCTTCCGGTACGGCTACCTTGTTACGACTTAGTCCCAATCACGAGCCTCACCTTAGACGGCTCCATCCCAAAAGGGTTAGGCCACCGGCTTCGGGTGCTGCCCACTTTCATGACTTGACGGGCGGTGTGTACAAGGCCCGGGAACGCATTCACCGCGACGTTGCTGATTCGCGATTACTAGCGACTCCGCCTTCACGTAGTCGAGTTGCAGACTACGATCCGAACTGAGACCGGTTTTAAGGGATCCGCTCCATGTCACCATGTCGCATCCCGTTGTACCGGCCATTGTAGCATGCGTGAAGCCCTGGACGTAAGGGGCATGATGATCTGACGTCATCCCCACCTTCCTCCGAGTTAACCCCGGCGGTCCCCCGTGAGTTCCCGGCATAACCCGCTGGCAACACAGGGCGAGGGTTGCGCTCGTTGCGGGACTTAACCCAACATCTCACGACACGAGCTGACGACGACCATGCACCACCTGTGAACCTGCCCCGAAGGGAAACCACATCTCTGCAGTCGACAGGCACATGTCAAGCCCAGGTAAGGTTCTTCGCGTTGCATCGAATTAATCCGCATGCTCCGCCGCTTGTGCGGGCCCCCGTCAATTTCTTTGAGTTTTAGCCTTGCGGCCGTACTCCCCAGGCGGGACGCTTAACGCGTTAGCTCCGACACGGAACCCGTGGAATGGGCCCCACATCCAGCGTCCACCGTTTACGGCGTGGACTACCAGGGTATCTAATCCTGTTCGCTCCCCACGCTTTCGCTTCTCAGCGTCAGTAACAGCCCAGAGACCTGCCTTCGCCATTGGTGTTCTTCCCGATATCTACACATTCCACCGTTACACCGGGAATTCCAGTCTCCCCTACTGCACTCTAGCCCGCCCGTACCCGGCGCAGACCCACCGTTAAGCGATGGGCTTTCACACCAGACGCGACGAACCGCCTACAAGCTCTTTACGCCCAATAATTCCGGATAACGCTTGCGCCCTACGTATTACCGCGGCTGCTGGCACGTAGTTAGCCGGCGCTTATTCGAAAGGTACACTCACCCGAAAGCTTGCTCCCAATCAAAAGCGGTTTACAACCCGAAGGCCTTCATCCCGCACGCGGCGTCGCTGCGTCAGGGTTTCCCCCATTGCGCAATATTCCCCACTGCTGCCTCCCGTAGGAGTCTGGGCCGTATCTCAGTCCCAATGTGGCCGTCCGCCCTCTCAGGCCGGCTACCCGTCGAAGCCTAGGTGGGCCATTACCCCGCCTACAAGCTGATAGGACGCGACCCCATCCCATGCCACTAAACACTTTCCCAACAAGACATGCGTCAAGTTGGAGCATCCAGCATTACCACCCGTTTCCAAGAGCTATTCTGGAGCATGGGGCAGGTTGGTCACGCATTACTCACCCGTTCGCCACTCTCACCAACCAGCAAGCTGGTCAGATCCCGTTCGACTTGCATGTGTTAAGCACGCCGCCAGCGTTCATCCTGAGCCAGAATCGAACCCTCCACGAAAAACTTCAATGAAGAGCCAACAAAAGGCTCCAATATTAAAAAGAAAAAGACGAGACATTCTTTAAGGAAAGAACATCCCAACAAAAACCTCACCACCATTTAACCATCTCTCAGGCACCCTGCAATCTGCAAGGCAGGCAATGAACTGGCAATAATTAACTAATAAGTAGTACAGACACGCTCTTGAGTTCTCAAACCACCACCACACCAGCCGGCCCATCAACCTCAACCGAGGAGAACCAGCCGCGCTGAGCAGCAAGAGATAAACTTACACCAACCCACGCTAAAACGCAAACCCACCAAAAACAAACACCCCAAAACCATTGAAAACAAGCCAAAACACCGGCGTGTCGAAAACCACGAAAAAGCACCAAAAAAGCATGCTATCTGATATTGAATCTATAAAAACTTTTTAAAAAATAATAGATTTCTTAAAAAATACACAAAATAGGATAAAAATACGCAAAAAATCAATAACGCTCACGCATCAACACGCATATTAAAGATTTCTGCCAGACCTGCAATATCTGGCTCACCATATTTCGCAACCAATTGCATCCAACGATTAGCGTTGTCTTCACCAAATCGCGCAGCCTTGCGACGATAAGAATCGACTGTCAAAAAACGAGGAGGTATCGATTTGCTGTTATATTTATCCGCAACCATAACAATTTCTTGCTCAACTGTTTGCGGAATATAGTCTTCAGCAGGAAGAGACAAATTTTGCGCAATAACTTGCTCTCGAGTTAAGCCAACTCCAGTATGATTGCGCGCAAATTGCGCAGCATCCTCACTAAAACCATTATCAATTAAATATTTATATCCACGCAAACCATGCAAAATATAATTCGGTCCATCAAAGCGTAATATGCCACCAGCGTTGCTACTGCCATCACTTTCAAGCACAAAATACGTGCCAATATCGTGCAACAATCCACCTATTAAAGCTGCGTATTCATCAATATACTGTTTTGGAGCTAAGCCACCACTAAGCGCAGGTAATATTGCATAACTATCTCCGACAAGCTCCTGAAGGCAATTTTTTGCTATTTCAGCACGCTTACGCAAAGTTTCACTCATTTGAGCAGCACGATTTTCAGCGGACAAAAGCATATTGCAATGATGAGCAATTTGCCAAGCAATTGTTGAGATTACAACACAATGACCGTGAATAAGCTCATAAGCAGCAGAAGATGGTGCAGTTGCACTATGCAATTTCTCTACTTCACCAAAATCAGGTAAATCAGCGAGTTTTATCGAGTTGCAATTAAGTATACTTTCTGCACCATTTTCCATTTTAAGGCTCTTCCTTAAGATTCTTACTTAAGATTATTTTTTGCACTCTTTTCAGTTGCTGCACTCTTTTCAGATTTCACACTATTCGCATCATTGGCACGAGCAGCATCCTCCACAGCCTGCACAACAGCATGCGTTACATTCGCTGCATCGATATTTGCCCCATCTTTATTAAGCTTCTCCACGCTAACTTTTTTTGTCTCTTTAATTGGAACTGGGCTAATTTTCCCAGTATTGGCAAGTTTTTCGTTAGCAAACATCACATTAGCAGCAGCAATATCTCGTGCGTTCATAACAGCAGTCTGCTCAGCATCAGTAGGTCTGATATCTTTCACAACGTGAATATTAGTTTCAAGCGCTGAGGCACCTTGCAAAGATTGAACTGCTCGCTGAGAACAGTCTTCACGCTTCAAACGCGGAGGTCTGCGAGTAGAAATAAACAACGGCTGCACTTCAACAACCGGATTGTAAGGAGCCAAACCAAACCATTTAACAGGCGTACCAGCAACATGTCTAATTGCATATTTCATCTTTAAAGATAACGCTCCACGCACAGAAATATTAGATTCCGGCATCAACGCTTTGTGCAACAGAACATATCGAATTGGTCCAATATCTGGATCTGCATCAACCTTCGGATACACGGATTTTTGCTGAGGAAGTTCGCCCGTGTGCGACAAGTCATGCATAATTTGGTGAAGATACGCTGGTATAGAAGGCGACACTTTAAATCCGAGTTTAATTTTTACGCGGAATAAGTAGTCCGTACCGAAATTCTCTACACAATACTCACGAGTAAACGGAGCGTCATCTGTTTCTACAGAAACAGCCCACCAAGCTCTAGCACGCTTTGGATGGTCGGCAAAAATAGAGAAGAAGATTCCAGTATCGAGACGCTTCATTTCACAATCGGAAGTCAAATACACAATATTGTCAGCGAAATACGGAATACGGAAATCTCCGTGCAACTTATCTAGCACAGGTAGGAAATCTTTCGGTTTCATGTGCAAACGTTGCGAACGCTCAATTTTAGTTCCATCTTTCCAAGTGACCATAATGATCAAAATTGAAACACCGAGCAGCATAGTAAACCAGCCACCGTGCATGAATTTCGCCATGGAAGCCACAAAGAACATCATCTCAATCATGAGGAATACGATTGCAAATATGAAGGCACCAAATCGCTTCTTCTGATACCACATGTGCACTGTAAGCAAAATAGTCGTAGCAAGCATAGTTAGAGTTAAAGCTAAACCGTATGCGCCAGAGATATGTTCAGAATCGCGGAATACTGCAAGAACCGTAATAGTGGCAACACACAGCACAACATTCACAACTGGAATATACAGCTGTCCACGAGTTCTAGCAGGATATCGCACTTGCAAATGTGGCATCCAATTTAGGCTTGTTGCCTCAGAAACCATTGTGTATGCGCCTGTAATCAGCGCTTGAGAAGCAATAATGCCAGCAGTAACCGAAAGAATAACGGCAACATATCGCACATTCGGTTCAAGCATTTGGAAGAACGGGTTCAAACCTTCTATTGACCATAATGCTTTATCGTTTTGATTTTTCAACATCCAAGCGCCTTGCCCAAAGTAATTCAGCAGCAAAGCAATTTTAATAAACGGCCAGGTTGCGTACACATTGCCTCTACCAACATGACCCATATCAGAATATAACGCTTCAGCACCGGTAGTAGAAAGGAAGATCACACCCATAACCGCTAATCCCTGCACATTATGCGTGCTAAACAGGAATTTTATGCCATAAATCGGGTTAAGTGCTTCAAAAATAGTCCAATCTTGGCCAATGTTCATGACACCAACCAGCGCAAGGAAAGCAAACCAAAGCATCACAACAATGCCAAATACTTTGCCAATTCGCTCGGTTCCGCGTTGCTGTACAGAGAAAAGTATGACGATTATAATAACCGTAATCATCATCGACAAATTCTCATTTTCTAAGAATATTGGCTTAAACACTGCAATAGTGCGCAAACCTTCAACTGCTGAAGAGATGGAAACTGCAGGAGTCAGCACAGAATCTGCCAAAAACGCGGCTCCACCAATCATTGCCGGTATTGCAAGCCACGCGCCTTTTTTACGTAGAAGCGAATATAAAGCAAAAATGCCGCCTTCGCCTTTGTTGTCTGTTCTCATTGCAACAAATACGTATTTTACGGTTGTAATTAATGTGATTGACCAGAACAGTAGCGAAAGCATTCCGTAGATAGTCGCGCGATTTATGTTTTGTAAGCCGCCTTGACCTGCTAAAAATGTTTGCGCAGTATAAAGCGGAGAAGTACCAATATCGCCATAGACAACGCCAAGAGCAACAATTGCCATTCCCAATGTAAAACGATCGGAACTGGTTTGCAATTTTGCCCACCATCTACCTAACGGACCTCGTACTGCACTAGCAACAAGCTTTTCTGCTTCTTTTACCTCTTGCGCTTGCTGCTGAGCTATTACTTTGCGCTCTTCGCGTGTTGTCGTTTTTTTTGACACCTGAGGAGCCTTAGTAAACGAGGCAGCTCGCAATATAGCATCCTTAGTACCTTTTAAGGATTTAGTGCTTTTCTCGGAATCTTTCGCGCCGTTGCGAGGATCCTTTGTACTATCGTTTGATGGTACAGTAGTGCGTGACTTAGTCATGCTTAATTGTTCCTCCATATATGAGGTTTCTTCTTGATGCCAACAAGAAGTCGCATAAACCTCACACCTCACAGTTTTATTTCCGTACTTGGATATTGTATACAACAATAGTGCATCGCGCAAAAAATATTAAAAAATCCTTGAAAATTAAGGATTTTATATTCCTAAAATTCGTAAATTTTTCGCGTATTTTCGCGTGTAACTTTCGCTGCTTGCAATAACGATATATTTAGAACTTCAGAAAGTGTTTCTAGCGTATAAGGAACCATATAAGGCGCGTTTGGCCGTCCACGATACGGCATTGGCGTTAAATAAGGCGCATCCGTTTCAACAGTTATATGGTCTTTGCCAATAATTCGCGCAGATTCGCGTAATTCATCATTGCCTTTGTAACTTATCGTTCCAGAAAAACTTGCGTACCAACCGTGCTCTTTCAATATTTCGGCTAAATCCACACCACCAGCATAACTGTGAAATACTGTTCGCTCAGGAGCACCATCTTTTAGTAAGACTTTTACTACGTCTTCATGCGCATCACGATCGTGAATTTGTAAAGGTAAATTCAGCTCTTTTGCGAGCGCAATATGGTCGCGGAAAGCCTCTATTTGTGCTTCTCGCGCAGGCTCTCCCGTACGAAAGTAGTCTAAACCGGTTTCACCTATTGCCACTACTTCTTTTGGATGAGCAATTACTAGCGAGCGCAAATGTTGCATAGCTTCGTCAAATGGAATATCGTGATACGGCTTGTAAACTATCGGCAGTCCGTCAGGGCCTTTAGCTCCTTTGTGACCGTGTAATACTGCTTCGTTTGGGTGTATTGCTATTGCTGCGCGAACTGAATTTTCATGCGTTTGAGCAAACTTAATCGTCGGCTCCCAATCTGGATATTCACATCCGACTTCTAGCATGTGCGAAACGCCTGATGATTTTGCTTGAACAACTAAATCGTCTGCAGTAGGTTCCGCTATTACATCGCGACCTTTTTCTGCTAATTCTTGATTCAAATTATGTGCAAAATCCACAACGCTAATCATGTGCGTGTGATCGTCTGCAATTGTTATTCCTTCTTGTAGCAGATTTTCCCATACTGCAGATTGCGTTGCTAAAGCCGGCGCCCAATTATGTTCGCGATGATGTTTACTCATATTTTTAAGTCTACTCGCAAACTCAACTGTCAATTTTTATTGAATGATAAGTATTTATAAAACTGCTTTGCGAATTGCATCATATTGCGATTTTACAAGACGATAATACGCTCCTCTTGCCTCCATAAGCTCGTTATGAGTGCCTTTTTCAACAATTTCTCCATGATCGATTACACAAATCAAATCCGCATTCTCAATCGTCGAAAGCCTATGCGCTATTACAAAAGATGTGCGATTTTTAAGTAATTGAGCTAATCCTGCTTGTAATGCTTCTTCTGTACGAGTATCAATATTACTTGTTGCCTCATCTAGAATAAGAATTCGCGGATTCGCAAGCAATACTCGCGCAAACGATATAAGCTGACGCTGACCTGCAGAAAGAGTGGCTCCGCGCTCTTCAATTTCAGTATCGTATCCGTTCGGTAATCCTTCAATAAATTCGTGAGCATGAACTGCACGCGCTGCAATCTCAATTTCTTCATCAGTGGCATCGAGCTTTCCATAACGGATGTTCTCGCGTACGGTTCCACTGAAAATAAAACTATCTTGCAACATTACGCCCATTTGTTTTCTAAGAGATGCGAGCGTTACTGAACGTACATCGTACCCGTCTATAGTAATCGAGCCTTCTGAAACGTCGTAGAATCTAGAAAGAAGACTTACGAGAGTTGTTTTTCCTGCACCAGTAGGTCCCACAAGAGCTACAGTAGTGCCAGGATTAACATGCAAATCAACCAAGTTTAATATTGGCCTTCCATCTTCTTCGTAACGGAAAACAACGTCGTTTACGTCTACTTTTCCTTCGATTTGAGGCAATTGAATAGCATCTGGCTTATCTACGATATTTGGCTTAATTCGTAGAGTTTCAAA
Source organism: Gardnerella sp. DNF00747 (assembly GCF_049262675.1). Classification (NCBI taxonomy): domain Bacteria; kingdom Bacillati; phylum Actinomycetota; class Actinomycetes; order Bifidobacteriales; family Bifidobacteriaceae; genus Gardnerella; species Gardnerella sp. DNF00747. The sequence continues at coordinate 178,864 of NZ_CP058394.1, read as the reverse complement.
AATTCGTTCCAAATAAACTGAGCACGTTACAAGTTGCGTATAGAAGTTTCCAATATTTACTACTGGATCCCAGAAAGTAGTCGAATACCAAACAAATGCTATAAGTGTTCCCGTGCTCACGTTCATTGCACCTAAGTTTGCTATGCCAGAGTAATACAAAAGCGCTATTGCTGCAGTCTCAATAATTGAAGCACCAGGCCAAAGTAACATTTGCACTCTAACGTTTCGCATCCAAGCACTTCTTACTTCTGCTTGTTGCTCTTGGAAAGTAGCGTATGCTGTAGCTTCTCGCGCAAAAGTTTGCGTTGTTTTTACTCCTGCGATTGATTCGTGCAAATACGCATTTAAATTACTTTGTTTATTTGATAATTTTTTAGACGCTTTTCTTTGCAAAATTTGTAAAGTTCGCGTCCAAATTATAAATATTGGGAATAGCGCTAAGCTCCACAAAGCCATTCGCCAATCTATAACAAACATTGTTATTAATGTAATAATAAGCACAAAAACGTCGGAAAATACGTTAATTAAACCAGACGAAAGCGTGTCAGAAAGCGTATTGATGTAGTTTACGATGCGAATCAGAATTTTCCCATGCGGACGCGAATCAAAATAATCAAAAGATAATGATTGAACATGCGTAAAAATATCGCGTCGCATGTCTTTGATTATCATCTGGCCGATGCGCGTAATTGCTAAAGTTCTGTACGCTAAACCAAGCTCATACAATATAATGAGCAGTGCGAATACGGCAATAATTGTATATAAATAATTGACGTTTTTCTGAGACAATACAACGTCGATTAGCGTTTTCGTAATCATTGGCATCGCTGTCATAATGATGCTGCCGCTAATAACTACCATAATTACGAATAGAAGTTTAGTAGCATACGGCTTCATATATTTTCTAACGCGCATAAGTTCGTGCACGTTTATGTGTTCTTCTTGACCTTCGTCTTCACGATAAGTATTACGTTGTGCCATTTCTACTCCCCCTTCGTTTCGAATCCTGCAGACCTGCCAGTTTTAAAGCCAAGTTGCTTTCTATAGATCTCCCAATACCTCCCGTGCGCTGCAACAAGCTGAGCATGCGTGCCGCGTTCAATAATTTTCCCGTGATCTAGCACAACAATCATGTCTGCATCTTTAACGGATGAGATTCTGTGCGCAATAGTGATTATTGTGCGCGTGCCATCAAGCTTTTTCAGCTCCTGCTGAATATGCTCTTCCGTTTCCATATCTACAGCAGAAGTTGTATCGTCCATAATCAAGATTGCAGGATTATTTGCCAACGCTCTAGCTAAGCTCAAACGCTGCTTTTGCCCACCAGAAAGACCTACCCCACGCTCGCCTACTACTGTTTCATAGCCTTCTGGCATATCCATAATAAAATCGTCTGCTGCAGCAATTGTTGCCATCGTGCGAATGGTATTATCTAATTCCTTACAATTTTCTTTAGTTTGAGGTAATCCAAAACTAATATTTCCTGCAATAGTGTCCGAAAATAGGAATGTTTCCTGCGCAACTATGCTAACTTGGTTACGAACAGTTTCTAACGGCCATTCGCGCACGTCTTTTCCGTCAATTAAAACACGACCACGCGTAGGATCATAGAATCTTGCTATAAGACTTACGAGAGTTGATTTGCCGGAACCAGTTTCACCAAGAATACCCAGTTTGCTTCCAGCAGGAACGTCTAAATCAATATCTTTTAAGATTGGAGAGTCTTGATCGTCTGGGAATGAAAAATCAACATGCTCAAAAGTAATTTTACCTCTAATTTTAACGGTTTCGTCCGCTTCTTTTGGATGTCTAATATGCGATTCTTGCGTAAGAAGTTTGCGAATATTCACGCATCCTGCGTTAAAACGCTGCCAATCATTAATAAGCCAGCCCACCATTCGTACAGGCATGTGTAGCATCCAAAGGAAGCTATTAAAAGTGACGAATGCACCTAAAGTCATGTTGCCATTCAAAACAAGCCATCCGCCGAAACCAACTGTTATAAGCTCAAGCACAAAACCCATGCCATCGAGCCAAGGCATGTATTTTTGAGTATTTTTTGCAAGCGTAATATTGCAATTAAAGTAGTCTTCGTTGCACTTATCGAATTTCTTAGTTTCGTAATCCTCACGCACGAAAGCTTTTACTACGCGATTCCCCTCGATATTTTCTTCCACCATTGAATTCATGCGCGCAAAGGATTCACGAATTGCAAGGAATTTCGGTCTAGCTTTTTTGCCCATAATTTTTGCGAGCAGAAACAAAAATGGCGTAATTGACATAAGTGCTAAAGCGAGCTTCCACTGAATTGAAAACATTATAACCAGCGCTAGCACGAACATTACTACACAATCTAACGCCATATACGAAACCCAACTTAAAATATGACGAATCGCGTCAGTATCCGATGTCATACGACTCATAATGTCGCCTGTGCGCGTGTGATTAAAGTACGTAAAATCGAGAGAATGAAGCTTTTCGTACTCGTCGCTCACCAGGCGATACACGGCATTTTGACCAAACTTTTCCATTAAAAGCTGGTAAATATACCTTGAGCCAACGCGAACAATCATCATTGCTACCATCAAAACGCATACGCTTATAAGCAAATTATGCTGTTTGCCAATAATGATTTTGTCTACAATAAAGCCCGAAAGCAACGGCATTGTCATTGCCATCGTGTCATTGATAATAAATAGAAAAATAGCAAGCCAAACTTTCCACATGTCCGGCTTACAGTATTGCAATACCCAGCGCACGTTACTCGCATCTTTGCGTTTATTCGGATTGACGTACATGCGCCAGCTTCTCCTTTGTTTCCGATTTTGCTTTTTGAGACTTAATTTTAAATTTATACTATTTTCTCACATTAGCATACACAAAAAGATGTGGCGTGTAGCCAAAAGACTACACGCCACATGCTATAAGTTAAGCAATCAGCTTAGTAAACTTGCGCGAATTATCGCTACAAATTTACTTACTTCTGCCAGCCCATATCCTCTGGGTAGGTGCTTGCGTAACCAGCAGGGCCGTTGTTAGCAAAGCCCTTCTTGAACACCTGGTAAATAGGAGGAGCAGAAACTGGAAGAGTTCCGTAGAGTGCGAGAGCTGCAGACTCTGCCTTGTTTGCATAATCAGTCTGTTCCTTGTAATCGTAGGTCTTGCCAATCTTGTTGAGCATAGCATCAATCTTCTTATTGCCAACGAGACCGAGGTTGGAATCGCTATCAGACTTGTAAACCTGGCTTGCTGCAGACAAGAAGCTCAATGGAGATGTGGACTGCCATGCCAATGGAAGCACCTGGTACTCGTGCGAAGCAACAACCTCGGAGAACTTAGCAACAGCATGGTTCACAGTCTTGCACTTAATTCCAGCCTTCTTCATCATGGCCTGGAATGCGTTAGCAAGAGCTGCCTGAGTAGAATCATCGCCGAAGAAGGTGAAGGAAATCTCAAGAGTCTTGCCATTCTTGGCGTAGTAGCCATCCTTGCCCATCTTGTAACCAGCAGCTTCAAGGGTCTTCTTAGCGTTTTCGGTGTTGTACTTGCCGTCAGCAGGAAGATTGTTCTTGTAGCCAGCCTGGAACATGGAGAGAAGCTCAGAACCTGGCTGCTCGCTCTTCCAGTTCATGCCCTGGAACTGAATCTTGTTGTAGGTAGCAACGTCGAATGCCTGAACAACAGCCTTACGAACTGCAAGCTCGTTAAGTGGCTTGGACTTAGCGTTGAAGTTAAGCACGCGAACCTTGGTGCTGTAGCCGTAACGCAGCTGAGCACCCTTAACGCTACGAGCAGACTTGATTGCGTCCTTAGAAGAAATGGTATCGGTTACAGCATCGATTTCACCGTTCTGGAAAGCGTTCAAAGCTGCAGTATCTTCCATACGCTTTACAACGACCTTATCGAGCTTTGCCTTCTTACCCCACCACTTTGGATTGCGGGTGAAAACAACCTGATTTTCGGTTGCGGATTCAATCTGGAATGGACCTGCACCCCACTCGTTGTGAGGATTGTTTACCCAACCCTGGTTGAAGGTCTTAACGTCACCGGCCTTTGGATGAACCAGTGGAGCGAAAAGCATTTCCCATGTTGCGCATGGCTTCTCATAAGTCACTATAACCTGCTTTGGAGTGGAACCTTGTTCAACACTCTTGATGCAGTCATAGCCTTCAGTACTTGGGACGGAGTAATCCTTGTTCTTTCCGTTCAAAGCCTGCCAAGTAGCCTTAAATGCGGTGTAATCAATATCAGTGCCGTCATTCCACTTGGCCTTTGGGTTCAAGTTGTACTGAACAACGAGTGGCTTATCGCTAACCTTCTTGACGGAAGTGATGTAGTCAGGGTTGTACTTAAGCTTTTCACCCTTAACGGTGTCATAAGCCATAAGATCTGGCTGGTAGAAGCCCCACAAAGTATTCATGTAACCAGAGTTACCGTCGTTAGAAGCGTAATTCCAGTTTGGGCCGAGAACAGGAAGAGCAACGGTGTAAGTGCCGCCGTCCTTAACGTTGTCACGTGACTGTGGATTATCGTAACGCTTGTTGACATCTGGCATTGGAAGTTCGCCAGTGTAAGAAGTGTCAACACCAGCAGCTGGCTCTTCAGTCATACCTGCTTTACCAGCATTGTTAGTAGCACCGCCGCAAGCGCCGAGCAGCATTGCAACAGAAAGTGCAGCTGCGGCAAATACAGTCAGTTTACCTGCATTTGTATTTTTCATGATTCCTCTCATTCCCCGGATGATGTCCGTCTTCCGGTATGTTGTATGAGTATATACAACTCTATGACATTCGACAAATCGTTTTCACAAAATATTGATTTTTTTCTTTTCAACTTTATGAAAATTAGGCAAAAAAGAATAATTTATTATCTACAATGAGCAGAACAGAAAATTTTTTAGTTTATTTTGGCTAAAAAACAAAATATATTACGTTTTTTAAATTTATGTTACACAATAAAAAATCGCGCATGTTGTAATAAACATGCGCGACTAAGTAATTTATTCAGATTGATGAAGATTAACTAAAATCAACAAGTCATGAATTACCTAACATCGTCAAAATTATCTTCTTCAGAAAGAATAATACGCTTACGGTTCTTCTCAATTGTAGGATCCGGAATTGGCACAGCGCTAATCAAAGCCTGAGTGTAAGGGTGCTTTGGATTATCAAACACCTCATCCGTTTCACCAGATTCAACAATTCGACCGTGATACATAACAGCAATACGGCTAGAAATATGTCGAACAACAGCCATGTTATGCGCCACGAACAAGTAAGCAACACCCAACTTGTCTTGCAAATCTTCAAGCAAGTTAATAATTCCAGCCTGAATAGAAACATCCAAAGCCGAAACTGGCTCATCAAGAAGCAAAAGCTTAGGATTCACAGCCAAAGCGCGAGCAATAGCGATACGCTGACGCTGGCCGCCGGAGAACTGCGTTGGGAAGCGATCAACTTGATCAGGATTCAACTCAACCAATTGCATAAGCTCAGCAATACGCTGGCGAATTTCTTCCTTCGACTTCTTTTGCACGAGCAAAGGCTCGGCCAAAATATCGTAAACAAGCATACGAGGATCAAGCGAGCTCATTGGGTCCTGGAACACGTACTGAATCTTAGAACGAAGTTCGCGACGCTGCTCACGAGTCAACTTATCGTTCAACTCAGTACCAAAAACTGTAATAGAACCAGACTCAGGCTTCTTCAAGCCCATAATCTCCATCAAAGTCGTGGACTTACCAGAACCAGACTCACCAACCAAAGCAACTGTTTCGCCTTCACGAACCTCAATACTCACACCATCAACCGCGCGAACTTCGCCAACCTTACGTCGCAAGAAGCCGCCGCTAGTAATTGGGAATGTTTTAACCAAGTTCTTAACATCCAAAACAACTTTTCGTTGTTCACGAGGAATGCCTTCAAACATTGGCTTAATTGGCTTTTCGGTTTCCGCATGAAGCAACGAGCGAACAGTTTCGCTTTCCGCTTCAAGACCCATCATTGTGCTGTCGTCGCCGCTTTCTTCTTCAGCCATAAGCATATCCATAGTCGGCTTAGAAATTGGAGTCAAACGACGAGTGCGCTTTTGATCAACGCGAGGAACAGCGCCCAACAAGCCAATAGTGTACGGCTGAGTTGGATGAGCAAAAATCTCTTCAACGCTATTATGCTCAACCAAATGACCCGCATACATAACAATAACTTCGTCTGCAACGCCAGCAATTACGCCCAAATCGTGAGTAATAAAAATCATTGCAGCGCCGGTTTCGCGCTGAGCTTTCTTCAAAACTTCCAAAACCTGAGCCTGAATAGTCACATCCAAAGCGGTAGTAGGCTCGTCGGCAATAATAATGTCAGGATTATTGGCAATAGCCATAGCGATCATCACGCGCTGGCGCATACCACCAGAAAACTCGTGAGGGAAAGCCTTCAAACGCTCAGCCGGCTTAGTAATACCAACCAAATCAAGCAATTCAATAGAACGCTCGCGAATCTGCTCTTCAGTCATGTCAGGATTATGAATAACCAAAGCTTCCTTAAGCTGATCGCCAATAGAGAAAACTGGAGTTAAAGCAGAAAGAGGATCCTGGAAAACCATGGCAATATTCTTGCCACGAATCTTACTCATTTCTGCATCAGACTTAGTTAAAAGCTCCTCGCCCTTATACTTTACAGAGCCTTTAACGCTAGCGTTTTTATCCAGCAAGCCCATCACAGCCAAAGAAGTAACCGACTTACCGGAACCGGACTCGCCAACGATACCAATAGTCTTTCCGCGGTACAAATCAAAATTCATTCCGCGCACAGCATGCACAGTACCAGCTTCAGAAGCGAAGCTAACTTGCAAGTCGCGTACTGAAAGCAACGGTTCGTTGTTTTGATCTTCCATCGTGGTTTCTTCCTTAATAGCGTTATTTGCAATATCAGTCATGTTTATCACTCCAAACGCTCGTTAGTCGGCCTTACCAACAGACCTAGAATATGGATCAATGGCATCACGCAAACCGTCACCAATAAGCTGCACGGAGAAGGTTAGCAAAACAAGCACTGCAGACGGCACCAAAAGCACCCACGGAGAAGTCTGCACAACGCTTTGGCCAGCATTAAGCAAAGTACCAAGAGAAGTATCCGGAGCCTTAATACCAAGGCCCAAGAAGCTCAAAGCAGTTTCGCCGTTAATCGTACCAATAACACCAAGAACCGTGTTAATAATCAATACAGAACCCAAGTTTGGAACCAAGTGGCGCACAATAATGCGGAACGAAGAAACACCCTCGAACTTAGCTGCACGAACATACTCACGTTCGCGCAAGCTCAAAGTCAACGTACGAAGAGTACGAGCGTAACCAATCCAACCAAAAGCTGTTAAGCCAAATGCCAACCACAGCCAATCGCTACCACCACTAGAAGCACTAATGATTAAAGCAATCAGCAGGAAGGAAGGAACAATCAGCAGCATGTCCAAAAGCCACATACCAACCTGCTCAAACCATCCTTCGAAGTAAGAAATAGCAGTACCAACCAAAGCAGCAATAACTGTAATGGTAATAGAGCTAACAATACCAATGGAAAGTGAACGGCCAAGTCCGCGCACAACCATTGCGTACATGTCTGAACCGCCTGGCGTAGTTCCCAGCCAATGCTCTGCAGAAGGAGGAGTTGCTAAAGAAGAAAAGTCTGGTTCGTCGTAGCTCCACTTTGAAATCTTTGAGCCAAACAAAGCAAAAAGAATCAAAATTATGAGCATAACCAAGCCCACAACTGCAGACGGGCGACGGAAGAATCGACGCGTATAAAGCGTCATCTTACCAGTGCGCTTAAAGTTGCCCCAGGCACCAGCAGTAGCTTTTCTATCTGCAGCAGACTCTTGAGGTTTTGAAGATACATCTTTTTTATTCATATCAAATTCACCTACACTGTTCTGCTAGTTCAAACGAATACGTGGGTCGAGCCAAGCAGAGAAGATATCTGCAAGCAGAGCACCAACTAAGGTACATACAGCACCAAACGCTGCAATAGCAACAGAACCGTTAATATCGTTCTGCATAATGGTCTGAACGAAGTAGCTACCAAGACCGTTAATAGCAAACACGGTTTCAGTAATCACAGCACCCGTAAACACGCCTGCAATAGAGAAGGCGACGTCAACAGCTGTTGGAATCAAAGAAGTACGCAAAGCGTGGCGGCGAATAGCCAAATTCAAAGGTAAGCCCTTAGCGCGAGCCGTACGAACGTAATCAGCATTCATAGTATCGAGAAGATACGTGCGCTGCGTTAAATGATACCCAACCATGCCAGGAATTGTCATAACAATCGTCGGCAAAATCAAATGCTGAAGGAAGTCAAGAAGGAACATGAACGGGTCAGAACCCTGGTAAGAGTGCAAACCAGTAACGTAGAAAAGTCGCACGCCTGTTGCGTGGTTAATGCTAATAGCAGCAAGCACAACCATCAAACCCAAAACTGCTGCAGGAACAACCAACAGGAAGGTTGCGGTGGAATTAAGAACTCTATCTTGCCACTTGTACTGACGGATAGCAGTGTAAACACCAACGCTAACACCGAGAACAATGCCAAGAATTGTAGCGCCAGTAACCAGCTGAACAGATGCGCCAATACGAGACATAATTGCCGGGCCAACTGGAGCCTGATCTGGGCTCAATCCCCAATCCCACTTAGTAAAAATGTTGTAAATCCAACGGCAATAACGAGTAAACACTGGAGTCTGGTCGTTAATATTTGCCAAATCCAAAGAACGGTTGATTGATGCAATAGGTGGATGCGGATGCCTAGACATGTAGTTCGAACGCGGTCTCATAAAAGCACTTGTCAAGAAATACGTCATGGATACGGCAACAAACAACATCACCACATAATTCAGGCATCGTTTAACGATGTATCGTATCATTGTGACTCTTTTCTACGACTAGCCATTTTTTACCTCCATTCGGCATCCATAAATCTTGTGATTTACAGTATTGCCGATCTAACACTCGACCTTGAAAAGGGCGTGTTTGAATCAACCCTTGTCAATCCGGGACACATAATTAGTATATTTTTAGCCAAGCTATGTACAAAGAGACAAACAGAAAATATTTTTGCACAACACTTTTCTCAATACCCAAGGGAAAAATTTCGTATATATAAGTTACATTATACATATCTAAACATGCAAAAAAACGCAAAATATCAGTGATTTCTAGCTATATTTTTACACAAAGACATGTATTTTAAAATCAAAAAAGTATTTTTATACATACAAAATACGTTTTATAAGCAAATATAATAAATTCAAAATTTAATTACAAAAACTGAATATTTACCGAAAAAATTGTAGTTTTACTAAAATAATTAATAGTATTCAAGCAAATGCCGAAAATAGGCATAGACAAGAAACACACGCGAGACATTGAGCAGTATACAATATTTTTTATTCGTACTTTCAACTCTAAAAGGAGAATGAATAAGCTCATGGCTGAAAACGTCAAAGCCGTAACTCTGGAACATGTAAAAAATTATTCCAAACATTTTAACGAACAGCGCGCAAATCTTCTCGCCGCGAATGCAGCAGTAACAAATGGTGTGCTTAAAGCCGCAACAAGCTACCAAGGCAAGCGTGCTCTTCCTCGCGAATTCTCAATAGAATTAAAACAAGGCAGCATTACCAATCAGAAACGCTCCGGACGCTGCTGGATGTTCGCCTCACTTAATACTTTGCGATACGAAGTAATGCATAAGTGGAATTTAGACGACTTTGAGTTTTCAGAAAGCTACCTATTCTTCTGGGACAAGATTGAAAAAGCAAACGCTTATTTGGAAAATGTGCTTTCAACACTTGATGAAGATGTTAATAGCCGACTTTTTGAGAGCATTAACTATGGTCCAATCGATGACGGCGGCTGGTGGCAAATGTTCGTCAACTTGGTAAACAAGTACGGACTTGTGCCAAAGAGTGCATATCCAGATTCACAGAACTCAGTCGACTCTGATGCATTCGTACAATACATCAATACCAAGTTGCGCGAGTTTGCATACGAATTGCGTGAAGCTCATAAGAACGGAACTTCTTTGGAAGAATTGCGCGAAATGAAAGTTCGCGATTTGGAAACCGTTTATCGTATGACAACTATTGCCCTGGGTGAACCACCTGCACAGTTTGACTTCTTCGCACGAACTAAAGATGACGATGACGATAAGAAGGACGGCGAAAAAGACGAAACCAAGAAAGATGGCGAGAAAACCGGCAAAGCTGACAAGCCAAAAACCGGCAAAGATGAGCGTCCAATGATTTGTGAATACGGAATTACTCCACTTGAGTTCGCAAAGAAGTACGTTCCAGTTGACGTAAACGACTTCGTAACAATATGCAACGCACCTATGGAACGCACACCATTCAACAAGCTCTACCAATTTAAGTACAGCACCAACGTAGCTGAAACAAAGGAAATGGAATTTGTTAATGTGCCTCTCGATGTATTCAAAAAAGCAGCTGTAGACCAATTAAAAGATGGTCATCCAATCTGGTTTGCATGCGATTGCACGCAGTTCTCCTTGCGTGACAGTGGATTCTTCGATCCTGCAGTTGTGCGCGTAGATGAATTGTTTGACGTGAAGTTTACATTCGATAAAGCTCACGGCTTGGAATATATGGATTGCCCAGGAAATCACGCAATGACATTCACTGGCGTGAATCTTAACAAAGATGGCGAGCCAGATCGCTGGAAGATCGAGAACAGCTGGGGCAAGGATGCTGGCGAAGATGGCTATTATGTTGGCTCAGCAGAGTGGTTCGATCGTTATGTGAACGAAATAATCATCAACAAAAAGTACCTTGACAAAGAAACTTTAGCTGTATTGGATCAAGAACCAGTAATGCTTGAACCGTGGGCGCCACTTTCGAAGCGTTGCCGTTAAATCGTTACCATTAAAATTAAGTTTGGTAACTATGTGAGCGCAGATTGTTTTTGCAGTCTGCGCTTTTATTGTTGTTTTACTTTTTTCACAAATTAAAAAGAAGCCCGGCGGGAAGAGAAACCCGCCGGGGCAGAGAGAAAGAGAGAAGAAGGTTTCAATTATGGGGTTCGAAAACGAACCTCGCTAATGGCGAACCATTAACATATGTTATGTATAGCTAAACATTCGTCCAAAGAAAAGAGTTTTTCCTTAAAATTTCCTTAAAATATTTTCTTTTAGAGAACCATTTGCTATGTTCTTTAATTTTACAATTTATTTATTGAGAATTTCAACCTATTTCTCACTATTTTCCAAAGATTTTTTTGCTGCAGCAAGTCTTTCCGCCTCGACACGCTGACGCTCGGACAAAGCAGATGCAAAACGCTCAAGCTCCTCCTCAACTGCTTCTTTTGGAATCTTGGCAAAAATAGGACTTGGCTTAGGCACAGGCGTACCTGCTACCAACTCCTCACTCTCCCAAGGATGAACAGTTTCCCCCAAGCGATAATCGCCCGTAATAATCGGATACTTGAAGTCTGGATTATCCAAATCTTCAACTTCTTCAATATGAGGCAAAGGCGAGAATACGCCAGTGCCACCAAGTGCTTCCCAAACTTTTTGAGCTGCATGAGGCAAGAATGGCGCAAGCAGATGATTAGCATCCGAAACAGCCTGAGCTGCAACATGCAACACAGTACCAAGGCGATCCTCATCATCTTTAATTTTCCAAGGCTCAGTTGCAGAAATATATTTATTAATATCCGCAACTACTCGCATTGCTTCAGTAAGAGCATTCTTCTGACGATGACGCTCAATCAAACTACCAACCAAAGCAAAAGCATCAGAAGTTTGATCGAGAAGAGCGCGATCCATTGCAGTCATAGAATCTTCATCAAGAGGAGGAATTGCACCAAAGTTCTTATTAATAAGATTTGCCACACGATTGACAAGATTACCCCAGCTTGCAGCAAGTTCTTCGTTATTGTGACGAGCAAACTCAGCCCAAGTAAAATCAGCATCAGAATTTTCTGGACCCGCAATAGAAATGTAGTAACGCACAGCATCTACAGGGTAACGTGCCAAAATATCCTTCACATAAATCACGATTCCGCGCGAAGAGCTGAACTTCTTGCCTTCCATAGTCATGAACTCAGAAGCAACAACCTGTTCAGGCATGTTCAATGGGCCATAAATGCCAGCCTCACCACCTTTAGAACCAGCACCGTTGTAGGCAAGCATTTCCGAAGGCCAAATCTGAGAATGGAAAGTAATGTTATCTTTGCCCATGAAGTAGTATCCAGGAGACTTAGGATCACACCACCAATCACGCCAAGCGTCTGGCTTGCCTTGTCGACGAGCCCATTCAATAGATGCAGACAAGTAGCCAATAACAGCATCAAACCAAACATATAAACGCTTATTTGGATTATCAATCCATCCTTCAACAGGAACAGGAATGCCCCAATCAATATCGCGCGTAATAGCTCGCGGCTTTACTTCATTAAATAATCCAAGCGAGAAATTAATAACATTCGTGCGCCAACCTTCGCGAGAATGAAGCCAGTTAACATTCGCTTCAGCCAAAGCAGGCAAATCTAGGAAATAATGTTCAGTTTCTTCAAAGCGCGGAGTTTCACCATTAATTTTAGAAACTGGATTAATAAGCTCATCCGGATCAAGCTCGTTTCCACAAGCATCACATTGATCGCCACGAGCACCATCTGCGCCACACAATGGGCATGTGCCTTCAATATAACGATCTGGCAAAGTACGACCAGTGGAAGGAGAAATAGCAACCTTCTGAGTGCCCTTGTAAATATAGCCGTTCTTTAAGCACTGACGGAACATTTCTTGCACAACATGCTCGTGATTTGCAGTGGTAGTACGCGTGAACAAATCGTAGCTCAAACCTAAATCGCACAAATCCTTAGTAATCACACGATTATAACGATTAGCAAGCTCTTGTGCAGAAACGCCTTCCTTATCTGCTTCAACCAAAATAGGTGTACCGTGCTCATCCGTGCCAGACACCATTAATACGTCATTACCTTTCATGCGCTCGTAACGCGCATATACGTCTGATGGAACCCCGAAGCCTGCGACGTGACCAATATGACGAGGGCCGTTAGCATACGGCCAAGCAACATTCACCAAAATATGACTCATAGACAATTATTATCTTGTTCAACGCGGACAGTACATAAGAACATTGCAAAAAGAATCCCAAATATACGAGAAAAACACGCTGGATAACAAGCCTCACACGAGTTCATCCACATATCCACAAGTTATAAAACCAGCCTGGAATTGAAGCAAATATAAACATAATCTCAACTTATGCACTACGAAACTAATGCACTAGAAAACATGCACTAAAAAACAACAATATGCACAATACGAATCGTAAATAATCGCGCTGAAAAATAAATATGCAAAAAGAAAGGATTAAAGAAAATTGAAAAACCAACAAAATATGCGCAATTTATTGGATATTTGCGAAGAAACACAAACGCAATTCCCAGAATTACTTGACGACAACCATTTACCAGGTCCAATGTGCATGAAAAAACTTTCTCAAATTGGTGTATTCAATAGGCTTGATTTAAATGCAGGATATTCAAATAAGGCAGCTATTTCCACTCAAGGAAGAAGCAATATTGTGAGCAATCTTATGCCTACAGAAAGCATAGCCTGTTTATTTACTGCAGCATGGGTTTGGATAGGGGGTCATTTTCCTGAAAATATAGATGTTATTGATTATGGGCACAGAAGAAAAAAGCCGCACGGTCATGCGATTCGCGCATTTCGAAGACACTTAAACAATGAAGAATACGTAATACTTGGAAAAATTAGAATAACAACGCCAGAACGAACAATTTGCGATTTAGCGTACACTCCAAGCGAAAACGAAGAGCACGAACCTTATAGAAAAGATATTGCTCACCTATTGATATCTAAATACAGCATTGACTTGCGAAAATGCAAACGTACTATTGACGGAAACCCATATTTCCCAGGCTCAATACATGCAAGAAATTGGATACGAAACATTGCGAAAGAAGCAAACAAACCATGGAAATGAAGAACTCTTATGCAACTAAAACAAACAGCCCTCCAAAACCACCTATAATACTCACGCCATCTGTTGCTATCGACCCTGCAACAAAAATGGAAGTGCTATGGTACATCGCGCAAAAAATACCGGAACTTCGAAAATGGATTATTGCAAACCCTTCAGCAGACGCGCAAATTTTAGAATATATTTCTCAACAAGGTGGACCTGACGTTCGTTACAGTTTTGAAGTGCTATTTTCTGCGTATGACAGCAATGAATAGAAAGCAAAAAAATAGTAGCAAAAGCAGAAATCTTATTTTTGATCAGGTTTATGCTCAAGACAAGACGCATAAACTTGCTTACGATTAGCAAAAGATCCGTCAGCAAACGGATGCTCTTTTACTACTTTTGTAATTGCTTCTTTTATGCGCAAACCTTCGGATTCTGCACATTCAAGCGAAAGCTTTGCAAGAGCATCAATGCTTAAATCTGTGCTTTCAGACTGCACTTCTTCATCACTTGCACCACCGATAACTAAAACTATTTCACCTCGAGGAGGATCCGCTAAAACACCATCGTGAATACTTTGCACAGTTCCACGACGAATTTCCTCAAAATCTTTTGTAAGTTCACGGCATAACGCCATTGGACGATTAGAACCAAGTACTGCCAATATGTCTTCCATTGCTTCTGCAATACGATGTGGAGCCTCATAAAATACTATTGTTCGTCGCTCGGCTTTAAGTGAGCGCAAATGCTGTTGACGCTCACCAGATTTACGAGGCAAAAAGCCTTCATAACAGAAGCGATCGGTTGGCAATCCAGAAAGAGCAAGCGCATCTAAAACTGCACTAGGACCAGGCGCGCAAGTAACAGGCAAATCTCGCTCTATTGCACGTCGAACAACAGCAAGACCCGGGTCGTTAATGGTAGGCATACCTGCGTCTGAAACAACAAGAACAGTGCTACCCTGCTCAACTTTGTCTAGCAAGCCATCTGCCTTATTTCGCTCATTATGATCGTGGTATGCGATTACGCTACCAGAAACATGCACACCAAGGCGATTCGCTAAATCATAAAGCCTACGCGTGTCTTCAGCAGCAACAATATCAGCAGTTTCAAGAAGATTAATTAATCGTGCAGAAGCGTCTGCCATATTCCCAATAGGCGTAGCAGCTAAAACAACTTTACCTAAACTATCTTCTTCGTTACACATCTTGAATCTCCTTATAAAACTTCTTAAAACTCTACACGAATTTATAAAAGAACGCACTTACAAAGCGAGGTATTTGATTAGAATTATGCTTAGTGTAATTGCAATATAAGCGAAACGAAAAGAGACACTATGAAGATTATAAATCAGAAAATAAAAAGTATAGATGGAAGCGATGCGCAGCTTATTGGGTATATTTTAGACGATAATTTAGATAGCAAAGGCTTGCAAAACCGTCCTGCAATTCTAATTTTGCCAGGCGGTGGCTTCTTGCGCGTATCGAATCGTGAGGCAGAGCCTGTTGCCATGAAGTTTGCTGCAGAAGGATTCCACACTTTTGTGTTGCGATACTCGCTTACTCCAAGCACATACCCAACTCAGCTTTTAGAAGCAGCAGAAGCGATGAGCTTAATTCGCAAAAACGCAAAAGAATGGCACGTAGATGCGCAAAAAGTTGCAATTATTGGATTCTCCGCTGGAGGGCATGTGGCTGCAAACCTTGCAACTAGCGTTAGCGACGAAGTTGAGGAAGCAAACGGGTATGCTGCTGATGACGTGCGACCAAATGCTCTTATGCTCGCATATCCTGTTATTTCTGCTGGGAAATATGCGCATAAGCCAACGTTCGATCGTCTATTTGGAGAAGTTAGCAACGAAGAGCGAACTGAACTTGTCAATAAACTTTCGCTGGAAAATCACGTGGATCGTAAAACTCCACCTGTATTTGTATGGCAAACCATTACTGATCAAACAGTTCCAGTAGAAAATTCAATAATGTTTGTGAACGCTTGCGTTGAAGCTGGAGTAAGTGTTGAAGCGCACCTGTTCCCTAAAGGACCTCACGGCTTAGCTTTGGCAGTTAAAGAAACAGCAAAACGCGACGAAAACGGAAATGTGCTTACTGAATTTGTGCAGCCAGAAGTTCAGCAGTGGGTTAAGCTTGCTTGCGATTGGTTGCATCGCACTTTTGCGTAATTTAACTTCAACTCTCCCGCGTTTGTTCCCTTTTTAACCCATTTGGTAAACAAAGCAAAAACAAAACGTCGCCCACACACCATGATTGATATGTCGACGACGTTTTGTTACTTGCTATTAATAAGTAATTTTAATTAATCTCAATATTTAAGAGAAAATCACACTATTAATATTTCACACTATTTTTGGCATTGGAGTAGTTAGTGAAGATGTGAGATTTACTTGCACAACTCCAGCTCCAGCGTGAACTTCCACTTTCTTCAATGTCACAGTGCGAGAATCTTCAGGTGCATGATCATCGTCAGTCATAGTTGCTGGCGACTTTACAGCAACAAGCGCGAGGTCATCGAAAACAACTCCAGAATTTGCACACAAATTCTGCGCTTCTTTCAATGAATCAGCAAAACCTGCTTTATCGATCACACGCTCAGTAGGAACACCGTAAGCTTCTGCGCACAGCAAGTTAATTCGCTCCCTAAGCGTCTTTCCACGCCTACTTTCTGGAACTTTCGTTTCAACATCATCAGTTATTGCAGACACAAAATCGTCCAGCTGATTTGCCAAACCATCGCCACCATCGCGGAATAAATTGCCAACAATCGGCTTTCTGAATCCTAAAGACTTAGCTTGTTCCAACAATTCAGGAACTTGATTATCTTCACCTTCCCACAAATTAATCAACGGGAACGTAGGGATATTAAGAGATTCCAAACGAGAAACATGGAATGGGTAACGCCAAGCCAAAGTTTCGTCATCTCGCCAAGTAGTTGCGCGAGTAACTACAACTGCAGCAGCAGGCCACTTTGCACCAAACTCGCGAGCAGCAATATCTAACCACTTTTGAGCACCAGCATCCGTACCATAACCTGCTTCTACAACCACAACATCATGCTCAGCGCAAGCCATTTCAACACTTACAAGGCTTGGAATACCAAGCGAAACGTTCGCAAACGGGCCACAATGAACGTAAATTGGAGAACCATTAATCGTCTCAGTTTTAGCAGGCTTTACAGCGTCGGCAAGAATATTGGTGATTCGCCACAAATCCACAAACTCGCCAAACTGAACAGGCTTACCGTCTTTTGTGCCAGCAATCATTGAAGAAACACGATGAGAAATCTCGTCCATACTGCGCGACAACACTACGATTTGCATGAGCTCGCAAGTTGGCGTCAAAACGACGCGCTCAGGAACAGTCCCCTTGCCAAAATCAACAGCAATGCTTCGCAAAGATCGCGAAGGAACTTCGCTAACTCGAGGAACTAAAATAGTATCAAGGGCACCCTCGTCGACTGCTTTTTCCGCAAACGACACAAGCAAATTCTGCGCGCAAGCAATAGCAGCCATTTCACCACACAAACCCCAGTCAATCAACTCAGGGTGAGAAAGCGAAGACTTACCGCCACCACTTGCACCACCTTTAGAACCAGCAGCTGTAATGCCCATGCTTGGCTGACGAAGAACTGCAGCTGCGTCCACACCTCGCTCACGCAAAGCATCAACCAACGCAATAGTTGTAGTCGTTTTACCTTCTCCGCGAGAAGCTTTCAAAGGAGTATCAGCAGTAACAAGCAGAACTTTACCGCGCTTCCTAGGCTCCTCTGGATGTTGCTTTAAATAATCCAAGTACCCAAAGGCATCAATTTTTTTAACCAAACCGAATGTTGTAGTGTATGAATCAAGAATGCTCATGTACCCCTCTTTCATAGGCATATTGGCACAACTATGCATGCGGATAATGTTAATTACATGATTCATACTATACGATTGTTTGTTCGCAGCATAGGCACCACACGCAATATCTATACGCGCTATTAGCAACGTCTATAGCAAAATAACAAAAGATAACAAAAATGCCTTCCACATGAAATAAAAAGTTCATTTCTTAGGAAGGCATCTGAGTTATTAAATTATTTTCGTAAGTTTTTCCATATCAATTACGAGAAAACTTATTTAATTGCATTTCAGTGATCGGAACGATTAAAACCATTCTTCATACGCATGCTAGTGATGTACAGAACTGTGTCAAGCAAAGAATCGGTTTCTTTCTTCAACTTTGCTGCCATGTCGTCATTTGCTTCAGCCAAAGCCTCACGCACTTTGTCGTTACGGAGCTCTGCAATAATAGCTTCAGGATCGCGAACTAAATCATCGTAATCTTCACCTTCATCACCTTCACGCTCTGGCTCGTAATCAGCCAAATCAACGCCAAGAAGATCTGCCACGGCAGCATCCGTAGACTTGACCATTGCGTGACCAAGGGAACCGACAACTTCTTGGTAGCGCTCAATCGCGTTTGCAGTGTCGTTAAATGCGGCATCCGCAAGAGCAGCAATAATGCGATTCTCCCAATAGAAGTTTTCGCTTGTTACGCGAGTAGTCGTATCTTCCAAATACTTTGGAGTGCGATTTACGTTTGGATAGAACGGAATCAAAGAATTGAAAGGATTAGAACCGTAAGTAATCCACTGAATTGCACGCATTGCTTCCGGCATGTAAGGGCGGATTTGCATTACAGCAAGCTCGCTTTGACGGTTAATGCCGATTGGACGCAACATGTGACGAGTATGCTCATCTCCAAGCTTGCCGTAAGGATCATACTCAGTGCCCTGATAGTGAGAGCTCAAAACGTACTTAACGTCTTCAATTGTTACCTTGCGCTCAGGCTGGCGAGCCCAAGGAATATCGTTGCTGTCCGGACGATGATCAGCGTCTTTACCATCCCACACTTCGTCATACGGATTCAAGAAGCGCTCCATGAACCAT
Organism: Gardnerella sp. DNF00747; assembly: GCF_049262675.1. Lineage (NCBI taxonomy): Bacteria > Bacillati > Actinomycetota > Actinomycetes > Bifidobacteriales > Bifidobacteriaceae > Gardnerella > Gardnerella sp. DNF00747. Next base: position 159,900 of record NZ_CP058394.1, on the reverse strand, counting down.
GCACGAGGAGTGTTGTAAACGTGGTCGGCATCCGAATGAGAGCCGAAAGCGTCGCGAGGATTGAAAGGAGAAGCGTTTTCAACCGACAAATCCAAGTGATTTTCTTCAATAAATTCAAGCAAATCAGCCGAGCACATATGCTCTTCTTGAAGATCAAAAGCATCATCTAAATCGAACTCGTCAATTCCAAGCTGGTTTGGCATAACAACATAAGCTTCATCCGGCACACGCTTAGCAATCCAATGATGACCACCGACAGTTTCAAACCACCAAATCTCGTTCACATCCGAAAATGCAACGCCATTCATCTCATAAGTGCCGTACTTTTCAAGCAATGCACCCAAACGCTCAACGCCTTCGCGAGCGCTACGAATATAAGGCAAAACAAGCGTTAAGAAATCTTCTTCGCCAATTCCACCCGGCACTTCCGGCTTGTAGTCAGCATCTCCAACTTTGCCTTGTTCTTTTTGAAGTTCAACCATTGGATCTGCGCCTAACACGCGCTCGTTGGACGTAAGCGTTTCAGTTGCGCTCATTGCAACATTTGCTTCGTTAACGCCAGCTTCTCCCCAAATTCCTTCACGCAAGTCTGCATTTGGCACGCTTGTGTATTGCATTGGATTATCCGGCAACTCGACTGTTACGTGGCTAAGAACAGACTTATAAACGCGAGGCTGATCTTCCGGCTTTACTACCACTAAACGCTTCGGATTAAACTCGCCATTTGCCGAGTCTTCGTTACGCGCAATAAGCGTGGATCCGTCGTAACTTGCTTTTCTACCAACAAGAATTGTTGTGCATGCCATATTTGCATCCTCTGTTTTTAGATTTTATATTTTATTTTTAGATTTGTTACTGTTTGATTCTAACGCTTAGGCGTTAACTGCTAACCTAATTGGTTGCTCTCGTGCTTGCGTTTAGGCTTTACCAGTAAGGAACATTCCACCAGCATCTACACCTGAAGTCACATTTCTTACTTCGCGTAACAATTCATTCATGTAGAATCCCGGCTTAAGATTTGGCAAAGGCTTTTCTGTACCAAAAACTTCAAACATGTATTCGTGATCTTTATCAGGAGGTTGAGGACCGTTGTATCGCATAGTAATTGCTGAATCATTGCAACCAATAAATCTGCTTGCTTGCGAATTACGACCTTGAAGAGCTTCCGGAATCATAGAAGTCATTGTGCGAGAAAAATCTTCCGGTATTTGTAAAGCGTGAGAATCGTTAAAATCAAACATTAACGCTTCAACAGGCACGTTCGCGGCAGTCCAGTGAATCCATTCAAAACCGCATACCGGTATTGCGTCGTCGTCAACAAAACGCCAATGCAAATAATGCACGAAAGATGGCATATTATCAACGTAAAACGGGAAAGAAACTACTGGCACTCCACTGATCTTATTCTGCTCCGGCGCAGCTTTAGAATAATCATCCGGAATGGTAGTGAAATCTGTAGAAATATTCATAATTTAAGTATCTACCATTACACAACACTAATCAACTACGCGAGTAACAAATAAACGCAACGTTTGTGCAATCTAATTATTCAAGCGGATCGTGGCGCTCAAGCAAAAAAACACTACAGAAACAACGCTAACTGCATAATTTGACGGTCAATATAAAACGTGCGCCCAGAAAAATCTAAACTGGGCGCATTAACTAAAATGTAATTTTTTACCGTACTCTATTTATTTTGTAACAGCCTCCTCATGAGTTTCAGCAGCCTTAGCTGCCATAGCTGCTTTCTTAGCAGCACGCTCTTGCTTCTTAATTTCTTCAATGAACTCAGCATGCTTTACTGCAGGAAGCCAGCCAGTGTTAACAACCTTAACCTGCCATACCCAAGCCAAGGCAAACAGAATAACAGCAACAATAATCAAGCTTATAGCACCAACGCCAGCACCGAGGTGAGCGAAGTTACCCACAACAGTACCAATCCAACCAAAGTCAGCATCGCCGAAGGTGGAGTTTGCCAAGCCGAAGGAACCCATAACAGTAAGCAATACTGCTGGAAGGAATGTAATAATTAAACCGTTAATAAAACCACCGAGAATAGCACCACGACGACCACCGGTTGCATTACCAAACACGCCTGCACCACCACCATCGAAGAAGTGAGGCACCATTCCTGGGAGAATCAATGCCAATCCCCAAGCTGGACCCATCCAAATTGCAATAAGTCCGAGAGCTACAAGACCTCCAACGAAGGAAGACAAGAAGCCAATAAGAGAAGCATTAGCACCGTATGGGAATACGATTGGAATATCCAATGCTGGACGAGCGCCTGGAACGACCTTGTTAGCAATACCCTGGAATGCAGGAACCAATTCACCTAAAATAATACGAACGCCGTAGAGGATGACACTAACACCAATTCCAAATTGCAAAGCCTGAGCAAAAGCCGCCATGTAGAAGGCACTATAGTCCGTAGGATGAGACGCGAAAATCTTGAAGAGTTCCTTTACTGGCAACACAACCGAAGCCCACACTGCGAATACCAAATACAGCACAACCATCAACAAAGTCGTGGAGACCATTGAATCACGCAAGAAGCTCAATCCCTTAGGGAAGTTGATATCTTCAGTAGACTTAGACTTCTTACCAACAGCAGCACCAACAGCACCAGAAACAATGTAACTTAAGGAGTTAAAGTGACCAATCGAGAGCTTATCGCTACCAGTAATACGGTTCATAAAAGGCTGCGCAAAAGCTGGCAGAACAACCATAACCGTTGCCATAATGACAGAGCCGACAATAACAATAAGCAACTGGTTGCTTGCGCCAAAACCAACGGAAAGAACTAGAGCCAAAAGCATAGACATGAACACCATGTGGTGACCAGTCAAGAATATGTACTTCAGAGGAGTAAAGCGTGCAGCAAGAAGCATAAGAACGAAGCTGAGCACAATAATGTACGCAGAAGTAGCACCGTACTGACCTGCAGCCTGAGCAGTAATAACCTCATTTGTAGGTACAACACCATGAGCACCAGTAGACTTCAAAACCAAGTCGCCAAATGGAGCAAGGGCGCCAACAACAACGCCAGCACCTGCACCCAAAATGAGGTAACCCATAGCAGCCTTTAAGCCGCCTGCAATCACCTGTCCTGCACTACGCTTGAGTGCGATAAGACCGATTGCTGCAATAATACCAATCAAATAAGCCGGCACATTCAAAATCTGCTGACTTATGAAATTTAAAACCTGAACTACAATGTTCATCTTATTTCCTTCTTTTTATTTAGAAAAAGCGAATAGCACATGAAATAACAGTATGACTATGCCAAAGCAGTAAGCACGTAATCAGCATAATCAAACGTTTATTTGTTACACATAATTTATGCGTAACGCTCAAGCACACCCTTCACCTCTTCAACATCCATGAAATTTTCAATTGTTTCTACAGGAGTGGTAGTGCCCTCAAGCTCTGGAGCAAGCTGAGGAGAAGTGAGCACAAGATCATTCATATTGGCAGTACCTTTTGCACTTCCAGCATCGGAAGTAGTAACTGTAACATCAAGACCTAAGTCTGCTGCCGCAGCCTCAACATTGATTTTTAAAAGTACAGACGTGCCAATGCCGTTTCCGCATACACATAGAATATTCATAGATAACCTCTTTCGTTGAGTTGTATTTTTTTAATTTTGCAAAATTAACTAATTCTTTAGTATTTAACTTTTAAGAATTGCGCGAATTTCTTTAGCGTTTTTTGCTTGCGCAAGTTCTCTAGTCTTCACAGGATTAGACAAAGCTGCAGCAACCGCGGACATAACGCCAATATGCTCATTTTCATCGTGACCTGCAAGACCAATTACTAAAGAGACCGGATCGTTGGCAGTGTTACCAAATTTAATAGGCGTACTTAAACGAATCCAGCTCAAACCACTTTTTAACACTGCTTCCGACGGGCGCGAATGCGCCAAAGCCAAGCCTGGGGCAATAACAATATACGGGCCCATTTTCTCAACTGTTTCAATCATCTGATTCGTATATTCATCAGTAGTAAAGCCAGACTCCTTCAAAGCATTGCCTGCAAGACAAATAGCATCACGCCAATCTTTCGCTGGAATATCAAGGTTTACTGCAGAATCCGGGAGAAGCTCATCAATATCAGCACTCATATTTTCTCTTTTCTAAGCATGTTAATTATTCTTGATTATTTCTGATTGGTAATCGAATTTTTAATGTTTTTCGTAATGATCATATTTTGAATTACTCCCTTGGCTTATTCTTGCATGATTGAGTGGTAGAACTTTCCAGCTAAAGCCTCATGAGCTTTAGCTTTAGCTTCATCAAATGTAGTTTGAGCAAGTTCTGCTCGAACATCGTCCAAAGCAACTGGCGTCATAGAAAGCGAGTTAATACCGAGACCTGTAAGAACAATCGCTAAGTCTGGATCTGCTGCAGCTTCTCCACACACTCCGACTGGCATACCATGTGCGTTACCAGCGTCTGCAATCATTTTGATCGCGCGCAACACTGCAGGGTGCCAAGCAGTTTGATAATTAGAAACAGACCCAAGGGTTCTATCTGCTGCAAGAGTGTATTGCGTCAAATCATTCGTTCCGATAGATACAAAATCAGCAACTTGAGCAACCTCCTCGGCAACAAGAGCGATAGAAGGCACCTCTGCCATAATGCCAACCTTTTTAAGACCTTTAGATTTACCAAGTTTTACAAAATATGCTGCTTCATGTTCGTCTGAAACCATTGGAGCCATCACCCATAAGTCAGCATTCGTCACAGCATCAGCACGAGATAATGCCTCCAGCTGACCATCTAGAACATCCATATGCTGTCTTAGAGTACGCAAACCTCGAAGTCCGAGGGCAGGATTTGGTTCATCTTCAGGAGTCAAGAATGGTAACGGTTTATCTGCTCCAGCATCAAGCAATCGAATAACAACTTTCTTGCCTTCAAACTGAGATAGTAACTCTGTATAAGATTCTGTTTGTTCTTCTATACTAGGCGGTTGCTCGTTACCAATAAACAGAAATTCCGTTCGGAATAGACCTACTCCTTCTGCTCCATACTCATGAGCAGTTGCAGCATCTGAGGGCTTTCCTACATTTGCTAAAAGAGGAATCAAATGACCATCTTTTGTACTTCCAGGCAATCCACGCAATTCATGAGCGCGGCTTAAACGCTCACGAGACTCTTTAACATGCGCGATCTCTTCTTCACTAGGACCGCTTATAACATGACCATTAACGGCATCTACTACAACAATTTGATGATTCTTCAGCTGAGAGGCATCGTGTGCTCCAACAACAGCAACAATTCCACGAGCACGAGCAAGAATAGCAGTGTGACTTGTAGGACCACCATCAAGAGTGACAATTGCCTGAACCTTGCTTAAATCAAGTGAAGCTGTATCAGCAGGTGAAAGATCCCTAGCAACCAGCACAAAAGGCGAATCACTTTCCGGCACCCCAGGAGCTTCAACACCAATCAAAGATGCAATAACACGCTGGCCAACATCATGCAAATCTCCTGCACGCTCAGACATGTAACCACCAAGATTACGCAACATGTCTTCAAATTGTGCGAACCCTTCCCAAGTGGCACGTTCAGCTGTTTTCCCCTTATCAATACCAGATTCAATTGCACTTATTAACGCTGGATCCGATGCCATCTGTGCAAGAGCTTGCATAATTGGTGCTGCTTTTCGAGTCCCCTCATCCTTTGCTTCAAGAGCCTCACTTGCACGATGGTTTAGGTCTTTATTTACTTCATTTAAAGCATTTTTAACAGCCTTTTTTGCATCCTCAGCCAACACACTAACAGCACGAGGAGAATCCTCTGGCTCATGCAAAGCAGGTGCCATACACAATACTTCACCATATGCCATCGAGCGCCCAATGCCAACACCAGTGATTACCATACTTAAAACCCTCCTTTAGGTTTAGAAACTTTATTACGGCCGCAACGCCGCATAAGCATTTCTTGTAGGTAAACGTTTCTTACTAATGAAACTATACACCATTAAAAACGTTGTTACAACAAGTGAAAACGTTTTCTGTATTTTTCAATTAATTATGCTACACTTAATGTTGAAAATAGCAAACAAAAAACCTTAAGAAAAAATATGGTTTGCTTTTATATGAAAAATAAAAATAAAAGCAGAATTTGTTAATTATTATTCAAAGGAGAAAAAATGGCAATTGCAACTCGTACTGTTACTATTGAAGACCCAGTTGGAATACATGCTCGCCCAGCGTCAGAATTTTCTCAAGCCGCGATGTCCTCAAATTGCATTGTAACGATTGCGAAAGGCGAAGGTACCCCTGTAAGTGCGAATAGCATTCTTTCAATTATGGGATTGGGTATTACTAAAGGAGATTCAATCACAATTACCGTTGATGGTGAAGACGCTGAAAATGTAGCTAACAATCTTGTCGATGTAGTCACGAAAGGCGAATAATATAAATAAATAAGTGTACATAAACTGACAAATAAATAATATTCAATTTGCGGTGCTGTTTACCAATAATTACAGCACCGCACTTATTCGGGGGCAAATATGACAAATCAAACTAATCAAAACGCCTCCATAACTCATGTAGCAGCTCTTGCAAAAGTTTCAATTGCAACAGTATCTCGTGTACTTTCTGGTAGACGAGCCAAAGATGACGATATTGCAAAACGCGTAAGAAAAGCTGCAGAGCAGCTTAATTATTCAGTAAATTATGCAGCAAGCGCATTAAGAAGTGACACAACTAATACAATCGGCGTAGTAATAGGCACAAGCAACGTAGATGATTCATTCAGTGTAAATATGCTTTCTGCATTGGATGAAGCAGCTCATGAAATAGATAAAATACTTCTTGTTGGAACTGGAAAAGACGCAGAAGCTCAAGAAGAACGCATAGAAGAGCTTATCGGTCATAATGTTGACAGTCTTATTGTCATGCCATCTAACAATAGTGATTTAACAAAAACACTTGAAAACTACGTTGACAATCTTCCCATTGTGCAAATTGGTGGCACTGCTACTTCATTCCACGTCAATTGGGTTGGCATGGATCAAGAATCAATGATGGAAGCTGCTTTAATACATCTTTCGCATCACGATGCCCATAATATTGCTTATTTAAGTGGAAATGTTGACTCCACACAAAGCGCAAACCTATTTGCCAATTTTCAGACTGCTGCAAGCCGATTAAGTTTACTTTCTGAGCCAGATTGGACAACTTTTGGAGAACTTACTTATCAACGTGGATTCAAGGATACAATGCGGCTTTTTTCTGATTCTACTGCTAAGCAATCTCGCAAACCAGACGCTGTTATTTGCGCAAATGACGCTGTCGCACTTGGAGCACTTCTAGCTTTAGATGAGCTTTCTTTGCAAGTTCCGCAGGATGTTCTCGTAATAGGTTACGGAGATAGCAGACAGGCAGAAATATCTGAACCAAAGCTTTCTTCAATCCGTCCTCCGTACCAGCAAATTGCACGCGAAGCAATCCGCCTAACCGCTGTCAACAAATCAGAGCAACATTGGTTACCTGCACATATGGAGTTTAGACCGGAAATCATGCGACGCGAATCAACAAATTCACCAAGAATAGGCACAAGCGATATGTCACTTCCGTGGAGGATATGATACTTTTGCATTTTATTGACTTTGCAAAAGTGAGCAAAATAGCGCTTCAAAAACAAGAGTTGCGTTACCATTTCTCGAAAGCCGACGACGAGCAGTAGCAATACTGTCAACGCAATCCAAGGCTCTACTTGCTGTCATGCTTTGTGCCAACTGGACAATTCTAGACTTGTATTCCTGATTTATAATTGGCGAAGACTTTTGCGCGTCGTTAATAACAACTAAAACGTCTCTATACACGCTATCGATTGCGTCAAGAGAACGGCATAACACGTCACGGCTTACACGAGTTACTTTACGTTTTACATCATCCTTTTTTCCAATTGCATTGTAGTTTGCGCGCAATTTGGGCGGAATGCGATCCTCATCGCCTAATCCGTTAATTCTGCGAAATTCTTTTTGTTGATCCTCAACATTTCGCTGAACCTCATCTTCTGCTTGTGCTTTTGCATCGTCAATAAGCATTGCAGCAAGCATAATTGCGTCGGCAGCATCATGCATACGAAGCAATCCTGCAACAAGCTCATCTCGCCTACTTAAAGCACGCTCATCGCTTGCGTAAATAAAAGCAGTTGCTATATTTCCTTGAGAAAGCCTGGCTGCACGACTCGCTAGCTTATTATCCGCATCCGTTTTTTTAGTAAGATATTCTGCTATAGACTGCTCGTTTGGAGTAGCTAATTGCACAAGTTGTGTACGCGAACGAATTGTTGGAAGCACATCCATAACACTTGAAGCGCATAAAAGCCAAATCGTATGCTCACTTGGCTCTTCAATCTCTTTAAGAAGAACGTTCGTGCTACGTTCCAACATTCGGTCAACATCTTCAATAATTATGATTCGCCAAGGAGCAGTGCTAGGCATCTGCTCAGAAATCCCAATTGCCTCACGCACATCGTCAATGCTAAGAGTTACGCCTTTTGTTGCAAGCGTATGCACATCAGGATGCGATCCTGCTAAAACTTCTTTGGCAGTTTTACTAAGCTCACCTTCGCCACTAATTCCATCACTGCCTTCTCCATGATCCGGACTTTCGAGAGCTGCAGCGAAAGCGCGCGCAACTTGCGCACTACCGAAGCCAGCAGATCCGCAAATCAGCCAAGATTGCGCTATTTTGCTAGCGTCCGCACAAGCAATGTTTCGCAATCGCGAAACTACCTGTTCTTGCCCAATAACGCTATCCCACACACTCATCGCTTCACCCCCTGCATAGCTTCTCTACTTCTTCACTTTATAAAGTTCGCCATTTTATTTAGTTTCAATTTCTTCAATTAAGTTATGTACGTCTTGCACAATAAGTTCAAATAATGATTTCGCCGAGAACGTTGCGTCTAATACGCGATAACGATCTGCAGACTCCTGCGCTAAATCTAAAAATGCTTCTCTAGTGCGACGAGCGAAATCTATTCCAGCTGATTCCATGCGATCTTGCTCGCGATGCAAACGCTTAAAAGCATCTTCCGGTTGCATATCTAGCAAATAAGTGCGATTAGGCCATAGCGAATCCGTTGCCCACTCACTTAAAGTTCGCACATCATCCTTAGTCAATTCGCGACCGCCTGCTTGGTAAGCAAGCGAAGAATCAATATAACGATCCGTTATTACTACTGCACCACGGCTAAGTGCCGGGCGAATCACTTGCGCAACATGCTGTGCACGATCCGCAGCAAAAAGCAAAGCTTCTGTTCTGGCAGATACACTCGTGCCATGCAACAGTATTTCGCGCAAAGTTTTACCCAACTGCGTACCGCCAGGCTCACGCGTCACTACAACTTCTCGCCCCAAAGATTGCAAATAATCCTTAAGAGCCTCAACTTGCGTAGTTTTACCAACGCCATCAATGCCCTCGAAAGAAATAAATAAGCCTTTATTTGCATAAGATTGCTCACTTCTGCAGCCGCAGTTTCCTCCGCAAGCGCAGCCACCAGAAAAATCGTCATTTTTAGATGCCATATTTTTGACTCCATATGCAAGGTTTATTTAATCTTTAGATTTCATTCCTATGCTTTTTTAGCGGTAGATTTCTTTGAAGTAGTCTTCTTTGTAGAAGTTTTCTTTGCGGTAGATTTTTTCGCAGTAGACTTCTTTTCAGAAGATTTTGCAGTGCTCTTAGTCGCGCGCTTTTTGCGTTTTACGGGACCTGCGGCACGCTTTTGCGCCAAAAGTGCAAACGCATCCTGCGGATCAATCGATTCAGGCGTATACTGCTTTGGCAAAGTGCGATTCGTTTCACCATCAGTAATATAAGCTCCGTAGAAACCATCCTTAATCACTACTGGCTTTCCAGTTTCAGGATCTGCGCCAAGCTCACGAAGAGGCGGCTTGGCGGCACCACGAGTACGCTTAACGTACTTTGGTTGCGCAAATAAATCTTTCGCTTCTTGCAAAGTAACAGTAAAAATAGCATCTTCACTAGAAAGGGATCGCGTATCCGGCTTAGATTCCACAGTTTCTCCAGCAGAAGTATCTACAGCAGAATATGTTTTAGTTAAATATGGACCGTAACGACCATTATTTGCTTCGATACGAGCTAGTTTTACAACGCCTTCGGCATCAACTTCTTCATACTCACCAACCAAACGTGGCAAATTCAAGAGTTGCAACGCTTCTTGCAAAGTCAAAGTCGCTGGATCCATGGTTTTAAACAAAGAAGCCATTTTTGGACGAGCTTTAGAAGCCTTAGAAGACTTAGAATCTTCCGCGTTATCCTGCTCTTCTACCAGTGCCACGTACGGACCAAAACGACCATTGCGCACTTCTACGTTCCCACCCGTTTCTGGATCTACTCCAAGCACACGTGGACCTTCAGCATTATTCTCAAGCAATTCTCGAGCAGCATCAACAGTTAACTCATCTGGAGCTAAAGTTTCTGGCAAAGAAGCATGACGAGGGTTGCCTTCAGCATCAAGATTCTTAATGTCTTCCAAGTACGGACCATAGCGTCCAATACGCACATGCAAACCATCGCCAATGTCTATGGTATTTATTTCACGCGCATCAATTTCACCAAGCTCTGCAACCTGCTGTTGCAAACCAATATGAGCTTCATCAGCAGAATTAGCAGCACCCTCACCGGAACCGAAATAGAATCTAGTTAGCCAATCGCGACCGGTTTCTTCACCGTGCGCAATTCTGTCCAAACCATTTTCCATATCAGCAGTAAACGCGTAATCAACATACTTTGGGAAATTCGCTTCCAAAAGTTTAATTACAGCAAAAGCAAGCCAAGAAGGAATTAACGCACGTCCACGCTCATACACGTATCCGCGATCAATAATTGTAGAAATAATCGTTGCGTAAGTAGAAGGGCGTCCTATTTCCTTAGCTTCCAAAGTTTTAACTAAAGAAGCTTCAGTATATCTTGCAGGAGACTGAGTTTCGTGAGAATCCGCACTAACACTTTTAGCTTCAAGAACATCCCCAGCTTGCATTTGAGGAAGTGCCTTATCGCTTTCACCTTCAGTTGCATGAGCATTGCCAAAAACCTTCATAAAACCAGCAAAAGTAATTACTGTTCCAGAAGCTTGGAACAAAGCTTCTCCATATTCTCCAGCAGAAGCATTTAACTTAACAGTTGCTGTAAAACCTGTAGCATCAGCCATTTGTGACGCAAGGGTTCGTTGCCAAATAAGCGTATACAATTTTAGCTGATCCGCAGGTAATTTATCTGCAAGCTCGTCCGGGCTTAAGAAACGCGCTCCAGCAGGGCGAATACATTCATGAGCTTCCTGCGCTCCTGCAGACGTAGTTGCGTACTGCTTAGGAGATTGCGAAACATATTCGTCGCCAAATGCTGCACGAGCAGCACTACGCGCAGCTTCGATAGCTTCTTTGGAAAGCGTTACGGAATCCGTACGCATGTAAGTGATATAGCCGTTTTCGTATAGAGATTGTGCAGCTCGCATAGTTTGGCGAGAGCTCATTGAAAGTCGGTTTCCAGCAGTTTGCTGCAAAGTTGATGTAGTAAAAGGTGGCAAAGGACGACGACGATACGGCTTCGTTTCCATAGAGTCAACTACAAAATCTGAATTCTCAAGAGCTTTAGAAAGCTTAGATGCAAAATCAGCATCAACATGCAAAGCTTTTTGTGATTCATCTTTTGTAGAGACCAACTCACCTTTTGAATTGAAATCTTTAGAACCAGCCAAACGACGACCAGAAAGCTCGCTCATGCGCGCTTCAAAATCAACATTTTCGCCATCTGAGCCTTTAGAACTTAAAACCGCGCTAATATCCCAGTAAGACGCCTTAGTAAACGCCATACGCTCGCGTTCGCGCTCAACAATCAACCTAGTAGCAACAGACTGCACGCGTCCAGCAGAAAGACCAGGACCAACTTTCCTCCACAAAACAGGAGAAAGCTCATATCCATACAAACGGTCTAACACACGACGAGTTTCTTGCGCATCAACCATATTGTCGTCAACATTTCGAGTATTACTAAGCGAGGCTTGAATTGCATCCTTAGTAATCTCATGAAACACCATACGCTTTACTGGCACAGTTGGCTTCAACGCTTCTACCAAGTGCCACGCAATAGCTTCACCTTCGCGATCCTCATCAGTTGCCAGATATAATTCGTCAGCTTTTGCGAGCGCAGACTTTAAATCGGAAACAGTTTTCTTTTTATCTGAGCCAACTACGTAATATGGCGCAAAACCATGATCGACATCTACACCAAACTTGCCAAACGCTGCTTTGCGTGAGGCTGGAACTTGGCTTGGCTGAGCGAGATCGCGAATATGCCCAACTGAAGCCATGACGGTGTAGCCATTTCCTAAATACCCGCCAATTTTTCGCGCTTTCGTGGGAGACTCCACAATGACTAGCTTATTCTGTGCTGCCATATTCGCTCCTTTCCTAACACAATCGAACATATAATTCCGAACTATATGTTTCACGCTAACTGTATCGCAACTTAAGTTATACGTCCATTACATTCCACCTCGGTGGATAAAAGCAGATAGAGTAGACAATATTACTTAGAAGCAGATGGCGGCGTCGGCGGAGCGCCTACTAATCCAAGCCTACTCAACGGCGAAGCTGTAGAGTGACGCATTACCATAATTACGCCAAAAACAAGCAAAGACACGCCTATAATCAGCCAATAAGTTGCTACATAAGATACGCTTGCAGCCCATTGAGCAAAAATATCAACACCAGGAAGAATTTGCCATATTAAATAAAGTGCATACAAACACGCCAACACACCAATCGTAATCATAGAGCTTCCTACAATTTGAACGCTAATTGAGGAACGTCGATAAGCTGGCATATCCATTCCACTACTGCGAGTGCATGCGAGCATAATAAGCGTTACAGCACCAACGATAAGTAATGACATAAGGACGTCAGAAACTCTATGCCAATGCGCTGCAACCAACGAAAGTTCCACAAGAACGCTTATAAAAGCTGCAGCTACCGCTGCCCATGCGCGCCAAACACGCGAAACTGCGCAAATAAGCAACGCACATGATGCAGTAATAAGTAGGGTATGACCTGAAGGTGCTGAATTTGCAGACAAATATTCAATACTTATAAGCATTGGGCGCGGAAGAATTTTTTTCAATGGTTCAGCAGCAGCCGAAAGAATAATAATTCCAGCACATTGACCAAGAAGCCACCAACGTTTACGAATACAAACTACTATGAGTGAAACAAGGGCAATTATTATGCTAGTAACTATAACAACCATAGAAACGCTTATAGGTCGCAAGCAAAATGCAAGCCAAGATGGCGTACCATGAGAACCAAATCCATCAATTACCATTTCTTCATAGCTTTGACCAAGTACTGTTTGCACACTAATAAACCATATGAACGCAGCAGAAGCCAAGAAAACAATTGCAATAGCAACACACCACAATATGGTAGATATTCTAGGACGCTTTACAAGCTGACCAAGCTGATCAATATCATCTGCATCTGATAGAGAATCTTTAGAAGATAACTGATTAGTCGAATACGACAAATCGGACGAGCCAGACAAATCAGATTGACGCTTAGTTTGTTTCACAAACTGTTTTACAGACTGTTTAGAAGATTTTTCTTCATTATTTTCTGGAAATAAAGGCGATATTTTTTCGTCATTATCTTCAGATGAGATTGGAGAAAATGGCGTAATAGTATTAATCGAATCCAAAGGATGCGAATAGTCACCACCTTCACTGTTGCGATTAACATCTTGCGAAGTTCCACCTACCGGCAGCGCATCATTTTTCTCAGCAGAATCATCATGCTGATTGTCAATGCTATTGGATTGAATTCCTGCAAATTCTTCACTCATACTTTAGACTTTACGACAGTATTTACGACCGCGCTAGTTTTACGCATAATAAAACCTCCGCGCACCCACCAGAGGCCACTTACCCTTGCTGCATTTCTGCCCTGGGGGGATTGGGTGACTTAGTGCCACACGGAGGCTCTATCTATATTACACGATTTTCGCTACATGTCGAGTAGTAATAAATTATGCGCGCCACACGCTCTTGCCGTGCTCTTTTGCAAATTCAGTATCTTCATCAAGCTGAGACTCGTTAGCTTCAACATCACCAGCAATATAGCGTTCAACTAATTGACGAGCTTCACTATCTTCATGCTGAACTGCAGGAGACTTCATAAAATATGAACTTGGAGCCAAAACCGGACCAGAAAGCTTGCGATCCAAAGCAATTTTTGCGGCTCGAACAGCATCGATAACAATTCCGGCAGAATTTGGAGAATCCCAAACCTCAAGCTTGTACTCCAAATTCAAAGGAACATCACCAAAAGTAGTACCTTCCAAACGCACGAAAGCAAACTTGCGATCATCCAACCAAGCTACGTAGTCAGAAGGCCCAATATGAACATTATGCTCATCCATTTCATGAGGCACGATTGAAGTTACTGCACGAGTCTTAGAAATCTTTTTAGACTCAAGTCTTGAACGCTGAAGCATGTTCATAAAGTCCATGTTTCCACCAACATTCAGCTGATACGTGCGATCCAAACGCACACCGCGATCCTCAAAAAGTCGAGCCATAACGCGGTGAGTAATAGTTGCACCTACCTGACTTTTAATGTCATCGCCAATAATAGGAACTCCAGCATCACGGAATTTTTGCGCCCACTCAGGATCAGAAGCAATGAAGACTGGCAGGCAGTTTACAAATGCGCATCCAGCTTCCATTGCAGCAGTTGCATAAGCTTTATCGGCTTGCTCAGATCCGACTGGCAAATAAGAAACAAGCACATCAACATGCTTATCTCGCAAAACTTGAGCTACGTCAACAGGCTCAGCCTCGGACTCGTCAATCATCTCGCGATAATAATCACCTAAGCCGTCATAAGTTGGACCACGCAATACTTCTACACCCAAATTTGGTACATCAGCAAAACGAATTGTGTTATTTTGTGAAGCGCCAATTGCTTCACTTAAATCATGCCCAACCTTTAGAGAATCAACATCAAACGCCGTAACAAACTCAATATCGCGCACACGATACTGACCAAATACAGCGTGCATCAACCCTGGAATTTTCTCACCGTCATCAGCGTTTTTGTAATATTCAACGCCCTGAACCAGCGACGAAGCACAATTGCCGACACCGGCAATGGCAACGCGGATGCTCATATAGACTCCTTGCCCTGCAAAATAAGCGACATTACATTATGCCGCACCATACACATTTCATAATACTATTGCTTTAACAAATATGTACTAATATTCAATATTTTTAATCTTTTCTAAACAAAAACATGCTGTTTTGTAGAAAAATTCAACACCGGACGCTACGGTGGAATGTATGGTTGCACGTAAAGATGGAAGACGAGCGTCTACTTCGCATGAGAAAGCTACTCGAAGCATATCGTCACAATCACAAAAAAATACGAATATGCCTTCATCTGTCCCACCACGCGGACAAGAATCATATCGTCCAAATTCGTATTCTTTTGAATCAAACAAAAGCAGCCGTAATTCAAGATTCGAACGTTCTCGCGCAGCAACACGCAGAAGGCGTCGTAGAACTTGGCGAGGCAGACATCCTATTATTTTTTGGGCGCTTATCGTTATTTTTGTGCCAATTTTGCTAGGCACAATTGTTTTTGCTTATCTGTATGCAACTACAGACATACCGGCACCAGACAAAGTTGCTATGGCAGATAAGACGAAAGTGTATTATTCAGATGGCAAAACTGAATTAGGTTCGTTCGCTGAGCAAAATCGCGAAATTATCAATTGTTCAGTACTACCTAAATATGTTGGTAAAGCAATAGTTGCTTCAGAAAATCGTTCCTTCTACCACGATGGCGGAATAGATTTTAAAGGAATTGGACGCGCACTACTTCATAACATCACAAAGCACGGGCGTTGGGGCGGCTCAACTATTACGCAACAATATGCGGAAAGATATTATCTCGGTGAAACAAAAACTTATTTTGGAAAACTAAAAGAAGCTATTTTAGCTTTGAAAATTGCGCAAACTCAAGATAAAGATACAGTACTTTGCAATTATATGAATACTATTTACTTGGGTAGAGGAGCATACGGAATTCAAGCTGCAGCCAAAGCATATTTCGGCATAGAAGCAAAAGATTTGTCACTTTCGCAAGCTGCACTTTTAGCAGGTATTATTCCAGCACCAAGTAGCTGGGATCCTGCAATTGGTCCAAAAGAAGCAGGCATTCGTTTTAAGCGCGTGTTACGCATTATGAAAGAAGATGGCTACATTACAGCCTCTCAGGCAGCGCAAGCAAAAATGCCTAAAACTATTACTCAGACGACTCAAAACATTTACGCAGGTCAACAAGGTTACTTATTGCATATGGTTCGCGATGAGTTAACTAGGAATGGTGCTTTTACACAGGAAGATCTCGACAGTGGTGGATATCGCATTATTACTACTATCGATAAAGCTAAGCAAGATTTAATGTTCAAAGTTGCAAGTCCTTCTCAAGATGGACGAGGAATTGTGCCAGAAGGACTGCAAGTTGGCGGAATTTCAATAAATGCAAAAGATGGTTCAATCATTTCCGTTTACGCAGGAGACGATTATCTAAAGAAACAGCTTAATAACGCCACACAAGCGCTTTATGAGCCAGGCTCTACTATGAAGCCTTTTGCGCTTATGGGAGCAATTCAGGCTGGCACTAGCTTGGATACGATGTTCAATGGCAATTCTCCACGCAAGTTTGATGGGATCGATAAACCTGTTGGAAACTTTGCAAACATGAGCTATGGCACCATTAACTTATACAATGCAACTGCAAATTCTGTGAACACAGTGTATATGGATTTGCAAAGTAAACTTGGCGCTAAAAAAGTTGCTCATACCGCAGTTATGGCAGGCTTAAATCCTGAACGAGTCAATGGTGAGAATCCGTTTACTGTGCTCGGAAACGATTCTGTACATGTAAGCGAAATTGCGCGCGCATATGCAACATTTGCAAACCAAGGAAGACGCCCAGATTTGCATATTGTTGCCAGCGTAAAAAATCCCGACGGTAAAGAGTTCTACCGTGCACCAACAGCTGGAAAGCAAGTATTCTCACCAGCCGATGCCGCTTTAGCTACAAAAGCAATGATTGGCGTAGTGCAACATGGTACAGCAACTGAAGCTCGCGCTGTAGGTAGAGAAATTGCAGGAAAGTCTGGAACAGCAAACGATGAAACTGCTGGTAGCTTTGTAGGATTTACGCCAAATATTGTTACCGCATTTGCCATATGGAATCCAGACGCAAAAGGTAGCCCACAAGTAATTAAACCGTTCCACGGATATCTTGGCGGAAGCGACTACCCTGTACACTTGTTTACAAGATACATGCGTCAAGCGGTAATAGGAACCCCGAATACTAAATTCCCTGAAGCAAAAGACACAGGCAAAATTGGCGGACCTGATGGAAAATGGGGATTAGGCGAACAACACACATTCACGCACGCAAAAACTGAGAATGAAGATAAGGATAAAAACAAGGACAAAGATAAAGACAAGGACAACGACAACGATTTAGACCTTGATAGCCAGCTGTATGGTCGTGACGATTCATCATCGGGCGGCGTTGGCAGTTACGATAATAATTCTGGCGGTCATGGTTATGACAATAACTATGACACAACTGGAGGAAACTAGTAAATCAACTGTAACTAATTTACAAACAGATATGCGAATAGCTATCTAAATAAATAACTAAATAGTTTATTAATTAGTTTTGCTTGTTTGTTAATTAGTTTCGACTCAAAACAATGTTCTCAAGCATTTTAGCAGTCACATTTTCATAACCGTTAAGTTCTGCGTGATGCTTGCTTTCAGATATGTTTGCGCGCGAAAAACCTGTTTGTGCAATTACAGTTGCTCCGGAATTAATTGCGGCAGTAAGACCAGATAGAGAATCTTCTATGGCAATGCAATTAGCCATCTGCTTTGCAACTTCCTCGTCCGTACCCTCAATGCCAACCATTTTTCCTGCAGCAAGATATGGCTCAGCACTAGGCTTCGGTTTAAATCCATCATCTCCACACACATACCCAGCGAAAGCGCCTTCTGGAGCGTGATTCACAATATTTTCAACCAAACAACGCGGCGAATTACTCACCAAAATTGAAGGAATGCCAGCATCCGTAAGGCTTTTAAGTACGTCTAAAACTCCTGGAACCCATGGCACGGATTCAGCTTCACGAGCAGCAACGTAATCAACCATACCTTTGCCGATTTCTTCTACAGTAAGTTTTGTACCGCTTGGAATCATTTTATTGGCAACAGTTTCAAGGGATCCGCCGGAACATTCCCAAGCTAAATCTTCATCCCAGTAACCACCGTATTTTTTTATTAAATAAAATTCCGACTCATGCCAATACGGCTCGGAATCTATAAGAGTGCCATCCATGTCCCAAAAAACTGCACGCAACACATGTTTTTCTTCACTAGAGTTAAGAGTACTTACACACACATTCGTCGTCTGTTCAGCCATTCACAATCCTTTATATTGCATATATTTGCTTTAGCTTTTGTAGCGCATTATTTCGCACTAATTTTGTATTACTTTTCGCACTATTAATTCTTCTCGCTAATTTCTCACTTAAGCACAATAAGTAGCCATGCCTACGTTACTATATGCTCCACGCTCTCCACAACACCACAGATTTTTCATCCAAAGACTTTCGATTTTTATAATTACTGTTATAGCTTTCTGAAGAATACGACGAAGGTAACGCTCGTCTCTCTGCAAGAATATCCCGCCTCCAGCGACGCGCATTGCGAGAACGCTGCATTTCCACAATGTCACCATCTGCATTTGCAGCAAAAATATTGCGCTCTGAAGACTCTGCAGAATCTAACAAATGCCGTACTTGTCTTTTCAGCTGTCGATTTTCTTCTTGCAAATCAAGTATTTGCATGATGCCAGCAAGATTAATGCCTTCATTTTGGCTTAAATGCTGAGTTTGCACAATCCTGTCTATATCTCGCAAAGAATAGCGGCGAGCGCCACCTTCAGTTCTATGCGGCATTATTAAATGAAGCCGATCATACTGTCGTAAAGTTTGCGGATGCGTATTAGTTAGGCGTGCCACGTGGCTTACGGTAAATATTGGCAAATCAAGAACAAATCCTACTTCATCTGCCCCGTCAAGCGTTGCAGTACCACGCACTAAAGCAACTGCACACATTTCATACAGTGCTTTAGTTTCACGCGTTATTGGTGTCATAGCACGCCTTCCTTTGCCCTTTTTAGTATGTTTAAAGCACTGTTACAAGCAATTCAACAGTGTTTAACCTACTAAATTATTGTTAACTTAGTTTTGTCTTAATTTTTTAATTTCTTCAGCATAAGTTTCGCCAGCAGTTTTATCAAATTCTTTTGCAACGCGTCTAAGAGACATACTTGAACGCTTTGGCAAACGAATCTGCACAACGCCAACAAAATCGCCATTTTCCCCCGGCACTCCAGCACCTTCTATACGAACTTCATCGCCGCTTGAAACACAAGCTGGAACTTTGAAAGTAACAGGGTTGCCGTCTAGGTCGTTTATACTAACTTTTGCACCATGCACTGCTTCACTTAACGTTAGCGGCAATGTAGAAATCAAATCGTCGCCTCGCAAAGTAAATTTATCTGATGCTTCTACTTGAACATGCAAGTACAAGTCACCTGCAGCACCACCGAACTTGCCTGGCTTGCCTTTTCCTTTCAAACGAATTTTCTGTCCGGTTTTTACACCAGCTGGAATATGCGTTTTAAAAGTTTCACCAGCCGCACGCAACGATACTGTAGCGCCTTTAAAAGCTTGCTTAAATGTGAGCTTTATATCGGTTGTTATATCTTCGCCAACTTCAGGCACATTAGCTTCCTGCGGTTGAGAATACCTCTCACCACCAAAGCCACTCGTACCCTGGAATCCTGCTGAATCTTGAGAGCGCTGACCTCCACCAAACATAGAGAAAATGTCGCTCATATTTGGTCCAGCACCGTTGGATGTAAAGCGAATGCGCGAACCGTTTCCGCCCATGCCACCCATGCTGCCCATGCCAGAGCCGCCGTTGAACATAGAGAAAATGTCCGAGAAGCTCGACGCATCGAAACCGCCAGCACCACCTGCTCCTCCAGCGAAACGAGCACCACCAGCACCAAATTGGCGGATAGCATCGTAACGTTGGCGAGTTTGACTATCTTTTAGTACGTCGTAAGCTTCAGAAACATCCTTAAATTTTTCTTCAGCTTCTTTTGTTTTGTTTAAATCAGGGTGATATTTACGAGCAAGTTTGCGATACGCTTTGGTAATCGTTGCCTCATCTGCGTCTTTGGAGACACCGAGAACCTTATAAAAATCCTTAGCTAACCATTCATTTTCAGCCATTTGTGCCTCCTTTCTTCACAAGCACATTGGCTATTTCGCTTTTGACCAAATATAGTCTGCTCGTGCTAACTCTTATGAGTCAGCACGAGCAAGTTATGCAATAAAGTCACGACTAAGAGTTTCGTTAGTCATTACTTGGCGAAGAAACGACCACACGAGCGGCGCGAATAACGCGATCTCCTATTCGATATCCTGCTTCAACTACAGCATCAACAGTTTCTTTTGTAGCGTCTGGATCTGGCCTGTGCAAAATTGCATCATGCTTGGTCGGGTCAAAATCTTCGCCCTTCTCACCAAACTTTTCCACACCAAACTTTTCAAAAGCTTTATCTATCTTAGTTGCAACAGCCTTGAATGAATCATCCATTTCGCTATGCTCGCGAATGCGGTCAATGTCATCCAATGCCGGAAGCAATGCTGTCAGCACGTCAATAATTCCATGCTGTCTGAAACGATCCTGCTCTTTGGCAGAACGATTTCTGAAGTTTATAAACTCAGCACGCTCTCGCTGTAACGCTTCCAAGTACTCTGCAGCTTCTTTCTTAGCTTTACCTAAGGGAGTTAAACTGCCGCTATCCGCGTCTTGGCTGTCTTTCGATTCTGAGGATTCAGTGGAATTCGCTGTATCCTCAGAATTTGCGGAATCCGCAGAAACGTTAGCATCAGCTTGTGCATCAGCTTTCGTTTCTGCAGGATTTGCATCTTCAGCAGCTTTCGATGAAGATTGCGCAGACGATTTCGCAGAATCACCTGTAGCTTTTACACCCAGCGAGTCAGCATCTTCCATATCTTGCAAATATTCGTTGGCGTTAAAGTCGGACATTACTTATTGTCCTTATCGTCCTTGTCGTCGTCCACCACTTCGGCGTCAACTACATCATCATCCTTAGCTGCAGAGCCAGCCTGAGCGCCAGCAGCAGACTGAGCGCCAGCTTCGGCACCAGCAGCACCCTGCTGAGCGTAAAGCTGCTGACCGATCTTCTGAGCAGAAGTCATCAACTCGCTTTGAGCAGACTTAATCTTCTCAACGTCGTCACCCTTCAAAGCTTCCTTCAAAGCATTAACCTTGTCGGTAACTTCCTTAGAGATTTCATCGGAAAGCTTGTCTTTATTGTCGTTCACAAGCTTTTCAGTCTGGTAAGCAAAGGCTTCTGCTTGGTTGCGAACTTCAGCTTCTTCCTTACGCTTCTTATCTTCAGCTTCGTGAGCTTCAGCTTCCTTCACCATGCGGTCAATTTCGTCCTTTGGCAAACCGGAACCACCAGTAATAGTCATAGACTGTTCCTTACCAGTGCCCTTATCCTTAGCGGAAACATGCACAATGCCGTTAGCGTCAATATCGAAAGTGACTTCAATCTGAGGAACGCCACGAGGAGCTGGAGCAATACCAGTCAACTCAAAAGTGCCAAGAGGCTTGTTATCGCGAGCAAACTCACGCTCACCCTGGTAAACCTGAATCAACACGGATGGCTGATTGTCTTCAGCAGTGGAGAATACTTCCGAGCGCTTCGTCGGAATTGCAGTGTTGCGGTCAATAAGCTTTGTCATAATTCCACCCTTGGTTTCAATACCCAAGGAAAGTGGAGTTACATCAATAAGCAGAACGTCTTTGCGGTCTCCCTTAATAACGCCCGACTGCACGGCTGCGCCAACGGCCACGACTTCATCTGGGTTCACGGACTGGTTAGCTTCCTTACCGCCAGTAAGTTCCTTCACCAAATCCTTCACAGCTGGCATACGAGTAGAGCCACCAACAAGAACCACGTGATCAATCTGGCTTACTGAAATTCCAGCGTCAGAAAGAACGTTGTTAAATGGCGTACGGCAGCGGCCGAGCAAGTCGGAAGTCATTTCCTCAAAGTGAGCACGAGTCAAAGTCTCATCCAAATGCACTGGAGTGCCGTCAGGAGTCATTGCCAAGTACTGCATAGAAATTGAGGTGGAAGTAGAAGAGCTAAGCTCCTTCTTTGCCTGCTCAGCAGCTTCCTTCAAGCGCTGCAAAGCAATCTTATCCTTGCTCAAATCAACGCCATACTTGTTCTTAACTTCGCCAACAAGCCAGTCGATAATCTTCTGATCCCAGTCGTCGCCACCCAAGTGGTTATCGCCATTAGTTGCTTGCACCTGAATTGTGGAGAATCCGTCATCATCCTTACCAATTTCAAGCAAGGACACATCGAAAGTACCGCCACCCAAGTCGAATACCAAAATGCGCTCGTCTTCCTTGCCCTTTTCGAGGCCGTAAGCCAAAGCTGCAGCAGTTGGTTCGTTAATAATACGAAGCACGTTCAAGCCTGCAATCTTACCTGCATCCTTAGTTGCCTGACGCTGAGCATCGTTGAAGTAAGCTGGGCATGTAATAACGGCATCGGTTACCGGCTCGCCCAAGTAAGCTTCAGCATCGCGCTTCAACTTCATTAAAACCTGTGCAGAAATCTCTTGTGGAGTCCACTTCTTGCCGTCGATATCAACAGTCCAATCAGTGCCCATATGACGCTTTACTGAGCTAATCGTGCGATCAACGTTTGTTACAGCCTGACGCTTAGCAACTTCACCAACCAAGATTTCGCCGGATTTGCTGAATGCCACAACAGATGGCGTGGTACGTGCGCCTTCAGCGTTCACAATAACGGTTGGGCTGCCACCTTCAAGAGTAGCAATGCAAGAGTTGGTTGTTCCCAAATCAATACCTACTGCGCGTCCCATAATTTCTCCTTAACTAGGTATTGCACCTTTTGTGCAATTACGCTTTCCTTCAAGTTTTGCAGTTACGTGAGCTGAGCTTTATTTAGATTCCTTATTGGAAACTAGGTAAATCACCAGCTTTTTTACTTTCCAAAACTTGAGCCTACTACACTCAACTTGTAAAAGTCAACTTTTATTCCCAAAAATTACAAAAAACTTTATACAACTAGACTCAAGTTTTGCAATTTAAGCAAAATTAAGGGGAAATTCTGCAAAATTCAGTAGCATTCACGCGCTGAACTTAAAACGACGCAAAGAATTATCCAGAGCATTGTAGCGCGCCAAAACACCAATAAGCGGCGTGCCAATACCGGTTATGAGTTTGATTGCTTCAGTTGCCATCATTGCGCCAACAATAGCTGCAGTCGCGCCCAATACTGCCGATTTTGGCACTTTTTCTTTAGGCGGAGGACAAGGGTACAAGTCGCGCAATCCTGGTCCCTCCCCAGGCATAAAAACGCTTACTTGACCTTCATAATAAAGCACCGATCCGTAAACTTCTGGCGTACCAGCACTCCAAGCAGCATCCGCAATCAAAAAGCGAGTAGCAAAATTATCGCAACCATCAATTATTAAGTCGTGACTTTCTACAAGTTGCTTTGCGTTGTCTTCATTAAATCTATCTACAAGGTTGATTTTTAAACCCGGAGATAACGCTTGCAGACGCTTAGCCGCAAGTTGCGCTTTAGATTTGCCACACTGATCGACAGTATATAAAGTCTGCCTTTGCAAATTAGAAAGCTCAACAACATCGTCATCACAAATCGTAATTTCGCCAACTCCTGCTGCAGCAAGCGAAAGCAAGCATGGCGAACCAAGTCCACCTGCTCCGACCATGCAGATTTTCGCATCGCGAAGTAACTGCTGATGTTCATGCGTAAAGCCCGGCAGGAGCAAGTGGCGGCTAGTGCGTTCCACCTCAAGCTCCTGCAGGTTGTCGTAAATTTTATTAATCGTCATGTTGAATAATATGCCGAAAAATTACAGTACAAAATTTACAGTACAGAATCAGCCCAAGCGCGACCTTCAACAGGCGAAGAAGCGAGCGCATGTTCACGCTTAGGAATACGGCCAGCATCGTGAGCAAGCTTTCCAGCAGTTACAGCAGCAGCCATTGCACGACCCATCTTCACTGGGTCTGGACAGCGAGTTACAGCGCTTGCAAGAAGCACGCCAGAGCAGCCAATTTCGAAAGCTTTAACAACATCGGAAGCAGTGCCAACGCCGGCATCCAAAATCACAGGAACGCCAGCTTCCTTGCATTCTTGGACAATCAGCTCAATATTTCGAGGATTCAAAATACCAAGACCAGTTCCAATTGGAGCACCACCAGGCATAACAGCCTTCACACCAAGCGAAACCAAGCGGCGAGCCACAATCGGGTCGTCATTCGTGTAGCAAAGAACACTAAAGCCTTCTTCAATAAGCTTTTCTGCAGCAAGTAATACTTCACGAGTATCTGGAAGTAAAGTATCGTCGTCTGCAATTACTTCGAGCTTAATCCAGTCAGTTCCAAGCGACTCACGAGCCATTTTTGCTGTAAGCACAGCGTCATGCGCAGTTTTGCAGCCTGCAGTATTTGGCAAAACGTTAATATTGTGACGCTGCAACATGCCGTAAATATCCACGCCTGTTTTTGCGTGACGGCGCATTGCAACCGTAGCCACTTCCGCACCTGAAGCTACAAGTGACTTTTCCATAATGTCAATGCTCGTCATGCCACCAGTGCCAAGCAAAAGCCTTGAATGTAAAGTCTTACCGCAAAGCTGCCAAGTATCGGCACTTTCTTCTGTATTATTTTCTGTCATTTTAAGCCTTTTATTTAATATTTAAACTTAATTAAAATTAAATAATTAAGCGCACTAATTTCACGCTTAATTTTGTGGTGTTTCAGCCGCCTTGAACTGCGCTAAGAATCTCGATTTGATTACCATCACATATGACGGCTGATTCCCATTGTGCGCGAGAAAGCACATCGTCGCCAATTGCGACCGCTATACCAAGTCCTGCATCCGAACCATAACGTTGCGCAATAAGCTGAGCAACAGTTAATCCGTCTTGCGCTTCAACAATTTCACCATTGACTACGATTTGCATAATCTAACCTTTACTAACTAAAAGCTGAATTACTAAAAGTACTTTCTGCATCACACTTACGTCTATATTTGAACGCTTCACACAATTCGCAGCGGAATATAACGAATTCACTGGAATTAGCGATTAAAAGCGAGCAGGATTGCAGCTCTCCAAGAAACCCTTTTCCTTCTCAGTCAACTCTTGCTCAAGCACAAGCTTTGTAGTCAAAGAAGAACCCAAAGCGGTGAGCAAAATGCCGTGGCGGAAGTAACCAGTGGAAATCGTGGTATGCGTCTTAGGATCAATACCAATGAATGGCAAATCGTCCGGAGTTCCAGGGCGGCCGCCAGCGGTAACCTCAGTAATCGAGCATTCCTGAATGCCAGGAAGCACGCTTGCAGCATCGCGAAGTAAGTCGAGTACGCCACCAACCTTTGGAATATCGCGGTCATCTTCGCGAGAAGTAGCGCCAAGCACAAGCTCGCCTGTTTCCTTAGCGCGAGGAACCAAATAAACTGGACGATCATGCACAAATCCACGAACCACAGAGCTCAAAATTGGGCGCAAAGGCTCTGGAATAGTCATACGAATCATATCGCCCCACACAGCGCGAAGCTTAAGCTGAGGAAGCATATCCTTAGCACCCAAGCCGGATGCCAAAACTGTGTCTGGACCCAAATCGTCTGGAGTGCTTGCGCGACGCTCAATAACAACACCGCGCTTTTCGAGTGCATCAATCATTGCTGCAGTGAAAAGACGAGGGTTGATTTGATGGTCGTCCGGCACGCTTACAGCGCCAGCAATAGTTGGCGAAAGAGCAGGCTCAATCTCACGAAGCTTACTCACAGAAATATGCTCAGCTCTACGGCCGTAACGATGCTGCAAGTTTAGCAACTCGTTTACATGCTCGTTATCTGCAGCGTCACCGCCAATTACGTAAGAGCCGCACTCTAAGTAGCCAGTTGGCTTATCGGTGTACTTTGCAACCGAATCAACCAATTCCTTATACATAGTTGCAGACTCAAACATAAGAGGATACAACGCTTCTTGCTGATATTGCATTTCTGCGGTAGGAGCTAACATGCCAGCAGCATGGTGAGAAGCGCCCGAGACTGGATCTGGATCAATTATGCTAACTTTTACGCCAGCTTCCGTAAGTCTCCACGCTGTTGCTAAACCAATAATACCTGCACCAATAATACGAATATTTCGCATAATACTCCTTCCCTACGGCGGCATTACCCGCATCAGGTTTACGGTCGGCTTTCGCCCTCTCAGCCTGTATAGAACAAGCTCCCGCGTTTCGTAGCTTTGACTTTCAAAACTGCGATTGTAAAGCTGTAATATTGCCAACTTTAGCGATATTACAAACGCTACAGATAGACGCAACGAAAATATGTGATTTTCGTCACACTACCGTGTAGTATTCTAGCACTTCTGTGAAAAATTGGTTAATTGAGATGGCATGTCAAATCGCAAAACTAAGCAATTTCGCTACTGACGCAGTACGGTTTCTGCGCGAGTAACGTATAACTCCGTTTTTTCGTTACTGGCGCAGACAGCGCTCGCGCGGATTACGCTCGCGCGGATTACGCTCGCGCGGATTACGCTCGCGCGCGAAACTCGCGTTGGAAGTCCACTGGACTTCCAACTTAAGCGAGTTTCCGCTCCGAGTTGCCTTCGCGCGCTACGCTCTATGCGCTCAGGCAGGTCGTCGCGCTCGCGCTGACGGAATTACTCAACCGAGCGCAGCAAAATCTCCTCAAGCGCGTGCTTTACCGAAACAGGCAGTGTGCAACGCCATTGCGCCCACTTAACTACGGAAGGCTGGTCGGTTGCGTAAGCGTTAAGCATATCAACGCTGTTGCGATACTTTTCTGCTTCCGATTCGTTCTCGTATTCAAGAGTTGAGATTTCAGCAATAGCACTTGCACTTCCGCCAGAATCTCGCACTGCATCAAAAGCCATTTCCTTGCCTCTGTACGGCACTTGCGCTTGAAGCAGGAATCGGTAAGCGTCGCCAACTTTAGGGTCGGCAGCGATTTGCAATCCACCGTCAACAATTACGCAAACTTCCGAACGAGCTGGCACGTCTTTCACAGAAACCGACAAGCTCAAAGTCGCCTCTTCGCCTTCGTAAGAAACCGCAAACTCGCTTGCGTTAAGCTCTCGGCTCCCAACAAACACGCGCACGTGAGCAAAATCTATGCAAGCAACTCCTCTAAATACAACGTTCCAGTTGCGTTTTTGCGGCACAGATTCTACGGCAGCATCACATCCTGCAACACCGGAAATAATAAATTGCGAAGAACCATTGCCGTCTCGCCACACAAAATTCATACGTGTATTAGCAGTATTTCCAGCAGACGCGGCAGCAAAATCGCCGTTATCTTCTCGCATCACAAATTCGCCGTCAGCTCCAGGGAATGCAAGAACTCGCAAAGCCCGCGGATTTTCAATGCTATTAACAGATTCAGCGGTCTCAGCACTACGCTCGCAATCTGCAACTTCCGGCAAAACTTGCAGAGGCACAATCGCTCCAGCGCGCGCAAAAGCCGGCACGCGGTCAAGTAAGCGCCACGCTTCAAATCTGCGGCCATTCCAGCCGCGAGACACATACCTGCGTCCGTCAAACAAATCGTACCAATCGCCTTCCGGCAACCAAACTCCAGCACATCCGCGCAAAGCAGCCGCGTCGTTAGGCGAAACAATCGGCGATACTATAAGCTCGCTTCCAAAACGGTACTCGTTAGGAATTTCGTAAGCCATTCCAACTTCCGGCGACTGCCAGTACATTGGCTCAATAATCGGCCTGCCATCAAAAGCCGCGCGATAATTCATCGTATAAACGTATGGCAAAAGTTCCGCGCGCAAACGAAGCATTTTCACCATTGCTTCGCGAGTCTCCCGAGGGAAATTCCACGGCTCTTTTCCAGCGAATGGCGAGCAAGTAGAGTGCAAACGATTAATAGGACTAAACGCGCCGAAAGCGTACCATCGCGCTTCCAACTCGTTATTTCTAACGCCAAGCATGTGTCCGCCAATATCGTGACTCCACCATCCGTAGCCAATATTGGAAGCTGTAGAAGTGAAGTAAGTTTGGAAAGCAAGCGAATCCCAAGTAGTAACGGTATCTCCCGAGAATCCAACTGGGTAGCGATGCGAACCAGGGCCAGCATAACGAGAGAACGTAATAGGCCATCGACCTTCGCGCGCAGCGTCCTCATAATGCATGTGGTTCAGCATCCAAAGAGGATCCAAGCCAGGCTCGCGCGTAACTCCCCCCTGCTGCCAGTCAATCCACCAAAATCGCACGCCTTCATCTTCCATACGATGATGCATGTTGAAGTAAGCCTTCACAAACTGCGGATTCGTTAAATCAAATTCCACAGCTTTGCCGCTTGCCGGATCAATGCCAGCATCTTGCGCAACTTGCGGATAATCTTTTTCAAACGCACGCACGCCGTCGCGCGGATGCAAGTTCAAAGTTGGAGACAATCCAGCAGCGTTAAGTTTACGCAAAAAAGCACGATGATCCGGGAAAAGTTCCTCGTTCCACGTATAGCCCGTCCAACCGGATCCATACTTCGGATCAACATCAGTAACATGCCAATCCATGTCAATAACAGCCGTGCTAAAAGGTATGCCTTCGCGCTTAAAACGATTATGCAATTGCAAATATTCGTCTTGACGGTAGCGATAGTAGCGGCTCCACCAATTGCTTAGCGCAAAACGTGGCAGCAGCGGCTGAGCGCCCGTAAGCTTATAAAAGTCTTGAATTGCTTGAATATAGCGGTGTCCGTAACCGAAGAAATACAAGTCCTTGTATCTACCTGATTGCTCGCTAACTTTTTGCGCACGCGACTTAACCCAAGCCCCATACGGGTTTGGTTTGCCATTTATTTCCTCAGCCGGAGCAATTTCGCAAGTTGCAGAATCGTCTAAAATAGACCATCCGTCGCGCGAAAGTATTCCTTTACCAAGTTTTACCGGGCCATTCGCCTGATCCAAAGTTCTAAAAGTTCCAAGAAGATTTCCCGGGCACGCGTCGCCGTAATGCCACGTATTAAACTGCGTGCACGGCACTCCGCGCACAACAATACTTAAACCTTCTTTGCTAAAAGCTTCGCAATTATAAGTAAGATGCAGCTTTTCAGTTTCGACTTCCAGCCATTCATTTTCGTTTGTGCGCGCACTAAATTGCGGCTGAGCGTCCGCGCTTTTGTGAGCAAAATTGCGGCAGATTACAGTTTGCGTAGGATTGTCAACAAACTTTCCATCATCGCTCCATTCAAGACGAATAAGCGAATCTGTAATAACCGTAATTCGCCACTTTTCGCCCTTAATTACCTGACTATCCTGCGCCTTTGCATTTGAATCAGTTGCGTACTTATAAAAAATTCCCAACTTGGAAGAGTCCATACTACTGCACATCTCTGCTGTTACCTTGCAACTTTGCTTATTAACAATTTTATGTATTATTTTATGTATTATTTTGTTTGCTTACAACTTATAACTTTAATGAATGTATACTGCAAACACTGACGCAATGATCAACATCAGCGGATACCACGCATACATAACACAACGGAACGTCGTCGAGTTTTTAGGACCATCACCATAAGGGCTACGATAATGCAACACAGCTACACCAATACCAGGTGTAAGCATCGACATAGCGCCGAACATTCCTGCAGTCATCTCCATAGTAATTTCGCGCTTTTTTAATAATTCAAAAAGAAGTACGAAAATAAGCAAAGTTACGCCGCCGAAGAAAATTCCATGCTGCACAAAAACTTTTCCTATCAAATTCCAAAGAAGACCCGCAATGATAAGCACGGTAATAGCAAAACCTTTACTAAATCCGCTTAAACGTTCCCTAATTGTATCTATACTCGAAAGTACGAATAGGGAAATAACCATTGCAAATACAGGATTTTGCGAACGCATGTCGAACAAACATTTTGAATTCACCAAATCGTATGGAACTTCGCAAACCACTGCTAAAATCAGCAATCTCAACATGTAAAGATTCAAATTATGCGTGTTATGGTATCCGCGTACTAGTATCCACGCATACCATGGCACTGCAGTCCAGCTTATAAATTCACAAACTAATATGACTGTCAATGCAAACATATTATTGGTTACTGTTCCGCCGAACATTCGTGCAATTACTGTGTTACTAAATGCACCTAGCATAAGCATAAAAGCGCCGAGCATTTTGAGTTTATTGAGCGTGATTCCAGTTTTTATGTTACGGTCAGCACGAATTGGTTTGCCGTTTGCATCAAGCATTTCCTTATTCGCGTTACCGCTATCACGCATTATTGCTTTACCACTATTAATACTCATTGCACGTCCTTGTTTATTTGCGCATACCTAGTTTATATAAATTTTATCCGTAGTCGCGTATCTACCTAACCTGTAATTTACATTCCAAACACTGCAAAACTTTGAGCGCCGAGTGTTAAGCAATCACCATTAACCGATATTTCTCCAATTTTAAGTAATGGATTGTAAGCAGATTCTTGCGTAAGATTCGCTAATGCTTCTAATGAAACTGTTTCACTATTTACATCTGGGTTCATAACCACAATGCTTCGTTCCACAGCTGATTCTCCTGCGTCACCTTTTGCGCAACGCTCGTAAGCAAAGCCGCGCCCGTCAACAGGAGCATACAGCACTCTCCAAGAAGCGTCAGCTTGCAAAGATTTGCGGCTATGACGAAGCGCAATAAGCGAGCGCACCCACGAAAGGAAGGAATCTTCGCAATTAATTTGCGCAGAAACAGTTGGAATTTCACCACTCCCCACTGCTTGTTTTCGAGAATTTGCGCAAGTTCTTCCGTCTGCTCGCGCTTCAACAGGCAAGTATAATTTAGATTTTGCAGCCATTGAGAAGCCAAAATTCTTTGCATCATCCCATTGCATTGGCGTACGAGTGCCCGTACGAGCGTAGCCGCCTTCTTTTGTTGGGATATCGCGATATTTCATGCCAATTTCGTCGCCATAATACACGAATGGCACGCCTGGCATAGTGAGTATCATGCCGAAAGCCACGCGACGCTCACGATCGTCAAGACGCGGAGCAAGACGCGGCGTATCGTGATTGCATGTGATGAAACTAAAGTAGCCTTGATTACAGGTTGATTCATACTGCGGGCAGTAGTCGTCCAAGAATGGGCAAATGCTTCCGCCACCGTGCGCATTAAAGTAGCTGTGATCGCGCTCAGAATTGTTATCTAAAGCGTTATCAACGTCACGAAGTAAACGCGCATAACCATTAGGATTGCCATCCCAGCGCCAATTCAAATAGAAGTCCATGTCGAATCCTGCAGTAAGAGCCTGACGCGGTCTGCCCCATTCGGACACAAAAGCAGCCTGCGGATACTCTTCTTTTACAGTGCCAAGCATTTCCTGCCATGCGCGAATTGTATTGTCTTTTCCAAGGCTTCCTTCGCCATTATTGTCATCGTTTTTTACAAGCGAATCAGCCATATCGACTCGGAAGCCATCCGCACCAAGCGAAAGCCAAAATCGCATAATATCAACCATCGCAGCGCGAGTTTCTGCCGCTTCTTTGGAATCTGGAGCGGATTGCCAAGCTCGATCCCTATGTGCAAAACCGTAGTTTAATGCAGGCTGACATTTGAAGAAGTTTAGAATATAAGTGGCGTCACGCTCAGTTTCACCGCCAATAAACGGCATAGAATAGCCGCTAAACGCACTGTCTGTCCAAATATATCGCTTGCTAAACTCGTTTTCTTCAGCTTTCGAACTTTCCTTAAACCACTCGTGTTCTTCACTCGTATGACCCGGCACTAAGTCAAGCAACATGCGGATTCCTCGATTGTGAGCTTCACTAAAAAGCTGCTTTAAATCTTCGTTCGTTCCGTAACGCGCAGCTACTTTTTTGTAGTCGCGCACGTCATAGCCCGCATCTTTAAAAGGCGAGTCATAGCAAGGATTAAGCCAAATTGCGTTGCAACCAAGCGATTTTACATAGTCTAACTTTTCGATAATTCCTTGAATATCGCCTATGCCATCGCCATTGGAATCACAAAAACTTTGCGGATAGATTTCGTAAAAAACCGCGTCTTTAAGCCACTGAGCATGATCGTATAATGCCATTATTTCACCCTTCTAGCGTTGTGCTATTTAGTTTACACGCAACCACTTGAAAAAATTTATAGGGCGAAATATACAGATTAACCCGCCACTCATTTGCAAACGACACGATATCCGTGTATACTACACAGTGCTTACGAACGGATTTGTGAGACTTGTGACGCTGCTCTACGCAGCAATCGCGATGTTGCGCCACAACGGAGTCCGTTACTACGCCACCAAATGATATGCCAGTTTTTGGCATGATATAGGAGGTCAAGGATGACGAATATTAAGAAGATGCTGGGTGCAGGTCTTGCAGTTGCTACTTTGTTTGGATTTGCAGCTTGCGGTTCAAGCACTAACAATAGCGCTAAGAAGGCTGCTGATTCAGCACCTGTTCAGCTCACCGTTTGGGGTTCTGCTGACGATCAGAAAGATGGCGGCTGGATTAAGACTGTTGAAGCAGAATTCAAGAAGGAAAATCCAAACGTTACTTTCAAGAACGCTGTTGTTGAGCCACCAGACGCTGCTAAGGCTGTTAAGCAGGATGCTAAGGCTGCTGCTGATGTGTTCCTCTTCCCTAACGATCAGCTCGGCGACTTGGTAAAGGCTGGAGCAATCGGCGAATTAAGCGATGACGCCACAAAGCAAGTTAAGGAACAGAACGAAGATACTTTGATCAAGTCTGTTACCGCTCAGGACGGTAAACTTTACGGCGTTCCTTACACCGGCAACACTTGGTTCATGTACTACAACAAGTCCAAGTTCTCCGCTGATGACGTTAAGTCCCTCGACAAGATGCTTGAAAAGGGCAAGGTTTCATTCGATCTTGCTAATGCTTGGTATCTCCCAGGCTTCTACCTCGATGGCAATATGACGCTCTTCGGCGAAAATGGAAACGATGCTAAGGCTGGCATGAAGCTCAGTGATAAGGCTGCTGAAGTTACCAAGTACATTGCAACAAAGCTCGTTGGAAACGAAAAGCACTTCGTACTTGATGGAAATGGTCGCGGCTTGGCTGGCTTGAAGGACGGCTCCGTTGATGCAATGTTCTCCGGTTCTTGGGATGCAGCCAAGGTTAAGGACGCCTTGAAGGATAACTATGCTGCAGCTGCTCTTCCAACCTTCAAGACTGAGTCTGGCGAGCACCAGATGAAGTCCTTCGCTGGTTCTAAGGCTGTTGCTTACAACACCAACACCAAGTCTCCAGAGATGGCTGCTAAGTTCGCTGCATTCTTGGGCTCCAAGAAGTCCCAGCAGATTGCTTTCGAAAAGGAAGGTGCAATTCCTTCTGACAAGTCCCTTGCTGATAGCGTAAAGGCAGAGCCAGCTGCTGTTGCTCAGATGGAAACCATTGCTAAGACTTCTGTCTTGCAGCCAGCAATTCCTGAAATGGGTAAGTTCTGGGATCCAGTTCAAGCATTCGGCACTTCTATCTCCACCGGTAAGATTACTGGCGATAATGCTGCCGCGCAGACCGCAGAATTTGCTAAGGGCTTAGAGAAGTAAGTAAACAAAACTTACTCTAGCCAACAAATCTAAATAGATGCATAAGCAGTGTTTTATGCACTTTGAGTAAAACAATGCGCCCCAGCCCCCGCTCCGGCAAGGGGTGGGGCGCATTGTTTATCTTCTACAAAATAATTTTGTTTACATGAAAGGCATGTCATGACTGGCACGACATCCACAAAGCGAGAAAGACGCCAGAAGAAGACGTCAACTGCAGAACGCTTTGCTCCTTCACCTTATTCACTGAAAGAGGCTGCAAAACATGCGGACATTCTTTCATGGATTTCTGTTGTCATATTTGGCTTTGGCAATTTTGTCCGCAAGCAATACATCAAAGGCGTTATATTCTTAGCGTGCGAAGCAACTTTATTCGTATTCTTATTTACAATTGGATTGGATTATCTTCCAAAAATCAACACTCTTGGCACAGTAGAACAGGGCAGAGTTAAAGTCAACGGATTCTGGCGATACAGTGCAGGCGATAATTCTGTAGAAATTTTACTGTATGGAGTTATGTCGATATTAGCGATTGTATTGCTTGTATATCTGGCAACTCTCGCTCTTCGCAGCGCGTACAAAGCGCAATCTGTAATGGCAGACGGCAAGAAGCCACTTAATTTCATTGATGATGCGAAGACTCTTCTTGACGAAAAAGCACACGTCGGTTTTATGACTCTTCCAACTGCTGGCATTGTGTTATTCACAATTTTGCCATTGTTCTTCATGATTTCTATGGCTTTCACAAGCTATGACGAGAATCATCAACAAAAATTCAGTTGGATTGGGTTAGACGTTTTTTCTCAATTCTTAACCGGAAAAAGTGATTTAATTAAAGCTGACGTATTCTTTGACGTATTAATCTGGACTCTTGTTTGGGCATTCCTTGCAACCTTCCTGAACTTCTTCCTCGGCATGTTCATTGCAATGATAATCAATAGAAAGTCCACTCGTCTTAAGGGATTGTGGCGAACTTGCTTCTCCCTTACAATTGCAGTTCCACAGTTTGTTTCATTGCTTATTATGAACAATATGCTTAGCCAGAACGGTGTTATTAACATTGTCTTTAAGCAAAACGGTTGGATACATCAGGAGCTTCCTTTCCTTACGGATGTAACTTGGGCTCGAGTGACGGTAATTCTTATCAATCTTTGGGTTGGTATTCCATTCACCATCATGCAGATTACAGGTATCTTGCAAAACGTTCCTGCAGAACTTTACGAAGCTGCAGAGCTCGATGGCGCAGGTTGGTGGCAACGTTTCATGAACGTCACAATGCCGTACATCATCTTTGTTATGACTCCATATTTGATTACTACCTTTACTGGCAACATCAATAACTTCAACGTTATTTACCTCTTAACAAAAGGTGGTCCAGCAAGTAGCAAAGTCAACAGTGCAGGCGGCACCGACTTGCTTATCACATGGCTCTACAAGTTGACTGTTGACCAGCAAAACTACAACGCAGGTGCAGTAATTGGTATTTT
This sequence comes from Gardnerella sp. DNF00747, assembly GCF_049262675.1. NCBI lineage: Bacteria > Bacillati > Actinomycetota > Actinomycetes > Bifidobacteriales > Bifidobacteriaceae > Gardnerella > Gardnerella sp. DNF00747. Next base: position 124,540 of record NZ_CP058394.1, on the reverse strand, counting down.
GACGTTCATTGTGCTTGCTGTCGTAGCACTGATTACGTATCGCAACTCTGGATCTTACAAGAATGAGGAGGGATTCCGGTGAGTGATAAAACTACAACTAAGAACGAAGAAGCTGTTGTAAAGAGCACTCGTAGTGTTTCTTTCCTTAAAGATCAACATGTCAGAAGAGTAATTGGAGATACTTTCTCACATTTGTTCTTGCTGGTGTTGTCAGTTATTTGGCTGATTCCAATCTTGTGGGTTTTGTTAGAAAGCTTCAACAAGAACACTGGTTCCTATCAGAAAACCTTCTTCCCAACTGAATACTCACTAAATAACTATATAAAGTTATTTACCGATACCGATGACATTAATTTCCCACGAATGTTCCTCAACACTTTGATTGTGTCAATTTTCGTGTGCATTATTTCTTTGGTGTTTGTGTTAGCGGTGTCCTTCTGCATGTCTCGTCTCCGTTTCAAAGGACGTAAGACATTCATGAATCTTGCTCTGATTCTTGGTATGTTCCCAGGTATCATGGCTGTTATTGCTATCTACTTCATTTTGAAGGCTCTTGGTTTAACAAAAGGTTCGATTGTATTAATCGCACTTATTATCGTTTATTCTGCAGGTAGCGGTGCCGGCTTCTACATTATGAAGGGCTACATGGATACTATTCCAAAGTCTTTGGATGAAGCTGCATACTTGGATGGATGCACAAAGTGGCAAGTATTCTGGAAGATTATTGTTCCAATCTGCAAGCCTATGATTGTGTTCCAAGCAATTACTGGATTCTTGGGACCATGGCTAGACTTCGTTATGGTGAAGACAGTAGTGAGAGACAATAAGGAAAACTACACAGTTGCTTACGGATTAATGGAGATGCTTACCAAAAAGTATCTACCTGATTGGTACGCTGCATTCGCGGCAGGCGCTGTGTGCATTTCCATACCAATCGTAATCCTGTTCATTATTATGCAGCGCTTCTACGAAGAGTCCATGTCTGGCTCCGTTAAAGGCTGATAATTTACAGGATATAAATCTACTGAAGGCTGAGACGCTTTCGAGCGTTTCAGCCTTCTCTTTCGCTAGACAACACGAACACGTAAAAATAAAAAATAACTTAACACACTCGCCGTTTGACTTAATACGATAATGGCTATCGCATAAACCCTACCGTGTTTAGCCAAATAGTGCCGCAAAACATAAAAAAACTTGATAACAGAACAATAAGTAAATAATAAAATTTAAAAACTGTATAATTACTAATACGATTAAATAATTTAGAAAATTTAGACAATTCGCAAAATAGCGAAGGAAGAAGGATACCCTATATGACGACTCCATCTTCGGCAACATGGCCTGTATACGAAGGACCTCTTGGATTTACTTTAAACGCTAAATCTACAACATTTACTGTATGGGCACCAACTGCACAGAATGTGACGTTAAGACTTTTTGAAACCGGAAACAACAGTGAGCCAATTCAAACACACGAATTGAAACCGTTGCATGACGGAGCTTGGCGGATTAATTTCCGTAAGCGTTTAGACGGCATATACTACGATTATCTTGTTACTTTCCAAGATGGCACAGTAAATCGAACTAGTGACCCTTGGGGTGTAGCGAGCGGTGTAAATGGTGAGCGCAGCCTTGTCATAGACGATGAGCGAGTGTCTCCTGCCAATTGGCATAAAGATAAGTCTCCTAAGTTTGTGCGTCATGCAATGGTTGTGTGGGAAACGCATGTTGCAGATTTCAGCAGCAATCCTAATGGCGGCTTTAAGCCAGAGCATAGAGGCCAATATCTCGCTTTTACTGATGAACATACATCTTTGCAAAATCCAGATTCTTCTGAATGCAACTTCCCTACTGGCTTGGATTATTTAAAGCAGCTTGGCATTACTCATGTGCAACTCGAACCTATTTACGATTTTGCAACAGTTGACGAATCCGCAATCGACAATGCGCGCAAAAACGGTGCTTCAGCAGAAGAATTAGATTCTCTATACAACTGGGGTTATGATCCTCACGCTTACAACGTTCCTGAAGGTGCTTATTCTAGCAATCCTTACGACGGCACTGCGCGAATTCGCGAATGCAAAGCAATGATTGCGGCATTACATGCTAATGGCCAACGCGTAATTATGGATGTTGTTTATAATCACATGTACAAGTCTGCAGAAAACGCTTTCGAATGCATGGCTCCTGGGTATTTCTGCAGGCGAGACTCTGACGGATCTTTTGCTAACGGCTCTGGCTGTGGAAATGAAATGGCTTCTGAACATCCTATGTTCCGCAGGTTTATTATTGAATCTTTGCTGCATTGGGCACGCTGCTATCACATTGATGGTTTCCGTTTTGATCTTATGGGATTGACTGATACTGAAACCTTAAATCAGGCACGAGCTGCATTAGATGAGCTTCCTGGCGGTAAAGATATTGTTATGTATGGAGAACCGTGGAGTGCTTCGGATCCTGCTGTTGATGAAAAAGTTCCGATGGGAGATAAAGACGGCAGAAGCACTCTTAACGAGCGCATAGGCTGGTTTAGTGACGAGTCTCGCGATTCCCTCAAAGGCAACGTCATGAACCATCTCGACCGCGGGTATGTAAATGGCAATGAGCTCTGGTGCTCAGATGCGGCTCGCCAAACTCTTAATGCATGGCGTGATACGCCTTCTGCAGGTAAAGAAGTTGGACAGATTGTTCAATATACTTCTGCTCACGACGATTTGACTTTCTGGGATAAGCTTTGTATCTCTATGCGCGAGAATGCTAGCGATTTTGAGTTTGACGCTCAAGATGCACAACAAGTTGCGGATATTTTGAACGCTAATATGTTTGCAGCTGGAATTGTTTTGTGCTCTGCAGGCACGCCGTTTATGCTAAGCGGAGAAGAGTTTGGACGCACTAAGCACGGTTGCGATAATTCTTATAATCGCGGTGTACTAATGAACCAGCTTGACTGGGCGCGCGCTGAACGTTTCAATCCGCTTGTTCAATGGTATCGTGCACTTATAAAGCTTCGCGCTGAATATAGCTCATTGTATGATGGCAAACGCAAACAACTTGAAACGTCTAACCATACTGTTTTGGCTACGCGCATTGGCAATAATTTAATTGTTTGCGCAAATCCTATGTATCATGAAGATGCAACTATTCAGCTACCTGCTATTCATAGCGCAAAGGCTCAAGAGTGGCATTGCGTACTTAATTCAAGTGATTATTTTGCTAAGTGGACTGGAAAACAACCTGACACCGCGGTAAATATTACAACTGAAAAAAGCGCTGCTACCCTACACTTGCCTATCAGAACTTTTGTTGTGCTTAGCAACAAGTAATTGCGTTTTAGTAAGTAAAAAAAAATAATAAACTGTCAGACGATTGCAACTAAACATGAGTAATCACAACACTTGTGTTTAGTTGCAATTACTTATAAAAACTAGCAAATATGTCGCAACGCTAATTTGCAAACGATGTCAGGTATTTATATAATTGACAGGCAGGGTGTATTTCAATCCAGAGATGTATTGATTTACACGCTATCGCCATAGTTGCACATTTGGCACGCTTACGACGATGTTAGGAATGTGCCAAATCATAAAGTAGAAGGAGCACCATGACAACAACAGCTACTGGCAAAGCTGATGCTGATAAGCCTATGGAAGAAAGCGCAGAACGTCTTGCACGTCCACTTATTAAGCTTGCTAAGGCGTGCGGCGTTGCCACTTTTTATATTGATCAGCAAGGAAGCTACACCGAAATTACAGATGAAGCATTAGTTGGAGTACTTGATGCATTAGGCATGCCTGCCGACACTCAAGACAATATTGCAATTTCATACGAGAAGGTTCAGCGCAAACGCTCTAGCGAGTTATTGCCACCAACTGTCGTTTCGTTTAATGGCGCAAAAACTTGCGTACCAATTCACGCAGGAGATGCCAAAAAAGAGCAAATTCACATTTCTCTTACACTCGAAGATGGAACAGATTATGAAGACTCGTTAGGCGATATTCAATCCGAAGACGATGGAGACTTGTTCATTGAACTTCCGGATGATTTGCCAATGGGCTACCACACTTTGCATGCCAAAGTAATCAGCGCGAATGGCGAGACGGCTCAACATGCTGATGTCACATTGATTGCCGCACCTGCGCGTATTCCATTGCCTGAAAGCGTTAAGCAAAAGCACCGTTGGGGATTCATGACGCAAATGTATTCTGTGCGTTCAAAAGATTCTTGGGGAATTGGCGATTATGGCGATTTGCGTCGCCTACTTAAGGATGCTGGAGAAATCGGCAAGGCTGATTTTATGCTGATTAATCCAATTCATGCGTGCGCTCCAGTAACACCTCTTGAGCCTTCACCGTACTTACCTGAGTCTCGTAGGTTCTTGAATGTCACTTATATTCGTCCGCAAGATATTCCGGAATATGCTGAATTAAGTGGCGAAGATCTTGCTAAAGTAGAGCAATTGCATGAGTCTATTGCTCCTCAAAACAATAATCCAAATCCTATAGATATCAACGCTGCATGGGATGCCAAGCTTCCTGCGTTGCGTATTATTTTCAAGCAACCTCGTTCTACCGAGCGCGAGCGCGAGTTTAGTGAGTTTAAGCATCGTTCTGGTGAAGATCTTGACGCCTTTGCAACTTGGTGTGTTGCGTTTGAGGTTTGGGGTGCTCCTTGGGGCGAGAATTTGTGGTTTGACACTACAGGCAAAGGCACTCCGCAAATTGAGCGACTTAAGCGCGAACATGCTGACTTGTTTGAGTTCCATCGTTGGCTTCAGTGGATTGCTGATGAGCAAGTTGCTACAGCTCACGCTGAAGCTAAAGCTGCTGGTATGGCAATTGGTCTTATGCAAGACATGGCAGTTGGCGTACACGGCTACGGTGCTGACGTTTGGTGGAGTCCGGAACGATTTGCTAATGGTGTAAGCGTTGGTGCTCCTCCTGATTTCTACAACCAGCAAGGTCAGGATTGGGGTCAACCTCCATTCGATCCAAATTATTTGGATGAAACTGGCTATATTGCTTACCGAGACATGGTTCATAACGTGTTCTTGCATGCAGGAGCTGCTCGTATTGATCACGTTCTTGGATTGTTCCGCTTGTGGTGGATTCCACAAGGACAGGGCGCTAGAAACGGCGCGTATGTGTACTACAATGTAGATGCAATGCTCGCAGTTCTCACTATTGAAGCAACTCGCGCAGGCGGTGTTGTTATTGGCGAAGATTTGGGCACTGTGCCGAAGTATGTTTCTAAGGTTCTTGCATCTCATGGCGTGCTTGGCACTGTTGTTGAGTGGTTCACCCACGACGACGAAGCTGAAGCCGCTACTAAGAAGGCTGGAAAGAAGCAAATTATTTTTGCTAATCCGTCTACATATCGAGAGTATGCTCTTGCTTCCGTTACTACGCACGATATGCCACCTACAGCTGGTTATCTTGCCTTTGAGCATGTCAAGCTTCGCGAGCAACTTCATCTGCTTACAGACTCCGTAGAAACGTTCCAGGAGGCTGCTCAAGCTGAACGCGATGCAATGATGAAGATGCTTCTTGAGAACGGTTGGATTAGCAAAGATGCTGCTGAGGATGTTGAAGGTCATGCACAAGAAATTGTGGAAGCTATGCATGCAATTATGCTCACTTCCCCATCTTTGCTTTTGCAAGTAGCTTTGGTTGATGCTGTCGGCGAGAAGCGTTCACAGAATCAGCCTGGAACTAGTACAGAGTATCCAAACTGGCGTATTCCACTTGCTGATGCTGATGGTCGTGTAGTTCACACCGATGAAGTATTTAAGTCACCACGAGTGCTATCTATGACGGCAGTTATGCGCGGCGAAAATACACGGAAGCATGTATAATTTAATAGTTGGTTTACCGATGAACTGACTCTATTCCCCCCCCTCGTAAGGAATATGATTTGCATAGTAGCAAATCAAAATATTTCTTACATGATGTCCTATGTGAGGCGAGCATCTATAATAGTGCTCGCCTCATTAATTATGGGGTTATGGGGGGTTATGGAGTAAGCAGCAAACCCCCTGCCTCAACACCGTTACTCGCGCAGTACGTAATCTGCGTCAATAACACAAATAAGCAGCAACACTCGCGCGCTAAATCGCAGCGCTCAAGCAGGTCATCAGCGCACACCAGTCACAACCTAATTTCTAAAGCACAGCCACACAAACCTGCCCTGCCTTCGTCTTTATTGACGAAGGCAGACCCCGCTTGCGTTGAAAGCACACCGTGCTTTCAACCCTAAGCAAGCTCGGCACTCCGAGTTGCTTTCGCGCGCACAATGCTGCGCTCAAGCAGGTCGTCACGCCATAACGCAGAAATTACTTCTTAATATACTTTGCAAATACACGCTCTAAAATCGGAGTATGCAGCATAATAAGCGATCCCCAACCAATGAATACCAACAAAGGCAAACCCTGCGGCAAATATACGATTGATGCAAATATTAACACAATAAACACTATATCTAGCAGTGTCATTATAAGAGTTTCTTTCCAATACGAAATACCAAAAATAAGAGAATTAACCACTGTTTTATCAATTGAATTTTTAAAACGCGCTTGTAGTGCAAACACCCATTCGGCAACAATAACCCACAATATGCTTAGAATAAATTTAATAATTAAAAGTGGAGTAGACCACACGCAAAGCCATAGCCAAATAATAGCAAGCAAAACTGGTCCCATTACAGCCCAAATAATAGTAGATTCCAGAAAATTGCTAGCAAACGCGCGAAAATAAGCTGCAGTAATATGTCCTTCACCTTGCTCTGTACGTCTTGCAGCATCATGACCAGCACAAAGAGAAGCGCCGATAGTAATTAAAGGAAAGCTTGTTAAAATCATCAATATTGTAAGCCACACGGCATCAGCAAATGTTTCCATGCTTTGCGCAAACTTTGAATCTGGGCTTCCAAACGAGAAAATCATTCTATACTATCTCCTGGTTTTATGACGCAATTCCTATGCTTTACTATCTATAGATACTCTAATAACGAACTCTACCACCTAATTACAAACTAACGTAACTATTAAAAATAATGGCGGCGTGCACAAACGTAATAGTATGCACACACCGCCGCTTTCACTGCCACCTGAATTTTGGAGGAGAATTAATTTATCCCTTTACTGCACCAGACATAACACCTTTAATAATGTACTTCTGGCAGATGAGGTAGAAGATTATGATTGGAACAATTGCCATAACCAAGCAGCCCATCATTGCGCCCATCTCGACAGATCCATAGCCGCCCTTCAAATACTGAACAGCTATAGAAATAGTCTTATACTTGTTGAGATCGAGCGTCAAGAATGGAAGCAGGAAGTCATTCCAAATCCACATTGCCTGCAAGATTGAAACCGAAATAATAGCAGGTCGCATAATCGGCACAATAATCTGGAAGAATATACGTGGTACAGAAGCACCATCAATCATTGCAGACTCTTCGAGTTCTTGCGGAATACCCTTAATCACACCAGTGAAAATAAACACTGCAAGTCCTGCACCAAAGCCTAAGTAAATAATCCACAATCCCCATGGAGTATTCAACTTTAAAGTGTTCGTAATGTAAGCAAGGGTGTACATAACCATCTGGAATGGCACAATCATGTTAAACAGGAACAAAACGTATAGAAGTTTTGCTGCCCAATTGTTCACACGAACAATCCACCATGCACACATTGACGTGCACAGAAGAATGAGAATCACAGAACCAACAGTTACAACAATGGTCCAGAGGAAACTCATCGGAAAATCAGTACGATTTGAGCCTAATACGTAGTTAGACATTCCAACAAACGATTTTGAACTAAAAGTAAAAGGATTGCTGGCAATATCAACCTTAGACTTGAAAGAATTCAGCACTACTAAAGCTATAGGAAAAATCCATAACAAGCTTATAAGAGTGAACAGCACCGTCCATAACGCAGGATGCTTTGTTTTCTCGTTCATGCCGCTACCTCCTTTGACCTAGTGAGCATATTCTGAACCATAGCAATAACAGCCACAACAATGAAGAACATGACTGCCTGAGCCTGGCCAACGCCTTCACATCTTGGAGTAGTGAAAGTTCTATAAATATTAAGAGCTAACATCTCTGTTTTCCTTGACGGACCACCGTTAGTTAATGCGAAGTTCTGATCGAAAAGCTTGAAGCCGTTGGTAATTGTTAAGAATGTGCAAACAGTAATAGAAGGCATCATCAATGGAATAGTAATCTTGAATAAAGTCTGCCTTGGGCTTGCACCATCGACAGCAGCTGCTTCCATAACATCTCCTGGAAGAGCCTGCATTCCTGCGATATAAATAATCATCATATAGCCAATTTGCTGCCAGCAAACAACAATCACAAGACCCCAGAAACCGAATACTTCAGAGAACGTAATCGTACGATTGAAGTAGCCGAGTATACCATTTAACAAGAGCTGCCAAATATAGCTTAAAACGATACCGCCAATAAGATTTGGCATAAAGAACACGGCTCTGAATATCGTCGTGCCCTTGAACTTCTTAGTAAGCATGTACGCAATTGCAAAAGCAATAACATTAATAATTATTGTTGTAATAACTGCAAAAAGCGTTGTGAACAAAAACGAATAAACAAGATGCGGATCTTTTAAAGCTCTATAGTAGTTACGAAAACCCACAAACTTACCATCAGTCACAGTAGTGAATTTTCTAAAGCTCAAGTACACACCCATAATAAATGGCACTAAGAAGCCAACAATAAACGCAGCAAACGTTGGCAGCGCAAATAACCACCACCATTTACGTATTGCTTTTCCGCTCATACTAATCATGACTCGTCACTTTCTCCTCCTTGAGCGCGACATCCACGTAGACATCGCTGTCCCGAACCAATAACTTCATTCTACTACATGAATTAGCTATGTCAAACGTTGTCATTTTCGATATGTCACTTCAAACAAATATCAGAATTTAGTTTTAAAAAAATTGCTTATTATCGTTGGCATTCCAGCAAAATTTGCTAGAATAGAAATGTCTGCAAACGTTTGTTTGTTTCGAACTATAAAAGTTCGCACTAAACAATTAAACACAAGGCTGTGCTACACGTTTGTTATACGCGAATAAAGGAGTTCACATGTCGGCAAATATTCAAGATGTAGCGAATAAAGCTCATGTGTCAGTTTCTACTGTGTCGCGTTCATTTACACGACCAAACTTAGTATCTGCATCCACTCGCAATAAAGTATTGGCCATTGCTGAACAATTGAATTTTTCTATTTCGAAATCTGCAGCAGCACTAAAATCTGGTAAAACCTTGCGCATCGCTTTATTGATTAGCGATCAAATTCGTCTATGGTTTTCTGCATCTATTATTCAAGGATTGAATCAAGTATTCCACACAGCTGGATACGATTTGTCAATTTTTCAGATTTCCAGCAGCAAAGAGCGTAGCGAATTTTTCACAATGCTCCCAACTAGACGTAATGCTGACGCTGTTGTTGTGTGCTCCTTTGACGTAAATACCGATGAAATCGCACAACTTAAATCAACAGGTGTGCCAATTGTTGGCATAAACTGCTTATATCCACAAAAATGCGATTTTGACGCGACTATCAATATTGACGATGACCAAGGTGCAAGACTTATGGCACGCCACTTAATCGGTTTAGGGCATCGCAATATTGCATATGTACGCACAACTCGTGACGTTTCACTACATTTCAGCGTATTGCAACGTTACCATTCTTTTATTGATGAATGCCAAAATAGCGGGATCACACCTACAGAAATTGTGGCACCTGCTAATTCTGATCGCATAAGTGCCATAGTTTCTATGCTTCTTGGAAGTTCAATTATGCCAACAGCAATTGCATGCCAAGAAGATGGTATTGCAATACCGCTTATGTTTCAGCTTGCACGCAGCGGGTATTCTACTCCAAAAGATGTGTCAATTATTGGTTTTGACGATAGTTTTTACGCGCATGAAACTGGCTTAACTACTATTAGACAGGATCCAGTTGATATTGCTTCTACTGCGGCAAATATCACGCTTGCGCTTATAAACGCAGAGAAAGTTGAAGATCAGTATCGCATTGTTCCAGCGCAACTTATTGTGCGTTCAAGCACAGCTGCATTATTAAAAGAATAGACCTTTTATAGTTTTCTAGAAAATATCGAAATAACAAAATATCGAAATAACAAAATCCGCTAGGACTTAGCACTGTGATGTGCCAGTATCCTAGCGGATTTTCTTACGTCACCTTTGCTTGCTTACGTCAGCAGGTGTAACGTCTGTTTGTTTATTAGTCATCTTCGTGAGCTTGAGAATATTCTTTAGCCCAACCATCCACAAACGCTGTCTTAACCTTATCCCACTTGCCAGTGCCCTGAGCGTACTCAAGCAAAGCAGAGCCGAGGTCGTTCTTCCAGTTATCAGATGGCATTACGGTGAAGTTCCAGCTTACTGGAGTCTTACCAGACTTAGCATCTTCAACAGCTGCCTGAGTCAATGGGTTGTCAGACTTGATATCTGCGAAGCTCTTGAATGGAGTAGTGAAGCCCATCTTCTTAGACAAAGCATCCTTACCAGCATCGGAAGTAAGCAACCACTTCAAGAAGTCCTTAGTTGCCTTCTTGTTAGCGTCAGACGTCTTCTCGTTGATGCACCAATAGTTCTCAGAACCAGTTGCCAAGCCTTGCTTCTCTTCGCCCTTAGCACCAATATAAATTGGAAGCATACCAAGGTCTTCAGCCTTCATACCAGCCTTGGAGAGGTCACCCCAAGCCCAAGTACCATTCTGGTAGAACACAGCTTTACCCTGGGAGAACTCAGCATTAGCATCTTCACCAGTCTTGGAACCAATCTTTGTTGCTGGTGTAGTGGAATCAGTAATGTAAAGATCGAAAATCTTCTTATAACCGTCAAGGAAGCTACCCTTTACCTTTGCAGGCTGCTTGGTAACATGATCTTCCTTGAACTCATAGTACAAAGGAAGATTTGCAAGATGTGTCTTAAAACGCCAATCAGAGCTGGAATCAAAACCAGCAGAAGTAAACGCGCCTTCAACACCAAGATCTGACTTGTGCTTTTGAATATCATCTGCAACAGCCTTCAACTTATCGAAGGAGTTGATTTCTTCAGCAGACTTTACCTTAGCATCCTTAAGCTCGGTGTACTTCTTAAGCAAAGCCTTGTTGTAAATCAAGCCGTAGGTTTCCATTGCATATGGAATACCAACAACCTTATCTCCATCCTTCAAAGCAATATCCTTGTTCTGAAGTTGGCTATAAAGCTCAGTATCCTTCAAATCAGCAGTGTAATCCTTCCAGCTTGCGTAACCAACTGGACCGTTGATCTGGAAGAGTGTAGGAGCTTCATTACCCTTGCTGATTTCACTCTTCAAAGACTGCTCATAAGTTCCGGAAGCAGCAGTTTGAACCTTAACCTCAACACCTGTTTTCTTGGTGTATGCCTTAGCTACTTCCTTCCACTGATCTGCAGCTTCTGGCTTAAAGTTCAAGAAGTAAACCTTACCTTTAGCAGAGCTGTCACTTGAGGAGGATCCGCAAGCTGCAAGCGCGCCAAAAGCCATTGCCGAGCAAGCTACCAGTGCAATTGTTGATTTAATTGTACGATTCATCATCGAACCTTTCTCCTATGCCGACAATCCCGTCATTGGACTGCCACACCTCTCGGTGTCCTTATCGACAATATTTATTATGCCTCAACTGCTGCAATATTGCAAACGATAGCATAAGTAAATTGACGCGTGTCATTATAAAAACACCACCCACTAATATATTCGATAAAATTAGCACGTATTTTTGGCAATAATTAAAGGGATTGCACAACAATTTAGCAAACGATTGTGCAACCCCTTGAGGATTATAGTTCAAAACAAATTATTTAATTAAACTAACTCTGCCCATGAGCAATCTTATATTCCTTAGCCCAGCCATCAACAAACGCGGATTTAAGAGTAGCCCATGCCTTATTAGCGCCAATAGAAGTCATACCGTCTTTTGTTGCTTGAGCGTATGTAAGCAAATCAGAGCCAACATCGTCTTTCCAACCGTTAGATGGCATAGTAACAAACACCCACTTAACAGGCAATTTGCCAGGCTTAGCAGTGTAATCAACAGCAGCCTGAACTAGAGGATTTTCTGCTTTAGGGAAACCTTTGAAAGGAGCAGCAAAGCCCATTTTATTAGCTAAAGCATCCTTACCATAATTTGTAGTAAGTAACCAATTAAGGAAGGCATTAGTTGCTTCCTGATTCCGCCTTGAAGTCTTTTTATTAATGCACCAATAATTTTCCGAACCGGTAGCCATGCCTTGTTTCTCTTCGCCCTTAGCACCAATATAAATTGGTAGCATGCCAACATCGTCAGGCTTTATGCCAGCTTTTGAAAGATCACCCCAAGCCCAAGTACCATTCTGGTAGAACACAGCTTTACTAAGAGCAAACTCATAAACAGCATCCTCGCCAGTTTTAGTACTTAACTGGCTTACAGGAGTTGTGGAATCAGAAATATAAAGGTCAAAAATCTTCCTGAAATTATCAACATAGTCGTAATTAATTGACTGAGGCTGACCATTAACGTTATTCTTAACGAATTGATAATACAAAGGCATATTTGCAAGATGCGTCTTAAAACGCCAGTCGGAGCTTAAATCAAAACCTGCGGACGCAAAAGCACCGTCAATACCAAGCTCATCCTTGCGCTTTTGCAAATCGTCTGCAACAGCCTTCAACGCAGCGAAATTAGTTATTTGATCTTCAAAAGATTTGCCGTTTTCTTCTGGCTGCAACTTTGCATCTTTAAGATCCGCATACCTAGCAAGCAAAGCCTTGTTGTAAATCAAGCCGTAATTTTCAGTAACATATGGCACAGCAACCGGCTTACCGTTATCCATAAAAGCAAGATTTTTATTGCTAAGTTGCGTATAAAGAGGGGAATTAGTTAAATCAGCAGTGTAATCCTTCCAGTTAGCGTAGCCAACAGGACCGTTAATCTGGAATAACGTAGGCATGCTATCTGGATTATCTTTATATTTCTCAACTTCGGTTTTAAGCCTCTTTTCATACTGACCGCCAGTTGGCGTAACTATGCTTACTGTAACACCAGTCTGTTTTGTGTATTCTTTAGCAACTTCTTCCCACATAGCAGTAGCTTCAGGCTTCAAGTTGAAGAAAATAACCTTCCCATTAGCAGACCTATCGGCATTTGCGCCAAAAGACTGAGAAAAACCAAAAGCAGTAAACGCACAAGCCGCCAAAACAGCGCAAACCACTAGCGCAATAATCGACTTAACCGAACGACTCATCATCGAACCTTTCCATATACTGCTAACCTCTTACGAACTAACTAATTACTGCTATTGAATACTATTTAAATCACCGTAGTGAACTAATATTACAGCAAACGCAAGACTCAAATATATAAATATCTTTGCAAAAAAATTTGCGCAAATCGCACTAAAATATATGGAAATATCTGAAATTTTAAACCGTATTTCAACAATTCCAATGCACAATTACATTGTCGCCTTTATACGTGCCCAACACAGAATAATGCGCGGTATCCATACGAAGAAGTCGCGCAAAATCTGGGTTTACTCCAAGCCAGCGCGCAGTAAGAATACGCAACACATGAGCATGCGCAACAACAAGCACGTCCTTACCTAATTTCAATTTAGGCATTGCCATATCAATAATCTTTTGAGTACGATCCGAAACCTCTTGCAAGCTTTCTCCAGAAGTCCTGTGCACATCCACTGTCTCTCCACTAGGAAGCACTTCTTTAGCATCACTAACCATGTGAGAAGGAAGAACTTTAGGACCATGTTTCCACACATCCCACGCCTCAACTCCACTTAGTTTAGAAATATCAGCGCGCGTGCGACCCTCAGCAGCACCATAATCCCACTCCAGCGCGCTATCACAAATTGTATACGAAGCAAATCCAGCAAACTGAGCTGTTTGCTGCGCGCGACGAAGCGGGCTTACAAGCACACAATCCTCATCAAAACCTTTTGTGAACACACACTGCAATCTAGCACCAGCCTCTTTTGCTTGCTCAACACCAACTTCAGTAAGAGACAAATCCGTGCGCCCAGTATGCTGACCAGACACACTCCAAGCGGTTTGACCGTGACGAAGTAACACCAAGCAACCCTGCTTCGAGCATTCTTTCTGAGAGGATTCTTTAGTGCCGTTATTTTGCATAGTCTTCACATTCCTCACCAGCGCCATGTACACACATCGCACTGGACGCCTAGCAGCACGATTGCTTTACGTAAGCATTTCTTAACTTGCAGCCACTTTGCCGCGAATCAAGATTACTGTTCCATGGTACCGCCAAAATTGGTATTTCGTTACCACTAACATAGAAAATATGACGCAATTATCATCGGCTAATACTAAAATTCAACGAAACCATCGTGCGACTCAAGCTACCGTACAACGACTGAATGCAGCGAATCGTAAGATTGATGCGCTTCGCGAGCGCCGATTAAAAAATCCAAATACTTTAGGAGATTCGTTGCTTAAAGCCGCACTTCCGTCTTTTGCAACGTTTATAGCTGGGCAGATTGCGCACTTAATATGGGAAAAACATGTTGATACTAGAAAAATCAATTTAAACTCTAATAATCGTCCTAACAATCTTTCTAAAGAAAAAATCACACAAAAGCAACGTGTTAAGCAAGAAGAACCATTGCTAATGTCTCTTGGGTTTGCAGTATTTTCTGCGATTCTTACTACGATTGTTGGTCGCTTAGTAAGTCACGGAACCTTGTCTTATGTTGCGCGAAGGCAAAGAAAGCGACAGTTTCGAAAAAATAAATTCTAATTTTGAACAAATGAAACTACAATGCAGAAATAATCGAAGAATAAGGAAAGTAAGGAATAAGAATAACGTGCAAAACTTACGTCACAACGAAACTATTGATACTCTACTGAACCGCCGATCTATTCGCGCTTTTTGCAACGAAGCAATTGACGAAGATACAGTCGCGACTCTTGAAACCGTGGCTCAACGCGCTGCTTGCAGCCAGTTTTTGAACGACTGGTCAGCGATTAAAATTACGAATAGCTCAATTAAGCAGAAGCTTTCCGAAATTGGCAATCAAACATATATTGCTACAGCTCCGCTGTTGTACGTTTTTATTATTGACCAGCACAAAAACGCTGCAATTGCACAAAAAAATGGCATCGATACAGGCAGCGACGAATTTATGCTTAAAACTCGTTACCGCTTTACTCAAGCTCAAAACGACGTCATTTTGGCACTTCACACCATGGAAACTGCCGCGGAATCTTTGGGTCTTGGTTGCGTAATCCTCGGTTCAATTTTGAACAGTAGAACTCAGCTTATTGATATTTTGGATTTGCCTGAATACACGTATCCCGTGCTCGGCTTGGCAATTGGTAAGCCTGCACAAAATCCGGAATTAAAGCCGCGCATGAGTACTAGCATGCAGATTTTTGAAAACACTTACCCTGCTGACGATGCTGAATTACTAGAGAATCTTGCCGATTTCGACAATCGCGTGCATCAATATTACGATTTGCGAAATACTAGCAGACCGGTTGACGCTTTCAGCGCGCAAATTCTTGCTATAGCAGCAGACGATATTGCCAAAAAACACGAAGCAGAAGATGTTGAGCAGGTTGCAAGGCAAGGTTTTAATGTTGCATAAGATTTAACACCGTTTTAATTTAGTGCCGTTTTAACTTAACGCCGTCTTGGCTTGTACCCGCGCTTTCTAGATTTAGGCTTCGTGCTTGCGGATGGCGAGCGCATATCGGAATACATGCGATTTACCGGGTTTTTATGCGTCAAATGCCAGCAACCACAATATTCACAAGCATAAACCCATAACTGTGTTCCACGCTCTCGCAAACTTTGCTCCGCTGCCATAAGAGCCTGCCCTTTATTCTTGTACATGATTTTTTGGGTAGATTCGCAGCGCCTCGGAGTAAAGAAATACATAGCTTTTATGGTAGCAAACCGCTTAACAGTTTATGATACGTCCAATAATTACATATCCACGTTAGCATCAACGTTCATAACGTACACGTTATTGCGCAATTGCCGCTCTTGCATTCGCGTAATATCCCCATCTTCGTACATGTCATGAATTATACGTAACTCTATTGCGTAACTTTCACGCTTTACTTCTTCAATATTTTCGATTAAACGCACGCTCAAGCTCACATTAGGTCTAGAACGCAACAATCGTTCAACACTCCTGTACTCGCGCAAAAGTGCAGAACAGTACTCAGCTGCGTATTCCTGATTGCTCATGACATTATATAGTCGTTCAATAACGTGCTGAATAACTTCAATATGCAACTGACGAATATGCACAAAAATAACGTCTTCTTGTAAGAGTGGAGCTGTTCTGCGAATCATATTACTTACTCGCATTATGACTGTTCCAATACGACGCTGTAATGCTCTTAACCTTCCGCGAACATGCCACATGAGGGTTCCCAACTGCCTATCAGTGTGAATGTGACGTAAAGAATTCATAATTTGATCCAACAGACGCTCACAAGCTTCAACCTCCAGCAATTCCTGTTTCGATAAAGAACAAGCTTGCTTCAGCTTACGCAAACGCTGCTTAATATAATCTTTTTCCCAGTTAAGAGTTTCAATGCGCAAATCCAAATATTCTTTGGAGTCTCTATGCCCAATATTTTGCTTTAAACGTTCAATTCGTTCGGTATAAGAGTCAACAACAGACAATACTGCACGACGATTTTCGTTAGTAATACTAGAGGTTAATTCTTCAACCGTACGTCTAAGCACTTCAATGGCAATAGGAGTAACTTCCTCAAGTTCAGTATCGTTCTTTTTGGGAGAAATCATGGGTAACAAGAAGTTCGCCATAAGTAGCGTAACCACGATCACTACTCCCGATATAAAAATAAGTTCATTCCTAAGTGGAAACTTCACCGGTAATGTGAACATTAACGCTAAAGTTAAGGTTCCTTTTGCTCCACCTAAAGTCATAATTACAGCAGATTTTAATCCGCCTGTTAATTGGAATTGAGAAGATCTTGCGATGCGAACCATGGTGACCATCCATAAGAACCTCATGCCAACAACCGCAAGCAACGTTACAGCAATAATAGCCACAAGCAACAGGTTATTAACACCATAATCATTCCAACTTGAACTTACAACTTTTGGCAAAGCAATGCCAAGAAGAACAAAAACTGCACCATTCAGCCCAAACGAAAGAACACTCCACACGCTATTGGCAACAATATTAGTGCGCGAAACATTCGGACCTACTCCAGAACGATCAAATCTTGCTAGTAATCCTGCGGTAACTAACGCTAGCATTCCAGAAGCGCCAACACCTTCAGCACCCATGTAGAGCAGGAACGGCAAAAATAGTTCCATTAATATTCTTGTTTTTGTAGTTTCCCAACCTAAAGATCTAATCTTTTCAAAAAGCCAGTTTGCAGCTAATCCTACAAATACGCCAATTGCAATTCCACCAAAGAATTTTGATGCAAAACTGCTTAGTGCTGGCGTGATATCGAAAACACCAGACGCAGCAACAAGAACTGCAAACTGGAAGCCTACGATTCCGGACGCATCATTAAACAGTGATTCACCCTGTAGTACGCTAAATTGTTTGTCAGTAAGCGATACTTCATGACTTAACGCACTTACTGCCACAGCGTCAGTCGGTCCCAAAGCTGCCCCTAACACAGCTGCAGCGGCAATCGGTATAAATGACCATATTGCAGGTAAAAGCACAGCAACTGCGACCATAGTTGCCAGTACTAAACCAACAGCAAGAGTTGCTGAGTATTTAAATGAAGACAATAACGCTAACTTATTTATCTCACGCGATTCAAAATAAATTAAAGGCGCAACAATTACGATCATAAAAAGCTCTGGATCGAGAGTAACGTTTGGGAAGAAAGGCAGTTCTGAAGCTATAACACCCATGGTTATCTGCACAAGCGGCACTGAAACTCTCGGTATAAAACGCTCCAAGAATGACGACAGCACTACAACCGCCATGATGTACAGAATTAGCTCAAAAACTGGCATACTATTATAACTCCCCCTGTTTATTTACCTTATTTTTCAGCTTATCGAAACATGGCAACTAATATAAAATTTATTGAAATGCAAAATAATTTAAAAATAAAGAGGAACTTGTTCAAAAGTTCAATATAAATTCAAAATAAATTCAATTTTTACTTTGCAAAATACAAATTTGCGCGTAAAATCATCACTAAAAATATAAATAGTTCAATTTAATACTTATATTTTGAACTTTGCTATAAACTTGTTCAATTTATAAATGCCGATTTTACAAGAAAGACAGATTATGGCACAGAATTTTGCTGATGAGCTTAAAAAAGCTATGAAGCGTAAGGGGTACAAGCAGATTGACGTAATCGAGCTTGCAGCAAAAAACGGTCATAAGCTTGGCAAAAGCCAGTTAAGCCAGTATTTAAGCGGCAAAACCGAGCCTCGCAAAGACGTACGTAACATACTAGCTGAAATTCTTGGAATCAGCGGCGACGGAATTAAAAGCGGTCATTCTTGCGCAAAAATCGAGCAGAACTGCCAGTCTGCAGAAGAACCACAATTAAATCAGCCACAGCTTACAGAAGCTGAACTTTCCCAAACACTCAAACATAGAACCTTCAACAAATCCACCAAACTTGAGCACGTGCTTTACGACGTTCGCGGCCCAGTTGTTGAAGAAGCAAACCGCATGGAAGCGAACGGAACGCATATTCTAAAGCTCAACATTGGAAATCCTGCGCCTTTCGGATTCCGCGCTCCAGACGAAGTGATTTACGACATGCAACAGCAGCTTATTGACTGCGAAGGCTACTCGGACAGTCGTGGACTTTTCTCCGCTCGCAAGGCGATTATGCAATACGATCAGCTTAAGGGCATTCCAGGCGTGCAAATGGAAGATATTTACACTGGAAACGGAGTTTCCGAGCTGATTAATCTTTCTATGCAAGCGCTGCTTGATTGCGGCGACGAGATTCTTATCCCAAGCCCGGACTATCCTCTGTGGACTGCGTGCGCGAGCCTGGCCGGCGGCACTCCTGTGCACTACATGTGTGACGAAAAGTCGCATTGGTACCCAGATATTGCCGATATTCGCTCTAAAATCACGCCTCGCACTAAAGCAATCGTGATTATTAACCCAAATAATCCTACGGGTGTGCTGTATAGTCGCGAAGTTTTGGAAGAGATTGTTAAGATTGCGCGCGAGTTTAATTTGATTATTTTTGCAGACGAGATTTACGACCGTCTTGTTATGGACGGCAAGAAACATATTTCGATTGCTTCTCTTGCTCCAGACGTGTTCTGCGTAACTTTCAGCGGACTTTCTAAGTCGCATATGATTGCTGGCTTCCGTATTGGTTGGATGAGTCTTTCGGGAGATAAATCCAAGGCTCGCGACTACATTATGGGTCTTAATATGCTGTCTAATATGCGCTTGTGCTCGAACGTTCCTGCGCAGTCGATTATTCAGACTGCTTTGGGCGGATACCAGAGCGTTGAAAAGTATTTGGAGCCAGGCGGACGCGTGTATGAGCAGCGCGAGTATTGCTATAACGCGCTTCAAGAGATGGATGGCGTAAGCGTTGAGCGGCCAGACGCTGCTTTCTACATGTTTGTAAAGCTCGATCCAAGTCGATACAACATTCACGACGATGAACAGTTTGCTCTTGATTTGCTACGCGATCAGAAGTTGCTGATTGTGCACGGCAAAGGCTTTAATTGGCAGACTCCAGGCTACTTCCGCGTAGTCTACTTGCCGCGCTTGCAAACGCTTCGCGACGCAATGAGCAAACTCTCTAACTTCCTCTCCTACTATCGCCAGTAGAAAAAATAATTTTATATAAACAAAAAAATTATGCATATAGTGCCACGCTAAAAAAACTTAACGTGGCACTATATTTTTCATAGGAGGAAGGAATCAAAGTATTTACTACGCAGCCTATTCTCTTATAGATGCTGCTGGGCCAATTGACTCACGCAGCAGCACAGTAATAGGTAGACATACGTGACGGGATGATGCTCGTTCATACCCAGCATTCAAAGTCTCTACTATATATTCAGCAGCTAAACGTCCTTTAGTTGTAACAGGCTGTTTAACTGTTGTCAACGGTGGATTACTACATGCAGACTCATCTAGATCATCAAAACCTGTAACAGAAATATCACGTGGGATTTGCAAACCAAACTGTCTAGCAGCATCCATTACTCCAAACGCAATAACATCACTAAAGCAGATGAACGCAGTTGGGAATGCAGAATTATTTTGTTTAGTTATTTGTGCAAAAGCTTCTTTTCCTCCAGCACGAGTGCATGGCACTTCAATAACATTTTTCTTATCGACCAGTGGGGCTATTCCATTCTCTTCTAAAGCAGAAATCACACCATCAATACGGCGACGAATTGTTCCATGCCAAGAAAGATACCCATCATCATTGCCTGATTCTGGAGAAATCACCACAAAATTGCGATGGCCCAATGAAATAAGATGCTCAGTTAATTCCTTCATAGCGCGCGTCTCATCAATATTGATACTTGGAGCCTGACTATGCACCTCACTGTCAACAATAACAAATGGCTTTCCTTGCTGCATAAGAGCTTCAACTTCACCACGATCTTCTTCTAAACCAGTTACTATAAAACCGTCAACTGCAGCATAAGGAATTGCTTTTAACATAGAATTACGAAGTGGAGGCACTAAAAGAAGCGTCAGTCCCTCTCGCTCACAGATTTGCCCAATACCTTGAATAAATTCCGAATAGTATGGATTTTCTAGCACTCGCCCTAATTGCTGTGGTAGTAACAATCCCAAACTATTTGTCTTTTGAGTTCGCAGCATATAAGCAACAGGATTACGCACATATCCTAGTTCCTTTGCAACTGAAAATATGTGTTCTACAGTTTCTGATGATAAGCGATCAGGAGTATTATACGCAAAGGAGACAGCAGATTTAGAGACACGCGCTGCATCAGCAATATCCTGCATTGTAATTTTCTTTCCCATGTCTCACACTTCTTACTTCTACATTATTTTTACTGTTGAGCTTGCAATACAATCATAGAATTATCTTTATTGGGGCGCCAACTATTTCCAACAGTTACACCATTTATAATTCGCCAATTATGATTTTGCAATTGTTGAGGTAGCTTCGATGAATTATATTCTACCAAATTATTACGTGAAATAATCATCAAAAGAGATTCTTCCTTATGCTCTCGAGAAATAATGACAGTATCTTCGTCAACAGCGTAACAACTTTGCGTGCCTCTTCGCAACGCAATATGATCACGCCGCAATGCATTTAATTGAACAATTGTACGGAATATTTCAGCATTTGCATCAAGACTATCCCACTGCATACCAGAACGGCACCCTGGATCATTATCGCCAACCATACCAAGCTCATCACCGTAATAAATCATTGGAGCACCTTCGCAGGCAAACATGCAATAGTACGCGGTTATGCAATCCTCAGTATTATTTTGATGCGCAGTTAAAACACGCTCAGTATCGTGGCTACCCAACAAATTCATCATTCCATGGTGATATCCATACGGTATGCGCTCCTGCAAACGGTTAATACCGTTAACAAAATCGTATGCATTGAATCGCTTTGTCGCAGTAAAACCTAAAACTAAATCACGCAGAGTATAATTCATTGTGCTATCAGTAGTGTCTCCTTGCAACCATTGAGCAGGGTCTCTCCACTCTTCAGCTATCAAACATAATTCCGAATTTTTTGCTTTAACAACTTGCCTAAAGTCCTGCCAAAATTCTGGATAAATAAAATATGGAACGTCAAGACGATAACCATCGATACCTTGATCAATCCAATATCTTGCAACATTAAAATGATGCTCACGCACCTTTGGATTAAACACATTCCACTTCGGTAGATATTCACAACCAGAACAGGTTTTATAATTAGGCACAGGCAATGACTTAACTGGAAAGTTTTTCACTGAAAAATAATTCACATATTCTGAATTCTCTTCATTTTTAACAACATCTTGAAACATCCAATGAGTTTTACCACAATGATTTAAAACTGCATCTAGTACTATACGTATATTCCGCTTATGCGCTTCATCTACTAATGTATGGAAATCTTCAAGAGTTCCTAAAAGTGGATCGATTTTAAAATAATCGTTTGCATCATAACGATGATTTGTTGCAGCAGAAAAAATTGGATTCAAATAGAGCGCATTGCAACCTAAATCATGAATATAATCAAGTTTTTCTGTAATTCCAGCAATATTACCGCCTAAGAAATTCTCACGCGTAGGCTCAGCATCCCATGGATCAAGCGGCACATGACCTTCAGTTAGCATACCGTAGCCTTCACAACGATGGAAACGATCAGGAAAAATCTGATAAAATCTTGCATCAGGCAACCACTGTGGTATAGACATAATAAACCCCATCCTTAATATTTCTACAATTTCTAATCTTTCATACCCGTATTTGCAATTCCTCTAACGAGCGCACGTTGGAAGAAAAGGAACACAATGATACTTGGTATTGTTGCAGTCAAAGTTCCTGCCATCAAATAATTCCAAGAGGTTCCATAACGCCCTACGAAGGATGCTAAACCAATCTGGATTGTACGAGTTTCATCCGTATTCGTAACCAATAACGGCCAAAGGAAATCATTCCACGCAAAGAGAAAACTGAAAATACCAAGCGTCGCAAACGCTGGATATGACAATGGAACAATCAGTTTGAAGAATATTCCAAACCTGCCACAACCGTCAATGCGCGCTGCCTCATCAAGCTCTCGAGGAATTGTTGCAAAATATTGGCGAAGTAAAATAATGCCAAACACATCTGCAAGTCTAGGAACAACCAAAGCATACAGCGTATCAACCCACCCCAAATTAGCGACTATCTCATAGGACGGAATAACAATCACAAAATTAGGAATCATCAATGCAGAAAGCAGCAGAATGAATATTGTTTTCTTCAAAGGAAATTCTAAGCGCGCAAAAGCGTAGGCAGCAAAGGCATCAAATATTAAATGTCCTACAACAATTCCTACTGTCATCAATAGCGTATTCCAGTAATATTGTGCAAACGGCGCAGCTTGCCAAGCGTGAATATAGTTTTCCCAATGCCATGATGTAGGAAAAATTGAAGTATTCGTGTATGTTTCAGCACGCATTTGCAAAGAAGTAGTGAACATCCACAAAAATGGAATGATTACTGTTGCTGAACCTAAAATCAGAATCGCATGACGCGCTAAACGCGACCATAATGATGATTTCATTATTCTTCTCCTTGTGCTCCAGAAACTTTCCATTGAACCATCGTCACGCCTAGCACTAGCGCAAGTGTAATAAACGCTATTGCTGTTCCATAGCCAAAATCACCAAGCTTGAACGCATCCCGATACATCATCATGCCAAGCACTTCCGTGCCTCCGCGAGGCCCGCCACCCGTGAGCATGTATGCAAGGTCGAAGGATTGGAAGCTCGTCACCAATGCCTGAACTACTACAAAAAACGTCATTGGAGACAGCAATGGGAAAGTAATCTTCCATAATTTTTGCCACCCAGTAGCTCCATCTAATGCAGCCGCTTCATACACGCTTTTTGGCAATGCTTGTAACGCAGTTAAATACAAAATAGCGTTAAAACCAATATTTTTCCACACGGTCAAAAGAATTAATGCAATAAGCGCAAGCCAGCGATTTTGTAACCAATCTGGTCCGTGTATATTGAATTTCATCAACACACTGTTCACAAATCCAGAAGGATCAAGCATATATTTCCACACAATGGCTGCAGCTACAGAAGATGTAACCACTGGAAGGAAGTAAATACTACGATAAATACTCCTACCTCGTATAGGTGCATCAAGCAAAAGTGCGAGAAATAACCCAGTCAGCACACTTAATACACATACACCAGCAGCATAAATAATTGTTACCATTAAGCTGTTGAAAAACTCAGGATCTTGGAAAAGACGAGCATAGTTTCCCAAGCCAATAAATTTCTTTTCCGGAGAGAATCCATCCCACGATGTTAGTGAAATATATACAGCAGACAACACAGGGTACAGCACGAAACCACCAATAATAAGCACTGCTGGCAACAAGAATACCGCAGCACAAATTACCTGATCTTTCTGGTAGTGCCTGTGCGCAGACTTGAGAAAATGACGTTTTTTCATTACATACTCCTTGATACAAAGAACTCCGATAGCTGAGCCAACTTTATTTCATTCGACCCAGCTATCGGCACAGTATTTATGCAATCAGCCTTTGGCAATCACGTCGTTTACTGCCTTTTCAGCATTCGCAAGCGCTTCGTCAACACTCTGCTCTCCAGCGAAAGCCTTCTCCACAGCCTTTGCAAATTCGAAGGAAATCTTTGGATACAATGGCGTATTTGGACGTGTATGAGCAATCTCCATTTGTTCCACAAACGGAATTAAACGAGGCTGTTCTTTCTTAACCCAATCCAAATACTTATCAGACTTTGCAACACTCTTCGTTACAGGAAGCATGCCAGTCTTTTGCGACCACTTAATCACCTGTTCTGGCTGCAAGAACCAATTCAAGAACTCGCCAGCAGCCTTGGCACGAGCGTCAGAATTGTGGAAGACGATTGCTTGTTCACCACCGAGATTGGTTGCCTCCTTACCATCCTTTGGATGAGGGGCTTTTGCTACACCGAAATCAAACGGTGGATCTGGCGCCCAGATGCCAACCATCCAGCTACCTTCCTGAGCAGAACCACCCTTGCCCTTTTCAAATTCGCCCCACTTAGCATATGGGCTCACGCCGCTCTTGATAAGATCCATCCAGAAGTTCATAGCCTTCTTGCCTTCTGGCGTATTGAATGCAGCCTTAGAATTATCCTTCGTCAAGAATTCGCCACCAGCTTGCCACAAGTTGACCTGGAAGTTCCAAGTTAAACCTTCGCCGTTATCTCCTGCTTGAGTAAGCAAATCATACCCTGGCTTGCCCGTCTTTTCCTTGATTGTCTTGGCAACTTTCTTCAACTCATCCCATGTTTGCGGTGGCTTGTTAGGATCTAACCCAGCTTCTTTATAAACATCCTTGTTGTACATGTACGCAAGATTATTAGCAGTCACTGGCACAGAAACTTGTTTGCCGCCAATATGACCATAGTCAATCAATGCAGGAGTCACATCATCGAGCGTTTTCGAGCTGATAACCTTAGAAAGATCAGTCAAATTGCCCATTTTTGCAATCTGTGGCACCCATACCAAATCACTTATAGAAA
Source organism: Gardnerella sp. DNF00747 (assembly GCF_049262675.1). NCBI lineage: Bacteria > Bacillati > Actinomycetota > Actinomycetes > Bifidobacteriales > Bifidobacteriaceae > Gardnerella > Gardnerella sp. DNF00747. The sequence goes on along the minus strand of NZ_CP058394.1, from coordinate 99,251 downwards.
TATCTGGCAAGCTCTTCGACGAAGCCGATGCACGAAGCTTCGTCATAAAATCAGAATTCGGGACGCTCGCAGTCTTAATATTAATATTTTTATGCGAAGCATTAAAATCCTTCACCATTGCATCAAAGGTATCAGCATTAGCACCATCCCAATAATGCCAAATGGTAAGCGATGTTGCACCATTAGCGTCGGACGATTTTGCACTACCGCACGCACTTACGCTAATAATCATTGCAGCAGCACCAATCAGTGCACATATTTTTGTAAGTTTCTTCATTGTAACCTTCTTTTTATATTCATATGTTAACTTGCACTCATTTTGCATTTAGAAAATGGATGACGAACTATTCTCTAAAGCATCAGAAAACAAACTAATAATTTTTGTATTCTTTGTTGTATGACTACATAACAAGCAAACAGTTTTTTAATTGCCACAAACACTGGCTCATATAAATCTACATGTCATGTTCACACAGACACCAAATCAAAAATGCACGCTTGTTTCTACCTCCTCCCCTCCAACTCCGAAGACATTATCTTTAGACACCCACTGTTTGTCATCAAACAATGCCTTAAATTGGAACTTTTTACCTTTAGGTATTCTTTCCATTTCAAATTCCCATATGTCGTTACCCAAATAATGACATGCACGACCATAATTCCAAGAAAGTGGATAAGTATCTCCTCTTACAGTTAGCGAATGACCTAAAGGAACATTCGCATGAACCATAATCTTCGTAAGATTCCGACGAACTGGGTGATACTCAGAAGTAGACGTCTCTGCGGCAAAAATAGCGACATCATGCGAAGATAATAGCACCTTAATCTGTTTACCGGTTACTCCTCCTGGCACAACAGTTGCCTTACGATTCGTATTCATCATATCTGTCAAAACAGTTCCTACAGAGATATGACTTTCTGCTCTAAGAGGTATAGTAACCATCTTTTCACCCCAAGTATTATGAGCAACTGTAATAACCTCATCGCTATTATCCTTGGCCATACGAGAGAAAGCATACACATCTTTGGCAGACCACATCTCAAGTTGACGACCTGTCCTCAATGAAGTGTGCTTACGACGAATCTCTGTTAATCGTTTAATATGCTGGTATAACGGAGATTTAGTGTTAAACGATTTCATATCTTTACGATTATCCTTATTTGCAATAGGGACTTCTGAACCATTGCCATTACCGTCATCAGCCTGTTCAGTGCCATAATAAATAATTGGCAAACCACGGGTAGTCATCATAAACGACAAGGCAGAACGTAAACGTTGATAATCATCATTTGCCCAAGTCAAAAACCTTGCTCTGTCATGATTATCAATAAATGTCTCTAATTGGTTTGGATTCCTATATTTCGTATCCTGCGAAAATAGCTTCCCTAAGTCACGCATATCCGTGTCTGCTGAAAAAGTTCTACGCACAGTGAAGAAATAAGGAAAATCTAATGCACCCCATTCGTAGTTTTGGTAATCAGCAACATAATCAACATCGCCAACAAATATTTCTCCAAATGATGGAACCCCAACTTCTTTCTCAAATTTCTTTAACCAAGGTTTCGGGATAGAACGAGCAGCATCTACTCTCATTCCATCAAAGCCCATATCAATCCAATCTTTATATGTCTTAATAAGATATTTAGAGACTTGCGGATTAGACTGATCAAGATCATCTAAACCACCAAGATCACATTGCTCTATATCAGACTGCGATTCAGTATTATCGAATTTACAATCACCAAAATGATGATAAAATGCTGGATTATTCAAAAACCCTTCTGGATGATATGCCCCATTATATTTACGAGCATAAGCATCAAGATAGTCTGACGTGTGATTTGGCACAACATCGAGAATCATCTTTAATCCACGATTATGAGCTTCATTAATAAGCCTTTGCAAATCAGCTCTACTACCAAAATGTTTATTTGGTGTTGCAAAATCTTTAGTGAAATAACCATGATAGCTTGCTTCTTTACCGTCTTTTGACAACGGTTCTTGTTCAGACACAGGAGAAATCCAAATTGCAGTAACACCCAACCCTGCTATATAGTCCAAATGATTAGTTAGACCTTTCCAGTCGCCACCATGATAAAAACCTAAATCATTAGGGTTATATTCACCATGACCAAAATCATTGTTGGATGAATCACCATCCGCAAATCTATCAACTAAGACTTGATAAATAACATCACCTTCTTCCAATGGTCGCACACTATGAGCAGTGTTCGCAAAAGCAGAAGTAGGTGAATTAAAAAGTAACATTAAACTAATAAAAAATGAAACTATAAAAAATAAAAACCTACGCATAAATGCGCTAAACTTCATCGCTCGAGAGTTCATTTCAGTCTCCTTTGAACCGTAATGTTAAACTCTTGTAAATCAATTTACTACATTGTTAAACAAACGTCAATCCCTTAAAATAATTACATGTTATCTACTTGCTACGCTTGCAAACACTTCGTGACGCAATGGGCAAACTCTCTAACTTCCTCTCCTACTATCGCCAGTAGCCGCAGCCCCTGCCTATAAACAGCAATAAAACACTAATTTCACTCGCAGTCCAGAAAAAGGTGTATATCAATAGGCATATATCATTCAGAATATGAAAGATATTCATAACATGAAAGAAAAAGAGAAGGAAATGAACGCTGCGGCACGGATTCGCACAACTCTTATTATTGCCGTTTTATCGCTTAATGCTTTTCTTTTAACAAGCTGTAGATTTGGCGTGAGTCTATATCTTTTAATGCATGTTGACTTATCTCACGCAGCACTTAACGCAGTGTCCGTAGCACTTATGACCTGCATAGCAGCACCACTTGGCGGCATTATCGCAGATAAATATCCACCAACTAGATTGTTTATAGCTCTAACGTTCTGCTTTGCCTTGCTGTGCACTGGATATGGTTTCGCTTTAGTAGCACAGCATAACCTTATTGCTATTATGGTTACGCTACTCGGCATAATATTCGGGTTCTTTACTGCATTTTCTTCACCTAATCAAAAAGTATTGATGGCTTATAGCGTACCGACTGGCGAAAAAACCAAATTTTTAGCAAGCATGCGCATGTGGATTAATCTCAGCAGGCTTGCTGCACCTGCGATTACTGGCATATTTGTTGATATATGCAATCCTCTCATTTTCTTTACGAGCATTGCTATTGTGATGATACTAGCGGCGCTACCTCTACTGTTAGTTAATCTAAACCAGCAATCACAAAATAGCACAAACAATACGAAGACAGGAAGCAATAAAACTGCTGGTTTTGCAGCTTCTCTACACTATATGAAATCTACACCATGGTTAATAGTCTTAGGAGTAGTATCAGCATTACAATCAGGCTCATGGCTTGCTGCATTCAGACTAATGGGAGCACACCATTGTCTTACACTTTTTCATTCGGCATCCACGTGGGGTTCAATAGTCAGCATATTTAACATTGGCATGATTGTAGGTTCAGTATTATGCAAATACATTGTGCTACATTATGAGATTTTATACTCTATTTTATTACCTGGATTCCTTTCTATTCCTTTACTTATTTTCGCACTTAATAATTGGATTGCTCTTTTTCTTTGCTCTGCTTTCATTGCAGGTATTATTTTTGACGCAACTATCGTCTATGGGCAAACAGCTCTTCTCGACGGCATACCAACACGCATTCTCGGCGCGACTACTACTTTTACTTCCATTATGGAGCAATGCGGAATTATCGTGGGATATGCAAGCGTACTAGCATGGGGAAATCTAAATTCATCATTATTCATAATGATTGCAGCTGGTGTAATACTTGTTTCAACAGGTATAGCCTTATGGATTATTCAAGCTCGTAAACAAACATACCCATCAATGCTTACCAAAGATTATTGGACACCATCAACATGGGTAAAAAGAAGCATATAACAAGCCATTTAGTGCAAAAGCACAATAAAGCTATGCAAATGCAATTACATCACAGGACAATTAGTTTGCACATCCTGTTGGAATCCTGACGGATCTCCTAGTTTTGCTTTACGCATATGCTCTTTGAAAAAGTTTCGCGTTGCATCATCACAACGGTCTGGACCCATAAACGGCATGCTAGGCACTTTTTCGAGCTCATGCAAAGCTTTACTTGCCGCTTGCTCATCACTAGCATACGTGTCTAACCATTGCCGTTCCCAAGCACACTGATAATAATTAGATGCTTGCGTATCACCATATCCACTCTGGAACTGGCTGTCTTTTTCTTCTCCAACCAAGTTTGCAGGAGCTTTATATTTTTCAGGCCAACTAAGCTTTGCCACAGATTCCTGATACTCCTTCTCTATATGAGCAAAATCAACAATCTCTCTAGACGAACTATTTTGCGATCGCGCACCATCCACACCACTCGCATTATTGTTGCCTATTCCTCCACACGCATTAAGCATAAGAAGCGCACTAAGCACACCAACAATAAGAGTTGCTTTACCAATAGTATGATTATTCATTATTCCTTCTTTCTTATTTTTTGAAAATTAACGCAATGCTAATGCTGGCTGTAAACGCGATGCTTTTATTGCCGGCACCACACTTCCAGCAAGTGCTGTGATAAAAGCCGCAATAACAGCTCCAATAGCAGCTTCATATGGGTAAACTGGCGGACTAACTGGGCTTGCTGCATCCCAAAAACTTGATGCTATAGACACAAGACCAAAAGAAACAGCAACAGCAGCAATCGAAACTATTAGTGCTAAAATAATCGCACTGCCTAACACGAGTGAAGCAATCGACCATTTAGTAGCACCCAAAGCTCTGCGTATAAGCAGTTCATGCGTGCGCTGCTCCAACGATGCTAAACCAATATTGATTAAACCTAGCGCGGAAACAAAAAGCAATAATGCTGCTACGATAGCAAAACTTAATTGCAATACTATTATCACATTCTCGTAATCATCACTATTATCATGTCTTCTAATTTCGTTTACTTGTCCACCACAACAGTCGTAAAGAGCATCTGAAACATAAGATTTAATTGATTTTTGAGGACGATTTTCTTTATTCAACCAGTAGATTGAGCCTTGAGCTTCTTTTCCAGAATATTCCCAAAGAGTTGGAGCGTAACGTAATAATCCTAGAATATTCACGTATACTTTTGCTGAGTCTACGCCATCGTTCACAACTCCAACAATCCTTATAGGACTCATTTGTGTTGTTTTACGAGAAGTAATAAATGCTACTTCACCAATCTTGTATCTTTTGCTAGCAGATTGGTTTACTACCATTTCTAATGCGTTGCTTTTAGCGCTATTACTAAACCATCTTCCACTTACAATGGGTAAGTTATAAACTTTGTTGTATCCTGCCGTAGTGTAAACAGCGTCAACATATTGAAGATTGCCAGTCTTATATTCTTTGCTTATTTTTACACTCTTCGAGGCTGGCATAGAAGCGCTAAACAGTAGTCCAGTGTTTGGTTGTAGCATAACATTAGCGTTACGGTTTGCGGATTCAATGCGATTTAAGAATTTGTTAAATACTGAATATTCGTCAAAATTTTGTGCTGAAAAAGTAATCTCGTATGTTGGTCTACGACCGTTTAGCTGTTCGTTAGTTGCAATAAGATAGTCCTTACCAACCGTGCCAATAAGCACTGACGCAATAACGGCAATGATGCCTATAAACATTGAAAAACCTGTGAGGAAGGATCTCATAGGAGACAGGCGCAAATCTTTAAGCAGCATGATCATAAAGAACACCGCCTTCCATAGTAAAAATGTGAGAGCAAGAACGAGCCACTTTCATATCATGAGTGACTAATAGTAATGTTGTTCCAGATTCTTGAACACGATCATGCAACACTTGAAGCACTTTTTCTCCCGTACTACTATCGAGCGCACCAGTTGGCTCATCGCAAATAAGTAATTCGGGATTAGTAACGAGAGCACGCGCTATCGCAACTCTCTGCTGTTCACCGCCTGATAGCCTTCCAGGGTATTCATTTAGTTTATCTTGCAATCCAACAGCACATAATGCTTCTTCTATCGTTTTTCTTCTTGTCTGCTTGCTTTGTTGTAGTCCTGCGTATAAAAGCGGCAACTCAACATTTTCTCTAATGCTTAAATGCTTAATAAGCGAATAGTTTTGAAAAACAAAACCAATATTTCGAGCGCGCATATGCGATACTGTAGCATCACTACACTTTTGGATTGATTTGCCAGAATAATAGTATTTTCCAGTAAAATTTTTATTCAAAAATCCAATAATAGAAATAAGACTTGTTTTGCCGGAGCCAGACCTGCCAACTACCGCGTATGTTTCACCTTGATTAAGTAACATAGAAGCAGAGTTGACAGTGGTAAGCCATTCGCCATTGCCTAGTTTTACACGCGCTGACACGTCTTGTAGTTCAACCAGTGGAACAGGATTGTTCTCCATAATCATTGCACTCCTGGAATGAGATCAGGAGAAACACCTGCTACAACATCACCCTCATGCAAACCAGACGTAATTTCAATATTAGCGCCGTCACTGATTCCAAGACCAACTTCTTTACGCTCCCAATTATCGCCTTTCTTGTATGAGACTAATCCTTTTTGGACTCTTCCAGCAACTGCACTAACAGGCAGAGTTAGAACCGATTGTTTATGCTTGCCATTAAAAACAAGCGTCGCATTTTGGCCTGATTCTACTTCTGTGCTTTTATCTATTAAACACGTTAAAACTTTTGACGATACACTAGGCGTACTTTGCGCACTCGACTCATCTGTTTGAGTTGAATCAGCATTATCATTCTTGCTACTACCCGAAGCTGCAACATCTGTAGAAGTTCCACCGCTTTGTACTATTTGCAAACAATTGGTTGGCCCAACACCATCTTCAACTTGGAAGCGACCTTTAACATCTGCAATATCCGCAGAACGAAGTAAAGCTTTTGCGTTAAGGCTTATTGAAAAACCTTCATATTTAAGAGTAAATAGCGGGAAAGATTTAGGCACGTCCGCAGACGATTCAGCTACTGACACAACTTTAGCGTCTACGGGAGCAATAATTTTGTTACTAGCATTGTAGCCTAGAACACTTCCAGCTTTTACAGTACTGCCTGCTTTTACCGATGGAGAAAAATTCCCTCTACTTACAGCAGTGATAACAAAGGTAGACGATTGTTCTATTGCTGCTTTACCCGACACAACTTGTGTTAAAGGCTGTTTTTTGACTGAAACAAGTGGAACTGAATCATGTGATGCCTGCTGTTGACTATTATCAACTGCTCTACCAGAGCATGCAGTAAGCAAACACACTGGCAGAGCAGCAAGCAAAAGTACTTTCATAAACTTACTCATAACACAAATCTCCTTACTCACCAAACTCGTAGACACATAGTATGCGTCGAAACAAGCCTCTCAAACTGATCCAAAATAAATAAAGTGCTTGGTAATGCTACAATTGACGTTTTTATGATTGTCACTTTATTGAAGATTTAAGCTTTTGCTTAATAGCCTATAATCGCCGTAAAGAGTTTGCATCAGACTAAATGATGATTTTATTTATGATTCTTGGAGCTTGCGTAATACCAGAGAATGATTTGTTTTGCATAGAGTTTATACACTACTGAGCGACTTCCGTGCGCATAGCCCCCAACCACATTGTGATTAAATCACTAAGCTTTAAGCGAACTTATTCGCTGCGGAGTAACCCTCGTAAGCTCCAGTAACTACCTTTATACAATCTGCTTTGTAAAGGTTTTCCTAGACAAGATATTCATCATACAAATTCAAGTACTATTATTACTTAAATAATGCTTTTCTAAAGGAGCAATATGATAGCAAAGCATATTACTGTTGGCATTGTTGATGATGATTGTTTTTGTCTACACGGCCTAAAAACATATATTGAACAGGTTGTTCCGTCCTGCAGTATTTGCTGGTTATCCGCGTACGCCGATCAAGCAATTCAATTTTGTCAAAATCAATGCCCAGACGTGCTGCTAATTGACATGTATATGTCTGGGGTTTCGGGAATTAAAATATTATACGAATTGCGAAGAAGATACTCACTCCCAATAATAATTGCTATAACTTCATTCCCTATAAACGATTATGCTTTAAAAGCATCAACAGCAGGCGCACAAGGCATTGTTGGAAAGAACCACCCAGAAACTATTTGCGCCATGCTTAGCAGTATTGCCCATGGCACATTCAAGCCACAAATAATAGGCAATCTTCATTTTGACGACACGACGACAGCATTTCAACGTTTGCAAAATAAGCCAAAAAATGGACGCCTTGCTTTAACGGATCATGAGACTGAAATTGTAAAGTTGTGCAGTAGAGGAATGACTAATGCGCAAATCGCTAAACGTTTATTTGTTGAAACTTGTACTGTGGAAACTATCCTTCGTCGCGTGTTCAAAAAACTGAATGTGACGAATCGTTCACAACTTATTACTACATGGCTGCATGATGAATATTTAGGAAATGATACACAATGATTATTTTCTTAATGCGTCGTTTACGAGAAAAGCTTATTGACAATAAAACATTTTTACTATTGGGATGTTTGTCGAGCGCAATGGATGCGTATATTTACTCGAATAGCGACAATAGCACAATACAACTTGTTATAGTTTACATGATTCTTGCTGTTATAAATCTGTTCCTTTGCTTGCTTCCGCATTTTATGAGCATGTGCTATATTTTTGTGCATCTCAGCATTCTTGCTATTCCTAGTCTGAATCTTCCACCAGTAACTTTCGGGCTCATCATATCATTTGTTTTTATTTCGTATTTATATCCGATTCAATTTACACTACCTTTATTCTTAGTAATAGATGCATTACACTACGTTGCATACCGATACTTATCAACTTTGTCTTTCAAGTATCTTATTGCTTACCTTTTAATAAATATATTTTGCGTTTGCACTGGTATTATTTTGCGCATTTCTCACCAAAAAATGGTTCTTTATGAAAAAGATAAGCAAACAATTAATAATCTTCATCTGGCTGTGCGAATGCACGATAGATTAACTAATAAGATTGCAGATATTGCACTACAAAGTAAAATAGCATTACTTGACAAGTCTATTTCTAAAAAACAGCGAAGTGCTATTGAGGCAATAAATGATTTGGCAGATCAGGCTTTTGAAGAAGGACATAATATTATCGACATTCTACGTGGAAATACTGCTAAGCAAGATGCTCGAAGCGAGTTCATTCAGCACATTGAAGATACACTACAAATGAACGACTCAATCAATACATCTTGTGGATTAAAAGGAAGATCCATATGCAATATATCTAGTAACGATATTCCTGAAGACATTAGCGATGAAATCATCTGTGAAGTTATTGAATTAATCGAAGAACTATATTTGAACATGCGAAAATATGCTTCTTTAGTTTATTACATCAGAATTTCGATACGTAAAAAACAAATTGTTATAAAACAGTTCAATGTTCGATTTTTGGGCGGGAAAAGTAAAGATGCAATTCGCTCAGTATCTCAAAAAGGACTTCTGCTTCATCGCGATACCATAAAGCATTTAGGCGGTTCACTCTATTTTCGAGCCTTTGGTAAGTATTGGGAATGTAATGCAGTTATACCTTTAAAAAATAAACATAACTATATAGATAGTATGCCTTACTGATTCAGTTTAAAAGATTAATGAATCTTAAACAGTTTTAGATAGTAATTATTTGTAAAGGTTTTCATATACAAGATATTGTTTACCTTTTAGCACGCCATTAATTTATAAATTGTCAAGATTTTTGGCATAAACAGTTACTTCTCGTACAGAAAGGCATATTATGAAGAAGTTAGCTATAGCATGCGTATTATCTGCTTCATTAATTTTTAGCAGTATTGTTGTTCCTTCTTCTACTGCACTCGCTCTTGAGCCAACAGATAGCACCGTTGAAAAAAACATAACATGCGAACACATCACAACAAAAGATGGTTACCGCGTGTATGTAGTTAATGGATATCTCATTAAAATTCCAGCATCTAACGCAGAACCAACGCAAGCAGAGCTTCGTAACATATTACAAGAACGTGGAAAAATTAGTCTTGTAGTTAAAACAATTAAAACTATTTATCATAAACTACCTAAGCAAGTTAAACAATTCATTAAAAGTCATTTAGGATTAAATGAGCTTATAAAATTTTTGGAGCATTGGACTGGAAAGATTGAAGACGGAATTTATAATGCCTGCAAATCAGCAGGGATGCCAGATTGGATGGCTTGGGTTGTAACAAAAGCAATTATGATGCTGCTATAGTAGGAAAAATATGAGTAATTCAGAATATACAAAAGCACAAATTCCATCCGTATTTTGGACAATAGCCAATGGCGTATTTCTTGCTAGCGGAATTGCGCTGATTGTAATGCGTAATGATTATCTATGGGGAGTGCCTCAAATTATCGCTGGATTATTTGGACTTGCAACCATGTTTCTCATTAAAAAACCGTGGTGCGCGCAACTATATTTTATCGTATCCTCACTAGCTGTAATAGCAAATGGGCTTATGGAAATATTCGGCATAATCCACGGATCTGGATACGGTTATGTTCCGCTGATTATTGGTATAATCGTGCTTTTATTTATAGGCCTTGACAAGGATGAAAGTTCAAAAGCTCTTGGAATTGCCAAGAATAAATAAAAGCATTAGACTGCGATTTTATAACATAAAAAACATATCACAATTTTCAAAGGTCAAGTTGTAGCCACACATCCTACGGCTTGACCTTTACTTATTTATCTGTTAATGATTTGTTTTGCATAGAGTTTATATGTTACTGAACAATTTATTTGCTTATAACCTCAACCACATTGCGATTAAATCACTAAGCTTTAAGCGAACTTATTCGCTGCGGAGTAACCCCCGTAAGCTCTGCAACATCACGAACCGTCAAGCCCTGATTCCTTAGTATGCGAACCGTTTCACGCATAAGCATAGATGCCTCTTGCTGAGTTTTTATAGCTGCAGATTTTGCATCTAGCATGCGCTGAAGCATAAGCTCATCTTGCTCACTAAGTTTCGGAGTTACTTTCACGCCATTGACTTTAACATTTAACGTTGCAGCAGCATCTTTTACCATTGCTGCAACCTGGTCAAGCCTACGTACTTGAGTAAACAATCCTGGTATTTCCGGCACTTCTATCTGATATTTTCCAAAGTACTTTGGATTTTGCGAGATAGATTGGTTTATTCGAAGTTACTTTTCTTGCGCAAGCTCGATTGGCGGATGCTCCGCGGGGAAAGCATTTACGTGCGCTTCAGACGCATACCCTAACGCAAAACCAGTAATCAGCGCATACTCCGGCGGAATGTCGAATACTTCGTCAAGCGGCGAACGCCATGTAGCAAGAACGCCAAGCGGGCATGAATCTACGCCTTGCTCTTTGGCAGCCAACAGTAACGTTTGCAGCATAATTCCAGCATCCAGCGCAGCAAACGGCAGAAAATCACGGCGCACAAGCACAAATCCCATAACTGGCGCACCGAACGCCTGGAAGTTGCGCAAAGTGTGAGCATTTCGAGCAGGAAAATCTTTGCGATCAATATTTAAATGTTTATACAACGCCAATCCTAAACGAGCGCTGCGTTCTTTAAGCGATTGTGGATACGGAGCCATTACAGGAAAATCTCCATCCGGCTGGCTCATTTTCTGGGCTATAAGGCGTTCTTCTTCGCTAAGGGTAGCGTCTTTAGTGCGAAACATTGCTTTGCATTTTTGCACATATGCGTCGATTAGCTGTTGCTTTAGTTCTCGTTGAGCAATAGCGAGCATGTAGCCACGCGTATTGGACCAGCTCGGTGATTGTGCAGCTGTTTGCAAAATAGTTTCAAGTATTTTAGAATCGACTGGCTTATTTAGAAAATCACGTACAGAAAATCGCGACTTTGCGAGTACTTCAAAAGTTTGTGTAGTCATGCTTTTAGTATATCGCACCAAATACGCACGCAGTACTTTCCTGGCGTTTGCGCGACAACCTGCTTGAGCGCAGCATTGCACGCGCGAAAGCAATTCGGAGCGTGAGCTTGCTCAGACGGAAAGTCCAGTGGACTTTCTGTGCAAGCTCAGCAGTGAGCGCTTATAGCGCGAGCGTTGTCCAGAGTTTGGAGGATTACAAAAAACGGGTTATAGGCCAAAAAGTGTGTAAGAAATCATGTCTTAGACCTTGCAATACAAGGGTTTTGCGGTAATCGAATCTGTTTTCTGCACATTCGCCACCTGGACAAAAAGTGTGTAAAAAATAAGCTCATAACCCTTATAGCAGTAGGGCTCGCGGTATATCGAATGTGGGTTATTTCTTATGTTAAGCGGCGTTCGAAGCATGTATTAGCTGAGTATTTAACAATAAATCGTCAAAGGCTGTTACTAACGCAGATTACGTACTGCGCGAGTAACATATGACCGTTACTTTCTTAAGATACTTGACTGAGTTTTTAACAGTGCTGAGACTAGTTTATGCCACAGAATACTCATCAGCTTAGCTTTACACACTTTTTGGCCTATAACCCTCCATTTGCGAGAGGTTGTTCTCGTAAATGGAGTTGTTCTCTCAATTAATCGCTCCCTTCATGAGAGGACGTTCTCACAAATGGAGAATTACAGATAATAGAAAATAAATAACAGTATACGAAAATAAAAAAGCGGGGAGTGAAAACTCCCCGCTAGAAAAATAATGCGGCAGCGTGCTAGTCTCCCACACCCTATCGAGTGCAGTACCCTCGCCGTGTCAGGCCTTAGCTTCCGGGTTCGGAATGGGACCGGGCGTCTCACCTGAGCCATGACCACCGCAAAACTAGATTATACACTCACGAGCTGTGAGTGGCAACACGTGGCGGTTTGGGAACCGGACATGAACGCGAATAAAAACTCTCTTACCAACTGATCGTTAAGCAAAACATTCAGTACTCATTAACGCTAGAAGAATAATACTCATGAGGAACTCACCCTCCCCACTCACAAAAGTGAGGAAGAATGTCACCATCGCCCGTTAGTACTAGTCAGCTCCACCCCTTACAGGGCTTCCACATCTAGCCTATCAACCACGTGTTCTACATGGGGGCTCACACACTAAAGTGCAAGGAATGCTTATCTTGGAGCAGGCTTCCCGCTTAGATGCTTTCAGCGGTTATCCCTTCCGAACGTAGCTAACCGGCAGCGCCACTGGCGTGACGACCGGCATACCAGAGGTTCGTCCACCCAGGTCCTCTCGTACTATGGGCAGGTCTCCTCAACATTCCAACGAGCGCAGAGGATAGAGACCAAACTGTCTCACGACGTTCTGAACCCAGCTCGCGTGCCGCTTTAATCGGCGAACAGCCGAACCCTTGGGACCTGCTCCAGCCCCAGGATGCGACGAGCCGACATCGAGGTGCCAAACCATCCCGTCGATATGGACTCTTGGGAATGATCAGCCTGTTATCCCCGGGGTACCTTTTATCCGTTGAGCGATGCCACGTCCGTACGCCGGCACCGGATCACTATCTCCGACTTTCGTCCCTGCTCGACCCGTCAGTCTCACAGTCAAGCCCGCTTGTGCGATTACACTCAACACCCGATTGCCAACCGGGCTGAGCGGACCATTGAGCGCCTCCGTTACTCTTTAGGAGGCAACCGCCCCAGTTAAACTACCCGCCAGGCACTGTCCCTGACACGGATAACGTGTCGAGGTTAGACGCCAGATATGGAAAGAGCGGTATTTCACCTGTCGACTCCACGCAAGCTAGCGCCCACGCTTCACAGCCTCCCGCCTATGCTACACGATCCACACCTAACGACAATACCAAGGTATAGTAAAGGTCCCGGGGTCTTTTCGTCCTTCTGCGCTTAACGAGCATCTTTACTCGTACTGCAATTTCGCCGGGCTCCTGGCCGAGACAGTGGGGAAGTCGTTACGCCATTCGTGCAGGTCGGAACTTACCCGACAAGGAATTTCGCTACCTTAGGATGGTTATAGTTACCACCGCCGTTTACCGGGGCTTAAATTCACCGCTTCACCGAAGCTAACGGATCCTCTTAACCTTCCGGCACCGGGCAGGCGTCAGAGCGTATACAGCGGCTTACGCCTTCGCACGCTCCTGTGTTTTTGGTAAACAGTCGCTACCCCCTAGCTTGTGCCACCCCCAACAGCTCAACAGTGTAAAACCATATCACCATCAGAGGTCTCCCTTATGCCGAAGGCACGGGAGTAATTTGCCGAGTTCCTTGGCCAGGATTCGCCCGATCGCTTCGGTATACTCTACCAGACCACCAGTGTCGGTTTAGGGTACGAGCGGAATCACACCTCACGTTGAAGCTTTTCTTGGCAAGCAGGATCACCGGAATCAGCCTTACAGCCTACCCATCACGCCTCAGCTTTAACATCCCCCGGATTTACCTAGGAGACAGCCCACACGCTTAGCCACGGAAAACCACCTCCGCAGCCGGCTACCTACCCGCGTCACTCCCACGCTAACCTACTACCGATACAGTCCCAACACAAACCAGCCAACAACCCCGAAAGGCAATCAACCAGCAAATGAAGGTTAGTACTCTCAGATTCAGTTCGAACGGTGTAACACCGGTACGGGAATATCAACCCGTTCATCCATTCGACTACGCCTGTCGGCCTCGCCTTAGGACTCGACTCACCCGGGGACGACGAACGTGGCCCCGGAACCCTTAGTCATTCAGCGGACGGGATTCACACCCGTCTCTCGCTACTCATGTCTGCATTCTCACTCCTGTAAAGTCCACGACAAGTTCACACTGCCGCTTCACCCCATACAGGACGCTCTCCTACCCCGCATGAAACAAATCATGCAGCCGCGTCTTCGGTGGCGTGCTTAAGCCCCGCTACATTGTCGGCGCGGAACCACTAGACCAGTGAGCTGTTACGCACTCTTTCAAGGATGGCTGCTTCTGAGCCAACCTCCTGGCTGTCTATGCGACTCCACATCCTTTCCCACTTAGCACGCGCTTCGGGACCTTAGACGACGATCAGGGCTGTTTCCCTTTTGACGACGGAGCTTATCCCCCGCCGACTCACTGCCGTGATAAACCTAACAGGTATTCGGAGTTTGGCTGCTATTGGTACCCGGTATGGGCCCGCAAGCATCCAGTAGCTCTACCCCCTGTAAGCAATAACACGACGCTGCACCTAAATGCATTTCGGAGAGAACCAGCTATCACGGAATTTGATTGGCCTTTCACCCCTAACCCCAAGTCATCCCCCCAGTTTTCAACCTAGGTGGGTTCGGTCCTCCACACGGTCTTACCCGCGCTTCAACCTGCTCAGGGCTAGATCATCCCGCTTCGGGTCCAGGACATGCGACTCAAACGCCTTTTAAAACTCGCTTTCGCTACGGCTCCCCCACCCGGGTTAGCCTCGCCACATACCACTGACTCGCAGACTCATTTTTCGATAGGCACGCCGTCACCCCACAAAGAAGGCTCCGACGGATTGTAAGCGCACGGTTTCAGGAACTATTTCACTCCCCTCCCGGGGTGCTTTTCACCTTTCCCTCACGGTACTAGTACACTATCGGTCAGACAGGAATACTTAGGCTTACCCAACGGTCTGGGCAGATTCACGCGGGATTCCACGAGTCCCGCGCTACTTGGGAATAAACATAAAGAGACATCGCACGACAAGCTACGGGGCCATCACCCTCTACGGCTGGGAATTCAATCCCATTCACCTAGCACGACATTTTATCACTCTCCTCAACCCCGTCAGAGGCTGAACAGTCCATCCCACGACCCCGAATGCGCAACACCTGACGGCTATCACACGCACCCGGTTTAGCCTGATCCGCTTTCGCTCGCCACTACTCACGGAGTATCCTTTCCTGCAGGTACTGAGATGTTTCACTTCCCTGCGTACCCCCCACAAAAACTGTGGTGACCACTCATAACAGTGGCCGGGTCTCCCCATTCGGAAATCCTCGGATCAAAGCCCACTCGGCAGCTCCCCGAGGCATATCGCAGCCCGTCACGTCCTTCATCGGTCCTGTCTACCAAGGCATCCACCATACGCCCTTACCAGTGACAAACACTAAAGTAAGAACCCATCAGCAAAATTCTCTAGACAAAAAATCATCACACTAAACGATCACAAAACGATCAAGCGACTCCAACAAAAGGAGCCGGTTGAAATTGATAAAAGCAAAAAAATCGAAACCAAAAAAGTTTCGCATTTTACTCGCGTCCACTATCCAGTTCTCAAACCACCACAACACCACAAAACCCAAGCCAAACACTCAAAAAGCATCAACCTGAAATCCTGTGAGTCAAGGACCGCAACCCCAAACAAAGGGGGGTGGCAATCCGGGAACCCAAAAGCATGCCCAACAAACTCATCAAAAAAACGTCAACTATTGTTTTCCACACCAGTAACCACACTCAAACCGAGCGTGCACAAAAACTCCGTAGAAAGGAGGTGATCCAGCCGCACCTTCCGGTACGGCTACCTTGTTACGACTTAGTCCCAATCACGAGCCTCACCTTAGACGGCTCCATCCCAAAAGGGTTAGGCCACCGGCTTCGGGTGCTGCCCACTTTCATGACTTGACGGGCGGTGTGTACAAGGCCCGGGAACGCATTCACCGCGACGTTGCTGATTCGCGATTACTAGCGACTCCGCCTTCACGTAGTCGAGTTGCAGACTACGATCCGAACTGAGACCGGTTTTAAGGGATCCGCTCCATGTCACCATGTCGCATCCCGTTGTACCGGCCATTGTAGCATGCGTGAAGCCCTGGACGTAAGGGGCATGATGATCTGACGTCATCCCCACCTTCCTCCGAGTTAACCCCGGCGGTCCCCCGTGAGTTCCCGGCATAACCCGCTGGCAACACAGGGCGAGGGTTGCGCTCGTTGCGGGACTTAACCCAACATCTCACGACACGAGCTGACGACGACCATGCACCACCTGTGAACCTGCCCCGAAGGGAAACCACATCTCTGCAGTCGACAGGCACATGTCAAGCCCAGGTAAGGTTCTTCGCGTTGCATCGAATTAATCCGCATGCTCCGCCGCTTGTGCGGGCCCCCGTCAATTTCTTTGAGTTTTAGCCTTGCGGCCGTACTCCCCAGGCGGGACGCTTAACGCGTTAGCTCCGACACGGAACCCGTGGAATGGGCCCCACATCCAGCGTCCACCGTTTACGGCGTGGACTACCAGGGTATCTAATCCTGTTCGCTCCCCACGCTTTCGCTTCTCAGCGTCAGTAACAGCCCAGAGACCTGCCTTCGCCATTGGTGTTCTTCCCGATATCTACACATTCCACCGTTACACCGGGAATTCCAGTCTCCCCTACTGCACTCTAGCCCGCCCGTACCCGGCGCAGACCCACCGTTAAGCGATGGGCTTTCACACCAGACGCGACGAACCGCCTACAAGCTCTTTACGCCCAATAATTCCGGATAACGCTTGCGCCCTACGTATTACCGCGGCTGCTGGCACGTAGTTAGCCGGCGCTTATTCGAAAGGTACACTCACCCGAAAGCTTGCTCCCAATCAAAAGCGGTTTACAACCCGAAGGCCTTCATCCCGCACGCGGCGTCGCTGCGTCAGGGTTTCCCCCATTGCGCAATATTCCCCACTGCTGCCTCCCGTAGGAGTCTGGGCCGTATCTCAGTCCCAATGTGGCCGTCCGCCCTCTCAGGCCGGCTACCCGTCGAAGCCTAGGTGGGCCATTACCCCGCCTACAAGCTGATAGGACGCGACCCCATCCCATGCCACTAAACACTTTCCCAACAAGACATGCGTCAAGTTGGAGCATCCAGCATTACCACCCGTTTCCAAGAGCTATTCTGGAGCATGGGGCAGGTTGGTCACGCATTACTCACCCGTTCGCCACTCTCACCAACCAGCAAGCTGGTCAGATCCCGTTCGACTTGCATGTGTTAAGCACGCCGCCAGCGTTCATCCTGAGCCAGAATCGAACCCTCCACGAAAAACTTCAATGAAGAGCCAACAAAAGGCTCCAATATTAAAAAGAAAAAGACGAGACATTCTTTAAGGAAAGAACATCCCAACAAAAACCTCACCACCATTTAACCATCTCTCAGGCACCCTGCAATCTGCAAGGCAGGCAATGAACTGGCAATAATTAACTAATAAGTAGTACAGACACGCTCTTGAGTTCTCAAACCACCACCACACCAGCCGGCCCATCAACCTCAACCGAGGAGAACCAGCCGCGCTGAGCAGCAAGAGATAAACTTACACCAACCCACGCTAAAACGCAAACCCACCAAAAACAAACACCCCAAAACCATTGAAAACAAGCCAAAACACCGGCGTGTCGAAAACCACGAAAAAACACCAAAAAACCAACACAAGACCAGGAACAATAATCAAAACCAACAAAAAATAATCAAGAATAGCCCCAAAAACATCAAAACCGGGAGTGTCGCATCGACTTGCTTTTCGCTTAAAGCGTAGCGCGAAAAGCAACCCGATGCGGTAGCGCTTGCTTATGCAGAAAGCACAGTGTGCTTTCCGCGCAAGCGCGCAAACAATTACGCTTTCTTTAAACTAATTAAGAAAGCGTAATCTGACGACCAAAGAAGATTAACTTAAAGTGAGCTTAATGCGGTAGCGCTTGCTTTACAACGCTCGCACAAACTCAGCAGCAGTACATACAAAATATATGAGCTCTATTTATGAAATAAGAAATACCTATATAAATAGATACTTATTAAATAAACTTTTATAAAGAATACAAAGCACATAAAAACACAAAAAGCGTAAAGCGCATAAAGAAAAATAAGAAAATAAGAATAGGGTATTAACAGACATTAATAAAAGAAGGAGCAGAAGAATGAGCAACAAGCAATCGAGCAATAGAGCACACCACATTGTTGTGCTCACAGGCGCAGGAATCTCCACAAGCGCAGGCATTCCCGACTTTCGCGGTCCAGATGGAGTTTGGACTAAGCACCCAGAGCAAATGAACGTTTATGACATAGACGCATTTTTAAGCAGTAAAGAGGAACGCGTCTACTCTTGGCGCTGGCAAAAAGAGTCTCCCGTTTGGAACGCACAGCCGGGGACTGCGCACAAAGCACTTGTAAAACTCGAGAAGGCAGGAATGCTCGACCTTATAGCCACCCAAAACTTTGATGCGCTTCACGAAAAAGCTGGCAATAACCCAAATATTATAGTGAACTTGCATGGAAGCATCGGAACTTCGCACTGCATGAGCTGCCACGCGAGCTATAAAACTGCCGATATTATGGCAGATTTAGATGAGCACCCGGATCCGCATTGCAGACGCACTCTGCCGTACCGCAGCAATATGCCTTGTAACGGTCTCATAAAAACAGACGTTGTTTATTTTGGAGAAGCGCTTCCAGAAGGTGCTATGGAACGCAGTGCGCAAGCAATAGTTAAAGCGGACGAGCTGTGGGTTATTGGTTCCACGCTGGAAGTATTTCCAGCTGCCAGCCTCGTGCCGTTAGCTGCGCGCGCTGGAGTGCCGATTACGATAATGAACCTGGGCTCTACGCAATACGACTATTTGGCAGAGCGTATTATTCGCGAAGATATTGCGAAAGCTCTGCCAAAGTTAGTAGACGAAACTATTGCAAAGTGATTATTGCAAATTAATGCTATTAAAACTATTGCAAAGTAACAGCTATACCTTCCCAAGGCGCAAGCGTACCGTTTTTAAGCGATGTAAGCGCGTGATTCACGTCGTAGGTTGTAACCATTACGTCACGCCCCACAAAAGCGTTAGAGGCGCGATTTTGCAATAATTGCGCGCTCTGCGTAGGGATAGGCACAGTTGAGTCAGTCATATTAACCATTACGAGCATGCGTTCTGTAGATTCCGCGGAATTTGCAGCAGATTCCGCAGCAGTCTCTGCAGAATCTTCCTGCTTTTCGCAACCAGATTTAAGCTCGCGCACAAAAGCATACACGCACTCGTCATCTGCATCAACCAAATCCCAAGAACCAGCAGAAACAATCGTCTCCGAATGACGAAGCGCAATCAAATACTTATAGAAAGCGTAAACGGAATCTGAATCTTCCATCTGCTCTGCTGCGTTAATATCCACATAATTAGGATTCACACTAATCCACGGCTCTGCGTTATTTACCGACTGAACATTAAAAGGCATGAATCCCGCGTATTTAGAAGCATTCCACTGCATTGGAGTTCGAGAATTGTCGCGGCCGCGCTTTGCGAGCGCATCCATCATCGACTCAGCAGACTGAATATGCGCTTTTTCTACGCGCTGCTTAAACATATTCAACGCTTCCAAATCGCGATACTGCTCGAGACGCGTAAAGTGCGCGTTAGTCATACCAATTTCCTCGCCTTGGTACACGTAAGGCGTGCCGCGGTGCATGTGAAGAAGCATGGCAATCGCCTTAGCAGAGCGCACGCGCATCTCCTCGCTAGCCTCACTACCCCAGCGAGAAAGCGCACGCGGCTGATCGTGATTATTAAAGAACAGGCTCGCCCAACCAGCATCCGCTACCGCTTGTTGCTGCTCTGCCATCACGCTCTTTAATGCCGTAAGCTTTAGCGGCACAGGATTCCACTTAGTACCGTTTTCGCAATCGATATCCACATGATTGAACAGGAATAACATGTCAAGTTCGCTGTGAGCAGGGTCAGTAATATAAGTATTACGGTGCGGAGAAATTCCCGGAGCCTCGCCAACAGTAAGATAACCTTCGCGACCGTCGAAAACTTCTGCACGCATCTCACGCAAGAATTCGTCTAAACGAGGACCGTCCGAGCAGAACGGGAATGGCGAAGAATAGCCGTCAGCACCAGCTGGCAAATCTTCAATTTGGCAGCCATCTTCACCCGGCAAACGACCTTCAGAATCAACATGCTTGGAAATTTGCGTAATCACATCCATGCGGAAGCCATCAATTCCGCGATCCATCCACCAATTCATCATCTTGTACACGGCAGCGCGAACAGCAGGATTTTCCCAATTCAAATCTGGCTGCTTTGGTGAATACTGGTGAAGGAAGTATTCTCCGCGCTTCGGATCGTAAGTCCACGCGGAACCGCCGAAATACGAACCCCACTTATTCGGCTCCGCACCCGGCTCACCAGGCACACAACCTTCACGCGCAGGCCTCCACCAATACCAATCAGCGTAATCACTAGAAGCATCTCTTGAAGCCTGGAACCAAGCGTGCTCGTCAGAAGTGTGATTTACTACTAAATCCATCACGACTTTAAGACCGCGCTCGTGAGCTCCAGCCAGCAGCTCGTCCATATCTTCCAAAGTTCCGAAAAGCGGATCAATATCTTGATAGTCGGAAATATCGTAACCGTTATCGTCTTGTGGGGACTTGTAAACAGGGCTGAGCCAGAGCACGTCAACGCCTAAATCAGCCAAATAATCAAGGCGAGAAGTAATTCCCTTCAAATCTCCAATGCCGTCACCGTTCGTGTCCTGGAAGCTTCGCGGATAAATCTGATACACTACTGCATTCGCCCACCAAGGGTTTGGAGTAGCGCCGTTCGTGCGCACGGATTCTGGCAAGTTTGCTCTGTCAAAAGTAGTCATTTAATCCCCATTAATTTACATTGATAAGTATTTTTATTGCAGTTTTATTTATTACAAATAATTCTATTTACTTAATAATATTTATGATTTTAGACTCTAAACTTTATCATCATACTAGATGTTACGCGCGGATAATAAAAAGCGGCCCGCAGTAAAAACCGCGAGCCGCGCCTCCTTCTCATTCATTGCAAGAGCTATAGGGATACTCTCTAAATTATTGCTGATTATGAAGTTTGAACGCGAGTTCTGCCAAATGAACTCCATGCGTTAAGAATTCGTGAGTGCGGCAAACGTAATCATTTTCGCGACCGAGCTTCGCTATGTAACCATTAATGTAATCGACTTCAGTCTTTCGTCCGCGACTCATATCTTGGTACATAGAAGGATAGTGCAGAGGATTTGCAACGCGACTTACGTAATCGATAGCCTCTAGCTCCTGCTGACGCGTATTAACCATACGAATTCCGGCACGATCGCACACGTCGTACGCTTCGTTAATAAGCTGTTGAGCCATATCCATAGCCCCAGGGTACGAAATAAACTGACCCATTTGAATCTGATACATTGTGCACAAAGTGTTAACTACGGAATTGAAAACTACCTTCGCCATGCACGTACCCTTGAAATCTTCCGTAATAGTAGGATTCAATCCGGCAGCTTTAAAGTCGTCTCGCATAGCAAGCTCAACGTCACTCACCTGCTCGTTCAACGCGCACATATTCATAGTTCCAACGCCAACTTTACCAATAAAATCAACGTCGCCCGGACCGTTCAAAACGGTTGCAATCATGGCAGTTCCGCCGTAAATATGATCATCCGGGAAGTACTGCTGCAACTTTTCAAAATGACCCCAGCCATTCATAGCAGCAAACACTACCTGATGCTCTTTAAACAAATGCTTACAACGCTCCAACATTTCCGCAAGCTGCATTTGCTTCATAAACACAATCCACACGTCTGGATCGCCATCATAATCTTCAGGCGTATACATATTAATCGGTACCAAATGACGGTTTTCATGGTCACGGCTCACCATTACGCCGCCTTGCTCGCGAACTTTATTCACATTCTCATCCCAGGCATCAATGAAATCAACATGAATGCCAGCCGTTTCCTGCAACAAAACGCCATAGCGATATCCCATAGCTCCCGAACCGATCATTGCATATTTCATGCCACTCATAGTGACACCTCCTTTTAGGTAAAAATGTGCTTAGGCGAAATTCGTGCATACATGAAAATTCGTCGAAGCGACTGTAAATATAGTAAAAAGCAGTAAGGCTGATTGTAGTGACTAAAATCAGCCAACTGCTTTTTGGTTTTTATAGCATATTACACAGTTTTAGAAGAATGTCAAAATTCTGTACATCGGCAAGGCGCGAACGTCAACTGAATATACTTACAATTTATGCATGCATCACCTACTTACAAGTGAAAAAATTGACGAATTTGAGCAACTGTACCGTAAGAAGCTTGGGCACCAAATCCAGTAGCAGCATATGCCGCTACATAAGAAGCGAGTGACGCTGCATCAACCAACCGCATATCCACAGACAAACACGCAAGCACAGTACCCATAAAAGCATCGCCACAACCCGTAGTATCAACGGCATTGACATGCTGAGCCATAATTCGATGCACCGAATTATCAGCATAATCCAAAACCATAGACCCACGTGAGCCAAGTGTTACTATTGCCTCATTAAAGCCAAACTCATGCATTGCATGAAGCGTATGCTTCCAATCAAATGAATCCCAATCACCGCTATCTGGTTCTGAAATATGCAATAGCTGTGCCATTTCATGCTCATTGACCAGTAAGATATCTGCAGATCGTATAAGATCTTGCGGTAATGTATCCAAAAAAGGCGAATTATTAAGCAAAACTTTTACGCCATGTTCATGCGCTAAGCGAGCGCACATCGTAACCGATTCTAATGGACTTTCCAAGCAAAGCCCTAATACTTTTGCATTAGTAATAGCAGCTTGCACAGATGGCGACTGAATATAATCAATATCAACTTGCGAGTTAGACCCAGGCGCATAAACAATAGTATTTTCGCCACTTTGCGCATCCACTGTAATCACTGTTGCGCCACTGTTGCAATTGGGTACATGACGTACATACGTCGTATCAACACCAGATTCTCGCAAAGCACCAGTAAGAAAATCAGCATTAGCATCATCACCTACAGCACCGAAGATACATACGTGCGCACCAAGCTTTGCAGCAGATACTGCCTGATTACCTGACTTGCCTCCAGGCAGTATTCGTATTTCGTTACCTTTAATGGTCTCACCAGGCATAGGAAGACGATTAGCAACAATAGTATAATCCGCATTCATAGAACCAACTATCGCTACAGTAGGCATCTTCATATTTCGTAACGCAGGCAATGTCTCATGTTGCAAAGCCACGTTAACAGGCTGAATGACTTTAATCTTTTCTAAACTCTCTAACGAGTCAAGCATATGATAACTACACATAATTCTCCCTAAATATTGCGCAAAACAAAGCTTAGAATGGAACGCCACAACGCAGCAACACGTTAGAATACGGAGTAGTCTCACCCGTTCGAATCACGAATTTAGCTTGCGAAACAAGAGCCTTAAACCCTCGTTCGCCATCATGCGGCACATAAGTCAATGGCACACCAAGCAAATCCTTGATCCATGTTTCTGGAACATCATCACAAGCTTCTTCCGCCATAATACCAGACTCAAGAACAAGATCATCCTTTATTGATGCAAGCACATCAGGAAATCGCGGTATTCCAAAAACCAAAGCTAAATCAATAACTTCTACGCCCGCTGGGACAGGCAAGCCACAGTCAGAAACAACAAATTGATCCTTATGCCTCAATTTTGCAATAGCAGCTGCTAATTGTGCGTTCAAGATACCATGAGTTAACATAATTCACCCCATATCGTGGCTCATGAAAGTGACATCAACAATGATCATCACCTTCATAACAAGTGCGCCACCACGAACATATATGATAAAAAATCTTATTAAGAAAACAATGGCGTTGAGAACACTAAAGCATACGGTATTAATAAATTTTACTGTTGCGATTATTTTCACGAAAGCATCATGAATGCTCTCAACACCATATAAATTTTGCATTAGCTATATTAATCCATAAAACTACTCAACATAAACTTTAATGTTTATATACAGAATTACATAGTTTTATGCAAATATGTATTACTCAAAATCACCCACATTCTTTACTGTCACTGTTTTCACAGTAATTGGTTCAGTCTTTGGAACACTTTGCCCCTTAATAGCTTTTACAGCAGCAGCAACGGCAGAACGACCAAGTTCCTTTGGCTGCTGAGCAATTGTTCCAGCCATTGTGCCGGCCTTAATAGCTTTCATACCGTCAGCAGTGCCATCGAAACCGACTACTCTAATTTCTTTACCAGCTTTAGCTCCTAATGCTTGAATGGCACCTAATGCCATCTCGTCATTTTCGGCGTAAATGCCGGTTGCATTCGGGTGCGATTGCAACAAATTAGTAGCCACATTTAATGCTTCAGCACGGTCAAAGTTAGCAGTTTGTTCTGCTACAACTTTAATATTTGAATATTTCTTAATACGATCTTTGAATCCTTTGCCACGGTCGCGAGTAGAAGCCGCTCCAGGAATACCTTGCAAAACCAAAACTTCACCCTTTTCGCCCATACTATTAGCTAGCGTGTCAGCAGCCTGAGCACCACCAGCAACGTTATCGGAAGCAATATGCGAAGTAACTTTTTCACCAGTTACAGAACGGTCAACAGAAATCACAGGCAAGTTCGCGCTTAGCAACGGGGCAACTGCAGGACCAGCAGCATCAGAATCTACAGGGTTAATAATAACAGCTTTTGCACCTTGTGATTGAGCATTCTGCGCTTGATCCTGCTGCTTTGCAGAATCATTCTGAGCGTCGGAAACTTGCAAATCAACACCAAGTTTCTTTGCTTCAGCTTGGGCACCATCACGCAAATCCACAAAGAACGGATTGTTCAAAGTAGAAACTAACAATGCGACTTTATCGCCACCATTAGTACTACCACATGCACTCATGCTGACAATAAGTGCAGATGCTGCTGCAACCGCGCAAGCAATCTTTACACCTCGACGCATAATTGGATAATTCATCATATCTCCTTTGATTATTGCCCTGTGCTACCGCAAGTTTTAGTTCGATAAATCCGCAATGTTGCAGTGGCATAAGGCTGATGTTTCACCATCTCTTTACCTTATTGTTACGTAGTTTTGAGTTATAAAGTTCAGTTATAATATTCCAAATCGTCTCAATTCTTGCTGAAAATATTGATTACTCGCCACTTACGAATCAACATTTGCAAGATTCACCTCCTTCCTACGAGAAGATCAAGTTTATAAAAAGTATTAATTTGCTGTCAGTGCGTATCTTCCTTGCGGCGCAAAGTGTCAAGGCTCACAGCAAAGGCAATAACCAAACCAATAACTACTTGCTGCCAGAAGGAGGAAACATTCAAAATATTCAAGCCATTACGAATTACAGCCAGCAAAATTGCTCCTACGAAAGTGCCAGAAATCTTACCTTTACCGCCCGAAAGCGAAGCACCACCGATAACAACAGAAGCAATAGCATCCATTTCATAGCCAGTGGCAGCCTGAGGCTGAGCGGAATGTAAACGACCGGCAATAACTAAACCAGCGATGGCAGCGAAAATACCGGAAAAAACAAATACCATAATTTGTGTTTTATGAATATTGATACCAGAAAGGCGAGAAGCCTCCATATTTCCACCAACAGCATACATAGAACGACCAGTAGTGGTGAAGTTCAGTATTATTGCAGCAATAACACCCATGATAATCATCATCACAATTGGCATTGGAATACCTAATATGTTGGCACCAAAGAAATTCACCATGCCAGAAGTGGAAATAGGACGACCGTCTGAAACAACAAGGGTAAGTCCACGCGCAACAGACATCATTGCCAATGTAGCAATAAACGACGGTAACTTAAGAAAAGCGTTTGCAACACCTGAAATAAGACCAAAAAGCGCACCGGTTACTATGCCTACAACAACAGTTAACACTGGTGGCAAACCCATAGAAACGCCTGTATACGCAACCAACATACTAGAAATTGCAGCCACCGCACCTACTGACAAATCAATACCAGCGGACACGATAACAAAGGTTTGACCGAATGCCAAAATAGCAACTGTCGCAGCTTGAATACCCACATTGAGAATATTCACACTTGTCAAAAATGCTGGCGTGGCGCACGAAAGCGCAGCACACAAGATAATCAAGCCGATAAGAGCACCATTGCGTGATGCAAACTTTTTCGCTGCAGGCAAAAATCCTTTATCAACTGCACCGTATCCCAAATGCTCAGATTTTGCACTACTCGTAGCAGCCATAATTTATACTCCTTTAACAAATTTTGCTATAACTCACTGCACTGCTGTGTGCAATAAATTGTTGTATGCAAGTTTTACGTTTGATTGGTAACTTTAATTTTTAAGATTTCAATATGGCTCATGTATCAGTTTCATATTGAAAGCAGTAAGGTTTTACTCATTCCTGTATGCTCAAATACCAGATGTATTAAGGTGAGTCACTGCAAGTTCCATCACACTTTCCTGCGTAGCCTCGCTTGCAGCTAATTCACCGCTGATTCTGCCGTTCGACATCACCAATACGCGATCTGACATACCAAGCACTTCAGGCAAATCTGAGGATGCCATCAGCACAGCACCTCCATTTTCTACGATACTGTTAATCAACTCGTAAATTTCTACACGAGCACCAACATCAACACCACGAGTAGGCTCATCCAGCAATAGCACTTTCACGTTCGCCATAGACCATTTGCCGAACACGATTTTTTGTTGATTACCGCCAGATAGCGAACCAGCGAGTTGATCAATGTTTGCCATACGAATACGCAATTTTTTTGCAGTTTCTTCCTCGCGAGTACGCTGCCCTTTCAAATCCGCAAATCCTGCATGTGCTGTAGGAACTAATGTAGAAATTCCCAAATTTTCTGCAACAGATGCTTCAAGAATCAACCCTTGTACTCGACGATCTTCTGGGACTAAACCAAGACCAGCTGCGATGCTTCCTGCAATATTCGCTTTTGCAATAGATTTACCATCAACAGTTATTGAACCTGAATCATAACTATCTGCACCAAATATTGCACGAAGAACTTCGGTACGACCAGCACCTACCAAACCTGCAAGACCCACAACTTCGCCAGCATGAACGCTGAAGGATACATTTTCTAACGTACCTTTTCGCGTTAAGCCTTCTACTTTTAGCAGCTCTTTGCCTTGACTACGTTTGCCATGAGGGAATTGATTTGTAATATCACGACCTACCATGAGTTTTACAAGTTCCTTCTCAGGAACTTGCGCATCAACAGTATCGACGTATTTGCCATCGCGAAGTACGGTTACAACATCACCAATACGCGCAATTTCATCTAAATGATGAGAAATAAACACCATTCCAACATTTTTGGATTTTAAATCTTCCATAATGTTAAATAACTGTTCACATTCTGGTTTTGTTAGAGCAGCTGTTGGTTCATCAAGAATAAGGATAGATGCATGCTGCATAAGTGCTTTGGCTATTTCTACCATCTGTTGACGAGCTACACCAAGTTGTCCCATTGGCTTATTGACATCTTCATCTAAACCGATAACTTGCAATGCAGATTCCGCACGAGCACGCATCGTCGCCCGACTAACAAAACCAGCTTTCGTAGGAAGCATACCAAGGAACAAATTTTCCATAATAGAAAGTTCTGGCACCAAATTTAACTCTTGGTGAATCACAGCAATGCCCAATTTGCGAGCAGTATCCACATTAGGAATTCGCGCTGTTTCACCATTGATCTCAATATGACCTTTATCTGGCTGATAAATGCCGCTCATCATCTTAATAACTGTTGACTTGCCCGCACCATTTTCACCAAGGAGAACATGCACTTCACCTGGTTTTACTGTTACAGACACATTGTCAACTACCGTAGAATTACCGAATATTTTCGATACTCCTACTAGCGATAGTTCCGTCATGTCTTACCTCTTTCTTCGCTACAGCACCACTGCTGCCACGAAAATGCAATAAATTACGCTACATTACGCTTGTACTTTGGATGAGAATTATGCCGCAATGTGCATGCAAAAACGTAACAACAACGGTACGCTCAGGTGATTGCTGCACACGCTTACAAAGTCACGGTACAAAAATCAATAACAATAGTGTCAAGCTATAGAATAACAGCCTTACAGCTACGCATTTCCTAACGATTCACGCGGAATATACATAGTTTCTACTCGCTGCGATTGAACATCAACATTATGTTCTAACATATCCAAAAAAAGTGCGGCACTAGTACGACCAATGCGCTGAACTTGTTGCGAAATAGTAGAAATACGCGGCGTTGCTAAGCGGAATATTTCAACATCATCAAACGAGATAAGTGAAATGTCACTGCCTATCACTAATCCTTCACGAGCCATTACATCCATCACTCGCAGCGCATCTGGCGAATAACCGACAATAAGTGCTTTTACACCAACGCTAATCATGCGATGCAACACGCTAGCGCATGAGGATTGTTCAAATCCCGTAGATTCTACAAATACATGTTCTTCGCCAAATATCTCCGAAGCCACTGTACGAAATACTTGTTCACGTTCTTGCAGTGACGGTGAAGCGATAATTGGACCCGACACGTAGCCAACTGAGCAAAAACCATGTTGTTTAACATCCAATAATGCTTCACGAATACCTTGCTCTGGATCCGAATCCACAACTGGCACATGCGTCAAATCGCCAGTCCGAGACTCCACATGTCGATCCATAAACATAAGTGGAAGATGCTGCTCCATCAACATTCTCATAGCATCAGTTTCCTCACCTTGAGGCACAATAATCGCACCATCAATGCGTTGAGAAAGAATACTTGTAATGAATGAATCTTGACGAGCTGCACTCTCAGAAGATGTTCCAATAAACGCACAATAGCCGGCATCAAACAACGAGTCTTGCACAGTATACGCAAGCTCAGCAAAATACGCATTGCGTATATCTGGCACAAGTAGCCCCACTGTCTTAGTACGAGATGACCGCATCGCCTGAGCGCGAGAATCTGGTATATAACCTAGTTCCGCAACTGCACGCTCAACTTTCGCCTTAGTGTTTGCCGATATACGACCCGTATTATTCAATGCGCGAGAAACAGTTGATACTGATATACCAGCACGTTGCGCAACATCGCGAATCGTAATGTACGACATGACACCTCCAGCTCATCTCTTATGCTCAACCAGTGTTAACAATTTTGCACTGTTATCGATATGTTTTGATTTTAGCTTGTACTCCATGTTTTATACTACGTTTTTCCATATACTCCTCTCGTTGGAGAAAAACAGCACTATGCAACCATGCATAAGAGCCTCTGTGCAATCTTATTCTCAATGAGCAGCTTCATCAGCGCTGAATAGAATCCGCAATTGAGATAACGTTCCCACAATTGTCGGTTTCTTCAACTTACCTCATGCGGTAACGTTACCGCAACTATAACATTTTGCTAGAATGAACACAAGGGGAACACGCTAAAAATTACTTTTCATGCACTGCGTTATCTTGAATTAAACGCAACATTAAAAAATAATGCAACACTTATCTAACGTTGATGCGCAAAAAAGTTTCGCAAGGGTTGAGCACACTCAGATTCGCATACTGAACCAATGACTTCCGGACGTGAGCCAACATGAGGATCTCGCAAAATATCCCATACAGAACCACACGCACCAAGTTTGGCATCCCACGCCCCGAAAATCACGCGTTTAAGGCGCGTTTGCAGCACAGCTCCAGCACACATAGGGCAAGGTTCAAGAGTTACTACCAGAGTACAGTCAGATAGATTCCAAGATTTACGCGAGGTAGCAGCATCTTTCATAGCAAGCACTTCAGCATGAGCCAAAGGATCAGCGCTCTGCTCTCGCATATTTGCGCCTTTGCCAATAATATTACCGCTACCATCAAGCACAACTGCTCCAACTGGGACTTCGCCTGCAGAAGCAGACTCTCGAGCCAAATTCAAGGCTTGATTCATTGCAAATACTATCTCATCGCGCATATTCATGAAATCACTTTACAAATTAATTTACAGATTAAGAAAAAACAAAATCGAATAAATTTACATAAATCTAAGTAAATTTACATAAGCCCAGAAGAAATATCGTGAGTTACGAACCACTTGCGAATATCGCCAATTTCGTTCATATCAACAGCGTGATCCAACCCGCGATAACGACGTTCTTCAAGCCAAGTGTGCTCCTCAAGCCACGCTGCAGCAGCCGAGAATTCGTAAGGAGGAATCACGCCATCCTCTAATCCGTAGCCGAAAAATACAGGAGTATTACGCTCAGCTAAATCGTTATCTTGTAATGCGATTTCTTCCGAGGAAGCAGGAACACTAGGCGCTATGAACCCGGAAAGCGAAACGGCCGCACGGTAGCGCGAAGGATTCAAACGCAAAACGTGCACCGCGAGCGCAGCGCCTTGCGAAAAACCAAATGGCACAATGTCGCGATTCGCTGGAATATTTTCATGCACCCATTCGTCAATTGCTACAGCAGCAGCATACATATCGTAATCTAAATCTTCTCGCTGCGGCACAGCATCGTGGAACCAACTGTAAGCGCCTTCTGCCAGCTTAAGTGGAGCACGTAAAGCGATTGCATCATTATATGGTGCAACTACTCGCAACAAATCCAATAAATCTTCCTCGTTAGAACCCCAACCGTGAAGGAGCAAAAGCAGCGGATGCGTTGGATGAGCTGAAGCATTCCCTTGCGAATACTGTGCATTCATAACTTTTAAAGGCTCACCAAAACGACCCGGCACAACGTGAGATTCGCGACCAATATGTGGATCGTAAGAATTGTCACCTACATTATTGATATTTAGTTCATCGTTAGTGTTCATTACATCACCGTCGCTTGTAATAAATAAAAGTTTGTACAATACTCGCACTTTTTTGCATTGCAGTTGCAATATAGTTGCCTTATATTTGCACAAAAGGCCAGAATAGTAAGAGGCAAAGCCCTTGCAATTCCAGCCTTTTTAACTAGTGCGAACGGCGGGACTTGAACCCGCACGAGCATACGCTCACTGCCACCTGAAGACAGCGCGTCTACCATTCCGCCACGTTCGCATACAAAGTGCAAGGCTATCATATTTAACATAAATTCGCAATATTTAACCTAGCATTTTGCGCTCAAAACTACTCTCAGCCTTTAGAACCGTTTTCGTAATAGTGTGCAAGAGTCTCATCGCGGAACTCTTCAAAATATCCGCCGTCAATAGAAGCTCGAATATCGTCGAGCAGCTTCACAAAGAAACGCTCATTATGAATGGTTGCAAGCGTAAATCCATTCATTTCACTAGCGCGCAACAAATGATCCACATACATTCTGGAATAATGCGTGCAAGTGTAGCAATCGCAGCCTTCTTCAAGCGGACGCTGATCATGCTTAAACTCTGCACGTTTTACGTTGTAGCGACCATGACGAGTAAAAATTGCTCCGTTTCTTCCGCAGCGAGCTGGAGCCACGCAGTCGAAAGTATCTCCGCCGTTTTCAACGCAAGCAAAAATATCATCCACGGCTGCAATACCAAGCACGTGGCGTGGGCGATTTTCCGGCATAGCATCGCAAATCCAAGCGCAAGTATCACCAATAATTCGCTTCTCAATAGCGCCACCAATGCCTACGCCATCAAAATCTAAAGAAGCAATCTGCTCGGCCGCATGCCTACGCAAATCCTCATAATTAGCACCCTGCACAACGCCATACAATGCTTGATACGGCTTGCCTACACGCTCCTCGGTTAAACGCTGATGCTCTGCAACACAACGCTTTGCCCAGCGGAAAGTGCGCTCTACAGATTCCTCTTGATATCGGCGAGTATTCATCAAAGTAGTAAGCTCGTCGAAAGAAAACATAATATCCGCGCCCAGCTTATGCTGGATTCCCATAGAAATTTCAGCACTAAAACGGTGCTTAGCTCCGTTAAGAGGAGACTTAAAAGTTACGCCATCCTCGTCAACAAAAGCCATACGCTCCTTACCGGCTGCAATAACATCATCCGACTTCATGCCAGTAACGTCCATTGCAAGGGTCTTCTTAAAACCAGCACCCAAAGAAAGAACCTGAAAACCGCCAGAATCCGTAAAGGTTGGCTTATCCCAGTTCATAAACTTTCCCAATCCGCCAGCTTCGTCAAGAACATCCGCGCCAGGACGTTCGTACAAATGAAAAGCGTTTGAAAGCATGCACTGAGCGCCCAAATCCTTAATGCTTTCTGGCAACACTGCCTTCATTGCAGCTTGCGTTGCAACAGGTACAAATGCTGGGGTCTGAATATCTCCGTGAGGCGTGTGAATTACGCCGGTGCGCCCATAGCGAGCACCGTCACGACCTTTACCTTCAGCAGTATTGGAAAGTCGCGTTTTAGTTGTAAACGAAAATTCTTTGCGGTCACCAGGCTTCCCAGGCTCAGCTCCGCGTGGATGTTCAAGAAGACTTGTCATAGCATTTACTTTATTAGAAGGCATGACGAGTATAAATAAAAAACACACACAATTTATATTTTTCTGTGACAATATCCAAATTAATTTGCAAAATTTATGAAATTTACAAGGCAAATTATTTAAAAAATTATAAAAAAACATACTATCTCTTACATAGATAATGGCATGGTTTATTATGGTGTGTTAAGAGTCTTTTGTAAGGAGGATGAATGGCTGACGATATGTATGGTGCAAATCAGCAGGAATCCAATGAAACTGCAAATAATGGATATTACGAGCAGCAGGAACAACCGACGCAACCAGCACAACCAACGCAAACAACGCAACCAGCACAAACATATAGCCCAGCTCCTGAATTCGGAGCTTACGGCCCAACAAATAACGAAAATGAAGTTGGTACAAACACTACACAGTATCCAGCTAACAATTACGCCGTAAACCAAAATAACGATGCGGATAATACAAATATCAACAATGCTCCTACGCAATACATTGGATCACAAAATTACTACGGAAATAATAATTTTAACGGCTTCGGAAATCCGTATAATTACGGCACAGACAATAATTCTTACCCAAATAATGAAGTTGGCAATCAAACACCAGCGCAACAGAATTTTAACAATAATGCAAGTAACGAAGAAAATGAAAATATAGCAAAAACAAGCATTATTAGCACAAATGCAGCAAATACAAACGACACAAACAAAAAAGGTAACAAAAGAAAAACAAAAAGCTCTTCGTCAACTGCTTTTGTTGCCATTTTATCCTCCGCAATTTCTGCAATAGTTTGCGTAGTTGTAGTTCTATTTGTAATCTCGCAAGGTCTTATTTCAATTCCACAAAGCGGCTCTTTCGCAAACATCGGCTCTCATTCTTCTGGCCCTGGGACCGCAGTAGTTAAAGGCGGACAATCTCCGGATTGGCAAGGAGTTGCAAAAAATGTTTCCGGAGCCGTTGTTTCTATACAAACTCGTTTAGAGAAAGGCATGGGGAAGGGTTCTGGAGCAATTATTGATTCAAAAGGTTATGTTGTAACAAACAATCACGTAATTGCTAATGCAAAAGAAATTCAAGTAACCCTTTCTAATGGTCAAATTTATTCAGCTACATTAGTCGGAGCAGATAAAACTACTGATTTGGCAGTACTTAAATTAGACAATTCACCAAATAATTTAAAGACAGTCCAATTTGCAGATTCTAATCTGCTTTCCGTTGGCGAACCGGTTATGGCAATCGGAAATCCGCTTGGATATGACGATACAGCTACCACAGGCATTGTTTCGGCTTTAAATCGTCCAGTATCAGTTATGGACGACCAAAGCCGCTCTGAAATTGTAACTAATGCAGTACAAATTGATGCAGCTATTAATCCAGGAAATTCAGGCGGCCCAACTTTTAACGCTGCCGGAAAGGTCATAGGTATTAATTCTTCTATTGCAGCGACATCAGCTCAAGGGGAGACTACAGGATCTATCGGCATCGGCTTTGCAATTCCAGCAAATCTGGTGAAACGAGTAGTTACAGAAATTATTAAGAATGGTTCTGTAAAGCACGTAGCACTAGGGATCATGATTAAAAGCACAGCAGTTGAGTCCGAAGGAATTACTCGCGGAGGAGCTCAAATTGTTTCTGTCAATCAAGGAAGCCCTGCTGAAAAAGCCGGACTCAAAGCCAATGACACTATTGTTGCCTTTGACGATAAGCCTGTATCCAATAATTACGCACTCCTCGGGTATGTGAGAGCAACAGCGTTCAATCAAAAAGCTACGCTCACAATAGTTCGTAACGGCAACACACTTAAGTTGCAAGTTACATTCAACCAAGAAGAAACTGCTGTTAATGGCACAAATAAGCAAGAAAAGAAATTAAAGAAAAACCAAAAGAAGCCTGGTAAAAAACGCGGAAGTAACTCGTACGATGGTGACGATGACGATTTACAACAACGTGGAGATGACGATGGTGACGATGGTGGAATATTTGATCCATTCGGTTTCTGGTAAATAAAACCGCATGTTTTACTATTAAAAAGTAAGACACTGTAATAAAAATGCCCCTAAATAAGTTAGTTAACTTACGCAGGGGCATTTTCATAATGTAATTAAATATATTTAAATATAATTATATAAATGCGCTAATTATTTTTTGCGCTCATATACAATAATTCTTCCTTCTGAGACTCCTGCTTTCCAAGATGATTTTGTTTTAGCAATAGTATGCTCAGTATAATGGTCGATATTGTAGTTTAAATACACAAAATAATACCAAGGCTTATCTGATTCTGTGACAAAGAATTTAGGTTCTTTCTTTGCTTTGCAAGCACCCATTTCATTTGATGCCTGTTCTTGAGATGGCTGCTCATTTGTAATAAACGAGCTATTCTTATAACTGCAATCAATAAGATTCTTTGAGAAATAAGGATTTGCTGTAATAAGCTGCCACGAATATTGATGAATATCTTCAAATTCAGGAACGATAACATTACCTTGTTTATCCGTTTTTTCATCTTGATGTAGCCAAGACGTTACGAATCGCATGTTTTCAGCATGATTTTGCTTAATAAATTGCGCAAGTGCACGCGAGCCCGAATAGTCGAATCGAATATCGTTAACGCAAGAATACACGTTCCAAATCAAGCTTGGGGACAATAAAACAACAATAATAATGCCAGCAATAACTTTACTTCCGGCAGATTTACTTGCAGATTTACTATTGCTATTTTCAGCTTTATTTGCAGCTTTGAACAACCTAAAAATAATCGCCGGAATATCTTTAGATTCCAGTGGCTTACGCGCAATACACATCCAAAGTTGAGATACGAAGAATGCAAAAACGATTCCTGCGTGATGCAAAGTGAAATATTGCGTGGCAATTGCCGCAAAAGTCAAGTAAGGAAGTATCAAAGAAACAAGCATGCCTCTTCGATAAGCGATTCTTACAGCGAAAGACCATATTAAAATCGAAATAATAACGCAAATAATCGCGGAAGGTACGCTTAGCATAAGTCTACGTAAAGAAACATCGCCGGCAAATTGAGTGAACATACTTTCTGATGGCATAACGAAAATAAATGACAAGAATTGCGTAAGAGGAGAATTTCCGTCGAATGTTTCACGCGATGCGAAAGCGTTAGCAGCAGGCCAAATGCAAATAATGCTTGCAATTCCAACTAAAGCAAGGATTATCCAGCTTACTAATCTGTTAGTGTTAGAGACTATTTCAGCGAAGGCTTTTTTAATTCCTGCAGATTTTACAACTCTCCAAATCCACGCAAAAGCAAAACCTGCTGCTAAAGCAATGCCATACGCGCTGATTGCACATAAAAGTACAAGACTTAAAGCGAGTTTCCAAGTATCAGAAGACTTAGAATCAGATTGTTTCCAATAATGCGCAACCATGAACAAAGCTGCGCAAAGAAGAGCATACGGGCGTGAAGTAACGCCATATTGGAAGCACAAAAAATACGTAAACGGAAGCAAAAACACAGCCAATTTACTAAAAGGCGCGCGGAAAATAAGCCAGCCACCCAAAAGCGCAGTGCATAGAAGTTGCACGCCTTTAAGACCAATTTCGTATGGAACTCCTGTTTTTGCAGGTATGGAAAGAAGCAAAGTCCAAAGCGGCGGATGGCCTTCATAATGTGGTCGAAGAGTTAACAAATCAGCAAACGAAGAATCGCGTGCAATAAGCCAACTTTGAGCTTCATCAAACCAAGGCTCGTGGAAGCACATAACTGCTACGACGACAGATAGGTATGCAATAAAAATAAGCGAACGAGCATTCTTTACGAACCATAATTTATTTGTTGTTTTTAAAGTTTTTGTCACATTTAAAGTTTTTTTTGTTTTTGACGTACTTGTGTTCGTATTTGTACCTGTATTTGTAACAGTATTTTCGTTCATAAGTGTTTTATTTTCTTCTATAGTATTTTCGCTAATATGCATATTTCTATTTAATTATTTCTTTCAAAATTGCGTAAGTACTAAACTTCAGCAAATCCAAAGCCCCAACCAAATAAAATCACGCTAACACCGTAACAATACAGTGCAAGCGTGATTTTAAAGTTTGAAAATTTCAGTTTTGATTCAATGCAGCCAAACGACGAGCGTTAGCAACAGCGTATAAACTGATGCCTGCTGCAACAGAAGCGTTAAGAGATTCAACCGCGCTAGAAATTGGGATTCCAGCAATAGCATCGCACGCTTCTCTCGTAAGGCGACTCATGCCCTTACCTTCAGAGCCGAGCACAACAACTAACGGATCAGTTTCAAAGCCAGTTTCTCCAACAAGCTTATCGCCGCCGCCATCAAGACCAATTGCATACCATCCGCGCTCTCGCAAACCTTGAATTGCCTTATTTAAATTAACAACTCTAGCAACTGGCAAATGAGCTGCAGCACCAGCAGAAACCTTCCAAGCAGCAGCAGTTACGGAAGCACTTCTGCGCTCAGGCAAAATCACACCATTAGCACCGAAAGCTGCTGCAGAACGAATAACAGCACCCAAATTTTGAGGATCCGTAACGCCATCCAAAGCAATAAACAATGGTCGAGCATTAATGCGAGCAGAATCTGAATCAGCAGCTTCCATTGCGCGCGCCTTCTTTTCCGCTCGTTCAACCAATTCTTGCAAAGAGTGATACTGGTAAGGCTGAACTTTCAAAATAATGCCCTGATGATTCGTACTATGCGCAATACGATCCATTTCAAGGCGATCCGCTTCAAGCAAACGCAAACCCTGCATGCCTGCTAACTTCACGATTTCGCGCGTGCGATCGTCATGCTCAATGCGATTAGCCACATACAATTGAGTGCTTGGAACTCCAACTCTTAACGCCTCTAAAGCAGCATTGCGACCAATTACTAACTCATCTGAATCACTACCAAGCTTATCCACTCTGCGGCGCGCAGCCAAACGCGGATCTGCAAATGTGCGCTTAATAGCAGCTTTCTTAGCAAAATAAGCTTTGTGATACACGCGATCTTCAGCCTTCGGAGTAGGACCTTTTCCGCGCAAAGCATTGCGATGTTTTCCACCCGACCCCTTGGTCGGCCCTTTTTTCGTAGTCATACTCCTATTCTCACATGCCCCCAAGGCATTGTTTAATAGCTTTCTGAAGCTGGCAAAGTCTGCTGATTCTAAGCTCGGCGCGTTGTATGGCATAATAGAACGGTACTTAATTGTTGCAAACTATTGCAATATTCCACAACCGCGCAATAGTTACAATACGAAGCGCTAAAAATAGCGTTAGCATTGCGATTATTGACTACTCCGCGGCACTCCCAAGGGGGAAGATATGGTTGATCACGCTCTTGATCAATCCAATAAAACAGCTGACTCTTCAGCTAATAGCAAAGATCCATCATTGTGCGATGTTCAGCAAGTAGCTAAATCACTTAACGTAGATATTACATGCGGTTTAAGCTCTGAGGAAGCTGCAAAAAGACTTAATCAATTCGGCCCAAATGCACTTGCTGCTGCTCCTAAAATTCCAGCATGGAAACGGTTCCTTGATCAATTTAAAGATCCGCTCGTTTACTTGCT
Organism: Gardnerella sp. DNF00747; assembly: GCF_049262675.1. NCBI lineage: Bacteria > Bacillati > Actinomycetota > Actinomycetes > Bifidobacteriales > Bifidobacteriaceae > Gardnerella > Gardnerella sp. DNF00747. The sequence goes on along the minus strand of NZ_CP058394.1, from coordinate 60,589 downwards.
TATTGCAGCAACTATTATTTCTGCAATTGCGTGGTTTGTTGAGCGCGCACAACATAAAGGAAACAGCGGTGGAGAGATTCTGCCGTTTGATTCAATCGTAATTATCATTATTTTGATTGCAAACGCAGTGCTTGGCTACATTCAAGAGTCGCGAGCAGAAGAAGCAGTCGAAGCTTTAGCTAGAATGAGTGCTCCGCAAACTTCAGTTTTGCGCGATGGTAGCGTGGTGCGCATTAATACTGCAGAAGTTGTGCCAGGCGATATCTTAGTGCTTGGCGAAGGAGATGCCGTGTCTGCAGACGGTCGACTTATAGCAGCGGCTTCATTACGCGTAGCTGAGGCAAGTCTTACAGGCGAATCTGTTGCAGTAAGCAAACGTCCGAATACGCTTTCGTCTGCAAAAGCTTTAGGCGATCGCACAAATATGGTTTTCAACGGAACTGCTGTTACGCAAGGAACCGGTCGCGCTGTAGTCACCTCTACAGGTATGCGCACACAAGTTGGCAAAATCGCGGATATGCTTTCAAAATCAGATGACGAAGCAACACCTCTCGAGAAAGAAATGGTACACGTTTCTAAAGTTCTTGGAATTGCGGTGTGCATTATTGCAGCTGTTGTTCTTGCTTCCATGTGGCTGATTGAAGGCTTCCACAGTATTCAAGATATTATTGATTCTCTGCTGCTTTCTGTTTCCCTAGCTGTTGCTGCTGTTCCAGAAGGTTTAGCTGCGATTTTGACAGTAGTTCTTGCGCTTGGCGTGCAACGAATGGTGAAGCATCATGCTGTTGTAAAAAAGCTTTCATCCGTGGAAACACTTGGTTCTGCTTCTGTTATTTGCTCCGATAAAACAGGCACCTTAACTCGAAACGAGATGACTGTTGAACGCGTAGTAACACCTAGCGGCGAAGTTCAGCTTACAGGAAGCGGTTACAAGCCTGAAGGACGCATGATATTAATTGGTTCTGCGGACGCAGATTTAGCAGTACCACAAAATCTTGCTACAGAAGTATTAGGCGCGTTAGGCTCCGGATGTTTGGCTAACGACGGCGATTTGCATTATGACGAAACTACTAAAAGTTGGCAGCCCGTGGGAGACCCTACAGAAGTTTCGCTAGTAGTAGCAGCTCGTAAAACAAAAGCGGACAAACGTTACGCTCATTTGACTCGAGTTGCGGAAGTACCTTTTACTTCTGAACGCAAACGTATGTCTGTTGTTGTTAAAGATGGTTCAGATTCTGGAAATCTGATTGTTTGCGCTAAGGGCGCTCCGGACGTGTTGCTTTCTTATTGCACGCGTATTGCAGTAGCTGGTGCCGTGCGTCCGCTTACTGACGGCGATCGCGAAGATATTTTAGCAACTGTTGAACGTCTTTCTGGAGAAGCCTACCGCACGCTTGGAATGGCTTATAGGCCGCTTGGAGTCGATAGTCTTTCAAAAGTTGATGGCATGGTTTCTAACGCTGCAGGTCAAATCGCGGACGTTGCGGAACAAAGTGACGTACTAGAATCTGATTTGATTTGGAATGGTATGGTTGGAATTATTGATCCTCCGCGAATTGAAGTTCGAGATAGTGTAGCTCAAGCTCATCGCGCTGGAATCCGTACTGTTATGATTACAGGCGACCATCCTCTTACGGCTACGCGTATTGCTCGAGATCTTGGAATTATTGGAAAAGATGAGCATGCACTTACAGGCGACGAACTTGACGAATTGCTTTCACGCAACGACGATAATATTGCTTTTGATGAAGCTATCAGTAAAACTAGCGTGTACGCGCGAGTAGCCCCTGAGCACAAGTTAGCTATCGTTTCTTCGCTTCAACGTCAAGGAAACATTGTTGCTATGACTGGTGACGGCGTAAACGATGCTCCAGCCGTAAAGTCTGCCGATATTGGCGTTGCTATGGGCATTACTGGTACAGAAGTAACTAAAGAGTCTGCCAAGATGATTTTGGCTGACGATAACTTCTCTACAATTGTTGCAGCAGTGCGCGAAGGTCGCGGAATTTTCGACAATATTCGTAAATTCTTGCGATACTTGCTCAGTTCTAACGTTGGCGAAGTTTGTACTGTTTTCGGCGGCGTTGTTTTCGCTGGCGCACTGGGAATTACACAGCCAAACTCTGTTGGTGTAACTTTGCCTTTGCTTGCAACTCAGCTTTTGTGGATTAACTTGCTTACGGATGCAGCTCCTGCACTCGCGATGGGCGTTGATCCGCAAACTGACGACGTAATGGATCGAAAGCCTCGAAAGCTTACCGATAGCGTTATTGACCGACGAATGTGGGGAGATATTGTATTTATCGGCATAATCATGGCTGCTATTACGTTAATCGGTATGGATATGCATTTGGCAGGTGGATTCTTTACGGACCGTTCTGTTGGAATTATGGATCACGCTGCTCAGCTTACTCACGCTCGCACAATGGGCTTTACAATTCTTGTGTTTGCGCAAATGCTGAATGCGTTAGCATCTCGTTCAGACTCACAAAGCGTATTTGTAGGCTTATTTGCAAATCGTTGGCTTTGGGGTGCTATAGCAGTTTCTATTGTGCTTCAGTTGGCTGTAATTTACATACCGTTCTTGAATGAGCCATTTGGCACTGTTCCTTTGAGTGTAACGGAATGGTTTGAGTGCCTTGGTCTTTCAATGGTCGTGTTAATTGCTTCCGAATTGCGTAAATGCGTGCTTCGTTTCATTGCAAAACGTAAAGCAGCGAACGCCTTAACTATTGCCGCTTAATAAAATACATTATTAAGCTGTTTTGCAAATACGCGGTACAGTACGTAGTTTTTTACATAACCTACGTTTCTGTGCCGCGTTTTGTGTTTTTATTTTCTATAAAATTTTTTGCTGATTGCTCATGAATATTTATTTGTTTTCAGGAAATAGCTTGCAGAATACTCACAGACCGCGGCACGCGCTACAATTGTGCGTATTGTATTTTTCGCGCAAAATAGCAATAAATATTTCGTGCGAACAATGAAGTTACTGATGTATAAGCTTTATTGCAAGGAGATTTGACGTCATGCTGTTGTCTGATCACGACATTCTCAAAGCTCATGATGAGGGTCATATTGATTTGACCCCATGGACCCCGGAAATGGTACAGCCTGCGTCGATTGACGTGCGCCTCGACCGTTTTTTCCGCTTATTTAACAACCATGCTTACACGTATGTTGATCCTGCAGAAAATCAGGGTGAACTTACAGAACAGTTCGAGGTAGCTCCTGACGAGCCATGGATTCTTCATCCTGGAGAGTTCGCACTCGGCGCTACGTGGGAGTATGTAAAACTTGACGCTACTATTGCTGCACGTTTGGAAGGCAAAAGCTCGCTTGGTCGTCTTGGTATTTTGACACATTCCACAGCTGGCTTCATTGATCCAGGTTTTGAAGGTCATATTACTTTGGAGCTTTCAAACGTTAGCACTTTGCCAGTTAAACTTTGGCCTGGCATGAAGATTGGTCAAATGTGTTTCTTCCAGTTAAGCTCACCATGTGAAAACCCATACGGTTCAGCCGTTAACGGATCGCACTATCAAGGTCAGCGCGGTCCAACTCCGTCACGTTCGTATGAGCATTTCTATCGCGCTGATTTAAGCGAATAATATTTTTAGAAAAATGATTCCGTTTTTAGAAAAGTAATTCCTAAAATAGCAAGATTTAGAAGAAAAGTAGATAATTCTCAGGTAATTATCAGTTAGCGTTACTGTTCTGCTCAGAATAGTGTGATTATATAATACTGTCGACAAAAAGACAGGTGCAGAGCACCTAAAACTTATTCTTTTCTTCTCTCCTTTATTTCCCCGGCGCATAGACGCCGGGGTTAAATTTTTTCTGCACGAAACGCCGAATTAACACTAAAAGGTTGACATTGTCACAGCTAAGGCTAAACTTGTGCAACAAGATTGGAGGTTGATGAACATGAATACTCGTTTCTGGCGCAGCTGGCGTAGTTAAAAGCGAGTTCACATATCGGTGTGGGCTTGCTGATTTTAAACAATCAACGGGGCTATGCCGGATTCATCATCAACATTATTTGAGCTGAATGGCATATAAGCTGCCATCCAGCTTTTTTGTTATCTGAGCACACGCCCTTCAAATTTACAAAATAATCGACATAAAAATAATAAAGAACAAACTTAATGCCGATTTCCTCGGCACGCACAAGAAGGGCAAAATTATGGTAAACGCAGTTGAACAAAATATGTATTACGGTGAATTTGGCGGACAGTACGTACCAGATATGATTCGTCCAGCACTCGACGCAGTAGCAGCAGCTTACTTACAATACAAAGACGATTCAGAGTTCCGCAATGAATTAGCTGGATTATTAAAAGATTACGACGGTCGCGAAACACCTTTATACTATGCTGAATCTTTCACAAAATATTTAGGCGGCGCAAAAGTATATTTAAAGCGCGAAGATTTAAACCATCTCGGCGCTCACAAAATGAATAATGTTCTCGGACAAATTTTACTCGCTCAGCGCATGGGTAAAAAGCGCATTATCGCTGAAACCGGAGCCGGTCAGCATGGCGTTGCCACTGCTGCTGCAGCAGCACAATTCGGTATGGAATGCGAAATTTTTATGGGCGCACTTGATTGCGAACGCCAAAAACTTAACGTTTTTAGAATGACTTTGCTCGGTGCAAAAGTTCATGCTGTTCAAGAAGGCACAAAAACTTTAAAAGATGCTGTAACTGCAGCATTTATGGATTATGCACAGCACTTGGATGATACCTTCTACATCGTTGGTTCCGCAGTGGGACCTTACCCTTATCCACAAATGGTTCGCGATTTTCAAAGCGTTATTAGCAAAGAGTCGAGAAGGCAAATCCTAGAAAAGGAAGGCAGATTGCCGAATGCTGTAATTGCTTGCATTGGTGGCGGTTCTAATGCAATTGGTTCTTTTGCAGCATATATTGATGATCTGTCTGTACGATTGATTGGTGCTGAAGGCGCAGGTAAAGGCGCTGATACTCCTCAAAATGCTGCTACTATGACGAATGGAAAAGTTGGCATTACGGATGGCATGAAAACTTATGTTCTTATGGATGATGACGGTAACGAGCTTCCAGCCTACTCTATTTCTGCGGGATTGGATTACCCTGGAGTCGGCCCAGAACACTCATATTTAAAGGATTCTGGTCGCGCAGAATACTACACAATCACTGATGATGAAGCAGTTCAAGCTTTTCGCGCACTTTCTAGAGTTGAAGGAATCATCCCAGCTTTGGAAAGCTCACATGCAATAGCACAAGCTATGAAGATGGTTCCAAAGATGAGTAAGGATGACATTGTTTTAGTAACAGTTTCCGGCCGTGGAGATAAGGATGTGAATCAAGTAGCACGCTATCTTGGAATTGAATTATAAATCATTAATTTAGCAACAAATAAAACACAGCAAATAAAACGAGGCAGATAATTCTCAAAATAAAGTGAGAATAAAAAGTAAGAGAAGAAGAACATGGCACTTCTGTAGCTAACATAGCATACAGAAGTGCCTATTTTTATTTTTATTTTTAAGCAGAATATCCCACTTATTTTTTATGCAAATCAGAGCATGCTGAACTAATTATTGTGCACAATCCTTCCATAATTTTGTCTACTGGAGAAGCTGCGCGCCAATTCAAATATAACGATCGATAAGGTTTAGGATTCTTAAACTCACGCAACATCAAACCAACTGGTTGCACAATTGGAGGTACAGTTGCAAGACGCGGCAATAATGTCACATCTTTGCTACCTACAACCATATATCGCAAAGTTTCTAACGACGTTGCCCTAAATTCTGATTGCTTCGCCCCCACTTTTTGGCATACATCGAGCATGCTTCTACGCATACAATGCCCATCTTCTAGTAAAAGCACTTTCTGAGTAGACAAATCTGAAAGTTCAATTGGTTTACTCTCGTGTCCTAGCAAAGAATTTGTAGAAGTCGCAAGAAGAAAATCTTCGTCAAAAACATGACACACTTTTATTGAAGGCGCATTCAAACTTTCGCTTAATATAGCTGCGTCGACTTGACCACTATCTAGCAAATCAATAAGTTTCGCTGATTTTTCTTCTATAAAACGAATAGTAAGTTTTGGTTTTAAACGCCTGAGTGCAGGCATAATTCTTGGAAGTAAGTATGGTCCTAACGTTGGGAACACACCCAAAACTACTGTAGATGACCATGGATCTTCTGAGCGTCTTGCAGCTTGTCGAATACGTGACATATCTGCCTGAATACGTTTAGCGTAATAAACCACTTCCCTCCCAGCAGGAGTTAAGATTTGTTTCCCGGGAGTGCGCTCAATAAGTTCTACGTCTAAAGTCTCTTCAAGTTTTTTAATTTGCGTTGAAAGAGTAGGCTGAGAGACGCGCATACGAACAGCCGCCTTGGTAAAGCTTCCTTCTTGTGCAAAAGCTATTAGATATTCTAACGCTCTAATATTCATAAGACGCCTCCCATTGTTTATTGCATAATAAATTTTATAAATTATTTATTTTGCGGGCTGCGGATAAGATAGTCAAATGCAGATAACGCAGCATTGGCTCCAGAACCATACGCTGTAACAATCTGCTTATACGGTTCGTCTGAACAATCTCCAGCAGCAAAAACACCCGGAGTATCAGTGCATCCAGCGCGATTCGTAATAATTTCTCCTCGATTATTGAGAGAAATATTATTTACAAGCCAACGAGTATTCGGAGCTAAACCAATTTGCACAAAAACCCCATCGGTTTCAACAATATGTTCTCTGTTTTCATCATCGTCTGCTTTATTGCGATCTATGTAACGTATTGCAGTAACTTTACTACCATTACCTTCAATACTACTTACGGCAGCACTCGTAATAACTTCAGCGTTAGGTAATTTATGCAAAGTATTAAGCAATACTTGATCAGCTTTAAGCACATCCATGAACTCAACCACCGTCACATGTTTTGCAACTCCTGCTAAATCAATAGCAGCTTCAACACCAGAATTTCCGCCGCCAACAACGACAACATTCTTATCTTTGAAAAGTGGGCCGTCGCAATGAGGGCAGAATGATACGCCTCTATTCCTATACTCATCTTCTCCAGGAACGCCCAACGTACGCCAAGTCGCGCCAGTTGCAATAATCACTGCACGCGCTTTCAAAGATCCGCCAGAACGCGCATGAATAGTATGTAACCCATATGGTTCCTTAGATAAATCGAGCGAGTCTGCCCAATCAGGAGTAAATACGTCAATATCGTATTGAGAAATATGCTTAGTTAAATCTGCTGCTAGTTGAGAACCAGTCGTATGCGTTTGGGAAATATGATTTTCAATACTTTCAGTTTCTACAACCTGTCCGCCACGATGATCCATAATCATAGCCGTACGCAAACCCTTACGAGCAGTGTAAATTGCGGCAGCAGAAGCAGCAGGACCGCCGCCAGCAATAACAATATCGTATGGATTTTGCGAATTCATTTTTTCTGCGAGCGCAACATTTGCCGAAGAAACGCTATTACCATTATTGCCATTCTCATTTTGCTCAACAGATTTTTCTTGTGATGCAAGCACAGATACAAGTTCGTCAATTCCTGCCCGTCCGGAGGAAACAAGTTTGCCATTTTCAAAAACTGCTGGCACGCTCATTACACCGAGTTTATCTACTTCTTCACGGAAAGCGCTACCTTCAACTACAGTATGCTGAATTTTAGGGTTAATAACAGAAATGGTATTAAGCGATTGCACAACTTCTGGGCAATTCAGGCAAGTTACCGACATGTATGTTGTCACATTGTGTGAACCAAGCTTTAGTATTGCATTGCGTTGCTCATCACTAATTTTTGGCGCATAGCCACTTACTTGTAGAAGTGCTAGTACTAAAGAGCTGAATTCGTGCCCTAAAGGCAATCCCGCAAAACTAATCGATACAGTGGATTCTCCATTTACTGGATTATCTAGTTTTCTACGCAATTCAAAGCTTGGCTTACGTTTTACATTGCTAATTTCATTATTATTTACTTCAGAAATACTAATTTTGTCACTTTGCTGAGATACTTCTTCTAGTAAGGATTTAACTTTTTGAGATGTTTCAGAATTATCAACGTAAGAAACGATCTCTATTTTAGATACCATCTTTTTTAGTAATTCTGAAAGCTGAGCAGTTAATGACGCATTCAACAAAGACATAATTTACTTCCTTCGGTAATTTTAGTCACAAGTAAAAATAAGCGAATGCGTAGGAAACTATGAACGTAGCTCCCTACGCATTGAGAATATTCTTTAAAAAAAAAGATTCTTTAATATTTAATTGCAAAAATCAGATTTTGCCGACTAAATCGATAGAAGGTTCCAAGGTTTCTTCGCCCTGCTCCCATTTTGCTGGGCAAACTTCGCCTGGGTGCGCTGCAATATACTGTGCTGCTTTAACTTTACGAAGCAGCTCGTCGGCGTTACGACCAATTCCGTCTGCGGTCATCTCAAAGAACTGAATCACACCTTGCGGATTCACGAGGAATGTAGCTCGGTGAGCTAAACCGGATTCTTGATTCCAAGCGTCAAAATTACGCGAAAGAGCTCCGGAAGGATCACCCAACATAGTGTACTTTACTTTTGCAATTGCTTCAGAATCGTCATGCCATGCTTTGTGTACAAAATGTGTATCCGTAGAGACTGAGTAAACTTCAACGCCTAGCTTTTGCAATTCCTCATAGTGGTTTGCAAGATCTTCCAATTCAGTTGGGCATACGAATGAAAAATCAGCTGGATAGAAGAAGAAAATTGCCCATTTGCCAAGAACATCAGTATCACTTACTTCAACAAATTCGCCATTCTTATAACCATTTACTTTGAATGGAAGAATATGTGTGTTCATTAAACTCATATCATTCTCCTAAATAGGTCATTTGCGCCTTCGTTGCGCTTTTATTTTCATTATTAAGAATAGATTATGGCTATTGATAATTCTAGTTATATAGATGTTTTCTATGACTCTTATACACATCGTCAATGATTTTAGTAAACAAAAAAGGAGCAACAACATTTATTTAGAAGTATGGACTTTTGTTTATGTAGACTATACAATTGATGAACTGTGTAGAATAGCAATTGTGGCGGCAAAATAAATTTCGATTAATTTATATAACGCACGTAGTTAACAAAGAGGTGCTACAAATCGTAAACAGTCGTCCTATACATTTGTTGACTACAAAACTAAACAAAATATGGGAGGATACTATGAAACGCAATGCAGTAACAGGGTTTTTAACTAGCCTATGCATGCTCTTGAGCCTATCTGCTTTCGCAATGCCAGCAATGGCAACAACCGCAGATAATTATGCAAAAACTCCACTTACTGCTGAAACAGCTAAACAAATCGCAAATGGAACTATAGGCTTAGATTTACCTGGGGCTTTGGATATGTCTTTATATCACAAGAAGCCTCTTGATCCACAAGCTGATTTAGATGGTGACGGCTTAACTAATAGTCAGGAAATTTACACTTACACTAAAGACGGTAAGACTTATTATGGGTACAATTCTCACCCTATGATGAACGATACCGATGGCGATGGTATTCCAGATAATCAAGACAGCAATCCTCGCAGGTGGGATATTAGTCCTCGCGATATGGCTTTATTCTCTGAACTTTCTTATCGAGATGATAATTACATAAATAAGGTACTCGATTACACTAAACCGCTTCACGACATTTACAAAAATCGCAGTGAGTACCGCCTTATGCACAACGAGCTTGCACCATTCTGGAAAGTTAAGGAAACCTACCACAAAAGGGGAGGATTTGATGCTGTTTTGTTTGAAAATGTAAGTCCATACCCATTCTTAGAACAAGGCACTGTTCAAGTACTAGCAATTCGTGGAACTTCCCAATTTAATGATTACGATGATGATTTTGCAATAGCTGTAGGTCATAACCCAGATCAAGCTAAAGATGTTGAGCAGTTGATTGAGCGTTATGGTCGCGAAAATACTGTTAGCAATTTGTATATTACCGGACATTCCCTCGGAGGATATCTTGCACAGCGTGCTTTAATTCGTGCTAAAGGCAAAGGCTACAACTGGATTAAGAAAATTTACACATTCAATTCACCACAAATTTGGGGAAATATTTTCAACCGTTGGTTGCGTGCCGTCGCCAATACTGGCGATAAGCTCACTCGAGAAGGTTACGCTGTTCATTACAAAGTAGACAACGACAAGGTTATTCGTTCTGTTGGCAATTTTGCTGGAGCTATAAGCGTCAGCAATTCTGCGCAAGGACATAGCTCTCGAAGCTATCTTGAGGCCCGTATGAACAATTTCCCAGGTTTCACCGTAGGTACTAGAGGAGATATTTCTGGCACTGGACGTTGGATGGAAGAACTTAACAACTTCTACGATGTTCGCACGTTCTAATTACTGCTAATTAATGATTATTAATTAGCACCAGCAATAGATAGCTATCTCGTGTAATTTATTACACAATAAGCTAAGTGCTGATTTACCGATGATTCATTAATATCACAAGCAGCTCAGTGCTTTTCCTATATCAATTAATCTAATGAAATTCTTTCCTATTACACCGCATCAGCTTAAGTATTAACTTTTGGTACTTATTAAAATTATCTGATTCAACTAGATACAATTTTATAAAGTTGTTAAATCTGATAAAACCAACACGTTGAGCTAAATCTGTTGTGCTGCTGGCAAAAATATTTTCAAAATAAAGTAGAAGTCTGTACAAAAAGTAAGGAATAGCAGTATGAGAAAAGTAAGTACCGTTCACACAATTAGTGGAATTGTATTAACTTTTGGTTTGATCATTTCATCGCTGGTTTACATACCTTCGCTAGCAACAACCGCAGCGGCAGAAGAAACATCACCAGTGCACGTACCTCTTACCGCACAAACCGCTCACGACATTTCTACTGGTCGAATTCGTTTGGAAAATAATCAGATTGATTCTTTGCTTTACCATAAAGCCGCGCTAGATCCAGATCAAGATAGCGACGACGACGGTCTGAAGAACAGCGAAGAGCTTTACACTTACGTAAAAAACGGACGCACATATTACGGATATAATTCGCATCCACTTATTAAGGACACCGACGGCGACGGATTAGATGACAAAAACGATAGCAATCCTCGCAGGTGGGATATTAGCCCTCGCGATATGGCGCTTTTTATGGAGCTTGTGTATAGGGAAGACAGCTACGTCAAAGAAGTACTTGACTACTCAAAACCGCTCAGGATTATTTATGAAAATCGCAATGAGTACCGCCTTATGCACAACGAGCTTGCACCATTCTGGAAAGTTAAGGAAACCTACCACTTCGGGAGTGGGTTTGACGCTATCCTTTTTGAAAATGTGAATCCTGCGTACCCATTTATTAAGCAAAACGGCGTGCAAGTATTAGCAATTCGCGGCACTAAAGGCGCAACAGATGTATGGAATGATGTCTTGCTTGGAACTGGCTCAAACCCAGGCCAAGCTGCTGATATAGATAAATTAATTGATGAATATAAACAAAAGAACACTGTAAGCAATTTATATGTTACAGGTCACTCTTTAGGTGGGTACTTAGCACAAAGAGCCTTAATTCGAGCTAAAAGTAGTGGCGCAACTTTTAATATTAAAGCTTATACTTTTAACGCTCCGAGAATCAAAGGTAATATATTCAACAGATGGCTTTGGGAAACATCTGATTTTGGCGATAAACTAACTAAAGAAGGTTATGCCGTTCATTATAAAGTTGATAACGATACAGTAATAGGCGGAATAGGAAATTTCGAAGGTGCAATAAGCGTAGGAAGTTCTGGAGCCGGTCATGGATCCAGAAGCTACTTTGAGCCTAGAATGAATGCTTTCCAAGGATTCACAGTTGGCGAACGCAATAAAATTGAGGGAACCGGTCGCAAAATTGATGCACTCGACGGATTAGTTAACGAACCAGTTATTAAAACTGACGAACAAGCTTTCGAACCTAAAATTACGAATATTGACATTATGGAAAATGATCCATTGCCAAAAGGCACAACAATAAAGCATCTTCTTAATCCTAACGATATACCGCAAGGCTCTACCATTACAGACATTACAGAATACGACAAAATTGACACTTCTCAATGCGGCAACTACGAAGGGAAAATACTACTCGTACTATCTGGTAGAATATTAGAAACTATTATAATTCCAATAACTATTCATAAACGATTGGCTAATATCGAGGAACTTCCAAATGTTACTGCTGAATCCGGCAAGAAAATAGAAGTCAAAAAAGACAATAAAATCCCCGATAATTTCGACTTCAAACCATACTTAAAAAACTTACCAGAAAACAGCACAGTACAAGTTGTAAAACAACCAAACACAACAAACACTGGAGAAACAACATTTATTGTAGAAATAACCTTTGCAAACAAAGCAAAACAGAAAGTAACTCTTAAAGCTCACATTGTAGAAATCATTCCAGCAACACCACTAAACCCAGCTAAAAAGAGTATTACGTGGTCCGAGTTAATTCCTGCAAAGAAATCAACACCATGGACCGAGCTAACACCAGCGACGCCAGTGACACCAACTCCAACACCAACTCCCGTACCTCCGACACCTGTACCACCAACACCGGAACCAACGCCTGCGCCTAAACCAGAGTCACAACCTGTTCCACCAACACCAGAATCTCATTCTGACAACAGTGAACACTCTAGCAATGGCGAACCTGATAAGTCTGCAAATAGCACAACCCCACAGACTAATAAGTTCGATCAAGACCATAAGGAAATTCCAAGCATGGGATTTCCCGAACCAACACATCCTTCCAAAACTCTACAAACTCCTGCAGTTAGTAACGATTCTATGCGCGAAAACCACATAGAGCTTAACGCAAACTCAGAATCACACACATTACAGCAACAGATTCCATCAGCACCAAAGAGTATTGCAGATTTACTTCCAGCGTTGTGCAACACTCTCACCGTCGGGAATAATAACATTGCTTATGCGGGAAAAAATAACCATATCACTGTTACAGTAAATGCAACATCAGAATTCATGCGCAGATTACAACTAGAAAAAGCAGTAAAAGCTTATGCCTACATATATTCCAACCCTAAACTTCTTTATAGCGCAAATGGAATGAAATATGTAACAGTTCACATTAATGAATATGGCAGAATTGTATTCGACGTAGTTATCCCAGAAGAATATAAAGGCAATCATACGATTGTCCTTATTGACGAAAACGGTAAACAAGTTGCGTGGACGAATACTTTAGTAAAGAAAGACCCTCATTTACACAAACAATCCACAATAGCCAATAATGCACTCCCTCGTACTGGAATACAAATAATTCCAATTGTATTTAGCGTTGCATTAATGCTGTTTGCTAGCACAATTGTGACAATTGCAAGAAAAAGAAAGTTTAACTAACGCGTAAGTTGTAGTTTTTATACATCCAATGTACAAAAACTACAACTTATACAATTTTACAATCTGAATGGAGCGGATGACGGGAGTCGAACCCGCCTCTGAAGCTTGGGAAGCTTCCATTCTACCGATGAACTACATCCGCATGCTGTAACTAAAAGCAAACTAGTTTCAACAACCATCTAAGGGTATCATGCACAGCTTACCGCTTCAATATTTAGGAATCAGTTTATGAACTCAATAAACAAGACAAGCAAGTTCAACAAACAAAATATTCATGCAGCAATGCTCATTAAACGCCCAATCCTATCCTGAACAGTAGGACGCGCAGTACACAAACGCACAAGCGCAGGAGCGTTATTATTCCACGGACAAATAATCATCAAAGAAGCAACAGCCTGCAATCCAGCAGTAGATTTCATCTCGTGAAGCTGCATGCCGTAAGTAATTTTATTAAGTGCGGAAGCAAGCGCAGCAAAATCTCCAGTAATTTCACTACTTCCCTTATCTGCGTCAAATTCACGCGAACCAGGAATAATTGCATTGATAATAACAGAAGCAATAGGAGCGAATAAAATATTCAAAAATTTACCAATAAATTTGCAATACTTGCGAATATCACGACGATATGTATCACCGACATAAACAAGCCAAGAACCAACGTACGTTAATACTGTTGCTGTAGCAGTAGCCAGCGAAGAAGCGAGAATATCATGATTATAAATATGAGTTAATTCATGACCAATAACACTACGTAACTCGCGCTCGTTAAGAATATTAATCAAACCACGAGTACAACATATACTCGCATGACGCTCACTTCTACCAGTTGCAAAAGCATTAGGACTTTCGTAGGGAGAAACCATTACTCGCGGCATAGGTTTACCAATTCGAGCAGATAAATCTCTAACCATTGCGTAAAGCACAGGCTCTTCTTCTTCACTAACCTCTGTAGCATGCATAGCAATAATCGCAAGCTTACTTGAGCACCAATAAGCAAAAACACTAAATGCAATACCAGGAATAATGAACCATATTAGTGAAGACAGATGCGAGCCAGTAAGAACCCAACATAAGGCAAGAAAAAGCCACACAACAACAAAAAATAGTGCGGCTTTTAAGCTGCCATAGTGTATTCTCAAGCCTTTCAACATATGAGCTATCTTAATAATGCGAACTTAAATTTTTCTGAATATATACTGCGTATTTACTAACTACAAACTTAAATACTAAGTAATATTTTCAGTTTATTTAGGGCATTATTTGCTACCTAAAGCAATATTTACAAGTTCAGAAGCTGAAACAACTTTCTTTCGAGTTCTCTGCTCATTGGCTCCAAGTTCACGCTCATAAGAGTCAACTCGCTTCCAACCGGCGTAATCAATTGGTTTAATGCCCTTTTCTGCCAATAATTTATCTATAGAATTTTCATCGCGATCAGGTGCGATTCGCCTAGCATTGCCAGCTTTAGATAAATCTTCAAGCATATTATTAACAATCAAAAGAGCATCAGATTTTGTAGAGCCGATTAATCCTACCGGCCCACGCTTAGCCCAGCCAGTTGCATACAATCGCTCACGAACTTCGCCATTTTCTACAGACTCCACTAAGCGCCCATCAATATTTGCAAGCAAAGTACGCTTTTCGTCGTAAGCAATACCTGCAACTTCTGCAGGATGGTAGCCAATGGCATGGTATACAGCTTGAACGGCGTATTCCTCGAACTCTCCAGTACGAGTCATTTTGCCATCGGCGCTTGTAGTCGTGCGCTCAACTCGTATTGCCTTCACATGTCCATCTTCACCAAGAATTTCTACCGGCGCACAGTTGAAGTGGATAATATAGCGTTTGTTGGCTGGCTTCCCCTCAAAATCAACGTTTCCGCCATCTTCCATATCTTCAGCCATATCGCGAATAGCGAAAAGCTCCTCAACCATTTGACGCGTGAGCTTATCGTTACCGGCTACTTCAATAGTCTCATCGTCAAGTTCAAAATCATCCTCATTAATAACAATTTGCACTCCGGATAACTTTTCCATTTCGCGCAATTCTTGAACAGAGAATTTTGCTTGGGCAACTCCACGACGAATAAATAAATGCAAGGTTTGGGTTTTATTTTTTTGCAATCCCTCATACACGTCATCTGGAATATCCGTATGAGCGCGCAAATAATCAGGATCTCGTAAAAGCTCACGAGCAACATCCATTGCCACATTTCCGCCACCAATAACAGCTACTTCCTTGGCTTCAAGCGGCCATTCTCGATTGCTAGTTGGGTATCCATCGTACCATTCTACGAATTTTGCAGCTCCGTACACTCCGTCTAAATCGGCACCTGGAACTCCTCGAAGAGGCCTATCTTTCACAGCACCCGTTGCAAATAACACAGCATCATATCTATGAAGTAAATCTTCTAATGCAATATCTTTACCAAATTCAACATTTGCATAAAGATGAATATTTGGATTATCAAGCGTCTTTTCAAGCGCATCCGCAATAAATTTGATACTTGGATGGTCAGGAGCTACTCCGTAACGCACTAAGCCGAAAGGCACTGGCAATTTTTCAAAAAGATCAATGCGAGCGCTAGAGCCTAATCCCAATTCTTCTCCACGCTTTGCAATCTGACGTAAGAAGATATCGGAAGAGTACACTCCTGCAGGGCCTGCTCCTATTACAGCAATACGCAGTTGAGATGTTTCTTGTGAAACATTTTCGTTTAAGTTATTTTTTTCCATTATTATCCCCATATTGAACTGTATTATACGGCACTTTTCGCCGTTTTCGCGCTATTTAGCGCGGCCTACAAGCATAGGTTGCCTCAATCACTCAGCAGCGTAACTGTAAAGCGTTTATATGTAATTCTTCGCCAGAAATAAGTTACGTACAAGCTTGAGCCGTTACCGTTTGCAGCTAACTCGTATGCTTTCATAATTAGACTAGCGCATTACTTCGTCTTACAACATACTCAAACGAATATTATTAAAGATGTCGTAATGAATATCGTAAAAATATTGCCAAAAAATATTTTTATTTTCGTTCGCGCAATGCTGTTAAAGCCCACATAATAGCAACAACATCAATTGCTTCTTGCATCATTGCGCCAATAACTGCTGGAATAAAACCGAAAGCCGCAAAAATCATACTTATAATTGCTAATCCAATGCCCATCAATACTGACTGAACCATAACGCGTTTAGTATGTTTTGCTACTCTTATTGCGCTTGCAACAGAAGAAATATCATTGTTCATAATAACTACCTGTGCGCATTCAGATGCTGCCGTATCTGTGCCATCCGTTACTGCTACGCCAATATCGGCAGCTGCAAGCACTGGAGCATCGTTTACACCATCTCCAACCATCATTGTTACAGTTGAATTTTGCTTATTTTTATACGCATTGTAATTATGTTTTTTTACATGCGCTAATTTATCTTGCGGAAGTAAATCTGCATATATTGTTTCAATTCCAACACTTTTACCAATTGTTGTTGCAGCTTGCAAACTATCGCCAGTAAGAATAGATATTGAGCGTGCACCAAGTGTACACAATGCGTCAATGGTTGATTTCGCGTTATCGCGCGGCACGTCTTTTAATACGATTCTTCCTACCAGCACGCCGTCAAAAGACACGTAGGTTGCCATTTCGTCTGCTGCAAGAGATTTGCCTATAGTTTGATTCGCGTTTTGCTCTGTAACGTACTTGCGTCTGCCTACACGTACTAAAATACCGTCTACAACGCCCTGAATACCCTGACCTGCAGTTTCTTTAACACTGTGCACTACAGGGTATTCTCGCACGCTAGGAAGCTGCGGAACCGACGATGGGTGAGCATTTTCCCACAAGCTTGCTCCCGCTTTAGCAATACCACCTGCAAGTATGTGCTGAGAATACGTCTCTAGAACACCTGCGAGCATTACAATACGATCAGCCTTCTGGGTAGTATCGATTACGTCTACGTTTACAACTTGCGGCTGTTTTACAGTCAACGTGCCAGTTTTGTCAAAAAATACATCTGTTACACGACTTAATTGCTCAAGCACATCCTGACTTTTAACAACAATTCCAAGTTTCGCTAAACGCCCAGTTCCAGCCATGCACGCAACCGGCACCGCAATAAGCAGCGGGCAAGGAGTTGCCAAAACTAGCACTTGCGCAAATCTAAGAGCATCTCCAGAAAAGCCCCAAGCAAAACCAGCAATTACAAAAGACAAAACAGTAAATGGCACAGATAACATGTCTGCAAATCTAACTACTGCAGCTTTAGAAGACCTAGCAGACTCAACAAGCTGCATGATTTTCTGATACTGCGAGTTTTTAGACAGCTTTGTTACGCGCATAATAAGCACAACTCCACCGTTTACACAGCCTGAAAGCACTGCAGCTCCCGCATAGACTTCTCTAGGAACGGATTCTCCGTTAATAGCACTTGTGTCTAAAATTGCAGAACCGCTTAACAGCTCACCATCAACTGGCACAGTTTCGCCAGGAAGCACAATAATTACGTTTCCAATATTTAATTCATCAACTGGAACCGTTTTGTAACGCTGCAAATTTGAGGAGATTTCGCCGTCTGTAGACGCTTGCAAAAATGGACAAATATTGTGTTTATAGTCGCAATTTTGCTCGCTAATATTAGATTGCTTAGAATTAGCGGCATCCACTTTTCTGAATTCAGCATGCCGGCACAGAACACACGAGCTAGGCTTGCACTGATTTTCACTCAAACATGGCGGTTCGTATGATTCATCATTTGCTTGATTATTATCCATTTCATGCTCAATACCTGGCAAAGTCATAAGGTGAGCAGTTTTTGGAGCTGCGCTTACTAAAAGAGACAGATTGCGCTGGGCTTTCATATGCGCAAAATCTTCAATTGCCTCTCCCGTCCAAACCATTACAACAATCAAATAGCTTGCCCAAAACTCACCAATACAAAGCGTTGCAAGTAATGCAACAAAAGCTAGCAAATCAATGCCTAAAGTTCCGCGCAATAAATTTTTAATCATGTTGCGCAAAGAAATAAGGCTGGTATACAAAACGAGAATAGCGATAATAGTTTTCCCGATACTAAGACTTATGGAAATATCGCAACCAAGATTTAAGAAATCAAAGATTTGCTGCGAAAGATTAGATATTTGCTCACAGAAAGTAGTTAATATAGGCAAATTATACGAGTACAAAGCCACAATAAACGGAAAAGCAAGAATTACGACTGTTAATTGAGGTGCACGACGGCAATATGCTAAAAGTTTACGCATACACTTTCCTTACGCTGATCAGGTTAACCGCTTAAGACGCTGCCAACACACGATTTCACGCCTTGTTAACCCATTGAGAGCAGATTTGATTTAGCTGCGCTCAATACACGGCGTAAAGATATTCATGTTTATTTATATGTGATTAGTATACCAATAGGCCTTGATGAGAAGCATTCTCATGTAAATATTATGCTTCCAAAAAAGCACCATAATGAGTTCCAACAATTACTAATTGTACTATTTGAATTATTAAATTAATAAGTTTATGCTTCATATCTTTTTAAAATTTAGGTTATAGGCCAATTTATTTGCCATAGATTCGGCCTATAACCCTAAAATTTACTGTTCTTTAGTGAAAAGAGTTCTTACAATTTTGAAAAGCATAAATAATAGACGTAGTGTGATATATGTTGCTACGAATGTTGCAAGCCAAATCATAATATTTTGAATATTCCAACCTTGACCTTTAACAAATGAAGCTACTAATAAAGAAACTACGCCAGCAGAAATATCAGCAATATTTTGTTTTATCTTATAAATCATTTTTTACATCCTTCCGTCTAAAATGAAAACCTTTATGGTTTTCATCTCTCTTTAATACCTTTCAAGTTAACAATATATTGTGTATAGTTCCACAGCAAAATATATGCCGCAATCTCTGGGAAGAGATTCAACTATTTAAACATTTTTATATTTTTTACAACACTGACAAATATCAGGGTGTCACCCTAATTTTATTAGGGGTAATCAGTAAAAAATTGGGTTATTCCCCAAAAATTGAATGGGCACGCGACAAGAAAGAAATTGATAAACAAAAAGTTCTGATTGAAAAATCAATCAGAACCCTGTTCGTGGAGCTAAGGAGACTCGAACTCCTGACCCTCTGCTTGCAAAGCAGATGCGCTACCAGCTGCGCCATAGCCCCATTCGAAAGAATGATGTCATTCTATCGTGGGCCCGGGAGGACTTGAACCTCCGACCTCATCCTTATCAGGGATGCGCTCTAACCACCTGAGCTACGGGCCCAACTCGTATGCCTAAAACATACAAGTAGTTACATTAGCACAGACACAGAAAATGTCAAACCGCAACACGCCATAAAAAGAAAACAGCGTGTTGCGGTTTGAATCAAAAAAATTAAACAGAGAATAATTAATCAAGATGGCTACGCATGAACCACTGGAACTTTTCCAACTGTTGAACATGATCTTGAATAATATTTGAGCTAACTAAATCAAGCTCATCAAGTTCCGCGATAGCCTTGCGATCGTCTGCAATCATATCGTTATAGTACTCAATAAGCGCTTGCAAATACTCCTTTGTAGACTTGCGACCAGTCAAAGCAAAACGCTTCCATGTGCGAGCAGCAACAACATCGTCTGCGCGGCCAAGTGGAGAGCCGCCCAAAGTTGCAATTCGCTCAGCAGTTTCATCCGCCTGCGCCAAAACTTCAGCAACCTGTGGATCAAGCATTTCGTGCACTGCAATAAAATCTGGACCAGTAACATTCCAATGCGCATGCTTGAGCACCAAAGCAGCTTCCTGCTCGTGGCTTAAACGATTCTGTAAAATGGCAACAGCCTTTTCACTGGCCGCTTCGTCGAGACCTGGCAAAATATGCAACAAAGCCATGTTCTATCCTTCCTTAGGTTTGTTAATACCGTTATTATTCTACTGCTATGGCTTAAACTACGCGCGGCGACGCACTTCAATCGTCGCAATACGCCTACCATCAACCGCAGTCACAGTCATATCGTAACCATCCGCATCATGCAAAACAGCTCCAACACTTCCCATTGAACCAGTATGCGCTAAAAAGTAGCCTGCAACAGTCTCATACGGACCGTCCTCAAGCTCAATGCCGGTAATGTCAGCAAAATCTTCAATGGTCATACCGCCATCAATTTTTGCAACACCATTTACAAAAGCAGTTGTTTTATTCACATTATTTTGCTCAGTTTCACCAGGCAAATCATATTCATCGCGAATATCTCCAACTAGCTCTTCTGTCATGTCCTCAAGCGTAACAATACCGTCAGTTCCACCATATTCATCGATGACAACAGCCAAATGAATACCACGTTTACGAAGAAGTTCCAGGCTCGGCAATAGTTTGGAAGTTCCAGGAAGACTAATTCCTTCGCGAGTTACATCTGCAACAGTTTTTGCATTTGGATCACGCACATCTAGCAAATCACGAACATGCACAAAACCTATAACATCATCAAAATCTTTGCCAATAACAGGGTAGCGAGAATACGGAAGCTCACGAATTTTCGCGGCAGCTTCTTCAAGGCTCAATGAACCATCCAAAAACTCAACATCAGCACGAGGACGCATTACTTCAGCAACAATAGTTTCAGACGCATCAAACACATCATCCAAAATAGTACGCTCATCCTGACTTAAACGTTTATTGCTATTGACAAGAACACGCAATTCTTCGTCAGAAACTTCGCTTTCCTTCTCATTAGGATCAAAGCCAAGAATGCGCACAAAACCGTTAGTATTCTTTCCAATAAGCCAAATTAAAGGCTTGCAAATCTTTGAGAAAACATCAACCGCCGGCACAACCGCTCGCGCAATCTGCTCAGCACGCTGCATAGCAATACGTTTTGGAACTAATTCAGAAATAACAATAGAACAGTAAGAAATAACAAGAGTTAGAAAGATTGTTGTAAGTGGGCCAGCAACGTGCGAAGAAACACCCCATGAACATACAACCGGCACAACATACGGAGCTAAAGCAGACTCACCAAACGATGCAGAAAGAAAGCCAGAAAGAGTTACTCCAATTTGTAGAGCAGATAGAAAAGTGTTAGGGTCGCGGGCAATTTTTGCAACTCTAGCGCCACGCGCATCCTGCAATTCCATGCGATCAATTTGCGAACTTCTCAAGCTCACTAAAGCTAATTCGGTTGCCGCAAATACGGAACCAAATAGCAAAAAAATCATAATGAGTAGAATATTAAAACCAATCGCCATACTTGTTATCTTAGTTTACTTCTATGCGATATCAACAATTCTAAAATAATTATCACCATTAACGAAGATAAATTATTTATGGGCGATAAAAATATCCAGTTGGAGCTTGAGCTGTTTGCATTGATATAACGTGCAGCACAACTCCAGGATGCTGATATCCAGGAATGCCAATATTGCCTCTAGAAACGCGTGCACGAACACGCACCCATTCATGATCTTGAATTTCGCCAATATTTGATTTTTCGGCAACTAATCCAAACGGAGACATGTCGAGAATACAGCATGACATAAGCTGACGAGATACCCTAAATTGATTTGCATTCAACGTAGAATCTCTGCTGACAAAACCTGTAAGAGTAATCGCATATCCATCATATTTTGCAGCATTATGATCGATTTCGTCATACCAGGAGCCGAAATCATCATCATCAACTGTTATCTCATGAGATTTTTCATACAATCCTGGCAAAGGATAATTTTGGCTACGAATAGCAATAGCACGACCGCCAGCATACTGGTCGAATCCATCTACACTAATATTTTGAGCGTAACGCAAAGGAACAATAATAAGTAGCGCAGGAACAACGAAAGCTACAAACATACGCCAAACATCGCGCGAAGAAACAGAAAACCATCCAATCGCAGCACATATAGACAAAATAAATAGCAAAATAGCAGTAATTAACAAATAATAATATGCTCTAGGCGTAGTAAAAAGCGTATATCTACCGCTTAAAGTAACTTCCGCAATTATGACTGCAAAAAATAGCAATAAAATAGCTTCTACCAATTGAGCTAAAGTGATTTTTTTACAAGCATTATGCTCAACACATTTTTGCTTTTTCATGCGATGAACCCCCAAGCCCAGTGAGCTAATAATGACGCTAGGAAGCACGCAAAAGCAATAGTTAATGTTAAGCGCCACACAAATTTACCACGGCAATCCTCAACGAGCATAAGCGTATTCTTTAAATCAAGCATAGGACCAAACAGCAGAAATACTAGCACCGACGACATAGGCAATGATGTTGCTAAACTTCTTGCAATTACAGCATCTGAGCTGGAGCATAGAGAGCTTGCGTACGCAATAGCCATCATTACAGGAATAGCAATGAAAACATTACTCACTTGCACGCGAGAAGCAGGATCAGCTCCGAGCCATGCGCGAATTACAGAAGCAACTATAGTTCCACATACAATAATTGGAATTAATTTTATTAAATCCTGATGTATATGCTGCACATATTTGCGAATTTGCGCAGAAATACTATGCTTTTCAATATTATTTTTTGTGAGATTACTTTCGTTATTCAATTCGCAAGAACAATGTAAAGAAGATTCGCTTTCTACTAAAATTTTCTTACGCAAAATATTGGTTTTCGAAGGGAATATAACAAAACTTAATCCAACTAATAATGCAATACCAACACCTAGAGCAATACGCATAATAGCAACAGCTGGAGCGTCAGAAAACGCATAAAATGTTGCCAATACAGATACTGGATTTACAACAGGAACTGCACATAGAAAAGTTATGGCGCACGGCAATGGTAGTTTTCTTGCAACTAAACGAGAAAACGTTGGAACGACTACACAATCACAAACCGGCATACAGACGCCGGCTAATATGGCAGCCAAGAAACCATTTGCTGTAGATTTTGGAACATGTTTCTCAATAAAATCAGCAGTTACCCAAGTTTCTACTGCAGCAGAAACAAGCACACCTATGAGCGTAAAAGGTATAGCTTGTAGCAACAATCCGGAAACACCTCGAATTGTTGTATCAACGAGAAACCAAGGATGTTGCCCTTGTAAAGCAGGAGCAGCTGCAATAATAAAAGCTACTAAAGGAGCTCCGACAAGCAAGAAAAGATAGTTCGCAGAATTAGTGGAATTTGCAGAATTTGCATCAAGCGTATCTTTAGATGATTGATTCATATCTGTAACCTAACAACGTATTAATAATTCTGTTAAAAATGCGACTACATGCTACTTAGCATGAAAGAACCTCTACTAAACCATCACTCATTCTATACCTAGCGCCAACTAGCATAAGGTTATCGTTAAAAGCGGCTTCACGAATAATTTGAGATTTGTCGCAAATTTCAGTCAACATATTAGACACGTGAATGCGCTCAATATCGTCCGTGCTCAAGTCTTCTTCAATACCCGCGAGCGCAGCCGGTCCTAAAGAACGAAGCAATATTGACTCGCTAGACTCAATTATTTCGTTTGCTTCATCTTCGCCGTATTTAGAAACCAGCTTTTGCACATTCGGCAAAACGGCTTGTACAGCACCGCAATGCTCGTGTCCAAGAACAACAAGCACTTTTACTCCCAAATCGCTTACAGCGTATTCTAAAGATGCAATTACAGCATCATCAAGCACTTCGCCTGCAGTGCGAACAGAAAAAATATCACCTAAACCGGCACCAAACACAAATTCTGGAGCCACGCGCGAGTCAGCACAGGAAAGAACAACAGCTCCAGGATGCTGACCTTCAATAAGAGATAATCTCGTTTCTTCACTAAGTCCATGGCAATTTAATGAGCCTTCTGCAAACTTACGATTACCAGCTAGCATCGCGCTCCACACAGATGTAGCCAAAAGTGAATCTTCTTTTAAAAGATCTTCTTTGACTGTCTCGTGCATTATTACCTCCTTGTATTGATGCGCTTGCGCAAAGGTGACAAATACAAGCTATCAACAAATTTTGAAAAACACTTCGACTTATAAAACATATTCTATCGTTACTGTGTTAAATAGAAAATATGCTATAAAAGCTAACAAAATTTATAAAATATGATTATAAAAAGAAAAGCCAACGCACAGCTAATAAAGCAGTACGAAGGCTTTTCTTAATCATATAAACTTATAAAATCATCCAGTATTCTGCAAGCCTGCAGCAACACCAGAAACAGTGCAAAGAATAAGGTAGATGAACTCTGCCTGCTGGCTTTCGCTAAGCTCTTCTTTGTCTACCTTGTTGCGAAGCTTGTGCAATGCAAGCGACTGGATTACAGATAGCGCGTCAACATAAGGCGAGCGCACGCGAATTGCCTGACCGAGCACGTGACGATGTTGCAAAGGCCACTTGTCGTCAACAATTTGCAAAACCCACTTGCGAGTAAGCTGCATTTCTGAAAGTACTTTATCACTCAAATCTTCGCGATCTCCAAGGCTTAAGTACATGCGAGCAATACGCTCATCCGTTTTAGCCAAAGACATCTCAATATTGTCAATAAAAGTACTAAACAGCGGCCACTCTTCGTAAGCGCGACGCAAAGTTTCCAAATCGCCAAACTTTTCGCAAGCAGTACCCAATCCGTACCATGCTGCTAAGTTAATGCGAGCCTGAGCCCAGGAGAACACCCACGGGATTGTGCGCAAATCATCCAACGACTTCGCACCCAAACCGCGCTTAGCTGGGCGAGAACCGATTGGAAGCAAACCAATCTCACTAAGCGGCGTAACCGTAGAGAACCATGGAGTAAAGTCATCCGTTTGCAGCAAATCAAGGAAACGCTCATGAGCTGCAACATCAAGTTTTGCAGCCATATCCGCATACTTCTTCGTCATATCAGTGTTAGTTTTCTCAACACTTGGCGAAGACTGAAGCAAAGTTGCAGAAGCAACGGATTCAACGTGACGAATAGCAAGAATTGGATTGCCATATCGTGCGAAAATAACCTCGCCCTGCTCAGTAAGCTTGAAGCGGCAGTTGACGGAACCAACTGGCTGAGCAAGCACTGCACGGTTTGCAGGACCGCCACCGCGACCAACAGCACCGCCGCGGCCGTGGAACAGTGTCAAATCAATATCGTGCTTCTTAGCCCACTTAGCAATGCGCTCCTGAGCAGAATGCAAAGCAAGCGTTGCGGAAGTAGGACCAGCATCCTTGGAAGAATCCGAGTAGCCAAGCATAACTTCCATTTTGCGGCCAGTAGCCTTAAGACGAGCTTGCACTTCAGGAATTTTAATGATCTCCTCAAGCACATTTACAGAGTTTTGCAAATCTTCCAACTGCTCAAACAGCGGAATGACGTCGATTGTTGGCGCATCCTGTGGGTGAGCGAAAGCAAGACGATTTAGCTCAAATACGTCACGTACATGCTGAGCAGACTTTGCGAAGGAAATAATATAACGTCGAGCAGCGCGCATACCGTTGCGCTTTTGAATTGCTCCCAAAGCGCGGAACGTATCGAGTACTTCACGAGTCATTGGCTGAAGCGGACCGCGTTCGCCATGCAATCCATGTTCGCGAATATCTTCCAAAGCGCGAGAATGCACGAGAGAATGCTGACGGAATTCCATTTCAACCATGTGGAATCCAAAGGTTTGCGCTTGCCAAATCAAATCCTGCAAAGGACCATATGCAGCACGAGGATCTCCGCCTTCTGCCAAAGAGCGTTGCACAATTTGCAAATCCTCAATGAAATCTTCGCAAGAATGATACATCAAATCCGTATCGCGGCTAATAGTGCGATGCAAACGGTCAGCCATTACCAACATTACTGCACGATGTGGCTCACTATTAGAAACGTCTGAAGCGTTTTCTGTAAGCTGTTCGCTCATTTCGCGCTGACGATTCCACAACTCAAGCAACTCCACGCTTGGAGGAGTTGTGCGAGTTTCCATAGTTAAGCACTTGCCAACTTCGCGCGTGCGATTCTCCAAAGCTGCTAGCACGTGATCGCTAAACTTTCGAGCGACTTGACGGCTCACTTTAGCTGTCACATTAGGATTGCCATCTCGATCTGAACCAATCCAGCTTCCTGGATGGAAGAATGCAGGGCAACGCGGAGGAACTAATCCAGCCTTCTTACCAAGCAGCCAATCGTCAAATCGACGATACACGACTGGAATCGTGTCAAACAAAGTGGCGTCAAAAATGTCGAGAATGGTGTCAGATTCTTCAACTGGAGTTGGCTTCTTCAAAGCAATCGGAGAAGTGCGAAGAAGCGCATCAATTTCGTTATAGAGACGTCGATAATTTTCGCGCTTATCAGATCCGCCTAAACGATGATGTTCGCTTAGTAATTGCGAAATTCTGCGAATCTTACCTGCAACGGCTTTACGACGAGCTTCGGTTGGGTGCGCGGTAAATACAGGATGAAACTCAAGCTTTGCAAGCAATTCTTTCGCTTCAGCAGGGCTCATTTCAGTGAGCAACTTGTGATAAGCACAAGTTAGTTCGTTAACTGGATCAACAGGCAATGAATCTTCAACTTCACATTCACGCTGATGAAGTACAGAAACACGATAATTTTCCTCGCACAAATTTGCCAAGTGGAAATATGTTGCGAAAGCACGAGCTAAAAGCTGCGTATCGTGCAAATTCATTCCGTTGAGCTTGCTAACAGCTTTACTTAAGCCATCATCTGCAGTTACTTTTGCGTCTACCATTTGCGCAAAATGAGCCGCACTAGCTTCTACAGCATTCAAACGCACATCGTCGAATACTGCTAATAATTTTTCATCGAATTCGCCAAGAACATCGCGAAGAATATGCAAGCACAAATCCATGTCTTGCTTAAGTGATGCTGGAAGGTCACGCTCCTCTGGGCCTTTTCGCCCTAAGCCAGACGTAACAATAGTTGCGTCTGCCGGAGTAACCTGCTGATTTTCTGTTGCCATCAGACCTCCTTACGCCAGACTAAGGTTGCTTGGTCGTCTGACTTCCGCAGCTCCTCCGCGGTTATGTAGGTCAGAAGTTGCAAGCCCACAGCCTTGTTTCCAGCGAGATACCAAGTTAATTGTGAAACTACCACCGGACGTAGTAAAGAATGCTGATTCATCAACAAAATATAACTCGGCAACGGGGTTGCGTATACTAAAAAATTGTGAGTACAGCAGAGAATAATATTGAGAATAATGAATACGACAACAGCATCAACAACTGCGATTGCGATAAGCCTGAAATTCTTTCGACTGGTCATATAGTCGGAAAACCTTCTGGGCGTTTTCATACTCATGCTATTCCACTCGATATGGACGATGTTGAGCGAGATTGGGATAAGCCAGTTACACAAGCAGGAATTGCTGCAAAATCGAGTATTATTATTCGCGTCGGTGCACTCGGCTTAGGAGCAGGCACAGGAAGCTACCGAGTTCGCGAGCTTATGCACAGAATCGGCGAACCGATGGGCGTACACGTGCGTGCAGACGTGAATCTCACAGATATTGAGGCAACTTGCACTGATAAGCATGAGCGAATTACTGAGGTTGTAGATCTTCCAACCACAGGTGTTAACACTGAGCGTATTTGGCTTCTAGAACATTTTGCAGATTGGTTTAACGTCAAGCTTGGAAACAATTCTTTATATCACTCTAAAGCTGCTGTTTCTAAGGAATTAGTTGACACATTGCAAGCGAGTGACGACGAACATACCATTGTACAAACAGCTAAGCAGTCTGAAGAAAATGCTACTAAAATTGCAAAAAAGAAAGCGTTGCAAGAAGCTATAAAAAAAGAAAAACCACGCGGCATTTTTGCATTACAGCCAGAAAGTGCTTATGCTGAACATTTTTCACACGTAAACACATCCAGTAGTAATGGCGAGCCTAAAAATAATCATCCTCTTACGGTTAGAGAAGTACATGACCGTCTTGATTTGATTAAAAATAGGAAACCACTATACAAACCGTGGTTTGCTGGTCTTGCTTCGGCAGTTGCTTGCGCATCCTTTGCGTTCTTGCTTGGCGGCGGCATTTACGACATGATTGGTGCTTTTATTGGAGCAGGAATCGGTCACTATATTCGTCGCAGAATGTTTATGAAGCATCTAAACCAGTTTGTAGTTACATTCGTAGCTGTTGCAATAGGTGCACTATCATGCATTGGGGCTTTGCGTCTTATTGGCTTCTTTGACCCTAGCGCACTCAATCACACAACTGCATATATTGGCTCAGTGTTGTTTGTTATTCCTGGATTCCCTCTTATTACAGGCGGTTTAGATATTGCAAAAATTGATTTCCCTTCAGGAATTCAACGACTTTGTTACACAATGGCTATTATTTTGATGGGAACTCTTGCGGGATGGACAGTTGCAAGCCTTGTACATCTCAATCCTCAAGGCTTCCCTCCTCTCGGATTAAATCCTTGGCTTAACGCAGTTCTTCGACTTATTACAGCTTTTGCCGGAGTATGGGGCTTCTCAGTTCTATTTAATTCTCCACAACGAATGTGCTTAGTTGCTGGCGTTATTGGCGCTATTACTGACACATTGCGTTTAACTATGACAGATTTTGGAGTTGCTGCCGAAATTGCAGCTTTCAGCGGTGCTTTATTGGCAGGTTTGCTAGCTTCTGCTTGGAGAACTATCGTTCGTCACGGATTAGCGCCTCAATATTTGGGTTATCCACGAATAGGTCTTACGGTTCCATCTATCGTAATTATGGTTCCTGGACTTTATATGTATCGCGCAATGTTTTATCTTGGTCAATTTCACACGCTTCCAGCGTTAGACTGGACTTTCCGCGCTTTCATGGTAATTATTTGCTTACCTATTGGTCTTGCTGTAGCACGCGTTATTACAGATAAAAGCTGGCGTTACGACGTGTGATGTTCTAAGTTTCAGTTCGTTAATTTTTAACAAAAAGCCGCTTACAAGTTTTCTTGCGAGCGGCTTTATTTTTTATTAATTTACTTATTGAAATTTAATTAATACTTCATTCCCATAGCATCTCGCACTTGGGAAAGCGTTTCTTCTGCAATAGCATTTGCACGCTTATTGCCATCATGCAAAATGTCTCGAACAGTATCCATATCTTTTGCAAGTTCTGCACGACGCTCACGGTGAGGTGCCAAGAAATTATTTACATTTTCAATTACGTAAGCTTTCAATGCGCCAGCACCAGCGTTACCAATTTCTTCAGCAATCTCTTTAGGATCCCTACCTGTAACTAAACCTGCAGTAGTAAGAAGTGCAGAAACTTGCGGACGAGTTACTGGATCAAAAGTAATCATCCTCTCAGAATCAGTTGGACTCTTCTTAATTAATTTGGCAGTTTCTTCGGCAGTAGCCCCGAGCATAATCGAGTTACCGTAAGATTTGCTCATCTTTCGTCCGTCCAATCCTGGAATTTCAGGAGCATCAGACAAAATTGCTGCTGGCTCTGGGAACACTGGATTCTTTTTTGCGTATCTCTCATTAAAACGACGCGCAATTGTACGAGTGATTTCAACGTGCGGCAAATTATCTTTACCAATCGGCACAACATTAGCTTTGCAGAACAAAATATCGCAAGCTTGGTGCACTGGGTACGTAAGAAGCAATCCGGTTAAAGCATGTCCAGATGATTCCATTTCCGACTTTACAGTAGGATTCCTGTGTAATTCTGCTTCTGTAACAAGCGAAAGGAAAGGCAACATAAGCTGATTTGCTGCAGGAACTGCGGAATGAGTAAATATCATTGTTTTTTCAGGATCAATTCCGGCAGCCATATAATCCAGCACTAAATTCAAAACATTATCTTCAATATGCTCAGTGGTGTCACGATCAGTAATTACTTGATAATCTGCAATAATAATATTGGTTTTTACTCCGCGCTGCTGCATTGCAACACGCTCACGAATAGATCCAAAATAATGTCCTAAATGCAAACGACCAGTTGGGCGATCTCCAGTAAGCATAGTAAAAGACGAAGGGCTAGCTTGTAACTTTTCAAGCGTTGCATCTGAACGTTTACGCGCTGCAAGGAAGCTTGCGCTCATCTCATTACCAGCAGCTGTAACCTGTGCTTCTTCCGGCATTTTAGGCTCCTTAATTGTGCGTATTTTTACGCTGAAAATATGGCTTTTATGGTAAAAGTTTACACAGACAATATACTCGGTTGCGGTTAAGTGGTACGCTCTTGTGTGATGAACTGATTGTTACTTAATTTTTAGAGGGGGTCAGATGGGCCGCGGACGACAGAAGGCAAAGCAACAGAAAATTGCCCGTAAGCTCAAATACCTGACGACCGATACGGATTATGACGAGCTTGCTAAGGAACTTAATTCCAGCGAACCCGGACAAGGATCCTTCGATCCATTTGCGTCGAGCGAAAGCTATGAGGAAGATACATATCTTCCAGAAGAGAATGACACAGATCAAGAAAATGATGTCGTTGATGCTTCAAACGAAGATGATTTAGACGAGTATGCCAAGTGGGCTGCGGAAGCAGCTGCAAAAGCCGTTAGCAGCGAAAACTCTTCTACAAACTCGGGAGCGCACACGCCAGCGCATCATCATATCCCTATGCCAATTCCAAACTTCATACACAAACACGACAATTAAAAATTAAATTTATTAAAATTATTTTATTTACGTATCCTGGGCATTCGAAATACTGTTTGCCCAGGATATTTGTAAATACACGCTGTAAATACGCAATTAAGCTACAATAAAGTCAACTTACAGCGGCAAAATATCGCTTAAATCATCACGCTCGCCAATTGCACTTATGTTGCCAAAGTCCTGTTCCTGATGCCATTTAGTAACACCACTCGCTAATCTAAGCCATACTTTAGGCTCAAGTTCAATAACATCTGGCGGTGTGAGATTATGCGGATCCGAAGCTGGTCCTTCCAAAATTTTTACTGCACCAAAAGGCGCAACCCTTACTTCTACTGCGCACCCAGGCACTTTATTCTCAAGAAGATATAGCGAATATCTAACCGCTAAAGCTTCGTCGTTTAAAGAGATATTTAAAATATTACTATTTATTTGCATGGCTTCTATGCCATTGCCAAGTGCTTTAATAGCAGATTCACGCCAGAATTGCCAAGCACATTGTCCTCGTTTTATATCTCGTTCAAGTATTACTGACATATTTTTATTATCTTCTAAACAACCTACTTTCAGCAATATATTTGTATTAAGACGTTATATACAAATATTTAAAGGGATTAGGTTGTGGTATTCTTGGGGTTATCGTGTGCATTCACATGCCTCTTGTAGTTATCTTCAAAAGTTATCTGCAAAATGGTGATGGTTTAATTGCCTAAACACAAAGTTTTAGGCTGCACACTTTTAGGAAATATATCAAACGGCACAAGGAGTCAAATATGACTAAACACGTCGCGCCGAAAGCCAAAACTACTGCGACGGCATTTGCCAAAGAACTTCAAGAGCACCTCAAGTACACCCAGGGTGTAACGCCAGAGCAGGCCACTACGGCAGATGTGTATGTTGCCGCTGCTACCGCAGTTCGTCGTCACTTGATGGACTCTTGGATGCAGACTCAGCATGACATGGTTAATGGCAACACCAAGGCTGTGGGCTATTTGAGCGCAGAGTTCTTGATGGGTAAGCAGCTTGAGAACGCTTTGTTGAACGCTGGTCTTACTGACCAATTCAATAAGGCTGTTACTAAGCTTGGCTTCGATCCAAAAGCTGTTATCGATGCCGAGTATGAACCAGGTTTAGGTAACGGCGGTTTGGGTCGTCTCGCAGCCTGCTTCATCGATTCACTCGCCTCTATTGGCGTTCCAGCATTTGGCTACGGCATCCAGTATCGTTACGGCATCTTCAAGCAGCGCTTTGATGAAGAAGGTAAGCAGGTTGAAACACCTGATTACTGGCTTAGCAACGAAGAGCCATGGGGTCACATTGATTATGGTCGTGACCAGCGCGTCAACTTCGGTGGTGAAGTTGTAGAGGAAAACGGCAAGCGCGTTTGGAAGCCAGCTTGGTCTGTTCGCGCAGTACCAGTTGACTACATGGTTCCAGGTTATAATTCTGGTCGCGTAAATACTCTTCGTTTGTGGACCGCTAAGTCTTACGATGAGTTTGATTTGCTCACCTTCAACAAGTCCGAGTACTTGGATGCTGTAAAGCCACAGGTTGCAGCAGAAAACATTTCTAAGATTCTTTACCCAGAAGATTCCACTCCAGAAGGTAAGGCTTTGCGTCTTGAGCAGCAGTACTTCTTCGTAGCTGCTTCTATTCATGATGCAATCCGCGTATTCTACCCAGGTCAGGATAAGCCGGATCTCACTACCTTCCCAAGCAAGATTAACTTCCAGTTGAACGACACTCACCCAGTTATCGGCATTCCAGAGCTTATGCGCGTTCTTATGGACGAGTACGGCTACGATTGGAACACCGCTTGGGGTATCACCACCAAGACCTTCAACTACACTTGCCACACCTTGCTTCCAGAAGCTTTGGAAGTTTGGCCAGCCAAGCTTATTGGCGAACTGTTGCCACGCCACCTTGAAATCATTCAGGGCATTAGCGAGCAGTTCCGCAACGAGCTTCGCGGTAAGGGCGTTGCTGAGGATCAGGTTGAGCGCATGCGCATCGCTACCGACGCTGACGAAAATGGCGAAGGTGCTGTAGTTCGCATGGCTTACTTGGCTACCTACGGCGGTTCTTACGTTAACGGTGTTGCTGAACTTCACTCTGAGTTGTTGAAGGATGTCACTTTGAAGGACTTCTCCAGCGTTTACCCAGATAAGTTCAAGAACGTTACTAACGGCGTAACTCCTCGTCGTTTCGTGCGCTTGAGCAACCCACGCATGTCTGCTCTTATTACTGAGGGCTTGGGCACAGACGCATGGCAGGGTAATTTGGAGCTTCTCGAAGGCTTGAAGCCATTGGCTGACGACAAGGCGTTCGTTAAGAAGTTTGCTGAAGTTAAGAAGCAGAACAAGCTTGCCTTCGTTGATTTCGCAAAGCAGAAGTATGGCTTTGAGATCAACCCAGACACAATGTTCAACACCATTGTTAAGCGTTTGCACGAGTACAAGCGCCAGTCCATGAAGATCCTCCAGGTTATCTCCACATACGCTGGAATCAAGAATGGCACAATCGACGTAGACAAGATGCTTCCACGCACCGTGTTCTTCGGCGCTAAGTCTGCTCCAGGCTATGCTATGGCAAAGCTTACGATTCAGCTCATCAACAATGTTGCTCGCGTTGTGAACAACGACCCAGCTTGCAAGGGCAAGCTCGCAGTGTTCTTCCCACCAAACTACAACATTGAACTTGCTATGAACTTGATTCCTGCAACCGATTTGGATGAGCAGATTTCTCAAGCTGGTAAGGAAGCTTCTGGCACTGGTAACATGAAGTTCGCTTTGAACGGTGCTTTGACTGTTGGTACTCTCGATGGTGCAAATGTTGAGATTCGCGAGCGCGTTGGTGCTGAGAACTTCTTCCTCTTCGGCATGACCGTTGACGAGGTTGAGAAGCTCTACGCTGAAGGCTATGATCACGGCGGCTCCCGTAAGTACTATGAATCTGATCCTCGCTTGAAGACTGCTGTGGATATGGTTGCTGACGGCACCTTCTCCAACGGCGACAAGAGCGTGTATGAGCCACTCGTTAACGATTGGCTTACCCATGATTACTTCATGGCAATGGCTGACTTCAGCTCTTATATGGATATTCAGGCTCAGATTGAGGAAACTTACCGCGATCCAATGAAGTGGGCTCGCATGGCAGTCTTGAACGTAGCCAACTCTGGTTACTTCTCTTCTGACCGCTCTATCGAAGATTACCTCGATCGCATTTGGCACACTGGTGCTCTTCCAACACCTGTTGCTGAGTAATTGAGTATTCTCCAATAGCAATACATAGAAAATAAAAGGCGGAGGCTGTTAATCAGTTTCCGCCTTTTTGTGTAGATTTTAGTTAAATTGCATGTAAGACAAACGCTTTTGTTTGCAACAATTCTTTAGTAATTACAAATAAAGGCGACTACGAATATACGCAATCGCCTTTATTTTGGACTGTATAAAGCAAATGTCACTTATGCCTCAGCGGCAGGAGTATCGTTAGCTTCTTTCTCTTCTTTTTCTAACCCTAGGTCAATTGGCGAAGAACTGTTCTCCCATGGTTCCTCCCAAGGGTCATAATCAGGATTATGCTGCTTGTACACATACAACGCAGCAATACCTGCGAGCAGTGCTCCGAAGAGCAGTGCAAAGAACTTCCAACCGCCAGAGGATCTGTTCTCCATGATGGCTCCTTTCCGGTTAAGCTGACCTGCTCGTCCAAGTCAACAATCTATACCGCTTTTTGTCGCGTAATAACTATCATAGTTGCTTTTCTTCAGAGTTGCATCTTTTTTAAATAATGTTATTGATTAAATTTGTGAAGTAAAACCGATATCATAAGCATATGCACAACTTTGATATTAAAAATATTTTAAATAATATAAGACTTCGTTTTAACACAACCACAGCCATTTTAGTATATTCATGCATTTTTATTTGGATATTGGAAATGGTACTAAACTTTGCATATCCAAATTATTATTCGACTCTAATAAGCTATACTGCGTTTCTTCCAATTACTGCGTTACAAACACCTTGGACTTGGTTCACATCAATGTTTGTTCACGCACCAAATTTAACCCATATTTTCTTCAATATGCTATGTCTTTGGTCGCTCGGAGTTGAATTAGAACGATTCTTCGGTAAATGGAAGTTTTTTGGATTGTATTTAATATCCGGCTTTGGCGGAAGCGTAGCTGATATCGTATGGTGCAAACTCACTAATAATTGGTTCGTTGCTTCATACGGTGCTTCGGGAGCTATTATGGGGCTTATAGGTGCACTTCTCGTAGCACAATGGCGACTAGGAGAAAACATGCGAGGAACAATTATTTGGATTGCTATTACTCTCGCTATGCCAATTATTGTACCTAATATCGCTTGGCAATCACACGTTGGAGGCTTAATTTCAGGTACTGCAATTGCAGCATTGCTCGGAGTACAAAATCCGCTACTTAAAAAAGCTTCGTTTAATACGCGTTTCTTAGTATATTTTGTATCACTATTTGCTATTCTCACTGCTTGTGCAATGTTTTGTTTGAAGGCATAATTTGTTAAATTACACGTGTGTAGTTTTCCACCAATGTGCACAGGATTGTGTATAAGTTGTGCCTAAATTGGTGACAACTATATAAGTTATCCACATAGTTAATCACAAACGTTGATAACTTGCCTTTTTCAAACCTGTGCACAAGTGTATAAGAGTTATCCACAATTTAAGTTTTTTGTGGACTAAACTATCGACTACATAATTTTAACCTTTACTTGCTCTAAAATTTTCTACACCTCAACAAGGAATGAGATTCATGCCTACACTTCAAGTTCCAAAAACAATCGAACCAGCAAACGCTTCTACACTCACTTTTATTAAAGAAAACGCACAATTGTCACCAAGCAAAGCTGCTCTTAAAGCACCACGCAACGCAAATATCGACATACCTTTTGCAATTAACCAAATAGCAGGTAGACAGATTGCGCAACAAAAACTACCGAAATGGGCTTCCTGCAACGAAGTTATATACCCTGCGCATATTTCTATGGAACAGTGTTCTTCTCAATCAACAGCACAATACAAAGCAAATGTTGCAAAAGAATTACTCAACAAATTAAATTCAGAAAATTTTAGTAGCACACTTGTGGATCTTACTGGCGGCTTTGGCGTTGATTGCGCAATAATGTCTGAAGTTTTCGATTCTGCTATTTGTATTGAACAGCAAAACGAACTTTCTAGCATTGCACATCACAATATGAATGCACTTGGTATTACAAACGTAAAATGCTACAACAACAATAGCCTTGATGCACTCAAAAATATTCCTAAGTCAACGATAATATACGTCGATCCAGCTCGTCGTAACAAACAAGGATCTCGCACATACGCTATTGAAGATTGCACTCCAAACGTATTAGATCTTAAAAATCAATTGCTCACTAAAGCAGAAATAGTGATTATTAAACTTTCTCCAATGCTTGATTGGCACAAAACAGTTAGCGATTTTAGTGGCAATGTAGAAGCCGTACATATAGTCGCACATAGTAACGAGTGCAAGGAACTATTGATAATACTCAGCAACTCTCAGCACACAAAAGTACCAGTATATTGCGCAAACGATGATCAGATAACTGTTGTACAAGCAACTTACAATACTTCAACAAATCAGGTATCAATACAGCCTGGGTCAAATGTTTTAAATAATAGAGAAGAAAATAATAAAAAAGATAAAATTTTAGATATAAATAACTGGCAAGAATGGTCGCAATACGTTTATGAGCCAAATGCAGCAATCATGAAAGCTGGCTGTTTTTCATTGTTAGAAACTCAATACAATATACAACAAATCAGTGCGAATAGTCATGTTTACGTATCGGAAGAATACTACTCAGAATTTCCAGGAAAAATATGGAAAATTGAAAATATATGCAGCATGAATAAACGAGAAATAAAACAAACTTTTGCTGATATTACTCATGCAAATATTGTTACTCGTAACTTTCCAATACCTGTAGAAGCATTGCGCAAAAAATTAAACTTACAAGATGGCGGAAATACAAGAATTATTGCAACAACTGATAGCAATAAAAATCATATACTTATTCGCGCCGCAGCAGCAACAAAATAAAAAGTAGCTACGCAATATTTGCATAACTACTTTTAAAACATATTAAGCAGTTTGTTTTACAGACTAACGCCACCACATTGTCATAATGAATCCA
This sequence comes from Gardnerella sp. DNF00747, assembly GCF_049262675.1. Lineage (NCBI taxonomy): Bacteria > Bacillati > Actinomycetota > Actinomycetes > Bifidobacteriales > Bifidobacteriaceae > Gardnerella > Gardnerella sp. DNF00747. The sequence continues at coordinate 23,457 of NZ_CP058394.1, read as the reverse complement.
GTCATTACTATTACTAATGCAATAACTAAATTCCATGCACCAATTCCAGGAATTGGAAGCACAGGGTTCAAATAATAAACAACAGCCCAAATTAATCCAACGACCATTAATGTGCAGAACAGCGGCACAAACCATGCAGCATTAGCTTTTGTGCCTTTAATGCTTTCTTCGACACGTCGCCTATTTTCAGCTTGTCTCTGCATCATTTGCTGAATCTGTGGAGAAAGCGCTGCTTTATCCGCAGTAGCATTCAACACTGCTTCAACTTCGTCCATAGGAACGCCATAAGTATTCTCATTTGACGTATCGCTCTTCTTTGCAGCGTCGTCAGCTGCAGTCGTGTGCAATTCTTCATCAGCCATAACTGTAACTCTCCAATCAATCGGCTACACGCTATAATAGTGGTTACACTCGAACGCGTGAAGGATGAAGATAAAATATGGCTAAGAGAACTGGGAAACATCGTGCTCAACACTCGCTGTTAAGCAGTTTTGCTGTTGCCGTTGCAGTATTTCTTACCGGCTATTTATTCGTTCTTAACTTGCGCGTAAACCGCTCTGCTTTTGTGACTTCTAATACGAGTCAAATGGTTGAAAGAAATTCACAGCGCACAAAAAATTTACGAGAAGATATAAAATCTTTAGATTCTAAAATTAATTTACTTAATAAAACGCTTGGTAGCAGCACTAGTGAAGGAAAAGAATCTTCTGATACTGGAAGTAGTACCGTACTTCCAAAACTTGAAGGACCTGGAATTGTTGTAACTCTTAACGACTCTCCTCTATGGAAAGGCGCAGTTAATGGTTCCGGAACATCCGGAACCATTAATGATTACGTAATCCACCAGCAAGATATTGAAGCTGTAGTAAATGCTTTGTGGCGCGGCGGAGCAGAAGCAATAACTATTCAGGATCAGCGAGTATTATTTAACTCCGCAGTTGTTTGTATTGGTAACGTTCTTATGTTGCAAGGTCATCAGTACTCGCCACCGTATAAAATATCTGCTATTGGTCCAATGGATAGCATGGTTGATGCTCTAAACAATTCACCAGCCATACACACCTACAAGGAGTATGTAAGTTCGTTTGGATTAGGATGGAAAGTGGAGAAAAAGAATAATCTGCGATTCCCTGAAGCATCGGCTTTGTTGCAACCATTAAGGTACGCAACAGTTCCTAAAGTGCTAAACAAATAAAATATGTTGCAAAGTCTTCATACATCAATAAAGGAGTAGCACACTATGCAATCTGCTAATATGCAGGAAGGAAAAACGAAGCGTAGCAGCTCGAATTTCTGGTGGCAAGCCGCTGGAATTATTGGCGAACTGTTGATAGCTTTTGCAGTTATTTGCGCATTGTACATTGCATGGCAAATGTGGTGGACTGGAGAGCAGGCTGAGCACACTCAAGTAGAGGCACGTCAAGCAATATCTTGGCAAAACCCAAAAACTGGTGATAAAACGAAGATTGCTTTACCACAGAATACTGACCCACCTGCTTTAAGCAAACCAAAGTCTGAAGACCTTGTAGCTCGTTTATACATACCACGTTTTGGAAATCAGTGGGAACGAAATGTTGTAGAAGGCATTACGCCAGACATCTTAAGCAAGCGTGGTTTAGGTCATTATCCAACCACACAAATGCCTGGTGCAATAGGTAATTTTGCAGTAGCAGGTCACCGAAATGGTTATGGTCAGCCATTGGGAGATGTAGACTTACTGAAGCCTGGCGACGCAATAGTAGTTCGCACAAAGGATTATTGGTTCGTCTATAAGTACACTTCTTACAAGATTGTTACACCAGATCACGGTGAAGTTATTGATGCAAATCCTGATCATCCTGGTGAGAAACCAACAAAACGTATGCTTACTCTTACAACGTGCGAACCTAAGTATACTGCTGCAACTCATCGCTGGATTAGCTACGCAAAATTCGCTTATTGGGCAAAGATTAGCGATGGCATTCCAAAAGAACTTTCTACTATTGATGAGCAAGGAAAAGTGAAGTTTATTAACAATGAGCAACAATCTCTAGTTTCTCGTCTTTCTTCACTAGTGCCAGTTATGGTGGTTGTTTTATTAGTGTATATGATGATTTTCGTAGCAGGAGCAATTGCTTGGCAATGGCCAGAACTTCGCGCTATTCATTCTGGATTAAAGAAAAAGCCTGATGCAAGCATTTTTGGCGGTCTTTTGCGCATACAACCAGGTATTACAGCGATTCGTTGGATTCTTTCGATTCTGATTTATTTCTTCATTGTATTAGCATTATTCCAGTGGATTTTCCCTTGGGGCGCATCTACAATTCCATTCCTTCAGCAGATGTCTAATTACTCAACAACTGTATGATAACGGGTTAAGTAGTAAGTTTTAAATATTCTTACGATTGCTTTAAAACTTACAAAATAAAAACATTTAAGGCGATTGCGTATGAAGCGCAGTCGCCTTTTGTTTATATTAATAAAATAAAAGCCTATAGAAACACATAAAATAACGCATTGCTGTAAAACTATGTCTAAATAAACAAACATATCTTAAACAGCTATTTTTTCGTTTTATCACATACTTTGCAACCTAATATAAGTCTATTTATGCAGATCTATTTTCACGCATCAATTTTTATAAGTAATATACGAATTTTATTAGAGATACAAACATTAGAGATACAAAAATGCTGCTTGTTCTACTTTTCTTGTAGAACAAGCAGCATATACATTATTTTTTACAGACTTAATCTAATACAAATCTAAATCAGTCTGAATCAGATGAAGAACCAAGGCTTGGACGTGTAACTAATGTAATCGCTTTGCCCTTCTCAACCTTGCTTCCTGCTTCCTCAGACATGCTCATGACTATATCGTCATCTTTTGCCATTGAATCAGATACTACTCTCAAACCTTTTGCTTCAAGTATTTTCTTCGCCTGTTTGAAGGTAACAGTACCAAGATCTATACTAGGAACTTCAACTTTCGAAGCACCTTGAGAAACATACACAGTAATAGAGCTGTGTGGTTTAACAGAGGAACCAGACGACGGATTTAGTCGAGTTACAGAACCTTCAGGCACATTATCTGAATCTTCCTTAACTACATCCGTAGTAAAACCAAAATTCTCTAATTGGCTAACCACAATGTCTTTGCTTTGACCAACAAGACCGTCAGGAATTTTAGTTAAACCGGATGCAATATATAAAGTAATTAACGTACCCTTATCAGCAAACGAATCTGCGTCAGGATCTGTGCGAGTTACATGATCTTTCTTAATATCTGCACTATCTTCTACTCGAACATTAGCAATCTTAAACCCAGCACGCTCAAGCATTTTACGAGCAGCTTCTTGCGTTTTACCACTTACATCTGGCACGCGAGTTGATTGTGGTCCAACCGAGAACCATACAGTCACCTTGGATCCAGAAGCAACATGCTCACCTCCACGCGGTGATTGCTTAGTAAAAGTTCCCTCAGGTTGAGAAGAATGATCATCTTCACGAATATCTGGAACCAAACCAAGTGCACGCAACTTTTCACGAGCAGCATCCTGCGTTGTTGTCTCCATAAATGTTGGAACTACAACATCTCCAGTAGCACGACTTCGATTGAGCATAAACAGCACACCCAGAAGAACTAATACTGTTACTAATACTCCAACTATAGATCCGATTACTACTCGTTTACGACGTTGCGCTTGCATTGTTGCTCTTTGTGACGCGCGCGTGCTAGGAGAAAATGCAATATTTGCAGATTCAACTTGACCAGTAATAGGATTAAACGATTGAGTTGCAGCACCATCTGTCATGCCCATAGCCATAGTTGCAGCATCCTGTTCAGCCTGCTTACGCGCCTTCATATTAGCTAAATCAGTCAATGGATTAAACGCTGCTGCAACAGGCACTCCGCCGTTCATAAACGCTAGAATGTCATTCTTAAACTCTGATGCTGTGGCATATCTATTTTGTCTATCTTTTGCCATTGCTTTAGCACAAATCTTGTCCCACATAGCAGGCATGCCTGGAACAAGTGTGCTAAGAGGTGTCGCCACTTCTGAAACATGCTGATATGCGATGGCAACAGCTGAATCTCCAATAAAAGGAGGACGTCCAGTTAGCATTTCATACAGCACACACCCTGCAGAATACAAATCAGAGCGCATATCTACTTGTTCACCACGAGCCTGCTCTGGAGACAAATATTGTGCTGTTCCAACAACACCTTGAGACTGTGTCATAGTTGTTGCAGAATCGTCAAGAGCACGAGCAATGCCGAAGTCCATTACCTTCACCATGCCCTGCTCGGAAATCATAATATTTCCAGGCTTAATATCGCGGTGAATAATACCCATTCTGTGTGAGTACTCTAAAGCATTGAGCACGCCAAGCATAACTTGTTCAGCGTCTCTCTGACTTAAAGCTCCATTCATTTTTAGAATATCGCGTAATGTTTTACCTTTAATGTATTCCATTACAAGATACGGTAAACGCTCTTCTAAGCCATTTTCTGCTATAACAGATTCTTCTCCAGAATCATAAATATTCACAATATTAGGATTGTTCATCTGCGCAATGGCATGCGCTTCCCTGCGGAATCGCGAAAGGAAAATCTCATCGTTCGCTAAATCAGAACGCATGATTTTCACAGCAACTGTACGACCTAAGCGCTTATCAACAGCAACACGCACTTCCGCCATGCCGCCGCGGCCAATAAGCTCCCCTAATTCGTATCGACCATTCGCTAATAAGGTGGGCATTGTGGTATTCATTGCTGCTCCTTGCGATCATTGGTATTAAAAATATTAATAATATTTACTTGGTTTTGCGGCATACTTTTAATACATCTTCGTTGTCGCAAATTTGTAGAAAGTACTCCTGTTGTATTGTTGAAGGCTGTTTCTTGATCTAGCAGTCTGCGCTCAATACGAGATAATACTTTCGACACAACTAATGCATCTTTTGGACGATCTTTTGGATTCTTTGCAAGCATAGACATAATAAACTGTTGTAATTGCAAATCAACATTTTCTGGCAAAGGTGGTACAGGATCATTAACATGTGCAGCAGCAATATCTACCGGCGTTGCTCCAGTAAATGGACGATGTCCGCACAAACCTTCATATGCCACAACACCTAACGAATAAATATCAGATTGTGCAGTAGCTTGTTCACCTTGTGCTTGTTCTGGAGAAATATATTGAGCTGTTCCAACTACCATGCCATCTTGAGTGATCTGTTCTTGGTCACTGGAATATGACACACCAAAATCTGTGATTTTCACATTGCCAGTATCAGAAACCATAATATTTGCAGGTTTTACATCGCGATGAATTACGCCATGAGAATGAGCTACAAAAAGTCCTCGAGCTGTTTGGATAAGAATAGGAAGTAACTTGGTAGGATCAATTATTTTTTCTTTATGATACAAATCTGCCAATGATTTACTTGGCACATATTCCATAATTAGGAATCCAATACCATCGTGCTCATAATAGTCAAATAATGCTGCAATATTAGGATGCGCTAAATTTGCTGAATTATGCGCTTCAGCACGAAGACGACGTAATTTTGCTTCAACGTTTACGGTATCTGTACGTAACGCCTTAATGGCAACAATTCGCCCAAGTTGAATATCAAAGCCTTTCCAAACTTCTCCCATACCGCCTTGAGCAAGGCGGCGATCAAGTCTATAACGATGATGAACTAACTGTCCTTCAACGAGTTTCATTGTTTAAGCGCCTCCTCCATCACTTGTCGCATAATAGGTCCTGCCGCGTAACTACCAAATGTACTTGTGTTATGTACTATAACCGCTATAGCTATTCTAGGATTTTCAGCAGGAGCAAATCCAATAACCCAACCATTAGCAGCTTGATTATACATTCCAATCTGTGCAGTACCTGTTTTAGCCGCAACATGAATATTAGGTAAAGCAAGATTAGGATTTTCTTTTGTAACAACAGCCTGCATCATAGAAGTTAATTTAGATGCACTGTCACTACTCATTACTTGGTTCATAACGGTTGGTCTAGTTTGTGACAATACTGACAAATCGCTAGATCTTACACAATCAACAAGAGTAGGCTTCATCAATGTTCCATTATTTGCAATAGCTGCCGCAATCATAGCGTTTTGCAAAGGTGTAACCTTTGCATCACCTTGACCTATTGATTCCAGAGCTAGTCTATCTGGAGTTGGCTTAATAGAAAAAGTAGATTTCACGGATCGTATTGGGAATCCAGTAGAATCAGAACCATCAATAGGCAGCGAATCGAAGAATCCAAACTTTCTTGCCTGCTTTACAATTACGTCAGATCCTAAAGAATTACCCAATTGAGCAAAAGCAGTATTAGACGAATATGCTAAAGCATCCTCAAAAGATATTTTTCCATCAACGCCATTCGCTTGGTAAGTGACATTTGTAAGAGACGTCTTGGTTCCAGGCAAAACATAGCTCGCACCAGCAGGTATTTTCGTATCAGGCTTGTATTTTCCAGATTCTAATGCTGCTGCTGCAACAACAGTTTTGAACGTAGAGCCAGGAGCATAAAGCTCAGAAACAGCACGATTCAGCATAGGATTTGACACATCTGATGTTATTCTCTCATACGATTTATTTACTTCATTAATATTGTGAAGAGCAAGATCATTCGGATCATAACTTGGAGTGCTTACCATGGCGCGAATTCTTCCGGTTTTTGGCTCAATTGCAACTAAAGCTGCGTCTTTGCCTTTAAGAAGATTGTAAGCAAGATTTTGCAAACGTGAATCAATTGATGTTTCTATAGAAGCTCCGCGATTAGTTGCTCCAGTAAATAATGAACGGAATCTTTGCCAGAACAGAGCATCTGATTCTCCACTTAATAAACTATTACGAGAAGCTTCAATTCCTCTATCTGCACGCTGGCTAATAGAAAAATATCCAGTAACTGGAGCATATACTAATCCGTTAGAATACTGACGTTGATACACAAAAGCATCTTTAGATGGTTCAGATTTCACTATAACTGTGCCATCTGATGTAAGTATTGCTCCACGTGGAGCTCCAAACTCATGGTATAAAGCTCTGCGATTTCGAGGATCAGAATTTAGAGCATTCGCTTTAATAGAAGTAATAATTGTACTTGAAATACCAAGTATTACAAAAAGTACCAATACTGCAGTAAAAAGTTCTCTAAGACTTTTATTCATTGTTATCACCTCTTTCTGAAGAGGAAATAACAGCAGAAGCATCTATATTATTTTCATAATCTGTATTGTTATATTCACTATTATTTGTATTCGTATTAGCTCGCTCTTGCAATTCACGCTCGCGCAACGCTGCTAAGGCAGCGTATTGGAAAGTATCTGAAACAGGAGCAGGTTCAGGTTTATTTGCAGCGTGAGAAATAACAATAAGCAAAGATGCAAGCAAATAATTTGCTACTAAAGAAGAACCTCCAGCTGCCATATACGGCAAAGTTAAACCGGTTAATGGAATAACCAAAGTAATTCCACCAACAACAGTAAACACTTGGAAAGCCATAGTAAAAACAAGCCCTGAAGCTAATAATTTTCCAAAGCCATCTTTAATTTTCATTGCAGTAATCATTCCGGATGCAATAATAATTAAATACAAAACCAATACGGCTAGAAGCCCAGTAAGACCAAGCTCTTCACCAACAGAAGCATAAATAAAATCAGAATTAGCTAGCGGTGTTATAGAAGGATGACCTTGTCCTAAACCTGTTCCAGTTGTTCCTCCAGCAGCCAAACCAAACAATCCAGATACAATTTGCGCTGAGCCACCAGGGAAACGATTATAAACCGCATTATCAAATGGATGAAGCCACGAATCCACACGATATTGCACATGTGCGAATAACTTTACTGCCATCAAGCATCCAGCTACAAAAGCAATACCCCCAACAGCAATCCATCCTCTTCGACCTGTTGCCACATACAACATTGACACAAACATTGCGAAGAACATCAATGACGTTCCAAGATCATGCTGGATAACAAGCACACCCATTGATGCTGCCCATACTAAAGCAATAGGTCCCATGTCTTGTAATCGAGGAAGGTGAACTCCCAAAACCTTATTTCCACCTACAGCAAGTCGATCACGATGATTAAACAGGTACGCAGCAAAGAAGAATGACAGGAAAAGCTTAGCAAACTCTCCTGGTTGCACTGTGTGATCTCCAAAACCTATCCAAATTCTCGCTCCACCAATTTCTTTACCTAATCCAGGAACCATAGGTGAAAGCAAAAGAATCAAGCCTATAACCATATTCACATAAGAAAAACGCCTTAAAATGCGATAATCTTTCAAAAGAATAACGAAAATAATTGATAATACTAATGCTGCACAAATCCACACCATTTGTTTTATTGCAACATTTGTATTATTTTGCCTATCGATTCTAGCTATAAGAACTGTTCCAATTGCAGTTAAAAGCATAATACAAGGTAAAATAGCTTGACTTGCATATGGCTGTTTAACAAGAAGAACACCCCAAAATACGAAAAACAGTGCCATAACGAGAATCAACATTGCTGCATAATTAGCAGAAATATAACCGTCAATACGGAAAAACATCTGTAAAAATGCCATGCCAGAAAGCAATGTTGCAAAAAGCAACAATGCTATCTGTCTGATACGCGTAGCAATCATATTCATGAGGTTTTACCCCCTTGCTTCGCGTTATCTTTATTTTTATTTATTTTATTTTCTAATTTCTTTTGATTCTGTTCATTAAGTTTTTCTTGTTCTCGCGCACGCATTTCTCGACGAATTAACGAAGCATGACCACGAGCCTCAACTAAGCTGCCAAAACTAATACCTTCTTTTAATTGATCCTGCCAAGATTTATCTAGTTTATTAACAGGGATGTCAGTAGATTCCACTTTGTGAGATAATGCAATACCAAAAATATTTGTTGGCACTCCTTGATAAATAACAACTTTGTTACTGTCTTTTCCAATATAATATTGCGTTTGAGTCCACGCATATACTCCGTAGCCTACTCCAGAAATAACAAATAATACTAGTAATATTCCCAAAGATATGCCTATGCGAGTCCATCTACGCCTCAAGGAATGAGCACGATGTGCCTCATCCTGCTCATGTTTAACAGCACGAGCAACATCTGGATCATGAGGATCTGTTGAAACTTTACCATTCTTTTTTTTGACTATAGGAATCTCATTAGTGTCAGGTGTATGTAATTCTCCAACTTCTTCACGAATGTGTGAAGGTTGCACAATTCTTGTAATAGATATTGTTCCTTCATCTGGATTTTTAGAATTATCATCATCTTGAGCTAGCGCGGCTGCTCTTTGAGCTGGTGAATTCTTATCTTCGCGCAATGCCGGTGCTGAAGCTACTGCTTTATTTACGATATCTGCAATTGACTCGAGATCCTTACTTGCAGCTCCTCCAATAAGTGGAGTTTGATGCGGAAGATCAAATGCATCAGCATCAAGTGCAAGCGTTGCATCTGCAATAACGGCTGTAACATTATCTGTACTACCAGCACGAAGTGCCATAGATACTAATTTTTGAGCGCATTCTTCTTGATTAGAAATACTACTCATCACATCTTGAATAGTTGAATCTTCAAGAACTCCACACAATCCATCAGAGCAAAGAAGCCAACGATCAGAAGGATGAGCTGAACGCAAAGCAATATCAGGACGAGGATCTATATCAAAATCACCTAGTACTCGCATAACAACATTTCGTTGAGGATGATTTCGCGCTTCTTCAGGCGTAATATGACCTGTATCAATCAAATGCTGAACATAACTATGATCAGTAGTCATGCGCATAAGATGATTATCTCTTAGTAGATACGCTCTAGAATCACCTAAATGAGCCAGAACCCAGTATCCTCTTACAAGAGTTACTGCAGTAACTGTCGTTCCCATTCCAGCAAGACGGCGCTCACGCTTAGCTTTACCAACAATCGCATCATGAGCAGCCATAATCGATGTTTCCATCATTGAAGAAACAGTTTTAACATCATGCGGTCTTGAATCTTGTTCAATATGTGCAAGAGAACGAATCGCTATAGTAGAAGCTGTATCTCCTCCAGCATGACCACCCATTCCGTCGCAAATTGCAGCTAAATGTTCACCAGCAAATGCAGAATCTTGATTATTACTACGAACAGTTCCAACATCACTGACAGCCGTAGCATACATAAAAAGTATTTTTTCTACAGAATTTGCGCGATTTTCTTTAATATCATTTTTATCTGTTATAGATGATATTTTTTCTATTTGCCCAGTAACTGCGGTCTGAATTTCTTCTTCGTTATTTGAATTGATTTGTTTCATTTGTTACCTCAATTCAAACATTGTTGCGCCGATTCGCACAGAAGTACGCGGAGCTAATATAACAGGCTCAGTAACACGATTATGACCAATCATGGTTCCATTTGTGCTGCCTAAATCTTCAAGAACCCAAGAATTAACTGATTGATTAAAATAAACACGAGCATGGTGTGAAGATACAAATTCATCATTTAATACGACTGTATTAGAAGCAGCACGACCAAGAGTCACACCAGCAGCGTTCAATGGGAATGAAGATCCTGCCAAAGGTCCATCAATAACAACTAACAAAGTTGGAGAACCGGATGTATTTTCTTGATTTTCTGCTTTGGCAAATACTGGCGTCTCACGCACTTGCATAACTTGTGAAAACTTTGCTTCACGAGAATTACGACGAGAACTTTTCTTCCAAAAACGAGATTTTTTAGGACTAAATACTTCAATATCGCAGCGAAGCGAACGGATAGCGCACCATACAAAAATCCAAAGTAAGACTAAAAAGCCATACTTAAGTATTGCAAACGTTAATTCAGTAAACATCATGCGCGTTATCGTCTCCTAGCTCGGAAATACTTATTACTCCTGGTCTTGAGACGATGCCCAATAAAGAATACGCGTACGACCAATAGTAATAGTGTTGCCATCAACCAATGTTGCTGCAGGAACCTGATGACCTTCTACATATGTACCATTCGTAGATCCAAGATCACGAGCAATAACACCGTCAGGAGTTATATCAATACCAAGATGATGACGAGAAATACCTGGATCATCTATTACAATATCGCAACCAGACCCACGTCCTAAAATAGTACGATCCTTTGTAAGCAAGTACTGGTTACCATTAATTTCAAGCATCGGGTGATTCTGCGATTGATCCTCAGTAGTAACAGGAACAGCATTACCCTGAACAGATTCAGATGTCAAATGGAAATTACCTTTAGTTAATTCCAAATCCTCTTCAAAAATAACAACTACAGGTCCTACGAAAGCATAATGCTGACTCTTAGCATATTGAGTAAGATTATCTGCAAGCTCATTAGCTAATGCTTCACTACCCCATTGTTCAATATGATCAAAATCAGGCGTACTCAGCTTAAAACGGTACTCATTTGGAGCAACTGTGTGATCTCTGCCAATAGGCATGGCTTCAGCGTCAATTTCACGTTCCAAAGCACTCGAAAAATCGACTGGCTGCAAATCTTTGGAGCCGAATTTTGCGAAGACGCTGTTCATTGCACCTTCCACGCTCTTCTCAAATCGGTCAAACACGCTCATGGTAAACCCTTTCTATCTGTTCATCATAGTACTCGTCACCGGGTACGGTGTTCAACTACCACACGCTTTTCTTCTAATATATTTTCTTTTTTATACATATTATTTCGTACTCTCCAACGTGCATTTACATCATTGTGCGTGTAATCTTAACAAGTATGATGCAGAAAAATAACAGTAATCACAGCGGATTATCGGTTTTCACTAGAAATTCCGCTACTATTTTTACACTATTACTCGCAGTTGTTATTCCGTTCTTAGGAAAAGCACTATTAGTTACGAGTAAAGAGCGCACTTATGAATCATCCATAGTCTCCTGGTTCCACAAGAGTGTTCCCTCTGTAATTCTCAGTATTTCAAAAATATTAGCTTTAGTTTTTTCAACTAAGGGTTGCATAGCAATACTTGTTTTATTAGCAGTGCTTTCATTATTTATAAATAAAAATTGGAAGATGACAATAATTCAACTTTTAATTTCGCTTCTTCCTATGATTTACATTTTTGCAGTTAAATTTGCTGTAAATCGTCCGCGTCCGTACATTGGTTTGAATATTAAATTACCAACTGATCCAAGTTTCCCAAGTGGACACACTTCAGCAGCTGTAGCAGTTTGCGTTATGGCAATGTTGATTCTTTACATCAATAAACCATCATCAATTCAATTTGGATTACTTTTTAGCGCAATTCTTGTTGTTATAGTTGCTGTTTCACGTATTATTGTCGCTGCTCATTTCCCTACGGATGTATTAGCTGCAGCAATTATATATCCACTACTTTCTGTTACAATTTTGCGCTCGTTCCAGCGACATAATTTATATATTGACAACAGAAATAATGACAAATCTACTTACGAAGAACAAATATTAGATTCTAACTCACAATCTAATATTCAATAATATATAAAAGGAAGAAAATACTAATGATAAAAGGATTTAAAAAATTTATTTTACGAGGCAGCGTAATCGACATGGCTGTCGGTGTTGTTATGGGTAGTGCAGTAACTGCAGTAGTAACAACGATAGTTAATTATATTATTAATCCTCTTATTGCAATGATTTGTGGAAAGCCAGAACTTAATGGTGTTCTAACTATTAGTATGAATGGTGCAACAATTTCTTTTGGCGCAGTAATTGGAGCATTATTGAATTTCCTTATTGTTGCTACAGCAGTTTATTTCTGCATTGTTTTACCTATTAATAAATTGCGTGAAATTGGTGCAGATTTGTTGCAAATTGAACATGAAAAAACTGAAGAAGAAAAAAGAAAAGAGCGTGAAGAAAAAACTATTCAACTGTTACAAGATATTCGTGACGAACTAGTAAAACGTTAATTTCTTATTTTTCTTATAAAAAATTCCCACTGCTTCGTAGTAAACAGTGGGAATTTTATTATCCAAAGCTAAATTATTCACACTATCAGTCGTCACCTAAAGTAATGTGAATTCCTCCAACTAATGAACCAACAACGTTATATAGAAGAGCAATTATTGCAGATAATACGGTTATTATAATTATTTCTACAATTGAAAAAATAGTCACAGTACTTAATACTGTTGGGAGTGAGAACACATCTGCAAGATTAAAACCGTTACTATCCAAACCAGTAGAAGAAACAATCTGCGTTACTTGATCAAATACACCAATCATATTCAAGAACAACCACACTAAACCTGCAGCAATAACTTGAATAATTCCTCCTGCAACGCTTAAAAGGAATGTTACTTTTGCTACAGACCATGCATCTACTCTTACTAAAGAAAGACTCATACGACGAGCACGCGGAACACGTCCTGATTTTGTTGCATTTGATTTATTGGAAATAGATGAAGCAGCACCACCAATTGTACGACGATACGTATTGGAACTACCACTAACACGTCCAGAAGATGATGAATTTTTAACAATATTTCCTAAAGAAGAATTACCAGATATTTCATCAAAATTATTTTCTTCACTTGAATAATTAACTTCCTTAGAAGGAACCATTTTTTCTGCAGATAATTCTGTGTCATTAGACAAAAATCTTGCAGATTCCTCATTCATATTCATCGGATTTTGCGATGGCTCAAAATTTTCGCTCATCTCAGTGTTCCTTCTCTTATTAATTTGCCTATAATCAGTGTCATTATACCAATGAGAGTACCAATAAAAACAGACTAGAACAGTTTTTATTAGTACTCTCAAATTTTTGTGGAATAATATTAATAATATTATTCCACATAAGAAGTTTCTTAAGCTTCCTCATTTTCTGAAGTAGCTTCTTTTTCTTCTAATTGATTTTCTTCGTCATCCGTTTCTTCATTACGGGCAATAGAAATAATTTCATCGCCTTTATCCGGCTTAGCTAAGGTTACGCCTTGAGTTGTTCTACCAGTGCGCTTCACTTCATTAATGTCAGAACGAATTACCTTACCGGACTTCATAATTGCCATTACTTGATCTGTTTCTTCAACAATCAAAGCTCCAACTAATGAACCACGACCCTCTGCAAGTTGAACAGCTTTAACACCGTAGCCGTTTCTTCCTTGCAAACGATACTCTTCAATAGCAGTTCGCTTAGCAAAACCTTCATTAGTAACAACAAGAAGATCTTTACTAGTTTCTGCCGCAACAACGTCCATATCGAGTAATTCGTCACCTTCACGGAATCTCATACCCTGAACGCCGGCAGTCTGACGACCCATTGGTCGAAGTTGTTCATCATCTGCTCTAAACTTCAAACTCATTCCAAGCTTAGAAACAAGAATAATGTCATCTTCTGAATTGCACAAAGCTGCACCAATAAGCTCGTCGACAGGTTCACCTGTTTCTTCATTTGCCATCAAACGTACAGCAATCAAACCGCCTTGACGTGGAGAATCATACTCTTGCAATGCAGTTTTCTTAACTTTCCCGGAACGAGTTGCCAATACCAAGTATTTAGCAACATCATAATTTGGAATTGATAACACTGCTTGAATTGTTTCTCCAGGAGTAAATTGCAACAAATTAGCAACATGCTGACCTTTAGAATCGCGAGATCCTTCTGGAAGTTCGTAGGCTTTCAGACGATAAACTCGACCACGATTAGTAAAGAAGAGCAACCAATTGTGTGTAGAAGTTAAGAAGAAGTGATCAACTACATCATCTTCACGAAGCTTTGCACCCTTAATGCCTTTACCACCGCGGTGTTGAGCACGATACTCGTCTGCCTTAGTACGCTTAATATAACCTGCGCGAGTTACTGTTACAACAACGTTTTCTTCAGCAATAAGATCTTCAACATTCATTTCACCAGAGAATGGAAGAATCTTAGTTCTGCGATCATCACCATATTTTGCAACAATTTCATCAAGTTCATCGCCAACAATTTTGCGCTGACGTTCTGGGCTTGCCAAAATATCGTTGTAATCAGCAATTTTAATCATCAAATCTTCATGCTCGTCGAGAATCTTCTGACGTTCCAAAGCTGCAAGTCTACGAAGTTGCATTGCAAGAATGGCATCCGCTTGAACTTCATCAACATCAAGCAAATTCATTAAACCAGTACGAGCAGTTTCAACATCTTTAGATGAACGAATTAAAGCCACAACTTCATCAATCATATCCAAAGCTTTCAAATAGCCTTGCAAAATATGATCTCGCTCTTCAGCTTCACGCTTTAAGTAACGTGTACGCCTATCAATTACTTCAAGCTGATGAGTTACCCAATGACGAATAAACGCATCCAAACTCAAAGTTCTAGGAACGCCATCAACCAAAGCAAGCATATTTGCGCCGAAAGTTTGCTGCAATTGCGAATGCTTATACAAATTATTTAAAACAACTTTTGGAACAGCATCACGCTTAAGAACAAGAACCAAACGCTGACCAGTACGACCAGACGTTTCGTCGCGCATATCTGCAATACCTTGAATTTTGCCATCTCGTACAGCTTCACGAATAGAAGCAGCTAAGCGATCAGGATTAACTTGGTATGGAAGCTCGGTAACAACCAAGCACATGCGTCCCTTAATTTCCTCAGTATTAACTACTGCTCGCATTGTAATTAAGCCGCGACCTGTGCGGTACGCTTGCTCAATTCCCTTGTGACCTAAGATTGTTGCTCCAGTAGGGAAATCAGGTCCTTTAATTCGCTGAATTAAAGCTTCAAGAAGTTCTTCTTTGCTTGCATCAGGATGATCCAACGCCCAGTGCACACCATCAGCCACTTCACGCATATTATGAGGTGGAATATTGGTTGCCATACCAACAGCAATACCAGCAGAACCATTAACTAAAAGATTCGGGAAACGAGCTGGCAAAACCGTAGGCTCTTGAGTTTTACCATCATAATTTGGCAGGAAATCAACGGTATCTTTATCGATATCTCGTACCATTTCCATAGCCAACGGTGCCATACGACATTCCGTATAACGCATTGCTGCTGCAGGATCATCACCAGGAGAACCAAAGTTTCCTTGACCATCAACAAGCATATAGCGCATTGACCAAGACTGAGCCATACGCACTAAAGTGTCATAGATAGCAGAATCACCATGAGGGTGATACTTACCCATAACATCACCGACAACGCGAGAACACTTGTTATATCCGCGATCAGGCCTGTATCCTCCATCATACATTGCATAAATAACACGACGGTGAACAGGTTTTAAACCATCACGAACATCTGGTAAAGCACGCTCAACAATAACAGATAATGCGTAAGCTAAATAAGATTCGCGCATTTCCTGCTGCAAATCCATGTTCTTTACGCGAGCACCCTTCATTAAGCCATAATCAGTATTATCTGCTTCCTGAGGGCTCTGTGGTTCCATAGAACCATCTGGAAGCTGATCTCGCTCAGCACCATCACGAGCGGAATTTATTTCGTCTACCACTTCAATTCCTTCTTAATCTTATAAAAATTAAAGTTTTTTCTTTTTATCTTTTCGAATAAATTAATACTTTTAAGCGTCAATAAACCTTGCATCATGAGCATTTCTTTGAATAAAGAGTCTACGAGGCTCTACTTCATCGCCCATAAGCATGGAGAATGTTTCATCAGCTCGAGCAGCATCTTCAATATGAATTTGCTTCAAAATACGATGCTCAGGATCCATTGTTGTTTCCCACAACTCCTGATAACTCATTTCACCCAAGCCCTTGTATCGCTGAATACCTTCACCTTTAGGAAGTTGACGACCAGCAGCTTTACCTTCTGCCAAAACTCTGTCTCGCTCAGCATCCGTATAAACAAAATCATGTGCTCCCTTGCTCCACTTCAAACGGTACAAAGGTGGCATAGCAACATAAACGTATCCTGCAGTAATCATAGGACGCATATAGCGGAAAAATAATGTCAAATTCAAAGTAGCAATATGAGCACCGTCGACATCAGCATCAGCCATAATAATGACTTTGTGATATCGAACCTTGCTTAAATCGAAGTCTTCTCCATAACCACCACCAACAGCAGTAATTAAGGATTCAATAGTTTCAGACTTCATCATTCTGTCGATTGAAGCGCGTTCAGTATTCAAAATCTTACCACGCAAAGGCAAAATTGCTTGCGTAATAGGATCGCGACCTTGAATTGCTGAGCCACCTGCAGAATCACCCTCGACTATGAATAATTCACATTCTTCAGGATTACTTGACTGGCAATCCTTCAACTTATCTGGCATTCCAGCAGTTTCAAAAATAGACTTGCGACGAGTATTTTCGCGAGCTTTTTTAGCAGCAAGTCGAGCACGAGAAGCTTCTATAGCTTTTTGAATAATATTTTTTGCTTCATTTGGATGAGCATCAAACCAATCTCCAAGCTTTTCAGTCATGACTCTTTGCACAAAAGTCTTAGCTTCAGAATTGCCAAGCTTTGTTTTAGTCTGACCTTCAAACTGTGGAGTTGTAAGCTTTACTGAAACAACTGCTGTTAAGCCTTCGCGAACGTCATCACCAGAAAGATTAGTATCTTTCTCTTTCAAAATATTCTTTTCGCGAGCATAACGATTAACTAAAGTAGTAAGCGCTGCACGGAATCCTTCTTCGTGAGTACCGCCTTCAGTAGTCGAAATAGTATTAGCAAAAGTGTGAACTGCTTCAGAATAAGCAACAGTCCATTGCATAGCAATTTCCGCAGAAATACCAATTTCAAGATCTTCAGCCTCAAAGTCAATAACATCTGGCTCTACTGGAACAGCTTTTCGAGATTTAACTAAGTAATCAACATAGTCTTTAATACCATGCTCATACTGGTAGCTTACGCTTCTATGCTTTTCTTCACTAGAAGATTCAGAATCACCTGCAACTTCATCTCCAGCTTCATCTGGCTTACGTAAATCAGTTAAAGAAATCTTCAAACCCTTATTTAAGAAAGCCATCTGCTGGAAGCGAGAACGCAAGGTTTCAAAATCATAAACTGTTGTTTCAAAAATTGTTCCGTCTGGCCAGAAAGTCACAGAAGTTCCAGTAGATTCTCCTTCTGCCATTGGCTCACCTTTTGCCAAAGGAGCAGTTGGATGCTGATCAACATAAGTTTGAGTCCAGTGGAATCCTTGACGACGAACTTCAATTTCTACACGAGTAGAAAGTGCATTAACAACAGAAATACCTACACCATGTAAACCACCAGAAACAGCATAACCGCCGCCACCAAACTTACCGCCAGCGTGAAGCTTAGTCATAACTGTTTCAACACCAGAAACACCTTCGCCTGGCACTTCATCTACTGGAATACCTCGACCATCATCGACAACACGAATAGCATTATCAGGCAAAATTGTTACTTCAATATGCGAAGCATATCCTGCCAAAGCTTCATCAACAGAATTATCAACAATCTCATAAACCAAATGATGCAATCCACGAGGACCAGTAGAACCAATATACATACCTGGTCTAATACGAACTGCCTCTAATCCTTCTAGAACACGAAGGTCACTCGCATCATAATGTTCAGGAGCAAGTGAATCATCGAGTTGAGCATCATCGAGTTTATGCTCTTCGACGGCATTATCCATCGAATTATCTTCCGTGTTTGCCACTTTAGGTCCCTTCACAAATTGCCTCATATTAAAAGGCATTTATAGAGCCAACATATGCCAGAAAGCACATAAAAGGGGATTCTAGCGTTTTAGCCATAATACATGACATTCTACACACATACTATGACCTCTCTTCAGAAATAGGCATTTTTACTATTTTTAAAAAATATAATAATATTATTAAAATTTATTTCTTAAAAATCCTAATCCACTCGTTGTTGGACCAATAACTTTAATTTCTTTTATTTCAATATTTTCAAGGTTATTATTAATTTTTTCTTTTAATTGTGGAATTAAATAAGAAAGTTGAGTTGCCCAAACTGTTGATTGAGCACGAACAATAAGCACGCCATTTACAACTTGACTTATTTCACAATGTTTTGCAATACTTTCCCCTACTACTTTATGCCAAGAAGAACGTAATTTTGCTATAGAAAGTTGACTATTCCAATTACTTTCAGAAGCAAAATTTTTTAAAATACCACAGAATGATTTAGGATCTCTACCAGGTTTTCCAAAATTTTCCCAAGCTTGTTCTGCATTTTTTTCACGATTATTTTCGCGTTCAGCTTTTCTATTAATAGGATCAAAAATAATTGCAGGTAATTTTCGAGTATCAATTTTTAAAAGAATATTAACAGGAATCATTATTTTTTCTCCTGCTTATTTTTTCTTTGTTCTATTACATCAAGCAAAATATTATTATGCTCTTCACTGAAATTATTAATTTCATTATTTTTTTCTAATAGTTTTCCAATATTTATAAGATTTGTTTTTTTAATATATTCTTTATTAGGAATGTCGCTAAGAGAAGAAGTAGTAATAAAAACTTGACCTTGATTAAGTGCAAAATTTAATATTCTTATACGCCTGTTTTCATCAAGTTGTGCAAATACATCATCAAGAATAACAATAGGTTTATCATTATTTTTTTCTTCTAATGCCTTGCATAATGCCATTTTTGAAGCTATTGCAATTGTCCAAGATTCACCATTCGAAGCAAAATCTTTAGCAGAAATATTATTAATAGCAAAGTCAATATCATCACGATGAGGGCCAATAAGATTGCATCCTCTAGCTAGCTCTCCATCATAAATACGTTGAAAATGCTCACTTATTTTAGAAAAAAGCTCGTTTTTATCTTCAATATTTTCATCACTCTTTTTTTCAAATAATACTTCTTCAAAAGAAGGAACATATATTATTTCCGTATTTTCTTCATTAGTAAAAGATTTAATTATATTTTTGAAATATTTATTAATAATTTGCACAGTTTCTTGGCGTGCTTTTGTTAAGTTAATACCACTTTCAATAAATTTACCAGTCCAAATTTCTAATCCGGATAATGAAACTGTCTGATTTTTGTATGAAAAATCTCTAATATTTTTTAGTAATGCAGCACGCTGTTTAGAAATATGTTTAAATTCTTGCAATAATTGCACATAATTTGGTATTAACAAAGATCCAGCTTGATCGATAAAAGTACGTCTAACATTAGGATCACCAATTATAAGAAATTGGTCTCTTGGAGTAAAAGAAACTATTGGCAATAATCCAACAATGTCTTTAACATATAATGCTTTACCAGAATTTATATGTGCTCTATTAGAACCTTTTACATAAAGATCTATTTCATAAGTTGTTTGATTTAAATTACTTTCTAAAGATGCAATATTACTTAAGCCAGTATTTGTTTCATCTTTTTTATAATTTATATCATTATTAATGGTATTTATTCTTATTATTGATTTTTCATAGCCTTTTTTAATAAGAGGCAATGTTGAAGATGTTCTGTGACTTATTCCAGTACCAGTAACTTCTAATGCTTCTACAATATTGGTTTTTCCTAAACCATTATTGCCATATATAACATTTATTCCAGGGTTGAAATCACAAATTATATGGTTCCAAGAACGAAATGTATCAAGGGCAATTCGCGAAATATACATTGCTTAATTACCCTTTCTTAATAGTTTTAAAAGAAAAATGCGATATTACATTGTACATCAAAAAATAATCTAAAATACAATGCAATATCGCAACAATATTAATTATTAAAACGCATAGGAACAAGCAAATAGCGATAATCTGTTGATTCATCACCATCTGATTCCTGCTGACCATTAAATTCAACAGGTTTTACAGCTGTTGCCATTTTCATATGCACAAATGGCTCTGGAATAGCTCCTAACCCTTCAAGTAAGTAGTTCGGATTAAAGGCAACAGTTATGTCTTCTCCATCCATATCGATATCAAGTACTTCTTTTGCTTGTGATTCGTCAGCAGTACCAGCACTCAAAGTTAACTCCTGATTTGAAAAAATCATTCGAATAGGAGCATTTCTTTCGGCGACTAAAGATACTCGCTTAATTGCATTTATCAATAATTGTTTATTAATAATTGCGTGAATAGGATATTCATCTACGAATAGTCGATCTACAGAAGGGAATTCTCCATCAATTATTTGTGAAGTACTTGTACGACCGGAATTTTCAAAACCTAAAAGTGACTTATCTTCCTCATTAAAATGGATAATAACATTTTGATGATCGTCGAGAGAATGAGCAATATCTCTTAGTAATGACCCACGAGTAAGAGTGGTCGAATGAATGTCATTATGTTCTGGTGTCCACTTAAAAGTAGATCTAGATAGACGGAATCTATCAGTAGAAGTCATAGTAACGGTGTCATCTTCAAATTGGATCCTAATTCCAGTTAGAACCGGTCTATTTTCTTCTCTAGATGTAGAAACAGATGCTTGATTTACAGCTTGAATAAATGTTGGTGCATCAACCTGACCTAATTTATGAGGCAGTTCAGGCAAGTCAGGATACTCTCCAAGAGGCATAAGTTGTAGAGTAAATGTTGATTTTCCGGAAGTAATAGTCAAAGTATTATTTTCAGATTTTAGATAAGTTTTTTCTGCAGGAAGAGACTTAGTAATATCTGCCATCAATTTGCCTAGAATAAGTATGCTTCCCTCTTCGTCAACACCAGCTTCAATGTGATGGCAGCTAGAAATTTGATAGTTGAATGCAGAAAGCTGCAATGTGCCATTTGCTGCTTCAATTTTTAAGCCTGCAAGAATAGGGTTTGCAGGGCGTGAGTCAATTACGCGTGTAGTCCAAGCTACAGCATCAGCAAATGATGCAGAGTTGACTTCTACTTTCATGCTTCCTCTTTTCTGTAAAGTCTGCATTTATTCTACAGTATGAGGGTGTCTACAAAAAATATTTTTCAATGTTTGCATTGCTTTTGCAATTGTTATTTTTCTTATTAACTAAGTAGTAAATAAAAGTAGTAATAAAGACTGTGTATATGTGGAAAAGTGCTTAAAAACCGCTTTTAAAAAGACTTATTAACAATTAAAAGATGTGGATAACACAAGAACAACAATGTGTATAAGTGGGGAACTTATCCACAACTTTTTCTATTTTTTAGAGTTTCCACATTTTTAAATGCCTTATAAACAACTTAATAACATTTTTACGCGGCGTTTTCCACGAGTTATGCTCAGCTTTTACCCACATTTGTTATTAAGTATGTGGATAACTTTTTATAAACTTTTAAACATTTATTCATGAATATGTGGAAAATAAGTTTAATTTCTACGCTCAACAGGATTTTGTTTTAAACGAACAGTTAATTCCATAACGTAGTTATAAATTTCTTGCTTTTCTTGCATCTCGCCACTTACTCGAGTATAAGCATGCATAACTGTAGTATGATCCCTACCGCCAAAAACTTCGCCAATATCAACCAAACTCATGCTTGTCATTTCTCTTGCAAGATACATTGCAATTTGACGAGCGAGTGCAACATTCTTTGTGCGCTGACGACCAACAAGTTCATCAAAAGTCATGTGGAAATACTGAGCTACTTGACTAATGATGTCAGTTGGCCTTACTTCAATATCTGTAGCAAAGAAATCTTGTAATGCTTGTTCAGCTAAAGCTTTACTAACAGGCTGATTACTTAAAGATGCTACAGCAGTAACGCGTGTCAATGCACCTTCAAGTTCACGAATATTTTCTGTAAAACGTTCAGCAATTAAATCAAGTACGTCACTTGGAACATTACAGTGATTCATTGATGCCATCATTCTCAGAATTGCAATACGCGTCTCCAAATCTGGCGGTTTAATATCAACCGTAAGACCTGATTCAAATCTGGAAATTAAGCGTGCTTCAAATCCCTTAAGATTTTTTGGCGCAACATCTGAAGCTATAACTATTCGCTTATTTGCTTGATATAAAGAATTAAAAGTATGGAAGAATTGTTCAAGTGTTGCTTCTTTTCCACCAAGGAACTGAATATCGTCAATAAGAAGAACATCTACTTCACGATATCGCCTATTAAAATCAGCGATTTGACCTTGACTTTGATTTGGTGTTTGAAGAGCTTCAATAAATTCATTAGTGAATTCCTCACTTGTTACATAACGCACTTTAAGTGAAGAATCTTTTACTAAAGCATAATTGCCAATTGCATTAAGCAAGTGAGTTTTGCCAAGACCGGAGCCACCATAAATACATAAAGGATTAAAATCTCTGCCGGAACCCTCTGCGACTGCCAAAGCTACAGTTCTTGCAAAACGATTTGAATCGCCAGGCACAAAAGTATCAAAAGTTGCGCACGTATTTAAATGTGTAATTGCATCGCGTTGAACAGAGACAGGCATTTTTTGCTGTGCAGCCTGTTCAGTAGAAATATCAGTTTGTTGAAGAGTAGATATTCCAGTTGCATGATCAAAATCTGGTTGTACAGGAGATGAATTATTTGCTGTAACCGATGACAAATTATTAGATGATGAAACTGAAATATTATCAACAGGCAAAACTGTATTATCAGTTACTATTTTATTTTTAT